>NZ_JBXPSX010000003.1:0-1378740 GCF_058252315.1 Cupriavidus sp. PB-02
ATGGCGACGGAGAATCCGGTGGAGGCCGCAGCGAGGACAACGCCTCGCCAAATGGCGCTCGCGTTGTTCGAGGACATGTTTGACCTCGGGATGCCCATCAACGAGGCCAACCGCGAGATCGGCTATCAGCGCAACAATTTCTTCACGGAAATCGTCAACATGGGGTTGGCGGCGCGACGGTTCCTCGATGCCGCGTATTTCATCGTCGCACAAGAGCCGGAAGCTCGTGACCAATACGATGTCGAGCTGAACTACTTCAAGTGGTTGATGCGCTATGACAGCCGCAACCTGAAGCATCTGCGTACCATCGCGGACGAAGCGCAGAACGCGAAGGTCCGTGTCACTAATACACCATCAGACCGTGAGCCCGAGGAACAGGATATCTGGGTTCAGGTTCAGCTGATAGGCATGGTGGCTCTGCATCGCGGCCGCGTCCGTTTCGATGTGCATCACAGCTTGATTCCACACATTCGAGACCCCCGCAAGTCTCACTGGCTCAGCCTTCGAATCTCCACGTCTTTTACCCGCAGCCTTGCGCGCGCGATCTATGACAAGGTTCTGCCAAGTGTGCCTAACGCGCGCACAGACTGGATCAAGCTGGATGAGATGCGGACCTGGCCGGGAAAGATGGGCGCGAATGCGACCATCTTCAAATACTTCAAGCGCGACTGGCTTGAGCCGGCGGTCCGTGAAATCAATGAGATCTCGGACATCGACCTGTCATATGAAACCAAGACCGAATCCACGTCGTCGAAGAAAGTCGACCGGATTCGGTTCCTGCTCAAGCGTAAGGACACCGCCGACGCTGTCATGGCCAGCCTGTCCGATGCCAGTCAGCTCTACAAGATTCTGAAGGAAGAGTTCAACCTTTCCACCCGGCAGTTCAGCGAGATTTCCGAGAACCGCGAGACATGGAGCGATGATCGCATTCTGCAGGCAATCGAGTACACACGGTTTAAGTTGAATCGCGGGCAGATCAAGAAGAGCCCCGCTGGGTACCTGATGAAGGCCTTGCGCGACAACTGGCGGATGTCAGATGCCGAACGGACGATGGTTCAAGTTCAGACCAAACTCCTCACCGAGGAAGCAGAGAAGGAAGCCGCGAAGATTGCTGTCAAGACAACTGTGGAGCGCAGCGTTGCCTCGCGCGAAGACGAGACCCGCGCTCGCATGAACGAAGAATCGCGGCAAGGGCGCGAGCACTTCGGGGCAGCGGATACCAAAGCTCGACGGGAGTTTGTCCGTGCATGGCTGGCCTCGCGCGAGGGCAAGCTTGTGTTGAGACGGATGAAGCTGGAGGCATCGTCCGTATCCGAAGACGACATCCTGGCAAACTCGGAGTTGGCATGGTATCTGGGCCAATTCGTGTTTGGGCGTCTGGCAACCTCGCGCGCCTGAAGCTGCAGATTTTTCCTACCGGGCCGATCGCGTCAGCGCGCGCAACTATCGCGAGGCGCTACGTTCGATCTCCGCGGAGCTATCAAGTCTATCTCTGCGTTCCGCCGTCGGCGGTTGCGGGCCCGCGCCCCTGGAGAGGCGCGGCTATCCGGCTTTGGTCTCTGACGCTTCCGGCCCTCCGGCCTGCGCGCTACGCTTACCAGTAGTTTCTGCGGGAAGGAGAGGACGGTCTTGCTGTTCCCTTCACCGTTTCACGACGTTCTCGCCGTCAAGGGCTGTGCGCCTTGGGCGCTTGCGGCCGTGGCCGTCTTCGACCCGCTCGCAACGGTACAGCTACATCCCGACCGCAACTGTCTTGCAGGAACTGCGCGGTGAAGGGTTCCAGCCCTTCATGGTGTGCCAGACCCGCGTGCGGCAGGAAAACCGCTGCCACTACACCACGCACATGATCCGGCTGCGCCATGCCAGCCAGATCAACGGCAGCGAGGCCAACGAAATCATCCTCTTGAACTCGCACGACGGCACGAGCAGCCGATATGCGAGGATGCCGAGTCGGCCACGGCTCCTTTCGGTGAGGTCGGCCCATGCGTCCTTTAGCTGTTGTGCATCCTGGCAGGGGCGCGGCTGCGCCTCGGTCTTCATGGCCGCAACCTTCCGGCACCAACAATTTCCCCGCCGCTGCGCGGCTTCCTCGCGCAGCAAATTGTTCGCCCCACCAGGTCCTCCACTGCGTGTCGGCCGCAAGCGGTGCAGCCAGCCCGGCCCCCGCTGATCGGATCACAACAAGGACGCGATGGGCGCGACCTTGGATAACCCGAAAGGAGAAAGCATCATGGCCAACATCGGCACCTTCACCGCTCAGAACGACGGCTTCATCGGCACGGTCCGCACCCTGACGCTCAACGTCAAGGTCCGGTTCATCCCCGACGACAAGGCGAGCGAGAACGCCCCCGACTTCCGCGTCCAGGCGGCCGGCGGCTATGACCTCGGCGCGGCGTGGAAGAAAGTCAGCCAGTCCGAGCGGCCCTACCTGTCCGTGACCCTGGACGATCCTTCATTCCCGGCGACGATCTATGCCCGGCCGATCGAGGAAGAAGACGGCATGCACAACCTGATCTGGTCGCGCGGCAAACCGGTAATCTGACGGCCCTCCACGGCGCCCCGTCCATGCGGCGGGCGCCGTGCCGCTGACGCAGCCTGTCACGCATGCGCCTGCGGGTCGTCGCGTTCCTTCAACCCCGCCTCCAGCTCCCGGCGCATTCCCGGCGCACCTGCGCCAGACGCTGGTCGGCTTTGCGCGTGCTGTCGCCGGCATAACCAGCGTTAGCAGCGTGAGCGGATGCACTTCCATGACCTCGCACAGCTCGGTCAGCTTGTGCATGGTCGGGCTTTTCAGGCCGCGCTCCAGGGAACTCATGTAGGTACAGCTAGACACGTCGGAGAACGCTTCCTGGCTCAAGCCGCGCGCTTTCCTGACTGTGCGGATGCAGCGCAGCCCGACCTCCTACCGCAAGGGCCGCAAGAGCGTGGAATCGCCGTGACTGGGCAATGTCGCGCCAGCATAGGCTGGCGGCGATCTTGTCATTTTCTGCCCGGCCGCGCGACCCTTAGACCGAAGTTCCATGCCGACGCCGCGGCTGCGGCGTCGCGAAGCCCTTTTCCTGATTGAGGAATCGGCTCATCGGGGGGCGTTCGATGCCCTCATTTTGTAGTCACTAAAAGTTCTTGACATTGGCGGGTTTTCTCCTATTCTGCTGGCTATGCCAGCACGAAACGGAACCGCTCACGTCGTTACGACGACCCGCAAGTACAAGGACCAGATCTATCGCACCCACCTGTTGCGGCGCAGTTACCGCGAGGACGGCGTGGTCAAGAACGAGACGCTGGGCAACCTGTCCCACTTGCCCGAGGCACTGATCGAGATCATCCGCCGCTCACTCAAGGGCGAGACCTTCGTGCCGCTGGGCGAGGCGTTCGAGGTGACACGCTCGCGCGCTCACGGCCACGTGCAGGCGGTGGCCACGGCCATGCAGCGTCTGGGCTTTGCCTCGCTGATCGCCTCCAAGCCTTCGCGCGAGCGCGACCTGGTGCTGGCGATGGTGGCCGCGCGCATCGCGGCGCCGCACACGAAGCTGGCCACCACGCGCTGGTGGCACACCAGCACCCTGGCGGAGGACTTCGGCGTGACCGAGGCCAACGAGAACGACCTGTACGCGGCAATGGACTGGCTGCTCGCGCGCCAGGGCACAATCCAGAAGAAGCTCGCCGCGCGCCACTTGAGCGCCGGTGGCCTGGTGCTGTATGACCTGAGCTCCAGCTACTTCGAGGGCAGCACCTGCCCGCTGGCCAAGCTTGGCTACAGCCGCGATGGCAAGAAGGGGCTGCTACAGGTCAACTACGGCTTGCTCACCGATGCGCGCGGCTGCCCAGTGGCGGTGTCGGTGCATGAGGGCAACGTGGCCGACAGCCAGACCTTCATGCCCGAGGTGCGGCGCCTGCAAGAGGAATTTGGTCTCTCCCGATTGGTCATGGTGGGCGATCGCGGCATGATCTCCAGCAAGGCCATCGACCAGATGCGCGAAGGCGGTGACCTGGGCTGGATCACCGCGCTCAAGAGCGCCTCGATCCGCCCGCTGCTCGAGCAAGGGCAACTGCAGCTTGGCCTGTTCGACGAGCGCAATCTGCTGGAGCTGAGTTCACCGGACTATCCGGGCGAGCGGCTGGTGGCGTGCCGCAATCCGGAACTGGCCAGGCTACGTGCCCACAAGCGAGAAGAGTTGCTGGCGGCCACCGAGGCGTGCCTGCAGCCGATCGTTGCCCGCGTGCAGGCGGGCAAGCTTGCCGGGCGCGATCAGATCGGCCTGCGCGTGGGCAAGGTGATCGACAAGTACAAGGTGGCCAAGCACTTTGCGCTGAGTATCGACGACGCGGCCTTCACGTTCAGCCGCAACAGCGAGGGCATCGCCCGCGAGGCGGCGCTCGACGGCCTCTACATCATCCGCACTTCGGTGAGTGCGGCGCAGATGGACTCGGCCGAGTGCGTGCGCAACTACAAGGCGCTGGCCAACGTGGAGCGCGCGTTCCGTTCGCTAAAAACGGTGGACCTGAAGGTGCGGCCAATCCATCACCGCACGGCCGATCGGGTGCGTGCGCATATCCTGCTGTGCATGCTGGCCTACTACGTCGAATGGCACATGCGTGAGGCTTGGCGCGAACTGATGTTCGCCGACCCGGATCAGGCCGCCAAGGCCACGCGTGATCCGGTGGCGCCTGCCGTGCGCTCTGCGGCAGCGCTGGCCAAGGCGGCGCGCCACACACTTGACGACGGCACGCCCGTGCACAGCTTCTCGAGCTTGATGGCCGAACTCGCCACGATCGTGCGTAACACCTGCCGCACACCCAGCGCTGGCGCTGAAGTGCCGACGTTCGAACACGTCACCACGGCAAACGCGAAACAGAAGCAGGCTCTGGAATTGCTTCAGCAAATCCGCGTGTAGACAGAAATCGGAACCCGGGAATTACGCCAAGTGCCTGTCGCACAAGGGGAAACTCGCCCAGGGGGTTGGGGAACTTCGGCTTAGAATCGCCCTGCCCTCCCGGCCCGACGGCCCGCGGATGCCAATGCCGCGGCAGGCATCGCCGATCAGACAGCAACTGGCACCATCTCGGCGAAGCGCGCCCCTCTTGGCTGGCCGCGTGTGTTTTCGGGGACGAACAAGGGCATCTGCAAGAGCGCCGACCCTGCAGCGACCATTCACATGCTGCGCTTCGACGACACCAATGCGGGCGTCGCGACGGCGACTGATTCTCGCGCACTGATGATCGAGTCTCCGACAGCTGCAAAGCTGTCAGGCGGCCAGTATTGGAACAAGGGGTCAAACAACGCCACTGCGAAACAATGGGTGCTGATTGGCTAATGTCCTACTCTGGGTTGGGGAGCCGCAGTCGGACATCAGCGTGCCTACCTGGCTGCTTTGGGGTCGACTATCGCCGGAGTAAACGTTTACCGGATAGCAACGAACAAGCGCATAGTGCTGGCGAAAGGCCGGTCTGCGTTGGTACGGGGACCGTTGCCGGCGGACGCACCGATAAAAGACCACTCGCCGGCCGACGTTCGTCCCGTCGAGACGCGGGGAGGCAGTAATATGGGCGTTCCCTCCCTAAATTGGAAATCCCGCGATGCAAGTACTGGTTGACGCAGACGCCTGCCCGGTTGTCGTCAAGGAAATGTTGTATCGGGCCGCACAGCGTCTCGAGGTGTGCGTCACGCTGGTGGCGAACCAGTATATGCGCACGCCGCCTTCCCGCTTTATCAAGGCACTGCAAGTGCCGGCGGGCTTCGACGTAGCCGATGACCGTATCATCGAGCTGGTCAGCAGCGGTGACCTCGTGATTACGGCGGACATAGCTCTTGCCGCCGCTGCCCTCGACAAGGGCGCCTACGTGCTCGACCCACGAGGAACCTGGTTTAGCCGTGAGAATATCCAGGAGCGCCTAACGATGCGCGAGGTGATGGACCAGCTCCGCGGCTCGGGCGTCGATACCGGCGGACCGGCACCGTACGCCCCACAGGATAGCAAGGCGTTCGCTGGCCAATTGGACCGTTTCCTGGCACGCCATGCGCCGCCAGGTGCGGTCGCCTGAGGCGTGCAAGCCACAGCAACGCAATACTGGGCCGGCCTTGGGGCAAGGTACCGCTGGCTGTGGCTGCCCTATGGCCTGTGTCTGCAGCGCTTCTAGTCGCCAAAATCGGCGCACTCTCCAGGCATAGCTCTCGAGCAGTTTGCAGGTAACTCTGGCGATTCTGCAGCCCCAATGTCTCATTCCGCTCTGCGAGCCACCATCGACGTCGGCATTCTTACCGCCTGCAATGGGTCCGTGAACCGTCCTTTCCCCACAAGGCGAATGTTCGACTTAGCGTATGAGGTACCGCGCATCGCGCCGCGAGGCTCATGATCGCACCTCACGCAGAAATGGGTACGCCTTGCTTGTCGACCTAGTAGGGTGAAGCCCCCGTCCCTCGGACGTAGGCGGAGCGAAAGCGCCCCGCCGCAATGGGCGAGGCCGTCCGGCTGCCGTTTCGCTGCGTGGCCAAATCAAGTTGCCTTCTTCCTCCTCGATCAGCTTGGCACAGATCATCGCTGGGAGCGAGGATCGCCGAAAGTCTCGGGCCGGTAAGGCCTCTCGGACTGGCTGACTTACTTCTGCGCTGCACCCATGTATGTCGATCTAGACCGCAGTCGTGTTGAATCAGACGACCAGCCTGCATCGAGGACGGACTTCGCCATGCTGGTTCTGGCGAGGCTGGCGGCATTCACATTACCCACCGCGATGTAGTCGAAGTCCCGCACGATGCGATGCGCGCTGGCCGCCGGCTATACGACGCTGGTACTGACCACGGACGTCGGCGTCAATGGCAAGCGCGAACGCGACCTGCGCAACGGATTCGCCATGCCGATGCGTTACAGCCTGCGCACGCTGCTCGATGGCATCTTGCATCCGCGCTGGTCCTGCGATTTCGTCCGGCATGGCATGCCGCAGCTCGCCAACTTTGCGTCAGAAGACGTCAGGGACGCCGAGCTACAGGCGGCTCTGATGAGCCGCCAGATGGATGCCAGCTTTGCGTGGCACGACCTCAAATGGCTGCGCGACATGTGGCCGCACACGTTGCTGATCAAAGGCCTCAGCCGCCCCGACGATGCCGAGCGCTGCATCGCCCTCGGTGCGGACGGCGTCATCCTGTCCAACCACGGTGGTCGGCAACTGGACGGGGCCATCGCGCCGCTCGACACGTTGGCTGCCACGGTGAGACGTGTCGCGGCGCCGGTATTGATCGACAGTGGCGTGCGCCGCGGTTCCGACGTGGTCAAGGCCGTTGCGTTGGGCGCAAGCGCGGTGCTGCTCGGGAGGGCAACGCTGTATGCCCTCGCGGCACACGGCGAGCGCGGCGTGGAAGCGGTCTTGTCCATGCTCAGGGGCGAGATCGATACCACCCTCGCGCAAATCGGCTGTCCGGCCGTGACGCAACTGAACAGTGACTATATCTGGGCCGCCACTCCGCAAGCACAGGGAGACCGGCATTCGAATGAGCCGCTTCTTTGCGGTACACCATGAAGAACGAGATCAAGATTACCGGCCTGCGTGCGCGGTCCGTCAACGTGCCGCTGCAGTATCGGTCAGAACCGCGGTTGGAACGGTGGCGTCGTCGCCGCTGGTACTGATCGACCTGCTGACCGATGCCGGGGTCACGGGACGGGCCTATGTGTTCACTTATACGCCGCTCGCGCTGAAGCCCGTGCATCGGATGGTCGAAGAGCTGGCGATCGTAGTCGGCGGTATGCCGCTCGCCCCGTACGCCATCGACCAGGCGCTGCAGTCGCGCTTTCGCCTCATCGGCAATACCGGCATCGTGAGGATGGCAACAGCGGGTATCGATATGGCAGCGTGGGATGCCCTGGCAAGGGCGTGCGGCCTGCCGCTTGTGGAACTTCTTGGCGGCAAAGCGCGGCCGCTACGCGCGTACGACAGTCACAGCATGGATGGCGTAGCGCTGGGCAGGGAGCGCGCGAAAGCAGCGGTCGAGCAGGGCTTCACCGCCGTCAAGACGAAGATCGGGTATCCGACGCTGGAGGAGGATATCGCCGTCGTACGCGCCATTCGCGCCGCCGTCGGCAGCGACGTCCAGATATTGGTCGATTACAACCAGGGCCTGACCGTGCCGGAAGCCACCCGCCAGGGGCGCGCGCTTGAACAGGAAGGGATTGCCTGGATCGAAGAGCCGACCTTGCAGCACGACTACGAGGGCCATGCCGCGGTCCGCGCCGCCCTGAACGTCCCCGTGCAGCTGGGCGAGAACTGGTTCGGCCCGGAGGACATGGCCAAGGCGCTCGCAGTGCGAGCGTGTGACCTTTGCATGCCGGACCTGATGAAGATCGGCGGCGTAAGCGGATGGTTACGTGCCAGCGCATTGGCCGAGCAAGCCGGGCTTCCCATGTCGAGTCACATCTTCCAGGAGTTCAGCGCCCATCTTCTAGCGGTAACCCCTACCTGTCATTGGCTCGAGCGGATGGATCTCGCCGGCCCGATTCTCGAACCAGCTATCGAATTCAAGAACGGCATGGCTCACTTCGGTCAATCCGCTGGAGCCGGCATCGTCTGGCGGGAAGGCGAGGTTGAGCGCTTCGCCGTCTGATTCCGAACGCACAGCCTGCAGCGGCGGACCGAGGCACCCGCGATGGACGTGCTGCGGGCCTTCATGGAGGAGAAGATGCGCGAATAGCGCTTGCGGCGCCACCCGGTGCCACCTGTAGCCGGGTCGCGGCCCGCGCGGCCTGCGCGGAAACCGCGATGCCTTCGCGCACCAGCGCCATGGCTTGGCGTAGCACGGCCGGATCGCGGATGTGGTTGGCGAGCAGCAGGATCGGTTGGGCGGCCGCGCCCCATCTGATGACCGAAACCGTTCTGTTGAATCCAGGGTCAAGCGACGTTACGGTTAGGCAGGTGGTGATGGATGCCTTGGTCGCGTATTACCGTAGCGTCGTCCGCGCGAATCTGGCGTGAGCTCCGCCGAAAGTGCAGCGATGCCGCGCCTTTGTGTGCATGCCGTCAGAACGAATAGGCTGCCGACACATATGTGAAGTTGGTATTGTGCCCGCCCACCGTGCTCAGCACCCTGGACACGTCCACGTGGACCAAACCGGCATTGATCACGATATGGCGGTCGACCTGCCAGTAGACGTCGAAAGCCAGCTGGCTGCCGGTGTAGCGCCCGGGCTGTCCCGCTGTGCCGGCAATGGGAAATGCCGCCGCCGTGTAGACCGCATCGTTTGTGGTCTGGCGCCAGATGAAGTCCCAGGACACGGTGAACCGCAGCTTCGCCGTCGGCTTCAGGGTCAGCGAAGGCTGCAGGTCCATCACGTTCGAGGCGCCGAGCAGGCCCGCCTGGTTGAAATAGGCGAGCTTGGGGAACAAGCCGCCATAGGTCCCCAGCTTGCCGTCGCGGGGATCGCGGTCGCCGCTGCCCACAGTGGCCTTCACGCCGGCGCGCGCGCCCCATCCCCCCAGCAGGAAGGCATGGCCGGTATCGGTGGAGAAGCCCCAGGCGATCAGGTCCTGCTGGCCGAAGCTGCCGAATTGCGCCAGCGCTTCCCAGTCCCAGTCCCACCGGCCGTGGCTGCCGAACACACGCCCACCGACCGAATGCCTTCGCTCCACGCCCGTTCCAACGCTGTAGAGGGCCCGGCTGTTCTCGAAGCCGAGGTAGTAGAAATCCACACCCGAATTCGCGATGAACGTCTTCGGAAAGGTTGAGTGGAGACCCCAGAAGCCTTGCGCGTGGTTGGGCTGGTCATCGAAATTGCCGGCCTTCAGTAGTACCGGGCGTGTGGCAAACGCATCCAGCCTCACATCGCCTACATTGCCGCCAAGGCGAGCACCGTCGAAGGAGCGCCTGACGTTGGGCGCGTCGCGCACGGAGATCAGGCGTTGCGAGCCAAATGCCATTTCCTGACGTCCAACGCGCAGGACTGGCAGCTCGGAAGTGGGGGGGCTGTCCGCGGTTGGCAGGCGTATGTTGACAAAAACCTGCTGTATATCCAGCCGGTCTTCATACGGCGGCGTGGCGATTTCCTTGCCGAATGCGAAGTGGTTGCCGAGCTGGACGAACCCACGGACATAGTCGCCAGCGTGCAGGTCGGCATGGAGCAGGATGCGATGCAGCAGGTAGCCGTCCGCGGACGGGCCCGGCACGCCGAAGTTGGGCGCGGAATAGTCTTCGAAGCGCTCCCGGATTTCGCCGCCCAGGCTCAGGTAGGCGCTTGGCGCGCCTACGGGAATGAACTTGATCGGGTCCCAGGGGTCGCTCCGCCTGGCCGGATCCTGCAGGTAGCGGAAGTCCTCGTTGTAGCGGAGGAAGCTGTAGGCCGGGGCCGACCCTTGCGCGCTGCCGTGGCATGGCATGCCAGCCAATGCCAGGGCAAGCGCCAGGGTAGGAACGACGGTGCGTGTCATGTCGCTGACGAATCATGTAGTGACGCCGCGCGTTGAAGCGCCGCCAATCCAGGCCCGCCTTGGGCGCTGCGCCCCATGCTGCATGGCCGCGAGGGCCATGCAGCGCCGGGGATCAACGTGCCGAGTCCAGGACCTCGCCGTTCTTCTGTACGTCCTGTGCCTTCATGTAGCTTTCGATCAGCAGCTGATAGGCCGGGAATATCTTGGTGTAGACCTCAGCCCATTGCTGCGCGTCGTCACGGTGCCAGGTTTGCTGCAGTTCGGACGCTACCGCGGCCGTGTCCATGGGCACCACGCCTGCCTGGACCACGCGCGCCAGCGTGATTTCCTGGGCCATCTTCGAGTACGTGCCCGAGGCGTCCACCACGGCGAACACCTTGTAGCCGTCCGCTACCGCGCTGATCGCCGGGAACGCCATGCAGACGCTGGTGATGGTGCCGGCGATGATCAGCGTCTTGCGCCCTGTCGCCTCGACCGCGGCAACAAAATCGGGATTGTCCCAGGCATTGATTTCACCCTTGCGGGCGACGTACTTGGCGTGCGGGGCATTCTCGTGGATCTCGGGAATCAGCGGACCGTTGGGACCTTGGGGCACCGAAGCGGTCGTGATGACGGGCAGCTTGGATAGCGTCGCCATTTTGGCCAGGGCTGCCGCGCGCAGGCGCAGTTCCGGCATGGGCATGTCGCCGACGGTCTGGAACAGGCCGCTCTGGTGGTCGATCAGCAGCATGGCGGGATCGGCCGGGTCGATGGCGGGGCGCTTGCCATTGAAGTTTGCGGGTTGGCTCATGGTGTTGCTCCTTGTCAGAAGGGCGTACTGCGTGAAGAGGCCCCGCCGTGCCTGGCGCGGCGGGAGGGAAGATCAGGCGGCTGCAGGGACAAGGCGGCCGCTGTTGTAGTCGCTCACGGCCTGCCGGATTTCTTGCTCGGTGTTCATCACGAACGGGCCGTAGCCAACCACGCGCTCGTCGATGGGCCCGCCCGCGAGCAGCAGTACGGTGGCGTCGGTGGAGGCATCCAGCGACACGCTGTCGTCATCTTCTGCCGGGCGGGCAGGTTGCCCCAGAGTTGCACCATCTCCAGGGCGCCACCGTTGCGGGTGAACGCCTCGGAGTGGATACCGAGCACACTTCTCACCTTAATTCCCTTTGGTGCCGTTGCCGAATGCGTGGCGGCGATGGAAGGAGAATAGGTCCGGGGAACATGACCGAGTAGGCGGGGAAGTTTGACCTCAGAGTTCTATTTGGTGAACGATGGCTAAGTCGAAAGTGACGTGAGGGGCATTGACGAAGCGGCTACCGCCGGTGGCAAGTGTGGCGGCGTATGCAGCGACGCGATTTACGTATTCCACCGAGCCGTCGATCACGCCGTACAGCGTCGCCCCAGTTTGCGCCTGGACATTGCGCTGAGTGTGCGGGCGAATAACGTGCGTACGATGGCCGTCCGGCCGCTTAGGTGAATGCGGCCGCTGAAGACAGAGCCCACGGCTGCCACCCGGTAATGCAGATAGTCCACATTTGGAACCCGTGCAGCGGGCTGTCGCGCCTTGCATGCCGCTGACGTATGGCCGGCCGACGCAATGCTCATGGCAAGCCACGACGCCGGTTCGCACAATTGAAAGGCCCACCGGAGCTTTTCATGTCATGCACCCTTTCCCTTGAAGCAGAATGCCTGCGCCTGCGACTGCGGGCCGGCGCGGAACTGGTCTGCCGCGGCGGCAGCCTGTGGCTGACGTTCGAAGCGCGGGACCGGCCGTCCCCGGACATCTTGCTCGCGCCCGGCGAGCGCTATCGGCTGCACGGCGACGCCGAGGTGTTTCTCGCCGCGCTGCACGGCGCCGGCCCCGCGTTGTGCGAGATCGAAGCGCCGCCGCACCCGCGTCGCGCCGGCCGTCCTTGGCTCAGCTGGTTCAGGTGGCTGCAGGGCGCGCGGGTGACCTGACGGTGTGCACGGCTTCCCGGCAAATCCATTCGGCCACGCGCTTGACGTCCTCGCGCGGATGGGCGGAGGCATGGATCAGCCAGTACGCGTTCGGGCTCGGCGGCGCTTGTAGCGCCGTCGGCACGATCACCAGCTGGCCGCCATCGATCAGGGGCCGCACCAGCTCGAGCCGGCCCAGTGCGACGCCCTGTCCCGCCAGCGCCGCGTGGATGACCTGGTCGTATTGATTAAAGCGAAGCATGCCGTGCTGGCTCGCCTGATGGTAGCCGCGCGGCTCGAGCCAACTGCGCCATTGCAGCCACGGACGGGGATCGTCGAATTCCAGCAGCGGCAGTTGGAGCAGCGCATCGACGTGCTGGCCGACCCCGGACACCAGCGATGGATGGGCGACCGGGGCGATGTTCTCGCCGAACAGGCGCACGGCATCGGGCGGCGCCGCGGCGTCGCGGCAATAGCGCACGGCGAGGTCAATGCCCTCGGCACGCAGGTCGCAGATACGGTTGCTGGCGGACAGGCGCACATCCAGATGCGGATGCGTCTTCTGCAGGTTCCCCAGCCGCGGCAGCAGCCACAAGCCGGTCACGCCGATGCTGGCGGTGACCGTGACCGACCGCTGGCCCTCGTTGCGACGCACCTCGGCCACCACGTCCTGCAGCTGCTGCAGCGCGCTGTCGGCGCTGCGAAACAGCCGTTCGCCCTCGGGAGTGAACGCCACGCCGCGATGCTTGCGCACGAACAGCGGCACCTTCAGCTGCTCCTCCAGCGCGTGGATCTGCCGGCTTACCGCCGACTGCGTCAGGCACAGATCGTCCGCCGCCTGCGTAATGCTCATGCGTCGCCCGACGGCGACGAAGCCCTTGAGCAGGTCGAGCGGAAACAGTCGGACGAGCGGGACGGACATGCGATGGCCTCCTGGCAGACACGCGAACCACCATTACAGCACGATCCACGACCCCCTTGCCATGCGCGGCGCGCATGGCAGAACGACCAAATGATCGCTTGAAGCACGGCGCCAGGGCGACTGCAATAGAGCCATCGCGCGCCTGCCGGCGCCATCCTTCGACAAGGGCCGTCATGACTTCCCGCCTGCCGCACTCGTCCGCTACCATCGCCTCGCCGCAGTCCGCCACGCCGTGGTGGCGGGAGCTGTGGGTGCTCGTGCTGGCGGGTGGCCTCCTGATGGGGCTGGCGCTGGGCGTGCGCCATGTGCAGGGGCTGTTCTTGCTGCCGATCATCGCCGAGCGCCGCTGGACCCGCGAGACCTTCGGCTTCGCGATGGCGATGCAGAACTTGACCTGGGGAGTGATGCAGCCCTTCACCGGCATGCTGGCCGACCGGTACGGCTCGTGGAAGGTGATGGCCGGCGGACTGGCCCTGTATGCCGCCGGACTGTACGGGATGACACAGGCGGACACGTCAGCGGCCTTCGTCTGGTCGGCAGGCGTCTGTATCGGCATTGCGCTGTCCGGCACGACCTTCGGCGTGATTTATGGCGCGCTGAGCAGGATGACTGACGCCGCGCAGCGTAGCCGCGCGCTGGGCTTGGCCGGCGCCGTCGGCGGCATCGCGCAGTTTGCGCTGGTGCCGGCCGCCCAGGGGCTGCTGGTCGCATCGGGATGGGCGACCACGCTGCTGATGCTCGCCCTGGCACTGGCAGTGCTGCTGCCGCTTGCGCTGCCATTCCAGGACCGGATCGCCGCCGCGCCTGCGCCGACCGCGGACGAGACGAACATGGCCCGCGGCCAGCCACCGCTGCTGGGCGCGGTGCGCGAGGCCTTCGACCATTCCGGCTTCTGGCTCCTGAACCTTGGCTTTCTTGCCTGCGGCTTCCAGCTCGCCTTCATCGCCAGCCACTTGCCCGCCTATCTGCTGGACCGTGGCATGCGTCCGGCCGACGGCATGGCCGCGCTCGCCATCATCGCGCTCGCCAATGTGGCCGGCATCTACGTGTTCGGCCTGCTGGGCGGTCGCCACAGCAAGAAATACCTGCTCGCCGGCATCTACCTCGCGCGCACCGTGGCGATGGCGGTGTTCCTGCTGCTGCCGCTAAGCACGCCGACTTTGTACTTGTTCTGCGCAGCGATGGGCTTCCTGTGGCTCGGCACCGTGCCGCTGACCAACGGGATCCTCGCACAGGTGTTCGGCGTGCGCTATCTCGCCACGCTGTTCGGCTTCGTGTTCATCGGCCACCAGCTGGGCTCGTTTTTCGGCGTATGGCTGGGCGGGCTGGTGTTCGAGTTGACGCGCTCGTACGACCCGGTCTGGTTCGGCGCCATGGCGCTGGGCGTACTGGCGGCGACGTTGCACTGGCCGATCGACGACCGGCAGATCGTCAGGACCGGCCTCGCGCCGGCGCGGTCATGAGGCCGCGCTGCGGACCGGCGCTCGGCGTATGGCTGTCGGTGCTCAGCCTGGCGGGCCTGTGCGCGGTGGCACTGATGGCGTGGCTCGATCCGGCTCATGCGCAGGCGTGGGTACAGCTGATGGCGCTGTGCCGATAGCAGTGGCCATGCCTCGCGGTTGCGCGCTGCCCGCAGTACCATCGCGCCCGTCGGACGCCTATGCCAACCGTTACCACCCAATGGTCGAGGTGGCAGTGGCATGGCTGAAGAAACAAAGTGGTCGCCAATGATCCACGCTGGTAGCTAAGGAAATACTCGACATTTTCGCTTTGCCGACGCGCTCCGAGCGGAAATCAAGGCAACAGCAAGAACCGCTGCATCATCGCCGTGAGCTTGGCCTCGATCAGATCCCCGTCAAAACGTAAAGGCCCCGGGTCGGTCAGCAGGGTCAGGGTAAGTGTGCCCACAACCATCTGCATGGCGATCCGGACTTCTGTCTCGGAAGCGTCCTGGCCCTGGGCCTTCATCTTCTGCGCGAGGGCCGGCGCGACCACGCTCTGGATGTTGCGATTCAGCCGGCGCATCGGGTTGGCTTCCGGGTCGATCGCGCCGAAGTGGCGCAGCACGGCCTTGAACATGCCCTGGTTCCGTCGGCACATGTCGACGTAGTACCGGACGATGAGGGCGGCGAACTCCGATGCCGTGCCTTGCGCCCAGGCCTCGTCGTCCCGGATGGTCTTGTCCGCCTCGGCCTCCATTTCCACAAAGGCGGCCTCGAGGACCGACGCAATGAAGGCGTCCTTGTCCTTGAAGCGGCCATAGAACGCTCCCGTAGAGGTGCCCGCGGTGCGGATGACATCGCTGATCAGGACCAGATCGAAATTCGCGTGCTGCTGGATAAGGTCCCGTCCGGCCAGGATCATTTTGGCAAGGGTTTCCTCACTGCGTAGCTGGCGAGGAGGGCGCAGCGCCGGCGCCGCTTCTGCAGCCTGGCTGGCGGTGTGCACGGCGCGGGTAGGACGCCTTTTGTGATCTTCTTGGCGCTTTAGGGTGGCAGCCATGGAAACGGCAATCCTGATTCTGGGACAGGTCAGCATTATGCAGCACCGGCCCCGCCTCGCCCGGAAGCCGCATCCGCTGGCGCTTCACGGCTGGCCGCGCCCACCTCGACTGCTTCCGTAGGGGAAAGCCCGCATTGAAGCAGGTTCGTCGCCTTTCAATAATAGAACCAGAGTTCTGATTCTTAAAAAGCACCGGGCGCCACGCCGCCCAGCCAATAAAACCAAGCGGGGACACCATGAAAATCACTGCTGCCGTGACACGGGCGCCGTGCGCGCCGTTCGTCCTCGAAGAGGTCGAACTAGACCCTCAAGAGGCAGGGGAAATCCTGGTCAGGATTGTCGGCGCCGGGCTTTGCCATACCGATCTTGTCGCTGCCGAAGGCTTGCTCCCCGTCGCCATGCCGGCCGTGTTCGGGCACGAAGGCGCCGGCGTTGTCGAGATGGTCGGCGCCGGCGTAACCAAGGTGAAGCCCGGGGACCATGTGGCCATCACGTTCTCCTCCTGTGGCCATTGTCCGCAGTGCGATCGCCATGCGCCGGCCTATTGCCATGCGATGGCAGCGCTGAATTTCGTCGGCCAGCGCAGCGATGGCTCCAAATCGATGCGCGACGGCAATGGCGAGATCTCCGGCAGCTTCTTCGGCCAGTCCTCATTCGCGACGCATGCAGTGACGACCGAACGCAACGTGGTGAAGGTGCCGGACGGCGTTCCGCTCGAGATCGCCGGCACCCTTGGCTGCGGCATCCAGACCGGCGCGGGCGCGGTCATGCGCTCGATGGCATGTCATGAAGGCGCATCGCTGGTGGTGCTGGGCGCGGGCGCGGTCGGGCTCAGTGCTGTGATGGGCGCCGTGCTGCAGAAATGCGGGACGGTCATCGTGGTCGAGCCCGACGCCAGCCGGCGCGACCTGGCCTTGTCGCTCGGCGCCACGCATGCAATCGATCCGGGCCAGAGCGCTGACCTGGCTGCCGCGGTGCGCGCCATTGCGCCCCATGGAGTCGACTTTGCGCTGGATACCAGCGGCATCCCGGCGGTCATCGCAGCGGTGCCGAAGCTGCTGGCGCCGCGCGGCACCTTCGGCTTTGTCGGCGTGCCGCCCGCCCATGCGACGAGCCTGGCCCTGCCGGGCACGCTGCGCGAGGTCATGCGCGGCGGCTTCACCTATCGCGGGATCATCGAAGGCGATAGCGATCCCGATGTGTTCATCCCGCAGTTGATGGCCCTGTACCTCGAGGGACGTTTCCCCTTCGACAGGCTGGTCAAGACCTATCCCCTTGCCGAAATCAACCGTGCCGTCGCGGAGCAAAAGCAGGGGCTGTGTGTCAAGCCCGTGCTGCTGCCCTGAGCCCCAACCCCACCATCCAGTTCGATACCATGAACCACACCGATTTCGATCTTCCCGGCGACGTGGCGCAAGTCCTGGTCGATCCCAGCGCCTATGCCGATCCCGCCCGGCTGCACGCGGCCTATACGTGGGCGCGCGAGAACAATCCGCTGGGGCGCGCCGTCAATGACGGTTTCGATCCGTTCTGGGTCGTGACCAAGCACGCCGACGTGACCGCCATCTCGCGCGACCACAATCTCTTCCACAACGGGGACTACTCCGTCGTCTGCCGGCCCAAGGCTTCGATCGACCATGTGATCGCGACCACCGGCCGCCCGAATATCGTCAAGGCGCTGGTCCACGTGGATGGCGACGAACACAAGGGCCTGCGTGCGCTGACGCAGTCGTGGTTCATGCCTAACAGCATCCTGAAGCTGGATGAGCGCATCCGTGGGCTGGCGCGGCAGATCGTTGACAAGCTGCAGCAAAGCGATGGCAACACCATCGATTTCGCCAAGGACATTGCCCTGCATTACCCGCTGCACGTGATCATGGACATCCTCGGCGTGCCGCCGGAGGATGAGCCCCGGATGCTGCTGCTGACCCAGGAGCTATTTGGTGGCGAGGATCCTGAACTCAAGCGCGCCAAGCAGGAAGCAAGCGCGAATGACGGCGCGCTGGCAAAGAACTTGATGGCGGTGGTGGCGGACTTCCGGGACTATTTCGAGAATGTCACCGCCGAGCGGCGGGTCAATCCGCGCAATGACGTGGCAACGCTGCTCGCCAACGCCGTCGTCAACGGCGAGCCGATCAGCGAGGTCAGCCGGCTGGGTTATTACGTCATTATTGCCACGGCGGGCCACGACACCACATCGTCCTCGTCCGCGGTCGCGATGTGGGCGCTGAGCCAGTATCCGGAACTGCTGCCCCGGCTCCAGGCCGACTCGTCGCTGATTCCGCAGTTCATTGACGAAGCGGTGCGCATCGCCTCGCCGGTCCGGCATTTCATGCGGACCGCGACGGCAGACACCGAGATCCGCGGACGAACGATTCGCAAGGGCGACTGGCTGATGCTGTGCTACGGCTCGGCCAATCGGGATGAAGAGGTCTTCGACCGGCCCTTTGACTTCAGCATCGACCGCAAGCCAAACCGCCACCTCGCGTTCGGCTTCGGCGCCCATGTCTGCCTGGGCCAGCATCTGGCCAAGATGGAAATGCGCATCCTGTTCGAGGAAATGATTCCGCGCCTGCGACGCGTGGAAGCGGCGGGCGAGATGGAGATGATCGCTTCCTGCTTCGTCGGCGGACCCAAGCATCTTCCCGTTCGCTGCGTCATGCAGTAGCCATTCCATCGCAGTCTGCAGCAAGGCATCGCGCCATGAATTCCCAAGACACACTCTTTGTACGCATTGCGCAACGCAACCGCGAAACCGACGACATCGTCAGCCTGGAGCTGCGCGACCCGAAGGGGGGCGAGCTGCCACCGTTCGAGGCCGGCGCCCACATCGATGTCCACGTCGCTCCCGGAGTCGTGCGGCAGTATTCGCTTTGCAATGCACCGTCCGAACGCCACCGTTACCTGATCGGCGTCCTGCGGGATCCCGCCTCGCGCGGCGGTTCGATCGCCATCCATGAGCGGCTGGAGGCGGGCGCTGTCATCGAGATCAGCGCGCCCCGGAACCATTTTCCGCTGAAGGCGGGCACCCGCAGCATCCTGATCGCAGGCGGGATCGGTGTTACGCCGATGCTATGCATGGCCGAGGCCTTGCATGTGTCGGGAACCGGCTTTGCCCTGCATTACTGTGCACGCAGCCAGGACAAGGCAGCGTTCCGCAGCCGTATCGAGCAATCCGCCTACAGGCAGCAAGTCGCCTTCCACTACGACGATCAGGGCGATGCGCAGAAGCTGGATCCCGTCATGCTGCTCGCCCAGGCCGGAAGCGATGACGAGATCTACGTCTGCGGCCCCTCCGGCTTTATCGAATGGGTTTGCCGCGCGGCCGAGCAAGCGGGAATTCCGAAGCAGCGGGTGCGATACGAGTACTTCAGCGCCAGGCCGGTCGATACCTCGCATGACGGTGCCTTCGACGTCAGGATCGCCAGCACCGGCCAGGTCTTCCATATTCCCGCGGACCGCTCGATCACTTCGGTGCTGCTCGAAGCTGGCATCGACATCTACACCTCGTGCGAGGAGGGCACGTGCGGGACGTGCGTGACGCGTCTGCTGGAGGGCGAGGCCGATCATCGGGACGTCTTCCTGACTGATGAAGAACACGCTTGTGGCAACCAGTTCACGCCCTGTTGCTCGCGCGCGAAATCTTCGTGGCTTGTCCTCGATCTTTGAAGCGCCAATCCGCTACCCGGCGACGCAGGCTCGGCTTCGGACAGCCGCGTGTCGTCGGTGTGGCCTGTCGAAATCCGTTTGGTTAAAAAGAGGTCCCAATCATCATGGGTGACACCGCTGGATTCAGCATGACCATCGATGGCAAAGCCGCGCCCACGCTGGCCGGATTTGATGTACTCAACCCCGCAACGGAACGCGTCATTGCCGCAGCACCCGACGCGCCCCCCGCACAATTGGACGAGGCCGTTGCCAGCGCGCGCCGCGCCGCGCCGGCCTGGGCCGGCTTGCCGCTGCAGGCGCGCCAGCTATATGTCGTCAGGATCGGTGAGACCATCACCACCAACCTGGAGGAACTGGCGCACCTGTTGACGCGGGAGCAGGGCAAGCCCCTTGCCCAGGCGCGGCAGGAGGTGCAAAAAGCGGCGTTCTGGTGCACCGAGATGGCCAGGCTCGAACTCCCGGTGGAGACGGTCAGCGAGTCTGCCACCGAGCAGGTGTGTGTCCTGCGCGTGCCGCTAGGCGTCGTTGGCGGCATCGTGCCCTGGAACTTTCCGCTGGCGCTGGCGATGTGGAAGGTGGCGCCGGCCTTGCTTACCGGCAATACGATGGTGCTCAAGCCATCGCCATTCACGCCACTGACGACGCTGAAGCTCGGCGAACTGCTGCGCGATGTCCTGCCGGCTGGCGTGCTCAATGTCATCAGTGGCGGCGATGCCCTCGGCCCGTTGATGTCGGCCCACCCGGGCATCGACAAGCTGAGCTTTACGGGCTCTACCCAGACCGGCCGCGCAGTGATGGCCTCCGCTGCGGTCAACCTGAAACGGCTGACACTGGAGCTGGGTGGCAATGACGCCGCCATTGTCCTGCCCGATGCCGATGTCGAGGCCATCGCGCCTGCGATCTTCTGGGGCGCGTTTGCCAACAACGCGCAGTACTGCCTGGCGATCAAGCGGCTGTATATCCATGAGGATGTTTACGACCGGCTGGCGCAGGCGTTGGTCAGGCTGGCGCAGGAGACGCCCGTTGGCCGGGGTGACATGGAAGGCGTTCAGCTTGGCCCGGTGCAGAACCGCCGCCAGTTCGAGCGACTCAAGGCGCTGCTGGAGGATACACGCAGCGCCGGCTACCGCATCCTTGCCGGTGGCGAAGTGGCGGAGGGACGTGGCTATTTCTTCCCTGTCACGCTGGTGGACAACCCGCCGGACAGCGCACGCGTGGTCCGCGAAGAACCATTCGGCCCAATCCTGCCCTTGCTGAAGTTCCGCGACGTGGACGATGCCATCGCGCGCGCGAATGACAGCGAATATGGACTGGGAGGTTCGGTCTGGGGCCGCGACGCGGAGGCCGCCATGCAAGTCGCGTTGCGGCTCAACACCGGTACCGTCTGGGTCAACCAGATTCACACCCTTGGGCCCCACAAGCCCATGGCCGGCCACAAGCAATCGGGCGTGGGCATCGAGAACGGCGTCGAAGGGCTGCTGGAATATACGGTGCCGCGAACGGTTTCGCTGAAGCGATCGCAATAAGAGAAGACTTGCAGAACGACAACATGACGCAGTCTCCAACCTCTGGCGCATCGCCATCGCGTGCGCCCGCCCCCATCCGTCGCTCCCCGTTCTGGCCGCCGGGCCTGCCTGCCGAGGCCAGCATACCTCGCACCAGCCTGGTCTATAACGTCGAGATGGCCGCGCACCGCTACCCGGACAAGACCGCCATCCAGTACTTCGGCAGCGCGATTTCCTATGCCGCGCTGCTCGGGCAGATCGAGCGCATGGCCGGCTACCTGCAGCGCAAATGCGGCGTCGCGCCCGGCGACCGCGTGCTGCTGTACAGCCAGAATTGCCCGCAGTTCATCATCGCCTACTACGCCATCTTGCGTGCCGAAGCCGTGGTGTTACCGGCCAACCCCATGTGGCTGACCGCCGAGCTGGAGCATGTGGCCGCCGACAGCGGCGCGCGCGTGGCCTTTGCCGCGGCCGAGCTCTACGAGCGGCTGGCGCCGCTGCACGGCGACGTGCTGCCGCATGTGGTCGTCCATGACTACGCCGACATGTTGCCCGGCGAGGCGGAATCCGATGGCGAGCCGGCCGTGCCGGCCTGGCTGCGCGCGCGCAGCCCGCTGCCGGGGCAGGCTCCGGCTGGCGGCACCTTGGTGCGCTGGCAGGACGCGGATGCGGCCGGCCTGGTGCCGATGCCCCACGCAGCCGGTTACGACACGCTGTGCATGCTGGCCTACACCTCCGGCACGACGGGCCATCCCAAGGGCTGCATGCATACCCACGGCACGCTGATGAGCGCCGCGGCAGGCTCGCAGATCTGGCGCGGCAACACGCCCGATGCGGTGTTCCTGTCGGTAGCGCCGATGTTCCACTTGCTCGGCATGCAGAACGGCATTCACGCACCGCTCTACCTGGGTGCCACCATCGTATTGCTGCCGAGATGGGATCGCGTGCTGGCAGCCGACCTGATCGAGCGCTACCGGGTCTCGAACTGGGGCGCGGCGCCGGCGATGCTGGTGGATTTCTTTTCCCAGCCGGGTATTCTTGAGCGCGACCTCTCCTGCCTGGCCTTCCTGGGCGGCGGTGGCGCGCCCATGCCCGATGCGGTGGCCAACCTGCTGCAGGAGCGCTTCGGCCTGGTCTATATCGAGGCCTACGGCATGACCGAGACGGCCGCCTTCCTGCTGTCCAACCCACGCCACCAGCCCAAGCGCGAGTGTCTCGGCATCGCCACCTTCGGGGTCGACGCGCGCGTGATTGACCCGCAGAGCGGCGTGGAGCTGCCGCGGGGCGAGCTGGGTGAGATCATCGCCAGCGGCGCCCAGGTGATGCGAGGTTACTGGCGCAATCCGCAGGCCGATGCCGAGAGCTTTATCGAGATCGACAGCAAGCGCTTCCTGCGCACGGGCGACCTTGGCTTCGTCGACGATGACGGCTATTTCTTCATGCGCGACCGCCTCAAGCGCATGATCAACGCATCCGGCTTCAAGATCTGGCCGGCCGAGGTGGAGAACCTGCTCTATGGCCATCCGGCCATCCATGAGGCCTGCGTGATCGCCGCCCGCGACGAGCGGCGCGGCGAGACCGTGAAGGCTGTCATCGTCCTCAAGGCGGGCATGCAGGGGCGCGAGGAGGCCGGCGCCGAACAGATCATGCAGTGGTGCCGCGAGCGCCTGGCCGCCTACAAGGTCCCCCGCGTGGTCGAGTTCGTCGAGGCGCTGCCGAAGTCGGCCATCGGAAAGATCCAGTGGCGCGAACTGCAAGAAGCGCAGAACGAGGCGCCGCGGCATGGTATTTGATCCATCACCCATCCCCTGGCGCGGCATACGGATTTCCAGTCCAGCAAAAGCGCACGCGCAAAATAGTGCGGGAAAAGGACGTTTTTCTGTCGGGAGGCGTTACAAGCGGCGAGAATGATTCACATGGAGAGCGACCCTGGCGCAGGCATGCTCTTCGGAACCCAGGACGAAGCGATTGCGCTGGGATGGAGAGAGGCGTGTCGATCTCTTGGTTCACGTCGGTGACGGGCAAATACGGATGCGTAATCCCTTCGGGAATGATCCCGCAATGTGAAGGGCATGACACCATGCCGGCGCCTTGGCCTCGAGCAGCCCTGCAGGGCTGGATTGCTTATCCCAGCGCCCCACCAAGGGGCGTCAAGTCGACTCGCAATTCTCCAGCCAGGCGAACTCGCTCGCGTCGGTCAGCACCGCTCGTGGAATGCGACTTTTACCTACGGCGCAACGGCCCGCCATTTACTACGCTGCTAGCGTATGTCCCCCTCACCAGGAGTGCCAAAATGGCTGCGCGCTCTATCGCCTCGCTGTCCATCAGCTTCGGGCTTGTCTCTATCCCTGTGAAGGTCTTCTCCGCCACGGAGAGCACGTCCGCTGTGGGTTTCAACCTGCTCCATAAGGGGTGTGGTTCACGACTGCGACAACAATACATTTGCCAGAGGGAAGGGGTGGTAGTCGACCGTTCAGAGATGGTCAAGGGCTACGAGTTTGAAAAGGACAAATACGTTGTCTTCACTCCGGATGAGCTCAAGGCGCTGGAGGAGGCGGCTCAACAGACCATCGACATCGTTGCCTTCATGCCCGTGAAGGCCATCGACCCAATCTACTACGACAAGGCCTACTACCTGGGACCTGACAAGCGCGGCGCAAAGCCATACAGCCTGCTTTCGGAGGCGATGCGAGCCACGGACAAATGTGCGCTCGCAAAATGGTCGTGGAAGGGCAAGCAATATATGGTGCAAATACGGGTCGGCGACGACGGGCTCATCCTCCAGCAGCTGCTCTACGCAGACGAGGTTCGCTCGATGGCGGATCTGCACGTGGAGACTGTCGATGTGTCCAAGGCAGAGCTTTCCCTGGCGGAGCAGCTCATCGACCAGAACTCGGTCGATGGTTATGACCCGACGGAGTACACAGACGAAGAAAAGCAGCGAATCCTGGCCCAGATAGACAAGAAGATAGAGGGCAAGGCCATCACAGTTTCCCCCGAGACTGCGGCGGCTGAGGGTGGCGCAGAAGTCATCGATTTGATGGATGCTCTCAGGAAGAGTATTGGGGCGCCAAAGTCTGCTGCCGCCGCGGCGAAAGCCGGGAAAGGCGCCAAGGCGCCGGCGCGCCGTGCAGCGAAACGTGCCGAAACGCCGACAACCGCGACAATCCCGACTAAGCGAGCCAAGAAGCAGGCCTGATGCGTTCTTACACGATGCGCGACGTCATGGAAATCGTCGGCATACCGCGCCCCGCAGTCATGTCGCTCGTCGCAGCCGGAGTGGTTGCGCCAAGCCGAGGCGAACGGGGCGAGTATCGCTTCAGCTTTCGAGATCTCGTCGTGCTGCGCACGGCCAATGCGCTGCGGCTTTCCAACATCTCTTCCGGGCGCATCCGCAGGTCGATGCTTCGCACGAAGTCGCTGTCGCGTGACCGTCATCCGTCCGCCACGTCCTTGCGTGCGGAGGGCAATGACGTCATCGCCAGTGCCAATGGCGCTGAGTGGAATGCTGACTCTGGGCAAATGCGCTTCGATCTGACGCGGTACGCCGACAACACCGTCGTAGTGCCGCATGTGGGGGCGGTCAGTGACGACGCACGGCGTTCATACGAGCTAGGGAAGGAATACGAGCGCCAACGCCTGGATGACGAAGCAGAAGCAGCCTATCGGCAAGCGGTGGAGTGGGATCCCTGCTTGTATGAAGCGTGGGTCAACCTTAGCGCGTTGCTGTGTGACCGAGGGAGTTGCACAAAGGCGTTGAAGGTCCTTGCTGAGGCGCGCAGGCGCTTCCCGACGAGCACCGAGTTGCTGTTTAACCAAGCCCTTGCGTTTGAGGATACCGGGGATTTCCGGGATGCGTTGAGAGCCTACCAGCAATGCCTGGACCTTGAGCCTGACAACGCGGACGCGCATTTCAACATCGGGAGGTTGTATGACAGCGCCGGTCGAATCAAGGACGCGCTGCGGCACTACAACCAGTATCGCATGCTGACTCGCTGATCCGGTGCTCTTCCGGCATGAAGACCAACGCCGACCTGAAGCGCTACGAGAAAAAGCGCGATTTCGCCATCACGCCTGAACCGTCAGGGCGCGCCACGAATGCCCGCAAAGCCAGGAGCAAGCTGTCCTTCGTGATTCAAAAGCACTGGGCACGGCGACTGCATTACGATTTTCGCCTTGAGCTTGATGGTGTGCTCTTGAGTTGGGCGGTGCCAAAGGGGCCGAGCTACGATCCCAAGGAGAAGCGAATCGCTGTGCATGTCGAGGACCATCCCCTGGAGTATGCCAACTTCGAAGGAGATATCCCACGGGGACAGTACGGCGCCGGCTCAGTCATCGTTTGGGACCGGGGTACCTGGGATCCGGTGGGCGACCCGCGTAAAGGCATGGCGGAGGGAAAGATCCTGTTCGACCTTCACGGGGTAAAACTGGAAGGGCGGTGGGAGTTGGTGCGCATCGCAAAGCCCGGTGACAAGTCAGAGCAATGGATCCTGTTTAAGAAGCCCGACGCATGGGCACGGCCCCTAGCCGAGTTCGATGTCCTGACGGCGCTCCCAGACAGCGTCACGTCAACACCGCAAACAAGCCAGGATGAATCCTTACCCGACGAGGATCTCGCTTCCGCGAGCTTGTCGATAGATCGCGCACCGAGGGCATCATTGCCCGCGAAGCTCGCGCCACAGCTCGCGTCCCTTTCTCCAACGGTTCCAACGGGAGAAGGGTGGATCATTGAGACGAAGTTCGATGGATATCGCTTGCTGGCGCGCATAGCAAATGGCACCGTAAGGCTGTTCACCCGGGCAGGGCACGACTGGACCGCAATCCCTCTCTTGCTTCTGAGCTGGAATCACTGGATGCGGATGAAGCCTGGATAGATGGTGAGATAGTCGTCCTTCGCAACGATGTGCCCGATTTCAATGCATTGCAAAGCGCGATTGCTGCACGTCAAGACGATGAAATCGTGTACTTCGCGTTTGATGTTCCCTACCTGAACGGGCGGGACTTGCGGGCATTCCGCCTTTCCCAACGGAAAGAACTCCTCGCGGGAATCCTGGGGAGCGCTTCGGAACGAGTCCGGCTCAGCGAAGCTTTCGATGCGCCACCAGCCAAGCTCTTCAAGGCGGCATGCGGCCTCGGATTGGAAGGCTTGATGTTCAAGCGGGCGGATGCACCATACGTTTCCGCCAGGACGCCGACATGGCTCAAAGCCAAATGCAAGCTTCGGCAGGAGTTTGTCGTCGGTGGCTTCTCCCTTCGCACCGGGTCGAGGCAAGAGGTAGGGAGGTTGTACCTTGGCGTGTATGAGGATGGTGCGCTGCGCTATACCGGCGGTGTCGGTACGGGGTGGGACAGCTCGACCGCGGCAGCTCTCATGCGAAAGCTTGTGTCGTTGGAAATCGAATCCATGCCCTTCGATCAGTACACAAAGGCCCGGCGCTGGGGCAGGGGCGGTTCCGAAACGGCTCGGTGGGTGAAGCCGTCGCTTGTTGCTGAGGTGGAGTTTTCCGAATGGACAGCTGAAGGACATGTGCGCCATGCCATTTTCAAGGGGCTGCGTTCGGATCTCCAAGCTAAGTCCGTGCGAAAGGAGGCCATACGGGCGTCCGTCGCGCCCCAGGGCGTGTCGAGCGTGAAGGTGACGAACCCTGACAGGGTCATTGACCCGACGACAGGCATCACCAAGCTGGATCTGGTTCGCTACTACGAAAGCGTGGCGAGCCTGATGCTTCCGCACCTGAAGGACAGGCCGCTGTCACTTGTGCGGGCGCCTGAAGGCATTGCCGGTACCATGTTTTTCCAGAAGCATACCGAGACATCGATACCAGGATTGACGGAACTGCCGAGGGGCCGCTGGCCAGGCCACGCGCCCTTGCTTGTGGCCAACTCTGTCGAGGCAATCGTCGCGGCGGCCCAAATGAATGTCGTAGAGTTCCATACGTGGAATTCAATAGAGCGTCGCATCGATACACCCGACCGCTTCATTCTCGATCTTGACCCCGGCGAAGGACTTGAGTGGTCGAAGCTGCAGGAGGGAGCGCTACTCGTGAGGACACTTCTCGACGAAGTGGGCCTGCGATCCTGGTTGAAGACAAGCGGCGGCAAAGGCCTGCATGTCGTTGTTCCACTTAGCGGGAGACAGAACTACGAGGTCGTAAAGGACTTTTCGCGCGCCGCCGTGCAGCATCTGGCCGCGACGCTACCGCAGCGCTTCATCGCGAAGTCCGGGCCGCCCAACCGGAAAGGCAAGATATTCGTGGACTACCTGAGAAACGGCCATGGGCAGACAACAGCAGCAGCGTTCTCAGCGCGCGCCAGGCCGGGTATGGGCGTCTCGATGCCGGTCTCCTGGGACGACCTTCCGAAGCTGAAGAGCGGTGCTCACTGGACCATCAGAGACGCGCGTGAATACCTCAGCTTTCAGCGCGCAGACCCTTGGGCGGATTATTGGACAACGCGTCAAACGTTGTCCGCCGCGATAAAGAGACTTTGTTAGAACGACTACCTGGCTTGCTGGTTCAGCAGGGCGAAGCCGAGTGACTGAAACTGGTAGATATCGCTGAAGCCTGCTCCACCGGGGGATTGCGCACGCCGGCAGATGCGAACGACTTCAGAGCCGATTTTTGGGCCATGGCAATGGGAGGCGCCAGCGATCGAAAAATGGCCAGCAGCGGGCGGCCTGCGCTTGGCAGCAGTTGGGTCGGCGCCCCAGAGCCTGCTGGGGCAAGCCTGAGCCGCTGGGAAATCAGAGGGAGTGTCGGTAGCCCAGGCGCTTCGAAACGGCCTCCACACATCCGTGCAAGGCTCTGGCAACCGGGCCGTCCCAATCTGTGTCGAGGGTACCAGTCGGCCCCATGATCGTGATGGCCAAGGCGATATTGCCGGAATAATCGAACACCGGCGCTGAGAAAGCGACGATACCAGGCGTCGGATGGTTGACGCTTCGAGACATCCCGCGCGTGCGCGTCTCCTCGATCATGCCCTCCACCACCTTTGCGTCGAGCGGATGCGCGATGTCGGGGCCGAGGCGTATGCGATCGTCCAACAACAGCTTCTCGGTGAACTTGGGCGACAGGAACGCCGAGAAGACCCGGCCCGTCGCCGTATTGGCGAGCGACATGACTGTCCCGGTGCGGATGTTCGTATGGATGGGATATGTCGCATCGATCAGGCGCACGATGACCGGCCCCAGGTTTCCCCATACGGCAAGCGCGACGGCGTGCGAGGTTTCTTCAGACAGCGATTCCGCAAACGGTGTGGCCTCGCGGATCGGGTTCAGCGTCTGCAGGCTTGTCAGTCCCAACTGGATAGCCATGGGCCCCAGCAGGTAGTGGCCCGTGACCGGGTCCTGGGCGACCAGGCCAATCTTTCCAAAGCTGACCAGGTAAGGGTGGATTTTCCCTGACGGCATATTGGCCGCCTTCACCAGGTCGCGAAGCGCCATCGGTCTGGCCTCGGATGCCAGCACCTTGAGAATTTCCCCCCCGACTTCAATCGACTGTATGCCACGGCGCTCGCGCTCAGGCACCGGCTCGGTGTGATCCACGTACGTTCCTGCGAAGAGATGGATGATGCCGTGAGTGTAGCACTAGATATTATCTAACGCTATTGCGTAGGGTTAACGAGTAGATCATTTCAAGCGCGCTAGTTCTAATCTAGCGACATTGACGGGGTTGTGCGGCGTTGCTCGCCCCGGCGTTCTTGAAGGGAGAACTCGATGTCTACAACGTATGAGGAAAAATGTGATGTCCTGATCATTGGATCAGGCGTCGCCGGCATGTCGGCGGCCATTACTGCTGCCAGCCGTGGTTTGAGGGTGATCGTGGCCGAGAAGGCCAGCTACTACGGCGGGACGACCGCGCGCTCCGGCGGATGGCTATGGATTCCGAACACCCATCTGGCCAGGGCGTATGGCCATCATGAGCTGCCCGACCAGGCGCTCGCCTATATCCGGAACCAGGCCGGCGCGGGATTCGACGAAGCGCGCGTGCGCGCCTTCCTCGCGCACGGGCCGAAAGCCATCGAGTTCTTTATGTCGAACACCGCGGTCCAGTTCGACATGCCGCTGACCTTCCCCGACTACCATGCGGAGGCCCCCGGTGCCGCGCAAGGCGGGCGCTCGATGGTGACGCGGCCCTACGACGCTCGCGAGCTGGGCCCGCTGCTCAAGACGCTGGGACCGGTATTGCCGGAACTGACCGTGTTCGGCGTCACGATCGGCTCGGGCAAGGAGATCGTCCACTTCATGCGTGTCACGCGGTCGCTGGCATCCGCCTGGTATGTCACCAAACGCCTGGCGAAACATTTCCTCGAGGTGCGCAAGTATGGGCGCGGGATGACGCTGACCAACGGTAACGCGCTGGCCGCGCGTCTGGCAAAATCCGCAGCTGATCTGTCGATTCCGGTCTGGCTCTCTGCCCCGGCCATCCAGCTACTGCAGGATGGTGATCGGATCACGGGGGCGGTGGTGGAGCGCGACGGCAAAAAGGTCGCTGTGAAGGCGCGCCACGGCGTCGTCCTGGCCAGCGGCGGATTCCCGCACAACCTCGAGCGCCGCAAGCAGACCTACCCGCATGTCAAGGCCGGGCATGGTCACTATTCGCCCACACCGCAAACGAACGTGGGCGATGGCGTCCGCATGGCCGAGGCAGTAGGCGGTGTCTTCGACCAGAGCCTGTCGAATGCCGCCGCCTGGACGCCCATGTCGCTGGTGCCGCGCAAGGATGGCTCGACGGGCATCATGCCCCACTTCATCGACCGGGCCAAACCGGGCGTGATCGCCGTCAGCCTGGACGGGCGCCGCTTTGCCAACGAGGCCAACTCGTACCACGACCTCGTGCAGGCGATGATCGCCGCCTCGAAGGGGAAGTCGGAAACCGCCTGCTGGCTGGTCGCCGACCATGCAGCGCTGCGGCGATATGGCCTCGGCTTCGTCAAGCCCTTCCCGATGCCACTCTGCAACCACCTGCGCAACGGCTACCTGAAGCGGGGCAAGACCGCTGCCGACCTGGCCCGGCAGCTCGGCATCGATGCGCCGACGCTGGAGAACACCATCCGGCAGTACAACGAGACCGCGCAGCACGGACATGATCCCGAGTTCGGGCGCGGCAGCAAGGCCTACAACCGTTACCAGGGCGATGCCCTGCACAGCCCCAACCCGTGCGTCGCGCCGCTGCGCACCGGGCCGTTCTATGCCCTCAAGCTCGTGCCGGGTGATCTGGGCTCCTTTATGGGGATCAGGACCAACGAGCACGCCCAGGTGATCAATGCCCACGGGATGCCGATCCCCGGCCTGTATGCCGCCGGCAATGACGCCGCCAGCATTATGGGCGGCGAGTACAGCGGGGCGGGGATTACGCTCGGCCCGGGCCTGACCTTCGGATACGTGGCAGGCAACCACATCGCCGACCAGACAAGGGTTTCGCCTCTGCAGCGCCTTGCGTCGCCGGCGCGACAGGCACTGGCAACGATGGACTGACGGCCGGAACCGGCTCAGTCGTCAGGCGGCCGCGCTGCGCGCGCTGTCGCCGTGGCAGCTTCTTTCTCTTCTCTCGCAACACACCATGATGATTCCCAATCTGCTGACCGGGAAGGTCGCGTTTATTACCGGCGCAGGGCAGGGCAATGGCCGCGCCATTGCCATTGGCCTGGCCGAAGCCGGCGCGCTTGTTGTCGTCACCGACATGAACGAGGCCAATGCCCGGCAGACGGCCGACATGATCAACGCCCGAGGCCACGCGGCACGGTCCTGCTCGCTGGATGTGACCGACGCCGGCCAATGCCACGCCGTTGCCGGGGAGGTCGAAGCCAGTGTCGGCCCCGTCGATGTGCTGGTGAACAACGCCGGCATTCTCATCCGCGAGGGCATCGACAGCCCCAATGCCCGACATAACTTGCAGCAGGTCATGAAGGTCAACCATGAAGGCACTTTCAATGTCTGCCACGCCTGGCTGCCCGCCATGCGCCGGACCAGGGGCGCCATAGTCAATGTCGCCTCCATCGCGTCCTTCTCGGGCCAGCCCAACACGCTCGGCTATTCCGCATCCAAGGGTGCCGTGAAGATGCTGACCCAGTCGCTTGCCGCCGATCTGGCGCGCGACGGCATCCGCGTCAATGCCATCGCGCCGGGCGTCATCGAAACACCGATGACCGTATCGACGCGCTCCGATCCGGCGAAGCTGGAACGATTCATGGCCCGCATTCCGATGAACCGGGTTGGCAAACCGGAGGAACTGGTCGGAGCGGTGCTGTTCCTCGCGTCGTCGATGTCGACATACGTGACCGGCGTGATCTTGCCCGTAGACGGCGGTTACCTGGCTGCCTGAAACGCATAAAGGATGCAAGCGCAAACAGCGCTTGCCCACTATCAAGGAGACAACCAATGAAGCAGGTATCCCGTACCGTCGATGTGCAGTCATTCATCGACGCCGAACGCTTTTCCCCCTGTCAATGGCTGGTTCTTATTTTCTGCTTCCTGGTCGTAGCGGCCGATGGCTATGACACCGCCGCGATCGGCTTCATCGCACCATCCCTCGTCCACGACTGGGGCATCGCCCGCGGCGAACTGGGTGTGGTCATGAGTGCGGCACTCGTCGGCCTCAGTCTGGGCGCCATTTTCGCGGGCCCTGTCGCAGATCGCATCGGCCGGAAGGCAGTGCTGGTGGTGGCGGTGACGTGCTTTGGCGCGTGGACGCTGGTAGCGGCGCATGCGCAGACCATTACCGCACTGACGGTGCTACGTTTTCTGACGGGGCTCGGCCTTGGTGCAGCGATGCCGACGACCATCACCCTGATGTCGGAGTACGCACCAGCGCGGCTTCGCGCCTTTACCGTGAACGCCATGTACTGTGGATTCTCGGGCGGGCTAGTGGCGGGCGGCGCGGCGTCAGCGTGGTTGATTCCCCATTTCGGCTGGCGCAGCGTCCTGACGGCCGGCGGCATCGGGCCCCTGGCGCTTGCCGTGCTGCTTTTTGTCTTGCTTCCTGAGTCGCCCCAGTTCCTTGCGGTGCGCTCCGGCACCCGCAAGCAGATAGCACGAATCCTGAAGCGCATTGCGCCGCAACAGCGGCTGGATGACTGCACGTTCGTCGCACCAATGGCGCTACCCGGGTCGAAGCGAAAAAGCTCTGCACTGGCACTCGTCCTGTCGGAAGGATATCGGCGCCGCACGCTATTGCTTTGGTTGTCGTGCTTCATGGGGTTGGTGATCTACTACCTCATGACGAACTGGATGCCGACGCTGTTCCGCGAAGCAGGATTCAGTATCGAGCACGGTGCCTTGCTGGCCTCGCTGTTTCCCCTTGGCGGTCTGCTCGGCAACCTGGTCGCCGGTTGGCTGATGGATCGCTTCGACGCCAATCGCACCATTGTCTTTGCGTACTTGCTGGCAGGCGTTCTCGTCGTCGCAGTCGGGCGCTGCGTCGACCATCCGGGATTCCTTGGGGTATCGCTATTCCTGTGCGGAACCCTTGTCACCAGCGCCGCGACGTCAATGTCCACCTATGCCGCGAGCCTTTATCCGACCGAGGCGCGTAATACCGGCGTCGCATGGATGCAAGGGATCGGGCGGATCGGCGGTGTCACCGGCTCATTCATTGGCGCCGCGCTATTGGGCTTTGGCTGGAACTTCGGCGATGTATTCGGCTTGCTGGCGGTGCCGGCGCTGGCCGCGGCCTGTGCCGTCTTCCTGATCGCGAATCCGCAGCATGACTATCGGGTCAGCAGGGCGGCGGAGTGACGTATCGACATGCGCAGTCAACGTAGCGGGGCATGAGGGAGAATGCGCCAATGACTGCGCCGCCGGGCAGACTTCGTGAAAATGGGGCCACGTCCGGCGCCCTTGGGATAGCCGCGGCCCTGAGCATGGCGTCGATGCGCGCCTGCGATGCCCTCCTTCCCGCGCTGTCGTCGGACTTCGCCGTACCTGTCGGCGTAGCAGCACAGTCCGTATCTGCCTTTGTGTTGGCCTATGGTTTCCTGCAACTCTTATATGGGCCGCTGGGCGACCGCTTTGGGAGGCTTCGTGTCATATCGGCAGCGCTGGCGGCTTGCTCGATGGCGAACGTCATGGCGGCAATGGCTCCGTCCATGACGTTCCTTGCACTGGCGCGCGGCCTATCGGGTGCCGCGGCGGCAGGCATCATTCCCTTGAGCATGGCAAGAATTGGCGATACGGTGCCGATCGAGAAGCGCCAGCAGGCGCTTGCTCGCTTCATGTTTGCGACGGTCGGTGGGCTGATCGGCGGTCAGTGGCTATCCGGATTCCTCGCCGATGTGCTCAACTGGCGAGTTGTCTTTTGCGTGCTCGCAACGGCTTTTGGCGTGGCTGCCTTTCTGGTGCGAGCGCAGGCATCATGCGCCGCGCCGGACTTTAGCAGCAGTCAGGGTTTTGCCAATCAAGTCAGGGCCGTCCTCAGTGAGCGATGGGCGCGGCTGATCCTGCTGGTTACTGCGATAGAAGGCCTGTTCACCCTCGCGGGGTTTGCCTTTGTGCCGGCCTATCTGCACAGGCGTTTCGGCATTGGTATCGGTGCGGCAGGGGCTGTGATGGCGATGTACGGAGGGGGCGGCCTGGCTTACGTGACCCTGTCCAGCGTATTGATCAGGCGCTTTTCTCCTGGCAGTCTCGCAAGACTCGGTGGCGCTTTACTTGGAGCGGCATTCGCAATCGTCGCTGGCGGGTCGCGCTGGGAATGGAGCGTGCTGGGATGCTTCCTTGGCGGACTTGGCTTTTACATGCTTCACAACACCTTGCAGACCGAGGCAACGCAGATGGCGCCACAGGCAAGAGGCACCGCGGTGGGACTATTTGCGGCGAGTCTGTTCTTCGGTCAGGCCCTTGGGATGGAGTTGGCAGCGGTAATGATCGACGCCTTCGGAGAGACGTCGTTGTTCTGTTCCGCTGCCGTGGCACTTCCACTTGTTGGCATTGCCTTTGGCAACTTGGTCAATCGCAAGGGTTGCTAGCCCGGCCGGTCAGGTAAGCATTTGGACCCGCTTGCATAGAGCGGCCCCGGCTGATTCGATACGGACGACTGACACGTTGGCTGTCGGTATGTGACGGCCACGGCCGGCGGGAAGCGTGAAGTCAGGTCAATCCCATTCCGATGTGGCGTTACCCAGAAGAGAATTGGTGGTCTTCATTAGCGAAACGATCCTCAACACCACGTCCCGTCCGCCTCCCCATAAAGCTTATCGACAATGCGGCTTATAAGTCTTGTGGAGGCTTATCCTGGGTGGATTGCCCGGCAAACTCCCCCGCAGCCTCCAGCAGCCAGTCGCGTAGCCGTTGCATCGCGTCGCTCATCGGCCGCGTGTCGGGCGAAACCAGGTAGTAGGCGCTCGTGGCCCGCAGCGCGCGGGCGACGGGTATCACCAGCTGCCGGCTCGCGAGGTATTCCTCGACGAGGAAACGCGGCACGAGGCCAATGCCGAGCCCGGCGCGCGCGGCGGCGATGACCATGCTGTGGTGGTCGTAGCGCGCGCCGCGCATCGCGTTGACGTCGTCGATGCCGGCAGCCTCCATCCACTGCTTCCAGCCGAAACTGCGCGTGGCGAGGTGCAGCAGCGGCGCACGCGCGATGTCATGCGCGCCGATCCGCTTCCTGCCGCTGAAGAAGTCCGGATGGCAGATGGCCACCGATTCCTCGCCGAACAGCGGGTCCGCGCGCGCACCGGGATAGACCGCCTCGCCGAAGTGGATCGCCGCGTCGTAGGGCGTGCCGTCAAACAGGAACACGTCCGACTGCGCGCTAATGTTGATGACCACCTTGGGGTGGCGCGCGTAGAAATCCGGCAGCCGCGGGATCAGCCACTCGACGGCCAGCGTCGGCACGCAGGCCAGTTCGACGGTGCCGCCCGCGCCCTCGTGCGCCATGATGTCCAGCGTGTCGCGCTGCAGCTTGCGCAGCATCTCGCGCACCTGGCCGCTATAGAGCGCGCCGGCCGCCGTCAGCGTGATGCGCTGATTGGCGCGGTGAAAGAGCTGCACCCCGAGCAGGCTTTCCAGCGACGCGATCTGGCGCGACACCGCGCTTTCGGTGATGAACAGGTCCGCTGCCGCGCGGCGCAGATTCAGGTGCAGCGCGGCGGACTCGAAGGCGCGCAGGCTGGAGAGGCTCGGAAGGCGTTGCCGCATGGGGGAGGCGGAGTTGATGACTAAAAGTCATCATCCTATACCGAAATCTCGCTTGAAAGCCTCGACTTGATGAGAAATGATGCGACCTTGTCCCGCCGCCCCCTCGCGGTGCATGCCCACAACGAACAACAACCAGAAGATAGGTAGACAACATGAAGCGCTTGTTCAGCGTCCTCGCCGCCAGCGGCCTCGCATTCGGCATGACGATTCCCGGCATCGCCGGCGCCCAGGAGTTCCCGACCAAGCCGGTGCGCATCATCGTGCCGTATCCGCCGGGCGGCACCACCGATATGGTGGCGCGTCTGATCGGCGAGCAACTCACCGCGCAATGGAAGCAGTCGGTGATCGTTGACAACCGGCCCGGCGCCGGCGGTATCGTTGGCACCGGCACGGCCGCCAAGTCCACGGCGGACGGCTACACCCTGCTGATGGGCTCGGTGGGCGAATTCGGCATCAACCCCACGCTGTACAAGAAGCTGCCCTATGACGCGGCGGCCGACTTCGTGCCCGTCACGATGGTCGCGCGGGTACCCAACGTGGTCGTGCTGTCGCCCGCCTTCGCGGAGCGCGCCCGGGTGCAGACGCTGGCCGAGTTCATCGCCTACCTGAAAGCCAACCCGAAGCGCGTGAACATGGCTTCGGCCGGCAATGGCACCTCCACGCACCTTGCGGGCGAAATGTTCCAGCGCATGACGTCCACCGAGATGAGCCATGTGGCCTACAAGGGCAGCAGCCCGGCCATCGCCGACCTGATGGGCGGCAGCGTCGATGTGATGTTCGACAACCTGCCGGCATCGCTGCCGTTCATCCGCTCGGGCAAGCTCAAGCCATTGGCGGTGACCACGCCGGCCCGCTCGTCGGCTCTGCCCAATGTACCGACGGTCGCCGCCGCAGGCCCGGTGCCGGGTTTCGATGCGAGCCCGTGGTTCGGCCTGCTCGCGCCACGCGGCACACCCGCCGCGGTGGCGCAGAAGATCAGCCAGGACCTCACACGCGTGCTCGGCGAACCCGCCGTGCAGGCCAAGATGCGCGACCTCGGTGCGGAGCCCGCGCCGAGCACGCCCGAGGCCTTCGCCGACGTGCTGAAGAAGGACCGTCAGAAGTGGGGCGAGATCGTCCGCCTGTCCGGTGCCTCGGTGGACTGAAGGCCGCCACAATTTTCCCATTTGTTTCCAGGTTGCATCCCATCATGAGCTCCAACGTCACCCGTCTCGTTTCCATCGACCTCGGCACAGAGGCCGCCGAGCGCCTCACGCATCTGGTCGCGACGCCCACCCGGCTGCCTGCCGGCGAGCCCGGCCGCCCCGCGCGCGCCGAGATTGCCCATGCGCTGAACCTGGTGCTGTTTTCCGGCATCCTCGAGCGCGTGCCGACCGGAAAGGCCTATACCGAAGACGTGGCTGCCGCCGGCGGCAAGGTGCACTTCGACCATGGCGCGCTTCGCACCGTACGCTGGCAGGACAACGGTGCACTGCCTGCCGGCGAGGCCGCCTTCACGCGTATCCTGCGCCCGCTCGGCTACCGGCTCAACGGTACCTATCCACTTGACCGTATCGGCATGACGGGCCGCTCCTATGCGCATGAAGATGCTCCGGAGGAGATCGCACAGTTCTTCGTCAGCGAGTTCCACCCGGAGCGCTACAGCGAGGGCTTCCGGCAGGCCGTCAGTCGCGTGACCGGCACCTCTGCCGATCCGCTGACGCCCAGAGCGCAGGCGCTGCTGTGGGAACTCGAACGTGACGGCGCGCTGCCGCTGGATGACGCGGGGGAGCTGATCGGCGTGCTCGCACGCTGTTTCGAGCGCCAGCACGCGACGCCGCGGCTGGAAGACTATGAGCGCCTGCTGGCCGAGTCGGCCGAGATGGCGTGGCTCTCCACCGAAGGCAACGCGTTCAACCATGCCACCGACCGCGTCGAAGATGTGTTCGCGCTCGCCGATCAGCAGAAGCGCATTGGCCGCCCGATGAAGGAGAAGGTCGAGGTTTCACAGAGCGGTCGCGTGCGCCAGACTGCGTTCCGCGCCGATCCCGTGCGGCGCGCGTTCGTCGGCGCGGACGGCGCCGAGGTCGTGCGCGAGGTGCCGGGCTCGTTCTACGAGTTCATCACGCGCGACCGCTATGTGGACGAGGCGCAGGCCGTCACGCGCACCGACCTGGGCTTCGACGCGGGCAACGCGCAGGGCATCTTCAAGATGACCGCCGCGGCCTGCTAAAGACGAGCGCGCCATGACAGTCCACTATCCATTCGTTTTCGCACTGCGCGAGCCGGAGGGCTCGCCGATCCGGGAGCTGTTCAAGTACCTGTCCGACCCACAGATGATCTCGTTCGCGGGCGGCTATCCGTCCGCCGCACTGTTCGATGCGGAGGGTATCGGCGCCGCGTCCGCACAGGCGCTGCGCGAACGTCCCGCCGAGTGCCTGCAGTACGGCGCGACGGAGGGGACGCCCTCGCTGCGCCGCGCGCTGGCGGCGCTGATGGCCGGGCGCGGAGCTGTCGTGGCGCAGGATGAGTTGCTCGTCACCAGCGGCTCGCAACAAGGTTTCGACTTTCTCGTGCGAGCGTTGGTCGAGCCCGGCAGCATGGTGCTGGTCGAAGAGCCAACCTATTCGGCGACGCTGCAGGCGCTGCGGCTGGCCGGGGCCGATGTGCGCGGCGTGCCGTCCGATCATGACGGCATGGACGTGGACGCCCTGGAGGCCATGCTCGCCGACCCGTCGGTGCGTCCGCGCCTGATCTACACGGTGCCGACTTTCGCCAACCCGACCGGCGCGACGCTGTCGCCCGCGCGCCGCTTGCGGCTGCTGGAACTGGTGGCGCGGCATCGCGTGGTGCTGGTCGAGGACGATCCCTACGGCGCGCTGAGCTTCGACGGCGCGCCGCCGCCCTCGCTGCTCGCCCTGTGCACACAGGTGCCCGACGCGCGCCCATGGCTCGTGCATCTGGCGAGCCTGTCGAAGACGCTGACACCCGGGCTGCGGCTCGGCTGGATGGTAGCGGCGCCGGAGATCGTGCGCCGTGCGGTCATTGCCAAGCAGGTGTCGGACCTGTGCACGCCGCCGTGGATCCAGCTGACCGCCGCGTACTATCTGGAGGCAGGCGGGCTGCCCGCGCAGGTCGCGCGCGAGGTGGCCGTCTATCGCGACAAGCGCGACCGGTTGGCGCGGGCGCTGCGTGAGGTGTTCGGCGCGCGCATCCGGTTTGCCGAGCCGGGGGGAGGCATGTTCCTGTGGGCGTCCATCGACGGCATTGATGACGCGGCCACGCTGCTGCCGCTCGCGATTGCCGAGAAGGTGCTGTTCGTCCCGGGCGCCGGATTCTATGCCGAGCGGCGCGCACGGCCCACATTCCGGCTGTCGTTCGCTGGCGCCGACCCCGCGCAGATTGGCGATGGCGTGTCACGGCTCGCTCATGCAGTGGCGCGGGTCGGTTGACGGCGAATATGCGGTAAACGGACAAACGCACGCGATTTCACTCGCTGTCTGATACTTGTCCGGTCTCTATGGTGCAAGGCGGAGCGCTTCTCACTCCGCTGACTCTCCATTTGCTCCCCGGTGGGGCCTATCTGCACCCTTGCAGCAGAGAGGCGAGCTGTCCTCAACCGACGAGCTGGGGGATACCGCTCGTCGGCCTTTTTCGCAACGCAGTGCCCGGTTCACGTCCGTCTCACACCGGCGCTTGCCAAGCTTCACCGCTTTCTCTTTAAGGTGCGTAGAGGCGAGCTGGATTTTCCACCAGGACCTGCTGCTTGAGCTCCTGCGAGGGAAGCCAGTCCCGGATGGAGCGCGCGAGCGCTGCCTCTGGTAGCGTTCGGTAGGCGGAGACGTCGTGCCTTGCCTTGCCCGGATCCCGTGCGGTGTGGGGCCAGTCGCTGCCCCACAGCACGTGTCGCGGCGCGGTTCGCAGGAAGGTCGCAGCCCACGCGCTGGCCGCGTCGTCTGGCGGCATGCCTGCAGACGCGAGCCGGTACGGCGCGGAGAGTTTGATGTAGAACGTTGCCGGAGCGCAGCAGCGGCTGCAAGGCGATCGCGCGCGTGTCGTCATGGGCCAGTGTGGTTGGCACCATGGCGAAATGGTCCAGCACGACCGGAACGGGCAGATTCGCGAGGTGGCCAGCCATGGCCACGATGACATCCAGGCTGGCATAGAGCTGCAGGTGCCAGCCGAGCATGGCGATGCGGTCGGCCCGACGTGCGAGCGCCGCCTGCGCGGCGCCAGCGTCGCGCAGGCCGCTGCTTTCCAGGTTGAGGCGCAGCCCACGCACGCCGCGTGCGTGCATTTCGCGCAACGTCTTGTTGTCCACGTCCTCGTCCAGCACAGCCACACCGCGGCCCGCGCCCTGTAGGCGGTCGAGGCTGTTGAGCATGCATCGGTTGTCCGTGCCATAGACGCTGGGCTGCACGATCACTACGCGTTGCAGACCCTGCCGCGACAGGTGGGCAAGCAGGTCCTCATGCGATGCCGGTCCTGGCGTATAGTGCCGCTCCGCGACCATGGGATAGTCGCTGCGCGTGCCGATGACGTGGGTGTGGCAGTCCCAGGCGCCTGCCGGTAGCTCAGGAACGTCGCGCATGTCGTCACCCTTCCAGCAGGCGTCGGGCGAAGGCGCGGCCCGTTTCAGCGGTGCCCAGGCGGCCACCGACGTCGCGCGTGGCCTCGCCCGCCTGGATCGCGGCGATCATCGCTTCGTCGATGGCGCGCGCAGCAGCCAGGAAGGCAGGCAGGTTTCTGCGCTGGCCATGCCAGCCAAGCAGTTGTCCGGCGGACACGATCAGCGAGAAAGGATTGGCAATGTCCTGGCCGGAAATGTCCGGCGCCGATCCGTGTGCCGCCTGGCCCATTGCATGGTCCTTGCCGGCGTTCAGCGAGCCGCCCAGGCCCAGGCTGCCGGACAATTCAGCGGTCAGGTCGGACAGGATGTCGCCGAACATGTTGGTCGTGACGATGACGTCGAATCGCTGCGGGGCGCGCACCACGTGTGCCATCATTGCGTCGACAATGAAGTCGTCGACCTGTACTTCCGGGAATTCGCGCGCCACCTGGTGGCAGATGTCGATGAACATGCCATCGCCGATTTTCAGCACATTGGCCTTGTGCACGATGCTGACATGCCTGCGGCGTGTCATGGCCAGCTCGAACGCTGAGCGCGCAATACGCTCGCAGCATTGGCGCGTAATGCGACGCAACGAGACGACAACATCCGGCGTGATCAGCATCTCGCTTCCGCCGGACTCGATATTGCGGTCGGCATAGAAACCCTCGGTATTCTCGCGCACGACGACGAGGTCGAACTCGCCAGCCCGGTGCTGCAGGCCCGGATAGGTGCGGGATGGCCTGATATTGGCGTACAGGTCCAGTTCCTTGCGGAAGAATTTCGAGGGATTGATCTCGCCCTTGGCCTCATCCTTGAAGTCATAGGTGGCCATCGGTCCGAGCATCAGGCCATCGGCGGACTTCACTTTCTGCAGCAAGGCCGGCGTCACGGTGGCCCCGTGTCGGCGCAGGCTCTCATGGCCGGCTATGTCCAGGTCGAATTCAAGGTCGAGCCGGAAGCGCGACGATACGGCTCGCAGCACCTCGAGCGTGGCAGCTATCGTTTCGGGGCCGATGCCATCACCGGGAAGCACGACGATTTTCATCAGACTTGCTTCGAGAAACCCCGCCCTTTAGGGAGGAGAGGATGTCAAGTTTGGTCCTTGATTGTGCGAGGGGAAGGGGCAAAGCGATACGCGGGCCCGGTCATTCGACGTAAGCACCCGCTGCCTTGACGAGTTGCGCGAACTTTTGGCGTTCGGACGCGCACGAACGCATCGAATCGCGCTGGCGTGACGGGCTCGACGGCGCTGCCGTCCGCCTCGAAGCGCGTGCGGATCGCGGGCTCGGCAATGATCCTGTTGATCGCGGCATTGAGCAGCGTGACGATGGCCTCGGAAGTTTCGCGTGGCGCAAAGTAGCCACCCCAGAGACTGAAATCGAAGCCCGGCAAGGCCAGTTCCGCGACCGTAGGCACTTGGGGCAGCGCTGGCACCCGGCGGGGCGTGGATACGGCCGGTGGCTTGAGCTTGCCACCCTTGAGGTGAGGCATGATGGCGGAGGCGCTGGAAAAGAAGAACTGCACCTGCCCACCTATCAGGTCCGTGATTGCCTGTCCGGCACCCTTGTACGGAATATGGACCATCTGAGTCCGGGTTCCGATTGCCAGGGCGGCTGCTGCGAGGTGGCCCGGCGTGGCCGTGCCGGACGACGCGTAGGACACGCTGCCTGGTTTGCTGCGCGCCGTCTGCAGCAACTCGCGCAGGCTGCTGAAAGGCGCGCTTGCGGGTGCGGCCAGCACCAGCGGGGCGTTGCCCACCAGGGCTACGGCCCGGAAGTCCTTCAGCGTGTCATAGCCGGGCGCTTTCATCGCGGATCCGTTGATCGCAATCTCACCGGTTTGCCCCAACAGCAGCGTATAGCCGTCGCCCCGCGCCCTGGTCACGAGCCGGCTACCCAGTGCCCCGCTTGCGCCGGGCCGGTTGTCGACAACCACCGGTTGCCCTAGTACCCGGGAGAGTCGTTCACCGATCAGCCGGGCAAAGACATCGCCTTGCCCGCCCGGGGCATAGGGCACGATGACGGTGATGGGTTTTGCCGGATAGTCCTTGCTTGCCCACGCGTTGCCGAGGATTCCGCAGGCTGCCGCAGCAACGCCCGCGCGCAGGAGTCCCCGGCGGTCCGTGAACGCCCGGGCGTCTGTGGTGGCGGTTTCCAATCCATGTCTCCTTGATCGAACCGAAGCGGGGAGCCTCGTCATTGCAATTGGATGCCCGGGTGGCTTGCCACGCCGCGCCACAATGCGAGTTCCTTGTTCAACGCCTGACCGAAGGCGGCTGGCGTGAGCCGGACAGAATCGGCCCCTTCCTGCACCGGTCGCGCCTTGACCGGATCGGCAGCGGCGGCTTCATTGACCGCGCGATTGAGTGCGTCGATGACGGGTGCCGGTGTTCGGGCTGGCGCAAGCACGCCCCACCAGGTGGTGATGTCGAGACCCGGGACGCCAGCCTCGGCGATCGTCGGCACATGGGGGAACAGCGGCGAGCGCTTCGTGCTGGTGACCGCCAGCACTGACACCTTGCCACCCCGTACGTAGGGCAGGATGGTCGGCACGGTGGCGAAGAAAAGATCGATGCGCCCGGCCAGCAATTCGACCGTTGCCGGACCACTGCCCTTGAAGGGCACATGCGTCATCGTAAGGCTGGCCTTCTGACGGAACATTTCGCCTGCCAGGTGGTTAATGCTGCCATTGCCAGCCGAGCAGAAATTCAGGCCATCGGGTCGTGCATTCGCAGCCGAAATCAACTGCGCCACGTTCTGCACGCCAAGTTGTTTGGAGGTCACGACCAGTAGCGGCCCGCGGCCGATCATGGCGACCGGGGTGAAGGACTTGACCGGGTCATACGGGAGCCTGGCTTCGACGGCAGCGTTGGTGGCGAAGGTCGACGTGGCGAACAGCAGCGTGTAGCCGTCCGGTTTGGCCTTGGCCACGATGTCAGCACCCAGCGCACCGCCAGCGCCGCCACGGTTATCGATGACCACCGGCTGGTGAAGGCGATCCGACATGTTCTTTGCGATGTCACGCGCGATGCTGTCGGTGCCGCCGCCTGCCGCGAATGGGACGACCAGTGTAATCGGCCGGGAAGGGTAGGCGGGCTCGGCCCCCGCCAGCAGCGGGAATGCCGCCAGCGCGGCCAGCGCACCACGAATGGATATGGACATGCGTGTGTCTCCGTTATTTTGGTTGCGTGCCGGCCATGGATCGTTTCCACGGGTAGCGTGGCAGCGCGGGTATTCCGGCGGGCCGCACGCCTGCCTGAGCGGCAATGATCGGGTGGACGGAATTTGCTGTAAAGTGCAAATATCCTATCGATTGATGCCGAAATTGAATGAATTTTGATCTCGCAGACTTACGTGCATTCGTGACTGTTGCGGACCTTGGCAGCTTCCGGGACGGCCTCGGCGACGCTGCATATTTCCCAGCCGGCACTCTCACGCAGGGTGGACAAGCTGGAGCAAGCGCTGGGGTTTCGCTTGCTTGAGCGCACCACGCGCAAGGTGGAGCTCAACGCCATGGGCAGAAACTTTATCCCCAAGGCCCGGCACGTCCTGAACGAGCTTGAGAGCGCGTTGCTTGGCATGACTGACTTGTCTGACCGCCTTCGTGGACAGGTTTCCGTGGCCTGCATTCCTTCCGCCATCGGTAATTTTTTGGCGGATGTCGTCAGGAAGTTTCACCATGCGTACCCGCGTATCCACGTCCGATTGCTGGACGAGACCGCCTCCGAGATCCTGCTGGCCGTGGGGCGCTCGGAGGCGGACTTTGGCGTCAGTTACCTGGGAACACAGGAGCCGGATCTGGAGTTCGAGCCGCTGCTTGAGCAGCCATTCGTCCTGGCGTGCCGGCCGGACCATCCTCTGGCGCAGAGGCGTCAGGTCACCTGGGCCGAGCTGGCCGAGTATGAATGCGTGACGCTTGCGCCGGGCAGCGGCAATCGCATGCTGATCGATCAGGGCTTATCGGCCATCGCAGCGCGTCCGGCGTGGACCTGCGAAGTCCGCCATGTACCGGCGCTGGTGAGCCTGATCGAAGCGGGCATTGGTATCGGCGCCGTGCCCGCTTACGCGGTGCCTGGCAACCATCCGGCCGGTTTGGTCGGCGTCCCGCTGGTCGAGCCAGAGATTGTTCGCACCATAGGTATCACCAGGCTTCGTGGCCGGCCGCTGGCGCCTGCCGCACAGGCATTCCACGATTTGTTGGTTGCCTCCTACGGCCGACCCGCGCAAAAACGTTCGCGGAAAAAATAGCGATAGTCGAGTTTGCTGTCCGCACGATGGTGGTTACGGCGCGTGACCGCGCCACCGCGAAGTCCGCTTCTGACTGGTCCGTCTGTTGCGCTACAGATTGATGCGGGCTACATCAAGGCGCTGCGGCAGCTAGGTGGTACGCGATGGATTCCGGTGGTCGCTTCCGAGCTAATTTGGCCGAAGACGCCTCATACCCATGCGCATGCCTATGCAGTCGGGCACAAGCCCATCCAGGGGCTACGCACCGGGGCATGCAGCACGTCATGCCGGCTCAGGATGTCCTGCCATTGCGCGGTTGTGCGCGTGGCGATCTTCTCCGTCACCTGCTGGTTCAGCAGCGCGGCGTGGGCCATGCGCGCGGCATTGTCGGCAAAGCGCGGGTCTTCCAGCCAGTCGGCACGGTCCAGCGCGTGGCAGAGCTTGGCGAACTGCGCATTGTTCAGCGCCAGCAACGTCACGCTGCCGCGTCCGCACGAGTTCTTTACGAAGAACTGAATGACTTGAATCAAAACTTCTCAAGAGATTTGAGAATTCTCAGGATCCATGAGAACTGATGAGAAGAGGTTGCCAGATCTTTGGCACTTTGCCCGTCCGGAACTGGCGAACGCGTATCTGCGTGCATTCGATTTGAAGCTATCCGCAGCTCGCGGATTGTTCGCTCTCCGAGGGATGGGCAAGACCGAGTTCCTGCGCCGCGACTTGATGCCGGCTGCTGTTGAGCACGGCTACCTCACAGCCTACACGAACCTATGGGGCAACCGTACTTCGCCTGAAACCGCGCTTGTGTCGGCGCACTTCGCGTTGCAGGCGTGGCTTCTGCCGGAGGCGCATATCACGCTGCGCCAGCAGGTCGAAGCCCGCGTTCCGGCAACGCGGCCTGCCTGAGCTTCGGCGGTGCGTCGAGATCGATTTGGGCAGCACCTCGCGGTTCGCTAGCTAGCCGCTGTGCCAGCGGCCAGGCTGCTCGCTCAGGGCTTTCCGATGCCCGCGGCGGCCACAGCGCGCGCGGCCAGCAGTGGAACGGGCGCGTTCACGGCGCTGTCGCCTGCACGGCGCATGACGAAATCCCGGAACAGGCGCGCCGGCGTGCGCGGCGTGAGTTCACTGTTCCAAACGGTGACCACCGGCTCCACGTGGCTTTCCAGTTCAAAGCGAAGCACCTTTGCCACCTTGGCGAGCGTGAGCTGTGCGGCGATGCGCTCGGGAAACACGGCGAGGAAATGTCCCGCCTGCAGCAGGCTGGCCGTCGCCGCCACGTCGCTGGTGCGGATGCCGCCTTCCGGCGGCGCGGCGCCCAGGGCATGAAATGCCGTATGAAGCAGATGCAGCATGCGCGAGCCGGTCGCTGGAATACACCACTGCTGAATCGACAGCTCCTGCGCAGTGATTTTGCGACGGGCCAGCAGCGGATGGTCCGGGCTGCAGACGATCACCACTTTCTGGGCCGCCACCACCGGCGCCGTGCGCAGCGTGCGCAGCGACAGGCGCGGATCGTCATAGGCAAACAGCAGGTCCAGCGAACCGTCGACCAGTTGCTCGGTCAGGTCGGCGATGCCGCCTTCGATCACGCTGATCTCCACGCGCGGATGGTCACGGTAGAAGTCGCTCATCGCCTGCGCCAGGAAGGGTTGCACGGACATGGTCCGGAACGCGATGCGCAACTGGCCCTTGCTGCCGGTGCGCACGGCGTGCAGCGACTCGGCCAGCCGCTCAAGCTGCGCCAGCAAGACCCCGGCGTGTGCGGCCATCTCCTGGCCGGACTCGGTCAGGAGATGGCCGCGGCGGCCGCGCTCGAACAGGGGCATGCCGACGATGTCCTCGATCTCCGCCAGCGTCTTGGACACTGCCGCTGGACTGACGTGGAAGCGCGCGGCGACGGCTGCGGCGGTCTGCATTTCGCTCAGCGCCAGGATGATGCGCAAGTGGCGCAGCTTGAGGCGGCTCAGCAAGGTGTGCGCAGGATCTGCGGAGGTCATGGCGTTGCGGTCATGCGGTGGGGAGATGCCCATTCTACAAGTTAACCATTTGCTCAACTATTTAAGATTTAAATTCGCTTTTGGTATCAATGCAGTTCCCCTATAGTCGGCGCATCACCTGCCATTCCATATGCAAACACGAGGCAAGCAGACCTCGGAGGAGAGATATCGATGATGACAATGAGCGGATTTGCCGCGGTGCTGCGCGGCGCGCTTGCCGGCGCATTGCAGGTGACGGCTACCGGTGCCAACGCGGCTGCCGCGTGGCCGGACCGGCCGCTGCGCCTGGTGGTGCCATTCCCTGCCGGCGGCTCGTACGACATCGTCGGCCGCGCCCTGGCACGCAAGCTGGAGCAGCGGCTGGGGCAGTCCGTGGTGGTGGAGAACATCGCCGGCGGCGCAACCGTGGCGGGCGTGTCGTCCGTGCTGAAGGATAAGCCTGACGGCAACACGCTGCTGCTTGCCAGCGACGGCACGCTCAACATCAATCCGCACACGATCAAGGGCCTGCGCTACGACCCCGATACCGACCTGGTGCCGGTCACCATCGTCAATACCGTGCCGCACTGGATCATCACTCGCGCCGATCGCAAGGAGGCGACTCTCGCCGAACTCAAGGCGCATATCCAGCGCAACCCGGGCAAAGTCTCGATCAGCGTCAACGCGGTGGCCGGTGCCGCCCACCTCGGCCTGGCCGACTGGAAACGCCGCAACCGGCTCGACTTCACCATCGTGCCTTACCGCGGCTCGCCCCCGGCAATGTCGGACCTGATCGGCGGCCAGACCTATGCGCACGTCGACGTGATCGGCTCCTCCGTCACCTACGTCAAGGACGGCAAGGCCAAGCCGCTGGCCACGCTGCAGGCAGAGCCAGTGGCCCAGCTCCCGAATCTCGAAACGCAGAAGGCGGGTGGCGCGGACGCGCTGCAGGTGCGGGCCAATCTCGCGCTGGTAGTCAAGGCCGGCACGCCGGACGCAATCATCGAGCGGCTCTACAGAGAGGTAAAGGCCAGCGTGCAGGAACCGGATTTCATCGCCCGCCTGCAGGCGCTTGCCTATGAGCCGGTATTGACCCCGCCGGCGCAGGCGCGCCGCTTCCTGCATACGGAGACGACCCGCTACGGCGCCATTGCGCGCGCGGTCGACCTCGAAGCCAACTGATTCTTACGCCGGAGCTTGTCCATGCGTTTTGTCATTGCCCTGATGCGGCATGAAACCAATACTTTCTCGCCAATTGCCACGCCGTTGCGCGCCTTCAACCGCGGCAGCAGCACCGATGGCCCGCTCTATGGCGACGACGCGGTGCGTGCATGCCAGGGGACCAACAGCGCCGCCGCGGCCTTCATAGATATCGCGCAGCGCCAGGGCGATGAGTCCGTCATGCCGCTGATGGCTAACGCCGTCCCCAGCGGCATCGTGACCGCGGAGGCGTTCGAGTCGATGGCCGGCACCATCGTCGAGGCGGTGCGCGCCGGTTGCGATGCGGTCATGCTCGACCTCCACGGTGCCATGGTGGCCGAGGGCTTCCCCGATGCGGAAGGTGAACTGCTGGCGCGCATCCGCGCCGTCGCCCCGCAGGTGCCGATCGCGGTGGCGCTGGATTTCCACGCCAACTTCAGCGATGCCCTGGTTGGCAACGCCACCGTGATTGCCGGCTATTGCACCTATCCGCACGTGGACGTCTACGAGACCGGAGCGCGCGCGGCCCGCACGTTAATGGCGGCGCTGCGCGGCGAAGCCAAGCCGGTACTGCTTTGGCGGACGCTGCCGATGCTTACCCACATGCTGCGCCAGACCCCGCGCGCGCAACCGATGAAGGACATCATGGATCGCGCGATGGCGGCCGAGCGCGATGGCGAGGTACTCAATGCTTCGGTGTTCGGCGGCTTTCCGCTGGCCGATATTCCACATACGGGCCTGGCCGTGGTGATCGTGGCTGATGGGGACCGGATGGACACTGGCCAGCGCCTGCTCGACGAACTCTGTGGTATGGCCTGGGAGCGCCGCGCCGACTTTGTCTTTCCGTTCGAATCCATGCAAACGTCCGTCGCTCGAGCCCGGGAGCTCGCGCACTGGCCGGTGGTGCTGGTCGACCACGGCGACAACTGCGGCGCGGGTGGGCCGACCGACGAGATGACAGTGCTGAAAGAGGTGCTGCGCCAGGGGCTCGACGGGGTGGTCGCCGGCCCGTTCTGGGATCCGGCGGCCGTGGCGGAACTGGTAGCCGCGGGCGTTGGCCAGACCGTCACGCTGGATGTCGGTGGTAAGACCGACATGCCGGCGCTCGGCCTCAAGGGCACGCCGCTGCGGCTTACGGGCTGCGTAAAGTGCATCACCGACGGCAACTACCAGGTGACCGGCCCGATGTTCACGGGCATGAAGCTGAGCCTGGGCCGCACCGTCGTGCTGGATGTTGGGGGTACGCTGGTCGTGGTCTGCGAGAAGCCACAGGAGCCGTTCGATAGCGGCGTGTTCACGCACGCGGGCATTGATCTATCGCGCCGCAAGTACATCCTGATCAAGTCGCGCCAGCACTTTCGCGCCGGATTCGAGCCGATCGCCAAGGAGATCGTCCTGGTGGCCGGCCCCGGGGTCTGCAGCTCGGACTACAGCCAGTTCCCGTTCCGCAACTTGCGCCGTCCGATCTACCCGCTGGAGCCGCATACCACCGCGAAGCACGCGTGAACGTATCGCCACGCCACCCACGGAGACACCCCATGCCATATCAAACCACCTTGAGGCGGTTGGCAACCGCGCTGGCGCTTGCCTGCGGCGGCGCCTCCTTGCATGCCACCGCTGCTACAACCGCGGAGACGCCCACGCGCATCGTTATCGGATTTGCGCCCGGTGGCGCGCTGGATATTTTTGCGCGCACGCTTGGCGAGAAGCTGCGCGTATCGCTTGGCACGCCGGTCCTGGTCGAGAACCGGCCCGGGGCTTCGGCGCGTCTGGCGCTGGAGAACGTCAGGCGCGCTGCGCCGGACGGCAGGACGGTGCTGATCTCGCCGGCACCGCCGTTCACCATCTTTCCGCTCACCTATAAGCGCCTGCCTTACGACCCGGATAAGGACTTCGTTCCCGTTGCCTACCTGGCCGATGTGCCGCTGGTGGCTTCCACCAGCGTCAACCAGCCATACCGGACCATGCAGGAATACCTGGCCTGGGTGAAGCGCGAGCCCGGCAAGGGCGGCGTTGGGCTGGTCACCTTGGGCGGCAGTATCCATTTCGGCGTGTTGTCGCTCAGCAAGGCTATCGGCGTGCCGCTGTTGCCTACCGCCTATCGAGGCGCCGTGATGATGCTGACCGACGAGATCGGTGGCACGCTGCCGCTCGGCATCGATGCGGTGGCGGGTCAGATGGAACTGTACCGGGCAGGCAAGATCCGCTTCCTCGGCGTGACCGGTACCCGGCGCAGCGCACTGCTGCCGGAAGTGCCGACGCTTGCTGAGGCCGGCGCACCGGGCTTCGAGACCGCATCGGGCTGGTATTCGGCATTTTTGCCGGCCGGTACGCCGCCCGCCACCGTCGCCAGGATCGAGAAGGCCATGTTGGAGGCGATCAAAGACCCAGTGGTGCGCGACAAGATGGCCGCGCTAGGGATGGAAATGAACGGCCAGTCCGGCGCAGCGCTGCGCAAGCTCATCCTGGACCAGCGTGCGCAATGGAGACCTGTGGTCGAGGCGTCCGGGTTTACTGCGAGCGACTGAATGTGGGTGAATAGAGCGCGCCCCGGCTCATTCGGGTTCGCGCACCCGCGACGGCCGCCCTGCCGGCATGATCCGGAGGAACCACGGTGTCGGGCGAGGCAGGTGCGAGGGACGTAAGCGAACGGTCCCTTTTTGCATCGGCCTGGGAGGCCAAACGGAGGCGAGAAAGAATCGCCTTCGTGACTAAAAAGAACGCTGGACAGCGCCAACGACTGTTCCCAAGGTCTAGTGGGAAGCGGAGGAAGCGGCGAGCCGGAAACAACATAGCCCTTCGCCGTGACGAAGGGCCTTTGTATTTGTACTACTGGAGCCGCGATGGCCTATAGCTTGCGAATCTTCGATGCTTGTGGGCCTTTCTGGCCTTGCGTGGCTTCGAACTCTACTTTCGCACCTTCCTCGAGCGACTTGAACCCGGTACCTTGGATTTCCGAGTGATGCGCGAACAGGTCTTTGCCGCCGTCATCCGGCGTAATAAAGCCATAGCCCTTCTCATTGTTAAACCACTTCACGATACCTGTTGCCATCTCATCCTCGAAGCCAAAAGCATGCAGACTTGCATGCAAGGAAAAATTGTCAAGACTCGCTGAGCCCCGGTGCAAGCTTCGCTGCCGGTAGCTGCTCGTGCCGTTAGCATATCGCGCCGTCTCCCTGACGCCAAGCAACCCCTCGCTAGGGTTTACCTTTGGCGATGGGCAGCGAGTCGCGAGGGCGGGATGCTGGTGGGGTCTGATAGCCGCCACTCATTCAGCCATGTTTGTGCTGGACCAAGAACTTCGCATGACTGCCTCAGGTGAAATTAAAAATTTTCACATCAGAATTAAATCACTCGATATTGCCTGGCACTGGGCACGGCGCACGGAATAGTGAAGGCAGGCATTATGTTTGAAATGGTGCCACTCATACCGTTAGCCGATGGTATGCCTCGAATTCTTGCGACACACTGCTTGTAGAACATCGTTGCACGTGCGTCGGGAGTCGAGAAAAAGAAAATGATAAAGGATATGAGACTCCGCGCGGCCGGGGCGTCAGACATCCAAGCCATCTCACAGGTGCTCCGTTCCTGCGGTTTGCCCGGCAGCGATGTGGACCCCTCGGCCCGTCTCTACAGTCTGGGTCTCCTAGGTGAGAAGGTAATCGGCTGCGCCTGCGGCGAAAAATATGGCGAGATGATCATCATCCAGGCCGTTGCGGTTCTAAGTGAGTACCGAGGCCACCAGGTAGCCACCCATCTTCTCGGGGCCATCTTGATGCGTGCCCGCGCCAGTGGCTGCACCAGGGCTGCAGTGCTCACGTCCGACCATCCCACGTTCTTCGCCCGCTTCGGCTTTACGCTTACGGCCTTGAACGACATGCCACAGGAAATGCAGTTGTCGATGGAATTCCTTCGACGCTTTGGTGCGAGGACGCATTACATGTGCCGTCGACTCGACTGAACCCTCGGTCATTAGGACTATCTCAAACCGCGGTACGGTGCAATTGGGAGAGCCTACCCTGAGCGTGTTACGAAACGCCAAGTATCCATCCTTCGAGGGCCGCGCGTTCGCGCTCCTCGAGTGTCAACGGCGGATTTCCGGATCCATCTTCGGGTGGTCGATCCCGATGCGCCTGGCGCGTACTTGGCGGGTATTAATGTGACGGCGCGACCTCCACCACTCAGTGGACCCAATGCGGACGATTACCCACCCCCAAGCCGCGGAGCTGAGCGCCAGAACTGAGCGCCTGAATACGGACAACAAGAAGCATGGCTTGGCCCGCCCGGCGATTCCCGGGCGGGCCATTTTTCTTGCCAACGGGTGTTGGCGCCGCCACGCAGCGAAATACGACGTCTTCAGATAACTGAATGAGCAAAACGGTATTAGACGCCGGGAAAACCGCGTCCCTATACTCCCTCCACTGATTTGCCATGACGCAAGCGACGCCGGTACGCTATGCAGAACGCCCGGCCTCGCCGACAAATACAAGATAACGAGGAGACAACAGTGGTCCAGACGTATCACTTGAATGTGGCCGGGCGTCGCATCCCACCGGCCAGCGGCCGTATGCTGCAAAGCACCAATCCTTTCACGTCCCAGGTCTGGGCCGAGATCCCCGATGCCAGTGCCGAAGACGTAGCCGCCGCGGTGGCAGCCGCCAATCGCGCCTTCCGTGAAGTCTGGCGGGATACGCCGGGCGTCCGGCGCGCCGAGATGATGCTGAAGCTGGCCACGCTGATCGAAAGCCAGGCAGCCCGCTTGTCGCGCATCGAAAGCACCGACAACGGCAAGATCGTGCGGGAAACCCGCCCGCAGATGCTGTGGGTCGGCCGCCAGTTGCGCTACTTCGCGGGCTATGCCGACAAGCTATTCGGCCAGCATGTGCCGCTAGATCAGCCGAACACGCTTGACTACCTCTCGCTCGAGCCCTTTGGCGTGGTGGCGCTGATCACGGCGTGGAATTCGCCGCTGGCGTTGCTGGCCAACAAGCTCGCCCCGCCGCTTGCCGCCGGCAACTGCGTGGTGGTCAAGCCGTCCGAGCATGCGTCGGCATCGACGCTGGAGTTTGCCGCGCTGGTGGAGGAAGCCGGCTTCCCGCCGGGCGTGTTCAACGTAGTGACCGGCGGCGCCGAAACCGGGCGGGCGCTGGTGGAGGATCCCGGCGTCGCGCTGGTGAGCTTTACCGGCAGCCCGCAGGTCGGGCGCGAGATTGCCGCCATGGCCGGGCGCCGGCTGGTGCCCGTCAAGCTGGAGCTTGGCGGCAAGTCGCCGAACATCATCTTTGACGATGCCGACCTGGACAAGGCCGTGGTCGGCGCACTGGCCGGCATCTTTGGCGCCACCGGCCAGACCTGCGTCGCCGGTTCGCGGCTGCTGGTGCAGCGGGGGGTGCTGGACCAGGTGGTGCCGCGCCTGGCGGAGCGCGCGCGCAATATCCGTATGGGCGATCCGCTCGATCCCGCCACCGAAATGGGCACCGTCGCCAACGAACCGCAGTTCCGCCGCATCCTGGCCGCCATCGAGCAGGCCAGGGAGGCCGGTGCGCGGCTGGTCACCGGCGGGCGCCGTGCCGAAGGCGCCGGGCTGGGGCAGGGCTATTTCATCGAGCCGACCATTTTTACCGACGTCGACAACGGCAGCCAACTCGCACAGGAAGAGATCTTCGGGCCCCGTGCTGGCGATCATCCCGTTCGATACCGAAGACGAGGCCGTACAGTTGGCCAATGACAGCCGCTACGGGCTCGCCGCCGGCCTGTGGTCGCGCGATCTCTCGTGCGTCATGCGCGTGTCGCGGCAGCTGCAATGCGGCTCGGTCTGGGTCAACACCTATCGCGCCATCGCCGCCCAGGCACCCTTCGGGGGCTTCAAGGAGTCCGGCAACGGCCGTGAACGCGGCGAGGCCGGCTTGCGCGAATACCTGACCACCCGCAATGTGATGATCGATTTCTCCGACGAGGTGCGCGATCCCTTCGCGATCCGCACCTGACCCCCGCCGCAAGGAGAACCCCCATGAAGACCAAGCAAGGCGAAGCCCCGCAAGCGGGGCCCCGCGAGATCAGCCGGCGTCAGGCCCTGGCGCTGTGCGGCGGCGCCCTGGCGCTGGCGGCCGGTGCCGTACCGTTCGCGTCAAGGGCCACGGGCACTTACCCGTCGGGACCGATCAGGCTGGTGGTGCCGTTTCCGCCAGGCGGATCCGTCGACACCGTCGCGCGCACCCTCGGACCCCAGCTGCAGGAGCAGCTCGGCCAGCCGGTCGTGATCGAGAACCGCCCGGGCGCCAGCAGCGTCAGGCGCCCGGCTCGGTCGTATTGGAAGCATCGGCATCGATCCAGACGCGCGTGGACGCGCCCACGCGCGACAAGCGCATCTGGTACGTGTAACGCTCCGGGTGATAGAGGCCGACCAGGAACTGCACGGGCCTGCCATGCCGGTCCGAGACGACGCGCGACACACGCAACAGCGGCACGCCGGGGGCGATGCGCAGGATGCGCGCCACGTCGAGGTCGGCCACGGCGGCACCGAGGGTCTGGTCGGCAGAGACAACTTCCACCCCATGCCGCTCCAGCGCCACGAGCATTGGCGTGTCCTGCAAAGTATGGCGATCGAGCGCGCCGGCCAGCTCGCCGGGAACGAACACCTCGGTTTAGGCAATCGGCTGCGCCTTGAACTTGCGCACGCGCACCACCTTGAGCACGGGCGCCCCGGGGGCCAGGCCCAGCGCTGCACTGACGGCCGGCGGCGCCGGCATTCGCTTCCATTCGAGCACGGTCACGCGCGTGCGCATGCTGACACTGACGATGTTGTCGAGCAGTCCGCTGCGCACGGAGGCGGCCGGTGCATCGTGCCGGAAGGTCGGCACCGTGCCCTTGCCCCGCAGCCGGGCGACCAGGCCCTCCTCCTGCAATCGCGCCAGCGCCGAGCGTACCGTCACGCGCGCCACGCCGAATTCTTCGGCAAGTTGCCGCTCCCCGGGCAAGGGCATCCCCATTTCGTAGAAGCCGCTCCGGATGCGGTCGCGCAGGATCAGGCGGACCTGCTGGAAGCGGGGCAGGTCGGGATTGGCGTCGAGTGACATGGGCGGATGGGGCGACCTGAGGCCTTGTGCGGCCTTGGGCGGCCTTGGGCGGCCATGCCGCCACGGTACGCCCTCGGTGCCTCGGCGACAAGTGCTACCGGGGCCGAGTTCAGGCGGCCTATTCGTATCGCTTGCCCAGCGCCAGCATCTGCGGCGTGCCGATCATCTCGTTGAGCGCCTGGAATGACAGCATCCGATCCAGGTACGGCGTGGTGGTGCCGTGCGAGGCCAGGCTTTGCAGGTAGTCACGCAGCGCGAAGCTCAGGGCCCGCACGGTCCCGCCGGGGAAGATCACGATGCGGAAGCCGATTTCCTCCAGCTCCGGCGCGGGCAGCACGGGCGTCTTGCCCCCTTCGACCATATTGGCCAGCAGCGGCGCGCGGCCGCCCAGCCGCGCGATGGCGGCGCTCATGTCATCGCGGCTGCGCAGTGCTTCCACAAACAAAACGTCGGCGCCGGCCTCGGCATAGCGCTCGGCGCGTTCGAGCGCCGCCTCCATACCCTCCACGGCCACGGCGTCGGTGCGTGCGATGACCAGTGTGTTCGCATCACGGCGAGCGTCGCAGGCTGCGCGGATCTTGCCCGCCATCTCGGTTGCGGCAATCACTGACTTGCCGTCGAGGTGCCCGCAGCGCTTCGGCATCGCCTGGTCTTCGAGCTGGATTGCCGATGCCCCGGCGCGCTCCAGCACGCGTACGGTCTGCATCACGTTGAGCGCGTTGCCGAAACCGGTATCGGCATCGACGATCAACGGCAGCGCCACGCGTTCACGGATATTGCGGGTGACGGACGCCACGTCGTCGAGCGACAGGAAGCCGATGTCCGGCCGACCGAAGCGCGTATAGGCGAGGCTGGCGCCCGACAGGTAGGCGGCCTGGAATCCGGCCTGCTCGACCAGCAGGGCCGAAAAGGCGTCGTAGACGCCCGGTGCGGTAACGATGCCGGGTTGTTGCAGGCGTTGCTTCAGCGTCATGATGTGGTTTCGGTCACGGAGAGTTGGCCTGTCGCGATCTTGCGCATCAGGTGCGGCACGAGTCCGCCGTCGCGGATCATAGCCACCAGGTGTGGCGGAATCGGCTCGCATTGTAGCGGCGAATGGTCTTCGACGATGACCTGCGCTGTGCCGATGTCGCAGCCGACGCGCCGGCCGGTGGCCATCCGCGGCAGCGCGGGGCACGTTAGCAGGGGCAGGCCCAGGTTGAAGCCATTGCGATAAAACAGGCCGGCGAACGAGGGCGCCACGACGGCGGCAACGCCGAGATGGCGCAGCACCTCCACGGCCTGCTCGCGCGAGGATCCCGCGCCAAAGTTGCGCCCGCCGAACACGATGTCGCCGGGCTGCACCGCGGTGGCGAAGGAGGGATCGACCTGTTCCATGCAATGGCGGGCGATCTCGTCGATGCCGAACTTCATGTAGGCGCCTGGCGCGAGCAGGTCGGTATTGATGTCGTCGCCAAATACCCAGGCGCGACCGGTATATTGCGCAGTGCGTTGATTCACGCCAGCCTCTCCCGTGGATCGGCGATTCGGCCCGCAATCGCCGACGCGGCCGCCGTGTAGGGCGAGCCCAGGTAGACCTGCGACGATGCGGCGCCCATGCGCCCCTTGAAATTGCGTGCCGTGGCGCTGATCACCACGGTGTCTTCGCCAAAGCGGTGTTCGCCGTAACCGGCGCAGGCGCCGCACGCGTTCGGCAGCAGTTCGGCCCCGGCGTCCAGCAGTGCGCCGAGCGTGCCTTCCTGCGCGGCTTGCGCCTGGTCAGCGGCGCTTGCCGGCGCCACCAGCAGCCGGGTATTGCGTGCCACGCGCTGGCCGCGCAACACCTCGGCCGCCATGCGCAGGTCTTCGAGCTTGGCGCCCGTGCAGGCGCCGATATAGGCGATATCGACCGCCACGTTGCCGAGGGTATCGACGTCGCAGGCATCGGCAGGCGTACCGGGCCGCGACACCTGCGGCGCCAGCGACGCGGCGTCGAAGTCGTGCGTGGCGAGGCAGGCGGCATCGGCATCGGACTGCCAGGCATCGATATCGATGGACGCTGCGTCGACGCCCGCTGCCAGCAGCCAGTCGCGTGTGACCGAGTCAGGAGGGACCAGTCCGACCTGCGCGCCCAGCTCGGCGGTCATGTTCGCCAGCGTCATCCGTTCCTGCATCGACAATGCCGACACCGCGGCACCCGTGTACTCCACGGCCTGGTACTGGCCGCCGTCCATGCCGAACTGCGTGCACATACGCGGCATCATGTCCTTGGCCGACACGCCGGCGCGCAGTTGGCCGTGCCATTGCATGCGGATGGTCTGCGGCACCCGCACCCAGATCTCGCCGGTCACCAGCACGCCTAGCATCTCGGTGGCGCCGATGCCAAACATGTAGACGCCGAACGCGCCGCCCGTCGACGAATGGCTGTCGCCGCCCACGGCGAACATGCCGGGACGCAGGTAGCCTTTCTGCGGCACCACCACGTGGCAGATGCCTTCCATGTCGTGGAAGCGCGCCACGCCGGTGTCCCTGACCCAGTCGCGCGCGATCTGGACGATCTTGCGGCTGTCCTGGTCATGGGCCGGCACGTAGTGATCGGTCACCACCACGACCTTGGCCGGATCCCATACTTTGGCGCCGATTTTTTGCAGCAGCGGCTGCACGCGGCGCGGGCCGCCCGAATCGTGCATCATCGCCAGGTCCACGCGACAATTGATGATCTCGCCCGGCGTGACCTGGTCGCGGCCGGCCGCGCGGGCCAGCAGCTTCTGCGCCAGTGTCTGTGCCGACGTCTGTGCCAGCTTCTGCGCCATCATTCCACCCGCGTGCCCGATGCCTGGATGACCTTGGCCCAGTGCTGGATATCCTTGCGCACGAACTGCGCGAACGCCTGCGGCGTCATGCTCACCGCGGTGGCGGCCTCGGTTTCCATCCGCTGCTTGTAGGCGGGATCTTCCACGGCGATCTTCACGGCACGATAGATCTGGTCGGTGACCGCCTGCGGCAGCCTGGCGGGGCCGAACAGGCCAAACCATGCCGACGACTCGAAGCCCTTCACGGTGCTGCCGACGGCCGGCACGCCCTGAAACTGTGGCAACGGCTCCTTGCTGCTGACGCCGAGGATCTTGAGTGCGCCGGTCCTGGCATGTGGCAGCACGTTGACGGTGCTGGCGAACATCAGGTCCACAGTGCCGCCGAGCAGGTCGGTCAGTGCGGGGTTCGTGCCTTTGTAGGGAATGTTGAGGATGTCGGTGCCGGTCTGCAGCTTGAACTGCTCGCTGGCCAGGTGCAGCGACGACCCCTGCGCACCGATGGCAAAGCTAAGCTTGCCCGGATTGCGCTTCGCGTAGTCGATCAGGCCTGCGGTGGTGTAGAACGGCACGTTCTTGCGCGCCACCAGCACGCTCGGCACGCGCGCGACCATCGAGATCGGCGTGAAGTCCTTGACCGCGTCGAACGGCAGGTTCTTGTAAAGCGACGCGTTGATGGTATGGCCGGTGAAGCTCATTAGCAGCGTGCTGCCGTCCGGGGTGCTGCGCGCCACGAATTGCGCGGCGATATTGCCGCCGGCGCCGGGCTTGTTGTCGACGACAACGGTACGCTGCAGCGTCTCGCCCATCGAACGGGCGATCAGGCGCGCCAGTGCATCGGTGGTGCCGCCGGCGGGGCTGCCGACCACGATTGTGATCGGCTTGTCCGCCGCGGCCTGCGCCACGGGGGCCATCACGGCCAGGGCGGCCAGCGCAGTGCTGGCGAGAATCTTTCTTCTGCTGAAGGGCATGTCTGTCTCCACGGCTGTTTCTTCTCCCGAAGGAGTCAGTGGGACTCTATGCCTCGCCGCTGTGCGACTCAATGGAACCGGGTGGTCCTATCGATGGGACCAGTTTGACGGTGCAGGTTCTGTCATTTGCGATAGTCAGGCCACGCAAACGGCACAGACGAAGCGGAGAGCCTACGTCCTGTGGATCCACCGTGTACGAAGTCGCTCTTGGGTGGCCTCGTGCCGCCCATCCGCTTCGTTGTGCAGGTAAGCGCTGGTAGCGATCGAGGCACGTCCAACGTTGTCGAGCACAAAACGCAGGTCAACCCGCTGGTCGGTCACGTGCGAGCCGGCGGTGTGGCGCCGCCAGTGGTTCGAGGCACTGGCCAGCACTGCGGCCTGCGTCGCCCATCGTCCTGGTCGGGTAGCCGTACCGCATTGCTGCGGTACGGCCCCCTAAGAACCGTACGTGCGCCTTTAGGAGCATACGGCTCAAGCCTCTACAAAGGCATCTGTCGACACCCGGTGGCACAACTTCTTTTCAGGCGTATTGCGGAGTTCTACGGCAATTGAGATGGTGCACTTGAAGGTTGCTTGCTGCATCCGTCCCGCCGTCAGTTTGCTTCACAATATGCGAAACATCCCAGCGGGTGTTCATTGTGATGGGCTGCTGACAGTTGGAACACATGCCATCTTGCCTTAGCCAGACACGGTACAGCTTACCGTGCCCTCGCGCCGAGTTCAGCATCTTCTGGCCCCATCGGGATTCGAAGTACGGCGCCCAGTGCGGATCGTGCGGATTGGCGCTCGCCTTGATCTTGACATGCCGTTTGATTGGCGTGTCCGATACCTTCAGCAAGGTGACCTCTCTTGTCGTGCCATCCTCTTTTTTTTCTGTGGCGGCAAATACCCAGTCCCGGAGACCTTTGGTTTTGAAGTATTTCGTTTTTATCCATCGGGCGCCTTTGTTAGGGTGCCTTCTTGCCGCCCATCGCCATAGCATTGACCAGACTCGTGATCAACCCGATCGAAGGTTTTCTTGGCGACTACATGGCTGTGATAATTCGCCCATCCTCGTAAAACAGGATTGAGCAGCCTTATCAGGCTCGCCTGTTTAGCCGTCTTGTTGGCCTTGATGATTTCACGAATTTTGTCAAGATGCGCCTTGACGTTCGCTTTCGACGGTTTCATCAGTAGCTTGCCGTTGTACTTGCGAATGTTCCATCCGAGAAAATCAAACCCCTCCTTGATGTGCGTTATCCTGGTTTTTTCTGGGGATAAGACCAGCCCGCGTTCCGCCAGAAATTCAGCTACTGCCGGCCTGACTTCATGTTCCAGCCACTCTTTCGAGTGGCCGGTAATAATGAAATCGTCCGCGTAACGCACCATGTTAATTTTCAGTCCTCTCTGCCTGGCTCGCGGAAATTTTTCCGCTAGCCTAGCTTCGAGGCCATCGAGCGTCATGTTGGCTGCCACCGGTGAAATGATTCCCCCTTGCGGGGTGCCGGCGTCAGTGGGGAAGAGTTCGTTTTGATACACGTAGCCCGCTTTGAGCCACTTCTTTAGGATCACCTTGTCCGTGGGGAGATTGGCGATCATCCAGTCGTGGGAAATTTTGTCGAAACAGCCTTGAATGTCAGCCTCCAGCACCCATTCCGCACTCGCCTTTTTCGCCAGAGAAATGAAGCATTGTCCTCCAGCGTCAGCAGTTGAGCGTTCCGGCCTGAACCCATAAGAGTTCAGGTCCGCAGTGGTTTCCGCAACGGGTTCCAGCGCCAGCAGATGTAGCGCCTGCATGGCGCGGCATTTCATCACGGGGATGCCGAGGGGCCTCGTCTTGCCGTTTTTCTTCAGAATAAAAACCCTCCGAAGCGGAAGGGGCGAATAACCCCGCCTCTTCAACGACGCAATCGCGTTGGCCTTTGCCGCCGGTGTTTTCCACGTTACCTTGTCCACACCGGGGGTGTTCCTGCCTTTGTTTTCAGTCACCCGCTTGACGGCTAATGCACGGCCGCTGAACGAGTGGGTCAGCAGCCATTGCAGGGCTTTCACCCTGTTATGGCGGCCGGCCTGTACCGCCTTCACCATACGCGACTGCAGCCTTCTTACCTGACGTTGAACATCGGCCCAATTGATGCCGTCCCACGCCACGCCAGAAGGTGCACGCGCCCGTGTTGCTGCACTCATTTGCTTTCCTTCCGTATAGATGATTCTGCAAACTCTCTGGTGAGGAGAGACCATGAGGAAGTCTGCCCGCTTTCGCGTCGGGTGATGTTGCAACCCGTATCCCGTCCATTACAGTCGGGCATTCGCTTTTTCCCCGATCCTGTGCCCGCACCGCCATGGGCAGGCCTCGCAGCCTGCTGTCCCCGAAGGGAGCGATACGGGGTTTCCACGTTCCGCTTACGGAAGTACGTCGGGTTAGGTGCCTGCTCTGGGCCGGAAGGTATATGGGTCACGAACGCGTAATCGAGAAACGCTGTTCCCACCTCCAGTACCGTTTGGTTCGAGCGCAATAGCCATTTCCGCTCGTTCAACATAACGACCCTGTTGCAGATTCAAATGTTTTCACCATACCGACTATCTGGCACTCATCCGGCTTATGGCTGCCAGAAGGGTACGCCTCTCGCGATTGATACCCCGCGCCTTGCGGCGCTTCGTTACGTTGTCAGAGCCGCTCTTGATTCAGGCTCCTGGATTCACCGGGTGACACCGGTGGTTCACTCCTTCTATACGGCGAGAAGGGCGAACAACTTCTGTAAGCGACTTCGTGTCGCACCTCGACGATGTCGTTCAGGTACTTGACCCGGAGAACGACGATGGGCGTTTCCCGTTTGGTGTTGATGTCGTACATGTAGGTCTCGTCCATGCGCCAGCTCCTTCCCACTGGGCACTTGCGACGACGAACACACTTTGTGCCGTGCCGGCAGTAGCTTCAGCGCCCAGCGATGGGCGGTCGGGTGTTGGCCATTAGCACAACACCCGGCACTGCGCCGCCAGTACGAGCGGTGCCGCGCTCAGCGCCGCCACCGTGTCGAAGGGCACTCCCTCGGCCAGGCCAGTGACCAGCAACCCTCCGCCGGGCTGCACGTCGATCACCGCCAGATCGGTGTAGATGCGATGCACCACGCCGATGCCGGTGAGCGGATAACTGCAGCGATCAACGATCTTAGGCTGGCCGTCGTGGGTAACGTGCTCCATCATCACGAAAAGCCTCGGCGCCCCTACCACCAGGTCCATGGCACCGCCTACTGCGGGAATCGCATCGGGGCCGCCGGTCGACCAGTTGGCCAGGTCGCCCGTGGCGGAGACCTGGAAGCCGCCCAGCACCGTGATGTCGATATGGCCGCCGCGCATCATCGCGAAGGACACAGCATGGTCGGAGATGGAAGCGCCCGCCAGCAGCCCGATCGGCGCCTTGCTGGCGTTGATCAGGTCAGGATCGGTTGCGCCCTCGCGGATCATCGGACCCATGCCGAGGATGCCGTTCTCGCTGTGCAGGATGATCTCCCGGTCCGGCGGCAACTGGTCAGACACCAGCGTCGGCATGCCGATGCCGAGATTGACGCAGCTGCCGTCCGGGATATCGGCGGCCACGATGCGCGCCATGGCATGGCGGCTGAGTCGGAACTGCTGGATCGGCGGCATCTCACGCGGCATGGCGTTCTCCGGTCTGCACCACAGCCTCGACGAAGATGCCAGGCGTCATCACTTGTTCCGGCAGCAGCGTGCCCAGCGGCACGATCTGGTCGACCTGGACGATGGTGTGGCGGGCTGCGGTGCACATCACAGGCCCGAAGTTGCGGCCCGCATAGCGGTAGGTGAGGTTGCCCCAGCGATCCGCGCGATGCGCCTTGACCAGCGCGAAGTCGCCGCGCAGGGGCTGCTCCAGCACGTAGCCCACGCCATCGATCTCACGCGTTTCCTTGCCATCGGCCAGTGCCGTGCCATAGGCGGTTGGCGTGAAGAACGGCCCGAGTCCGGCGCCGGCGGCGCGCATGCGCTCCACCAGCGTGCCCTGCGGCACGCATTCCAGTGCAACCTTGCCGGCGCGGTAGGCTTCGATGAAGGCTTCGGCATTGCTCGAACGCGGATGGGAGCAGACCACCTTGCGTACGCGCCCGGCGCGGATCAGCGCCGCGATGCCCGTGTCGCCGTTGCCGGCATTGTTGTTGACGATGGTGAGTTCGCACGCGCCTTGGGCGAGCAGTGCGTCGAGCAGTGCGCCGGGAATGCCAGAGCCGCCGAAGCCGCTCACCAGCACGGTGGCGCCGTCGGGGATGCAAGCCACTGCCTGCTCCAGTGATGTCACAGTCTTGTCGATCATGTCGCGCGTCTCGTGGCGGTCCGAATAGTCGGCGGGCCGGTGGGCTATTGCAGCGGAATGCCGGTGTCCTTGACCACGCGTGCCCAGCGCTCGCGCTCGCTCTTGATGAAGTTGCCGAAGTGCGCGGGCGTATCGCCGCCGGGCACGCCGCCCAGCTCCGCCAGGCGCGATTTGACCTCGGGCTCGGCCAGGATGCCCGACACGGTCTTCTGCAGCCGGTCGATCACGGCCGACGGCGTGCCGGCTGGAGCCACCAGGCCGAACCATGCGGTCACCTGGAAGTCGTCCAGGCCGGCTTCCTTCATGGTGGGCACATCGGGCAGTTCGGGCACACGGGTGGCACTGGTTACGGCCAGCGCGTGCAGCTTGCCCGACTGGATATGCGGCAGCGAGCTGGGCAGGTTGTCCACCATCATGGTGACCTGGCCGGCGACCAGGTCGGCCACGGCCGGTGCCGCGCCCTTGTAGGGCACATGGATGATGTCAGTGCCAGTGCGCTTGCGGAACAGCTCGCCGGACAGATGGACCGACTGGCCAGTGCCCGACGAGGCAAAGGAAAGCTTGCCGGGCTGGGCCCTGGCCAGCCCCACCAGCTCGGCTACCGTACGCGCCGGCACCTTGGCATTGACCACCAGGACATTGGGCACCGACACCACCATGGTGACCGGCGCAAAGTCCTCCGCGCGGTAGGGCAGCTGCCGGTACAGGCTATAGTTGATCGCATTGGGGCCGATATTGCCCATCATCAGGGTGTAGCCGTCGGCGGCAGACTGCCTGAGCGCCTGCGCGCCGATAATGCCGGCGCCGCCGGCGCGGTTTTCCACCACCACCGGCTGGCCTAGCAGCTCGCCCAGGCGTTTGCCGACCAGGCGCGACGCGATATCCGTGGTGCCGCCCGCGGCAGCCGGCACGATCAGCCGGATCGGCTTGTCGGGGTATGCGGCCAGCGCGGCGCCCGGTGCCGCCATTGCCGCCACGCCAACCGCGCCCGCCAGGCCGGTCGCCACCATTGCCAGCTTGCCGCCCAGCAGCCGCAGCCTGTCGAGGGCCAGTTTCATCGTCGTCTCCTTGTTGGCCACGCCGTGGCGTGCACCGTTCTTGTTCGTTCGCTCTGTTGCCGCGCCACGATACGGTAAGTGGAGCGCGCCGGCATTGGAATTCACGATTCAGAAAAGGACCCTTCGGTCTGACGAAACTCATGCATACGCGGGAGAGCACGGCTTTTGCTGTTGAGGGAAGCCGTTAAGAAGCCCGGGATGTCGGGGGGCAACGGAGCAAGCTCACCGCGCCAGCCTGGGAAGATCATCGCCGTGAGGGGCGAGGCCGGCAGCACCGTGACGCGCGGGGCACCGTTGCTGGTGATGGAGGCGATGACAATGGAGCACACCATCTGCGCGCCGGCCGACGGCGTCGTCAGTGAAGTGCTGTACGGCATCGGCGAGCAGGTGACAGAGGGTGCCCAGCTCCTGGCGTTCAGTACCTGACAGGCCGGCAAGGAGGCGCAACCTGCATGGGATGGCTTGAGGACGCGTCAGGCGTCAGCCGTGATATCGACGTCGCGGGTCTCGCGGAAAAGCCAGCGACCAGCGACACGATAGTCCAGCCCAGCGGATACCACAGCCCGGAGAAGACATTCCCCGTCTGCGCCGAGATGGCGAACACAAAGGTTGGCAGGAGTCCGCCGACCCAGCCGGTAGCCAGGTTGTAAGGCACGCCCATTGAGGTATAGCGGATGCGTGTCGGGAACATCTCGGCCAGGGCAGGCCCGATCGTCATCACCGTCAGGATCGAACTGGCGAAGAACAGTACCAGCAGGAGCAGGACCTTCGGCGCGTCGAACGCGTTCGGATCGCTCGTTGCCGGATAGCCGTTCCCGTGCAGCGCCGTGCGCAGTGCCTGCGCCAGCTGATTCGACTGGGCTTTCGCCTGTTCCGGTGCGATGCCGCCGGCATCGTAGGCATTCACGATGTCGTTGCCGATCCGGATTCGCGCGGTCGTGCCAGGCACGGCGTCGACGATCTGGTAGCTTGCGCCAGTGCTGGCCAGGGCCTGCTTGGCCGTATCGCACGACGAGGTGAACTTGCGGTTACCCAGCGGATTGAACATCAGCGAGCATTGCGCACGATCCGCAGCATTGCGGTGTCCCCCTCTGTATGCTGTCCGCGCTGGAGAACGGCAAGGGCGTCAATCTCGAGCACGCCCTGCGTGTGATGGACGGACTGGGTTTGAACTTGTCGTTCCCAAGGCCCATGCGTCTTGGCTCGACCAGTCAGCGGCTCATGCGGTCAAGATCGGCGAGGATCACCGATGCCCTGACCGGCGCGCCGGATGTTACTGGCGATGGTTGCGCGGCGGCGTCACTTCTCACAAAAACAGAGCAGACCTAGGGCGCAGCCTGCACATGCTGGACTTGGCATGGCGTTCCAATTCGTCTAGACTAGTCAGGTAACTAGTCTCTCTTGGGGCGAACATGAAAGCATGGCCAGTCCAAGACGCTAAAGCGCGTTTCAGCGAATTTCTCGATGCCTGCCTGTCCGACGGGCCGCAGATGGTCACCAAGCGCGGGGCGGAGGCGGCTGTGCTGGTGTCCGCGGCAGAATGGCGCCGATTGCATGCGGCGGCCAGGCCGTCGCTGAAGGAACTGTTGCTCGCTGATACGGCCCGAACGGAGTTCCTGGTGCTGCCCCGTGGCGGGGCGCGCCGCCGCCCTATTGAGCCCATCAGCTAACCGCCATGTACCTGTTGGATACCAATGTCATCTCCGAGTTGCGCCAGCCGCGTCCCCATGGCGCGGTGGTCGCTTGGCTGCAGTCGGTCGCGGACGCCGACTTGTTCCTGTCAGCCGTGACCCTGGGTGAGATCCAGGCGGGCATCGAGCTTACGCGGGATCAGGATGGCGCTAAAGCGGACGAGATCGAGCAGTGGGTGGATCTGGTTGCGGACACCTACAATGTGCTGCCGATGGACGCTGAGACCTTTCGCCTGTGGGCGCGCCTGATGCATCGGCGCTCCGACACCTTGTACGAGGACGCGATGATCGCGGCGACGGCCAAGCAGAACCATCTCACCGTCGTGACGCGCAATGTCAGTGATTTCGCGCACTTCGGCGTCGCCCTGCTGAACCCGTTCGAGGCCGCGCGGTGAGCCGCGAGGATCCACCATGACCAACTATCGTTACGAATCGACCCGCGCCCGGCCGCACTGGGTGGCGGCTGGCGGCTGCGCCTGCTCGAGAACGGCGAGGAGGTCGGCGGCGGCGTCTTTGCCGCCGAGGCCGACGCCGATCCGCACGCCGGCATGGCGTGGTTCAATGCGCTGACGGAGCCGGAGCGCGCACAGTGGCTACAACAGGCCCGGCAGTGCCCGGCCCGTTGATGCCTGAGCGGGGCACCTGAACGCCGAAGCCTTCAACGAGGCCGAGGCCAGCGCCCAGGATTGGCTGACGTCGCGGCCGCGGTAGGCAGGGCGCCGCCAGCGCCTTCCTGGCCATGGCGTCACGATTGACGCCCTGGCGGCGGTAGTGGCCCCCCATTGCTGCTGCATGGCTATCCTCAGTCACGCATGGCATGGGCGGCTTCGAAATGCAGCTCATAGGGGCGCGTACAGTCATACACGGCAAAGTCCCCTATCCCCAACATCGCGTGTTTGCGCAGCATGCTGTCAAAGGGAAAACGGCGGCGCCCGATAAAGATAGCTATTGCAGTCCGCGTGGATCGTCGGCATAAGGTGTTTTCACACCCATTGGCATGATGGACCGGTCATAATATTCGGTGCAGCATTTGACGAGCCCGTTTTCGTCAAGGTCGAGAATAATGACAGCGCGGGCTTTGAAAGCGCGATGAGTTGGCTGCATCAGGTTCTCGCCTGCTCCAAGCGACTCTCCATCGAATGTCCCAGTCCCTTCGTAGAGAAGAGTTGCCGTCATGTCGTCGACAAGCACCCGCTCGAGCTCGGCTTTGAAGTCGGGGACTGCAGCGTGCCATTTGCGGTGATGCAGCCGGACGAACTCGCGCCCCTGCCGCGCCAGCCCCCAGGAAGGATCGACATACAGGCCATCCTCGGTGAAAAGGTTAGCAAACGCAACCGAATCAGGTTGCTGGAGTTGGTCAAGCCATCGGGTGGCGATATCGGTAACGTTCATAAGATTTAAGGGGAGGGTAGAGGTATCGACCCGAGCACGCAGGGCAGCGTGCTCAGGAACTGGACAACCACTTAGGGAGTAACGATGGCCTTCAGGACTTCCCCCCGTTCGCTTGCTTTTACCGCCTCGTTTATCTCAGACAGATGGTATTTGCGCAGCAGCCTGTCAAACGGGAAACGTCCCTGGCGCCAGAGTTCGATCAGTTGGGGAATAAAGATGTCAGGGATGCTGTCCCCTTCGATAATGCCCCTTACCGAACGGCCAAAGAGGATCGTGTTGAGATCCAGTGCGATCTCGGTACCTAGTGGGGCGACCCCGATCAATCCGCAGGTACCCGTCAGCCTTAAGCAGTCCACTGCCAGGCGTACCACACGCGGAATCCCCGTGCATTCCAGCGAGTACTGAACCCCTTCACCACCGCTGATTGCCGCAATCTGCGCGATCGTATCGCCATCGGCGCTGTTGATCACATGCGTGGCGCCCAGTTCCTGAGCCAGGGAAAGCCGCTCAGGCACGATGTCGACGGCGATAATGGTGGTGCAGCCGACCACGCGCGCGGCCATGACTGCCGCCAGTCCAACCGAGCCTGCACCGAACACGGCGATGCTTGAGCCTGCGCCAGGCTTCAGCGCATTGATCACCGCACCGGCTCCGGTCTGGATGCCGCAGCCAAGCGGCCCCATCAACTCGATCGGCACGTCCTTGCGCACCTTGACCACGTTGCGCTCCGTCGCCACCGCGTATTCCGCAAACGACGACTGGCCGAAGAAATATCCGCTCAGGCGCCCGCCATGCGCCGAGCAGCACGGCGAGGAACCATCCGGGCGCGCACCCGAGAAGTTCCTGCCATACAGGTCAAGGCAGTACCCATAAAGTCCCTTCTGACAATTCGCGCAGATGCCACAGCTCGCGTAGGTCAGCACGACATGGTCACCGGGCGCGACCTTGGTGACAGTAGCGCCGACCCTTTCCACGACGCCGGCACCCTCGTGGCCCAGCACGGCTGGCAATGGGGTCGGGAAATACTGGTCGCGCACCACCATGTCGGTGTGGCAGACGCCGGTGCCAAGAATCCTGACCAGCACCTCGTTGTCGCGGGGCTCCTCCAGCCCAATCTCCTCAAGCAGGAACGGCCCCGATTTTTCCCGCACGACAGCGGCCATGACAGTCCGCAGTGTTGTCTTCTCCATTAGTTCTGACTCCCAGGTTCCAATGCTTATCGTGGTTTGCCGAATGAAGCGGACCGCATCAGGCCGCCAATGGCTTGCTGCGGATCGTTTGCAAGTTGGCGTACTCGGCCAGGCCATGCAGCGAGTTCTCGATGCCCATGCCCGATTGCTTGTGCCCGCCAAATGCAACGTGTGGCGAGAACACATGGACCTGGTTGATCCATACGGTTCCCGTTTCGAGCCGGGCGGCGATGCGCTGCGCCATGTCGGTGTCGCGCGACCATACCGAGGCGGCAAGGCCGTAGTGGCTGCGGTTTGCCCGTTCGATGACATCGTCGAGGTCGCGCCACTTCAGCAGTGGCAACACCGGTCCGAAAGCTTCCTCGGTGACGCAGCGCGCATCCTCAGGCGGGTTGTCGATCAGCGTGACCGGGATGAAGTAGCCAGGCCGATCCGGCAGGTCGCCACCGAGCAGGAACTTGTGTCCCTGTGCCCGCGAGTCGTCCAGCAGATCCCGCACCTTGTCGTATTGCATGCGGTTCTGCAGCGGACCCAGTTCGACGTAGGCGCCGGTCCATTCGCCCATCGTCACGCTCTTCGCATAAGCGACCAGTGCCTCGGCGACTTCGTCGTAGATCTCTTCGTGGATGTAGAGGCGCTTGCAGGCAACGCAGAACTGCGCGCTGTTAGCGAACGATGCCCAGAACAGCTCTTTGGCGATCTTGCTCGGATCAACATCCGGCAACACGATGGCTGCGTCGTTGCCCCCCAGTTCCAGCGTCAGGCGTTTCAGGTTGCTTGCCGCGCTCTGCATCACCTTCTTGCCCGTTGCGGTGGATCCGGTGAATGCGATCTTGCCAATATGTGGATGTTCCGTCAGCCATTGCCCCAGTTCGTTGCCACCGGAGATGATATTGAGCACGCCAGGCGGCAGCACGTCTTGCGCGAGTTCACCGAACCAGAGCGTGCACAGCGGTGTGTAAGGGGAGGGCTTGAGCACCATCGTATTGCCCGCGACCAGGGCCGGCGCGATCTTCCAGATTGCCAGCAGCAACGGGAAATTCCACGGCGTGATCCCTGCGACCACGCCGATCGGCGTGTAGCGCGTGACCACCGCGTCATCGCCGCCAACGTCCACGGTTTCTTCGTCCAGGCGCTGCTTCGCAATCTCCCGGCACCAGTGAACCGATCCGCCGATTTCCCATTCGGCTGCGGCACGGCTCTTGCCTTGCTCCGTGCACAGCAACTGGGCGAACGCTTCGAAGTTGCGCTCGATAATGTCGCCTAGCGCCGTGACCACGCGCTGCCGCTCTTCTGTCGCCGTGGCAGCCCAACGGGGGAACGCCGCTTGGGCCGCTGCTACCGCAGCCTCGAGGTCGTCCCTGGACGCCATGGGAAAGCGGCAGATTTCCTCCTCGGTTGCCGGGTTAAGCGCGACCCCTGTTTGCGCCGATTCGACCCGCTTGCCATGGATCGTCATCGCGAATGGTACGCGTCCCGGTTCTGTTGGTACGTGTTTCATTTGTCTCCTCGCATTTTTGCGGTGTGTTGGGAAAGCAGTGCTACGCTGCCGTTGGGAGGTACTGTCCGCGCCTCGCCTGATGCCGGAGATGCTTTGCAGCGAGACGCCTGAAGCTCGGCTTCAAACTGGCCGACGGCTTGCCTGAAGTGGCTTTGATGCGCCAGCCAGGCATCCCATGCGTAGTCAGCCAGCGCGGCACCGGCTGGGAAAATCAACGACATGGCAGCCACGAGAAGCGCGGCACGGGGCCGACGCCGTCGTATCCCGGCCGGGCAGCACGGCGCGCGCGACGCACCGCCAAGCATTTGCCGTAGCCAGCCCAGCAAGGCGATGCCCGGGCCGAGCGCCACCATTGCCAGCAGGCAACAAGCCATATCTGGCCCTCCTGGATGGGTTCTGAATTGCGTTAACTGCGTTTCAGGTGCCGGCGCAAGATTTTTCCGGATGCAGTCTTTGGCAGGTCATCGACGAACTGCACAATTCTCGGAACCTTGTAGTTCGCCAGGCGTGTCCGGCAGAACTCCAGGATCTCGTCCTGGGTAACGGACATGCCGCGGGCCAGCACGACGAAGGCTTTCGCCAGTTCGCCCTTGGTTGGATCGGGCACGCCTACCACCGCTGCCATGGCCACTGCGGGGTGTGCGCAAAGCACCCGCTCCAGCTCGGCCGGATAGATGTTGTAGCCGCCGGTGATGATCATGTCCTTGAGACGGTCGACGATATAGATGAACCCGTCAGCGTCGACATAGGCCAGGTCGCCGGTGTGCAGCCAGCCTTCTGTATCGAGCGTTTCGGCGGTGGCATCGGGGGCGTTCAGGTAGCCCTCCATCGTCAGCGGTCCTTTCAGTACGAGCTCGCCCACCTCGTTGGTCGCCAGCGGCAAAGCGGAGCCAGGGCCGACGACACGGGCCTGCATGAACGGCAGCGGGATACCGATCGATCCCAGGCGACGCGGGCCGTGGAGGCAGTGCGTTGTACCCAGGCCGCCAAGTTCCGTCATGCCCCACAGCTCGAGCAGGGGAACCCCGAACCGTGCTTCCACCTGTTCCATTTTGGCCAGCGGCATGGTCTGCCCGCCAACCGTGCAGCGGGTCAGCGATGACAGGTCGTAGTCGGCCAGATGCGGGAAGTCCAGCAAGTACATATACATCGTCGGCACGCCTTCAAATAAGGTGGCGCGATGCTGCTGGATGCTGCCCAGTATGTCCTCGGGCTTGAAGGTGCTGTGGAGCACCAGCGTCATGCCAAAGGCGATGGCGCTGTTCATGACGATGTTGCCGTAGACGTGCGAGAGGGGCAGCGCACTGACCACAGTGTCCTGCGCGGTGCGGACATGATACGTGGCCGTCATCGCGCTATTCAGCAAGATCGAGCGGTGTGACAATACGGCACCTTTGGGATTGCCCGTCGTGCCGGATGTGTAGGCGATCGTGCTGATGGCGTCGGGGACGACAGGGCGTTCGCCATCGATCGACTCTGGCGGGGCGGCGATCCATGCCTCGAAACTTTCAATCCCGCCGGACGGACCCTGAAATGAGATCAGGCCTGGCACTGCGCTGTCGGACTGCGCGCGAAGCGCTGTAAGCTTATCCAGCTGGCCGAACACAGCAGCCGCTTGGCAGTCGCGGATGGCATACAGTGCCTCGGACGCGGTCAGCATCAGGTTGAGTGGGTTGGCGACGCAACCCGCTTTCAGGATCCCGTAATAGGCAATGATCCACTCGGCGCAGTTGGGCGAGTAGAGCGACACCCTCGCCCCTGGCTCAAGCCCGCGTCTGATCAAATGGGCAGCCACATTTGACGACAGGGTGTCGATTTCCGTGAACGAGTAACGCCTCCCATCGACAATCAGCGCAGTCTTATCGGAATACTTGACTGCCGAATGCCTGATGAGGTCTCCAATGGATGTTTCCACGTGGGGGTCTCCGCGTCGCGCTCTTGATTGGTGGCGCGTGATAGTGTGGATGGCTTATGGGAAGCTTCAGCTTGCTTCAGGTTGTCTTTACTGGCTTGCGGCGCTTGCCGAATCCAGCAGCGCCGAAATCCGCTGGAGCACCTCCTGCTCTGGCAGGCTCTCCGGAAAATGCGCGAGATAGCCGCCACTCCGGTCCATCAGGTAAGTGATGGCGGTATGCGGCACGGCATAGCCGTCCGGATCGTCGGCATCGGCCTTGCGCTCGGCGAAGACGCGGAAGGATTGCTTGGCGTGATCGACCTGGGCCCGGCTTCCCGTCAGGCCGGTGAAGCGCGGATAGTTCCTGGCAAGAAAGTCCTTCATGATCTCGGGCGTATCCCGCTCGGGATCCACGCTGACGTAGAGGGGGCGGATCTCCTCGGCGCGCGGGCCCAGCACCTCCAGGATGCGGGACAAGCGCGCCAGATTGCGCGGGCAGACCACTCGGCAATGCGTGAAGCCGAAAAAGACCAGGCGGTAGCGCCCGCGATAGCTGTCCTGCGTCACGGCCTGGCCGTCATGATCGATCAGCGAGAATTCCCCGCCCGGGCTGGCCTTCAGTTCCATGAGAGCACCATCGTGGTTGTGTCGACAACATCGAGCTCGACGATCATCTGCTCATGTGCCCGTTCAACCCTGACGTTGGGGCTTGTCCAGAGGACCTGGTCCGCCTTTCCGTAAGCCAGCAGTTCCTGGTCGCGCTCCAGTCGCCAGTTGCCGCGGTTCCATACGTTGTCCAGCTCAAGGCGCGCCTCAGGCTTGGCCCTGGTATCTCGCACCGGGGTCAACGTCAGTGCCAGGGCGTTGATATGCGGATCGAACCATGCGCGACGAACGTCGAGTGAAGGCGTCACCGCTGTCAGGCCGGGCTGCGCGAAATGCTCGTCCTGCCATGGCCCTTCATAAAGGGCGCGCAGGCCACCGGGCACATTGAGCCGTGAATAGGGAAGCAAGGCATTGCCGGTATGCGGATCCATGGCACGCAACACGCCGTCTTCGTCGAGCCGTTGGTCGCAACGCGGATAGTAGAGGCCGCCGTGTTGCCAGGTCGGGTCCAGGCGTGCGTCGGCATAGGCATGCAGGCGCGTGAGCAAGGCTTCATCGCCAACCTCGGAAGCGCACACCGCAGCCCAGCCGAAGTCATACGCCGTAGATCGGTCCGCAGCGCCGGGGGCGAGCGTCGGCGCAGGCTTGACCCAGGCGCTGCCATCCGGACCGTCGATTACCCACTGCGCGACGAAGCGCGGGTAATGCTCCTTCACGAAATCCGGGTTCCACGCATGCATCAACGCAGCCATCCAGAAATCCGTCCAGGGCAGATTGGTGGGCGTGATCACCTGGCGCTCGCGCTCCTGCACCATCATATTGAAGTGGCCGGCGTCGTTCAGTACGCCGAACTCGGACCAGGCCTGCAGGTAGCCCGTGGTCACTTCCTCTGCGATGGATCCTCCGTAGACGAGGTCATGGTAGCGAAAGCCCAGGATCGAAGGCTGGTTGCAGATCTGGAATACGCAATTGGGCTCGCAGGCGATGCCAAGATAGCCACGCTCGACCATGCTCCAGTAAAGGTGCTGGTTGAGCGACCGCTCGTCGTACGCAAAATGCTTGCCGCCTTCACCCCAGAACAGAGGGTTGACCGAGAAGGTCAGTGCACCCTCGGCAGCGTACTTGTCGTCGCGGAACAGGTAGTGATAGAGCAACGCCATGCTCTGCACATAGGCGCTGTACATGATGTTGTCCCTGACCACCGGATCCCACTGCGCGGGCAGTTCGCCCAGCGATTTGTTGAACGGGCCGTTGCCGGTGCCGACGTAGTGCCAGTAGGTCCAGACATCGGGGGAGAGGATCTTGCCGATCAGGCTGTCGAACGGCTGCCTGAACACGGCCGGGGCGGCGGGAAGGCGATGTACGTGGGCGAGGCCTAGTGCATAGGCCATGTAGGCAAGCTGGAAGCGCAGTGCGCCGAAGTCCTCCTGCAAGGTGGTGCGGCCTTGCATGCCCGACCAGTCGTCCGGGAGCCGGGCGGCGAGATTCAGGATATGCCGCAGGCTCCCGGCCTGGATATCGTCCATCAGCGGCGTCGACGCGAGCCATTGCGGAGAGATCCTTGATTCCCTTTGAGCATGGGAGTGGTCCATACGTGTCTCCATTCCAGGCGCACGCGCCACCGGCGATGCACTTTTTTGATGTAGCCGCGGCCTTGGCCCGGCAGTGGATCCATCATGAGTTATTAGACTATATTTGTCAATATGAACAATATCAGTCTATTTGGTATCATGCTGACCAGACAGGACAATGGGCAAACATGAACAACGTCAGACGGGTAGAGATCGGGCAAGAGCGCAGGACCCGGACGCGGCAGAAGCTGCTGGAGGCGGCTGCCCGGGTGGTTGCGGATCTGGGCGAGAAGAAGGCGACGATCGACGATTTCATCCAGGCTGCTGGCGTGGCGCGCGGCACCTTCTACAACTATTACGAGACTCGCGACGAGTTGCTCGCGGATCTGTGGAAGGAGATCGGCCACGATCCGTTCGACGAGATCCAGCGACGCTGCCACACCATTGCAGATCCGGTCGAACGCTTTGCGGCGCAGACGCGCCTCGTGTTGCAGCGCACGGTCGAGAAGCCCGCTTGGGGCTGGCTCGTTTATGCGTTGTCGGTGGATGGCCAGTCCATCAACGAGGACCTGCTCAGCTATCCCCGCCCGGAGCTGATTGCCGGCAAGCATGTGGGCCAGTTCGAGTTCGGCGATCTTGCCAGTGCCAGCGACCTGGTAGTGGGCAGCGTGCGGATGGCAATGCGGGCGCTGCTGAGCGAATCGCGCCCGCCGGGCTATGTGCGCTCCTTTTGCGTCTGCCTGCTGCGAGCGCTCGGTGTGGACGCCGCCCGTGCGCAGGCGATTGTCGATCAGCCGCTGCCTACTGACGCAGGCTGAAGGCAGACCGGCTCCCGAGTCGGTCTGTGCTGCAGACTAGAGTCTGCCGAGGCAAACGTATTTGAGCACGAGGTACTCGTCGAGGCCATACTTCGAGCCCTCACGGCCCAGGCCGGATTGTTTGACGCCTCCGAACGGCGCGACCGCCGTCGAGATCAGCCCGCTGTTGATGCCCACCATTCCGGTTTCCAGCGCATCGATCGCACGCCAGATCCGGTTGATGTCGCGGCTGTAGACATAGGCGCCCGGCCGTATTCCACGGCATTTGCTGCGGTAATGGCTTCGTCATCGGCATCGAACGGAAACAGCGGTGCGACCGGTCCGAAGGGCTCTTCGGTGGCCAGCCGCATCGCGGTCGAGGCATCGGCGAGCACGGTGGGCTCGGACCAGGTGCGCCCGCGCGCGTGGCGCCGGCCGCCGCACAGAGGCTTACCGCTACTTGACAAACTATTCCGCATAGAAGCGATCCTCAACAGCAACTGCGCGAGCCGCCCAAAGCGGGCAATCTTCAACCCTTCAGATACATATTCAGCCGTTCCGCGGCGTTGCGCAGGTGGGTTTCCGCGGCTTCCGCCGCGCGCGCCGGATCGCCGGCGGCGATGGCGTCATAGATGGCCTTGTGCTCTTGCTGCACGGCCTCGATGAGGTCGGCATGCTGCGCCTTGGTGTTGCTGCGTGCCTGCCGGATGACGCGCCTTGCTCCATGCTCCAGGTGCTCCGACAGCGCCCGAAAATGCGGGTTGTGCGTGGCGTCCACGATCGCCTGGTGGAAAGCAAAGTCCTCCTCATCGCCCAGCCGGTCGTTGGCGATCTCGTATTCCATTCCGATCAGTGCGCGCTTGATGCGCTTGAGGTCTTCTGGCGAGCGGCGCATGGCGGCGAACCGGGTTGCTGCCACTTCGATCGTCACCAGCAGTTCCATCACCATGGCCAGCGAGTCCTTCTCGTCAATGGTGACGTCCTGCATCCGAAATGCCTGCTTTTGGCTGCGCTCGGTGACAAACACGCCGCTGCCGGCCCGTGACGAGACCAGTCCCTCGCTCTTGAGTTGCGAGAGGGCTTCGCGGACCACCGCGCGGCTGCACGAGAACTGTTCGCAAAGGTCGCGCTCGCTGGGCAGCCGGTCGCCGATTGCGAACTCGCCGGCCTGGATGGCTTGCGTGAGCCGCGACGCAATCTCGTCGGGCAGGTGCCTGGGCTCGGGGTAGAACGATGTCCCTTCCGCGCGTTTGGGTGTCTTCAGCACCTGGGCAGATCCTCTCGACGTCATGATTCTTCTCCCTCGGCCGGGCGCTCGGTTCCTTGCATGGATCGGTGTGTGTAACTGGTCTTACAGCTTAATGTAGCATGCCCGGCGCGCTGCTTTCCGGGAAATTGCTTCCCCCGTGGAAACCCTAGATCCGTCGATACGGCATTGACTGTATCCGCCGGTCTCTCTATATTTAACTGGTCTGACCACTTGTTGTTGTGGTCAGGCCAATTTGGTCGGCTCGAACCGGCCACTTCCACCAGACCAACACAACAGGAGACAACCATGAGCGGTAGCCGTTTTCCCAGTCGTCTTGTCGCTTGCGCGGCCCTTTCGCTGCTGGGGGGCGCCGCAAACGCGGCTCCGGTCAAGATCGCCATCGTGGAGACGCTGTCGGGCCCGCAAGCCTCTACCGGCCTGATGTTCCGCGCCGCGGCGCGCTATGCGATCGACAAGATCAATGCCGCCGGGGGCTGGAACGGCGAACCGCTGCAGCTGGTGGAGTACGACAACCAGGGTGGCCCCGCCGGTGCCGCCGACAAGCTCAAGGCCGCCATTGCCGATGGCGTGCAGATCGTGGTCCAGGGCGCGTCGTCGGCGGTATCGGGCCAGCTGACCGAGGACGTGCGCAAGTACAACCTGCGCAATCTGGGCAAGGAGATCCTGTTCCTCAACGTTGGCGGCGAAGCGCTCGAGCTGACCGGCGAGAAGTGCCACTTCTACCATTTCAAGTTCGCCACCAACGCCGAGATCCGCGTCAAGGCGCTGGTCGGCGCGATGAAGCCGCTCAATGCGCTCGGCACGCGCGTGTACTCCATCAACCAGAACTATTCCTGGGGCATGGACATGGAGAAGGCGATCGCCAAGGACGCGGCCGCAGGCGGCTACCAGGTGGTGGAGAAGACGCTGCACGACGTCAACAAGGTGCAGGACTTCTCGCCGTACGTGGCCAAGATTGCCGCGACCAAGGCCGATACCACGATGACCGGCAACTGGTCGAACGACTTGCTGCTGCTGATGAAATCCACCAAGGCGGCAGGCCTCAAGACCCGCTTCGCCACGGTGTTCCTGGACCAGCCGGGCAATCTCGGCAACGCCGGCGAGGTGGCGCTCGGCCACTATGTCGCCCATCCGTTCAACGTGGAAGCGGGCGGCGCCGAGGGCGAGAAGTTCGCCAACGACTTCAAAGCCAAGGCAGGGCATCTGCCCGCCTATGTCGAGCCGCAGGCGGTGTTCGGCATCGAGATGCTGGGCCAGGCCCTGAAGACGGTCAAGCCGGAGAGCGGCAAGCTCAACGTCACCGCGCTGGCCAAGTCGCTGGAGAAGGCCACGCTCAAGGGGCCGCTGGGTGAACTGAGCATGCGTGCCGATGACCACCAGGTGCTGCTGCCGATGGTGGTGTCGGTGGTCAGCAAGGACGCCAGGTTCAAGGTGGACGGCACCGACATGGGCTTCAAGCCGGTGAAGACCTTCTCCGCCGCAGAAGCCGCCACGCCGCCGCAGGCCAGCTGCAAGATGCAGCGCCCGGCCTAGGCCTCTTCCGCCGCGTTCGCGGCCCGTCCGGGCCGCACCCGCCACGCGCGCACGGGCACGTCCCGGCGCGCGGCGGCCCGGCTCGTCCCCAGGAAGCGCACATGGAATACTTCATCGTCTCGCTGCTCAACGGCGCCATCTACGGCCTGCTGCTGTTCATGGTCTCCGCCGGCCTGACGCTCATCTTCGGCATGATGGGCGTGCTCAACTTTGCCCATGCATCGTTCTACATGCTGGGTGCCTATCTTGCTTTCTCGCTGCAGGGCGTGATCGGCTTCTGGCCCGCCATCGTGGTGTCGCCGCTGCTGGTGGGACTGGTCGGCGTGGCCGTGGAGCGCTTTTTCCTGCGCCGTGTCCATCACCACGGCCATGCCCATGAGCTGCTGCTCACCTTCGGCCTGTCGTTCATCATCGCCGAACTGGTCAAGCTGTTCTTCGGCAACTTCCCGGTCGACTACCGGGTGCCCGCGTCGCTGGATTTCGCCGCGTTCCACGTGGGCGCGTCAACCTACCCGTTCTACCGCGTCTTCATGGGCATCGTGGCCATCGCGATGTTCGTGGTCATCTACCTGCTGCTGACCCGCACGCGCGTCGGCATCGTGGTGCGCTCGGCCATCTACAAGCCGCGCATGGCCGAGGCGCTGGGCCACAACGTGCCGCTGGTGTTCATGGGCGTGTTCGGCATCGGCGCGGCGCTGGCCGGCCTGGCCGGGGCGGTCGCGGGCGCCTTCTATACCACCAACCCCAACATGGCGCTGGAACTGGGCGTGCTGGTCTTCGTGGTGGTCGTGGTGGGCGGGCTTGGCTCGCTGGAGGGCGCCATGGTGGCTTCGCTGCTGATCGGCCTGATGACGGCGCTGTCGGTCGGCGTGGACCGCAGCCTGGCCGACCTGCTGGCGCTGGTGGGCGCGGGCGAGTGGGCCAACCGCGCGGGCGGGCTGCTGACCCTGAAACTGTCCAGCCTGTCGGCAACGATCCCGTTCGCGCTGATGTTGCTGATCCTGTTGTGCCGTCCGTCCGGCCTGATGGGCGAGAAGGAGTAAGCATGCGTCATTCCCGCAATATCCTGCTGGCGCTCGCCGTTGCCGCGCTGGTCGCGGCCCCCGCGGTGCTGTCGCCGTCGCTGGTCAACGCCACCATCCAGATGCTGATCGCGGTGCTGTTCGCGATGGCCTTCAATCTGCTCAGCGGCCAGGGCGGCATGCTCTCGTTCGGCCATGCCGCGTATTTTGGCGTGGGCGCGTTTGCCACGGTCCACGCCATGAACGCCGTGGGCGGCAATGGCCTCTTGCCCACGCCGCTGCTGCCGCTGGCGGGCGGCGCGGCCGGGCTTGCCATCGGCTTGGTCGCCGGGTGGTTCGCCACCAAGCGCACCGGCGTCTACTTCGCCATGATCACGCTGGCACTGGCCGAGCTGCTGCATGCGCTGGCGCCGCACATCAAGAGCTGGTTCGGCGGCGAAGCCGGCATCTCCACCATGCGCATGCCGGCCTGGGGCCTGACCTTCGGCGACAGCAACCAGGTCTACTACCTGACGCTGGCCTGGGTGCTGCTGTCGCTGGCGCTGCTCTACCTGTACACGCTGACGCCGGTCGGCCGCCTGACGCTGGGCCTGCGCGAGAACGCCAACCGGTTGCGCTTCCTCGGCTACGACATCCATCGGCTCGGCGTGCTGGTGTTCGCCATTTCCACGATGTTCTCGGGCATTGCCGGCGGCCTGCAGGCCATCAACATGGAGGCCGCCAACTATGTCCTGTTCGACGCCGGTGTTTCCGCGGCGGTGGTGCTCAACAGCTATATCGGCGGCGTCAAGGTCTTCCTGGGCCCGGCGCTCGGCGCGGCGCTGATGACCTTCTTCGGCTACGCGGTGTCCGACCTGACGCGCTCGTGGCTGCTGTACCAGGGCATCGTGTTCGTGCTGGTGATGCTGTTCATGCCGGCCGGCATCTCGGGCCTGCTGACCTGGTGGGTCGCCGGCAGCAAGACTTATGGCGCGCGCCGCCTGCTGCCGATCGCTGCCGCGTTCGTCGTCGCCACGCTGCTGCTGGCGGGCGGCACCGTGTTCAGCGTGGAACTGCTGCAGCGCTTCTTCTCGCAGGACTATCGCGCGCTGGCCGCGCTGAACGGTGGCGCCGGCTGGCCGCCGATCCCGCTGTTCGGCCGCGAATGGGCGCCGCTGTCGGCGCTGACGTGGCTGCCGCCAGCGGTGCTGGTGGGCGCAGGCGCCATGCTGGCCCGGCATGCCAGCCAGCGCTGGCTGCGGCTGCGCGAGGGCGCTGAAACCACGGACATCGCCGCCGGCGATGCCATCGAGGCCGGGAGGAACCCCGTATGACCGCATCCCCCATCCTGTCGCTGCGCGGGCTGCGCAAGTCGTTCGGCGACGTCGACATCATCCGCGGCGTCGACCTGGACATCGTGCCGGGCGAGCGCCATGCGCTGATCGGCCCCAATGGCGCCGGCAAGTCCACGCTGTTCCACCTGATCTCGGGGCGCCTGCCGCTCACGCGCGGCGAGATCCTGCTTGGCGGCAAGCCGATCCATGGCCTCTCGCCGCAGGACATTAACCGCCGTGGCCTGGCCCGCTCGTTCCAGATCACCAATATCTTCGCCGGCCTGACCGTGTTCGAGAACCTGCGCCTGGCGCTGATGCGCCGGCATGGCCTCCAGTACACGCTGTGGCGGTTCGCCCACAAGGCGCGCGCGGTCAATGAGGAAGCCGCGCACCTGCTGGAGCAGGTGCGGCTCGCGCGCCGCGCGCAGGTGATTGCCGGGGAGCTGTCGTACTCGGAGCAGCGCTCGCTGGAGATCGCCATGACGCTGGCGTCCGACCCGCAGCTGATCATGCTCGACGAGCCCATGGCCGGCATGTCGCACGAGGAAACCAGCTACACCGCGGGGCTGATCCGCGAGGTCACGCGGGGCCGCACGCTGATGATCGTGGAGCACGACATGGACGTGGTGTTCTCGCTCAGCGACCGCATCAGCGTGCTGGTCTACGGCGAGATTGTCGCCACCGGCACGCCCGACGAAATCCGCAACAACGCCCGCGTGAAGGAAGCCTACCTGGGCGAGGAGGTCAGCGTATGAACCCCGCACCGCTGCTCTCGGTGGAAAAGCTGCACGCGCACTACGGCAAGAGCCACATCCTGCATGGCGTGGACTTCCAGGTCGGCCAGGGCGAGGTCGTGAGCCTGCTCGGCCGCAACGGCGCCGGCCGCTCGACCACGCTCAAGGCGATCATGGGGCTGGTGCCGCCCTCGGCCGGACACATCCGCCTGCGCGGCCGCGACCTGACCGGCGCGCGCTCGTATGCCATCTGCCGCAGCGGCATTGCCTACGTGCCCGAAGAGCGCGAGGTGTTTGCCAACCTGACCGTCGACGAGAACCTGCGCATGGGCGAGCAGCGCGCGCCAGAAGGCGCGCCGCAGTGGACCGTGGAGCAGATGTTCGACTATTTCCCGCGCCTGAAGGAACGGCGCAATACCAAGGCCGGCAGCCTTTCCGGCGGGGAGCAGCAGATGCTGACGATGTGCCGCTCGCTGCTGGGCAACCCGCTGGTGATGCTGATCGACGAGCCAACCGAAGGCCTGGCGCCCAAGATCGTCGCCGTGGTCGGCGAAGCCATCCGCGACATCCACCGGCGCGGCGTCTCGGTGGTGCTGGTGGAGCAGAAGCTCGCCATCGCGCTCAAGGTGTCGAGCCGCGTCTGCGTGATGGGCCATGGCCGCATCGTGTTTGAAGGCACCCCGGAACAACTGACCTCCAACCCCCAACTACTCAAGGACTGGCTCGCGGTATGAACGCCCCTTCTTTTGCCGGATTTCCCGGCGCGCAACCGTTTGCCCCGGCCCGCTATCCGGGCCTGGAAGGCAAGGTGGTGCTCAACACCGGCGGCGCAAGCGGCATCGGCCGCGCCATGGCCCACGGCTTCGCGCGCCACGGCGCGCGCCTGGTGCTGCTGGACCTGGACGCCGAAGGGCTGGCCGCTACCCGGCATGAGCTCGAGGCGGCCTTCCCCGGCCTGCAGGTGCTGACCGTGCAGGCGTCGATCACCGACGACGAGGCGGTCGAGCGCGCCTGCGCCGAGGCCGAGGCGCGCTTCGGCCGCATCGACATCCTGCTCAACAACGCCGGCATCTCGATGAACAAGCCGTCGATCGCGCTGACGCCGGCCGAGTGGCGCCGCGCCATCGACATTGACCTCTCCGGCGTCTTCTACTGCACCCAGGCCGCCGCGCGCCGCATGATCCGCCAGAACGGCGGCGTCATCCTGAGCACGGCGTCGATGTGGGGCATGGTGTCGTCCGCCAACCGGCTGGCCTACTGCGCGGCCAAGGCTGGCGTGGTGTCGCTGACCAAGTCGCTCGCGGCCGAATGGGCGCAGCACAATATCCGCGTCAATGCCGTCTGTCCGGGCTATACGCGCACCGCGCTGACCGACACGCTGATCGAGCGCCGCGCGCTGGACGCCGAGGCGCTGATGGCGCGCACGCCGCTGCGCCGCTTCGGCACCCCGGAGGAGATGGCCGAGGTGGCGCTGTTCCTGGCGTCGGACGCGGCGGCGTTCATCACCGGCCACGCGCTGGTCTCCGACGGCGGCTGGACGGCCGACGGCTTCTGAGCCCGGGCGGCCCGGTCTACACGATCCGAACATCCTGAACCAAGGACTATTCCATGTCTGAATGCATCGCCCTGCAACCCGGCGCCGACTGGGTCGAGTTGCGCACCACGGAGGAAGACTGGGCCAACGCGGCCCCAGGCCTGCTGGGCACCATGCTGACCCACATGCACCTGATCCGCGGCTTCGAAGAAGCCGTGCTGGAGCTGGCCGCCGAAGGCCTGGTCCACGGGCCGGCGCACTCCAGCATCGGGCAGGAGGGCGGCGCGGCTGGCTCCATCGTCGGCGTGACCGGCGCGGACCAGGTCAACGGCTCGCACCGCGGGCACCACCAGTTCCTGTCCAAGGCGCTGGGCTACCTGGCACCGCAAGGGCTGGATCCCGATGCGCCGTTTTCCACCGCCGTGCAGACGCTGCTGCAGCGCACGCTGGCGGAGATCCTCGGGCTGGCGCAGGGCTTCTGCAAGGGCCGCGGCGGCTCGATGCACCTGCAATGGGCCGAGGCCGGCGCGCTGGGCACCAACGCCATCGTCGGCGGCGGCGTGCCGCTGGCGGCGGGCGCTGCCTGGGCGCACAAGCATGCCGGTACCGACGCGGTGGCCGTGACCTACTTTGGCGACGGCGCGGTCAACATCGGCTCGGTGCTGGAGACGATGAACCTGGCCGCCGCGTGGAAGCTGCCATTGTGCTTCTTCATCGAGAACAACGGCTATGCGGTCTCCACCACCGTGGCGGAATCGACGGCCGAGCCGCGCCTGTCCGCGCGCGGGCCGGGCTTCGGCATCCGCAGCTGGAAGGTCGACGGCATGGATCCGCTGGCCGTGCACCTGGCGATGCAACAGGCGCTGGCGCATATGCGCGCCGGCCACGGCCCGGCGGTGATCGAGGCGGAGGTGTATCGCTTCCTCCACCAGAACGGCCCGTTCCCGGGCAGCGCGTTCGGCTATCGCAGCAAGGAAGAAGAGCAGCAGTGGCGCGCGCGCGACCCGCTGGAACTGCTGGCGCGCCGCATGCAGGCACGTGGCCTGCTCTCGGCGGAGCAGGTGCAGGCCTTGCGCGAGCGCGTCAGGGCCGCGATGCAGGCCGCCATGGCGGCGCTGACGCAGCCCGATCCGTCCGGCAAGGCGGGCAAGCGCATCATCCGCCCGGAACTGTGGCCCAGCCCGGACTTCCGCGACGTGGGCATCCGCAGCGACCTGAAGGAACTGGAAGGGCTGCGCTACGCGGACCAGGATACCTTCACCGGCATGCTCGACACCCGCAAGTTCGTCGACGTGGTGGCCGACGTGATGGGCCGGCGCATGGAAACCGACAGCACGGTGGTGGTCATGGGCGAAGACGTCCACCGGCTCAAGGGCGGCACCAACGGCGCCACGCGCGGGCTGCGCGACCGCTTCCCGGAACGCGTGCTGGGCACGCCGATCAGCGAGAACGCCTTTGTCGGCCTGGGCGGCGGCGTGGCGCTGGATGGCCGCTTCAAGCCGGTGGTGGAGTTCATGTACCCCGACTTCATGTGGGTTGCCGCCGATCAGGTCTTCAACCAGATCGGCAAGGCCCGGCACATGTTCGGCGGCGAGAGCGACGTGCCGCTGGTGCTGCGCACCAAGGTGGCGATGGGCACCGGCTACGGTTCCCAGCACTCGATGGACCCGGCCGGGATCTTCGCGACCAATCCGGGCTGGCGCATCGTGGCGCCGTCGAACCCGTTCGACTATGTGGGGCTGATGAATACCGCGCTGGCCTGCAAGGACCCGGTGCTGGTGATCGAGCACGTGGACCTGTACAACAGCTCCGCGCTCGGCCCGGTGGACGACCTGGACTACCACCTGCCGCTGGGCAAGGCGGCGGTGCGGCGCCAAGGCAGCGAGGTCACGGTCATCACCTACCTGTCGATGGTCGGCCACGCGCTGGAAGCCGTGGAGAAGACCGGCGTGGACGCCGAGGTGATCGACCTGCGCTGGCTCGACCGCGCCAGCCTGGACTGGGAAACCATCGAAGCCAGCATCCGCAAGACCAACAACGTGCTGATCGTCGAGCAGGGCGCGCGCGGGACTTCCTATGGCGGCTGGCTCGCCGACGAGCTCCAGCGGCGCTGCTTCGATTGGCTGGACCAGCCCGTGCAGCGCGTCACGGGCGCGGAAGCGGCACCGAGCATCTCCAAGGTGCTCGAGCGGGCGGCGGCGGCGCGCACCGAAGAAGTCATCGACGGCCTGCGCCATGTGATGCGCGACAAGGGCCTGGCCTGAACCGGGGAGTCATGGAAATGAAGATGAACATGGTGGTACCACTGGAAGTCGGCATCGCGGTCCGGGACCTGCCCCGCATGCGCCTCTTCTACGAAGACGTGCTGGGCTTCACCTTTGTCAGCGAGGTGGTGGTGCCGGCGGAGAAATCAGTGCAGGCGGCGATGCACGCGCAGGGCTACACCGTCGTGCGCCTGCAGACCCCTTATGGCGAGCGCATCAAGCTGCTGGCGCCGCCGCACCCGCCCGCCGCCGAGCCGGCGACGGCATATATCCTCGACAAGGCCAACGCGTCGTACCTGACCTTCATCGTCGACGACATCCAGGCCGTGGTCGATGCCATGCTGGCGCAGGGCGTCGAGTTCATGACCGGTCCCCGCCGCGTCGAGGTCCGCCCCGGCACCTACCTGGCGTTCTGCCGCGACCCGGAGGGCAACGTGCTGGAGATCGTCCAGTACACCGACATCGCCGGCTATCGTCCCGACCTGCTTGCCAAGGGAGATGCCTGATGGCCATCCTGCTGCGCATGCCCGAGGTGGCCGCCAATGCCACCCACGCCACCCTGCAGGCCTGGACCCGGCAGGAGGGCGACAAGATTGCCGTGGGCGACTGCATTGCCGAGATCGAGACCGACAAGGCGATGGTCGAGCTCAACGCCGACACCGCCGGCACGCTCGGCCGGATGCTGGCTCGGCCCGGGCAGGAGGTGGAGGTCGGCGCGCCGATTGGCGTGCTGCTGGTCAATGGCGAGACGCATGCCGATATCGACGCGCTGATCGTGTCGTCTGGTGCCATCGTGGTGCCTGGGGCGCAGCCGCCGGTACCGGCACCCGCCGTGCCTGTAGCGCCCCTGGCCGCCGAACCCGCCACCGCGCCCGCCCGCATCTTCGCGAGCCCGCTGGCACGGCGGCTGGCCGCGCAACGCGGCCTCGACCTTGCCAAGCTGACGGGCAGCGGCCCGAACGGGCGGATCGTCAGGCGCGATGTGGAGGCGGCCCAGGCTCCTGCTGCGGTCCCGGCCCTTGCCACGGCCCCGGCATCCGGCAGCCCGGCACCGGTGCAGGATGCCGCCGTCGAAGGATTCATCGAGATTCCGCACAGCAATATGCGGCGCACCATTGCGCGCCGGCTGGCGGAAAGCAAGGTCACCATCCCGCATTTTTACCTGTCGGCGGACTGCCAGGTGGACCGGCTGCTGGCGCTGCGCGCCGAGATCAACGCCGGCGCCGCGCGCAAGATCTCCGTCAACGACTTCGTGGTGCGCGCGGTGGCCGTGGCGCTGCGCGAGGTACCGGAGGCCAACGTGGCATGGACCGATAGCGCGCTGCGCCAGTTCCGCACGGCCGACATCGCCGTGGCCGTGTCCACCGACAGCGGCCTGATCACCCCGATCGTGCGCGCGGCCGAGCGCAAGCCGCTGTCAGCGATCAGCGCCGAGATCGCCGAGCTGGCGGCCCGCGCGCGCGCGGGCCAGCTGCGCCCGGACGAATACCAGGGCGGCAGCATCAGCGTCAGCAACCTGGGCATGCATGGCGTGGGTGAGTTTTCCGCGATCATCAACCCGCCGCAGGCCGCGATCCTGGCGGTGGGCGCCGCGCAGGCGATGCCGGTGGTGCGCGACGGCAAGCTCGAGGTGGCCCAGGTCATGCGCTGCACGCTCTCGGTCGACCATCGGGCCATCGACGGCGCGCTGGCGGCCAAGTGGTTGGCCGCGGTCCGGCGCCTGCTGGACAACCCGCTGGCCATGCTGGTCTGAAGGGGGCGCGATGACATCTTCGTTCGACCTTGCCATCGTCGGCGGCGGGCCCGGCGGCTACGTCGCCGCCATCCGCGCCGCGCAACTGGGCATGCGTACCGCGGTGATCGAGAAGGATGCGCTCGGCGGCATCTGCCTCAACTGGGGCTGCATCCCGACCAAGGCCCTGCTGCGCTCGGCCGACGTGCTGCGCATGGTGAAGGATGCCGCGGCCTATGGCGTCGCCGTGGGCGAGCCCCGCGCGGATGTGCCGGCCATGGTGGCGCGTTCGCGCGCAGTGGCGGCGCAGCTCAACAAGGGCGTGGCGCACCTGATGAAGAAGCACGGCGTCACCGTGCTTAACGGCCATGGGCGGCTGGCGGGCAAGGGCCGGCTCCAGGTGAGCGCGGCAGACGGCCAGGCCAGCACCATCGGCGCCGGCCATATCGTCCTTGCCACCGGCGCGCGCGCGCGGCCGCTGCCGCAATTGCCGGTCGATGGCAGCACCGTCTGGAGCTACCGCGAGGCGCTGGCGCCACCGACGATCCCGCGCCGCTTGCTGATCGTGGGCGCGGGGGCGATCGGGGTGGAGTTCGCGAGCTTCTATCACGCGGTAGGCGTGCAGGTCACGCTGGTCGAGATGGCCGAGCGCATCCTGCCAACGGAGGATGCGGAGATCTCCGCGCAGGTGGCGAACCAGCTCCGGCGCGACGGCATCGCCATCCACGCCGGCACCCGCCTGGAGGGTGCCCAGCGCGGTGCGTCCGGGTGGACGGTGACGCTGGCAGGCAGCGAATCCGTGCGGCTTGAGACCGACGTGGTGCTGGTCGCGGCCGGCATCGTCGGCAATGTCGAGGATCTCGGCCTGGAAGGCACCGGGGTCAGGGTCGAGCGCACGCATATCGTCACGGACGCATACGGCTGTACCGGCGAGCCGGGCGTGTACGCCATCGGCGACGTGGCCGGCCCGCCATGGCTGGCGCACAAGGCCAGCCATGAAGGCGTGATCTGCGTCGAGAAAATTGGCGGGCTCCAGCCGCACCCGCTCGACCCGCGCCGGATCCCGGCGTGCACCTACAGTCATCCGCAAGTAGCCAGCGTCGGCCTGACCGAAGCGCAGGCGATGGCGGCAGGCCACCGCGTGCGCGTCGGCAGGTTCCCGTTCTCGGCCAACGGCAAGGCCATCGCGATGGGCGCCACTGGCGGGCTGGTCAAGGTGGTGTTCGACGAAGGCAGCGGCGAACTGCTGGGCGCCCACATGGTGGGCGACGAGGTGACCGAGATGATCCAGGGCTACGGCATTGCGCAGGCGCTGGAAACTACCGAGGCCGAGCTGATGGCGGCCGTGCTGCCGCACCCGACCCTGTCCGAGGCGATGCACGAGGCCGTCCTGGCGGCCTACGGCCGCGCCCTGCATATCTGAATCGAACCGACCGCATGGAGACACTGCATGTCTGACTTTGCATCGCGTACGCTGCTGCTGACCGGCGCCAACGGAGGGATCGGACGCGAGCTCGCGCGCCTGTTCCACGCCGGCGGCGCCAACCTGGTGTTGACCGACCTGGATGCGGACGGCCTGGCCGGCTTCGCGCGCAGCCTTGGCGACCCCGAGCGCAACGTGACGCTGCCCATGGACGCCGCCAGCCCGGACGACAGCGCGCGCGCCGTCGCCACGGCGGTCGAGCGCTTTGGCGGCATCGATTTCCTGGTGCCGTCCGCCGGCCTGTACCAGTCCCAGCCGGTCGCGGAAATGACCGACGCGCAGTGGCGCCAGACGCTTGGCATCAACCTGGACGGCGTCTTCTACCTGATCCGCCGCGCGATTCCGGCCTTGCGGGAGGGCAGCGCCATCGTCAACCTGACCTCGGTGGCGGCGCACCGCGGGGCCTACAGCAACGCCCACTATGCGGCCTCCAAAGGGGCGCTGCTGAGCCTCACGCGCAGCCTGGCGCGCGAACTGGGGCCGCGTACCCGTGTCAATGCCGTGTCGCCTGGCATCATTGAAACGCCGATGACGGCCGAACTGGTGCGTACACGCGGCGCCGAATCGGTGGAACAGACCCCCCCTGCGGCGGCTGGGCCATCCGCGCGAAGTCGCCAGCGCGATCGCTTTCCTGTGCAGCGGCGCCGCCAGCTTCATCACGGGCGAGGTGCTGCACGTCAACGGCGGCCTCTATATGGCCGGCTGATACGGCCTAACCATCACACCGACTATGCTGAACCTTCAGGATTCCTCGCTGCTGCGGCAGCAGTGTTATATCGACGGCCGCTGGCTCGAGGGTGAGCGCCGCATCACCGTCACCAACCCGGCCACCGGTGAACGCGTGGGCCAGGTGCCGCAACTGGGCGCCGACGAGACCCGCCAGGCCATCGAGGCCGCCAACCGCGCGCAGCCGGCGTGGCGCGCGCGCACCGCCAAGGAACGCTCGGCGCTGCTGCGCAAATGGTTCGAGCTGATCATGGCCAACCAGGAAGACCTGGCGCGCATCATGACGGCGGAACAGGGCAAGCCCATCGCCGAGGCGCGCGGCGAGATCGCCTACGCGGCCTCGTTCATCGAATGGTTTGCCGAGGAAGGCAAGCGCGTCTACGGCGACACCATCCCCGCACCGGTCAACAGCCAGCGCATCGTCGTTACCAAGGAGCCGGTGGGCGTGTGCGCGGCCATCACGCCCTGGAACTTCCCCGCGGCGATGATCACGCGCAAGGCGGGCCCCGCGCTGGCGGTGGGCTGCACCATGGTGCTCAAGCCCGCCTCGCAGACGCCGCTGTCCGCGCTGGCGCTGGTGGCGCTGGCCGAGCGCGCCGGCATTCCGGCCGGCGTGCTGTCGGTGGTGACCGGTTCGGCCGGCGCCATCGGCGGCGAGATGAGCAGCAACCCGCTGGTGCGCAAGCTGACCTTTACCGGCTCGACCGAGGTCGGCCGCGTGCTGATGACGCAGACCGCCTCGACGATCAAGAAGGTGTCGATGGAGCTGGGCGGCAACGCGCCCTTCATCGTGTTCGACGATGCCGATCTCGACGCCGCCGTGGAAGGCGCGATCGTTTCGAAGTACCGCAACGCCGGCCAGACCTGCGTCTGCGCCAACCGCATCTACGTGCAGTCCGGCGTGTACGAGGCCTTCGCGCAGAAGCTTGTGGCCGCAGTGGCGGCGCTCAAGGTCGGCAACGGCATGGAGGACGGCGTGCGCATCGGCCCGCTGATCGACGACAAGGCCGTGGCCAAGGTGGAGGAGCATATTGCCGATGCCATCGGCAAGGGCGCGCGCGTGCTGCAGGGCGGGCAACGCCACGCGCTCGGCCATTCGTTCTTCCAGCCCACCGTGCTGGCGGACGTGGCCCCCGGCATGCTGGTGGCGCGCGAGGAAACCTTCGGTCCGCTGGCGCCGCTGTTCCGCTTCGACACCGAGGACGAGGTCGTGGCCATGGCCAACGATACCGAGTTCGGCCTGGCCAGCTATTTCTACGCGCGCGACCTGGGCCGTGTCTGGCGCGTGTCCGAACGACTGGAATACGGCATCGTCGGCGTGAACACCGGGCTGATCTCCACCGAGGTGGCGCCGTTCGGCGGCGTCAAGCAATCGGGCGTGGGGCGCGAGGGCTCGCACTACGGCATCGAGGACTACCTGGTGATCAAGTACACCTGCATGGCGGGGATCTGAGCATGCAAATCGACGGCAATACCCAGCTTGTCGGCATTATCGCCGACCCCATCGGCCAGGTGCGCACGCCGCAGCTGTTCAACGCCTCGGTGTCCCGCCAGGGCCTGAATGCGGTGTGCGTGCCGTTCCACGTCGCGCCCCAGCAGTTGCGTGCGCTGCTCGACAGTCTCCCGGCAATGATGAACCTGGCCGGCATGGTGGTCACCGTGCCGCACAAGGAGGCGGTCGTCGCGGCATGCGCCGAGCTGACGGAGACCGCCCGCATGGTCGGATCGGTCAACGCGCTGCGCTACGATCGCGACCGGCGCATTTGGGTCGGCGGCAACTTCGACGGCGATGGCTTCGTCGCCGGTCTGCGCGAGCGCGGCCACGCGCTGGCGGACAAGCGCGTCCTGCAGGTCGGCGCCGGCGGCGCGGGCAAGGCCATGGCCTTCGCCATCGCGCGGGAACGGCCAGCGGAACTGGTGATCCACAACCGCTCCGCAGAGAAGGCGGCGCAGCTGGTGGAACGGTTGCGCGCCGCGCTGCCCGACATGGCGATCCGCGCGGGCGGCGACGACCCGGCCGGGTTCGATGTGGTGGTCAACGCCACGTCGCTCGGCCTGCGCGACGACGATGCGCTGCCGTTGCCGGCCGAGCGCCTGGCTCCCGGCACGCTGGTCTGCGAAGCTGTCGTGCGCGATCCGGAGACCGCGCTGCTGGCAGCGGCGCGCGCGCGCGGCTGCAGCATCCATCACGGGCAATGGATGCTGTACGGGCAAATCGTGGAGATCGCGCGCTTTCTCGGCGTGCCGCTCGAGGCCACCTTTGTAGAGCGGACACTGGGGCCGTGGTGAATTAGCCGCGTTTGTCGAATTTATACCGTTTTTTTGCGCGCCCACATCCATGCATCCAGCACACCACGCGGCCTCGCGCTGTGGCGTGACGGCGTAGGGCGGATGCCGGGACATGCCGCGCTGCGCTTCGTAGCTTCGACTCTGGTGCTCACGAATCCGGGCTTGGATCATGCTGGAATGAGAAAACGTGCCCGCTTGCCAATTGCATCAGAGCGATCTGCATTGCCAGGAGATCCTGAGGCCTGCCCATTGCGAACATCCGTTTCGTGCACTCACTGGATCCTTGCAACGAGAAAGGGACCAACTGAAGATTCCATTCGAGCAGCTTTTCAAAGTGAGCAAAAGCGTGGTCCATGAGGCCCACCATGTCCGCCATGCCTCGCAAGACTTCAAGGTTCGAGCGCTGCGCTATGGAAATATGGTGTATGGCTAGTGAATTCATGATCACACCCCTGTAAGCACACGCGATTTTCTTCTGCGCGCTGATTGGAATGGGGCCACATGCGAGCCCGTCACGGCAAAAGCTGGATTCAGCCGGCTTGCTGCCCGATTACCAGGGAAAATGCATGAATGCTCCTCGCACATGTGCCCGCTGCATGGCAGCAACAGTCATCTCTGACCGCAAGCCAATGATCATTCGAAATTCAACAGGGCGACCCCATTGATTGAATGACCAATACGGAAAAAGAAGTGCAAGGTGGGGGAAATCCGGAGCTGGTTGGGCGCTTCAGTCGCGTGCCCAACAAGCTCCGGAAAAATTAGAGGCAGGCGCGACCCGCTCCATATCGCGAATGCGTCTTGCTGTAGAAGCGCGAGACCTTCGTTGCAGCGCCAACTTGTGACGGTAAGGCTACTATGTGCGATACCGGCTGTCGCTTCATGCCTGATAACCCGACCAGGCAGAAATACTGCACCACCGTATCCATTGCCTAGTTCCTCAAGCAGAAAACTGAAAACGATCCGTTGAATATTCGATATCTTATCCAATTCCCAAAAAAAGGCAAACCGGCTGCCGATATCCTTGCCTTGGCGCAGTAACCCGCCAGACCGTCATGGCTTCCCTTGAGATGCGAACCCTGTTTAAATGAGGGCTGTGAGGGTTGTCATTCTTGCACCCGGATTCCCGTGAAACGCACTTTCCCGCTCCTTCGCGCGGCGATTGCCGCAATGCTCCGTGCCGCCCGGCACTCTGCCTGACACCGTTTGGTACTGTCTGCAGAGCACCGGGCCGAAACTCATTCCCCTGCAGCCATGGACAGCGCTGCCTGCCTGGTGCGTGGATTCACAGTGATGCGCGGAGTTTGCAATGCGAAAGACGGTTTTCCTTACAACGGCCCACGTCGAGCGGCTTAATTCTCTTGTGGTGGATCAGGGGTTGCCGACGCATAAGCGGCAGTGCCTGCGTGACATGATTGATCATGCGATCATCTGCACGCACACCAGCCTGCCGGCCAAGGCCATAACGCTGCACACCCCCTTTTTATGCATCGAAGCGCAGCATCGCGAGCATCTGCTTTGGCGCCTTGTGTACCCTGAAGACGCCGACTATCGCCACGGCAAGCTGTCGATTCTGTCGCCGGCGGGTATGGCGCTGCTTGGTTTGCACGAGGGCCAGCATGTCCGTGTCGCCATACCAGAGAGCCGGAACTTTCTCGAAGTCACGGTCGAGGAAATCCTGGAGTCCGAACGCGTCTATTGAACTTTCCAAAGATCAGGGTAGCGCTCTTCGGTACTAAACTGACGGTGCCGCTGCCAGCACACATGCCCGACCGGCGGCCTGCTTAAGGCCGCCGTCGCCCATGGTTCCGCTTGGCGCCCCAACATGCTCTCGGTGAATCCATGGCCGCATCTTGCATCACAGCTAGTCAACCGCGATGGCAAGGATCAGCAGATCCCGCTGAATGATGCCATCGATGCAATCACTACCCACGCGCCCGCGTGCTCGCTGAACTTGGCTGTCCGTGATGCCTTCCGGGCCACCCTGGCCGAGATGGGCCAGAACAGATCGCTGCCCCCAATCCTTGAAGGCAGGCAGATCTATGCCGCAGACTGAATGCCAACTACGCGTTCCATCCCATCAGGTCCATCGCGAGCATCAGCCCCGCCAAAGCACAGGTTGCTGACACGCCAGTCAACAGTCGCACATCTCGGAGCGCCTCGCCCGCTCGCCTTGCCTGTACCGCCGCGACGAGTGCAGCGAGGCCTATCCCGGCCAATACACACCCTATACCTACCATAACGATTGCTTGCTCCTATGATTCTGCAGAGTTCCGCGAATCCTGCGATCTCGATCCAAGGATGATTAGGACTCACCGCTCTCAGTGAACGTCAGTGGCACATCGCGCTTGCTTCCGACCAACAGGCGTGGATTAGGCTCACGGAAGTTGCCCAGCGTGACCAACGCACCGTCGTGCTCGACCACCATGCCCTGCAAGCGGGCGCCACGGCCCTGGGTCAGCAGCCGCGCCTCAGCGCGGCTGCCAGCTTCCGCACACCAGCGTGGAAGGCTTCTGCCTTGCGACAATGCGAGCGCTATCTTCCCAGGCGTCGACGCGCACGTTCAGGCCGGCGTAGATGCCGTAGCCCGGCCCGGTCAGGATGTCTTCCTCGGTCTGCACGCCTTCGCCGGCCTTGATGGCGCCTTCGGCTGCGATGGTCTCTCTGGCCCTGATGCCCCAGCCCGCCACCAGGTGCTGGCCGGCACGGATTGCGCCGCCGGCCTCGATGCCGCAACCGGCGACGACGTCGTGCTGGCCTTCGATATTCCCACCCGCCTTGATGCCCTGACCGCAGCGGATAGCGCCTTGCGCCACGATGTTCTCCCCGGCTCGCAGGTTGCCGCTCACGGAGATGTGCTCGCCGGCGGTGACATCCCAGCCAGCGCGGACATTGCCCTTGCAGTCGATTTCTGTCTCGGCTTCGATGCCCCAATTGGCCTTGATGTCGCCGCCGGCTTCGATGGTGCCGCCGCTGTAGAGATTGCCCGCGCTGTCGATGTTCTCGCCGGCGACGATGGAAATGCCGGCCCGGATGCCCGCGCCGACGCGGATGCTGCGCCCGGCCCTGATCACTGACTCGACATCGATGACGCCGCGCACGATCACGGTGCCGGCAAAAACCAGCGCCTTGGCATCGAGCGCATCCAGCGTGAGGATGGTGTCTGTCGGGCCGAACTGGTTGAGCAGCCAGCACGCATCGCCGACGCGGTCAGCCTGGACCAGCGCATCGAGCAGGCGCTGGTAGTCGCTTCCACCGTGGCGGTTGCGCAGGAACCATTTGTATCCATCCGCGCAGGGGCGTTTGGCTTTGACAAAATTCTGAGAGAGCTCCATGGCCATGAAGGTGTAGCTTGTAAGCTGGCTAGGGCCGTCGTGCGACGGACAAGTCCGGCGCCGGCTAAAGGATTTGGTGCAAAGGAGTCTGCGCGCCGGACGACCGGCCGGCGCGCATTGGATCAGAATTTAATCCGATCGGTATCGGCGTCTGATCAATCGAGATTGAGGGCAAGGTAGAGGACGGCCATCGCCCCCATCGCGCAGAGTGTCCTGCGATAGATGACTAAGGTCTTGCGGCTGATCGTCGGCATGCTCTCTCCCATTTGCACGTTGAACAGTGGGCCGCCATCGATGCTTGCGGCCCCCGGGCAATGTGCCGTGCGGGGAGATCAGATCCGGACTGTGGGCTAGTCCCTGATTCCCCGCACGGCTAAGAGAAGCACGGCGGGAAGATGGAACTGTTGGGCGACCCTGACTTGCAGGGCGGCGAGGCCGCGTTGCTGTGCACAGGCGCGCGCAGCCGCAACATGCTTGGCATGCTGGTGGTTGGCGGTGCGGATCTGTACAGAGTGCATTGGGTCGCTACGTTTGCCGGAGGGCGGTTGTTTTGCGCCGAACCACTGTTGGCCGGCTTCCGGTGGGGCTAAGTGCCCCTATATTCGGAATCGCCGCTCGAATTGCAGGGCTGCTTGCCCGGCCAGGATGCGGAGACTGAATTCACTTATATCATATGCGCTGGGGTTTTCCCACCTTGCCAGCCGGATCGGCGTCAGGTTGCCGGCCCCGTTGCGCCAGATGGAGCGATGAAGAAGGCAAGATCGCTCTATCACGGTTGGTCATCGCGTTCCCGCAGCGGTATCAATTGCGCCTTGTAGTCGTGACGGATGAGACGATCCGCTGCTAATGCATAAATTTGGCGCTGACGTCGCTGATCGGGCCACGCCCGAACGACGCTAGCCTGGTGAGTTGTTCGGGCATGGGCGAGCCTGTCCGGAATTCCTCTCGGGAGGGCAGCAGCAACGGGTGCCCATTGCCAAGGCGTTTGCGATGCCGTCGGGCTTGTTGCTGCAAGTCGAGCCCTTCATCCGAGTGGATTGCTGGGGGCGGCAGTTCAGCCGGGATCATCCGTTTTCGGAGAGGGCCTGTGGTAGGGGAGGGCCTGTCGGTTGAGCGCATGGGCCATGCTCAGCAGCGGGGTGATGCCGATGCCGGCGGCAAACAGCAGGTGTCCGCTTGCCTCCGGCGACAGGCTGAACAGGCTGCGCGGGGCGCTGATGGACAACTCGGTGCTTTCCTGCACATTGTCATGCAGGGCGGCGGAGCCGCCGCGCGAGGCTTGCTCCCGCTTCACGGCGATCAGGTAGCCAGACGAATCGTCGGGCGGACTGCACAACGAATACTGGCGCTATCATCCTTTTCCACATCCGATAGGCTTCGCGCATGTCGCCTTCGTCGGTGGCGTGCGAGACCTTGTCGCCGTTCGCGGCGACGACTTCGCGGTTCAGCCCGCGGTTGACCAGGATCGGACGAACGGGCCCTGAAAATGCTCGTGGATCCGCAGCCGTTCGCGGTTGGCGATCTCCGGCCCGCCATCCATGCCCAGCGCGACGTGACGGATCTCGGTCTCGGTCGGCGAAACCGGGTGCAGTACGCGGAAGAAGGCCATCGACATCGCGACGTTCAGTTGCCGTCTGCAACGGCTCGCGTGCTGGACTGGTACCACATTGACATGCGATTCGAGAACCTCGTGATGTCGCTCCCAGGTCTGCGCGGTACTGATGTGTATTCCAAGAATCGGCTGCGCGAGCGTGTGATCAAAGCGAAGTGGTGTTATGGCACGGTGAGTCGGCGCGATGCTTGGAAAGACTGGAGTCGCTGCGACGCGACACAGGTTGGATTGGCGCTCGCAATCCACTAGGGCGCGTGATCCCAACGAGGACATTCGCAACTCACGCGTTGGTACCCACCTGGCAGGAAGATCCAGGCGTTTGCGAAATTAGTTCTTGCGTCATTAAAGACACCCCTGACTTGGCCTCTCCCAGACGGCACTTCATCGACACCGCTCCGCATGCCATGGATAGCGCATCGTCGGAGGCACCCGCCCGGCAATAGTGCTTGTTCGCCCACATGGGGTCACCGCACGGCGTGCCGTCAGAGGTGGTGGCGCGGATGAGTCAATTTCAGCGACCCATCCGCTAAAGGACAATCATATTGTCGCTTTTGGGACAACAAGGTCTTGACCAATGTCGGCGTTTTGCTGCGCGAAAGAAAATCATATGATGGGCCATCCTGCATTGCAGCATCCCGCCCACTCTTCCAACCGAACCTCCAGGCTGACAGGCCAGGGCCACCCCATCTTCCACGCGACATGATTGCCGTGCGAGTGTGTCTGCACGCGCTGGCTTCGCTCGGCCCAGCGACCCCCAACGGGGCGTGCTGCGTGACCAGATGGCTTCACATCTCAGAGGGAACACGCCGTGAACACAGAACATATCCGCCGAAACGCATTTGCCATGCCGGTGCATAACCCGTCGTATCCGCGTCCGCCGTTCCGCTTTCTGCAGCGCGAATACTTCATCGTTTCCTACGAGACCGATCCCGACGCGCTGCGAGCCGTCGTGCCCGAGCCGCTGCAGCCCGACGCGAACCTTGTCCACTACGAATTCATCCGCATGCCAGATTCCTCCGGCTTCGGCAATTACACCGAAAGCGGCCAGGTCATTCCCGTCATCGGCGAGCAGGGACGCAAGGGCAATTACACCCATGCGATGTACCTCGATGACGAGGGCCCCATTGCCGGCGGCCGTGAAATCTGGGGCTTCCCTAAGAAGCTCGGCTCGCCGCGCCTGTCGATCGACGGACACGATACGTTGCTCGGCACGCTCGACTATGGCACACAGCGCATCGCCACCGGCACGATGGGCTTCAAGTTCCGCCCACTCGATCTCGAAACGGAACAGCGACACCTCGCCGACACGCCGAACTACCTGCTAAAGGTCTTGCCGCACGTCGACGGCTCGGCGCGGATCTGCGAACTGGTCCGATTCCTCCTGCGCGATGTCACGGTGCTGGGCGCATGGGCAGGCCCCGGCGCGTTGGAACTCCACGCGCATGCTCTGGCGCCGGTCGCCGACCTGCCGGTCCGCCGCGTCGTCGGTGCCAAGCATCTGATCGCCAACGTCACCCTCGATATCGGGGAGGTCGCTTTCGACTACCTCGCGCCGGCACAGGCGCCGAAGCTGGTCGTCAATCAATAACCCCCGCAAGGAGCAACCATGTCATTGCAAGGAAAAGTCGCCCTCGTTACCGGCGCAGCCAGTGGTATTGGCGAACAATGCGCCCGTCAGCTGGCACATGACGGCGCGGCCGTTGTCATCGCCGACCTGAATCTCCAGAATGCGCGCCAAGCGGCCGAGTCGATCGTCGCCAACGGTGGCCAGGCGATTGCCGTGGCGATGGACGTCACGAACGAGGAAGCGGTCAACGCCGGCATCGAAGAAACGGTGGCAAAGCTGGGCGGCATTGATGTGCTGGTATCGAACGCCGGCATCCAGATCGTCAATCCGATCGAGGACTACGCGTTCTCCGACTGGAAGAAGATGCTCGCCATTCACCTCGATGGCGCTTTCCTGACGACCCGCGCGGCCATCCGGCACATGTACAAGGCCGGCAAGGGCGGGGCGATCATCTACATGGGCTCGGTCCACTCGCACGAGGCTTCCAAGCTTAAGTCGGCCTACGTCACGGCCAAGCACGGGCTGCTGGGCTTGGCCCGCGTCGTGGCCAAGGAAGGCGGCCCGCGTGGCGTTCGCGCCAACGTCGTCTGTCCGGGCTTTGTCCGCACCCCGCTGGTCGACAAGCAGATCCCCGATCAGGCCAAGGCGCTGGGCATTTCCGAAGCCGAGGTCGTCAGCAACGTCATGCTCAAGGAAACGGTCGATGGCGAATTCACGACCGTCGCCGACGTGGCCTGCACGGTCGCGTTCCTGGCCGGCTTTGAATCCGCCGCGCTGACCGGCCAGTCGGTCGTGGTCAGCCACGGCTGGTTCATGCAGTAAGACAAGGAGCCGACGTGCACCGCAGTCAACGCAAGACATTTCAACAAGCATCTCCGCTGACGTTGCCGCCCTATGACGAGGTCGGCCTCGTCCTTCAGGGTGGCGGCGCACTTGGCTCCTATCAGGCTGGCGTCTACGAAGGCCTGGCCCAGGCGGGGATCCACCCGACCTGGGTATCGGGCATTTCGATCGGCGCATTGAACGCCGCAATCATCGCTGGCAATGCCCCCGAGGATCGCGTGGAAGCGCTGCGCGGATTCTGGAATACGATCAGCCTGCCGGCGGACGTGATTGGCAATGTCGGTGCCTGGGTGCCGGCGACCTTCGGCTTCTGGGACATCGCGCGCAAGTGGTCGAGCATGTGGGCCGCCGGCCGTGCGCTGGTGGAAGGCCAGCAGGGCTTCTTCGTGCCTCGCTCGCCGCTGCACAGTTTTGGCAGCCAAGGCAGCGCGCCGAGCCAGGTGAGCTTCTACGATACGAGCGAGCTGCGCGCGACCCTGCTCAAGTACGCCGATTTCGATCGCATCAACGACGGTGAAATGCGCGTCTCCGTCGGCGCGGTCAACGTCCGCACCGGCAACCTCGTGTACTTCGACAACACGAAGATGCACCTCAAGCCGGAACACTTCATGGCGTCCGGCGCGCTGCCGCCGGGCTTCCCGGCCGTGGAGGTCGACGGCGAGTTCTACTGGGATGGCGGCCTCGTATCGAATACACCGCTGACCGAGATCCTGCGCGAATCGCAGCACAAGGACACGCTGATCTTCCAGGTGGACCTGTGGAGCGCGAGCGGGGCCCTGCCGGGCAACTTCCTGGACGTATCAGAGCGCACCAAGGACATCCAGTACTCGAGCCGGACCCGCTCCGTCACCGCGTTCATGGAAGGCCGCCAGAAGCATGCGCGGCTGATCAAGGAACTGCTGGAACACGTGCCGAAGTCTGTCCGCGAGACCCATCCGCTGATGCGCGAGGCGCAGCGGATTGCCGATGGCAGCGCCGTCAACGTCGTGCACCTGATCTACCGCAATAAATTCTTCGAAGGACATTACAAGGACTTCGAGTTCAGCGCCGACACCATGGGCGAGCACTGGACCAGCGGGCTGGACGACATCCGCGGCTCGTTTGCCCGTCCCGAGTGCCTGGCAATTCCGAGCCACGACATCGGCTTCGTGACCCACGATGTGCATCGCCGCGATGCGCCGGCGTTGACAGGCTCCGGGCCGCTCGATACGGCTCTGGACACGTCGAAGCTGAACACCATCGACAGCTTTCCTGCCGAGGCCGAAGCTCGGGTCTCGGCGGCCAGTTAAAGCCGCTCGCCCGGGGGCCATACACGTGACAACCGAACAAGCCGCCCAAACACATGTCGAGAGCATCGCGCGACGTGGCGCGGTACCTGCCGCTGTGGTGCCGCGCCGTGCCTCCAGCCTATGGAACGTGGCGTGTCGTTGGGGCACCACCATGACCGGTACAAAGGCGTTTGTCGACGAAGCCGGCATGGCCATACTGACTTCTAGCGCCCCTCTGCCGCACTGTTTTTTCTTGCGTAAAAATTCGAAACTTCCTCGATCTCTTGATCGCTCATCGCTCGCGCCATATTGCGCATCTGCGCCTCGCCGTCATTACGGCGGGTACCGTCGCGGAACGCATGCAACTGGCTTGTCAAATAGGCGTGCGGCATGCCTTCGAGCCACGGCGCACCGAATTTCTGATCCACGCCTCCGTGGCATGAAATGCAGGGCGCCACATTGCGCAGCGGGTCTCCCACGCGCACCAACGCGGGCAGGTTCTCGTCGTAGGTCGTCGGAGCCGTGCGGGCCTTGGGAAGCGAAGCGTAGTAGGCCGCGAGGTCGGCGATGTCGCGCTCGGAGAGATTGCGGGAAAGCGTCTCCATGATCGGACTGCCACGCTTGCCTGTCTTGTAGTCCTGCAACTGCTTGATGACGACTTCGGGATACTGTCCGGCGAGGTTGGGCGCATTGGACGCGCTCATGCCCTGCGCGCCATGGCACATGGTGCAGTTCAATGCGAGCGTGGCACCCCGGCCTACGGCGTCGGCCGGCGCGGCATGGGCCATTGCGCGGTCCAGCACGACGTTGGTGGCCACGTGGCCGGTACGGGCAGCACTGTTACCGGCCCATTGGGATGGTACGCCCGCAGCACGGCAGATGGTGTCCCACAGTCCACGCACGGTAAAGTCGCCTTGCGCCATGGGCAGCCACAGGAAACCGACCAGCATCAGCAGGGCGGTGAGCGCGGCCAGAGCCACCACGCTCTGCCTGCCGAGCGGGCTGCGGTCCGGGGGCGTACGGTTGTCTTGCATCAGCGGCTCCCGATGGGCACCACCGGCACGCGGGCGTTGTCCAGCATGGCCATTTGCACGATGGGATAGCCATAATTCACCAGCGTCAGCGCGATCATCATGCCCACCCAAAGCGCGTAGCCGTTCAGTGCGGCTGGCGGCCGGGCCCCGGGAAGCAGCGGCTGGCTAAAGGTGTATGGTGCGGGCGCCGGCCCGGGGCGCCGCTGGGCGCGGGCAAGGATCAGCACAAACAGGATGGCCGAGACAACCATCGCCAGCCCCCCGAAAGTGGAGGCCGTCACCGTCCATGCCTGCGGTTGGAGCGCCGGGTGGCTGTAGTCGTAGTAGGCCATGCGGCGCGGCATGCCGAGCAGGCCCACCCAGTGCCACGGTAGCGACAGCACCAGCATGCCGAGGAACCACAGCCACAGTTGCAGGCGCACCAGCCCCGATTGCAGCGGCGCGCAGCCAGTGAGCTGCGGCCATATGTCATAGGCGACCACCATGTACATGATGACGACGGCGCCGGCGAAGATCAGGTGGAAATGTCCGGTGACCCACTGCGTGTTGTGTATCGTCTCGTTGAGCTGGTAGCTCATGTTGATAATGCCGCCGGCGCCGCCCAGGCCGAGCATGATGAAGGAAAACGTTACCGCCAGCATCATCGGGTTGCGCCACGGCAGCGCCGTCAGCCAGCCGAACACGCCCTTGCCGCCGCGCAGCCGCCCCGCGATCTCCACCGAGGCGACGATGGTAAACACCGTGAGCAGCGTGGGCACTGTCACCAGCCCTGTCATGGCCGCATGCACGAACTTGAAGCCCGCGCCGACCTGCGGATCGGCAAACAGGTGATGGATACCGATGGGCATGGAGAAAACGAGGAACAGCGCGAAGGCTACCCTCCCCATCGTATCGCTGTAGAGCCGCCCGCCGATGGCGCGCGGCACGATGCTATAGAAGGCCACGTAGGCCGGGATCAGCCAGAAGTAGACGATGGCGTGCAGTGTCCAGGAGAAGAACACACGCGATAGCCCGGCGTTGATGGTGTCGGTCAGTCCCAGGGACGCGGGCAGGATCAGCACAAGCACCTCGACCGCCGCACCCACCGACGTCCACGCCCACAGGTAAGCGCCGGCCACTGTGCCGTACAGTGCCAGCGGGACGGTTGCGCCGGGGTTGTCTCGCCGCCAGGCGTGCAGATTCACCGACATCAGCGCCACCCACACCCACGAGCCCACCACCACCAGCACCACGCCGAGGTAGTAGAACGGGCTGCCGATCATGGGCGGGTAGAAGGTGTAGAGCACCGACGCCTTGCCCAGCCCCATGGCGATGGACGCCAGCACCGTGCCCGCAATCACCAGCCAGAAGCCGAGCCACGCCCAGCGCAGCCCCAGCAGAGGCCGCTTCAGCGACAGCTCGGTGATGGCGTAGCCGAACCCCATCGCCACCAGCGTGGGCATCACATAGGCCATGACCGTGCCGTGGGCGGTGACGGAGCGGTAGTAGTGCTCGGGATTGTTGACCCACTGCGCCAGCGGGCTGCGGATGAACATCTGCCATTCGCCAAGCAGGATGGCGCCGAGGAAGGCGATGAACGCCACCCAGAAATGCGCGAGGACAAGCTTTCTAGCGAGAAACACAGTTCATCCTTTCCGCGCCACGCGCGCGGGCCATGAACTCCTCTCGGGGCAGGACCTCCACCCGAGCCCACATCGCCTCGTGGCCCGTGCCACAGTACTCGTGGCAGGGCATCAGGTGCTCGCCGGCCTTGGGGAAGGTGGTGGTGAAAGTGGCTACGAAGCCCGGAATGAGCATTGTGTTGGCGTTGGTCGTGCCGACGATGAAGCCATGGATGGTGTCGGCGGCGGTGCCGCGGAAGGTTACCGGCACGCCTGCAGGCACCACGAGGCACTGTGGCTCGAAGGAGTACTGCTGTGCGATCAGCCGCACCGTGACCTTGCCATCGGCGTCCACGGCGGTGCCCAGGTTGCCCTCGGCGAACTCGCCGCGCAGGTGCAATGTTTTCACATCCACCGTCTCCACCCGCGATGGCGGCATCGACGCCCAGTGCAGCCCGGCGAAGATCATCAACAGAATGATCACGGCGATGATGAGTCCGACCACCACGGCCCAGCGCCGCTCGGCCGCGACCGCGACCGCCTCGGCGTGATGGCCGTCCGGGGCGGCGGACGGACCGGAGGGCGGCGTCGCTGCGTTCACTGGACCATCCCCCTCGGCACGTGGATGAAGAACCAGAAAGCGAGGTAGATCAGCACGACGATGGCCGTCGCCACCCCTGCCACGGCGAAGGCGCCGGTCGGCCCCGCACTGACCACGCGATGCACGTCGGCCTCGTTGGGCTCGATGGGCTCGGCATGGTCAGGATCGGAGGCGCCCGGTTTCGCGCCGGGTATCGGACTGGGTATGGTCATCGGATTCACTCCGGCAGCAGCTTGCGCAGCTCATTCACCTGGTTTGGGGCGACCGGCGTACCGGCATTGCCCCACGCTACGCGGATATAGGTAACGACTGCGGCAGCCTTGTCGTCGTCAAGAATGTGCGAGAACGGCGGCATTCCGTGTGGGCGGGGATTCTTGGCGGTGCCGGGCGGATAGCCGCCATTGAGGACCATGCGGATGGAATTCACCGGCGAGGCCATCGTGATCGACTGGTTGCCGGCCAGCGGCGGGAAGGAGGGCGGATGGCCCTTGCCGTCGTCGGCATGGCACATCGCGCACTGCTGGGTGTAGACCTGCCGGCCCAGTTCCATCACCGCCGGTTGGACCAGCCGCGCCTGGCTGGTGGGCGGCGGCTCGGTGTCGCGCGGGGCCAGCGATTTCAAGTAGACGGCCATGGCTTCCACGTCCGCATCGGTCAGGTATTGCAGGCTGTTGTAGACCACTTCGGCCATCGGTCCATACACCGTGCCCCGGTGAGAGATGCCCACCTGCAGCAGGTCGGTGATGTCCTTGATTGGCCAGTTGCCCAGTCCCGCCTCGCGATTGGAGGTCAGCGACGGCGCGTACCAATTCTGGTTCGGGATCATGCCGCCCTCGAATTCCTTCGATTCGCTGGAGCCGCCCAGCACATTGATGGCCGTATGACACATCGCGCAATGGCCCAGCCCCTCCACCAGGTAGGCACCACGGTTCCATTGCGCCGTCTGCTTCGGATCGGGCTGGTACTCGCCTTCCTTGAAATACAGGGTGCGCCAGCCGATCAGCAACTCGCGCTTATTGAACGGAAAGCGCAGCTCGTGTGGCCGGTTGGGATGCTTCACCGGCGGCACCGACATCAGGTAGGCATAAATGGCATCCGAATCCGCGCGCGTTACCTTCGTATACGAAGCGAACGGCATGGCCGGGTAGAGCAGGGTGCCATCGCGCGAGACGCCGGTGTGCATCATCTTGTAGAAGTCGTCAGCGCTCCACCGACCGATGCCGGTCTCATCGTCGGGCGTGATGTTGGGCACGTAGAGGTTGCCGAAGGGGGTGGCCATTGGCCGTCCGCCGGCAAAAGGTTTTCCGTTTGGCTCGGTGTGGCAGGCCACGCAATCGCCGGCGCGGGCCAGGTACTCGCCCTTGGTGATGATCTGGGTGGCAGCGCCGACCGGCCCGGACGGGGCGGCTTTGGTCGGCGGCGAGCCCGCCTGCTGTGGCGCCGAAGTGGGGCGCTGCATGAAGCGAATCGCCAGCACCACGATGACGAGTATGACCGCAGTGCCGAGGACGAGTACGGGCCAACGTTTCATTGCATCACCGCTGGCTGCCGCAAGCCAGCGGCATGCGAACCAGGTTTGAGGATTCCGGCGACGGGTCGCTCGGCGCCGGCTGCTGCGATAGCCACTCAGCCACCGCCGAAACGTCGGCATCGCTCAGCCGCCCGGCGATGCGCTTCATGCAGTCGGGCTCGGCCGCATGGCGCTCGCCTACCTTCCAGCGCGTGAGCTGGCCGACGATATACGCGCGGCGCAGCCCGACCAGCCCCGGAATGCCCGGCTCCATCCCGGTCAGCCCGTTGCCGTGGCAGGCGGCGCAGGCCGGAATGCCCTGGCCAGCGTCGCCCTTGTTCACCAGCGCCTGACCGCGGGCGAGCACGGGCGGCGCGGCGTTGCTGCTCTCCTTGGGCGCGAAGGGCGGCCGCAGCTTGGCGAAGTACTCGGCAATTTCCTTCAGGTAGGGGTCGGGCAGGTAGGCCACCAGGTAGTTCATCGGCGGATACCGCCGCGTGCCGTCGCGAAAGGCCGCCAACTGGTTATAGAGGTACCCTGCCGGCTTGCCGGCTATGCGGGGGAAGTAGCCGTTTGCTGTGCCTTGGCCGCTCTGGCCGTGACAGGTGACGCAGCCCTGTACCCTGGCTTCGAGAGAGTCCACTTGCCTTAAAGGCCGGGACGGCCTCAGGCTGCGCGATCCCAACCAAGGGAAAGACAAGGAGCGTCGCGAGCGGCGTGAACTTCCATGTGGGGCGCATGGGCGGTGTGCCGTGTTGGATGCATCAAGCGTAGACGTCAAGCGTGCCGTGTCAAGCGGAAAGGCAACGCCTTCAATCTGAGGTCGTAAAGGGCGAGCGCTGTGGTTCGTCAAATCCACCGAGAAATTGAAGTGGCTCAGGGCACCTTGTGATCCCTTCCGCCTTCATTTGGATGGGTGATGGCGCACTTGTGACCAAGACGCCACGGCACGACGGATGCGGGGCCGGCGCTCGCCACCATGGGCGTCTGCTATCTTGGATTTGCATCAGCAAACATTTCCCGTGGCATTGCATTGGTGATGGGGGCCGGCACCGGGCGCTCCGACGACCCCCGCAATCCCTTTCCCTCATGCGCACGGGGCGCAGCGTGTTGTGAAATGGGGGCAAAGCCATGAGAAAAGTGCGACTCGCTGGTCGGTTCGGTGCACCAAACAGTAAAGGCCTATGCGCTAATCTGGGCCGCCGTTGTCTTGGGAGCACTATCGTCCTTGCTGTCGCCGCCGGGTCGGCGCATGCCGCGCCGACGGATGCTGACGGCTGGCAATTTTCCGTCGCCCCGTATCTTTGGTTGCCAAACGTGAGCGGCGCGTTGCGCTTCTCCGGATCCTCGTCTACCGGAGGTGGCAACCTCGATGTTGGAGCGGGGCCGGACAGCTATCTCCAGAATTTGCAGTTTGTTCTGATGCTGCAGGTCGAAGCCAGCAAGGGAGATTGGACTGTCCTTGCCGACGCGATCTACCTTGACTTTAGTCGTCAGCAAACCAACCTCAAGGCCGTGGGGGCGGAGGGCGGCACCAGGGTTGTCGTCCCGCGCGACCTGGCGACCGATGTCAGCAGCGGCCTGAGCGGCGGCCTGTTCGCACTTGCAGGAGGCTATACAGCCCTGCGTGCGCCTTGGGGAGCTGTCATGCCGTTCGGCGGGCTCCGGTATCTGAACCTGAGCGCTAACGCGAACTGGACATTATCCGCAACGTTCGATCAACAAGGCGCGATGTTGGCAAGGCAAGGGAGCGTATCGCAGACGGCGAATATCGTGGACGGCATAGTCGGTATGCGCGGACGCATCAATCTCAGTAGCAGTGGCAAGTGGTACGTGCCTTATTACATTGACGTCGGCACCGGTTCCTCCAGATACACGGTTCAAGCGTACGGGGGGGCGGCGTACGCGGCAAGGTGGGGGGATGTGCAATTGTCCTATCGCTACATCACCTACCAGTTGGGCGGTAACCAGTTGGTGCAAAGGCTCACCCTCAAGGGTCCCATGCTAAGTGTGGTGTTTCGCCTCTGAGTTCGATAACTGGCTGCGGGTCCCGGTAAATAGGAGGCACAGCGAGATGCGGGCAACGAAATGGTTCCATTTGCGTCTCGGATCCGTGCAAGTGCTCGCGACGCTGAGCCTGCTAAGCGCCTGCTCCGCGACGAACGAGGGCATGCAGCCCGGCAAGACACCCGCGATCAATCAGCCTGGCGTGCCGGTTGGCCCCACACGCGACTGCCAGGCGGAGGCCGCCGCACTTCTCGGGTCCGTGCCTCTGTCTGTTGTGCGGGCCGTGTTTAATGCCTGCACAGCGGAAAACGAAGGTAGCTAGTGTAGCGTTCTGTTCTTGATGGAACTTATATGAATTCGGCGTCTCCAATGCCCTACTGCGATACAGCGTGGAGAGAGCGAGTGCGAGTTGCCCCCGAGATCATGTTGACCGACGAGGAGCGAACCAAGTTGACGAGGCTGGTTCGGTCGAAGCTCACGAGCGTGAGGCTGGCGCAGCGCGCGCGCATTGTGCTGCTGGCCGCCAACGGATTGCAGAACAAGGACATCGCCGAGCAGTTGGGAGTCGGACGCGTGCAGGTCTCGCGTTGGCGTGAGCGGTATGCGCAATCGGGGCTGGCCGGTATCGAACGCGACTTGCCGCGCGGTGCGCCGCCGGTGAAGGTGGACACGGCGCGGCTGGTGGAGCTGACCACTCAAACGAAGCCCGTGGCGGCCACGCACTGGAGCACGCGCAAGATGGCCGCCGAGTTGGGCGTGAGCGCCAGCACCGTCATGCGCCATTGGCACGCCCACGGGTTGAAGCCGCACATCGTGCGCGGCTTCAAGGTCTCGCGCGATCCGCGGTTCGTCGAGAAGCTTGAAGACATCGTTGGCCTCTACATGTCGCCACCCGAGCACGCGCTGGTGCTGTGCTGCGATGAGAAGAGCCAGGTGCAGGCGCTGGATCGCACGCAGCCCGGCTTGCCGTTGAAGAAGGGACGTGCGGCCACCATGACGCACGACTACAAGCGCAACGGCACGACCACGCTGTTTGCCGCGCTCAACGTGCTCGATGGCCAGGTCATCGCCCAGTGCCAGCAGCGCCACCGCCATACCGAGTGGCTGAAGTTCCTGCGCAAGATCGACCGCGAGACGCCCAAGGACAAAACGCTGCATCTGATCGCCGACAACTACGCCACCCACAAGCATCCTGCGGTGCAAGACTGGCTGGCCAAGCATCCGCGCATCAACATGCACTTCACGCCCACCTCGGCGTCATGGCTGAACATGGTCGAGCGGTTCTTTCGCGACATCACGACCGAGCGACTTCGCCGCGGCGTATTCACCAGCGTGCCGGAACTGGTCGACGCCATCAACGAGTACATCGCTCACCACAACACCAACCCCAAGCCGTTCATCTGGACCAAGAGCGCTCGCGACATCCTACAGAAGGTCATTCGCGCCAACCGCCGCTTAAGTTCCAAACAGAATGGAACATTGCACTAGCCTGGCAGGTGAGGGGACACTCCGGCCAAGCTGGCCTGTCGCCTCTGCCTTGGCCTCGCGAGCTTCACGGACAGCAGCGATTCGCTTATAGTGCGCATGCCGTCGTCAAGGCGAGATCGCCGTTCGCTTACGGCCATGTCCTTCGTTGACTGCGACGGCTTTGGCATCGTATTCCTCAAACCGCGCGGCGGACCATCAGCTCCTTGATCTTGCCGATGGCCTTGGTCGGGTTCAGACCCTTCGGGCACACGTCGACACAGTTCATGATGCTGTGGCAGCGGAACAGGCGGTACGGGTCGTTCAGGTTGTCCAGGCGCTCGCTGGTGGCCTGGTCGCGGCTGTCCGCAATGAAGCGGTAAGCCTGCAGCAGGCCGGCGGGGCCGACGAACTTGTCCGGGTTCCACCAGAACGACGGGCACGACGTGGAGCAGCTGGCGCAGAGAATACACTCGTACAGGCCGTCCAGCTCGTCACGCTCTTCCGGCGACTGCAGGCGCTCTTTCTCGGGCGGCGGCTCGTCGTTGATCAGGAACGGCTTGATCGAGTTGTACTGCTTGAAGAAGTTCGTCATGTCGACGATCAGGTCGCGCACCACCGGCAGGCCGGGCAGCGGACGCAGCACGATGCGGTCCGGCAGCTCGCGCATATTGGTCAGGCACGCCAGGCCGTTCTTGCCGTTGATGTTCATCGCGTCCGAGCCGCACACGCCTTCACGGCACGAACGGCGGAACGAGATGGTTTCGTCCAGCTTCTTCAGCTTGACCAGCGCGTCCAGCAGCATGCGCTCGTGACCGTCCAGCTCGACCTCGTAGGTCTGCATGCGCGGTGCCGCATCCTTGTCCGGATCGTAGCGGTAGACTTCGAAAATACGCTTCATTTCTGTGGGTCCTGTTATCTCTACGATGCGGTGCTCAGAAGGTACGGGCCTTCGGCGGCACGCTTTCCACCGTCAGCGGTTCCATCTTCACCGGCTTGTAGTCGAGGCGGTTGCCTTCGCTGTAGAACAGCGTGTGCTTGAGCCAGTTCTGGTCGTCGCGATTCGGGAAGTCGCTGTGCGCGTGGGCACCGCGCGATTCCTTGCGAGCGGCCGCCGAGATCATGGTGGCCTTGGCCACTTCCACCAGGTTGGCCACTTCCAGGGCTTCCACCAGCGCGGTGTTGAAGACCTTGGACTTGTCCTTCAGGTGGATGTTGTTGGCGCGCTCGGAGACTTCCAGGATGCGCTCGACACCTTCGTCCATCAGCTTCTGCGTCCGGAACACGCCGGCATGTGACTGCATGTTCTTGCGGATGTCGTTGGCCACGTCCTGCGTGTACTCGCCCGACGACGTTGCCTGCAGCTTGGCCAGGCGCGACAGCGCGAGGTCGGCGGCATCGGCCGGCAGCGGCTTGTGCTCTTTCTGCTTCAGGTTCTGCGCGATGATGTGGTTGCCGGCCGCGCGGCCGAACACCACCAGGTCCAGCAGCGAGTTGGTGCCCAGGCGGTTGGCGCCGTGCACCGACACGCACGAGCATTCGCCGATCGCGTAGAAACCGTTCAGGACTTCGTTCGGGTTGCCGTTCTTCGGCACCACGACCTGGCCGTGATAGTTCGTCGGGATGCCGCCCATCTGGTAGTGGATGGTCGGCACCACCGGGATCGGTTCCTTGATCGCGTCGACGTTGGCGAACTTCATGCCGATTTCGCGGATCGACGGCAGGCGCTTCATGATGGTCTCGGCGCCGACGTGGGTCAGGTCGAGCAGCACGTAGTCGCCGTTCGGGCCGCAGCCGCGGCCTTCCTTGATTTCCTGGTCCATCGAGCGCGAGACGAAGTCACGCGGCGCCAGGTCCTTCAGCGTCGGGGCATAGCGCTCCATGAAGCGCTCGCCGTCCTTGTTGCGCAGGATACCGCCCTCGCCGCGCACGCCCTCGGTGATCAGCACGCCCGCGCCGGCCACGCCGGTCGGGTGGAACTGCCAGAATTCCATGTCTTCCAGCGGCACGCCAGCGCGTGCGGCCATGCCCAGGCCGTCACCGGTGTTGATGAAGGCGTTGGTGGAAGCGGCGTAGATGCGGCCGGCACCGCCGGTCGCGAACAGCGTGGTCTTGGCCTCGAGGATGTAGACCTCGCCGGTTTCCATTTCCAGCGCGGTCACGCCCAGCACGTCGCCGTCCTGGTCGCGGATCAGGTCCAGCGCCATCCATTCGACGAAGAAGTGGGTCTTGGCGCGCACATTGCGCTGGTACAGCGTGTGCAGCAGCGCGTGGCCGGTACGGTCAGCCGCGGCGCAGGCGCGCTGCACGGGCTTTTCACCGTAGTTGGCGGTGTGGCCGCCGAACGGGCGCTGGTAGATGGTGCCGTCGGGGTTGCGGTCAAACGGCATGCCGAAGTGTTCGAGCTCGTACACGACCTTCGGGGCTTCACGGCACATGAACTCGATGGCGTCCTGGTCACCCAGCCAGTCCGAGCCCTTGATGGTGTCGTAGAAGTGATAGTGCCAGTTGTCTTCGCTCATGTTGCCCAGCGAAGCACCGATACCGCCCTGCGCCGCCACGGTGTGCGAGCGGGTCGGGAACACCTTGGACAGCACGGCCACGTTCAGGCCGGCTTCCGCGAGCTGGAGGGATGCGCGCATCCCGGCGCCGCCAGCACCGACGATGACCACGTCAAAGCGGCGACGCGGCAATCCAGTCTTGACTGCGACCATTTATTACACCCTCCAGAGAATCTGAGCAGCGTAGCCCGCACAACCGACGAGCCACAGAATCGTAAGAACTTGCAGCACCAGGCGCACGGCCATCGGGCGCACATAGTCCATCCAGATGTCGCGCACGCCGATCCAGGCGTGATAGAGCAGCGACAGGATGGTCAGGAACGTGATGATCTTCATCCACTGGTTGGAGAAGAGCCCTGCCCACGCTTCGTATGAAGCGCCGTTCGACAGCAGGAAGGCAATGGCCAGGACGACGGTGAAGACCACCATGATCACGGCCGTGACGCGTTGCGCGAGCCAGTCTTTCAGGCCGTAGTGGGCACCGACGACAAGACGCTTGGGACCGATATTGTTGTTTGCCACCGTGATTCTCCTCAGAACAGGCCGAACAGCTTCAGGCCGAAAATCAGGGTAAGCAGCAGGCTGACAACCAGCACGCTGATGGCAGACTTAGCCGAAGCGGGCTTGGAGACACCAACGTGCACATCCAGCAGCAGGAAACGGATACCGGCGCAGAAGTGATGCAGATAACCCCAGATCAGGGCCAGCAGAACCAGCTTGACGAAGCCGCCGGACAGGAGGGCCGAGAACTTTGCGAAGCTCAGTTCCGAAGTGATGCTCTGCTCGAACAGGTACAGCACGAAGGGAAGGAGGAGGAACATCAAGGCACCGCTGACGCGATGCAGGATGGATACCTTGCCGGCCCAGGGCAAGCGGTATCTCGCGATCTGCGAGATACCGATGTTCCGGTATTCGGGCCTGGTTGACTGCAGCTTTTCCATGGGGGCTGATTCTTTTCGTTGGATGGATTCGCCGCCTCGGCCTCAAACAGCATCGCCGCGGTCATAGACACCGGGACGCTCTCGGCAAGGCGGGATACGCGGCATTCTGGCCTGTCGCTGATATACTGTCCAATATCTATCGCATCTTTCTGATATATATAACAGCAGATATCGCATGGAGCTGCGGCATATTCGCTACTTCCTCGCAGTCGCTGACGAGCGCAACGTAACGCGGGCAGCGGAAAGGCTTGGCATTGGACAGCCGCCTCTCAGCCAGCAGATTCACGCGTTGGAGGAGGAGCTCGGCGTAAAGCTTTTCCGCAGAACCGGGCATGGCGTGGTCTTGACGGAAGCGGGCGAGGCGTTTGCAACGGATGCCAGGCGAATACTTCATGACACGCGCGCAGCAGTGGAGAAAGCGCAAAGCGCCGGACGGGGCGAAATCGGGCGCCTCAACATCGGATTTACCGGCTCTGCCGCGTTCAACCCCGTGGTCTCCAGGCTAATCCGCGCTTATCGACAGGACTACCCGAATGTCGTCCTGACCCTGGCGGAAGGTAACACGTCCGAGCTCCTTGCATATCTTAATGATGGTCGAGTAGATGTGGCCTTTGTCCGATTGAGCGGGCAATCGCCGGCTGGGGTTCAACTTCAGCACATTGCCGTGGAGCCAATGAAGGTCGTGCTACCTGCAACGCACCATCTTGCGAAGAGACGTCGAATCTCCCTCGACGCATTGGCAGAAGACCATTTTGTACTGCTACCTAGGGAAGCAAGTCCGACTTTGCATGACGTCATCGTCGGCGCGTGCAAGAAGGCTGGCTTTGATCCCATTGCGGGCCAGGAAGCGCCGCAGCTCTCCTCGGTTGTGAATCTCGTTGCAGCGGAGTTCGGTGTGTCGCTCGTTCCTGCCTCTGTTTGCCAAATACAGGTGGAGGGAGTTGTTTATAGAGACATAGTTGGCAGCTCCATCTCTATCCGCTTGGCGCTCGCGTCGAGGATCGAGCCAACACCAGCGAAGACGGCTAATTTCCTGGCGATGGTCGCGGATGCTGTGTCGCTGCAAACGTAAGTTGAGCTTTAAAGCAACTGCAGTGGTTTATTGGAACGATCACGTTTCAGGCCGCGCATGGAATCAGGCGACCTCGACGATCAGTTCGATTTCCAGGCAGGCGCCGAGTGGTAACTGCGGCACGCCGAACGCGCTGCGCGCGTGCTGGCCGCGCGTGCCAAACACCTCGGCGAGCAGTTCGCTGGCGCCATTGGTCACGAGGTGCTGCTCGGTGAAGTCCGCTGTCGAATGGACGAGGCTGGTGAGCTTGACGATCCGCACGATCGAATCGAGGTCGCCGGTGGCGGCGTGCAGCGTCGCGAGCAAGTCGATGGCAACCAAGCGGGCCGCCGCGATACCGTCGGCGGTGCGCAGGTCGTCGCCAAAGCGGCCGGTCCGAACCTGGCCATCGACGCGAGAGAGATGGCCGGACACGTGGATCAGCTTGCCGGACCGCACGCTCGGCACATAGGCCGCCGCCGGGCCCGAAGCCTTGGGCAGTTCGATGCCGAGCTGCGTAAGCTTATCGTAGATTCGGGGCGCCGGCGCGAACGCCGGACCGTTCGGTTTCAGGCGCATGCCGGGCTTGAGATGCTGCCATGGCAGGTACGCCGGATCGGCGATGAACGGACCGGGCGCACGCACCACGAAAATGTCTTCCGCGATCGCGGCGAAGTCGGCGCGGAAATGCACCGAGCTCTTGTTCACGAGAATCTTCATCCCCGCCGGATCGATGCCGACCGCGCGGTACATGTTGCGGTCGAGCAATTGTGCCTTGGTCGAGCTAACGGCAACGAGCACGCCATCGAGCCGCAGTCGCGCCATTGGTCCCATGTTGGCAGCCTTGCCGTGCATCATCGGTCCGCCGTAGACGAACTTGCCTTCAGACAGCGCCTCCACCTCGAAGGTCGCCCGCAGCGGGGCATCCTCGCTCACCTGTGGGCAGCCGCCAAGCGCAATTTCGATCCTCGCGCCAACACCAGCCTGGTGCGCGGCCGCGGCCGCGGCGGGATCGCAGATAATCCCGATCGCGGCGTCCTGCGCGCCGGCCTTGAGAAGCGCACGCAGCATGCCCATGGTGTTGCCATCGCCGCCGACGCCCGGGTTGTCCTGCGTGTCCGCGAGGATCACTGGCCGCGTGGCCTTTTGCGCGATCCGCATGGCACGCTGCACCGCTGCATCCGGCTCCTCGAACTGCACGGCCCACTGGCTCTCGGGTTCGCAGATGCGCGCGAACAGTGCGTCGACGGCCCGCTCGACGCGGGTTCTGTCGAAGCCGTACCCCCAAACCACGGGACCGCACTCGGCGAAGTCGGCCGCGGGAAAGCCCGGTGTGAACGACAGCGACAGCACGCCTTGCGGCTCCAGCTCTTCGAGCAGGCCGTAGATGCCTTGAGCGGGCTGCATCATCGTGGACATGCTGTTGACCGGTATCAGGAACGGCACGCGTCGTGCCACCAGGTGCGCACGCGACTCCCGCCTGCATAACTCCAGCAGCATCTCGGCTGCCCGCTTGCCGGTGGCGGCCATGTCCACGTGTGGATAGGTGCGATACGCCACCACTCCATCCGCCAGCGCGAGCATCCGTTCGGTGACGTTGGCATGCAGATCCAGCGAGACCACGATCTTCATGTCCGGGCCGGCCACGGCACGGATGCGCGCCAGCAACTCGCCCTCGCCGTCGTCGAGGTGCTGGGCCACCATGGCGCCATGCAGGTCGAGATAGATCGTGTCGTACGAGGCCGTCCTTACCGCCTCCACGATCTCGCCGGCGATGCGCTCGTAGGCATCGGTCGTGACGTGGGCCGAGGCCCCGGCAGCCGCCCAGATCACCGGCGTGACGGTGTGACCGTGCTCGCGAACGTGGTGGATGAAGCCGCTGATCGGCACGTTCACACCCAGCAGGTCGTAGATCGCCTCGCCGCGCACCATGGCGGGAAAATCCTCGCCGCGGACGAAGCTCTCGTAGGTGGCCATGGTTGGGGCGAACGTATTGGTTTCGTGCTGGAAACCGGCAACTAGGATATTCAAGGAAGACCTCCTTGGAACGGGATGCTGGAACGAGGCGGGGCCAGCGACGCCAGCGCCGGCGCCGCCATGGGAACGGCCGTGACGGGTGGAATTATTGCGGCGTCAGCTTTATCGAGCCGGCCATCTTCCTGAACTTCTCGGTCTCGGCGACGTAGAACTTCGCGGAGGCCTCGAGCGTCTGCGGCTTCATCGGCTGCACGCCGGAGAGCTCAAGCGCCTTGATCAGTTCGGGCGACCGCAGCGCTTGCTGCGAGGCGTCCATCAATACGCGGGCACGCTCCGCCGGGATGCCGGCCCTGCTCATGACGCCCAGCCAGATCGAATAAGTGAATTCGGACTTGCGCGCGACGCTGGTTTCGGAGATGGCAGGCACATCGGGCAGCGTTCGCATGCGCTGCGTGTCCAGCACTGCGACCGCCTTGATCTTGTGCGTTTCGAGCAGCTGCGTGGAGGCACCGAGGTTTGGCAGAATCGTCATGTCGATCTGGCGACCGGTCAGGTCTGCCAGCATCGGCGTGGCGCCCTTGTACGGCACCTGCAGCATCTTGGCGCCGGTCAGTTGAGCGATGTATTCGGCGACGATGTGGTACATGGTCCCGTAGCCCGGATTACCGAAGGTCAGGCTCTTGCTGCCTGCCGACTTGCTGGCCGCGATGATCTGTTCGAGCGAGTTGTACGGCAGGTCGCTGCGCGTCATCACGACGAGCGGGTGGTTCGAGACTGGCGCCAGCAGGGCCAGCTCCTCCGACTTGTACTTGGCGCTGGCAAGCGCCAGCGGCGTCAGGATGGCCTCGTTGGGCGAGCCCATGATCAGCGTGTAGCCATCGGCCGGACGGCTCAGCAGGCGCTGCACTGCCAGCGCGCCGCCGGCGCCGGGCAGATTCTCGATGACCACGGGCTGGCCGAGCGCCTTGGCCATCGCCGGCTGCATGGCCCGCGCAAGAACGTCAGCGGGGCCCCCCGGCGGGAATGCGACCAGCATCGATATCGGCTTGGTGGGAAACGCGTCGGCGGCGGACGCCGGCGCGCTGGTCAGCGTAATCCCCAGGATGGCGGCACTAAGCGCGATCCAGCGTTTGACGGGGGGTAGTCCTCGGTCTTGCATGTCGTCCTCCACTTTCTTGGACCTTCTCGCGTAGATACGAGAATCGGTTGTGGGGGGATTGTTGGCTGGAAAATTTGTTCGAGGAACAGCAATCTTTACACGAAATCGTTGCCCTACGGGCAACGCAGTGCAGGCAGGTCATGCGTGAAATCAATCAAATGCGGCTGAAATAACTTTCATGCGGTGCTCGTGTACCGCTCGCGATCCGTGGCGTTGCCGAAGTGCTCAACACGCGCCCTCGGTCATTACGCGGCAGGTACTGGGGGAGGGGTCCCAGTCGTTCCATTCGGCGGGTCATTCCTCCATTACTTGTTACCTATGTGGCGCCTTCCCATGGTGGCAGAATGGCTTGTGCCCGCTCTCCCGTCATTGGTTTGCCGTGGACGCGCGCCTTGCGAGGTTGACAAAATTGTGCTGACCCTTACAGACGTCTCCAAGACATACAACGGCGCCCGACCGCGCACGGTTCTCCGAGGAGTCAGTCTTGCGCTGGACGCCGGCGAATATGTCGCCGTCATGGGTGAATCTGGCGTGGGCAAGTCAACGCTGCTCCACCTGATCGCCGGCCTGGATCGGCCCGACAGTGGCCGCATCCAGTTCGACGGACAGGATCTGGGCAAGCTGAACGACGATGCCGCAACCTTGCTGAGGCGGCGAAAGCTGGGGTTCGTGTTCCAGGCCTTCCATGTTCTGCCGAATTTGAGCGCGGCGCAGAACGTGGCGCTGCCGCTGCTGTTGAACGGCCTCGAGCGGGAAAAGGCGTCAGCGCGCGTTGCCGAGATGCTCGCCGCGGTTGGGCTTGAGGGGCGCGAGGACAGTCTGCCGCGCGAGCTTTCCGGCGGGGAACTGCAGCGGGTGGCAATTGCACGTGCCCTCGTACACCGGCCGATGCTGCTGCTGGCAGATGAGCCGACTGGCAACCTTGATCACGAGACGGCTGCGCGGGTACTAAGCCTGCTGCGCGAACTGGTCAACGCAAATGGCACGGCCGCGATTATCGTCACGCACTCGGCACTGGCTGCGGCGACGGCGGATCGCGTCTTGCAATTGACGCCAGGCGGATTGACGCCGCTGGGGCCACTGCCGCCAATGAGCGCGGCCGCCTAAGCCATGCGAACGCGAAGCTCGCTCGGCCTTGTGCTACTCCTGGGCGAATTGCGCGCCCATCCCGGACGCGCCATCATCGGCATCCTTGCCGTGGCCATCGGTGTGGCAATGGGCTATGGCGTGCATCTGGTCAACCACGCTGCGTTGGCGGAGTTTTCCCAGGCGGTGCGCTCCTTGATGGGGAATGCCGATCTGGAGATCCGCGGGCCGCGCATCGGCTTCGACGAATCGCTCTATCCGCGCATCGCGGGCCTGCCGGAGGTGGCGGCGGCCAGCCCTGTGGTGGAAGTCAATGCGCTGGTGCCGGGGCGCACCGGTGCGCTGACGTTGTTTGGCATCGATGTGTTCCGGGCGGCGCCTGTGACACCCAATCTGATCGGGCGGCCCACCGAGGAGCGCGCGGGCAAGCTCGACGTTCTCGATCCCGACGCCGTGTTCCTTTCGCCGGCGGCGCTGAGCTGGCTCGATCTCAAGCCCGGGGACCCGCTCACCGTGCAAGTCGGGCTCACCGCGCTTACGCTGCGTATTGCCGGCACGCTGCCGGCGGCGGGCGAGGGCATGCGTCTGGGCGTGATGGATATCGGTGCGGCGCAGTGGCGCCTCGACCGGCTTGGCCTGTTGCAGCGGATCGACGTCAAGCTCAGGCCGGGAGTGGACACGGGCAACTTTGCGCAAGCGCTGGCCGCGCTGCTGCCGCCAGGTGTGGTGGCGGGTTCGCCGCAGGACAACGCGCGTCGGACTTCCAACCTGTCGCGCGCCTATCGGGTGAACCTGAACGTGCTCGCCCTGGTGGCGCTGTTCACAGGCGCCTTCCTGGTGTTCACGATGCAGGCTGTATCGGTGCTGCGGCGGCGCTCGCAGCTTGCACTGCTGCGCGCCTTGGGGATGACGCGCGCTGGTCTGCTGCGGCTGTTGCTGGCGGAAGGCGCGGCTCAAGGCACGCTCGGCGCGATGCTCGGCCTGGCGCTTGGCTTTGTCCTCGCCGCCGCGGTACTCGGGTACGCGGGCGGTGATCTGGGCGGTGGCTACTTTGAAGGTGTAAAGCCCAAGGTCCGCTTCGACGCGCTGGCAGCGCTGATCTTCTTCGCGCTCGGCTTGTCCGCGGCGGTGCTCGGCAGTTTCGCACCGGCATGGGAGGCCGCCCGCGCGCGGCCGGCGCAGGCGCTCAAGGCGGGCGATGAGGAGACACCGCTCAAGCGGCTACGCTCGCCGTGGACCGGGCTTGCTGCGATGGCAGCCGGGCTTGGGCTGACGCCACTGCGGCCGGTGGCGGATCTGCCGGTCTTCGGTTATGCGGCGATCGCCCTGCTGTTGGTGGGCGCCATCCTGCTGATGCCATGGCTGGCGCATCTTGTGTTCGGCTTGCTGCCCTCTTCGCGACAGGCTGTGCCGCAGCTTGCCCTGACCCAACTCGCCGGCGCAGCGGGCCGCGCGTCCATCGCCCTGGCCGGCATTGTCGCCAGCTTCAGCCTGATGGCCGCGATGGCGATTATGGTGTCAAGCTTCCGCATCTCGGTGGACGATTGGCTGCACAATGTCCTGCCGGCCGACCTCTATCTGCGTGCATCGTCATACGGCGATAGCGCGTATTTCTCGCTTGACGACCAAGCCGCCATCGCCAGCGTCCGTGGCGTTGCGCGTGCCGAGTTTCTACGTTCGAGCCAGATCCTGCTTGATCCCCAGCGCCCCCCCGTAACGGTCATTGCCAGGCCGATCGATCCGCGCAATCCGGGCGCGCGGTTGCCGCTGACGGCTGCGCCCGTCGCGGCGCAGCCGGGTGATCCGCCGGCGGTATGGGTCAGCGAGGCGATGGTCGACCTCTATGGCTTCCGCCCGGGACAACGTATCACGCTGCCGCTGCAGGGCCGGGCCGTCGCCTTCCTGGTGGGCGGCGTGTGGCGCGATTACGCGCGCCAGTATGGTACGGTGGTGATCAGCCAGGACGATTATCGGCGGCTCACGGACGAGTGGCGTGTCACTGACGTCGCCCTGTGGCTGGAGCAGGGCAACGGCCCGGCGCAGGTCAAGGAGAGGCTGCGTCAGCGCGTCGCCGGCGGTGAACACATTACCTTCGCCGAGCGCGGCGAGATTCGCACCATCACCCTGAAAATCTTCGACCGCAGCTTCGCAGTGACCTACCTGCTGGAGGGTATAGCGGTCGTGATAGGCCTGTTCGGCATCGGCGCCAGCTTCAGCGCGCAGGCCTTGGCGCGTGCGCGGGAATTCGGCATGCTGCGGCATCTCGGCTTCATGCGTTGGCAGATCGGCGCGATGCTGGCACTGGAGGGCGCGTTACTCGCTCTGCTTGGCGTGGTAGCCGGTCTTGCGCTGGGATGGGTCATCGCCTTGATCCTGGTTCACGTTGTCAACCCGCAGTCGTTCCACTGGACCATGAGCTTGCATGTGCCTTGGGCATTCCTGGCCCAGGTGGCGAGCGCGGTGGTGGCAGCGGCCTCGCTGGCTGCGCTGGCTAGCGGGCGGCAGGCGATGTCGCGTAGCGCCGTGCGCGCGGTGCAGGAGGATTGGTGAAGCGGCGCTCATTCCTGCTGTTGTTGCCGGGTTCCGGCGCGGCGGCCGCGGCGCTGGGCGCAGCGCCCGCTTATCCGCCAGTCGACGCAGGTCGAACCCTGGCCTTCCCACGCGACCACGGCGCGCACCCCGACTATCGCACCGAATGGTGGTATGCCACCGGCTGGCTGCAGACGCAGGCAGGAGCGCTGCTCGGCTTCCAGGTTACGTTCTTCCGCTCGCGCCCGCAGATTGACCAGGCCAACCCAAGCCGCTTCGCGCCGCTGCAACTGCTGTTCGCGAATGTCGCACTGAGCGAGCCTGTGGTCGGCAAGCTCCAACACGACCAGCGCGCGGTGCGCAGCGGCTTTGGCCTGGCGCTTGCCAATACTGCCGACACCGATGTGTACATCGACAACTGGTCGCTGCGCCGAGAAATGACGGGGCGCTACCGAGCCAGAATTCCCGCGCGGGATTTCACGCTCGATCTGACAATGGAGCCAACCCAGAGGTTGCTTCTACAGGGCGAACGGGGTTACAGCCGCAAGGGCCCTCTGGCGGCCCAGGCGAGCTATTACTACAGCCAGCCAGGGCTCAAGGTGAGCGGCACCTTGAAGCGGGGCAGTCAGCAGGAAACCGTGCATGGCACTGCCTGGCTGGATCACGAATGGTCGTCGACCTTGCTGGCCGACGAGGCCGTCGGCTGGGACTGGCTCGGCATCAACCTGAATGACGGCGGCGCGTTGATGGCTTTCCAGATCCGGGACAAGGCGGGGCGCAAGTTCTGGGGAGGCGGCACGCTGCGCGGCAGCGACGGTCGCGTCCAGGTACTGGCTCCCGAAGAGGTCAACTTCATGCCGGCGCGCCGTTGGCGCTCGCCTCGTACGGGCACGAGCTATCCGGTTGCCATGGGGTTGAACGCAGGCGATCTCACGCTCGAACTGGTACCGCTGATGGATGATCAGGAACTCGATAGCCGCGCGAGCACCGGCGCGGTCTATTGGGAGGGCGCGGTGACGGCGTTGCGGGGAGGCAATGCGGTCGGACGGGGCTACCTCGAACTGACCGGGTATTTCCAGCGCCTCAATCTTTGACTTGAGGCACGGCCCGGGCAGATGGAGCAGCCCGCCGGCGGTGCCGGGCACGCTGCTGACTGGCGTGGAGAAGGCTCTAGGAGTCTCGTCAGCCGTGAAAATTGCAGACGATGCCTATATCTGGGGGCGGGGCAATTTCGCAGACGGTGTCTACGAAATGTGGTTGATGGCCCAAGCTTGGTAGAACAGGGGCATCTGCTGCTGGTTGCGCTCCGCAAACCTCACGCAGGCTCAGCCGCATATCGCCGACGGTTATGCAAACGCGCCGTTAAGGCAACTCAAGGCCCTCTTGTCGGAGTGCGTAAGTCAGGTGGGCCTGCAGCGTGGGCGCCTGGCGAGAACCAGCGGGGTAGGTCTCAAGGGTTCTGCCATCGGTTACCACGGAGCGCCGAGCAGCGCCGATCTCGCTGGTGATCTGAAAATCCTGTACTGTGTAACGCCATAGTGATCTGAGGGCCACTTATACTCCATCCATTCTGTCGTCAAGGTGCGCTCCAGTCGTTTAGCTGGCAGACGTTTAATAATCCCACGAATTCTTGATTATCCGGGCTGGCTTTGACGATGCTGGACGTTCCCACGGCGCATGCGCCTTGGCTCGAACAGGCAGCGGCCCATGCGGCCCAGATCGGCGAGGATGCGGCCAGGGAACAGCATACCTGGCTGGAAGCGTAGGGGGCGATCCGGCTGGGCGTCATTCTCGGATGCGGTCCTCGATCGGTGCGGAAATGCTTCTGGCTTGGCGTGCTGCCGCGCCTTACGCTTGCTGGTCCACCCGAGGCGGTGCCCTCGGCTGCGATCCCCCTCCAGGTAAGGCCTGACACAAGAGCGAGCTTCCGGAGCCAGCGCCAAAGCGGTCGGCCCGAGAAGACCCGCTTAGCTATCTGCACAGGTTTTTTTGTGTAAGGGGTATCCAGGTGCTGCCAACCAGCGTATATTGCGTCGCGCGGGGTGGAGCAGTTGGCAGCTCGTCGGGCTCATAACCCGAAGGTCGCAGGTTCAAGTCCTGCCCCCGCAACCACATTCATCCAAGCCCCGCCGGAGCAATCCGCGCGGGGCTTTTGTTTTAGTTCCAGCCGCAGACGCACGTATTGCCTTCCGCCTTATTGGAGGTGACCCGCTTATATGAACGCGCCCCGGTTTGCAAGGTAAGACGACCATCGCTTGGCTTGAGCAGGACTGGTTGCAGACTTATATCCGGCCTTGGGTTGCAGGCGACGCCTGCGGGCCATCATGGATATTCCGCCGGGAGCGTCCCTACCTTTTTTTCGTGCTTTGAGGCACCTGCGAGTCATTGGGCTTGCGCTCCCGCGGTCCGACCTGTCTTGCCATGATGTTCATCTAACCGTCGCAACCTGTGGACGGGTCCTGCCTTTCTTCCCTGCCAGCCGGGCCTTGCCGGTCAGGCAGGCCTGACCGAGACGTAGTCTCGGTCATAAGCTCGGTCATGCGCCAACAGCGCCCAGACTGTGCGTGCCATCTTGTTGGCCATGGCGACGGCAACGACGTTTGCAGGCCGTCGCTGCGCGAGCCTCAGGCTCCAGCCGGGCTGATTCTTCCTGCGCAGATGATTCAGCACGGCCCGAGCGCCATGAATGAGCAAGGTGCGCACGTAGGGGTCGCCACGTTTGCTGATGCCGCCCAGCCAGACCTTGCCACCAGTGCCGGTCTGTTTCGGCACCAGGCCAAAATAGGCCGCCAGTTGCCGCCCGGACTTGAAGGTGTGCACGTCGCCAATGGTTGCGATCATGGCGGTAGCGGTGAGCATGCCGATGCCGGGGATGGCGAGAATCGCATGGCAGGCCCGATTCTGCCGCGCCCAGGCGTCGATGCGTTGATCGAGGCGGGCAATCTCTTGATCGAGTTGCTCGATGCTTAGCAATTGTTCGCGCACGAACTCAAACAGTGTAGGCGGCACGTCTTGCTCGATTTCGGCCATGCGCTCGACGATTTCATGTAGGCCTGTTCGCAGTCCACGCCGAAAATGAACGCCGAACTCGAACAGCATGCCGCGCAGCTGGTTGACCAGCATGGTGCGCATCTTCACGCGCAGCCGGCGCATGGCGTGCAGGCTTAGCACGCATTGTTGGGACTCGGTCTTGGGCGCCACGACGGGCATGCCTGGCTGCTGAGCTGCGGTCCAGATGGCCTTGGCATCGGCCGCATCGGTCTTGTTGGTCTGCACGAACGGGCGTACGTACTGGGCATGCAGCAGCACCGGTTCATGGCCCATGGCCTGTAGCTGGCGAGCCCACCAGTGTGCGCTGCCGCATGCTTCCAGCGCGATGCGCCCCGGCTCACGTCGGGCGAGGAATTCGATCAGTTTCGGTCGACTGAAATGTCGGTTGAAACACTTGCCATCAGGTTCGACCCAATAGAGCTGGAAGACAGTTTTTGCGATGTCCAGGCCGTAGGACGTAGTATTCATTTCGGGTTCCTCCATCCTGTGTGGATTGTGACAACTCCCACTCTGGCACATCGATGCCGTTTCGTGATGGGGGACCCGCCTACCCCCACCTGTCATCTTTCCCAGATGTGCAACTGAACCACAGCCCCTATCATCGGGGAGGGCCGGGGCGCGTTCATTCCATCTTTTTCGGACAGTGCCTATCTTGAGTAAACAGGAGGTGCACTATGCCGAAAACGCGCCCACCGTACAGCACTGTCTTCCGTCAGCAAATGGTTGACTTGGTCCATGCAGGTCGCCGCCCCGAAGATCTGGCCAAAGAATTCGAACCCACGGCTCAGACCATTTACAACTGGGTTGCACAGGCCGAGCGTGACGCAGGCACACGTCATGATGGCCTGACCAGTGCCGAGCACCAGGAGCTCACACGGCTACGCCGTGAGAACCGGCAGCTCAAAATGGAGAGGGAGATACTTGCAAAAGCCGCGGCTTGGTTCGCCCGGGAGACCGACTCGCTGCCCGACAAGGGTACGAATTCATGAAGGCGAACCAAGCTCGTTATCCGCTGTCCACCATGGCCCGGCTGCTTAAGGTCTCGCGCAGTGGGTTCCATGCGTGGAACGGGCGTAGCCCGAGCCCCCGTGTCGTGCGTGACAAGCTGCTGCTGGTGCAGATCCGAGCAATTCACTCGCACTCCTGCGGCACCTATGGCGTGCCCCGGGTACACGCGGCTCTGCTGCGTCAGGGCATCCGGGTGGGGCGCAAGCGCGTGGCGAGACTGATGCGTGAGGCCGGGCTGCGCGGGGCATGCCGGCCACACTTCATCTGCACGACGCACCGCGCAGCGCGGGCCAGACCCGCTGCCGATCTGGTGCAGCGGCACTTCCGTGCTGAGGCCCCCAACCAGCTTTGGGTTGCCGATGCGACGTACATTCCGACCAAGGCCGGCTTTTACTATCTGGCTGTCGTCCTCGACGTATACAGCCGACGCATCGTGGGCTGGGCCATGGACAACCACCTGCGCACCGCGCTGATGTTGCAGGCGCTGGACATGGCGCTCGCGCAGCGACATCCCACGTCGGTGATCCACCATTCGGACCAGGGGTGCCAGTACACGTCGGTGGCCTTTGGCCAACGCTGTCGGGATGCGGGCGTACGCCCCTCCATGGGTTCAGTGGGCGATGCCTACGACAACGCCATGTGTGAGGCCTTCTTTGCCACGCTCGAGTGCGAATTGCTGAACCGCTCGCACTTCGCCACCCACGACGACGCCCGACAGGCGTTGTTCACTTGGATTGAGGGCTGGTACAACTCGCACCGCTTGCACAGCGCCCTGGGCTATCGTTCCCCGCAGGAATTTGAAAAGCTGCCTGTCAATGGCATGAATCCGGCGCTACACCGGGCCTACACTGCCCCATCACAAGGAGGAAACCCATCGACATAAAATTCCAATGCGAATCTGTCCGATGAAACGGGGTAACCCCAAATGGCTCGTTTAGCTCGTCGACCTGTTGTGGTTTTCCCGCTCTACCGGAGGCCATGAACTCGGTAATACTGAAGTCCGTCATTCAAACGTTGCTTGTCCGTTACTGACCATTCTGGCGCAACCTTCGGAAAACTCAGCAAGCTTTTCCAATCCTCTGCCCATGCTTGTTCCAGGTTGAAAAGTAGTCCATCTAGTACGCTATCGATAGATAGGTCAACCGCCTTGTCGAAAAAACCAGTCACCATCTCCCGTGTGGTAACGGCCGCTGAAGACCGTCTTTACGTTGATGGCTGGCTAAGGCCCACACTCTTCAGGAGAACTAATGTTTGACCACGTCAAATTCGGAGTCAGCGACTATGCAGCGAGCAAAGCGTTCTTCCTCAAGGCACTCGAACCGCTCGGCGTAGCTGTTGCCTCGGAGGGGCCGCCGACGTACGGTGTCGAGCTTAGCCCAAAGGGTAAGGCTTCATTGTGCCTGTACCAAACCGAGGAGAAGCCGGCGCATCTTCACTTGGCGTTCACGGCCGAGAATCGCAAGCAAGTCGAAGCTTTCTATCGCGCGGCTCTGGAGGCGGGTGGCAAAGACAATGGTGCGCCTGGTCTGCGCCCGCACTACCACGCGAACTACTATGCAGCTTTCGTCATTGGTCCGGACGGGCACAACATCGAAGTGGTTTGCCACGAACCCGAGGCCTAACCCTTCCATCGAGGGACGTCCACAAGCGGACTTCGCCCACTTGCGGCCGCCACTCATGTCAAACGTTGAGCGTTCGCTTTTTGGCGGCGGGCCGCACCGCGCGTACGACAGCTCAGGGGCGTTCTGAGACCCTCGCCCCACCCCGCAGATTGGCGATGAACCAGAAAAAAAGCGACCCGATGGGTTTGACCCGATGGGTCGCTTTTTTTTTCTGGCGCCACCGGCGCGCGGCGTCTTCAGACGATGCGGCAGGCTTCGTCGAACGGCAGGCGCGGCAGGCGCGGATGCAGCTTGTCGGCAACGCCGTAGCCCAGGTTGACCAGGAAGTTGACCGACCACTTGCCATCGGGGAAAAAGGCTGCGTTGAGCTTGTCGGCGTCGAAACCGGCCATCGGGCCGCAATCCAGGCCCAGCGCACGTGCGGCCAGGATGAAGTAGCCGTCTTGTAGCGAGCTGTTCATCAGCGCGTCGCGGGCGATCTTCTCATCGTTGCCGGCGTAACAGGAACGGGCGTCGGCGTGCGGGAACAGGCGCGGCAGTTGGTCGTGAAAGGCCTTGTCGAAGGCGATGATCACGGTGAGCGGCGCGGAGCGGGTCTTCGACGTTGCCGGCCGACACGCAGTCCACCAGGCGCGCCTTCTCGGCGGCGCTCTTGACGAAGACGATATCAATTTTTCTTTACTTCCATCACTCAGGGCCTGTCGCTGCTGAAAACGGGGGCTGTGAATATCGTGGTGGTCGGCACGCCACAGCGCTTGCCAAGCCTGCCCAACGTCCCCACGTTCGTGGAATCGGACATCGATGGGAGGCCCAATCCCTGGTGGGGCTACGGAGCGCCGGCGGGCACGCCGCCCGCTGTTGTCCAGAAACTTGAGCGGGCCATCAAGGCCGCGGTCAATTCGCCCCGCTACCAGGCCATGCTGGCCAGCACAGGTTCCCTCCCCATGCCCGCGGACAGTCCGGCCAAGTTCCAGGAATTCATCAGACTTGCTCCGAGAAACCCCGCCCTTCAGAGGCTGTCGCGAAAGCCCATTGCCGATAAAATCCGGTGACGCAACCCTGATGAAGAGATGAGCGATGAGCACGGCTCGCAAAGTACCATCACCGGACAGTAAGCAACACGATCTGTTTGGTGGAGTGCCGGCTCAAGATGTCAGACCCAGGCCAAACGCGTCGGATACGGGGCGCCGGTTTGTAACAGGCAACCCGCATGAGATTGTCTTGGGCACGACGCGCCTGGAGGACTATCTGAAGCAGGCCGGTCAACGTGCACCATTTGTCGTAGCGCATTTGCTCGGACAGCAGGACTGGCTACCGTTCGAGCAGCGCTATGCAGCCACCGGGCGCGCTCCTTACGCGCCGCGCCTGATGATGGGTCTGATCCTGTATGGCGTCATGCAGGGTGTTCATTCGCTGCGTGAGCTGGAGCGACTGGCGCGGCTGGACTTGGGATGCATGTGGGTGACAGGGGGTATCGCGCCGGATCATGCCAATATTGGTCGCTTCATCGTATTGCACGAGGACTCGCTGACCCAGGGGTTTTTTGAATCGCTCACGCGCGCGATATTGAAAGCCAGTGGTTCCCGCAGCACGCGTTTAGCCGGCGACGGCACCGTCATTGAAGCGGCTTGCTCGCACTACAATTTGCTCAAAGAAGAGGCCGTCAAGGCGCGCGCAGAAGCCGCTATCGAAGCGGTTGAGCGGGCCCCCGATGATCAGGCCGTGCAACAGGAGCTGCAACGCAGCAAACAATGCCAGGACATCTTCGAGCAGCGTCAAGCCGCTCGCCACAGCCATGGCAAGAGCAGCGAGACCTTGCGCATCAGCGCCAGCGAGCCGGAGGCCATGGTGCAGCGCCTGAAGCGCGGACGTGGGTTCGCGGCATCGTACAAACCGTCGGTTCTGGCCAACGAAGATCGGATCATCACGGCCCTCGCGCTGGACGCGTCGAGTGAAACACAGGTAATCGCGCCAATGCTGGATCAAAGCGCACGAGTGACGGGTGCGCAGGCAGAAGAAGTGTTGCTCGATGCAGGATACTTCGACGATGAGGTCATCGAAGCGACGCTTGCGCGTGATGTCAGCCTGTTATGCCCGGATGGGCAGTGGCCTGCAAAGACGCGGGAAGAAGGACTGTTCCATAAAAGCGCCTTTGACTATTACCCGCAAACTGACACCTATCATTGCCCCGCCGGGCAAACGCTGATCCTGCTGAGCAAGTGCGAACAAACACTGCGAAGCCGAGAGCATCGTGTGTATGGGTCTACGAGCTGCGAGGGATGCCACTTACGCGCGAACTGTACGAAAGCGGCGCAGGGACGACGCATCAAACGCTACCCCGAGGATGAGCATCGCGAGGCGCTTCGCCTCGTGATGCAGCATCCTCAGGCGCGACGCATTTTCAGCCAGCGCAAGGCGATCGTAGAACCTGTGTTCAGCAGCTTGCGTTCCCAGCAGGGGCTGAATCGCTTTCGGCGCAGTGGGCTCCAGGCGGTCAAGCGGGAATTCGCCTTGCATGTCCTGGCGCACAACCTGTCCCGGGCAGTTGCCCTGTCGAGGGCATTATTTACCCTTTTGTATGCGGTTCTACGCGGCCTCCACGAGGTTGCGCACTGTTTTTTGGGACAGATTCTTCGATTTGTTGGCTCGCGCCAAAGCAATCACATCCACGCTCGGACTTGAATTGGACGCACAGCAGAAACGTTTTGCGACGGCCTCTTCAGGGCGGGGAGTGAAAGGAGCGCCGCCGACAGGCGGCATTCCCAAGTTAGAATGGCCGGCATGCTTCTCGTCTATCGCTACCGGGTGAAGTCGCTGAACGGCCTGCTCAATCAGCAGAGCCGCGCGGTGAACTACGTTTGGAACTTCTGCAATGACACACAGAAGCACGCCCTCAAATGGGGGCAAGAAATGGCCCACGGGTTTCGAAGTGGCGGTGGCTGACACAGGCGGCGAAGTCAGGTATGTGGGGCGAGATCGTGAATACGCCGGAGGCGATCAGGAAGGCTGATCATGCAGCTCAAACGTGGCGGCGCCCGACCCTCATTCCGCACGTAGCTGGGCCGGGTGGTCATGTGCTGCATCGGCAACTGCTCGAAGGGTAGTGCAGAGATTAAAACGCAATTAATCGCCAAGCTTTCACGTACAACCGTGCGTAAGCTGGCTGGCATAAGGCCGTTCCCCTCGGAATAGAGCGCAACCATTACCGTTGCGGAGTATAATTTCATGATCATGAAACAATTTGGCGAGCAGCCTCTTCGCTGACTTCCCTCCACGAGACGGGCCTCCATGCCGCGACCACTACCTGATCCGACGCCACCTTCGCGCGCAACAATTCGCACCATTCATCAACTGGGCGACCGCATTCGAGCAACCCGCGCAGCGGAAGGGATGCCCATTGACCAGGCGGCGAGAACTTGCGCTGTCTCCGTCGGCATGCTGTCCAAGCTAGAAAATGGCAAGGGCGTCAACCTCGAGCACGCCCTGCGTGTATTGGACGGACTGGGTTTGACGATGCTGGTCGTTCCCAAGGCGCATGCGCCTTGGCTCGAACAGGCAGCAGCCCATGCGGCGAAGACCGGCGAGGATGCTGCCAGGGAACAGCATGCCTGGCTGGAAGGGTAGAGGCGCCGATCAGGATGGGCGTCAATCTCGTATGCGGTCCTCGATCGGTGCGGAAATGCCATTCGCTTGGGCTTGCTGACGCGCCTTCCGCCTTGCTGAGAGCTCTTGTCTCGATTCAGCTTGGTTACGCGCCTCCGACGGTTCTTTCCACTCAGCCTTGCGCTAGCGACTCTTCAGATCAGCCAGGAGTGCTTGCGCCGTGCGAACATCAGTGAGTTCACTTCCTTCCCTTATGCTTTCGCAAGCGGGCTGCAGCACGGCGTATGCATTTTCAATGTCACCCGTTGCTGCCAACAGGCGTGCAAGGCTGATCGCCGCCCGAAGCCCGAGAAAACTGGCGCCCTGCCTTTGCGCAACCGCGATCGCCTCGCGAAGGGACGCGAGTGCTTCTTCTCGTCGCACGGGGCACTGAGCTGCGAGCAATTCGCCTTTCAGACGCAGCATTTCCGAGAGCTGGAAGCGTCCGCCGTGCTGATTGACAGCGGCGAGCGCCCGATCGATCTCGACGAGCCCTGCCTCTGGTTTGCCCGCGCGGCCAAGCGCTTCGCCAAGCAGCGCATTGAAGTACGGCAGCCCCATTTCGGCACCCGTTGCACTGATTGCTGAAATGCCCTCCCGCATCCGTTCTATGCCCTCGTCGAGATCACCAAGCTGCGCCAGCGCCCAACCCAGCTGAAATATCCCTTGCGACAGCAGCAAGGGCAAAACGTACTCCTCGCAAACTGCAATTTCCCGCGCCGCCCACTGTCTCGCCAGCTCCGGCTCGCCACGCAGGAGATGCGCGAAGCTACATGCCCAGTATGCCAATGCCGTCGTCAGTGGATGACCAAGTTCTTGCGCGAGTTCCAGCGCCTCGTCGCAAATCGACAGCGATTTGTCCGGGTATCCGCGCAGGCACTGCACTAACGCGGTGAAGCATCGGCAGCACACACCAGGATCATGTCCAGAGTATTTGAATGTCAGCGCGTGGTCTCGCTCGCGCTCGTAAAGGACCATTCCTCTTGAACTATGAAACTCTGCGGTAGTGTATTCACCCATGAAAAAACTATTCGTCCAGAAAAGATGATGCGTCTCGATTTGCATCCCGTGGTCATGTGAACCCGCCGTCAGAGCTGTGCAACGATTGCCGAGTTCGCGGGCGATTTCCGACTCGCCACGGATCATTCGATACTGTCCTTCGCCCCGTAGCACGGTGAACAGTTCGCTCTCGTCTCCAAGCTCCTCGCAGAGCGCCCTCGCCTGCGTATACGCGTCAAGCACTTCTTTCGCCGCCCAGCCCTTCGCCGCCATCATGGTCATGCCCAGGACCTTCTGATAATCGAGTTCTTGCCTGAGCAGGGCAGGGGTGCGAGGCAACGTCCGGATGATCTCGAGCCCTCTGTTCAGGTGCTCAACCGCCTGCTGATACGCGGACCGCTGAAGAGCCTTGCCCGCAGACTGGTACAGATAATGAACAGCCTTGTCCCATAGTTCGCCAGCAAGCGCGTGATGCGCGAGGCGTTCGACATGCTCGTCGAGACGTTGCGCGTAAAGTCGCTCGATGACATCCACAAGCTGTACGTGCACTGAGCGTCGCCGCTCTTTGAGTACGCTTGCATAAGCGACACGATGCGTGAGCGCGTGCTTGAAGGTGTATTGCTGGTGCAGCAAAAACCGGGTCTGATAGACGAATTCAGCCGCCTGCAGATCAGCCAGCAGATCGAGTACCCGTTCGCGGTCGAGATCGGCTATCGGCTGCAGAAGATCGACCGGAAACTCGTGACCGATCACGGCCGCCATCTGCAGCAGGATCTTCTGCTGCGCGGACAGGCGATCGATCCGCGAAGCAAGGACCGCGTGCACGGTCGATGGAATATCGAACGTGTCGATGGCTCGAACCATCTGGTAGGCACCCATCTGGCCGACCAGTGCGCCCGCATCTGCCAGCGCACGAACAGACTCTTCCAGGAAAAGGGGCGTGCCTCCCGTGCGCTCGATCAGGCGCCGGCGAAGCGCGGAAAGCCCGCCGTCGTCGCCGAGCAGCGTCCGCAGCAGCAGTTCTGCGCTTTCGTCGCCAAGACTGTCCACGTGCAGTTGGGAAAAATAGCTCTTGCCAGACCATTTGTGCCGATACTCGGGTCGATGGGTCACGAGAAGCATCACGCGCGACGCACCAATGAAGTCGACGAGATGATCGAGCACAGCCTGGGTGCCGTCATCGATCCAGTGCAGATCCTCGACAACGAGTATCAGTGGACGCTGCTCACTCGCGCGGATCACAAGCGTGGCAACCGCTTCGAGCGTGCGCTTGCGCCTTTGCGGCGGACTCGCCATCTCCCATTGCGGATCGTCCGGCGGCAAGTCCAGCACTACAGCGAGCGCGGGACGCGTCGACGCGAGTTCCGGGTCGACCGCGTCGACGCCGCGACGAAGCTTGTCGGCTGCCTCGGCCAGTGGCTCGCGCTCGCCGATGCCGAACCATGTCCGCAGCAGGTTGGCGAGCGGAAGATAGATCGCGCTAGTGTCGTGTGAGGTCGTGCCGGTCTCGAATTTTGTCCACCCGGCCGCTTGTTCCGAGTTGACAAACTCGTGCACGAGGCGAGACTTTCCCACGCCTGGTTCTCCGACGATCGCGCATACCTGGCCTGCGCTGCGTCCGGCACGCTCGAGCATCCCCTGCAAACTGGCCATCTCCGCGTCGCGGCCGACAAAACGTGTGAGGCCGCGTACGGTGCGAGCGTTCCAGCGAAGACGCAACGCAGACTTCGTACGCAGCATGAAAATTTCGACGGGAGGCGTCGCGCCAGGAAGCGGCGTCGCGCGAGGATCCGAGACCTCGATGAAGCCTTCCGCACACCGCGCCGTGTCGGCGCTCACGCCGATCTCTCCGGCAGAGAGCGCGGCCTCTATCTGATTTGCAAGCTGCGGTACAGAGCCAAGCGCGTCATAGTGTTGCGACCGGTCGTTTCCAATCGTCCGGACGACGGCCTCGCCAGAATGTATGCCGATCCGTACATCCAGAGGCCGGTCAATGATCGCCGAGATGCCTTCGCGCATCGCGAGCGCTGCGTAACACGCTTGCACCGCATGGTCTTCGTGTGCGACAGGCGCCCCAAACAGTGCTGTCACACCATCGCTTCTGAGCTGGGTGACCAAGCCGCCGAATCGCCGAACAGCGTCGACCATTGCTTTCAGCACAGGGTCGACGCGCTCAAGCGCAATTTCGGGATCCATGTCGCTAATTGGCTCGCGCATGCGCGCGCAGAGCACACTTAGCTGCTTACGCTCCGCCGGCAATACCGTCGCACTGTCTGCTTCGTACTCAGCGCGCCACGCGCTGCCGGACTGCTGAGCCGGCTTCCCGACAGACACAGCTGGACCTGCAGTCTCTCTATCCCCGCCTGAATCCTGCTGGATTCGGGCTGCCAGACGTTGCGTGCCCTCTGCGGGGGCAATGCCAAGTTCGGTATTGAGCACACGGACGCATTCCTGATATTGGCGAACGGCAGCGTCCCGGCGTCCCGTCCTCGCATAGAGCCTCATAAGCACCGCATGGGCCCATTCGAGTAATGGGTCCAAAGCCAGTGCTCTGCTTGCCGCCGCAATTGCACGACTAAATTCGCCAGACTGCTCATAATGGCTGACGAGTTCGGCGAACGCTTCCACAGCGCGCTCATGAAACCAGCGACGCTCGACCATCATCCACTGCTCGAAGGGCTCTTCACGCAGGCCAAAACCATCCAGTAGTGCGCCCCGATAGAGCGCGACAGCCTTTGCCAGTGCATCGGGAGACCGCTCAGTCGCGAGGTGCGTGAATTGCAACGCGTCGACTTCCACGAGATGTGCGTCGAGCCAGATGGCATCCGGCTCCGCTTTCAAAAATGGCGGCGCGTTCGGGAGAATCCGGCGCAAGCTCGACAGTGTCTGCCGCAAACTGGCTCTCGCCTGCTCTTCAGCGCTGCGCTCCCAGAACACACTTGCCAGTTGCTCTCGCGAGCGCAGCATGCCTGGCGACAAGGCAAGGTAGGCCAGGATGGCCTTGCTCTTCCTGGTGGGAAAGTCCAGCGGCACATGCTGCCCAGCAAGCCGGATGTGCAGGCCTCCGAGGACTTCGATCTTGAGCCGGGTCATGTCGTGCGTGAGGTGATGCGTCGCCCTCAAACAGTGTACTCCGCGCTGCACGACATTCAGGCATCCCATGCAGACTGCCCGCCCGTCTGTCCTTCATGAGTCTCTTTTTTTTTAACGGCGTTTTTACGCGGCCTCGCACGCTGTTCACAGATCGATGACGTCCGCCAACGATAGTTGGATCGTGACGATGCCGTACGCCCAACCTGGCTGACACGTTCGAGGGGCCGGGAAATCCCGGGCGGCACCGGCACGGCAGCTCACGCACCCCAGAGCCTCAGAACTGCCGCCAGGCTGCCGTGTGAGGTATCCGTGAATCGCAACTGAAGGAGATGTTTCAATGGAAATCATGACTGATGGGCATAAGCTCAACACCAACCGCTATGCCAAGTGTATCGCTGCATCCAAGCGCGTCCGCTGGGATATCGACCGCGACGTGATTCGCGGCAGAAGCTTCGATTTCACGAAAAAGTTTCTCCCGGACGCGCTATCGAAGGTCGATGCTCTCGCCTTTCTTGGTTCCGACGAGCAGCGCCTGCTCAGTCAGATTCAGGGCCGCACTTACGCAAACATGTTTGGCCTCGTCGAACGCTTCATTGCAGCGAAGGTACTGGAGATGAGCGGCCCATACCGCCTCGGCGACCAAAGCGCACTCGAAGCACTCGTCCGGTTCACCGATGAAGAAATCAAGCATCAGGAGCTGTTTCGCCGCATCGAAGGCATGTGCGCCGAAGGCATGCCAGCCGGTTACACGTTTTTGCCGGATGCAAACAGCGTGGCGTCGTTCGTACTCGCGAAGTCCACATGGGCAGTGCTCGCTCTAACCTGTCACATCGAACTCTTCGTGCTCGCGCACTATCGCGGCAGCATCGACGGGGACCCGAATTCGTCTGAACTATGGAAGGATGTCTTTCTCTATCACTGGCGCGAGGAATCACAGCATGCGATTCTCGATGAAATCGAATGGCGCCGCGAAGATGCGACGCTTTCACCTGAAGAACGTGACGCAGGTGTCAACGATCTGATCGAACTGATCGCCGCCGTCGACGGCATGCTGCAAACACACGCTCGCGCGGACGCTGATTACTTTGCGATGATCTGCGGACGATCGCTGCCAATGGCCGACAAAGAATCTGTGCGCATGAGCCTGCTTGCAGCATACAGGTGGCAATACATCATTTCCGGAGTGCAGGAACCCCGCTTCAGTCAGATTCTCGGCGGTATGATCACTGGGAACCAGGTGTCTCGAATCGAAACCGCGATGGCACCAATCATGAGTTAGCGCGACAGCGCCGGCTGCGAACCCCCCCGTTTGCGGCCGGTAAGTATCAGAACCGGAGCTTTGCGGCGAGAAGGCGGGGTCGCGGCTATGGGGGGAACAAGTTGCCGAACACCACAAATGACCTGTTGGCCTGCCGGTAGGGCATTGTGGCACCGAGCTCTGCATGATCGAGACATTATCGTTTGCCAGCCCGCCTTCTTGATAGGTCTCCCGCCGCGCGCCCCCTATTGAAACAGGTAGAGCGAACGTTGCCCCTCGTTTGCCCGATCACCTGTACCGGCGATTGCACCCATGGATTTGCCGCCGGAACAATCCGCGTCACTCCCGGTGCCAGCGCAACCGGCGAAAGCGAACATCAAGGCCGCGAATCCCGTGCACACGATCTTGCTCATGAAAATGTCCTTCAGATTCCAATAGGTAAGGGGAGTGCTCCGCAAGGGGTATTCCCTCCGCATGTCCCCATCCGCTGTATCAAGTAGGCCTGATGTTCTGATTCACACGGAACAGATTTTCCGGGTCGTACTTCCGCTTGATTTCCGCCAGGCGCGCATAGTTGTCGCGATAGGCCGCCTTCACGTTGTCATTACCCTCGTCCATCATCATGTTGATGTAGCCTCCGCCTGCCGCGTACGGGTGCAGCGCCAGCCAATAGTCCTTCGCCCACCGAGTCATGCGATCGTTGTTGGCCGCGTCGGGATCCACGCCGACAATCACGCTGGCGAAGTTCGCATCGCGGTAGCTGAATGCAGTGTCGTTTCGGCCTGCGCGATGCGCCGCGCCGTTGATCGGATACAGGTGCATGGTCGAATGCATCGTCGGCAACTGCTGCGCGTACTTGATGTGCAGGTCAATCGCCTTGTCGCTCAGGTCGCTCACGAAGTCGGCTTTCCAGTACCACTGCAAGCCAGGCGGATACAGCCCGTCGAACAGGCTCTGCAGGACCGGCCATGGAATGGGCCCGGCAAAGTCCACCGCTGGCGGCATGGCGTCGCGAATCGGCTGGAAGCGGGCTTCGGCTTCATCCAGCGGGCCGGTATAGCACCACACCACGGCGCACATCTTTTGCAGGTGAACAGCGTCGGGGAACGGCGGCGCGGGCGGAACCGTAACGAAGCCGAACCAGCCATTGATGTCCTGCGGCGCGGTCAAGATGAACTCGCGCCACCATTTCATCAACTCGCGCGCCTTGTCCATCGGCCACAGCATCGGGCCGCCGTAGACCGTGCCGACGGGATGGGCCTTGAACTCGAACGACGTGACCACGCCAAAGTTGCCACCGCCGCCGCGCAGCGCCCAGAACAGGTCCGCGTTTTCGTCGTCGCTGGCATTGACCAAGCGTCCGTCGGCCAGCACAACCTCCGCACTGAGCAGGTTATCGATCGTCAAACCGAATGCTCGGCTGAGATAGCCAATGCCCCCGCCAAGCGTCAGCCCGCCCACACCGGTGGTCGAGATGAATCCGCTGGGCGTCGCCAGGCCATAGGGGCTTGCGGCATGATCCACATCGCCCCAGGTGCAGCCACCGCCGACGCGAAGCGTCCTGCGCTTCGCATCGACAAACACGCCTTTCATCGGTGACAGATCAATTACCAGTCCGCCATCGCATGTGCCGAGCCCGGCGCCATTGTGTGCGCCTCCGCGCACGGCCAACATCAGTCCCCCGTCTCGCGCGGCGTTCACCGCCGCAATGACGTCTGCAACGTCGTTGCAGCGCGCGATCAGCGCCGGGCGCTTGTCGATTATTCCGTTGTATACCTTGCGCGCCTGGTCGTAGGCCGCATCACCAGGTTGAATCAATTCGCCCCGAAAATGCGGTTTAAGCGCGGTTGCGACGGTCTCATTCAGCGAAGATTCCATGGCTGCCTCCTGCACGGTTGGTATGCAGTAGTTGTATCAACCGCAGCGTCTGGAAAGCGTTAGGTCGGGCGTTAGATGTGAGATCTTCCTGCCCGGCCGGGCTGAGCGGTCCAACCGCAACTAACGCACAAGGAACGCTCGCGCCTCGATGATGTCGGGCTGGTCGAAGCCCTCGGTGAATCGGGCGAGCGGCGGCTCGACCGCAGTACGCGCGTCAACGTGGCCCTGTTTCTGTCGCAGCTTTGCCAGCGACAGGGCGGCGCGCAACTCGAGTGAGTGAGCTCCCTGGCTCGTGGCGATCTCGAGCGCCCTGAGCAACGACGATTCGGCTTCGACGAAGTTGGCGCTGTTGTGCAACAGCAGCTCGCCGCGCAGGCGATACAGTTCGGCGTCCAGCCAGTGCTCCCCTGTGCGCCTGGAGTCATCGAGCGCTCGATCGAGCGCTGCAAGCGCGGCCTCGGTTTCACCCACGTCGCCCAGACATTCCGCCAGCAGCCCGCGATACAGCGTCAGCCGCAGGCGTGCGCCCGTGGCGAGAAAGCCGTCGATAGCCGCCTGCATCCCTGCCACAGCCTCGGGGCTCGGCGACTGTTTGGCGCTCGCCCATGCGAGCAGCACGTCGGCCCAGGCGAGGTAATACCCGACGTGGTACCGTTCGGCGATCTCATGCGCCTGTCTGGCGTAGTGAAGCGTGAGACCGTGCTCGCGTCGCAGGGCATGCTGCATGGCGAGATAGGCCAATGCAAGCGCCTGGGAGAATGGGTGTGCCACGCGATTCGCCATCGCCAGTGCTTCGCGCCCACGCTGCAAGGCCTGGTCGGCAAGTCCCGTGAACCAGAATGCATGCGCCGACCATGCTGCGGCCAATACGCCGAAGTTGCCGCCCATCAGTGACACATGCTCGGCGTGCTGGGCCTCGTCATACGCGTCGTGCGCACGTTGATACGCAGCTTCCACCGCCACCCAATCTCCCTTCTGGACCAGGCTCCCCATCACGTTGGTCCACGCCATCACCGCGTAGGTACCCGAGCCAAGCGGGCCCAACCCCGCAAGGAGTTCCTCGCTCAGGCTCTGTGCCTGCGCAATTTCCGCCCTCACTTCGAGAAAGAATGCAAGGCTGACCTGAGCGCGCGCCTGTTGACTGACGTCGCCCGCGGATCTGCTGAGTTCCACGGCGCCTCGCAGCGGCGATTCCAGCTCGGGAGCCGCCCAGCCGCGGGAGATGCGGATGGGTGGCGCAAGGTCGAGTTGCAATGCCAACGACTGCCTGGCGCGCTCTTGTGGGTCCACGATCTGATTGGCTTGTGACAGCCCGCGTTGCAGCAGCGCGATTGCATCGTCATAGGCATACACACTCTGTGCGACGCCAGCCGCGTGACGATAGAAAGCGGCTGACCGGCTGGTCTGGCCCGCCTGCTCGTAGTGCGCAGCAATCTGTGCGCTTACAGCGTCGAGATCACCGCCTGGTTCCTGCTCGAGTGCCCGCGCCACGCGCTGATGCAAGCGGCGGCGCAGCAGGGGGCTCACCTCGGCGTATGCCACGTCCCTGATCTTGTCATGGCTGAAGTCAAAGGCCATGCTCCCACTGTCGGGCTGGCGCACAATGCGCCGTTGCCAGAGTTCGTCCAACGCGCTTGCGAGAGCGTCCTCGCTCAAGTCGCTCGCCAGGGCGAGTACGTCGGCGTTGAAGGCGCGTCCAATGATCGCGGCTAGCCCGACGATGTCCCTTGCGGCGGGCGAGAGTTGCGCCAGCCGATTCGAGATGACCGAATATACCTTGGGTGGCAACTTCGAACTTGTCCCACTCTGCGCTCCATCGGCCGTCGCGATGTCCGAGCGGGCGCGCATCATCTCGACTGTGAACAAAGGATTTCCCTCGCTCTCCTGGAACAGCCGTGTGGCCTCCGTATCGGCCAGCGGTCGATCTATGATCTGGGCCGCGATCTTCGCGGTTTCGGCGGCATCCAGGGCGTCCAGTGATATCTCGATGAGTTGGTCGTCGCGGCGCAAGGCGTCAAGCAGCCGGTTCACGGCGTGCAATGGCATGATTTCTTCATGACGCGCCGTAGCGACCACCAGGAGCTTCGCGCCCACGTCGAAGTGCATCAGAAAGCGCAGCCATTCGAGCGTCTCCGCGTCGCACCATTGCAGATCGTCTAGCAACAACAGCAGCGGCCCGCCTTTCGCCAGGACAGCTCGTGCCAGCGCCTCGAAGAAGCGCTGGCGTTGCCAGTATTCGGTGAACGGAGAGGGCGGTGACAAGCCGGGTTGCTGCGTCAGCAGTTCAGGCAGAAGACGGGCGACTTCGGTCAGCCATAGTTTGTCGAGCCGGCTTATCGCTTCGTGCAGCGCATGGCTTCGTAGCCAGGCGGTGACCGGCGTGAGCGCAAGCCGTCCCTCGGCGGCGTAGGCGCGCGAGTGCGCCGCGGTGATTCCTTGCCCGGCGATATATACGAGAAACTCCTGTGCCAGGCGCGATTTGCCAATGCCGGCTTCGCCCGAGATCAGGGTGAATTGCTTGTCGCCGAGTTGCGTGCGCTGCCACACTTCGAGGAGCTGTTGCCATTCACGATCACGTCCAATCAAGGGCAACGTTGCGTCCCGCGGGCGTTGGAGTTGCGTTGGTGCAGCCTCGGCAGCGAGGCGCGCATAGGCCTCTCGCAGAGCGCTGCTCGGCACGACGCCTAACTCGCGCTCGAACGTTTCAACACAGGATCGATAGGCGCGCAACGCGGACGCTTGATCGCGGTTCAGTGCATGCAGACGCATCAACGTCATATAGGTAGGTTCGCGGCATGGATCTAGCCGCTGCAATTGTTGCGTGTGCTTCAACGCCTTTGCGTAGTCGCGTCTGTTCTCACTCAACTCGCTGAGACGGGCGAGCGCCGCGATGCACTGTTCGCGCAGATGATCGCGCTCCGGGGCTATCCACTCATCGAGGCAATTCGCTAACAAGTCGCCGCGATACAACTCCGCGGCATGCGTCAGCATTTCCTCTTCGGCGGCGGCGTCTCCGTTCTTGGCAGCTTGCTCTGCAGTGGCGAGGGCGATTTGGAACTGGGCCACATCAAGATCGAGCGCCGAATCGGGCAGCCATCGCACCATTTGCGCATCGGCGTGGACGAGCCGGGCTGCCTGCGGCCAAGCCTTGCGCAGCTGAAACAGGAGTTGACGCAGAGCATTGCGCGCCTGGGCTTGCCCGGAATCGGGCCAGAACAGAAATGCAAGTTGCTGGCGCGACTGCGGCGCGCCCCGACGCAGAATCAGGTAGGCAAGCAGCGCCTGTAATCGGGGGGAGTTCGCATCGGGTATGTGCGCGTCAGCACCGTCGAGATGGAACTCACCGAACAACCGGACAGAGTAACGAGCTTCAGGAGGCATGCTGAGACACTGTGCTGGAGCCCATCCGCATCTCCGAGTTTGAGCCGGAAGTGGCGCACCACGGCGATCAACCGCAGCGGTGCCTGTCTGACGTAACCGCGCTTTCGGTAAAAAGCATTGCGCAACAAAGTCTTGCGGAATCGCGGCAACAATTCAGCGTAACTTGAATTTTTGATTGGTTTGGACATTTTTGCACCGCTCGCGTCAATCTGCATCGAAAGCGCGGAGCTCCCAGGCAGGCGCGGTGAGGTATTGAAACTGCATGGCGCGCCCGGCAACGGCGAGTGCCTGACACCAACATTGTCAATACCAGATTCAAATGTCGGGCTGGCTGTTTAGAAATGTCGGCACGGTCGTGCTTTTTGCGCGGGGGTGAAGGCTTTTAGGGGGGTGGATAGGGCGGTGATGCTGGCCGGAAGCGGCTGATTCGGGATCAGGGTGGCGCAGGGGAAGCCCCACCGGCAAAGTTTGAATGTCCGCACGAAGAACTACAGGCCGACCTAGCGGCCCGACAGCTGCGACCTCGCGCCCCCACAAATGCAAATAATCGCCAGTGCGATGCCGCATCTTTGCGGAGCAAGCATGCCCGTTGGCTGGCAACGAGGGGCCGTGCACTCGCAGGCAGGGCAAGGCCGCTATTTGGCAGGCGTTGGGCTAGCCTCGGTGCCAGGCCATTTCGGCGTGATGCGATGCTGGCACCTTCGACGAGGCAGGCCCGGGCAGTGGACATGTTGGTCATGGCGCAGTTCCCGTGCGACGTCACCTCCATCTCCAGGCAGGCCCGAAAAAACTTCGCACTGGCCGCGCCGTATCTCATGGGTCACTTATGTCGCACGATTTCTCATACTGCGCCACATCCGCGCCAGATTCTGGCGCAGTTTGAAGACGTCGCACGCCAAAATAAAAACGCAATTAATCGCCAGGCAAGGCCTACAACCACTGGGCGACCGCATTCGAGCAACCCGGGCAGGGGAAGGGATGCCCATTGACCAGGCGGCGAGGCATTGCGGCGTCTCTGTCGGCATGCTGTCCAAGCTGGAGAACGGCAAGGGCGTCAATCTCGAGCACGCCCTGCGTGTGATGGACGGACTGGGTTTGACGATGCTGGTCGTTCCCAAGGCGCATGCGCCTTGGCTCGAACAGGCAGCAGCCCATGCGGCCAAGCCTGGTGAACTGGCAGCGTGGGATCAGCATGCCTAGCTGGAGAAGTCGCGTGGTGCCCTGATCAGCGCAGGTGTAATGCCGGGCTGCGGCCTGTCAGCGATGTACACACTTGGGTTTGACGCGGCCGCGGTTGGCCAAGACGCCGCGCGGGAAGCGCGTGGCCCTGAGACAAATCGTTGCGTACCTTCGCCGGGCCTGTGCCGATACCCTGACCTCAGGGACATCGATGAGAATCAGCTGGGCTTCGACACATTCGCAGGATTTGATCGCGCTATTGCCGCACGACTGCTCGCAGATGCCGCGCCCGTTTCGCATCGGACCTGGCTGACGTGCCTGGCCTCTTGGCCGGCCAGATCCACCCGCGATGCGCCTTCCACCAGGCAAGTTGGGCCGCCTGAAAGTTCTGGTACCCGAAAAGTAAAAACCCCACACTTCAGAAAAGTGTGGGGTTCGCAGCAGTCTGAAGCCCACCTCCGGGCGAGCTACTTCGACTAAGGAATGCGACGAGGGCGCCTGAAGGAGCCCTCCCCAAGACCTTAACGCTGGGACCGGGTTCGGGGGGAGTGGTCCCAGACCGAGGGTTGCAGCTCAGAGGGGGGCGCGGTCAGACGCAATATAGTACCTGGCGCCGTCGGTATAGGTGTCGAATTTGCCGCTTTTCGCGCCGTCAGTGTAAACGTCGTACTTCCCAGACCTCGCGCCGTCAGTGTAAGTGTCGAATTTGCCACTCTTGGCAAGCGCCGGAGCGGCCGACAGAGCGGCGGCGAGTGCGGCGACAGCGATCAGGGTTTGGCGATTGGTATTCATGGCTCACCTCTTCTTCAAACTGGTGGATGCCAATGTCATCCCTTGACCAGGGTTTGTTGCGCTGCGGCATCCGATGGCAGCATATTAGGGATTTCCCTTGTAACGGTAAACCCCTACGCTCACAATGATCGGTTTCAACAACCACAATAATCTGCCCTGAACCGGCCTTCACGGTCGCCCACAGGTCATGGCTCAGCTAGCGCGGGATGTGCGGCTTCGTTGGCGCGCGCCGCCGGCGGGCGAGGGCAAGCGGGTTGCCGGCCAGGTATCCCGCCTCGGTCAGCCAGGCGAACAGCGCATTCAGGATGACCATCGCCTGGCGCACGCTGCCGGGCGAGAGCGGCCCGGCAAACGGGCGCCAGTCCGGATGGTTGCGCGCGAGCTTCTTGCTCCCGGCGAGGACGCAGCGCGCGGCCGGTTGCGAGTCGGCCAGGAAGCGCTCGTAGGCCAGCAGGCCCTCGTGCGTGAGCGAGACAGCGGCTTGCCCAGCTGCAGGACCGCCTACAGGGATCAGTCGCTCGACTTCGCGCCGGTAGGTTGGGAGGGTCGCTGGTTTGTCGTCGTACCGGGCGAGCCAGGCGGTGACGGCGGCCCGGTCGTCGGCCGCGGCGATGCGGGCGGCCGGGGCAGGTGCGCGGTTGCTGCCGTCGCGCCCGGCCAGGACCGGCGGCAGGCGCAGACGCTCGAGCCGTGGAAGAGAGTGGTTGCACCTTGGCCAGCAGCGACCGCCCCTCCGCGAGGGTCAGGCCCAGTTGCGCAAGGTCACTGGCCTCGTCGGCCAACCTGGCTTCGATGATCATGCGCTGGACGGACGAAGGGGCGCACTGCATGGTGCAGGTTAGGGTCGCGGTTTTGAACGGCGAACTCTCACCCGACCGCATCTCGGCGCTCGAGATCGCCGCCTCGCGTCACAGCAAATCCATCGGGCATGAGCGGGCAATTCAACTACAGCGCCTTCAACGTTTCGAAGTCGCTTTGCACGAATCGCACTGCGTCGGCGGCAAGCTCGTGCAACCAGCGGGGATCGCGCTTGCTCACGTCCTCCAGGATTCGCTTGCGGCGCTTGCCGGCGGCGTGGATCGCGCCCAGCTCGGTGCCCATCGCCTCCAGAAGCTTCGTGCCAAGCCCTTGCTCCGCGACATCCTCGAGTTCCACCTTGTGGGCGTCAGGGGCGATGCGCCGCAAGACGTAGCCAGACTTGATGCGCAGCTTCGGGTCAGGCGAGCGATGCGCGCCGAAGGCCAGATCCAGGACGCGGCTCCTGGCGGGTGATTTCGAGTGGGCCCAAAGCCATGCGGAAGGAACCAGAGCCTTGGCTTCCTGGACGAGGCGGCCACCCTGCCAGCGCGCGATCACCAGAAACCGCGGCCGGCCGAGACTGCCGCCACCTTTGGTGCGCGAGGCGTAACGCTCGATCTTCGCCCCCTTGGGCAGGCTGTTCCGAAGCGCGTGACGCACGGGTGTCGGCGGTGACGCGTCAGGATAGTCGTCCACCTCCTTCCAGAACTTGCGCGAGGCGTCTTGTGACCCGGCGACCAGCGGCCGCAGCCAATGTTCGCGCTCGTCGAGCAGCATCGGGTGCGGCTTGTCCAGGCCTTTCAGGTAGCCCTCGAGGATGGCCGAGGCGGCGTCCCCGGCGCTGACGCGCAGCGTCGGCGCCAGGTCGGCACTGGTTGCCAAGCGGACGAGGTCATAGGCATACGGCATCGCCGCGGCCTCGTCGAAGTCGTTGACGCCCCATACCAGGCGCGCCTGCGCATCTCGCCAGGTGCCGAAGTTCTCGACGTGGATATCGCCGACACACACGACTTTCGGCGCATCCGTGCATCCGGGGCAGGTGGAGCCAATCGTTCTGGCCCAGCGAAAGTAGGTCGCGCGCAGGAAGTCGAAGGGGCTTCGTCGCATGCGCTCATGCTTCGCCTGCAGATCCGATTCGATGACGCTGCATTGCTTGCGCAGCCAGCGCTCGTACGAAGAGATGTCGCGATCCAGGCTTGCCACGATACCCTCCGTCCGGTCAGTTGGTACTGTAGTTCATCAGACTTGCTCCGAGAAACCCCGCCCTTCAGGGCCTTCAGGGCGGGGAGTGAAAGGAGCGCCGCCGACAGGCGGCATTCCCAAGTTAGAATGGCCGGCATGCTTCTCGTCTATCGCTACCGGGTGAAGTCGCTGAACGGCCTGCTCAATCAGCAGAGCCGCGTAGTGAACTACGTCTGGAAATTCTGCAATGATACGCAGAAGCACGCGCTCAAATGGGGCAAAAAATGGCCTACGGGCTTCGATTTGAACGTGCTGACGACCGGCAGCAGCAAGGAGCTCGGCATCCATTCGGGTACCGTCAATGCGGTTTGCGAGCAGTACGCCAAGTCGCGTAGCCAGCATCGCCGGCCCTACTTGCGCTATCGCGGCCGCAGATCCCTCGGCTGGGTGCCGCTCAAGGGCCGGGATCTCAAGCGCTCGGGCGACGCATTCCGCTTTGCCGGCAGCACATTTCGCGTGTTCAACTCGAGGCCCCTTCCCGAGGGCAAGATCAAGGACGGCACGAATTTCTCGCGCGACGCCCGGGGCAATTGGTTCCTGAACATCGTGATTGAAGTTGCCGACACTCAGGCCCGCTGCCCGGAACGCGGCGTCGGCATCGATCTGGGCTTGAAGGACCTTGCCACACTCTCCACCGGCGAGAAGATCGGGAATCCGCGCCACCTTGGCCAACTTGAGCAAGCCCTTGCCAAAGCGCAGCGTGCGCGCAAGAAACGACAGGCCACCAACGTCCACGCGCGCATCACCAATGCGCGGCGTGACTTCCTGCACAAGCTCTCGCATCGCATCGTGCGGGACTTCGACTACATCGCGGTGGGTAATGTGAATGCCGCCAGCCTCGCCAGAACCAGCATGGCGAAGTCCGTCCTCGATGCAGGCTGGTCGTCCTTCCGCACAATGCTCGCGTACAAGGCGATTGCGCATGGCGCGTGGTACGAGGAAGTCGACGAACGTTTCACCACCCAGGTCTGCTCTTCGTGTGACACGATGCCGCCGGAGAGGCCGAAAGGTATCGCAGACCTTGGAATAAGGCAGTGGGTATGCAGTCGATGCGGTGCTGTACATGATCGCGATGTGAACGCTGCGCTAAATATCCTTGCCCGATCGGGACATCGATCGCCTGTAGAGGGAATCTCCTCCCTTTAGAGGCCGTCGCAAAACGTTTCTGCTGTGCGTCCAATTCAAGTCCGAGCGTGGATGTGATTGCTTTGGCGCGAGCCAACAAATCGAAGAATCTGTCCCAAAAAACAGTGCGCAACCTCGTGGAGGCCGCGTAGAACCGCATACAAAAGGGTAAATAATGCCCTCGACAGGGCAACTGCCCGGGACAGGTTGTGCGCCAGGACATGCAAGGCGAATTCCCGCTTGACCGCCTGGAGCCCACTGCGCCGAAAGCGATTCAGCCCCTGCTGGGAACGCAAGCTGCTGAACACAGGTTCTACGATCGCCTTGCGCTGGCTGAAAATGCGTCGCGCCTGAGGATGCTGCATCACGAGGCGAAGCGCCTCGCGATGCTCATCCTCGGGGTAGCGTTTGATGCGTCGTCCCTGCGCCGCTTTCGTACAGTTCGCGCGTAAGTGGCATCCCTCGCAGCTCGTAGACCCATACACACGATGCTCTCGGCTTCGCAGTGTTTGTTCGCACTTGCTCAGCAGGATCAGCGTTTGCCCGGCGGGGCAATGATAGGTGTCAGTTTGCGGGTAATAGTCAAAGGCGCTTTTATGGAACAGTCCTTCTTCCCGCGTCTTTGCAGGCCACTGCCCATCCGGGCATAACAGGCTGACATCACGCGCAAGCGTCGCTTCGATGACCTCATCGTCGAAGTATCCTGCATCGAGCAACACTTCTTCTGCCTGCGCACCCGTCACTCGTGCGCTTTGATCCAGCATTGGCGCGATTACCTGTGTTTCACTCGACGCGTCCAGCGCGAGGGCCGTGATGATCCGATCTTCGTTGGCCAGAACCGACGGTTTGTACGATGCCGCGAACCCACGTCCGCGCTTCAGGCGCTGCACCATGGCCTCCGGCTCGCTGGCGCTGATGCGCAAGGTCTCGCTGCTCTTGCCATGGCTGTGGCGAGCGGCTTGACGCTGCTCGAAGATGTCCTGGCATTGTTTGCTGCGTTGCAGCTCCTGTTGCACGGCCTGATCATCGGGGGCCCGCTCAACCGCTTCGATAGCGGCTTCTGCGCGCGCCTTGACGGCCTCTTCTTTGAGCAAATTGTAGTGCGAGCAAGCCGCTTCAATGACGGTGCCGTCGCCGGCTAAACGCGTGCTGCGGGAACCACTGGCTTTCAATATCGCGCGCGTGAGCGATTCAAAAAACCCCTGGGTCAGCGAGTCCTCGTGCAATACGATGAAGCGACCAATATTGGCATGATCCGGCGCGATACCCCCTGTCACCCACATGCATCCCAAGTCCAGCCGCGCCAGTCGCTCCAGCTCACGCAGCGAATGAACACCCTGCATGACGCCATACAGGATCAGACCCATCATCAGGCGCGGCGCGTAAGGAGCGCGCCCGGTGGCTGCATAGCGCTGCTCGAACGGTAGCCAGTCCTGCTGTCCGAGCAAATGCGCTACGACAAATGGTGCACGTTGACCGGCCTGCTTCAGATAGTCCTCCAGGCGCGTCGTGCCCAAGACAATCTCATGCGGGTTGCCTGTTACAAACCGGCGCCCCGTATCCGACGCGTTTGGCCTGGGTCTGACATCTTGAGCCGGCACTCCACCAAACAGATCGTGTTGCTTACTGTCCGGTGATGGTACTTTGCGAGCCGTGCTCATCGCTCATCTCTTCATCAGGGTTGCGTCACCGGATTTTATCGGCAATGGGCTTTCGCGACAGCCTCTTTAGGGAGGAGAGGATGTCAAGGACGAGCGTTGGCGTAATCTTCGTGAGTTCAACTCGGGTGACTCGACATAAGCGCCCACAAAGTGGGCTTGACATACAACTAGTTGACACCTGTATTACTCATAAGTCAGGAATTTGGCGGACAAATAGTCTATCCTTGAGCGATGGTCATTGAGGGGAGCGCTCATGAAGCACGACGGCCGCAGCCTGGCTCACAACACGCTTGAAGAAATGCGCATCCTGGCGGTGCAACGCATGGCCGAGGGGGAGCATCCGGATGATGTCGCGGCATCGTTCGGGATGAATCGGTCGTGGGCGTACAAGATTCGCGCCCAGGCGAGCGGCCGCGGTGTACGGGCGCTGCGCTCGACCAAAGGCACGGGTCGCCCGCGCACGCTCACGCCTGCGCAGGAGCAGCGGGTGTTGCGATGGATCAACGGCAAGAATCCGATGCAGTACGGGTTCGATTTTGGGCTGTGGACGCGCAACCTGGTTCGCGAACTGGTGCAGCAAAAGTTCGGCGTGACGCTGAGTCTGGCCTCGATCGGCGCGATGCTGGCACGCCTGAACCTGACGCCGCAAAAGCCGCTGCAGCGCGCTTACCAGCGCGATCCAGAGGCAATCGATCGCTGGCGGCACGACACGTATCCGGCCATTGCCAAGCAGGCTCGTGAGCAGAAGGCGGATATCTTCTTCTGGGACGAATCGGGCTTTCGCGCTGACTCGGTGCATGGCAAGACCTGGGCGCCGCGCGGCGAAACCCCCATTGTCGAGCGTCCCGGCCAACGGCAAAGCATGAGCGCGGCGTCCGCCGTCAACTCGAAGGGTGCCTTCTGGTTCGCAACGTACGAAGGCGGGCTCAGCGGTGAGTTGTTCGTCACGCTGCTCAAGAAGCTGATGTTCAATCGAAAGAAGGCGGTGCATCTGATCGTCGACGGATTGCCAGCGCATAAGAAAGCCATCGTCAAGGACTACGTCGCCAGTACGCAGGGCAAACTGACCTTGCATTTCCTGCCTGGTCACGCCCCGGACCTCAATCCGGATGAGTTGGTGTGGAGTCACGTCAAGCGCAACGGCGTCGCGCGATCCCCTTTGCAAAAAGGCGAAAAGCTGGGTCCGCGAATTCACGAGCAGCTTGCACAAATTCGCCGCGACCCGAAGCTCGTGCGCTCGTTCTTCAGGCACCCATCTGTCCGCTATATTACTGACTTATGAGTAACTTCAAGTGCATTCTGCAAGCCGTCCATTCGCATCGAGCGAATCGAGCTGAAGGCTCGCGGAGGGCTAGTGGACGCCTACCGGCGCGCGCCACGCAGCCCTCACCGCGTCAGTGGGCGCGGCAGCGACTGCCCCAAATGCGCAGGCGCGGGCAAGGTGGTGGCGAATGCCCATCGGCGGAGGGTGACCCATGAACACTTTATTTCTCGTTCGGCTCGCCAAGTCGAGTCGTGACGTAAGCGCGACGTGAAGCCCGATCTGCTGGTGTCGAGCCCGGCGCTGCGCGCGCTGACGACCGCGCACCTCATCGCCGAAGAGATCGGGGTTGTTCGGCACGCCGCCGGGGTCCTCGCCGATCAAGCCGCTTTCGTGCGCGCCGACCGGGTTGAAGTAACGCAGGTAGGCAATGCGCCAGGACGGGTCAGAGCGCTCCAGGTCGCGCGGAACTGCTCGCCCATCAGCTTGGTCTGGCCATAGGGATTGGTGGCCGAGAGCGGGAAATCCTCCAGGATCGGCACGCTCTGCGGGTTGCCGTAGACGGTGGCCGAGGAACTGAACACCAGTTGCCTGACCCCTGCCGCCTGCATGGCCGAGCACAGCGTCAGCAGGCCGTTCAGGTTGTTGTCGTAATAGGCCAGCGGCTGCGGCACCGAAACGCCCACCGCCTTGAGTGCGGCGAAATGAATCGCGCCGGCAATCCGGTGGCTGGCGAACAGCTGCTCCAGCAAGGCGCGGTCGCGCACATCGCCCTCGACGAAATGCGGGGTTTTGCCGGTAATGGCCGCAAGGCGGCTGGGGGGGCTCGGTCAGCGCCGCGCACAGCGCGGTGCAGAAGCGGTCGCTGCTCGCCACGCGGATCAGCAGCGCGGTTTCGCTCGGTGACAGGCGCGCCAGCACCTCGCGCTCGAAACATTGCGTGAACGCCCCGGCGTTCTGCACATGCGCGCGCACCAGGCTGTCAGCGCGATGCGCCGCCGGTGGCTTGCTTCCTGCGCTTCCAGTGCGCCACGAAGAGGTGCAGGCCTGCCACCCAACCATCGGTCAGTTCCTGCAGGGTGCGGGCGTCGCGAGGGCTGATATGGTCGAGCTGGGCGTTCAGGAACTGCTCGGACTCCGGCAGCGTGAAGCGCAGGTCGCGCTGGTCCAGCTCCAGTACCAGTCCCTGATCGCGCAGGCGGGCCAGAGACAGCGGCACGGCGGCACGGGACAGCAGCACGAGGTGGAAATCGGGCGGGGCGTAGTCCAGCAGCCATTGCAATGCTTCGTGGATGCGGGCGCTGGTGATGTGGTGGACGTCGTCCAGGATCAGCGTCAGGTCGCGCTGATGGGCTGCGATGCCGTGCAGCAGCGAAATCACGGCGCATTCCACCGCCTCGGTGTTGGTGGTCCGTCCCGACAGTGGGGCCGCCTCGCGCGCAATGGCGGGATCGGCCTGCTCCAGGCTGGCCAGAAGGCTGTCGAGCCAGTGCCCAGGCTTGTTGTCATCCTCGGTGAGGGGCAGCCAGGCAACGTCGAAGTTCAGCCCCAGCAGCGCCTGCCGCCAGGCCACCACCGTGGTGCTCTTGCCGCAGCCGGCTGGGCCTTGCAGTACCAGGCAACGCTTGTGCCGCGCTTCGAACAGCTGGGTCAGCAGCCGCTCACGCGCGAGGACGCGGGCCGGGCCGCGAGGCGGAAGAAACTTGTCAACTGCAACCAGGTCCGGCGCAGTGCTGTGGGGTAGACCTTGCAGCATATTGGACACATACCTTGTTGCCGGGATCGGGTAGGTCCGGATCGGTGGCGCGGTGTTCCGAAGTAAGCCCTGATTGTACGGGAAACCTCTTCTCTGTAGCGACTGAAGGGGCGGCAAGCGCCCCCATGCCGGCATAAGGGGAGGCGGCAGTAGCTACGCCTTGATGGCCTCGGTTGCAGCCTCGTCGATCAAGGCCGCGACTTCTGCTGCTTTCGACGCAAGCGAAGCATGGCTTGCCGCCAGGGTCATGACTTTCCTGGCATTGAGCCGGGCCGCCATCCTCTGCTGGTTTTCCGGGGCGATCATTCTGTCTTCGCTGGAGACCTGGTACCAGGACGGCTTCGTCTTCCACGCTGGCGCAGTGATGGTATCGCCAAAGGTGCTGGCAAGCGGCGCCTTCTGCGTCACCGCCATCACCAGCGCTTCGTCGGGCGACAGATCCTGGCAGAAGCTCTCATGGAACTTGTCGGGGTTGAGCCACAGGTAGCCATCGCTGTCGGGCACCAGGTTCGGCGCCGCGACAGGAAGATGCTGCTGCGTGATGCCGCCGGGACTCTCCCCCGCGTCGGGAGCAAAAGCCGCGATATACACAAGCCCGACCACATTCGGCTGGTCACCCGCCTGGGTAATCACGGCGCCGCCGTACGAATGCCCCACCAGCAGGACGGGGCCTGTCTGCTGGGCAATCATCTTGCGGGTACGCTCGGCATCGTTAGCCAGCGAGGTCAACGGAAGCTCGACGGCGCGAAGGGACGTATAGCCCCTCGCGCGCCAACTCAATGATGACGTTCCGCCAATGCGCGGCACCGCCCCAGAATCCGTGCACTAACACAATCGTCGGCTTATCGCTCATGACCTGGACTCCTGTTTGTGGATGAATACGGCTCGCCGATCATGGCGACACACCGTAGGTCCTCGGCGGAGCGGCCCGTGCTTAAACCGATGCCACGAAGGCTCGGCCTGATTCCCCATACGACTATAGGAACAATGATGCAGCCGGGAGAGCCACAATCGTGGGCTTTGGCATATGCGGGATACGGCGCCTTTGGCGCCGACAGAAACCACGGGGGCGCTCAGGATGGCGTTTCAGGCAGCAGCGATGGTCGGGTTCGGCACCACGGCACGCCACAGCAGGCAGGGTTCGCCGCGCAGCGAACACCTCGTCGAGATGCCAGGTTGAGCCCGGCTTGCGGCGTGCGAATCTGACGTGATGCGCGAAGCCCGCGTCGACTTTGTCACACTATCGCCGGATCGTTTCGTGGCTGACGACAGCGCCGCGCTCGAACAGCGATTCCTCGATATCGCGCAGACTCAGTTGAAAGCGAAAGTACCAGCGCACCGCTTGGCTGATGACCGCAGCCGAGAATCGATGGCCGTGATAGAGCGATTTTTCTTTTGCGTCGCTGGATCTTACGCTTTGCACTGGCCAACGTGACAATGCGCCGCCTCGCGTCACAGCAAATCCTTGGGGCCAGCATCGCCAAACCGTCACCGGCCAACGAACAGAATTAACCCTGACATCCTCGCCGCAAGTCAGGGCGCCTGACGAAATCGACCTCCATCTTTTGCACGCTATCCTCCTCCGCTGCCCGGCCGAGCGCGTCAGAACCGCGCAGCAGGTTCATGTTGAAGTTATTCATCTCGTTCATGAACATCATTCCCGTAATCTGATTGCGGAATGAGAAGCCCGGAACGAGAATTCCGTCACCGCCGTCACGGAGCTCGCACGATCGACGGCACTACGCAGCGCCAACACGGAATGCCGTGCATAGCAGGAGACCCATGCATCCGCCCCGCATCAACATTGCGTCGGTGATAGAACAACATTTCATCAATCTGCCAGTGTGCAGGTGACAAGCAACGCGCAGGTACTGGCCAGCTCCGTCGATTGATCGACCTGACAACAGTCCCACCGTTTTTGCGGATAAGCAGAATGACCAACAGCAGTTCACCCGCATGGGAAGGGCGAATCTTCTCGAGTGGTTGGGTGCCGGCAACCGGTGGTGTGGCGGACGTTATCGAGCCGTCGACCGGAGAGACACTGGCGACGATCGGAATGGGGCTTCCGGAGGATATCGACCGGGCCGTAAGCTCGGCATGCATCGCGCAACCGGCATGGGTGTCCACGCCCTTCGATAAGCGGGCTGAAATTATCCGTGAAGCAGCGCGACTCCTGAAGGAGCGGGCGGCTGAGTTCAACGAATGGAATGTCCGCGAGTGCGGATCGACTGGCACAAAGGCTGAATGGGAACTACACGCGACGTACGAGCAATTGCTCATGGCGGCCGCGATGCCGGCTCAACCCGACGGCGCTGTATTCCTCGGCGATGTCGGGGCGAATGAATATCTGCCGCCATGTACCGATTGGTGTCGTAGGCGTCCCTCGCGCCGTGGAACTTTCCCATTCTGCTGGCGATGAGGTCAGTCGCGCCGGCGCCGGCGCTCGGCAATGTCGTCATCCTGACGGTGCTGTCGATCCGGTCAAGCGGCTTCTGGTTGATCAACGGCCCGAGATGCTATGAGAAGCTTTTCTACGAACCGACGGTACTCACGGATGTTTCGTCCGATATGCCGGCATTCACGGAAGAGATCTTCGGACCGGTTGCACCAATCACCGTCTTCGAGGACGATGACGAAGCGGTAGCCCTGGTGAATGCCTCCGAATACGGGCTTGCTGCAGCGGTATATACGGCCTCCCTCTCGCGCGGCCTCGCCTTTTCGTCCGGTATCCGCGCAGGCATGGTTCATATCAATGACCAAACGGTGAACAACGAGTTTCATGCCCCATTTGGTGGTATGGGCGCATCCGGAAACGGAGGAAGGTTTGGCGGACCAGCCAACTTCCATGAGTTCACGCAGACTCAATGGGTGAGTGCGCTGGACAAACCGATTTACTATCCATTCTGAGGAGCGCAAGGTGCTGTCGCCATAGGAGCACACCCACCGGCTGGGGAGACTATCTGCTGGATCTTCAACGCCCCGTTTCACCGCTCTGATCCGACCATCGATTCTGCATTCAAATCAGCCTCTTAGGTCGAGATGTGGCGGATTTTTAACGAATCCCGGCCATCCATCGTTCTGGATTTAGACACACCATTTGTCCGTTTTTCCCCTACGCTAATCTACCTCAACTACAGATGTTGAAACGGAGTACCTAAATTGAATCAGTCATCGCCCCAGCGGCCCTCGGTACGTGTGTACAAAGAAATCGCCAACCCCGTGCTGGACGTTTTCGGTCCGACCGTTCAGTTCCTCACGGCGCCCGCCGAGACGGACGAAACACACTGCGTGATGCGATGTGTCATTCCGCCTGGAGGTGTGGTGCCTTTGCACAGTCACGCGGGCATTGAATGCTTCCTGATGTTGTCCGGAGAACAAGAGGTCCTGGTCGAGACGAACGGGACCTACAGTTGGACCCTGTGTTCGCCTGGCGATTTCATCCAGGTGCCAAGCGAAGCGAAACACGCCTTTCGAAATCTATCGGATAAACTGTCGGTCAGCCTCGTCACCACGACGGCCGTGCTCGGCCGCTTTTTTGAAGAGATAGGCCGCCCAGTCTCCGCCAACGATGAGCCGATGCCTCCCACTCCAGAAGCCATCCAGTACTTTGTGGCAACAGCCATTCGTTCCGGCTACTGGCTGGCGACACCAGAGGAAAACGCTGCGGTCGGACTAGCAGTTCGTGGCTGAACCAGGTCGAACGCTTCTTTGGTGCGCCCAGCGTGGGCGCACTCTTGTGGGTGCAAGTAGTGCGTTCTTACCCGTGGCCGGCAAGGCTAGGGGCTGCGGGCGAAGGGCCAAACGAGAGGAAGTGTTCGAAGCCATGTCGATACCGAAGGCATTGCGTCAGAAGCCCGCGCGAGCGGTGCGGGAGGGGGTAGCGGAAGCCGGCCCCGCCTGCGACGAAGCCGGTGGTCCGCGACAGGGACCGGAGGACACGGGGTCGGCGCTGCTGGCAGCGGCGCTGACGCGAAAGAACATGAAGCAGGCGTTCAGGCGGCTCAACGTATGAAAAACAAGCTAGATCACAATACCCAGAACGGCGCAGCCGTTTACTCACCGCTGGTCCTGAAAATATACGATTGGTGGGTACTTGGGTTTTCTAACCGATATGCATGGCAGTGTCCAACTCGTTCTGTTCTTCTTCCGTTTTTCCAAAAATACCTCAGTGCGAACCACCTCGATATTGGTGTGGGCACTGGATATTATCTGGCACATAGTTCATTCTCTGAGAACCAAAAGATTGCTTTGCTCGACTTGAACCGCAACAGTCTTGAATCTGCATGTTCACCGATTGTACATTTACAGCCGTTGTTGATACAGGAAGACATCCTCAAACCTAGTGGTGCACTAGGGCACCAAAGGTTCGATTCCATATCACTTTTCTATTTGCTACATTGCTTGCCAGGCAATCTGGTAGAAAAAGCAACAGCGGCTTTTGAGTTATTGCAACGGCATTTGACTCCGGATGGCACACTGTATGGTGCGACCATTCTTGGCGATCAATTTGCCCACAACTGGCTGGGGCGTCGGCTGATGAAGCTGTATAACAAAAAGGGAATCTTTGGAAACCGGGACGATACGCTGTCTGGTCTCGAATCTGCATTGGCCAGATATTTCGCCAAGGTTAGCGTGCGGCAACATGGCAAAGTTGCCTTGTTTACCGCAAAACTATCGGCTTAAGTCGGTTGGCTGTTCCATTGCTCCCCGAACCCCGACAAGGCCGACATCTCCGGGTCAACGCGCGTGCCAACATGGAATGCCGCGGCTACACGCAGTTCGTGCGGGCGCTTTTCGAACAAACCACCGTCGGGAGCGCTTTGACTATGGCACCGGTCCAGAAGAATATGTGGGCGCCGCGTTGGGCCAGAGTGCCCTCCCTCTCGAGGAGCTGTCCTACGCCAAGGAAGGTCGGCGCGAACATTCGACGTTCGCCGATGATGCTGCCTGGCTGAGCGCTGCAGAGAAGTTTGCGATTTCGCCAGACCTCTCGCTTGTGACGGGCAGCCAGTGCCGCTGCTCATGACACGGAAAAAATTGTACGCTAAGCGTGCGCGGAGGCCGGCACCCAGCGGTAGAGCGTAGGAATGGACACGCCCAGGTTTTTGGCCACGTCCTTGGGCGGGACGCCGCTGGCGAGCAGTCCAACTCGCTGACCAGATCAACCAGTTGCTTGACGCTGCGGCCCAGGCGATCCAGTTTCCAGACGACCAGGATGTCGCCGCGCAGTATTTCAACGGCCTTTGCCAAGCCGGGACGCTCGGCCCACGTGCCGCTTACCTTGTCCTCGAAAACCTTCTCGCACCCCGCCTTGGTCAAGGCTTCGCGCTGTAGCTCCAGGTTCTGATCCTGCGTCGAGACGCGCGCGTAGCCGATCAACATGGCTTGTTTCTCGCCCGCTCAATGATGACGAACCAGCCGGTCATGGTTCCATCCCATAGTCGTCCCGGTCTTCATCATTGGCCTCCAGGCGCACGCCGGGCAGTTGCTTCAACAACTCCGGTAGCGCCGTCTGCACGGTGTCCCACACCACATCGAGGTTGATGTCGAAATAGCCGTGGGCAATGCGGTTTCGCATGCCGCGCATGCTGCGCCACGGCACTTCGGGGTGTGCCTCGGTAAATTCAGTGCTGCTATCCACCGCAATCTGACCGCCGTGTCGCGGGCCTATGCCAGCGCCGTCACACGCGTCGTTCCGGCGGCAGCCTGATGCGTGCCGCTGGTGTAGAACAGCCAGGTGAGGGCGCCTTCGGCAAGATCGGTGACCGGCATGCCCGGTGCCACGAAAAGGGCATGGTAGTCGGTGGAGCCGACGACGATGGTCCGTGTGCCAAGCTCTGTACCGACGTCGGTGACGAGAGGCAGGCGCCACTGTGCTGCAGGATGCCGTTGATTTCACCGCGGATGCAGCTTGGCGTTGATCGGTACGGCACACAGTTCCTGTCGCTTGGGCTCGGGGAACAGACGGTGTCTGCCCCCGCTCTTCACCCTCCGATCAGTCCGGAGCGCGCTCCGGGACCGGTAGCTGCACCCATTCCTTATAGAAGGCCTCGATGTCTGGCTCGAAGTCGTGGATCACCGGATACCACGGCGTGGGCGCCTCGACGTCGTGCATGGTGCCGCACGCCGGGCAGTAGTACTCGCGATATACCTGCCACTGGGTGTCAGGGGCCATGAGCCTTGGATAGACCTCGGTCATCGCCTCCTCAGTGTCACGCACGTAGATCGACGCATGCAGTTTCCAGTTCTCCCGGTAGTCGCAGAACTCGTGGCCGCAATCGCACTTGACCACCCACTTCCTGGTGCCGGCCGATTGCACAATATGCATGTGCGGGCCGAGTGGAAGCACGATACGGTCCGGGAAGCTCACCTTGGCCTGCAGGGCAGCCAGGTACTGCTCGAACCGGCTGTCATCCTTGGGCATCGAGAGCATGCGGAAGGTGGTTTCCCAGTCCAGGGAGCCTTCGACGAGGTGGGCAACCTGTTCATTGGTGTAGGCAGACATTGTTCAGCTCCTTGATTCGGTGATTACTCTTCGACCTGCACGACGGTGGTGACGTCGGGCAGCAGGGAGAGGTCCATCCGGTGCTTGGCGCCGTAGGACGGCACGCCCAGTTCTTCCTCCAGCAACTGCCAGTCCGCGGGGAGGTTCCAGAATGCCTTGAACTCGCGCGTGAACTTCTCCGACAGGGCGAAGCTGGTGGCAAACATGTGTTGCACCTGGACGGACGCGTGCTTATTGAGGATGCGTTCGCGCTCTTCCTTCATCCATTCGCGGGTTGGCAGTGACCGGGCCAGGCGTTCCTTGCGGATCTCGGCACGGCGGGCCTGGGTTTTGCCCGCATCCACCGTAAACACGCCCTTGGCGTCCTGGGTGAAGACGGCGCCATAGACCTTGCGCGCATATTCCGGCAGCAGGAATTTCTGATTGAGGTCCGCCTCGACGGCCTTCGGATCGCGGTCGATCGGGTCACCAAAGCCTGGGCCCCCGCGCAGGTAATTGAGGTACAGGTCGTGGTTGGCGTAGCAGTCCTCCGTGGTGATGCACTGCTTGTCACGCTTGACCACGGCGGTGGCATCGATGTGGCGCTCATAGTCCGGGTTGCCCGGATCGATGTCGCCGCCCAGAGGCAAGGAATCGCCGATGGCTATGCGCTTGTCCAGCCCTGTCTTGTGCGCCTCAAAGCGGTAGCCAGTGGCTGAGGGATAGCCGCCCATCATGCCCCAATCGCTGTTCATGAACCCGTTGCCCATGAAGAACATGGTCCAGTCCTGGGCGTTCCACACCATGCGCAGCGTCTCGAACCCGCAACCGCCACGGTACTTGCCATAGCCGCCGGAGTTGGCCTTGACGTTCCGGCCGAGGTAGAGCAGTGGCTCGGCCATCTCCCAGATCTCGATGTCACCCATGTCGCCTTCCGGGTTCCAGATGGCTGCGGCGTGGTTGAGGCCATCCTTGACGGCGCAGGCACCCGTACCGCAGGAGCTGGCCTCGAAGCTGTTGACCGCGTGGATCTCGCCATCCTGATTGATGCCGCCGCCTTGCAGCCAGTTGGAGGTGTTGGCGTTACCGGCGTTGACCTCTTCCAGATATCCGCGGCTGAAGTAGGACTGTGAGAGACCGCGCCACAGGGCCGCCCAGCCGGACACCAGGAAGTGCCAGGCGTAGGCGTGGCCGGTGCGGCGGTCATCCGGATTGCACCAGGTGCCCTTTGGCAGGCGGAATTCGGTGGCGAAGTAGGCACCGTCGTTGATGCGCTGAGTGGGCACCAGGGTCTGGCACATCATCACCCAGATTCCGGAAGTGAATGCCACCTGGTGGGCGTTGAATGTGTGCCAGCCCCAGCGGCTCGCGCCCTCGAAGTCGAGGCGCCACTTTCCGTCCGGCTTGATGGTCATCTCTACCGGCGAGTGCATGATGGAGTCGAGCTTGGCGAAGGCGTTGGAAACCTGCACGTCCTCGTGCTTGTATGGCACGTCGACAAAGGAGACCTTGCGGTATTTGCCAGGCAGGGTCATGGCCTTGATACGGCTCTGCAGTCCGCGGCGGCCTTCTTCGATGACCTCGTAGGTAAATTTCTCGTAGGCCTCGATGCCGTCGGCACGAATCACTTCCTCGACCAGGTCGCGAATCATGTGGCAGCCGGCGATGCGGGTCTTTTCGTCGAGGATCCAGTACTTGGGCGTGCGCACTGAGCGCTGGGACTCGTGCAGCCAGTCGCGCAGCGGCTCGTCATTCACGCCGGTCTTGCGGCAGGTGATCATGTAGCCGTCGCCGAAGCGCTGGGTCTGGCCGGTTGACATTGAGCCCGGAGTCACCGAGCCGGTGTCGATCACGTGGGTGACGCCGCCGACCCAGCCGATCAGCTGGCGTTCCCAAAAGATCGGCACGATGGTGGCGATGTCGCAGGGGTGGACATTGCCGATGGCACAGTCATTGGTCGTGAACATGTCGCCGGGGTTGATGCCGGGGTTGGCTTCCCAGTTGTTCTCGATCATGTACTTGATCGCCGCGCCCATGGTGCCGACGTGGATGATGATCCCGGTCGAGGTCAGGACGCAGTCGCCTGCGGCGTTGTAGAGCGTGAAGCAGAGTTCGCCTTCCTGCTCGACGATGGGGCTGGCGGCGATCTTTTTGGCGGTCTCGCGGGCGTGCACCAGGCCGCCGCGCAGCTTGGAGAACAGCTTCTCGTAGCCGATCGGGTCGCTGTCCCGGAATTCCAGCTCCTCGAGGCCGTTGTAGTGGCCGGTGGCCTTGGTGCGCTCGATGATGCCGTCGCGGTGCTGCTTGAGCGTCTGGCCGTTCTGCAGCAGGTCGGCGAAGCCGATTTCTTTATTGCTCATCATGTTCATGGCGGGTCTCCTTACTTCACTTCCTTGAGATGGAACAGGCGGTGCTTGTCGATCGTGGTTTCGAAGCCGTCGGGCACGACGAAGGTCGTGGCATCGGATTCGATGATGGCGGGACCCACGATATGGTTGCCGGCCTTGAGGGCTTCCATCTTCCAGAGCGCGGCATCCACCCACTTCTTGTGGCGGTAGAAGGGACGGGTGCCAAGATATGCTTCGCTGGGCGGCGTGGGGCCGGCATCCGGGTCTTCCGGCAGCACGGGCTTTTGGGTCACGACGGTGCCGCGCAGGATGGCGCCGGTGATCGAGAAGCCCAGTTCCGGCGAGCGGGCGGAGCTCGCGTAGACGCGGCCGTAGGTGTTCTCGAAGGCCTCGACGATCTGGTTCCAGTCGGCGGCGGTGGCGGCGCTGGTCACCGGCGAGACGATCTCGAGGTCATTTAGCTGGCCCATGTATTGCATCTTGTAGCCGGGGATCAGCAGCACGTCCTCGGGCTTATAGCCGTTGAGGACGAATTCGTCGATGACCTTGACTGCCAGTTCAGACCAGGCTTCCTGCAGGCTCTTGCAGGCGGCTTCCTTGTCGGCGTCGGGGGCGTGCTGGGCAACACCAAGGTCCACTGACTTGTCGTAGCGGTACTCGAAGTCGGCGCAGGCGCAGCCGAAAGCCGAGAAGCCTGCCGCCCAGGCTGGCACGACGACGTCCTTGAAGCCGACGCCCCCTGTGTAGCCGTAGGTGTGCACCGGGCCGGCGCCGCCGTAGGAGAAGCAGGTGAATTCCGCCGGGTTGTAGCCCTTGGCACTGATGTTGGCGCGCAGGTACTCGGAGAGGGTGAGATCGAGCAGTTCGATGACGCCGGCGGCGGCATCCTCGACCGACAGGCCGAGCGGGTCGGCGATCTGCGCCTTGATGTGGTCGCGGGCGCGCTGCACGTCGAGCTTGATGGCACCGCCCAGGAAGTTCTCCGGGTTCAGGTAGCCGAGCACGACGTGGCAATCGGAAACGGACACCGTGTCGAGGCCGCTTTCCGGCCAGCAGGTGCCGACGCGGTAGCCGGCGCTGTCGGGGCCAAGCTTGATCGACTTGCTGTAGGGGTCGAGGCGCACGAAGCTGCCAGCGCCGGCGCCGACCGAGTCCATTGCCACCAGGGGCAGGGAGAGCACCAAGCGGGCCATGTCGGGGTCGGACTTGATGGCGAAATTGCCCTTGGTGATCAGGGCCACGTCGAAGCTTGTGCCGCCAATGTCGGAGCAGGCTATGTTCTCGTCGCCCAGATACTCGCCCAGCAGCTTGGAGCCGATGACACCGCCGATGGGGCCGGAGACGATCGTGCGTGCGAGTTCCTTGGCCTTCCAGCTGATAGTGCCACCGTGCGTGGCCATCACCCGCAGGTCGAACCTGGCGCCGTGCTTCTTGAACCGGTCGCTCACCTTCTTCAAGGTCTGGCGCGAAGGCTCTGCGCCGTAAGCCTCGAGGATGGTGGTATTCATCCTGTGGCTCTCCTTGCGCGACGGGTAGTAGTCCACCGAGGCGAAGACTGGGATATCCGTCTTCAGCTTTTTCAGCTCCTCTCGCACAATGTCACGGGCGCGCTGCTCGCTCGATTCGTTCTTGTGGGATTGCAGCAGGCAAATGACGATGGCTTGCGAGCCGGCCTCCACCAGTTCCCGGGTAGCCTGGCGGACCTCGTCTTCACGCAGGGGGATGACCACCTTCCCCTGCACGTCGGTACGTTCGGTGACACCGCGCGTGCGCGAGACGGGCACCAGCGGCTCGTCGTAGCGGTGGGTGTTCAGGTGGATGCGGTCCTCCAGGGCATAGCCTAGATAGCTCTGCAACGCACGGCCCATTGAATGGATCTGCTCGAAGCCGCGGTTGCAGATGAGGCCGACGGCGAGGCCCTTGCGCATGAGGATGCGGTTGAGCATGGCCGTACCGGAATAGACACAAGTCACCAGTTCCGGATAGACGTCGTCCACTGTCCGGTCCCAGTGGGCGAGGGCATCTTCGGAGGAGTTGTAGATGGCAAGGGATTCGTCGCCGGGATTGCTCTGCGCCTTACCGACCACGAAGCGGCCATCCGAGCGAACGAAGAATGTGTCGGTCATCGTGCCACCAGCATCGATGCCCATCACCTGTACGGTGGACTGCGGTTGCATACTGCCTCCTGTCGTTGGTGTAGTCATGGTGGGATCTCCCACGACTCATCCATGGCAAAGCTTGTGCCAGGCCTGGCTGGCACCAGGGAGCAACCCCGGCAAGCGATTGAAATCAACGAGTTGCCGGCATTGCCTGACCACGTCGCTGGTCGCGGCATGCCTGGCGTCGGTGTCCGGATTCACGACGCCCTGCGCAGCGGTGTCCGGGAATCGGACGCTCTCTGGCCAGCGATCGATGCGATTGCCTTCGGCAAGCCCCGGCATTTAGCTGTTGGAGCATTGACGATTGCCCAACGCGGATCGCGCCAGGCGTGGGCGGCATGGAGGTCTGCCCTGTCGCTGCCGCGATGGACGCCGATGGACCCTGACGTTCCTGGGCTCCGCCGCGCAGATCGCTGTAGCGCTGGCACGCGCTATGCGCTGGCTTCACACGAATGGCAGCGGAACGTGGTGAAGCCCATGAAGAATTCAATGAGGTCAAGGCGCCTGATTGTCGAAGCTTTCGAAGCGGCTGCCGACACGAACCTGGCGATCGGAACCCATCTCGTCACCGATCGACTCTGGTACACGCATCATGGCGTCTATGCGGGGGCCGGCAAGGTCGTGCATTACGCTGGGCTGTCGCTGTCACTGCGTCGCGCCCCGGTGCTCGAAGTCACGCTCGCAGAATTCGCGCATGGGCATCCGGTCTGGGTCCGGCAAAGCCCCGGTGCCAGGTTCGCCGGTGTGGAAGCTGTCCAACGCGCCTACTCCCGCATCGGCGAGGACCGCTATCGCCTGATTTCCAACAACTGTGAGCACTTCTGTATGTGGTGCCTATATGGCGAGAGCCGCAGTGATCAGGTCGACGTATGGAAGTCTTGGGCAAGCGCTGTGCTGGCTGGCGGGTGCAAAGCTGTCGGGCGGCTCACGGTCACGGCCTTGCGAAGTGTGTCCGTGCTGCGAGCGGTTTCCCGAGTCGGATTCAAGGGCGGGACGTTCGCGAATTCAACGCAATCGTTATCGTGAGCCCGTGCCTGTGTCGCATCGGGAAAGACCAGGGCATGCTGGCTTACGCCTCAGCGGCCGCCGTGCATACGGGCGGCCGTTCGTGGCGGCTGCGGTCGCCGCTACCGCGCTTGTCTGAGAGCGCTGCTGTCGCTGTCCGGTTTCCGTACACTTTTGGCTGCGATGGCCGGAAACCGGACACCTTCCGTTGGTATGCTGCAAAGCACAAATTATTGATTTGAAAAGAGATTTATTGACTTGGCGATGGCACGCGGATACGGTTACTCCAGTCAATTGAGAGCGATCGTCCCATGCCGTTTTCTCGTTGCGGCACCCTGATCCCCCGCCTCGGCGACGAACCCGTCGTGGCCTCCGCCTGGGAGCGATTTGTGCAGGACCAGCCCCTGGAAGTGGCAGGTGTGCGCAGCGTCGTCCTGGCGTCGTGGCAGCGGTGTCGTTCCGAGGCCGTTGACCCTGCCAGGCACTCCGCACCGGGAGCTGCCACCGAACGTGTCCGTCAGTTGCAGCGGCAGAACCGGGAGCTCTGCGAGGCCGCGCGTCCGGCACTCGAGGGCCTGCGCGATATCCTGCGGGAATGCGGCACCCTCATCATGCTCTGTGACCCGGGCGGCACCGTTCTCCACCTCAATGGCGAGACCAGGGCCCGGAGCATCGGCGAGGGGATCAACCTGGCCACCGGTGGCTGCTGGAATGAGGATGTCATCGGCACCAATGCCATTGGCACCGCGATCGCCACCGCCGCTCCAGTTCAGATCCATGCCGACGAGCATTTCTGCCTGGACGTCAAGCGCTGGACCTGCGCCGCGGCTCCCATTCTTGACCCGTTTAGTCGCACCCTGCTGGGAGTCGTGGATGTTTCTGGCGTCAAGGAAACCTTCCATGGGCACACCTTGGGGCTGGTGGTGGCTGCAGCCAGGCAGATCGAAAGCGAACTGGCACGTCGCGAAGTTGCACTCCACGAGCGATTGCTGACCCGAGCCATCGACCATTTCATCCGTTACGCGAGCGATTATGTTGTGCTTGTCGACAGCCGTGGACGCATTGTCCGTGCTAACGGAAATGCACAGGTGGCGCGGGAGAGCTATGACGTGCGGCTGCCGTTGGAAGTCGGCGGCCAGGTGCCGGGACTCAACCTTGCACTGCCCCAGATCGATCGGTCCTGCCAACGCCCGGAATGGCTGCGCCCCGAATGGCTGCACCCGGTGAAGGACCATGACGGGATGCTGGGTACGATGCTGGTGATCCCGCTCGGGACGCGCCAGAACCGAAGCGCTGTATCGCTGTCCACGGCTACGGCCACTGTCACGGCGACAATGGCCGGAAACGATGCGTTTGGCGAGATCATCGGGGGAAGTGAGGTGCTGGAGGCGACCAAGGCACGCGCCCGTCGTATCGCCCCTCTGGATCTGCCCGTACTGCTCCTCGGCGAGACCGGAGCAGGGAAAGAACTCTTTGCCCGGGCGCTGCATCGGGCGGGTAAGCGCCCCGAGGGTCCATTCATTGCCGTCAATTGCGGCGCTTTTACCCGTGAGCTCCTGGCCAGCGAACTCTTTGGCTATACCGAGGGAGCCTTTACAGGTGCCCGTCGTGGTGGCCTTCCGGGGAAGTTTGAGCAGGCCGACGGCGGCACGCTCTTCCTGGACGAGCTTGGGGAGCTGCCGCTAGACATGCAGCCCCACCTGTTGCGCGTGCTGCAGGATGGCGTTGTGGTCCGCCTGGGCGATACCCGCGAGCGGCGCGTTTCGGTGCGCGTCGTCGCAGCCACGAACCGTGATCTGCAGAAGGAGATCGCCGCCGGGCGCTTCCGCGAAGACCTGTACCACCGCCTCTGCGTGGTCAGCCTGCCGCTACCGCCGCTGCGCGACCGGCCGGGCGATATCGCGGCAATCATCGAGCATCTCAACAGCAAACTGGCACGCAAGTATAGCTGTGCGCCCAAGCAGCTTGAACCCGCCGTGCGCCAGGCGCTTCTGAGCCATCGCTGGCCGGGTAACATACGTGAACTGCAGAATGTCTTCGAGGTGATGTTCGCGCTCAGCGAAGGCAACATCATCGATACTTCTCTGCTCCCCCCGAGCATCGCACAGACGCCAAAGGACTCCCTTTCCGTATCAACCTCGACGTCAGTACCTGTTTCATTTGGTCGTCTTGAGGAAATGGAGAGGCAAGCGATACTCGACGCGATCGCGAATGCCCATGGAAACATGTCTATGGCCGCCCGGACACTGGGTATTTCGAGGAGTACGTTATACGTGAAACTGGCCTCGATTCGGGCTGAGCCCGGCAGTTCACGCGCCGGCGCGTAGCGGTTTAACCGGCCCGCGCCGGGACACCTTCGGGACCGGCTGCATCGCATGCCAGATGTTGACGGAAGCCGTTAAATGGCCCGGGACGGTCTCTGCCAGGGCCAAGATACCCGTCTCACGGCCGATAACGGGCAGCACCAGCGGGCGCGTTTCCCATGCTGCGGGCTAGATGGCAGTCCGTGGGCGCGCCAGTTCGGCGATCAGTTCATCGGTGGCCGGTACCTGCCGGGTCTTGTTGCCCCTTGCCGGTTACCTCCAGCCACCAGCGCTCGATGCCCTGGGCGTCGCGCCGGCAGAAGAACGCTCCCATGGGCGTGCTCGCGACTTCCGACGCGCGCAACCCACCCAGATAGAGTGCCGTCAGCACCCAGCGGCAGCGTGCCGCATGCAGGCGCTCGCGCACGGTGCCGACCGGCATCGCCTCGACGGTTTCCTTGACGGTCGCCCACAGCTGGTGGCTCAGATAGCGCGTGATGCGCGGCCGGGGCGGGGCACGCCGGCGCCGCGCGAGCGCGAGCGGGTTGCCGGCCAGGTAGCCGGCCTCGGTCAGCCAGGCGAAGAGCGCGTTCAGGATCACCATCGCGTGGCGCACGCTGGCGGGTGACAGCGGCCCGGCAAACGGGCGCCAGTCCGGATGACTGCGCGCGAGTTCCTGGCACCGTATGTGGGTAAGCACATACGGTGCCCGAATGGAGCACGCCGGGATCTATGTGCGCGGGGTACCGGGCAACTGGTATTCCTACCGCGATTTGGTCTATGGCGGTAAAAGACCCTCCCGAGTGTGGCCTTCAGCTCGAAGCAATGACCGTCGTGCAGGCGACGGTGCACGCCGCATGCCTTGCATGCTCTCTGCGACGGGCGAAAGCGATCGAGTTGCTCGACGATAAATTCCCGCTGGGTGCAATTGATCAGTGACCTTACCTTCAGCCAAGGACAATCCGACCTCCCCGAGGCGTGACTCCCAGCGAGGCGGTGAAACCGCATTACCTCGATCCGCTTGACCGCGATTCCATCGCCGTCGTCGAACTCGAGAACGATCGTGTCTCGCAGGGCGGCTCCCCGTCTCATTGTTGCTAAGGCGATGCTCCACGGCAGGACCCGTTTGGCCAGGCAGCTGACCTGCTCGACGCTCTGGTGCCGTGGCGTGACCGGCAATGTCTGTGCGGTAACGCACATAGACGGCTCACGTTGCACCCTGTCGCAGCTACATATGATTGGACGTGGTTCCTGCGGGTCCTCCTGCAAGGCAGCAGCCAACGCGTGAGGAGGCCGAGCGCAGTCCTGGCGCGAGGCGATGCCTTGGCGACGGGAACCACGACAACGCCGCTCAAACTCATGTGCTGTAGCGTCTACGGTCCAGGTGAAAGATATGCCCAACAACAACAGCAATAGCCACGCTTGTGATACCAACCCCGACCCGGCGCAGTCGCGATCCCGGGCTCATGCGCCCGGGTCCGGTGATTGCCTGCCGTCACGCATCGACGGCGCCGGCTCCTCGTCCCCGGGCGCTGGAAAATTGCGCCGCCAAAGGCAACGCGGTCAGGCACCGCTTAAGGCGATGCTCATGGTCGCCATCTTGTTGGGGACACCAGTTCTGATGTGGCGCTTACTGCAGGCGCAAGTGGTAGATCCCCTGGCGGGGCTGAAGTCGCTCAAGACCGCTGTGGTTCCCGGTCCGCCTGCCGAAGTTCTCGATCAGTTTGTCAAGGACAAGGCGGCCGCCATCCAGCTCGGCAAGGCGCTGTTCTGGGACATGAAAGTGGGCAGCGACAACAAGACCGCCTGTGCAAGTTGCCACTTCCATGCCGGTGTCGACAACCGCATCACGAACCAGCTCTCTCCAGGCCTGCTGGGCGGCGATAAGACCTTCCAGCTGGGCCGGCCTAACTACACCCTGAAGCCGGAAGACTTTGCGTTCACCAAGCACGTGGACGTGAACCAGGCGCAGCCGCAACTCTCGAACGTCAATGAGGTTTCTGGCTCGCAGGGGGTATTCACCCGCAACTTCGTTGAATTCGGCACGGGCAAGACAGGCGATGTCTGCGCCACGGTTTCCGACGACATCTTCCACGGCGGTACAGGCTTCAACATCAACGGCGTCAACACGCGGCAAGTGACCGGACGCAATACGCCGTCCGTGATCAATGCGGTATTCAATTTCCGCAACTTCTGGGATGGGCGCGCCAACAACATGTACAACGGCGGCGATCCGTTTGGCATGAGGAATCCCAATGCCCTTGTGTGGAAGCACGAGGGTGGCGTGCTCAGGCAAATCCAGGTGGCCATTCCAGGCGCCTCCCTGGCGTCGCAGAGTGACGGGCCGCCCCTGAGCGCGGTCGAGATGAGTTGCGCGGGCCGGTCATTCATGAAGCTCGGCAAGAAGCTGCTTGGCCAGCGGCCGTTGGCCGGCCAGACCATCGCTGCGGACGACAGCGTACTTGGCCCCTTGGAGTTACTGCGCAACAACGATCAGCTACCGACTTACTCTGAGCTGGTCAAGAAGGCATTCCGCCCCGAGTATTGGGCCTCACCGACACTGATGCGCATGTCGGCTGCGGATGAGGCGAAAGTCGGCTCGATGGATTTGCTGCCCGCCCGCCAGTTCAAGCGCAGCAACGAGAAGTTCGAGGTAAGCCAGATGGAGGCCAACTTCGCGCTCTTCTTCGGCCTCGCCGTTCAGCTTTACGAGTCCACCCTGATTGCCAATGACACGCCGGTCGACCGTTACCTCGAGGGCCAGACCGGAGCCTTGAATGAGCAGCAGTTACGCGGCGCCAGAATCTTCACCGGGACCGGGCGTTGCAGCCGCTGTCACTCAGGCGCTGAGCTGACCGCCGCCTCATTCTCCAGCGTGACCGCGCAGCGGCTCAGGCGGATGCCAATGGGAGATGGGCTGGAAGCTGTCTATGACAACGGCTTCTACAACATCGGCGTGCAACCGACCGCAGAGGATCTCGGCGTCGGCGGCATCGATCCGTTCGGCAATCCGTTCTCCGAAACGCGGATGGCGCAGCAGGGCAAGACCCAGTTGCTGGGCAACGGCTTCGATACCACCAAGGAGACGGCAGTTGGCGAGACCCAGCGTGTGGCGGTTGACGGTGCCTTCAAGACACCAAGTCTGCGCAATCTGGAGTTTACCGGCCCGTATTTCCATAACGGCGGAAAATCTACCCTGATGCAGGTGGTGGACTTCTATAACCGTGGCGGGGATTTTGCGGACGTCAACAGGGCGAATCTGGATCGGGGCATTGCGCCGCTCGGCCTGACGGAGTCGGACAAGCAAGACCTGGTGGCTTTCATGCTTGCCCTGAGTGATGACCGCGTGCGCTATCGCAAAGCGCCGTTCGATCACCCCTCGCTCTGCTTCCCCCAGGGGCATAAGGTCAGCTCTTCCGGAGCCTTGCTGCAGGACGGAAGCACCGGGAACGGCGTGGACAACACGGAATGCATTAGTGCGGTGGGAGCGGGGGGCGCGAGCACCGGCCTTAAGCCGTTCCTCAACCTCGATCCGTTCCAACGCTAGTGGATGAGTCAGCGACGATTCGCGCAGCGGGTCCAGCTGACTCCTTACGGGTTTGACGATGGGTCGTTCTTAAGGCGTATGGGCCGTTGCTCGAACAGGCAGCGGCCCATGCGATAAACATCGCTAAGCTCGCGAGGTGTCTCTTCGTCGCGCACGGGCTTACGCAAAATCGTCTTAAGCTTCTCGGCAGCAATCTTGCGCGGGTCACTCAAATAGATTTCGTGATGATGCCCAATTTCGACCAGTCCAGGTGCGCCGGCAGCGATCATCGCGTCAATTGTAATGGTGCTCATAACGCTCGGATGCGGTCAGCGCACACGTCCCGCCGGCTGGGCCTCTGCACCCGACTGTATCCAGGAGAAAAAGCGCGCGACAGCGGGATCGTGACGTCGCCGCTCCGGACAGGCGAGGAAGTGCTTTCTTCCCGTCAACGATCTCTGGGAACGGTGCGATGAGTCGGCCCGACGCGAGATCTTCTCCCACGAATTCCGGCTGCGCAATGCAGACACCCAGACCCTCGAGTGCGGCTTGGTACATCAACAGCGAGAAACTGAATTCGATCTGGTTTGCTGGCTGCAAGTCCGGCACCTCCATGAGCTTGAGCCAGAGCGGCCAGTCCTCAGGACGGTTGGCGCTGTGAAGCAGGGTCATCGACTCCAGTTCGGCCAGCCGCGGTTTGCGCTTGCCCCATAGCCTTGGCGAGCAAACCAGGATTCCGGTTTCATCCATGACGGAGATGGCATGCAGCCCTGGATCCGGCTGCGCCGAACGCTGCATCCCGATGTCGACATCCTCGGACTCGAAGTCCACGGGCTGCACGCTGGTGTTGATACGCAATTCAAGCTGCGGGTCGCGAGGGCGAGCAATTCCTTGAAGGTGTTGGCCGGCAGCCCCTTGGTCGCCATTCGCGCTATCGGAAAGCAACTCGACGCTGACATCGAGCGTGATATCGCGAAGCTGCCCCAGTCCGTAGCCGACGTCCAGATTCGAAAGTAAGGCGGCGACCGCCTACCTTCAAACAGGGGAATGCAGGCTGATTCGACTTTGAAACAACTGCCAGGGTCGTGTGCGTCGGCTGGCCTTCACTGCAAGCGGGCGCATTTAACGTGTGCATGGCGGCTGCGGGCAGTTGACATCTCTGCTGGGGTAAATGCATGGCAAGAGGGGCGCCGCTTTGATGGCCCGATGTTTCATTTCTTAAACATCCTTTTGGCGTCCGATCGCGCTTGCCGCATACCCGGCGCTCGTCCATAGAGGCGATTTTTCTTTCCAATCCCGCCACCTAGATTGAACGCATCGTTGGCGCTAGCGCAAGCCATCGGATTTCAAAGTGGCTAAAAAAGCCGGGAAAGGGGGGACTCTATGAAACGCATCCACATGAGGCTGGCTGCCGTGCCGCTCGCCTGTCTGATCGTCACGGTCGCCGGTTGCGGGGGAGGCGGAGGCGACTCGGCGCCTGCCAGCGCCACGTCAGCCGCGACCACGACAGGCAACCCGGGATCGGATACGACAGGTAACCCGGGATCGGCCACGTCCACATCCACGACGGCGCCAACTCCCGCCACGGCTGGCAGCACCATGCTGTCCGGTACCAGTGACCCGGGGCCCGATATCGGCAAGGACGGGGATTTCTACCTCAATACCGCGACCTGGATGCTCTTCGGGCCCAAGGCAAACGGCGTGTGGCCGGCTGGGGTGTCGATAGCAGGGCCGGTGGGCGGGAGCGGCACCCAAGGCAACACCGGGGCCGGCGGCAATACGGGTCTGGCCGGTAGCACCATGCTGTCCGGCTCGGGCGATCCGACCAGCGGCGTCGGCAACAACGGCGACTACTACATCAACACCACCACCTCGACACTGTTCGGGCCCAAGGCGGATGGCACCTGGCCGCCGGGTGTCCCGTTGGGTGGCGGGTCCGGCTCGTCGGGCCCCGGCGGCGGCACCGTGCTGACGGGCGCGGGCGCGCCGGACAACAGCGTCGGAAACAACGGCGATTACTACCTGGATACTAACACCTGGACGCTGTACGGGCCCAAGGCCAACGACCAGTGGCCGCAGGGGGTCTCGCTGGCCGGCCAGTCCGGGACTGGCGGCACTGGCGGTACAGGCGGTACGGGTGGCACTGGTGGTACCGGCGGGACCGGTGGGGCCGGTGGGAGCACGGTTGGGAATGGCGGCCACATCCTGTACGGCAGCGGCGCGCCGACGGACAGCATCGGTGTCGATGGCGATTTCTATTTCGATACCTCGACATCGACGCTGTACGGCCCGAAGCAGGACGGCAAGTGGCCAACCTCCGGCGCGAAAATGACGACTGCGACGGTCTACAACGGCAACTTCAACGTGCCGGATACGCTTAGCCGCGGCCACTATGCCATGACCGGCTCGGGCGGCGCGGTGCCTCTGCCGTCGGATTTCGGTGTCGTGATTCCCTATGACTGCAGCAGCGTCAAGCTCACGGCCAGCACGCTCGGCAAGGTGCACGGATCGCTGGACATCTCGGTGTACAAGGTGACAGGGGCGGGCGCAGCGGTGAAGCTGGCGGAGGTCGGCAGCCTGGGCTGCAAGGTGACCAACGGTCTGCAGAACTGCACCCGTGAGGTGCCTTCCGGAACCATTCTCCACAACGACAAGCTGCAGGTCCAGGTGGACAGCAACCAGGCCACCGACTGGGGCGGACTCGCCGTCAACCTCGCGTGCGTCAAGTAGGCTGGCTGGACAAGGCGCGTCACGTGGCCGGGCAAACCGATTTTCCTGGCCACGTGGAGGTGCAGCGCCTTTGCTGTCTTAATCAGCCGTGTGTTGTTTGCCTTCACCACATCGCCCCACATCTTGTAGTGGGTGCGGGTCAGCGTTGCGAACTGCTCGGGCGTGCCGCCGCCGGGCTCGTCGCCACGATCGACGATGCTCTTGACGACGCTCAGGTCCTTCAGCGCCGTATTCAGGGCGCCGTTGGCCTTCTTGACGATGTCAGGGCTCAGGCCCGGCGGCGCGTTGTTGGGCCACCTTCGCCGGCACCGATTCTCTACACACCGCCCCATCTGGCCGAACGGATCCGCGCCGAGCAGTCCGCCATGGAGGCGAAGGGCGGGGAGGCTGGTGGCGAGCGCAAGACCATCACCGCCCTGTTCGCGGACATGGCCGGCTCGACGGCATTGATCCAAGACCTGGACCCCGAGGAAGCCCGCAGCCTGATCGATCCGGTCGTGGCGCTGATGATGGAAGCCGTGCATCACTACGAGGGATACGTGGCCAAATCCCTCGGCGACGGAATCCTCGCCCTGTTTGGCGCGCCAATCGCCCACGAGGACCATGCGCTGCGGGCGCTGTTTGCGGCGCTGCGCATGCAGCAGGTCATGCGCCACCATAGCGACAAGGTCCGGTTGGAGCAGGGCATTCCGCTACAGATCCGGGTTGGCGTCCATACCGGCGAAGTGGTGGTGCGCTCGATCCGCAAGGATGACTTGCGCACGGACTACGACCCGGTCGGCCACACAATCCATATCGCCGCGCGGATGGAAGGGGTCGCGACCCCGTCATCGATCCTCGTTAGCGAATCGACCCACAAACTGGCCGAGGGGTATTTCGAGTTCAAAGGGCGCACACGGATCAAAGGCCTGCGCGAGCCGCTGGCGGTGTACGAGGTGCTTGGCCTGGGCGCCTTGCGCACGCGCTTTAGGTGGGAGCGCATCGCGGCCTGGCGCGGTTTGTCGGTCGCGAGGCCGAACTAAAGCGCCTGGGCGAAGCGCTCGAACTGGCCCGCGCAGGGCAGGGGCAGATCGTCGGCGTGGTGGGCGAGGCGGGCGTGGGCAAGTCGCGCCTGTTCCATGAATTCAAGGCACGCACGCAGCAAGGCTGCATGGTGCTCGAGACCTTCTCGGTGTCGCATGGCAAGGCGTTTCCATACTTGCCGCTAATCGACCTGCTGCGCAACTATTTCCAGATTACGGCACAGGATGACGAGCGCCGATATCGCGAGAAGGCAACTGGCAGACTCCTGATTCTGGACCGCGCCCTGGAGGATCAACTGCCTACTTGCTCTACCTGCTGGGTATTGTTGAGCCGGGCTCGGCATTGCCGACGATGGATCCGGCCATCCGGCGTCAGCGCACCTTTGAGGCGATCGCGCGGCTGCTTGTGCGCGAGAGTCAGAATCAGACACTCATACTCCTGATCGAAGACCTGCAATGGCTGGATAGTGAGACGGAGGCTTTCCTCAATGTCCTCATCGAGGACGTGCCGGGTGCCAGGATGCTTCTGCTCGTCAACTACCGCTCCGAGTACCGTCATGACTGGTCACACAGGCCCTACTACACCCATTTGTGCCTGGAGCCGCTGGACCAGGCGGAGGCGCTGCAACGTTCAGCTCAGCTCGAGGCGATCGGGCATCTCAGTGCAGCCCTCGATCTGCTCAAATCCCTGCCTGATACCCCGGAGCGCCTGCGCGAGGACCTCACTCTGCTGCTGACCCTTGGTCCAGCCTGGATGGCTGCGCGAGGTTTTGGGGCGTCAGAGGTGGAGGCGACCTACACGCGTGCCCTCGCCCTGAGCGAACAGGGCGGGGAAACTCCGCAGTCTTTCTCCGCGCAGCTAGGCCTGTGGTCGTTCTACCTGTTGCGTTTTCCCAACTCAAGACAGCGTTGAGCCTGGCGGAGCGGATGCTCGGTCTCGCGCGGGACACACAAGACCCGGAGCAACTCGCGGAGGCGCACCGTGTTCTTGGGACGACGGTGTTCCGACTGGGCGAGATCAGGCTGGCCCGGACCCACATGGAGCGGGCGTTGGAGCTGCACCGGCCCGACCGGCAGTCATACGGTCATCTTCTGCGTTATGCGCGAAACCCCGCCGTTCATATGCGGAGCACCTTGAGCTGGTTCCTTTGGTATCTGGGCTTGCCGGATCAGTCCCGCGCCCGCTGCGAGGAGGCACTGGAGCTGGCCAGAAAAGTCTCTGACACGTTCGGCCTTGCCCTGACCCTGATCTTCGCGGCCGAACTGCATCAGCGCCGGTGCGAAGTGCAACCGGCGCTGGAGTATGCCAACGCTGCGATCGCACTCTCGAGCGACCTGGGGTTCCCACTCTATCTGGCGTGGGGAACGATTCTGCGCGGCTGGGCGTTCGCCAGGCAGGGGAGTCATGAGGAGGGCATCGCGCAAATGCACCAGGGTCTTGACGCCCGCGAAGCAACCGGAGCGGTACTGGGCCAGCCATCACTTCTGAGGCTGCTCGCCGACGCTTATGGCAGGGCAGGGCAACCTGAAGCGGCGCTTCGCGTGCTGAGCGAGGCGCTGGCGCTGGTGAGCAGTACCGGCGAGCGGTTCGATGAACCGAGACTGCTTCGGCTCAAGGGGGACTTGATGCTGCAGATGCCGGGAGAGGAGGCCTGCGCGTCCGCTCGGACCAAAGAAGCCGAGGCCTGTTTTCAGCAGGCAACTGCTCTCGCCCGTGACCAAGGGGCCAGGTCAGTCATCGCCAAGGCAAGAGCGGCGCGGCGCGGCAGGGGTTGGCCGAGATTCATGGCTCCTTCACGGAGGGGTTTGATACCGTGGATTAGCGTCAGGCAAGGGAGCTGTTGGAGGACTTGTCCTGACATCGATGTGCGCTCTAATTGTGGTTCCCGATGAACGACGCGGGGGCATCAGGTCCATACCAGACGGATGCCATCGTACAGGCGTATCTCAAAATAAATTTGTCACTGGGGTATCCGGCTGGAACCCTTGTCGCCCAAAGGTGGGGGAAATTGAATTGTCAATTTTATCGACACTCGTTTGCCGAACAACAGGGCCTCGAATGCACCCAATCTCGGTGATGCTATCGTGAGAATGTGCTGGCACACGCGTACGCCCAGTGTCGCTCGAACAGGGGCGCACCGCGGCGTTAAAGGAATTCCTTGCGCAAATCGATGCTGCACCGTTCGCCGATCGCACTGAAGTTCTGTGCCAGCCAGTGCTCGGCCTGATCGCGCCCTTGGGTGCGTAGGTAGCAGAGAAAGTCCCAGTCCGCATTCAACTTGCTGGAAACGCCGAGCGCCGTCATGGTCTGGTCCGAGCCGATCGAATGGATAAGCATTTCCTTCATGTCCACCTTGCCGTCCTGGATCAGGGTGGTGATGAAGCTGATCGCACGCAGCTCGCGGATCAACGAGGAATTGAAGCTGACTTCGTTAATGCGATTGAGAATCTCCATCGCGGTCTTCGGGACGCCCTTGCGAACGATCGGGTTGATATGGACGATCACCACATCCCGCGTGCCGCAGTTATAGATCAGCGGGAAGATGGCGGGGTTGCCGACGTAGCCCCCGTCCCAATAGTGTTGGCCGTCAATCTCCACGGCCCGGAACAGGGACGGCAGGCAAGCCGAGGCCAGCACCGCCTTCAGACAGACTTCCTCGCGCGAGAACACGCGCAAACTGCCGGTTTCGACATTGGTCGCGCACAGATAGAGCTGGATCGGGCAATGTCGGCTCAGGGCGTCGAAATCGACATGGCGGGCAAGAACGTCGCGCAGTGGGTTGAAGTTGAAAGGATTGAAATCGTAGGGTGAGAGTACGCGCAGCAACAGGTCCGTCAGCAGGTACATCGGCGAGCTGTCGAGCCCGTAACCACTACGCAGCCAAGTCTCCCACGGCAGTTTGCGGAACGGGCTGCAGATCTGCGCGGTGCTGGAAACGTCTCGCCAGAAGTTGTGCAGCGCGGTGCGAGCGCAAGGCGGCCCACCCTTGAGCAAACCGTAGGCGAGTACCGCGGCATTCATTGCACCGGCGCTGGTGGCGCTGATGCCTTCAATGGCGAGCCGTTCGTCCTCGAGCAGGCGGTCAAGTACGCCCCAGGCAAAGGCGCCATGGGCACCCCCGCCCTGCAATGCGAGCGTGATGGGCTTTACGGGGGCCTTGGCGCCGCCTGCGTGGCGTGTTCCGGGGTTGGTAGACATGTCTCGTTCCCTCAGTGCCAGATCCAGCCGCCGTTCATGGCCAGCGCCGTCGCGGTCATCGAGGCCGAGTGGTCGGAGGCGAGGAATACCGCCAAGGCGGCCGGTTCGACGATCCGCACGAATTCCTTGCGGGCCTGGTGCATCGGCATGACATGACGTACCAAGGGGAAAATGTCCTTCGCACCTGGTAGTGCGGGCAACTTGCGATCAAGTAGGGCGGTGAGCACGATCACAGCAAGGTAGCGGTCTGCCTCGACTTCCTTTAAGTCTTCCATCACCTGAACCCCATCCCTGCCGGACATCGGGAGATCTAGCTCGATCAGATCGTAGCGGTTCTGGCTTCAAAGCTCGCAAACCACACGCAGATCCATTTTAAGACGACGCAAACGTAGCCGGCCCGCGCAGTATCTGCGCGAGCAAACGGACATCGGCCTCCAGATCGTCGGCGATCAGGATCCTTGCCTCAGGTTTGTCGGATGGGCTAACCACACCGCGCATCCTGGAGGGACTCTTGAGGAGAATATGCTCTGCCATCGTCTGTGCTGAGCAATTTTGCTAGCAGAACCCTTAAGGTCTGCAAAGCGGCACATTTTCCAAGGTCTTTGATCAACGACGCCGCCATCGCGCGCCACGATTCGCACTATTCATCAACTGGACGACCGCACAACCCGCGCAGGGGACGGGATGCCCATTGACCAGGCGGCGAGGCACTGCGGTGTCGCCATCGGCATGCTTTCCAAACTAGAGTACGGTAAGGGCGTCAATCTCGAGCACGCCCTGCGTGCAATGGACGGCTGGGTTTGACGATGCTAGGCGTTCCCAAGTCGCATGCATCTTGGCTCGAACAGGCAGCGGCCCATGCGGCTAAAATCTGCGAGGGTGTGGCCGGCGGACAACTTACCTGGTAGGGGGAGTTGGGCCTGATCAGGAAGTGCGCCATTCTCGGATGCGATCTTCGATTGGTGCGGGAATGCCATGCTGATGCGCCTTACGTCTTGCGGGTCCAGCCGATCCGGTGCCGATCCTGCGTGGCCCCATGCCGCGCATCCTCTTCACTGTGCAGGTAGCCGCTCGTCGTCGACAGCGAACTGTGTTCAAAGTTGTCGCGCACGAAGCGCAGGTCGACCTGCTGGTCGGTCATGTGCGAGCCAGCGGTGTGGCGCAGCCAGTGCGCCGAGGCGCTGGCCAGCACCGCGGCTTGCGCCTCCCATTCCGGCCCGCGCCCCCGTAGGCGCGCCGCGGCCATGCCAAACACCTCTTTCAGGATCAGGTGCAGCGCGCAGCGTGACAGCGGTTTCTCGCTGCCCTCTCTTCCAATCACCGGCAGCACCAGTGGACGCGTCTCCCCGAACTGCGGGGTCGGCGGCAACGCGTGGGCGCGGCGGTAGCGCGCGAGTTCGGCAATCAGCTTGTCGGTCGCTGGCACCAGCCGGGTCTTGTTGCCTTTGCCAGTCACCTCCAGCCACCAGCGCTCGATGCCCGGGGGCATCGCGTCGGCAGAAGAGCGCGCCTATCGTGGTGGCTGTCGACTCGGAGGCACACAGGCCGCCCAGATAGAGCACGGTCAGCACCCAGCGGCAGCGGGCCGCGTGCAGCCTTTGCCGGCCCGTCTCGGTCGGCATCGCCCGTCCTTGACCGTCTCCCACAGGGCGTGGCTCAGATAGCGGGTGATGCGCGCCTTGGCGCGCGCGCCGGCGGCGGGCGAGGGCGAGTGGGTAGCCGGCCAGGTAGCCCGCCTCGGTCAGCCAGGCGAACAGCGCGTTCAGGATCACCATCGCCTGACGCACGCTGCCGGGCGACAGTGGCCCGGCAAACAGGCGCCATTCCGGATGGCAAGGTTTTTAACACACTCCCGGCTGCCTGCCATGTCCCTGGCCATAGACTGAATACGCTCCCGCCATGCACGCTACGGTTCTGCCGCCACCTCACTGCGGTGCTCACGTGCGATTAGCAAGCGTCAGCGCAACGGGTAGGTAAAAGCGTTCAGATCTCGATACTGGCGGGAATTGTGACCGCCATTGGCGGAAATGGCGATCTGCAACAGCACTACACCTGAGCTAGACCGTCAACGGTACGTCCATGGCGGGCGGTGCGACATATTCAGTCATTCGTCGGCGCGACAAATCCATATGAGCTCGCACGATTTCCCCCGCTGCCCCGGCATCATGTCGTTCGATGGCGCTGATGATTTCGTCATGCTGGTCCGCAGCCTTGTTCATCTCCGGGTGCAGGTCTGTCGAAGTTGGATGCCGATAGAAGAGTTTCCCCAGCCGGGCGTGGTCTATCAGGACGCGGCGCAAGCTGGGCATCAGATAGGGGTTGTGCGCCATCTTCCCGATCTGCAGGTGAAACTGGTCGTTGAATAAGACGCGATTGTCGACATCGTTGTTCTCAATGGCTTCGCGGAACTTGGCCTGGATAGCTTTCAGCTCGTCGATTTCCTTGGCCGTGGCATTTGAGGCCGCGAGCTGCGTTGTCGCAACGTAGATCAGCGGTGCAGCGAGAAAGAAATTCCGCAGCGACTGATGGTTCATCGAGGACACGCGAGCAGCCCGATTGGCTTCGAGCTCAATGTATCCCTCGGCCGCCATCTGCCGCATGAGTTCGCGTACCGGCGGCCTGGATAGTCCGAATTCCTCGCTTAGTGCCAGTTCGTCCACAACGGCGCCGGGCGCCAGCTCCATGCTGACAATGCGCCGCCGCAGCGCTTCGCTTAGGAGCGCTTTACGGTCAACAGAGCTATCCGCCGTTTGCGGGTCGCCTTCTGAGGGTTCTCGGATCTTGGGCATTCGAGGCTCAATGTCTATCAATCGTAGACAGTATATAAAAAATCCGGGGTTGTTCGGGTGACGGCCAACTCCTGACCCAAATTCTAGGCGGCGGCCCGGCCCGGCCCATACGCCGCTTCCGTGTCCCTCCCGTGTGGCCGGCCGCGCTTGCTGCCCTTTTCGCTACCTGCCTGCTGCCTCACGCATTCACCGGCAATTCATCTAATTAGTAGCTAATGCATCACTATTTGAAGCGAGATTGCGCGCGTAAACCCGGATATGAGTTGGTCTATCGTTGAACTATTCTCTGTCTACAAATGATAGACACACCGCCGATGGGATGTCTACGGGCATCAAGGCGATCCGAGCGAGACGAAAGACCATGCGAGTTACAGCCCTTCCAGCCGACGATTCGACCTGCGGTTGGTTTCATTTGAGCCCTCCGCGCAAGCCCATGCCGTCCCATACCGGGACGACCGAGGCGCGATGGGTGGTGGTCGGTGCAGGGTTCACGGGGCTCGCGTCGGCCCGGCAGCTGGCCCTCAACTTCCCGCACGACGAAATCGTCCTGGTGGAAGCGCAAGAGGTCGGATATGGCGCGTCCGGACGAAACGCAGGCTTTGCAATTGACCTGCCCCACGACATTGGGGCTGACGACTACATCGGCGACATCGCAACCGCGCAGAAGAGCCTGAGCCTCAATCTGACTGGGCAGAAGATCCTGAAGTCGCTGGTCGAGGAATTCCAGATCGATTGCCATCTCCGGCCGTCCGGCAAGTACCAGGCAGCGGTCGAAGACAGGGGTATCGCGGTGTTGGACGCGTATCGCCGAGGCCTGGACAAGCTGGGTCAGCCCTACGAGATGATCGAGGGCGCAGACTTGCCCGACCACATTGGGATTTCGTTCTACAAGAAGGCCTTGTTCACGCCGGGAACGGCGCTCGTCCAGCCGTCGGCGCTGGTGAAAGGACTGGCGAACTGCCTGCCTCCGAATGTCAGCCTGTACGAACACACGCCCATCACGGACGTGGAGTACGGCGACAAGATCGCTCTGTCCCATGCGAATGGCCGCATCATTGCTGACACACTGGTGCTCGCAAACAATGCTTTTGGCCAGCGCTTCGGCTTCTTGCAGGGCACGATGCTGCCCATCTTCACCTACGCCAGCCTTACCCGTCCGCTGACGACGGCCGAGCAGGAACGCCTGGGGGGGAAGGAATTCTGGGGGCTGATTCCTGCCGACCCGTTCGGGACCACGCTGCGCCGCACCCACGACAACCGCATCCTGGTCCGCAACAGCTTCAGCTTCAATCGCGACGGGCGTAGCAAACAGGAGTACCTGGACCGGTTTGTCCAATGCCATCGGACTTCGTTTGAACGGCGCTTTCCGAGGCTGCCGGATGTCGCATTTGAGTACACGTGGGGCGGTTCACTGGCGATGTCGCGCAATCACATGGGCCACTTTGGCCAGCTCGCCCCGAATGTCTATGGCGCGCTCTGCTGCAACGGTCTGGGAGTGACCCGCGGAACCGTAACGGGCAAGCTGCTGGCTGACCACCTGGCTGGGAAGCGAGACCCGCTGATCGACTTCCTTCTTGCCTCACCGAAACCTAACAAGAACCCTCCCGAGCCACTCCTTTCCTTGGGGGTGAACGCCAATCTTTGGCTCGGCCAGCATCGAGCAGGGAGGGAGGTCTAGCACCAGGCTCACTAGGCTTGAAATCAAGCCGCATAGCGTTCGGTTCATGGAACCGGATAACCAGTTATTTCATTGACGAGACTCGGATTCGCGCGCAACGCGATTTCCGGGCACTAGCAGGAGACAAAGCGTGGCGAATCATCAGTCGGTCGAGGACGTTCCTCTCAATGCTTTTCATCAGTTGCTCTGCGTGCGCTCAGGCGGTGGTTGGGTCCTGGACGGCTACGTGCTGAGCATCATTGGTGTCGCCATGGTGCCGCTGGCCGCCGCCCTGGAATTGACAAGTTTCTGGCAGGGCATGATTGCGGCGTCAGCGCTCATCGGCATCTTCTTCGGTGGCTTTCTCGGCGGGCTTCTGACCGGTCGCCTTGGACGCCAGAAGCTGTATTTCTTCGGCCCGACGATTTTCGTCCTGTGCTCGTTGGCGCAATTCTGGGCAAGTTCCGGGATCGAGCTTTTCGCGCTTAGGTTCCTGATCGGGATTGGCGTGGGATTCGAATATCCCGTCGCCGGCTCCCTGCTGGTGGAGTTCATGCCCAAGAAGTATCGGGGTCCTCGGCTGGCCATGCTGACTATCTTGTGGTTCGCAGGAGCGGCATTGGCTTACGTTGTCGGTAATGCGCTTCTGGATACCGGCCGAGCCGACGCCTGGCGCCTGGTCCTGGCTAGCCCGGCGGCCATTGGGGTTGTCCTGCTCTTGGTTCGCCTCGGTACACCTGAGTCGCCGCGCTGGCTCCTCAGCAAGGGCCGTACTGCGGAGGCGGAGCGGGTCATCAAGAAGGTCTATGGGTCCTCGTTCTCGCTGAAGAACCTTCCCGAGCAGCCCGCGGAGAAAAAAGTACCTCTTCTCAGTCTGCTGCATTCCGGATACGGCAAACGCATGCTCTTCGTTTCAGTCTTCTGGAGCTGCTCCGTGATTCCGGTGTTTGCGGTGTATGCATTCGCACCGACGGTGCTGGCAGCGCTGCATCTCAAAGGTGCCTGGGCTTCCTACGGATCAGTCGCCATCACCATGCTCTTCGTTGTCGGCTGCTATATCGCTACGAAGCTCATCAATGTCATCGGCCGGCGCAGCATGTTGATTCACAGCTTCCTGTGGTCCGGTCTGGCACTGCTGGGGCTCGGAGCCTTCTCCGATGGCACGGAAATGCTCGTGCTGGTCCTGTTCGGTGCCTACGCCGTCTTCATTGGTGGAGCGCAGGTGCTGCAACTGGTCTATCCCAACGAACTCTTCCCCACTGAAATCCGTTCCGCCGCCGTAGGTTTGGGGGCATCGCTGTCTCGGATCGGCGCCGCCATCGGGACCTGGCTGGTACCCATCGCGCTGCAAAGCTACGGCATCGGCTTCACGATGTACGCCGCTGCAGGCGTCACGCTGGTTGGCTTGCTCGTGTCCGTGGCACTTGCTCCCGAGACCCGCTCGCTGAGTCTTCAGGAAGCCGCCTCCCTGAGCCGCTAGTCCGAACATTCCATCACACATCTTCCCGTTTTACGGAGCAACCATGAAATTTCAAGGCATCTACACCCCGGCTATCGCGCCGCTGACTTCCGAAGGCAATATCGACCATACTGCCTACGCAGAAGTGCTGGAATCGCTGATCGAGGCAGGCGTGCACGGCATCATCGTTGCCGGCTCGACGGGCGAGTACTATGCGCACACGACGGAAGAGCGCCTGGCGCTCGCCGCGCACGCCAAGGAGGTCATCGGTTCGCGGGCCCAACTCATCGTCGGGACCGGTGCTGTGCGTACGGAAGAGTCGATTCAATACGCCACCGCAGCCAAGGCCATCAAGGCCGACGCCATTCTCGTTGGCTCGCCGCCCTATGCGCTGCCTACCGAAGCGGAGAATGCCGCCCACGCACTCGCTATCGACAAAGCCGCAGGTTTGCCCATCATGCTCTACAACTACCCCGGGCGAATGAGCGTGTCGATGGGGCGCGCGTACTTCCGTACCGTTACGTCTGCGTCGAAGAACTTTGTGGCCATCAAGGAAAGCTCCGGCCAGACGTCGCAACTGCACATGCTGGCTACGGAGTTCCACGACATCGATATCTCGTGCGGCTGGGACGACCAGGCTCTGGAGTTCTTTGCCTGGGGCGCGAGCAGCTGGGTTTGCGCCGGCTCGAACTTCATTCCCCGTGAGCATATTGCGTTGTACGAAGCCTGTGTAATTGAAAAGAACTTCGACAAGGGGCGCCGCATCATGTCTGCCCTGATGCCGCTCATGGACTTCCTGGAAGGTGGAAAATTCGTGCAGTCGATCAAGCATGGCTGCGCGCTGACAGGCCTGCGCCCGGGTGGGGTGAGGGCCCCGCTGCAGGACCTCGATGATGCCGAGAAGCGCCGGCTGCAGGCAATCGTCGTCGAACTCAAGCGGCAAGTCGCCGCGATCGTCGGGGAGAAGTTCTGATGGCAAAACTTCTCACTGCTTCCGAATATGCCGCGCTGGCGGAGAAGTTGAAATTGCCGACGCAGGCATTTGTCGACGGAGCCTTTGTTCGTTCGGTGTCGGGTAAAACGTTCCAGACCACCAATCCGGCAACCGGAGAAGTCCTGACGGAAATCTCCGCCTGCGATGCGCGCGACGTCGACATCGCTGTAGCGAAGGCCAAGGCTGCGTTCGAGGATGGTCGCTGGCACCGCCGCTCGCCGGGCGAGCGCAAGGCCGTGCTGCTGCGGTTCGCCGACCTGCTCGAGGCGCACGCGCACGAATTGGCGGTCATGGAAAGCCTGGACAGTGGTAAGCCGATCCGAGAGTGCCAGAACACCGACGTCCCGGAGACCATCCATACCGTCCGGTGGCATGCCGAACTCATCGACAAGATCTATGACAGCACGGCGCCTGTCGGTTCGAATGCGCTGTCACTGGTCGTGCGCGAACCTATTGGCGTAGTCGGTCTCGTTTTGCCGTGGAATTTTCCGCTGCTGATGCTCGCCTGGAAGATTGGTCCTTCCCTGGCGGCCGGATGCTCCATTGTTGTCAAACCGGCCAAGGAAACCACGTTGACGGCCCTTCGGGTGGCAGAGCTCGCCTATGAGGCTGGCGTCCCTGCAGGCGTGTTCAACGTCCTGCCAGGCGGTGGGAAGGAAGTAGGGGAACCGTTGGGCATGCACATGGACGTTTCCATGGTCAGCTTTACGGGTTCGACGGCCACCGGCCGGCTCTTCCTCAAGTATGCCGCGGAATCGAACCTGAAGCGCATTGTTCTCGAATGCGGGGGGAAGAATCCCGCGGTCGTGATGAAGGACATCGAGGACATCGATGTCGTGGCACAGCATGTCGTCAACGGTGCGTTCTGGAACATGGGCGAGAACTGCTCGGCTTCCTCGCGCCTGATTGTTCATGCCGATATCAAGGACGAACTGCTGACCCGCATTGGCGTTCATATGCGCGAATGGAAGATGGGCAATCCGCTCGATCCGGAATTCCGCATCGGTTCGCTGGTAAGCGAAGCGCACTTCGAGAAGGTTCGCTCCTACATCGAGCAGGCTGCAGACGAAAAACTGTCTGTTGCATTTGGCGGAAGTACGCAAGCAGGAAACTTCGTCGAGCCGACGGTGGTGGATGGCGTGGGCAAGGATAGTCGCCTGTTCAAGGAGGAAATCTTCGGGCCGATCCTGTCTGTGACGACGTTTGACAACACTGAGGAAGCCATTGCGCTGGCGAACGATTCGGTCTACGGCCTGGCTGCCTCGGTCTACACGAGCAATCTGAACAGTGCCATTCGACTGTCGCGGGAAATCCGCGCCGGCGTTGTAACGGTGAACTGTTTTGGGGAAGGCGATATCACCACGCCTTTTGGCGGCTACAAGGAGTCGGGATTCGGCGGGCGGGACAAGTCGATTTGGGCTCATGACCAATACACCGAGATGAAAACCATCTGGATCGATGTGCCGGCATAGTAGGTGGCGGCAGTCGGAGGAGGGCGTTATGGACCAATGCCATGGCGCTGCCCTCGACGCCACGCTGGGCAACCAGGGCGCAATACTGGTCGAGACTTGTTAATCAGTCGTCAACTATCCTCGTCGAGGAAGCAGATGTTGCGTTCTCGTTCGATGAACAACCGTAAGTGCTGTCATGCAAGGTAAGAGAAAAGCAACGTTGATTGGGCTGATCGCAGTTCTGCTATGGAGCTCGATTGTTGGTTTGATTCGTGGCGTGAGTGAAAGCTTCGGCGCTACCGGCGGTGCTGCTCTCATCTATACAGTCGGCGCCATATTGCTGTCTTTCACTGTCGGAATCACAAAGGTCCGGCAATTCTCCGGGCGATATCTGTTCTGGGGCAGCATCCTTTTCGTTGCGTACGAGCTTTGCCTGTCGCTGTCTATCGGCTATGCAAACAGCGGTAGACAAGCCATCGAGGTCGGGATGGTCAACTATCTCTGGCCGAGCTTCACGATGCTGGCCGCCATTGCGTTCAACAAACAGAAGTCCAATTGGCTGATCGTGCCAGGCTTCGCTGTAGCGATTCTCGGCATCTGCCTGGTACTGGGCGGAGATCAGGGGCTGGACATCGTTGGCATGGTCGAGAACATCAAGACCAATCCCCTCAGCTATGGGCTGGCATTTTCTGGTGCGCTGATCTGGGCGGCCTATTGCACCGTGACAAGCAGGATGGCTGGTGGAAAAAATGGCATCACGCTGTTTTTCGCGCTGACGGCGCTGGCGTTGTGGCTGAAGTACTTCACGACAGAAAGCGGCGGGATAGAGGTTACCTACCACGGGATTTTCTACCTCGCGATGGCGGCGGCAGCCATGGGATTCGGCTACGCCGCATGGAATGTCGGCATTCTGCACGGGAACGTGACTATCCTTGCGGGCGCCTCGTACTTCATTCCCGTGTTCTCCGCAGCCTTGGCGGCTGCGCTGCTGCAAGCACCGCTTTCGTTTGCCTTCTGGAAGGGGGCTGCCATGGTTTGCGCAGGCTCCATTCTTTGCTGGTTTGCAACACGAGGGCAGGGTACGAGACCGTCGCCATTGTCGAAACAGTCTCAACCGGACGAGCGCTTGCAAAAACAGTAGGCCGGCGCTGCCCGCGGCAGTGCTCCAATTCCAACACTGAAAAGGTCAGCCTGGCCAGATTCGACTGGCCAGCTGGCACGCGCTCGCCTTCTTGCCACGGTCGAGCGCGACAAGGATTCAGGAGAGAGACATGAAAGTTCGTTTATCGCTGGTGGCTGCTCTCGTGGCGATGTCCGGTACCGCATCTGCACAGAGCACGGTGACGCTGTATGGCGTGCTTGATGAGGGCATCAACTACACCAACAATGTTGGCGGGCACCGGCAAGTCGAGATGGCGAGTGGTTTTCCGCACGGTAGTCGTTGGGGGCTGAAGGGTACGGAGGACCTCGGCGGCGGCGTCAAGGCCTTGTTCCAGCTGGAGAACGGCTTCGACGTGGATACGGGCCGGGCGTTTCAAGGCGGTCTGTTGTTCGGACGTCAGGCGTATATTGGTCTCTCGGACCAAGCAGTGGGCTCGCTTACGATGGGCCGCCAGTATGACGCGGTGGTTGATTTCCTGGCGCAGACGTCGGTCGGGGGAACATGGGGGGGATATGCGTTTGCTCACCCGTACGACAATGACAACCTGATCAACACTTTCCGCGTCAACAACACCGTGAAGTATGCGAGTCCCGCTCTGGGCGGCTTCAAGTTTGGCGGGACGTACAGCTTCAGCGACGATACGAACTTTGCGAAGAATCGGCAGTTCAGCTTCGGCGCGCAGTACAAGGCCGGTAGCGTCCTAGTTTCGACGGCCTACCTGCAGGCCGACAATCCATCGTCGACGTCGTATGGCGCCATCAACAACAGTGGTGACCAGAACCTCCTGGGCAGCAAGCTGCGAATCTTCGGCGCGGGGGTCATTTACGAAGCAGGTCCGGTGGATGTGGGATTCACTTACTCGAACACCAACGTTAATGATCCGCAGAGTTCAGGCTACGTAGGGCCGATTGTGCCGCCAACCGGTACGCTGTCATCTCTCCGGTTCCAGAACTTCGAGGTCAACGGGAAGTACAAGTTCACCTCAGCATTCTGGCTTGGTGCCATGTACACCTACACGCGCGGTCGCTTCGACTCCACGGCCGGAAAACAGCATCCTGTCTACCACTCGTTCGGGATGATGGCTGACTATGCTTTTTCCAAGAGGACTGATGTCTATATTCAGACCCTCTACCAACGCGTCGCCGGGGATTCCACCGGCTCGGTGCTTGACGTTGCATTTGTCCCCGGGGCGGCCAATGTCTCCTCGAATCGGAATCAACTCCTTATCAGAGCAGCGATTCGCCACTTCTTCTGAGTGCACATGCACGAAGGCGCCCCGGAGAGGGGGCAGCCCCTCCTCTTACTTCCAATTTCGCGGGCTGGTCGCCTATGCGCCCGAGCGACTCGGTTCTTGACATCGTCGACTGCAGCGATCTGCGTGCCGGCGGGCGTGGGACAACGGCGAAACGGTGGCAATAGCATAATTTTGCCGCCGCGCAAGTTCGGCAATGTTGGGATTTGCGAATCAGCAGCGCTTCCCGGCCGATCCGAAACATATGAGCCTTGGCCCGCGTTGTCCCGCCATGTCAGATCCGAGGGGTTCGCCAGCGTGACAACGCCATACCTGTCAAAGGCAGCGGGTATCAATCCAGCCAGGGATTGGCCAACACGATGCCGACCCCTTCGAAGTCCTTTGTGTTGCGCGTGGCCAGAGCGGCGGCGTGGTGCCGACAGATGGCTGCAATCTGCGCGTCCGCCATGCTAATCGGGCAGCCCGCGCGTTCGCGCTGGGCCACTAACGCGGCGTAGTGCACGGCGGCATCCTCGTCGAAAGGCAGCACCCGGTCCTCGAATTCCTGGTCGAGCATCTGTAGCGCGGCTTCCTGTAACCCGGTTTTGCGGCGCCCGTCGGGCAGACGGGCAATGCCATACAACAGCTCGGCAACCGTCACGGCGGTGATGACCAGGGAATCCTGTGCCTGTCGATCGAGCCAGTCGACGACGGCCGGCTCAGGCTGGCCCCGCATCAACTCCGACAAGACTTTGGTGTCGAGCACGATCATTCGGGCAAATCCGCGGACCGCGGTCGCTCGGCGCGCGAGGGCAGATCCAGCCCCGGATCGGCCAGCGTGGCAAAGCGCTGTTGCAAACGGCTGCCCAGGCCGCCACGGCCAGACGGTTTGCTGAGCGCGCGCCGCAAAATCTCGCGCACCTCCTCTTCCATGGAAGCCGTTAACAAGCCCGAAACGGTTTCTGCCAGGGGCCATGACACAGGTCGCTGGCCGATCCAAGGGGAAAATCTCGTTGAGCGAGTTTGTGAAAAAAGAGGGCGACGCGCACTTGCATGAGACTGTGTGCCCCCGCGACATGTAGAGCTATCAGAAAATCTGAAAGATTCCATCAATATTATTCGATTTTCTTTTTGAGTGCGGTGCAGCAAAGTCTGGGCAAGGAGTTAAACATGAATGCACGAGCGCCCCTGACTACGCTGGCTCTTGCCGGTGCCTGGCCACAACCTTCTATTGTTTCCACTGCCTCCGGCACCTCCGTTCCATATGTGGAAGCTGGGAGCGGCGAGCCAATGGTATTCGTGCACGGGTCGCTGTGCGACTACCGCTATTGGGAGCCGCAGCTCGCTTCTCTGTCGAAGAACTTCCACTGCTTCGCTCCGAGCCTGGGCCACTATTGGCCGCAAACCAGTGCGTTCGGACGCGGCGACTTCAGTTGGGAGGCGCACGTCGCGGAGATTGCGGAGTTCATCGACGCGCTAGGTCTGGGGCCGGTCCATCTGGTCGGCCACTCGCGTGGCGGTTGCATTGCGTTTCATCTGGCGTGTGAATACCCTCACTTGGTGAACACGCTCACGCTCGCTGATCCAGGCGGCCCACTTCAGGCAACGCCGCAAGCAGAGGCCGGCAAATTGCCGCCGGCCACCCATGCGTTGAGAGAGAAGGCCGCTGCACTGATTGAGCAAGGCGAATTTGATGCCGGTCTGAATCTGTTTGTAGACTCGGTAACCATGCCTGGTTTTTGGAGCAAGAGTTCCCAGAGCTTCCGCAGGATGGCGCTCGATAATGCGCTCACACTGCCGAAGCAGCTGCGTGACCCGTTGCCCGCCTATACACGCGAAGCTGCCGGTGAAATCCAGTGTCGAACGTTGCTGATCGATGGGCAAAAGAGTCCGCGCATGTTCCGTAGCACGGTCGAGAAGCTACAAGAATGGATCGTGCAAGCTAAGCGTCAGACAATTGCCGGAGCCTCTCACGGCATGAATATTGCCAACCCAGGCGCGTTCAATCGGGCGGTTGCCGAGTTGGCTAGCTAGAGGGGCCTTGTCTCGCAGAGTTCGCGGATCTCTCGGCCCCGGTTGCTGCCCTTAAGAAATCTGCGGCTCACCAGAACTCTCGCCAAACTGCGTCTGGAGGGAAAATCCAGATCACAGCCTTCGTTCCCTGCACTCCCATCGTCATGGTTACCCGGTAACGCGTTCCCGTCTTGCATACGTTACCGGGAAACGGTTCGACTCAACAAGGTGCGCTGAATTTAGCGCTTACGATCGAACAAGGCTGGCTGGGCCAAGACCACCGCTGGCCGGTGCAATTCCGTGCGGCATGGCACCCTCACGCACCCCGCGTCGGGCGCGGGTACGGGTGGATGGGATGGCGCAGACGACAGCTCAGCGGCAGGCGGCCTATCGGGCAAGGCGCGCGACGGCGGGCAAGGACGGCAACGGAGAACGTCGGCTGGACATGTGGGTAAGTGGTAGCGAAGCGGATCTCGCGCTCGCGCGGCTGGCACGCCGTTACGCCGTAACGAAGCGAGAGATGCTGGAGCGGCTGATCGCGCGAGCCGACGACGCCATCGTGCGTCGGCTCGATCCGGATTCGGAGCAATGGGATCACTATTTCAAGGCGAGCCGGTAGGCTTGCCAGTTACCGGGTAACGGGCGAGTGCTCCCATATGGCCGATCGGCGCCTCGGGTGCGGTCGGTCGTCGTTCAGGCGGCAGACGCTGCGACGAAGCTGAACGGCAGCAGGTCGATGACGTCCGCGTCCGGGGCGCGCTGCGGCAATTCGGTTAGTACGTGCAGCAGATAGGCGTACGGCTCAACGCCGCAGGCCCGGCACGTGAGCATCAGGCTATAGACCATCGCGCTGGCCTTCGCGCCGGCGACCGTGTCGCTGAACAGCCAGGACCTTCTCTTATGGAAGCACTTTCATAATAGAAGCTATCGCTACTTTGAAATTATGGAAGCTCAGCGCCGCTGACGATAGCAAACAGCAGCCATTTCCAGGTTCCGCTAGCTCCGTGGGGAACTGAGCAACCTTCCATAATTTGCAGTACTTTCCTCGTGCTGTTCGTGTTTTCGAGGAGAGTTGCCATGCCCACATACTCGCGTATCAAACCTGGCCATCTGCTCAGCGAGAGGTGGTTTGCCAAGGCTGCGTTGGGAGCGCACGCAGATGCGTACGTTCACTACCTGACCGAGCGTGGTTATGCTCGGGAGACTGTGGAGTGTTATTTCAGGAGTGTTGCCCACTTCGTTCACTGGAACTCGCTGCGAGGCGTCGTTCTTCGCGAGATGGACGAGGCGGTGATCAACCGGTTTCTCGACGGGCATCTGCCTCATTGCCGATGCGCTCCACGATGCCGTCGCACGAGAGCTGACGTCCATGCGGCACTGAAGCACTTTTTTGCCATGCTCGGCCAAACGACATCACGACAGACGCCAGGCATTCCCCAAGCAATCACAAAGGAACTGGACGAGTTTAATCATCACTTGGTTGAAGTTCGAGGACTTTCCGATAGTACGTGCACCATTCGGCGGCGGCACGTACTGGAATTTCTTGTCGATCGATTCGGCAAGAGCGCAGTGCGCATTTCGAAGCTCACTCCGGCTAATGTAGTTCATTTTGTCATGCGCCGAACGAGCGGCCTTGTACCCGGCGCGGTCAAGAGCCTCGGCATCTCACTGCGCAGCTACTTCTTGTTTAAGGCCAGTAGCGGAATCCCAACCACGGCTCTCATCGCGGCACTGCCGCGGGTCGCCGTGTGGCGTCTCGCCAGGCTGCCTGAGATGCTCTCGCCGGCGGAGATCAGGCAGTTGCTCAACGCATTCGATCGCGACAGTGCTACTGGTCTACGCGACTACGCAATCATGCGCTGTCTGTTGGACCTGGGCCTGCGACGCACGGAAGTAGCACAGCTGCGCCTGGATGACATCGATTGGCGGGGTGGAATGTTGAGGATTCACGGCAAGGGCAATCGGGTTGATGTCGTACCTCTTCCACGGTTGACCGGCCGGGCGATCGCAAAGTATCTTCAGTGCGGACGTCCCCAGACCACACGGCGAGAGGTCTTCGTTCGCCATCGACCGCCACTCAATGCTGCGGCCGGTCCGGACATCGTTCGGAACGCGATTCGCTATGCGGCCGAACGCTGCGGTCTGCAGCAGCGTGTGCGCGGCACGCATATTTTCCGGCACACCATGGCATGTCGGATGGCACAAGGTGGGGCTCCATTCAAAGAGATCGCCGACATGCTACGCCACCGTAGCCTCGACACGACGACGATATACGCAAAGGTCGATCTTCCCTCGCTCCGGCGCGTGGCTCTCCCATGGCCAGGGAGGCGCTCATGAGCACTCACACCTCCTTCTCAACCTGGATCGACGATTACCTAGCGGTTCGTCGTCGGGCCGGCTTTGCGCTTAAAGCAGAAGGCGCGCAGCTCAGACAGCTTGCACGCTTTGCGGAACAGGCCGGCCACCATGGCACGCTGACGGTCCAACTTGCCGTTCAGTGGGCCACCAGCAGTGGGCGGCAGCTGACGGCTGCACGCCGGATCGAGGTACTCCGGCCCTTTGCCGCTTACTGCCGGCAGTTCGATCCCGCGGCCGAGATTCCGCCGCGATGGCTCTTCGGAGATTCCCATCGTCGGCTGACGCCGCATATTTTCACAGACGAAGAGGTTTTGGATCTGTTAGCCGCCTGCGATGACCTATATCCGCCCGGCGGCCTTCGTGGTGCGAGCTGCAAGACGATCTTTGGATTAATCGCAGCTACAGGCCTTCGCATTTCGGAAGCGACGGGCTTGACCCGTTTGGACGTCGATCTTGAGCAACGACTGCTCCATATCCGATGCGCCAAGCATGGCAAATCGCGCTGGGTGCCGATACACCTCACTACGGCTGAAGCTCTGCGGCGCTATGTCAGGAAGCGCGACCACGATCCCTTCGCTGGCAACACCAGCGCATTCTTTGTGTTCGACTACGGTCGACCCGCTTCTACCAGAAGCGTCGAGTACGCCTTCAAGGTACTTTGCGCGGCCTTGAAGTGGCACGCTCGCGGCGACCATCCTGCTCCCCGGCTACATGATCTTCGACATTCGTTCGTCTGCCACCGATTGCAGGACTGGTACGCCCGCGGGCTGGACGTCGACCGTAGCATTCTTTCCCTGTCGACTTATCTTGGGCACGCCAAGGTCACGGACACGTATTGGTATGAGACAGCCACGCCCGAGCTGCTAGCAATCGCAGCCCGCCGCTTTGTGCGCTGCCGTGGAGGTTCGCCATGAGCAAGTCAGCTGTGCAGTCGTTTCCAGTCCTGCTGCAGAAGTTCTTTACGCAACGTCTCGTTCAGCAGCGGCACGCAAGCCCTCGCACGGTGGAGGCCTACCGTGACAGCTTCCGGCTGCTGCTGGCCTTTGCCCATCAGCACTTGCACAAACGCCCCAGCGATATCGCGATCGAAGACCTGAATGCCCCGTTCATCCTCGATTTCCTCGGGTATCTCGAACATGGCCGGCACAATTCCATCCGCAGCCGGAACGCGAGGTTCGCCGCCATCCGGTCCTTCATGGAGTACGTTTCATTCGAGGAACCGTCAGCCCTCGCATTGACACAGGCTGTACGGGCAATCCCCACGAAGCGGTTTGAGCAGCCACTCATCGGATTTCTGTCGCGCGAGCATATCGAGGCCATCCTCGCCGCTCCTGATACCGACACATGGACCGGACAGCGCGATCACGTCATGTTGGAAACGCTCTACAACACGGGCGCCCGCGTTTCGGAACTCACCGAAATGCGCGTCTCCGATCTCGTGCTAGGGTCCACATCGTGGGTGCGTATCCACGGTAAAGGGCGCAAGGATCGCTCAGTCCCGCTGTGGCCCGATACCGCCAAAGAGCTCAGACGCTGGCTGCGGCAATATCCACGCGCGCCTGAGGAGTCATTGTTTCCTGGCCGATCCGGCGCTTCGCTCACGCGCATCGGCTTCACCGAACGGTTAAAGCTCGCAGTTCATCGGGCATCGCAACAGTTTCCGGAACTTGCGCATCGTCGAGTTTCTCCGCACACTATCCGCCATTCGGTTGCCATGCATATGCTGCAATCCGGAGTTGACATTACCGTCATCGCGCTGTGGCTGGGGCACGAAAGCCCCGTCACAACACATCGTTATGTTGAGGCCGACCTACAAATGAAGGAACGAGCATTGAAGGCTCTGCAGGCGCCGTCACGCAAGCCGCTTCGATATCGGCCCAAGGATGACGTCCTTCGCTTTCTGCAGACTCTATGATTATGGATTGTTCGCAGCTGGGTGTGCTGCAGCTCACGCCTCCAAATCGATGTCGTCGTCCAGCGAGCGAATGGCGGCGACGTCGATCCTGAGATGTCTATGAGACTGGGCCATGACGTACCTTCCATAATTTTAAAGTAGCGATAGCTTCTCGCGGTTGCAAACGGCCTAACGTCTCGTTCGATGACGTTGTTGTCCACGGGCGCACGCCCATCGACAACATAGCGGCTCAAGTATTCCCACTGGTTCCGCGTGTAGACGATCGCCTTGCCCAGCAGGCTCTCTGGCAACACCCGCGGGGCCTGCTCGTCCAGCCACGCCTTGAACGCCGTCAGGAGCGGTACGCTATGCTGCTGGCGCAGCCGATACGTGTAGTCAGCGCGCGATTGTCCTTCGGGCAACTCAGCCTTGGCGAGCGCCTCGACCTGGTAGAGGGCCTTGAAGTATTCGAGCGCCTGCGCGGCGTGCCCGCCAAGCTTCTTCTGCCCCTTGAGCGCATCGACAAACGCGCGTCTCGCATGCGCCAGGCAGCCGAAGTGGGTCACGCCCTCAAGCGTGCGCCACGCGCTGTAGCCGTCGGTCATCAGCATGCCCTCGTAGCCGGCGAGAAACGCCTGCGGGTACTCCTGTCCGCGCCCTGGCTGGTAATCGAACAGCACCACGGGTTCCCCGCAGTCCTCCGCGCTGCGGTAGACCCACATATATGATTTGCTCTGCGCGGCCTTGCCCTGCTCCTTGAGCACCTGCACCGTTGTCTCGTCCGCATGGATCAGTGGCTGCGATAGCAGCGTGCGGCGCAGCGCCTCATACAGCCGGCTGTAATGCAACTCGGCAGGCCGGATGATCCAGTTGGCCAGCGTGCCACGGCCAACTTCAATGCCAGCGCGCCCGAGCGCATCTTCCATGCGATACAGCGGCGTGCCGTCAACGTACTTGCCGATGGTCACCGTCGCCAGCATTGCCGGGCTTGCGTTGCTGCCCGGCAGTGGTTGCGCTGGCATCGGCGCGGTCACCACCGGCGTGCGTTCGGCATTGCGCTCGCAGTGCCGACACGCGTATTTGAAGCGGACGTGCTGCAGTACGGAGACCTTTGCTTCGATGTGCAACTGCTCGCTGACTTCCTCGCCCAAGCGGTGCATCGAGCCCTGGCAGCACGGGCAGATCTTCTGGTCTTCGGTCAGGTCATACTCGATGCGCTGGCGCGGCAACTCCGCCGGCAGCGGCTTGCGGCCACGTTTGCGGCCTGCGGGCTTATCGGGCTCTGGCAGCCCCGTGTCCGGCGGCGCGAGCGCTTCATCCTCATCGTCGTTGGCCGGCTCCGCAGCGGCCATTTGTTCGGCTTCGTCGAACACGCGGTCCTTGATCTTCTCGCTGCTTGGCGCGAAGCGTTTGGATTGCGCAAGCCGGAACTGTTCCTCAAGGAGCTTGATGCGATCGTTCAACTCTGCAATGTGCTGAGCGTTGGCAGCTGCCCGCGCTTCGAGTTCGCGGATATAGGCCTGGGCGGCCGGCGGCAATTGCGAGAGGTCGTGTTCGTTCATGCTGAACACGATAGTGCAGCCACCGCTCAATCGGGTATACGTCACACCGAACGACCGTCAAGCCGTGTGCTGATATTTGCGCGACGGGTGCCGCTTCACGGCGTCCACGTCGATACCGTCCAGTAGCCAGTGCAGCTGCTCGGTCGTGAGCTCGATCACCGCGTGCTCACGCCGCGGCCACACAAAACGGTCTTCCTCCAATCGCTTCAAAAGCATCCAGAACCCGTTTCGGTCCCACAGTAACAGTTTGATGCGGTTGCGCCGACGGTTATGAAAGGCGTAGACGGCGCTGGCAAACGGATCAAGCTGCATCGACTGCTCGACCAGGGCAACCAACCCATTGATCCCGAGGCGGAAATCCACCGCGTTGCGGTGCAGGTAGACCCGCAGGTCAGCGTCGAGCCGGAACATCAACGCGCTCCCAACGCTTCGATCATCGCCTTCACCAGGGCAACGTCCTGCCCGCCGCATTTGAGTTCGACCGTCACGCCGTTGGGCAACCGCGCCGTGAGTACAGCAGGCGTCAGAGATGGACGCGGCGATGGTTGGGTGCAAGCAGGCGCTTGGGCCGGCAGACATTCCAGCGCCACCGGCGATTCCGGAACGCGCGTTGCGCCGCTAACCTCGACGACCGGTACGAACGCGGGCAATGCAGGCTCCGCACTGTCGGCCGCAGCGGCTTCAGTTGCCACTTGGTGCAGCCGAATCCACTTGCGCAACTGGTTCGTATTGATGCCGACCCTAAGTGCCATCCCAGCTACCGATACCCCTGGCCGTAGACACGCCTCGACCAGTTGGCGCTTATCCCTGGCGTCAAAGTCGCGCTTCCCGTTGGAGCGAACACGGATCACTCTCAGCGGCGGAACTTCACATTCGGCTTCGATCATGCTTGCGTCCGCAAATAGTGGTTGCGGACGCAAGCCTGCCCACTCTCAGCCGCAAAAGTCAGGTGCGCTTAATTTCGCGCTTACGTTCGATCAGCTTGTGTTGAGGTAAGCCGTTAAAAAGCCCGGGACGGTCCGACCCACGCCGGCGTCCAAGGCTTTTTAACGGATTCCGGAAATACGTATCGCCTTGTGCAAGCGCAAATAAGGCCGGTCCGACGGGACCGGCTTCGCCGCTTCAGGCTACGCAGAGGCCAGAATAGCTTCGGCCGCGCGCAGGCCTTTGACGCTGGACTTGACCAGACCGCCGACGTAGCCCTTGTTGGGGCCCCCTTCGAGTCCACCGGTTGCGCAGCCCACCGCGTACAGTCCAGGGAAGACGTCGCCATCGGGCTTGAGCACGCGCGCGTCGGCATCGATGGCAATGCCGCCCATCGTGTAGGTGATGCCCGCCACGGCTGGAAATACGTAGAACGGCCGCTTCTCGATCGGATAGGCGCGGAACTTGTGCGTCGAGCGCGCCGGCACCAGGTCCGACAGCGTGCCGGCCTTTACCGCGGCGTTGTACGCCTGTACCTGGGCCACGAAGCCCGCAGGGTCCAATCCCGCTTTGGTGGCCAACTCCTCGAGCGTGTCAGCGCGATACACCGTGCCGCCGTTCTGTTCCAGCCTTGGATTCGGGGGCAGCAGGTTGTAAGTGCCGCGCTCATTCCAGATCAAGTCATCGACGATCGCAAAGGCGTCGAGCCAGGGGCAACGCGTGGGCGCGGCGGAGCGCGCCAGTTCGGCAATCAGTTCGTCGGTCGCCGGCACCAGTCGGGTCTTGTTGCCCTTGCCGGTCACCTCCAGCCACCAACGCTCGATCCTTCGGCATCGCGCCGGCAGAAAAACGCGCCCATGGTGGTGGCCGTCCATTCGGCGGCGCGCAAGCCGCCCAGATAGAGCACCGTCAGCACCCAGCGGCAGCGGGCCGCATGCAGGCGTTCCCGGGCCGTCTCGGTCGGCATTGCCGCGACGGTGTCTTTGACCGTCTCCCACAGGTCGTGGCTCAGATAGCGGGTGATGCGCGCTTGGGTGGGGGCGCGCCGGCGGCGGGCGAGCGGGTTGCCGGCCAGGTAGCCCGCCTCGTCAACCCGGCGAACAATGCATTCAGGATCACGAGCGCCTGGCGGACGCTGCCGGGTGACAGCGGCGCGGCCCGGCAAACGGGCGCCAGTCCGAGCTTCTTGTCCCCGGCCAGCACCCAGCGCTCAGCCGGTTGCCATAGAGCGAAGCGAATGTGCCACCAGGGGATGCTCGAACCGTCGGCCAATTCAGCGGGTATTGTCTATCCTGGGTGTCGTATTCGCCCCAATCGGTGATGATCTTCTTAGAGGGCAGTTTCGGCTGCCCGCCGCCTTGCCAACCGCCGGGAATGCGCCTGTAATGGCTGCGTGGCAGGCACAGGCAGTTGGGAGACGAGATGCGCTGCACAAATTGTCAGTTCGAGAACCCCTCGGCAGCCAAGTTCTGCCAGGAGTGCGGGCAAAGGCTTGCGCTAATCTGCTCGCAATGCGGCCACGCATCCAGTCCCACTGAAAAATTCTGCGGCGCGTGCGGCGCGCTGCTGGCGGACACGGCGGCAGCCTCCCCGCGCCTGTCGCCCACGGTGTCGCCTTTGCCGGCACCGATTCTCTACACACCGCCCCATCTGGCCGAACGGATCCGCGCCGAGCAGGCCGCCATGGAGGCGAAGGGCGGGGAGGCTGGTGGCGAGCGCAAGACCATCACCGCCCTGTTCGCGGACATGGCCGGCTCGACGGCATTGATCCAAGACCTGGACCCTGAGGAAGCCCGCAGCCTGATCGATCCGGTCGTGGCGCTGATGATGGAAGCCGTGCATCACTATGAGGGATACGTGGCCAAATCCCTCGGCGACGGAATCCTCGCCCTGTTTGGCGCGCCAATCGCCCACGAGGACCATGCGCTGCGGGCGCTGTTTGCGGCGCTGCGCATGCAGCAGGCCATGCGCCACCATAGCGACAAGATCCGGTTGGAGCAGGGCATCCCGCTACAGATCCGGGTTGGCGTCCATACCGGCGAAGTGGTGGTGCGCTCGATCCGCAAGGATGACTTGCGCACGGACTACGACCCGGTCGGCCACACAATCCATATCGCCGCGCGGATGGAAGGGGTCGCGACCCCGTCATCGATCCTCGTGAGCGAATCGACCCACAAACTGGCCGAGGGGTATTTCGAGTTCAAGGCCTTGGGGCGCACACAGATCAAGGGCCTGCGCGAGCCGCTGGCCGTGTATGAGGTGCTCGGGCTGGGCGCCTTGCGCACGCGGCTGCAGGTGGGCGCGCAACGTGGCCTGGCCCGGTTTGTCGGTCGCGAGGCCGAACTGAAGCGCCTGGGCGAGGCGCTCGAACTGGCCCGGGCGGGACAGGGGCAAATCGTCGGCGTGGTGGGCGAGGCGGGCGTGGGCAAGTCGCGCCTGTTCCATGAATTCAAGGCACGCGCGCAGCAAGGCTGCATGGTGCTCGAGACCTTCTCGGTGTCGCATGGCAAGGCGTTTCCTTACTTGCCGCTAATCGACTTGCTGCGCAACTATTTCCAGATTACGGCACAGGATGACGAGCGCCGCTATCGCGAGAAGGCCACTGGCAGACTCCTAATTCTGGACCGCGCCCTGGAGGATCAACTGCCTTACTTGCTCTACCTGCTGGGTATCGTTGAGCCGGGCTCGGCATTGCCGACGATGGATCCGGCCATCCGGCGTCAGCGCACCTTCGAGGCGATCGCGCGCTTGCTGGTGCGCGAGAGCCAGAACCAGCCGCTCATGGTCCTATTCGAGGATCTCCAATGGCTGGATAGCGAGACGGAAGCTTTCCTGAATGTGCTCATCGCCGAGGTGCCGCGCGCCAAGATCCTGCTGCTGGTCAACTACCGCCCCGAGTACCGGCATGACTGGGCTCAACACACCTTCTACACCCAGTTGCATCTGGAACCGCTGGGCCAGACGGAGGCGCAGGGCTTGCTTACTGCACTGCTGGGCGCAGACCCGTCCCTTGCGCCACTGAAGCAGCTGATCCTGTCAAAGACCGAGGGGAACCCGTTCTTCATGGAGGAAGTTGTCCATACCCTGGCCGAGGAAAACGCGCTGCTCGGCCCGCCCGGAAACTACAGGGTCGAGAACGCGCCGTTGGCACTCCATATTCCGACGACCGTGCAAGGCGTGTTGGCGGCGCGTATTGACCGGCTGCCGCTGCCACAGAAGGAACTGCTGCAGACGCTGGCGGTCATCGGCGCGGAGTTCCCGTCCAGTTTGATCCGGCATGTCACGGGCCAGTCTGAAGCATCGCTTCACCCGCTGCTGGCTGACCTACAGATCGGCGATTTTATCTATGAGCGCCCCACCTTCCCTGAGGTGGAGTACGCGTTCAAGCATGCGCTGACCCAAGAGGTAGCGAGCAACTCCTTGCTCTCGGAACAGCGAAGCTTTTTACATGAGCGTACCGCCCAAGCTATTGAGGCGCTGTTTCCCGACAGGCTGAGCGAATATTGCAGCGAGCTGGCGCACCACTACAGTCAGAGCGGCAATGTGCCGAAGGCGGTCGAGTACCTGCAACTGGCGGGAAAGCAGGCGCTGCAGCGCTCCGCCCAGTCCGAGGCTATTACACATCTCAGCGCCGCCCTCAATCTCCTGAAAAACCAGCCTGATACCCCCGAACGCAGTCGCGAGGAACTCACGTTGCGGCTGACCCTTGGTCCGGCCTGGATGGCCGTGCGAGGCTATGGTTCACCGGAGGTGCAAGCGAACTATACCCGGGCCCTAGTCCTCAGCGAGCAAGGCGGGGAAACCTCGCAGCTCTTCTCTGCACAGCTCGGCTTGTGGTCGTTCTATCTGTTGCGCTCCGAACTCGAGACGGCGCAGACGCTGGCCGAGCGGCTGCTCGGACTCGCGCAGGATGCACAGGATCCGGAACAGCTTGCAGAGGCGCACCGCGTGCTTGGCTCTACTGTATTCCGCCTGGGCGAGTTCCGGCAGGCCCGTACCCACATGGAGCAGGCGCTGACCTTGCACCGCCCTGAGCGACAGTCTTACGGGCATCTGCTGCGCTATGTGCGAAATCCCGCGGTTCATATGCGTAGCAGCCTGAGCTGGGTCCTCTGGTATCTGGGCTTGCCCGATCAGTCGCTGTCCAGAAGCGAAGAGGCACTGGAGATGGCCAGAAATGCGTCCGACCCGTTCGGCCTTGCGCTAGCCCTGATCTTTGCGGCCGAACTGCATCAGCGACGCGGCGAGCCTGAAGCGACGCTGGAGTTCGCCAATGCCGCGCTCCAACTATCGAGCGAGCAGGGGTTCTCAATGTACTTGGCATGGGCAACGATCCTGAGGGGTTGGGCACTGGCCAGGCAAGGCAGCCACGCGGAGGGCATCGCACATATCCACCAAGGACTTGGCGCACATGAAGCGACCGGTGCCGCATTGGGACGACCATCCCTCTTGGGACTACTCGCCGACGCCTATGGCAGGGCAGAGCAGCCTGAAGCCGCGCTTCGCGTCCTGGATGACGCGCTGGCGCTAGTGGGCAAGACGGAAGAGCGCTTCGATGAAGCGACGCTGATTCGCCTACAAGGCGAATTGATGCTGCAGTTGCCTGGCCAGAATGCGGGCACTTCGGCCGCGTCCGCCGTAGACGAGAATGCCGAGGCGCGGTTCCAGACGGCCATTGCGCTCGCACGTCGCCACGAAGCCAAGTCTATCGAGTTGCAATGCGTGCTGAGCCTCGTGCGGCTATGGCTACGCCAAGGCAAGGATGCCGCTGCGCGGCAATTACTCCTCGAGATCCGGGCAGCATTCACGGACGGGGCAGATACCGTGGATGCGCGTCAGGCAGAAGAGTTGTTGGCGTCGTTGTCGTAGGAGGTGCGCTTGCTTGGCGTAAAGTGTCGATCGAATGGTCGCCTCCCGCCTCGGCGAATCGTCGACCGTGAAGGAGAGTGTGCGAGATCTAGGAGCCGCAAGTTGTTCGAAGCCCATTGTATTTAGTGGTGGATCGCGTGGAGCGATTTTAGCAACCGCGTATCCTGCGCTGAGCCGCAGGTGCGGCTCATATCCGGGTGCAAAGGCCATGGATTGGCATGCTCCGCGCGCCTACGGCTTGCTGGTCCAGCCGATCCGATGCCGCGCCTGGGTGGCCTCGTGGCGCGCATCCTCCTCGCTATGCAGATAGCCGCTTGTCGTCGACAGCGAGCTGTGCCCAAAGTTGTCGCGCACAAAGCGCAGGTCGACCTGTCGGTCGGTCATGTGCGAGCCGGCGGTGTGGCGCAGCCAGTGCGCCGAGGCGCTCGCCAGCACCGCGGCTTGCGCCTCCCATTCCGGCCCGCGCCCCCGCAGGCGCGCCGCGGCCATGCCGAACACCTCTTTCAGGATCAGGTGCAGCGCGCCGCGTGACAGCGGCTTCTCGCGACCCTCGCTGCCAATCACTGGCAGCACCAGGGGACGCGTCTCCCCGAACTGCGGGGTAGGCGGCAATTCGTGGGCGTGGCGGTAGCGCGCCAGTTCGGCAATCAGTTCGTCGGTCGCCGGCAACAGCCGGGTCTTGTTGCCCTTGCCGGTCACCTCCAGCCTCCAGCGCTCGATGCCCTGGACATCCCGTCGGCAGAGGAACGCGCCCATCGTGGTGGCCGTCAACTCCGACGCCCGCAAGCCGCCCAGATAGAGCACGGTCAGCACCCACCGGCAGCGCGCCGCGTGCAGCCATTCCCGGGCCGCCTCCGCCGGCATGCCGCGACGGCGTCCTTGACCGTCTCCCACAGGTCGTGGCTCAGATACCGGGTGATGCGCACTTTCGCGGGCGTGCGCCTGGCGTGAAGTGTAAAACTGGGCCTACACTTCACGCCGGCCCCTCGTCCAGCGCGAAATTACTGATCAGCATCTTGCGGCTCGCGTCCAGGATTTCTTCCGCCAGCCGGCGATCGGCGCCGGCTATCGCCCGGGACAGCATGAGCGCCCCCACCATTTGGTTGTAGAACGCAATTGCCGCGCGGCGTGCCTCATCCTGGTCGGCATCGGGGCGCTGTTGCGCAACCAGCGCTGTCAGGGTTTCGATCATCACCTCCAGGCCGCTTGCGAAGTGCGACTGCGCCGCATTGCCAAGCCGCCGCACGTCCGCCGTGAGGCCGGCCACGGCGCAGCCTTGCTCGATATCGCTGCAGTGCACGCCGGACAGGTAATAGTCGACCTGCCGCTTCATGCGGTTGCCACCCGGTGCAATCGGCGCCGCGATGGCTTCCTTCAGGTCGTGGTTGACCTTGTCCATCGCGGTGGCCACGACTTCAGCGGCGAGCGCCTCCTTCGATTCGAAATGGTTATAGAAGCCACCCTGGGTAAAGCCGGCGGCCTTCATTAGTGCACTCAGCCCGACACCATCGATTCCGTGCTCGCGGAACAGCTTTTCCGAGGCGGCAAGGATGGCCTTCCGATTCTCTTCCGCCTGCTGCTTTGAGACGCCCATCGCTCACTCCTCCCAGCCGTTGACAGTGCAATTATAGCTGCCCCCCGCAAACACGATGGTGATCGACCTTGACTTTCCGGCGCCGATCGCCAAAACTCAATGTCAATCACCATCGTGATTTGGCCGCGCCCATCTCGCAGAAGCCAGGCAAGTACATCGGAAGTCACCCGTCCAGAGCATCAACTTGACCACCCCCACCGAAGCCGCGAACAAAACCCTCGTGCTCGAAGCGTTCGACACGCTCTTCAATCAACGCGACTACGCCGCCGCCGAGCGCTTCTGGTCGCCTGACTACCTCCAGCACAGCGCGCATATCGCACCGGGGCGCGACGGCCTGTTCAACCTCATCAAGACGCTGCCGCCGACCTTGCGCTATGAGCCCGGCGTGATCGTGGCGGATGGCGATTACGTGATCGTGCACGGGCGCTTTTCAGGCCATGGGCGTCCCGCGGCATGGATCGCTGCCGACATCCTGCGCATTGCGGACGGCGTGCTCGCCGAGCACTGGGACGTGCTGCAGGACGAGGCCACCGAGGCCGATTCGCAGAGCGGCCTGCCCATGTTCGGTAACAGCTTTCCGCGCTGATTCCACCCCCTTGTTTCCATCGGGGTCATCATGAAACTCACCGGTAACACCATATTCATCACGGGCGGCGGTTCTGGCATCGGCCGCGGTCTTGCCGAAGCGCTGCACAAGCTTGGCAACCAGGTCATCATCTCCGGCCGCCGCGCGGAGCGTTTGCAAGCGACGATCGATGCTAATCCCGGCATGCAGGCGGAAGCGCTCGACATCACCGATCCGGCGGATATCCAGAAGGTCGCCGCCAGGCTGATTGCCGAGCATCCCGGGCTCAATGTGCTGATCAACAACGCGGGCATCATGTTGCCGGATGGCGCTGCCGGCCCGGTCGACGACGAGCTGCTGACCTCCACCGTCGAGACCAATCTGCTCGGGCCGATCCGCATGACCTCGGCGCTGATCGAGCACCTGAAGACGCGGGAAGGCGCCGTCGTGGCCAATGTCAGCTCGGTACTTGGCTTCGTGCCCCTGGCCATCACGGCCGTGTACAGCGCGACCAAGGCGGCCTTGCACTCATACACGCTGTCCCAGCGCTTTCTGCTTCGCGACAGCAAGGTCTCCGTCTTCGAGATCGCGCCACCATGGGTCCGCACCGAGCTGTTGAACAGCAGCGAGGAGGAGCGCGCGATGCCTCTCGAAACATTCATCGCGGGCGCGATCGAGCAACTGGGCACGGACGCCAACGAGATCCTGGTGGGTCCGGCCGTGGACATGCGCGCCAATCCGGGACCAAACGAGCACGCCGGGGTCAACGAGTTCAACGACTCGATGGCTGCCGGTTGATCACGGGATCGCCCGGAGTCGGGCGATCCCATCCTTTCGTACCTTGTCCTTGTCGCGCACTCCATGGTGCGCACGTCAATTCAATCATAAGCAGGAGTTATTGATGTCCACGTTGTTCACACCGATCAAGGTTGGCGCCTACGAGTTCATGCACCGTGTTGTGCTGGCGCCGCTGACACGCATGCGTGCCGGTGAAGGTGCGATCCCCGGCCCGCTGATGGCCGAGTACTACGCACAGCGCACCTCGCCTGGTGCGCTGCTGATCAGTGAAGCCACCATCGCTGCGCCCAATGGCAATGGCTACCTTGGCGCACCCGGGCTTTATGACGACAGTCAGATCGCGGGCTGGCGTCTGGTCACCGATGCCGTGCATGCAAGGGGCGGCAGGATTTTCCTGCAGCTGTACCACGCCGGTCGCCAGTCGAATTCGGAAGTTCAGCCAGAGGGCAGCCAGCCGGTAGGCCCGTCGGCGATTGCCCACGGCGGTGTGGCATATACGAAGGCGGGCTGGGTTGCCAACACGCCGAATCGCGCACTGGAGACCCAGGAAATCGCGGAACTGGTTGAGAGCTTCCGCCGTGCCGCCGAACGTGGCCTTGCAGCCGGATTCGACGGCGTCGAACTGCACGCTGCCAATGGCTACCTGTTCGACCAGTTCCTGCAGGACGGCAGCAACAAGCGCACGGACAGCTACGGAGGTTCGTTCGAGAACCGCGCGCGCTTCCTGCTTGAAGCCACACGCGCGGTGATTTCTGTCTGGGGAAGCGACAAGGTTGCGGTGCGCCTGGGCCCGAGCGGTTCGTTCGGGGACATGGCCGACAGCAATCCGGAAGGCCTGTTCACCTACGTTGCCACTGAGCTGGGCAAGCTCGATCTCGCCTACCTGCATCTGATCGAACCGCGCGTGCGGGGCAATGTCGAGGACGACACCAGGGACCCGAACCCTGTGGCCGCGAAGCTGATCCGCTCGGTTTACCCCGGCACGATCATCGCTGCAGGCGGTTTCAAGGGCGACACCGCGGAAGCGATCATCGCGGCAGGCGACGCCAACCTGGTTGCATTTGGCCGCGACTTTATCTCGAACCCTGACCTGCCCGAACGACTGCGCCGCAAGGCGCCGCTGAATCCGTACGATCGTGAGACGTTCTTCGGCGGTACGGACATCGGCTATGTCGACTATCCGTTCTACGACCAACGCGTTGCCGCTTGATCAGTCGTTGCGGAAGGCCTCGCGCTCACGCGCGAGGCTTACGCGTGGCGCGTGGCTGCGGTGACCTTGATTTCGACCACGGGCTCGGGTCGTGCCAGCGGGACTACCGACATGTCGTTGACTTGCCACTCCGCTGCGGCAAGTCCATCAGATTGGAAACTGCGTCGTCGATAGCACCTGCTTGAGCACCATGAACAATCTGCCTGACACCCGGCAGGTAGAGCAATTATTCCGCGTGGAGGCGGTTGAAGCTCTCGCTATCTCTTGTGCGCACCAGCATGAAGTAATCGAATTCGCCGGTCACGACATGGCACTCCATGCAGCCGGATACCTTTTGCGCGGCAGACTCGAACAGCGCGAAGGATTCTGGCGTGGAGCGATCCAGCACCACGCCGATCATCACAAGCATTCCCGCATCCAGCGCTGAGGGGTTGAGCAGCGCCACGATGCCGCGGATCAGCCCCAATTCCTTGAGCCGTTCCACGCGCCGCAGACAGGCGGGCGGGCTCAGGTTGACCTTTGCGGCCAAGGCCACGTTGGAGATCGATGCGTCCTGCTGCAGGGCTCGCAGGATCGCCTTGTCGGCGCGATCGAGCGATTCCACATGGGGTGTGGATGGCAGCGTTTGCGACGCGGCCTGAACTGGTGCATCGCGGGCGGATTTGGTGCGAAATTTTATTTCTTTCATTTGGTCTACGAAAGAATTTTAGACGGCTTTCATTTTTGGAGACTTATTAATAGTGTTCAAAAGCACGCTTCTTTGCAAGCACGTTTCGTGGCTTTTTTCCTAGGATAGAGTCCGTCGCCGCATCGTTTGGCCTTGCTGAGAGGCACACCGATGACGGGATAACACCCTAACCCTGGAGTTGCCACCATGAATCTCAAGCGTTTCGCGCGTTACCCCCTGACATTCGGCCCCACGCCCATCCAGCCGCTAAAGCGCCTCTCTGCCCACCTTGGCGGCAAAGTCGAGCTGTACGCCAAGCGTGAGGACTGCAACAGTGGCCTGGCCTTCGGTGGCAACAAGACCCGCAAGCTCGAATACCTGATCCCGGACGCGCTCGCGCAAGGCTGCGACACGCTGGTCTCGATCGGCGGCATCCAGTCGAACCAGACGCGCCAGGTGGCCGCCGTGGCCGCGCACCTGGGACTCAAGTGCGTGCTCGTCCAGGAAAACTGGGTCAATTACTCCGATGCGGTCTATGACCGGGTCGGCAACATCCAGATGTCCCGGATGATGGGCGCCGACGTGCGCCTGGTGGCTGACGGCTTCGACATCGGCATCCGCAAGAGCTGGGAAGAGGCCATGGAGAGCGTGCACAAGGAGGGTGGCAAGCCGTATCCGATCCCGGCCGGCTGCTCGGAGCATCCGCTGGGCGGCCTGGGCTTCGTCGGCTTTGCCGAGGAAGTGCGCGCGCAGGAGGCCGAACTGGGCTTCAAGTTCGACTACATCGTCGTATGCTCGGTCACGGGCAGCACGCAGGCGGGCATGGTGGTGGGGTTTGCCGCCGACGGCCGGGCTGATCGCGTGATCGGCATCGATGCCTCCGCCAAGCCCGCCCAGACCCGCGCGCAGATCCTGCGCATCGCCAAGCACACGGCGGGGCTGGTGGAGCTGGGCCGCGACATCGTCGACGCCGACGTGGTGCTCGACGAGCGCTATGGCGGCCCCGAATATGGCCTGCCGTCCGAAGGCACGCTCGAGGCCATCCGCCTGAGCGCCAAGTACGAAGGCATGATGACCGACCCGGTCTACGAGGGGAAATCGATGCAGGGCATGATCGACATGGTCCGGCGCGGCGAATTCCCCGAAGGCTCGCGCGTGCTGTATGCCCATCTCGGCGGCGCACCGGCGCTGAACGCCTACAGCTTCCTGTTCCGCAACGGCTGACCGACGCACGGAGGTGCTGCGATGAATCCCACTCTACATTCGTCCCTGCGCCGAGCCTTCGTGGCGGCCCGGGCGCTGGCGCTGCCAGCGCTGGCGGTTGCCGCCGTCGGGGCCCACGCGGCATCGGCGTATCCGGTCCGGCCCGTCACGCTCGTGGTGCCGTTCCCGGCCGGCGGGGCGGTCGACATGATCGGCCGGCTCGTCGGCAAGAGCCTCGGCGATGCGCTGGGCCAGCCGGTGGTGATCGAGAACCGCGCCGGTGCCGGCACCATCGTAGGTGCCGGCTACGTGGCCAAGGCCGCGGCCGATGGCTACACGCTGCTTATCAGTTCGGGCTCGACATTCACCGTCAATCCGGCCATCAACGCGAGCCTGCCGTATGACCCCGTGAAGAGCTTCGAGCCCGTCGGGCTGGTGGCGCGCGTACCGCTGATTGTGCTGGCGAACAAGGCGGTGCCGGTGGATACGCTGCCGCAGATGGTTGCAGCGGTCAACGCTGCGCCGGGCAAGTATGTCTATGGGTCTTTCGGTACCGGCACCACCGGGCATTTCGCAGGCGAGATGCTGCTGGGCGCCACGGGCATGAAGCTGCAGCACATCCCGTACAAGGGCAGTGCGCCGGCTGTGGCCGACCTGATCGGCGGGCAGATTCCGTTCTCGGTCGATACGGTCGCCGCGTCGGTTGCCCCATATCCGCAGCGGCAAGATCAAGCCGATCGCGGTCACGGGCGCCCGCCGCGCCACGCTGCTGCCTGACGTGCCCACTGTCGCGGAAGCTGGCTATCCCGGCTTCGACGCCGACTCGTGGGTAGCCATCGCGGCGCCGCGCGGCTTGCCGGCCGACGTCAAGGCCCGGCTGGAAAAAGCGGTAGCGCAGGCGATGAAAGACCACGAGGTCCAGCAAAAGCTGCTGGCTAACGGGCTGGAGCCGAACTACGCGGGCCCGGGGCAGGTCAGCGCCATGATCAGCAAGGAACTGCCGCTGATGCGCGCCACCGCACAGCGTGCGAGCATCACGGCGAATTAATGGTTTCCATCGTCTTACCTGGAGACAGCGGCATGGAAGAACAAAGGAAGCTGGTAGCGCGCCCGGCCACCGAGCTGCGGCGCATGATCGGGAGCAAGGAAATCTCTCCGGTTGAACTACTCGATGCGTGCATCGCACAGATCGAACAGGTGAATCCGTTCCTGAACGCGGTCACGGCTACGTGTTTCGATCGCGCGCGCGAGGAAGCGCGTGCCGCCGAACGCGCGGTGCTCGATGGTCAGCCGCTCGGGCTGTTGCACGGCCTGCCATTGGGCGTGAAAGACCTCGAGGCCACGACCGGTCTACTGACCACATACGGATCGCCGCTGTATCGCGACAACGTGCCGGACGAAGACAATGTACTGGTGGCGCGCCTGCGCGCCGCCGGCGCCATTGTCACGGGCAAGACCAATATCCCCGAGATGGGCGCAGGCGCCAATTCGCGCAACGATGTCTGGGGCGCCACGGGCAATCCGTTCAACCCGAATCTCAATGCGGGTGGATCGTCGGGCGGCTCCGCCGCCGCGCTTGCGGCCGATCTGTTGCCCGTGTGTACCGGATCGGATACTGGCGGTTCGCTGCGCATTCCCGCGGCCAAGTGCGGCGTTGTGGGATTCCGCCCGTCACCAGGCGTGGTGCCGAGTTCGCGCAAGCCCCTGGGCTGGACGCCGATCTCGGTAGTTGGCCCGATGGGCCGTACGGTTGCCGATGCCTGCCTGCAGCTTGCCGCATCGGCCGGTGTCTCGGCCGGCGACCCGCTGACGTACCCGCTGGACCCGCTGTCGTTCCTGACGCCGATGCCGGTGGACCTGGGCAGCCTGCGCGTGGCTTATACGGAGGACTTCGGCTGCTGCGATGTCGACGACGGCATCCGGCGCACGTTCCGCGAGAAGATCGCCGCAATGCGCCACCTGTTCCGCAGCTGCGATGCCATCGACATCGATCTTGGCGATACGCACCGCTGCTTCGACGTGCTGCGCGCGGAGAGCTTCGTTGCCGGCATGCGCGATGCCTATGAACGCGATCCGTCGAAGCTCGGCCCCAATACGCGCGCCAACTACGAAATGGGCGCGCGCATGTCGCTGGTGGACAGCGCCTGGGCCCAGGCCGAACAGACGCGCATCCTGCAGCGCTTCCAGAAACTGTATCGCGACTACGACGTGATCCTGTCGCCGACCACGCCTCTGTCGCCGTTCCCGTGGACGTCGCTCTATGCAGAATCGATCAACGGCGTGAAGCAGGAGAACTACTACCGCTGGCTGTCGCTGACCTATGTGGTCACGCTGACCACGCATCCGGCGCTGTCGCTGCCGTGCGGCCGAGACCATGCGGGCATGCCGTTCGGCCTGCAGATCGTAGGCGGCTTCCGCAAGGATCGCGAGACGCTCGGCATTTCCTACGCGATGGAGCAGGCATTCGCTGGCATTCCCACGCTGCGCCGACCGCTGCCGGACCTGGCCATGCTCGAGCCGGCCGTGCCTGCGCTAACGTCTATCGTGACCGCACCGCCTTTGATCGGGGCGAAAGTGAGGCAAGGCCGAGCGGCAACGGCCGTGTAGGGCCAGAGCGCCAGGCAATGGATCGGTCGCCTGGCCCACGTTTACGCCTTTAAGCGACTCAGCGATACGGTCAAACAGAACGCCGATAACTCCGCGACACTCGCCGAGTCCACCGAAGCTTTCGATCGTTGTGATGCTGTCGGCGATCTTGGTCGAGCTTTCTACAATATCCTACATCGTGGTGATGAACTGCGACCTGACTCCCTAGCGCGCCTACGACTTACTGGTCCAGCCGATCCGGTGCCGCTCCTGCGTGGCCTCGTGTCGCGCATCCTCTTCGCTGTGCAGATAGGCGTTCGTGGTTGCCCTTGCCGGTCACCTCCAGCCACCAGCGCTCGATCCCCAGGGCATCGCGGCGGCAGAGCAACGCGCCCATGGTGGTGGCCGTCAATTCGGAGGCACGCAAGCCGCCCAGGTAGAGCACCGTCAGCACCCACCGGCAGCGCGCCGCGTGCAGCCTTTCCCGGCATGTCGGCACTTCCGGGTCTGCGGTCAATCAAGTACTGAACCAGCGTATGGGCAAGCGTCAACAAATGCGCTGGTCGCAGAACGGTGTCGATTTGCTCGCCCAGTTACGATGTGGCGTGATCAGCGGTGACCACGTCGAGAGACTTTTAGACTTTCAAGGTATGAGCCACCAACGGAACCCTTGACAAGGGAAACAATTGAGTTCTTGGAGCAATTGGGCCTTACCTCGGAGCTACAACCCCAAGGTTTTTAACGCTCCCGGGAAACAGTGGAGGGCCCTTCCCAATTGCGGTTGGCTTGCCTTCTTCCTTACACGCCTGACCGAGTCAGCAGCTCTCCGGCAGATGTGCCGAGCACGCTCGCGATCCTAGCCAAGTTGAGCACTGTCAGATTGTGTTCACCCCGCTCAATGCCGCCGATGTAAGAGCGGTCCATATCTGTCGCGAGCGCCAATTCCTCTTGGGAAAACCCTTGGACCTTCCGAATAGCACGGACCGTCTTGCCAATGGATGCAAGCACGGGATTGCCAGAGTGTTTCGGTGAGGGTCTCGCCATGCGCCAATGGTCGCAATTTGACGGATCCGATACCACGGGATAGGATACCCAAAAAACGAACCTGTTGCGGCCGTGGCCCTCACGGTCCCTATACGCGAACTACGGTGCGCCAAGTTCAGAGTGACGAGCGCCCAGCCCTTGTATCGCCTTGCCCCGGCAGTGGCGTGAATTTTTCAGGAGCATCAATGAACCCAACCCTAATCACCGAGGAGCAACGTGTGCAGCTGCTCGCCAACGGCCACAACGGCTACGCTGTCGACCACCTGCCGGTGGTGCGGCTGTTCACGCCGGACGCGCATGCGAGCTGGCTACTGGCCGCGCTCGACGCGGCCGACGGTGACACCGCCTACGGTCTGTGCGACGTGGGTATCGGCATGCCCGAACTGAGCCATGTGAAGCTGTCCGACCTCGCATCCATCGTTGGGCCGCTTAAAAGGCCGATTCTTCGCGACCGGTACTTCCGGCCTACGCGACCGCTATCGGCGTATGCGCAGCTGGCGCAGCTCGACGGTTCGATCCCCGACTGACCGAACCGGCTGGCACACCCTGGTAGGCCGGCCCGAGAGGCCCTGCGCCGCCTCATTGGTTGCACCATGGGCCGCCGCTGCTGCTCAGAGCAAAGAACATGGAAAGACCGATAAGGCGGGACCTGAGGCGCTTGCTCTAGCCCCGGAAGATCCAAAGCCTGACGCCTCTAGGCGATATCTCGTTGACGAGCTGGTAGAGCTGCTGTGAGAAGAGCCCCCGCCTGAGATACGGCTTGATGACTCAGCGGCTGGCCGTTTCCATGCAGGCGTGGCGCATCGGACGATGCCGGGGCGGCATCGCTCTCGGGCGACCGTCCGGGTCTTGGCCTCAGAAGGCGAGCCCTAATCGAAGTCCGTTTGATCACTACCCGACGAGGACTGAACGTGAATCCACAACAAGAACCGCAGTTGAAACCCCTGAACGCACCGGGCGGCGTCTTTCCCGTTCCGGCACGCACGCTGGCTGCTCGCGACTACAAGACCTTGGCCCTGGCTGCCCTTGGCGGCACGCTCGAATTCTACGACTTCGTCATCTACGTCTTCTTCGTCACGGTGCTGGGGGCGCTATTCTTCCCGGCCAACATGCCTGACTGGCTGCGACAACTGCAGACCTTCGGCATTTTCGCCGCGGGCTACCTGGCACGCCCGCTGGGCGGCATCGTGATCGCGCACTTTGGTGACCGGCTTGGCCGCAAGCGCATGTTCACGCTCTCGATCTTGCTGATGGCCGCGCCCACGCTGATGATCGGCCTGCTGCCCACCTACGCCAGCATCGGCGTAGCGGCGCCGCTGCTGCTGCTGGCGATGCGGGTGCTGCAGGGCGCGGCCATCGGTGGCGAGATGCCCGGAGCCTGGGTGTTTGTCGGCGAACACGTGCCGAGCCGGCATTACGGTTTCGGCATCGGCACGCTGACCGCTGGCATCACGGGCGGCATCCTGCTGGGGTCGCTCGTTGCTGTCGCCATCAATCGCCATTACTCGCCTGAGCAGGTGAGCGATTTCGCCTGGCGCATTCCCTTCCTCCTGGGCGGTGTCTTCGGGCTTGTGTCCGTGTACCTGCGCCGGTTCCTGCATGAGACCCCCGTGTTCCGCGAGTTGGCTGAGCGCAGCAATCTGGCGCGCGAACTGCCGATCCGCACCGTGCTGCGCGATCACCGCTCGGCCAGTCTGTTCGTCGCACTGCTGACCTGGGTACTTTCCACCTCGATCGTCGTGGTCGTGCTGTATACACCCGCCTACCTGCAGAAGGTCCACCACATACCCGCCGCGCTTGCGCTCGAGACCAATGCGTTCGCCACCCTCACGCTGACCATCGGCTGCATGATTGTCGGGTGGGCATGCGACCGCATCGGCATCCGTGCCGTCATGCTGATCGGCTGGGGCGGACTCTTCATGACCGCTTACCTCTTCTACGGCAGCCTGCCCGGCACGCCTGCCACGCTGTTCTGGCATTACGGGCTGCTGGGCCTGTTCGTCGGCACCATCGCCACCGTGCCGATTGCCGGCGTGCGCGCCTTTCCCGCACCGGTGCGCTTCACGGGTCTCTCGTTTGCTTACAACATGTCTTACGCAGTCTTTGGCGGCCTCACGCCGATGATCCTCACGCTCTGGCTACAGCACGACACCATGGCGCCTGCTCACTATGTGGCAGTACTGGCCGCTTTCGGGTTTTCGCTTGCGCTCTGGCCCCTCGCCAGGTGCGGCCATGCCATGCGCAATGGCGTGGCCAGCACAGCTGGCCACGCCGGTCGATAACGAAGGAGAAACGATATGAACGCGACGGAAAACACGCCACCAGTACGCCTGCTGACCCCCGCCGAGCTGGCTGTCTGCATCAAGGTGTTCCGCGACGCCCGGCAATGGACTCACGAGCAGTTGGCCGTGATCGCCGGGCTCAACGTGCGAACCGTTCAGCGCGTCGAACAAGGCTGGCCCGCCGGCCCCGACACCTGCCGGGCGCTGGCCAGCGCGTTCGATTTCCTGGACATCGACGCGCTCAACAAGCCATTCGCGATTCCACCGGAAGACGAACTCAAGGCTGCGCAGGAACAGTTCGACCAAGAGCACGTCACCTTCGCGGCGATTCCGCTGACCACGGGTAAGCAGTTGACGGAGCTGGCGCAGACCAGCACGATGGACATGTCGCAGCTGGCCTTCGAGATGGGCGGCGAAGCGGATAAACGCTTCGCCGCGCTGATGGAATATTTCCGCAACTACCGGGATGGCCTGGACGCCTACAGCGAAGCGCAGAAGCGCGAGGCGTCTGACACGATGCAAGCCAACATCGATGTGCTCAAGACCCTTGGCGTTTCGCTATGCTATGCCGAGCGCAAAGTGCTGCTGAAGGGGGGCTCGGACCCGGACAGGCCAATGCCAGCTAACGTCCTGTACGTGATCGGGTTTCCGCTCGGCAAGGAACCCAAGCTATTCGCCACGCCAACTTCCGTTGATATTCGTCTGTAGGCTGAAGGGCCAAGATTCACGCTTGCCAGCGCCGCTCTAAGCCGCCCTGGCGATTCGCCGTACGATGGATGGACGCCCATTGCCGCGGCCGTAAGTTGAATCTCCAAACGGCATCCCGCGCAACTGCCGCCAAGTACGGATGCGGCAGCCAGCGGGCAGGCGGTACATGATGCTCGACTGTTCGAGCTTCGCTGCCGAAACGTGGATGGTAAGCGGGCCGCCACGTACAGAGCTCGAGAGGGTATGGCGCCCACAGCCCTACATGAACTAGCCGAACAATGCCGTGCTATCCCCACGGGATAGCTGGCACACCAAGCCTTCCATGCCCGTCCAGCCGACACGCTTCACGGCGCTGGAACAGGCGGACTTCCAGCGACTGGAACACGCAGCCTACCTAAAAGGCCTTTTACAACCTTTTAAAGGTAAGGGGAGTCTGGAGGCATTGGGCCAGCCAGTACCTGGCGCTGCGCGACAGCTTGATCGTCCTGGCACAGCGGCGCGTGCTGCCCCAGGCGAGGGCCTACCCCTTCAACCTGCTCGATGTGCAACTGGCCCTGCAAACCACTGGCGCAGGGACGACCGTCCTGCGCTGGCGCAATATTGACCGCTCATCCTCGGGCGTGGCCTTGTGGGAATCGCTGCTCGGCCACCCCGCAATACCGGCCTCGCTGATCGACGACCTGTACGCGATGGAGCTGCAGCGCATCGCGCTGAACATGCAGATCAGCCTGACCCACAGCATCGCCCGCCACGCCAAGGAATGCGCTAGCAACATGGCACAGGCCGAGGCGATTCACCTGCGGCGTATCCTGGGCTATCCCCTGGGGATAGTTCCACTGCGGTCCACGGGGTTCCACCCGCCCTCCCGAGACGAGTTTCCCGCCCCGCAGGCTGCCGCCATCGACGCATACCACTGCGGCAACCGTTTTCCATCGATCATAAATCGGTATCCATGCCGTCCGGCTTTCTTGCTGCCGGTCTCATTCGGCGCAGTCATGCTGTCGCCCATCAAATGAACCGCTCATTTACAAGGAAGCTTCATGCCCGGAGGCAGACGCCGACGCTGAAGACCTCGGAGGGCAGCGCGGCGCATCGCGCTGGCGGCGTGCATCTTCTAGTCCATTGAATCACTGGATGTATCGTGACCACATGCTTGGGCATGCAAACAACGATGCGGACGAGCGGACAACGTACTGACCTGGAGGCCGTCATGCGCGAGCGCCACGGCAATGCGGCCCTTGCGTGACGCGCACTCTGTGTGTTGCTTTGGGCCGATGGAGAACGCCGGGTAATACTCGCTCCAAGCTTGCTTGCAACGACGGATTCATCTCGCGATGGACGTCGGCGTAAGAGGCGCAAGGGCTGGCCGGTCTGGTGTCGTTCCATCTTGGCAGGGCGCCCAAGCGCCCGGCGGCCAAGCTGGAGGCGCGTGTGTTGGAGCGAACTTGCATACTCTATTTCAGTCTGATTCAAGACGACCGCGGCCCAGATCGACATATTTCAGCGCCGCATGGAAGACAGTCCAACCTTTCCGTGGCTCTCGGCGATCTTTCGGTGCCGGCGACAATCTACGTCTGGCTGATTGGGGAAGAAGAGGGCAGCACAGCCTGTTCTGGTCGCCGGAGCAAACGGCAGCCAGACGGCCAACCCTATCGCTCCGCCCATCGTGCCGCCTCGCACTCGTGCAGATTAAGTCCCGGACGCTGCTGAGAGCTGGCCTTCTGTCGTGAAGTGTAGTAAAGATGGCTCTCCAGCACTTTGTGTGACGGCCGCGTCGAGGGCTTGATTTCGGGCCGATCTGGCCCTACGTTAATCGTTACCCTGAGCCAAGTTCTCGGTGGGATCGATCGTATTCTCGCCCGTGTGGGTAAGCGCGTCGTCTCCAGCGACGCGCGAGGGGAAACCATCACTGTCGAAGCCTGCAGTAAGGTTCGTGCGGCAACTTGTCCTGCTTGCCGCTGTTGGAGTAACCGACGCCACGGCAGCTATGTGTGCAGGCTGGAAGAACGTCAGATGCTCGAGCAGCGGGTTGTTCTCGCCGTTGAGGTGCGTCGCTTCAAGTGTGCGAACGCCGGCTGCCCGCGTCGTACGTTTGCCGAGAACATCCACGCCTTGGCCGGTCGGCACCAACGTCGTACGCAATCGCAGGCTCGGGCGTTGCACGCGCTGGGCCACGCCCTCGGTGGTGAAGCGGCGGCCCGGCTTGCTAACGTCTTGGGCTTGCGCACCAGTGCCGACACCGTGCTGCGGGAGTTGCGAAGAGCTCCTGGGCGCAAGCGCAAACCACGACCGCGGGTCGTCGGCATCGATGACTGGGCGATCGCGCGTGGTCACCAGTACGGAACGATCATCGTCGACCTGGAGCGACGTGAGCCGATCGCAGTGTTTGCCGGCAGGGAAGCAACTGCGGTGACCGCGTGGATGCGTGCGCACCCATCGATCGAGATCGTCGCCAGGGATCGGTCCGGGGCCTACTCCGAGGCGGTCGACATTGCGCTGCCGGCAGCCAAGCAAGTCTCCGATCGCTGGCATCTGCTGTGCAACCAGCGCGACAACGTCGAGAGGCTGCTATACCGACTCGGGCCGCAACTGCGCCAAGCCGCGCAGCAAGTCGAGGTCGGTGGCGTGACCCTGGGCCGGCAGCGAGTGCTGAGCCGCAGTCACTGTGGTCATGGCAGCGCCTGAGCGATCAGCGACGCGCCACGCGGCTGGCGCTGTACGAGCGGGTGATGGCGCTACGCGCCCAGGGCGGCCCGATGAAAGGAATCGCGCGCGAGCTCTCAATTGACCAACGAACCGTGCGCAACTTCGTCACCGCGGTGGCATTCCCCGAGCGCGCACTCAGAGCGCGGAGTCCGACGCCTTTGGATCCCTATCGCAGCTATATCGAGGAACGAATCGCCCAAGGCTGTCGCTTTCCTGAACTGATCTGGAAAGAACTCAAGCAGCAAGGCTATACGGGCAGTCGCGCCGCCGTGCGGAATTGCGTGGTTCGCCTCCTCTTTCCGCAGAGCAAGGTACCGCTCCTCCAGGCACCCGTGCGGACGATGCCGTGCCCGTCGGCCCGGCGCTTGTTCGGATGGCTTGTCGGTTGGAGGAAGCTCGCCGTCGAGGAACCCAGGAGCGCGGACCACGAGCGCTTCGTGCAGGCGCTGTGCAAGATCGAACCCGTGGTGGGCGAGGTCCGCAGCCTCGCGCGAGAGTTTCTCGGGCTCATGCACCGGCGAAGTCCGCGGCAGTTCGATCGATGGTTGAAGCGTCTGTCGCGCTGCGACGCTGCGGAAATGCGCAGGTTCGCGCAAAGCCTGCGCGCCGACTTACCGGCTGTGCGGGCGGCCTTCAAGCTGTCATGGAGCAACGGCCAGACCGAGGGTCACGTCAACCGGCTCAAGTTCCTCAAGCGCCAGATGTATGGCCGCGCGAACATCGAGCTTCTGCGGCTGCGGGTATTGAAGCCAAGCTATACCGCTAAACCGGCCTGCCTTGTCCTGCTGGACCCGCTAGTCCGGTCGCCATCGCAGGCGGGTGAGCTCGTACGGCCAGGACGAGCCTGGCGGGCTCGCCCACGTTTGTCACAAGCAGGAGAATGGTGGTAGTGGGGCGGGGGAGACGACGGCAAGGTCCTCCACGCGAGTTCGCCGTCGTCACACAAATTGCGGAAGACCCGACTTTCCTTTGTTCTACGGCGGTGGAATGGGTGTTGCAGCACGCGGAGCCCCCTCAAGCATAGTGTCCTAGTTCTGGGTCGGCGGCAGATAGGAATGCCGCCTCATCATACGGCTGCTTGCAGGGAACAGGTCGACTTTTTGCGCAACCTGACGCTTAGCTGGGCAGAAGCAACTCATCATCACGGCTTGGTCTACCCGGGAACGGCGTTACTTGTGACGCTCTTTCCCGGGGATGCATGTCAGCGACGCAGTTGGGCCCTCTACGTGGCCGGCGCGTGCATCCTCGCGATCGGTCTAAAAAGGCTGTTCGACCGGTCTTCGCAAATGCCCTCAAAGCCGTTGCTCGAAAGCAGGCGGATGTTGACCAATGGTTAGTTGCTGCATTGTCGCCATGAAGTCGACTAGAACTGTGCTTCGACGGAGGTGATTCAGGCGTTCGTGCCTGGAACGACGAATTTGAAGGTTGCAGTATTGCGCCGGCAATATTTGGCAGTCCAAAACCATCATACCTCCCGGAGGTATGACCCTTCTATGACCCCTTGTCCGTGCGAGGCACATAGGGAATCGCCTCTTCCTCGTAGAGTTGATAAATCAGTTCCAGCATTTCCTTGATGTCACGCGACTCATCCATCGCACGCATACTCATGATAATGGGCGAGGTGAGGGTTGGGTCGTCCAGTTCCATGTAGCTCACGTCGTCGCGCTTCAGCCCATAGACGCTGCTGGGGACGACTGAAATCCCTTCTCCCGCCGCGACAAGCCCCAATGCAATCTGCAACTCGCGCACGTCATAGATGCGCCGAGGCGTAAGGGCTCGCTCCTGGAAAGCCGACAGAACCTGGTCCGCGTAGCTTGGCCTCGGTGCCTTGGGGAAAACAATGAGTGTTTCGTAGATGAGGTCCCGAAGCGCGAGCACCGGCTTCGACGTTGAGAGCGGATGACCGACGGGAAGTGCAACGATCATTTTCTCCTCGCGGAGAATCACCCGGCGGATGTTCGCATCCTCGTGTCGAATCCGACCAAACCCTACATCGATGCGTCCGTCCTTGAGGGCGCGAATCTGGTCCATCGTCGACATCTCGTGGAGGCTGAGCTCGACCGACTTGTTCTCGTCCCGGAATCGCCGAATGATCTTTGGAAGCATGCCGTAGAGCGTGGACCCCACAAAGCCGACGGACAGACTGCGCTCGATGCTGCCAACGCGCCTTGTCATTGATTCCAACTCGTTCGTCTGCGCAATGAGATGCACTGCGTGCGAGTAAAAAAACTTGCCTGTCTCGGTGAGCTTGAGCGGACGAGAGCTTCGTTCGAATAGCTGCACCCCCAGCGATTCTTCGAGCTGCTGTATTTGGCGGCTTAACGGCGGCTGCGCAATGTGGAGCCGCTTTGCTGCGCGCGTGAAGTTTCGCTCTTCGGCAACCGCTACAAAATAGCGGAGATGTCGCAGCTCCATACAATACCTCCGAGATATGATCCGATACTAAAACGGTGTTGGACTGACCTGTTTGCCATCCTCTATTCTGCCATCACGCTCTGTTTCGTCGCCGCATTATACCTTCTGAGTACACTCAGACCGGCCTGAAACAAGGGTTTACCCCACCAAAACACAGAAAGTTTAGGAGCAGACATGAGTGTCAAAGTGTTCGACTCGAAGGAAGTGCAGGACCTGCTGAAGGCCGCTGCTAATCTGGGAAGCCAGGATGGCAACGCTCGTACCAAGCAGATTACTCATCGTCTGCTGAGCGACCTCTTCAAGGCCATCGACGACTTGGACATGACGCCCGACGAGATTTGGGACGGTGTGAATTACTTCAACAAGCTCGGACAAGATGGTGAGGCGGCCCTCTTGGCCGCTGGCCTTGGTCTCGAGAAGTATCTCGACATCCGCATGGATGCAGAGGACCGTGAAGCTGACATCCACGGTGGCACGCCGCGCACTATCGAAGGCCCGCTGTATGTTGCTGGCGCCCCGGTGCGCGATGGCGTCTCTAAGATTGATCTCAATGCCGACGAAGACGCGGGTCCGCTCATCATCCGTGGCACGGTGACCGGACCGGACGGCAAGCCCGTGGCCGATGCGGTCGTCGAATGCTGGCACGCCAACTCCAAGGGCTTTTACTCGCACTTTGATCCGACCGGCGCGCAAGACGATTTCAACCTTCGCGGCGCGGTGAAGACCGGGGCTGACGGCAAGTACGAGTTCCGCACGCTGATGCCCGTTGGCTACGGCTGTCCGCCGCACGGCGCCACGCAGCAGTTGCTTGACGTGATTGCCCGCCACGGCAACCGCCCGGCGCACGTACACTTCTTCGTAACGAGCGACAAGACTCGCAAGCTCACGACGCAGATCAACATCGAAGGCGATCCGCTGATCTGGGACGACTTCGCTTATGCGACTCGCGAAGAGCTTGTGCCGCACGTTGTCGAGAAGACGGGCGGCGCTGCGCTCGGCCTCAAGGGCAACGCGTACAAGGAAATCGAATTCAACATCGAGCTGACTCCACTGGTGCAAGGCAAGGACAACCAGCTTGTGAATCGCCCTCGCGCATCCGCCACGGCATAACCTCTCACGCGGCGGCCTCTCTCGCCAGGCCGCCGACTTCTCCGCACGAACTATCTGAACCGAGGCCAAAGGGCTTGACCACGAAGCTCGCATAGGGAGACGACTCATGTCCGCAACTATCGATAAAGCACGGAAACTGGACGACTTGCTGAGCAACGCCGTTCAGGATGACAAGGAAAATGGCGTCTTCCGTTGTCGCCGCGACATCTTCACGAACGCCGATTTGTACGAACTCGAGATGAAGCACATCTTCGAGAGCAACTGGGTCTATCTCGCGCACGAAAGCCAGGTACCGAACAATAACGATTACTACACGACGTGGATTGGTCGTCAGCCGATTGTCATCACGCGTGACAAGACCGGTGAGTTGCACGCGGTCATCAACGCATGTGCTCACAAGGGCGCCATGCTGTGCCGTCGCAAGCACGGCAACAAGGGCAGCTTCACTTGCCCGTTCCACGGCTGGACGTTCTCGAACGCCGGCAAGCTTCTGAAGGTAAAGGACGAGAAGACCACCGAGTATCCGGTGCAGTTCAACAAGCAGGGCTCGCACGACCTGAAGAAGGTCGCGCGTTTCCAGAACTATCGCGGTTTCCTGTTTGGCAGCCTGAGCGAAGACGTGATGCCGCTCGAGGACTATCTCGGCGAGACGAAGGTCATCATTGATCAAATCGTCTCGCAGGCGCCGGATGGTCTCGAAGTGTTGCGAGGCAACTCTTCGTACATCTACGACGGCAACTGGAAGATGCAGATGGAAAACGGTTGTGACGGCTATCACGTCAGCACCGTGCACTGGAACTATGCCGCAACGATGGGCCGCCGCCATGTCGAAGGCACCAAGGCCGTCGATGCAAATGGTTGGAGCAAGTCGGTTGCGGGCGTGTATGGCTTCGAGCATGGCCATATCCTGCTTTGGACCAACACGATGAATCCTGAAGTGCGTCCTGTCTATCAGAATCGCGACGAAATCGCTGCTCGTGTCGGCGAAGACAAGGCTAAGTACATCGTGAATCAGACACGAAACCTGTGCTTGTATCCGAACGTGTTCCTGATGGATCAGTTCAGTACCCAGATTCGCGTCGTCCGTCCGATCAGTGTTGACAAGACGGAAGTTAGCATCTTCTGCTTCGCACCGAAGGGCGAAAGCGCAGAAAGCCGCGCGATCCGCATTCGTCAATACGAAGACTTCTTCAACGTCTCGGGCATGGGCACCAGCGACGACCTCGAAGAGTTCCGTGCGTGCCAGGCAGGTTACGCCAGCACGACGTCGATGTGGAACGACATGTCGCGCGGGGCGCCGTTGTGGGTCCATGGACCTGACGCGAATGCGAAGGGCATGGGCTTGAACCCGCTTATCTCGGGCGAGCGCAGCGAAGATGAAGGTCTCTTTGTGGTTCAACACGAATACTGGATGCAGGTGATGCGCGAAGCCCTGCGGAAAGAACAGGCGGAGGCAGCCGTATGAGCATCGACTATCAAAAGATCTGTAGCGCGCTCTTTCACGAGGCACGCTTTCTGGATGATCGTCAGTGGGACGAGTGGTTGGCCTGCTACACCGAAGACGTCACCTACTGGATGCCGGCCTGGGATGACGATGACAAGCTCACCGAAGACCCGCAAAGCGAAATTTCTCTGATGTACTACTCGGACCGCGGCGGCCTGGAAGACCGGGTGTTCCGTATCAGAACCGAGCGCAGCAGCGCGTCGATGCCGGAGCCGCGCACCAGCCACCACGTTACCAATATCGAAGTGCTGGCGGAGCGGGATAACGAAGTCGACGTTCGATACAACTTCAACACGTTGAGCCATCGTTACAAGGTCACGGATCAGTATTTCGGCACCGCCTACGTCACCTTCCGCAAAGTTGACGACCGTTTGCTGATTTCGAGCAAGAAGATTGCGCTCAAGAACGACTATATCCGCCAGGTGCTGGACGTCTACCACGTCTGATGCCACGGGTTGGAATGAGAAAGGACGCAGGAGGTAACATGTCCAGCTACAACATCGCACTGAACTTTGAAGACGGCGTGACCCGCTTTGTCGAATGTAAGGCCGGCGAAAAGGTTCTCGATGCCGCTTTTCGCGCCAAGATTAACCTGCCGATGGATTGCTCCGACGGCGTGTGTGGCACCTGCAAGTGCCGCGCCGAGAGTGGCAGCTACGACTTGGGCGACGACTTCATTGAGGACGCGTTGAGCGACGACGAGAAAGCTGGCGGTCTCGTGCTCACGTGCCAGATGGTTCCCCAGAGTGACTGCGTCATCGCAGTTCCGGCATCGTCGACGATGTGCAAAACCGAGCAAAGCAAATTCACTGCGACGGTCACGAAAGTCGCACAGCACAATGATGCGGCGGTGGTCCTTGAGTTGGACGTGGACAGCATCCCTCCGGTCTTCCTCGCTGGCCAGTATGTAAACATCGACGTCCCCGGCAGCGGAAAGCATCGGTCATACTCATTTTCGTCCGCGCCGGGCGCATCGAAAATCAGTTTCCTGATCAAGAAAATCCCTGGCGGCGTGATGAGCACCTGGCTCGAATCGGCGCAGCCAGGCCACAAGGTGCAACTGACGGGCCCCCTGGGCAGCTTCTACCTCCGGGCAGTGGAGCGTCCCTTGTTGTTCCTGGCTGGCGGCACGGGCTTGGCCCCATTTCTGTCGATGCTGGAAGTCCTGGTTCGCGCGAACTCCGAGCAGAAGGTGCATCTCATCTACGGCGTGACACGAGACCTCGATCTTGTCCAGGTTGAGGCTATCGAGGCGTACGTCGCGAAGTTGCCGAACTTTACGTTCAGCACCGTGGTCGCAGAAGCGGAATCGAGCCATCCCCGCAAGGGCTGGGTGACCCAGCATATGCCGGCTGAATGTCTGAACGATGGTGATGTTGACGTGTACCTGTGCGGACCTCCGCCGATGGTCGACGCGGTGCGCAAGTATTTCGACGACAACGGTGTGAAGCCCAACAGCTTCCATTACGAGAAGTTCACGCCCAACGCAGCCCCGGTGACCCCATGAGCGCCAAGCGATTCGAAGGCAAGGTGATGGTGGTCACCGGTGCCGCCCAAGGTATCGGGCGCGGCGTCGCTCTACGCGCTGCGGCTGAAGGTGCGAAGGTTCTGTTTGTCGACCGCGCCGATTTCGTCTCCGAGGTCGCAGCGGAAGCAGTTGGGGCCGACACTGCCGGCTTCATTGCCGACCTCGAGACCTATGAAGGCGCAGCCTCCACGATGGCCTTCGCTGTGGAGAAGTTTGGTCGAATTGACATTCTGATAAACGGCGTCGGCGGGGCCATTCGTATGCGGCCTTATGCCGAGTTCGAACCGGCTCAGATTGATGCAGAAATCCGCCGTTCGCTCATGCCGACCTTGTACGGCTGCCACGCGGTGCTTCCGCACATGCTCGCTCAAGGACGCGGAACCATCGTCAACGTTTCCTCGAATGCAACGCGCGGCATCCGTCGCGTGCCGTATTCGGCTGCAAAGGGCGGCGTCAACGCGCTAACCCAGTCGCTTGCGATGGAGTATGGCGAGCACAACATCCGTGTGGTCGCTGCGGCACCCGGTGGAACCGAGGCGCCTCCCCGGCGCGTGCCTCGCAACGCGGCTGGAGATAGCGAGCAGGAGAAGACGTGGATGAGCGAGGCGGTGGCACAAGTTACTGAGTCCACCTTCTTCAAACGCTACGGCACACTCGACGAACAAATCGCGCCGATTCTCTTTCTTGCGTCTGACGAAGCAGGCTACATCACAGGCGCCGTGCTGCCGGTTGCGGGCGGCGACAACGGCTAGAACTCGTCGAAGAGGTGACGGTAGGGGACGCGACAGTGAACGAACGTAGAGCCATTGTTCCTGCTGGGATGGAAGCGGTTCACAAAGAGATTCGGTACGCGCCTGCTGTGAAGGTCGGGAGCGCTGTGTCCGTCTCTGGCCAGATTGATCGTGGCGCTAATCCGAGCATAAAGGCTTTCGTAAAGAACCGTCTCGCTCCCTACAAGTATCCGCGCACCATCACATTCACATTCTGCTCACGCTGCCCAAGACGGCGACCGGCAGGATTCAACGCTTCAGGCTCAGAGAGCTGGAGGCCAACCCTGTGGGAACCGCAGACGCCGCAGGGATGCCGCGACCATTCCTAGAATAAGGGAGGAGACAAATCATGCGTCATATTGATGTTCACAAGTTCGCCGACGACGCGCGCTTCAAAAGATTCCATGCTGGCCTGTTGTTCTGGTGCGCGCTCATCATCATCTTTGATGGCTATGACCTGGCCGTCGTGGGCATCGCGCTCCCATCCATCATGAAAGACATGGGCGTCGATGCGACCAGCGCCGGCTTCATGATCAGTTCCGCGCTGTTCGGCATGATGTTCGGCGCAGTCATCATGGGAACCATTGCCGATCGCATTGGCCGGCCCAAGGCCATCGCAGTCTGTATCGGACTCTTCAGCGTCTTTACTGCTGCGGCGGGAATGACGCATGATCCGATCACGTTCAGCATTACACGCTTCCTTGCCGGATTGGGAATCGGCGGTGTGATGCCCAATGTCGTCGCTCAGATGACAGAGTTCTCTCCGCGCAAGACCCGCGGAACCATGGTCACGCTGATGTTTAGCGGGTATTCCGTAGGGGGGATGCTCGCAGCAATCATGGGCAAATCACTGATCGAGACGTACGGTTGGCAATCGGTATTCCTGGCTGCGAGCGTTCCCGTACTTATCATCCCTGCTGTGTTAAAGCTGATGCCGGAGTCACTGCCCTTCCTGATCCAGCGCAATCGTCTGGACACTCTCAAAGCGGTACTGGTCCAGATGGACCCCACCTACCGCGCTCAGATGACAGACCGGTTCGACTTGCCGCAGGCCGAGAAAGGGGCCAGCGCTCCCATCAGTATGCTGTTCCGTGATGGCCGGGGCTTCAGCACCGTGATGCTATGGGTCGCCTTCTTCATGTGCCTGTTCATGGTCTATGCATTGAGCTCCTGGCTCGCGAAACTCATGGCTGGCGCGGGCTATAGCCTCGGCTCGGCATTGACGTTCGTCCTGGTGTTGAACTTTGGCGCGATGGCCGGCGCAATCGGAGGTGGTTGGCTGGCAGACAAGTTCAATATCAAATACGTGCTGGTTGGCATGTACGCACTCGCCGCGATATCGATCACGCTGCTTGGCTACAAGATGCCGACCGGGGCCTTGTTCTTCGTGGTCGCGCTTGCCGGAGCCTCCACGATCGGCACGCAAATCGTGACGTACGCATATGCAGGGCAGTTCTACCCAGCTACCGTCCGGGGCACGGGCATTGGCTGGGCATCCGGAGTCGGCAGAAGCGGCGCAATCCTGGCGCCCATTGTCATCGGCGTGCTGGTAAGCATGTCCCTGCCACTCCAGCAGAATTTCGCCGCAATGGCAGTGCCTGCTGTCATCGCCGTGCTGGCTGTGCTCCTGATCGACCATAATCGGTCGGCATCTCTGATCGACAGCAGGTCGAGCCAGGGCGCAGCGGATTCAGAACGGACGGTCGTTCTAGACGGCGCCAAACCAGTGCAGAGGTCGCCTTATCGGTGACCCTGAAGGCACCTAAAAATACTGCGTCCGCGCTACCTAATCTACTGAGATCAAGCATGAGCAAGCCTTGCATCATTTCTGTTGCGATCACGGGATCACTGCCTCGCAAAAAAGACAATCCGGCTGTACCAATCACGGTAAGCGAGCAGGTGGAGTCGACCCAGGCGGCATTCGAAGCCGGGGCGACTCTGGTTCATCTCCACGTACGCAACGATGACGAAACTCCCACGTCAAATCCCGATCGTTTCGCCCTTGTGCTAGAAGGCATTCGCAAGCACGCGCCGGGCATGATCACCCAAGTGTCCACCGGTGGCCGCTCCGGGGCCGGCAATGAAAGAGGTGCTATGCTATCCCTGCGACCGGACATGGCATCCTTGGCCACCGGCTCCGTCAACTTCCCGACCCGGGTCTATGACAATTCGCCCGACCTGGTCGACTGGCTCGCCGCCGAAATGAAAACCTACGGCATCAAGCCCGAAGTCGAGGCGTTTGACCTGTCGATGATCTTCCAGGCCGCAGCTATGCAGGCAGCCGGCGCGATCGTCGGTCCCCTGCATATCCAATTTGTCATGGGCATCAAGAACGCAATGCCTGTTGATCGCGAAGTGCTTGAATTCTACGTTCGTACCCTTAAGCGCCTTTCGCCCGATGCGACATGGACCGGCGCAGGCATCGGTCGAAATCAACTGACGATGGCTCGCTGGTCTCTCGAACTAGGGGGGCACTGCCGCACCGGGCTCGAGGACAATGTGCGGATGGACAAGAATACGCTCGCCCCGTCCAACGCCGCGCTTGTGCGCCAGGTTGCCGAGCTTTGCGAGGAGTACGGTCGCCCCGTCGCGACCGCAGCCCAGGCTCGCGAGATCCTGAATTTGTGCTGAACCACCCATTCCCGCATCGCTGACGTGAGGTGTAGTAAAAGTAAAAATGGGTCTCCCGCACTTTGTGTGACGGCCGCGTCGAGGGCTTGATTTCGGGCCGATCTGGCTTTACGTTGATCGTTACCATGAGCCAGGTTCTCGGTGGGACCAACGTATTCTCGCCCGTGTGGGTAAGCGCGTCGTCCCCAGCGACGCGCGACGGGAGGCGACCATTCCATCTACACTTCACGCTTATAGTGAAGGTGAGCGTGGTCATGATGGTCATGTACACGGTCATTGGTACGGCAACACTCAACGGGTTCAACCCAGAATGCTATTTCTGGTGCGAATCGCCGCTCACCCATCAACCGGATCAACGAACTCCTGCCTTGGCCGGTCGCTACAGAACTGCAGCCGCCCATTGACACTGCATTCGCCTAACTACCGAAGAGCCCACCGAATCTACGAGTCAGTCGATGACGGTACTCGGCGGACCGTTACCAGCGACACACGGTCGACGAATGGCGCCCGCCAGCTGCAAATGCCTCACGCGGCGTCCGGCGCCCCCATCAGCGCAATCAGCGGCGCCATGCAAGGGCTGGCCGCCGCCAGCGCGCGCTGTTCGTCGAGGATGCCCTGCAGGATGGCATGCGTCGTATCCGGGTTGGCCAGCACCACGCGGAAAACGGCAATCGGGCGGCCACCCCACTGTGTCGACATCAACTGCGTGCGCGATACGAACGAGCGGCCGGCATCGCGCTGCATTTCCTGAATGTTGATGGTCAGCGCATCCAGCGCGTCCAGGATCTTCTCGCGCCTGTCGGCCGAAGCCGTTGCCAGCGCGGCACGCACGGTCTCGGGCACATGGCGATAGGTCAGGATGCAAAGCTGCGGGTGGCTGTCGAGCTCGAAATCCGGCTGCTGCGCAATCAGGGATGCAAAGTAGTGGGCGTTATCGATGCTACGATCGATCAACTGCGCCAACCCCTTGCGACCGAGCAGATGAAGGTTCGCATAGAGCATGACTGCCGCCGCCCCGCGCGATCCTTCGAGCGTATGGCGCCCCAGGTCCACCGAGCCCTTGCGCACGATGTAGTTCGCATGCTGGATGATTTCCTGCGTCCACGCCGGGCTCCGGAACAGCACCATGCCGGCACCCATCGGCACGTAGAACTGTTTGTGCGCATCGATGACGACGGAATCGGCGCGCTCGATGCCCGCGAAGCGCCAGCGCTCGCGCTCCGACAGCAGTGTTGCGCCGCCCCATGCGGCATCCACGTGGAAATGGCAGCCGGCCTCATGAGCAACATCCGCAATCGCATCGAGCGGATCGACCGCGCCCGTCTCCGTCGTCCCCGCTATGCCAACGATCGCCATCGGCCGGATGTTGCGCTGCTGCAGGTCACGCAGGGTGTCGCGCAGCAGGTCGATGCGCATGCGACCGTCTGCATCGACCCCGACCGGCACGAGATTGTCGCGCCCGATGCCAAGGACATCGGCTGCCTTTCGCAACGAGTAGTGTCCGCGCTCCGAGACGACGATTGCAAGCCCGTCATGGCCGTAATGGCGTAGTGCAGCCATCAGTCCGGCGCGATGGATGCCGGCGAAGCCATCACGCGCGCCCAGCAAGTTGTTGCGGCTCGCCCATAGCGCGGTGAGGTTGGCGACCGTGCCGCCAGAACAGATCGCGCCGAGCGCGTGGTCGGCATCGTGCAGCCATCTCGCATAGAACGCGCTGTCCTGCCCAAACACCAGCTTGTGCAGCATGCCGATGACCTGGCGCTCGAGCCCTGTCAGCGCGCCCGAAGTCTCGAGCTTCACGACGTTCTGGTTGAGCGCTGCCACCACCTTGGCGAGCGAGGGCATGAACGACGGCAGCGACGACGTCATGTGTCCGACGAAAGTTGGAGATGCCACGGGCATCACGTGCCGAAACACGTCGTTGAGCAGATGATCGGCATGCGCTTGCGGCGATGTCGGAGTCTCGGGCAGCTCAACCGACGCGAACACCGCCTCGCGTGTGCCGCACGCGCCAACCGGATCAAAACGCTCGCCCGCAAAGAAATCCGCCGGATGCTCGGCGATCAATCGCTCGAGCGATTCGAATGCACCCCGATCCGCGTCGAACCAGCGCAAGGGGCAGTCGTCGCCCCCGTCCGTGCTTTTTGAGGACTCTTCGCGAGAGCTGTCCGGCTTCATTTGCATCACCCAGTTCAATCCCTTAGCGCCATGGTGCGCCGGGCATTATGCCGGATCGGACGGATGCGGATTGGCCGAGGGCCCCGACCGACACGTTTGGCGACGTCGCCGCTGCCCGTTGATGACCATCAATCGCCTTCTCTATTGGGCGCCCTGCGGAGCGGTCAGCACCAGCACCCAATACCAGTGGGTCTCTGGAGATGATCGCACGCCTCAAGGGGGTGAGTATCCATTGATGGATGCAGGGCGCGCCTCGCTGTCACTCCGATTGCTTCAGCAGCCGGGACAGTACGGCTAGCTGCGCCAAGCGCGCGCCCGAGCAGCTGCCGTCGCGTGCATAAAAGCCACGTTCTTTATTACTTCTGGGAATATGTGTCATTTCCAGGCTTTCTCCCGGCACGCCCCCGTGTCGGGTGTCTGAAAGTTCTGGTTCCCGAAAAGTAAAATCCCCACACTCTGGGGAAGTGTAGGGTTCGGGAGAGCGGAAGCGGGTTGGGGGAGGTGTCCCCGAGCCGTCAGTATAAACATCGTACTTCCCAGACCGCGCGCCGTCAGTGTAAGTATCGAATTTGCCACTCTTGGCAAACACCGGAGCGGCCGCTAGGGTGGCAGCGAGTGCGGCGACAGCGACTAGGGCACGGCGATTGGTATTCATGGCTCACCCCTTTCTTCAAACTGGTGAATGCCATTCCTTTGGTTCAGTGCTTGTTGCACCGCGGCATTCGATGAGTGCCATATTAGGGATTCCCCTTGTGGCGGGTGAAGGGCCATGTGCGCGTTTTTGCCAACACGACCGCGATGAGCGAGTTCCTGCCTGCCGTGCTGCGTACCTACCTTGTCAACCATCCCGACGTGACCATCGACATGCATGAACGGCTGAGCCCGGACATCGTGCGCGCCGTCCAGGAGGGGATGGTCGACATCGGCATCATTGCTGGCAATGTGCGTACCGAAGGGCTGGAAGCGATGCCTTACCGGCGCGACCGTCTAGTGCTTGCCACCGCATTGAGCAATCCGCTGGCCGAGAGCAATGGCGTCGATTTTATCGATACGCTGGACTATGACTTCATCGGCCTGCCGGAAGCCAGCGCGATCCACAACTTCCTCAAGCGCGCTGCGGCGGACCTGCAGCGCGAACTGCGTTGGCGCGTCCAGGTCAGCAACTTCGAGACCGCGTGCCGGATGGTCGAGGCAAATGTCGGTGTCGGCGTTCTGCCCGAGAGCACCGCCGCGCGCCACGCCAATACGATGGCGCTGCGCATCGTCAAGCTCAACGACGAATGGGCCGAGCGCAAGCTGCAGATCTGCGTGGCCGAACTCGGCGCCTTGCCGCTGTTTGCGCGCAAGCTGGTCGACCTGTTGGTCGAGGACGGCCTCGGGCGCCAGGACTGACGGCGCCCCCTCAGCCGCAGCCGCTACTTCTGTTCCGCGACCAGCTGCCTGAGCTGTTGCTTGAGCAGCTTGCCGCTGGCCGTGGTGGGGATGGTGGCCACGCGCAGGATCTTCTCCGGACGCTTGTATGGCGACAGGCGATCGATCAGATATTCGTGCAGCGCCGCCGCGTCAAACTTCTCACCATCCTGGATTTCGACGAAGGCAATCACTTCCTCGTTGCCGTCTGGGGTCGGCTGGCCGACCACGGCGGACAGGCGCACGGACGGATGGGTGTTGATGACCGATTCGATCTCGATCGGATAGACGTTGAAGCCGGAACGGATGATTAGGTCCTTGGTGCGGCCGACGATAAACAGCGCGCCGTCAGGACCCAGCCGGCCAAGGTCGCCAGTGTTGAGCCAGCCGTCGGGGCGTAGCGCCTCGGCGGTCAGTTCCGGTGCGCGATAGTAGCCGCGCATCACGCCCGGTCCCCTGACCCACAGTTCGCCCGGTTCGCCCTCCGGCACCGGCATGCCGTCAGGGCCGACCACCTGAAGTTGGGCGCCTTCGACGATCTCTCCCGCCGAGCAATCGCTGCGCGGCCGGTCCATGCGCGTCACGAACAGCGAGCCGGCATACTCGGTCATGCCGTAGCCATGGTGCAGCGGCTGGCCGAACATGGCCTCGACTTCCTGCTTGAGCGTCGGGTCGAGCGGCCCGCCACCGGTGTACAGGTAGCGCAGCCTTGGCGACGGCGCCAGCGGCAAGCCGCTCGCGCGTACGTGCGCGACGATGCGGTTGAACATGGTCGGCACGCCCTGCAGCAGCGTGATCGCACCTTGGCGGATCGCCGCGGTGACGTCGGCCGCATTGAAACGCGCGCTCAGGTACAGGCTGGCACCGGCCTGGAAGGTCGAGACCAGCAGCGTGCCCAGCCCGAACACGTGCGACATCGGCATGACCGCATAGGCGCAGTCGTCGGCCTGCATGCGGCGGGATTCCACCGTGACGCGGGCAAAGTGCAGCAGGCCCCGGTGCGTGACCATCACGCCCTTGGGCTGACCGGTGGTGCCGGAGGTGTAGATCAGCGCGGCCACCTCGCGCGCCAGCGCTTCCGGCTCACGCTCGCTGGCCGCGTCGACGGCGCCGGCCATCAGCGGGCCAAGGCCGGCGGGGGCGATTTCCCGAGCCCGGTAGCGCACGCCGTGCCGCAGCGCGTCAGGCGAGGCGGCATGGGTAAACAGCATCAGGCGCGGTCGGCAATGCGCCCGGATCACCTCGATCTCGCGTTCCGACACGCGGGCGTTGACCACCACCGGCCACGCGCCCAGCTCCGACAAGGCGAACACCAGCGTGATCACGGCCAGGCAGTTCTCGGCCGCGACCAGCACCCGGTCGCCGGTGCCGACGCCCTGCGCTTCAAGATAGCGTTGCGCGTCCTCGATCCCTGCCCACAACTGCGCGAAGGTAACGGTGCGGCCGTCCTCGAACACGGCCGCATGGTCGGGGGTCTGGGCGGCCCAGTGGCGTGGGATGTCGCTGATCCGTTTGGTGGTGTCTCGGTCCGGGGGCATCTCGCGGAAATCCTTGTGCGGGGTAGAAAGCCGTTCGGCAAGCCGAACGACGCCAGTTTATGTGCGCCGCTGGTGCGCTGCAATCGCTTATCGGCAAAGGAGATTTCTCGATTGCCGAACGCGCCGGCGGCTGTGCCAGCGGGGTCAGGCCAGCTGCTGCTCGGGCCACTGCGGCACGAACGCGTCGGCCCGTGCGCTGGCGAGGGTCGTCCGCCCCGAGCCCAAGCGCCTGAGGGTGTGCAATGACAGGCCGACGCAGTCGTAGAACGCGGCCTCCAGGTCGCTGCGCTGCGGCCAGCCGATGCGGCGCTTCAGTTCGCCAGCGCCGGCACCGTCGTGCAGGGCCTCGAACAGCGCCCGCATCAGCCGCTGGGTCCGGCATAGCTCGTTCAGGGCCGCGCCTTCCGAGAACAGCGTGCGGCGCACCTGGGTGGGCGAAGCTCGCAGCAAGTCGGCGATAAAGGCCGCGCTCCACGTGTGCTGCGGCTGCACAAAGACACGCTGCGATAGTCGGTGATGCAGAGACACGCTGGGTGCGCCCGCGGGCTGCAGCTGGATTTCCAGGCTGCAACAGGCCGGCTGCACCGCGCCGCCGTCCAAGTGCAGGTCGACCGCCTCGAACGGCGCCACCACCACTGGTTGTCCGGGAACGACCAAACGCTCGAATCCCCGCCGCCGCACCAGGGTCTTGCCGCGAGTCGCCGCGATCACCAGCGGGAAGGCCGGCAGCAGGCATGACAGGTGGACGTGCGAGGCGGCTTGCAGTTGGACGCGCATGGCTTGTGGCATCCCGGGGCGGCGGCGTGGCGCCTTAGACCACGCCCTTGGCGCGCAGCGCTTCCAGTTGCTGCGGGTCGAGCTTCAGGTAGTCGCGCAGCACCTCTTCGGTGTGCTGGCCCAGCGCCGGCGGTGCGTAGCGCAGCGTGGGAGGCGTCTCCGACAGGCGCAGCGGGCTGGCCGCGGTGATCACCTTGTTGACGCTTTGGCCTGTGGGCGGCTGTGCGCCCGGATAGCGCGACTGCTCGATGCGCAGCCCGCGGGAGTGCACATGCGGATCGGCATAGGCCTGGGCGACGTCGTTGATCGGGCCGCAAGGCACGGAATTGGATTCCAGCAGCGTGATCCATTCCGCTGTGGGCCGGGTGCGCGTGAGTTCGGTCAGCATCGGGATCAGCACCTTGCGATTGTTGACGCGGCCGGTGTTGGTGGCATAGCGCTCGTCGCCAGCCCAATTCACCCCCGCTGCGTCGCAGAACCGCGCGAACTGCCCGTCGTTGCCGATGGCCAGCAGCATATTGCCATCGGCTGTGGGGAAGTCCTGATAGGGCACCACGCTCGGGTGGATATTGCCCTGGCGCTGGGGCACGTCGCCAGCGTTGAGAAAGCCCGCACCCTGGTTGGCCAGCACCGCCATGGCCACATCCAGCAGCGCGATGTCGATATGCTGACCGCGTCCGGTGAAGTGGCGCGCTTCGAGTGCGCTCAGGATCGCGGTGGTGGCATACATGCCGGTGAACAGATCGATCACGGCCACGCCCACCTTCATCGGGCCACCGCCCAATTCGCCGTCGGCCTGGCCGGTGATGCTCATTAGGCCGCTCATGGCCTGGATCAGCAGGTCGTAGCCGGGGCGGGCCGCGTAGGGGCCGGTATGGCCGAAGCCGGTGACCGAGCAGTAGATCAGGCGCGGGTTGATCGCGCTCAGGCTGTCATAGTCCAGCCCGTAGCGCTTGAGCCCGCCGGTCTTGAAGTTTTCCACCACCACGTCGCTGTGGCGGGCCAGTTCGCGGATCAGTTCCTGCCCCTCGGGCTTGGAAATGTCCACGGTGACCGAGCGCTTGTTGCGGTTGGCCGCGGTGAAATAGCTCGCTTGCCGGGTGGGCGCGCCATCCTCGCCTTTCAAGAACGGAGGACCCCAGTGGCGGGTGTCGTCGCCTTCGCCGGGCTTCTCGATCTTGATCACGTCGGCGCCCATGTCCGCGAGATTCTGTGTGGCCCATGGCCCGGCCAGCACGCGCGAGAGATCGAGCACCCGGAGGTGGCTCAGCGCGCCGGTGCGCGGCGAAGGGGACGGCAGGTCTGGGATGGGGGTAGCGGCGGAATCGGTCATGAGAATGCTGGTGTTTCCTTCTAGCTGCCCTGTCACGAGGACGGGTAGCGGTACTGCTGAATGTTGGCGCGGCCCTTAGGCGCCGCGCGCCTCGCGGATCATGTTGCGGGCGATGATGACCTGCTGGATCTGGGTGGTGCCTTCATACAGGCGGAACAGGCGCACGTCGCGGTAGAAACGCTCGATGCCGTACTCGGAGATATAGCCAGAGCCGCCCAGGATCTGCACCGCGCGGTCGGCCACGCGGCCCACCATCTCGGTGGCGAACATCTTGCAGCACGAGGCTTCGGTGGAGACGTTCCTGCCGTCGTCGCGGCGGCGCGCGGCGTCGATCACCATGCATTCGGCCGCATAGAGCTCGGCTTGGCTGTCGGCCAGCATGGCTTGGATCAACTGAAACTCGCAGATCGGCTGGCCGAACTGCTGGCGCTCCAGCGCGTAGTTCAGCGCGTCGCGAAGGACGCGCTTGGCCACCCCGACGCTGACCGCCGCGATATGCAAGCGGCCCTTGTCGAGCACCTTCATTGCCGTCTTGAATCCCTGGCCTTCCTTCAGGCCGATCAGGTTGGCGGCCGGGACGCGTACGTTCTCGAAGATCACGTCACAGGTGTGCGCGCCTTTCTGGCCCATCTTCGCGTCGCGCTTGCCGAAGCTGATGCCCGGCGTTTTGGCGTCGACGATGAATGCGGAGACCCCCGCCGAGCCCTTGATGTCGGGGTTCGTGCGCGCCATCAGTGTGAACATGCCGGCCTGAGGCGCGTTGGTGATAAAGCGCTTGGTACCGTTGACCACGTAGTGGTCGCCATCCTTGATGGCGGTGGTGCGCAGCGAGCCGGCGTCCGAGCCGGCGTCGGGTTCGGTCAGCGCAAACGAAGCCAGGATTTCGCCCGTGGCCAGACGCGGCAGCCAGGCGGCCTGCTGTTCCGGCGTGCCATCCATCAGGATGCCCTGCGAGCCAATGCCCACGGTCGTGCCGAGCAGCGAGCGGAAGGCCGGCGAGGTCTGGCACAGTTCCATGACCACGCGTACCTCTTCCTCCATCGTCAGTTCCAGGCCGCCAAAGCGCTCGGGGATGGTCATGCCGAACAGTCCCATCTCGCGCATGTCTTGCACAATATCCTGCGGGATATCGTCGGTTTCTGCGACCAGTGCCTCGGCGGGCACCAGGCGCTCGCGCACAAAGCGGCGCACGCTGTCGAGCAAGGCTTCCAGGGTGTCGTTATCGCGGATCATGTCAGGTCTTCCTAAATGTCGGGTCGGTGTCCGGGGAAGGGGCTCAGTCCAGCGTGACGCCCTTGAGCACGCTAGCCCACTGCGTGCGCTCGCGCGCTGCGGTGTTCACTACGTCCTGCGTGGTCCCGCTCCACTGTTCGTAGCCGAGTTCGGCATAGCGCTTCTTGAGCCCGGCGTCTTCCACGGCCTTTCGCACCGCCGCCGCCAGCTTCTGCGTCAGCTCCGGCGCCACGCCCTTGGGCGCGTAGATGGCGTACCAGCCGCCGGCCTCATAGTCCTTCAGGGCAGGAATGCCCGCTTCGCGGAAGGTCGGCACGTTGGGAAGCGACGGGTTGCGCTTGGGTGAACCTACGGCGATAGGCTTGACCTTGCCGCTCTGTACATAGCCGCTGGCGGTGCTGATGATGTCGAACATCATGTCGATCTGGCCGCCGATGGTGTCGGTCATGGCCGGCGCATTGCCCTTGTAGGGAATGTGGTTCAACTCCACTTGCGCCTGCCGCGCGAACAGCGCCATGGCGACGTGATTGGAGCTGCCCACGCCGGAGGAGCCGTAGCTGAGCTTGCCGGGGTGTGCCTTGGCGTAGGCGACCAGTTCCTGCGTACTCTTGAAGGGTTCCTTGTTGTTGGCCACCAGCATGTTGTAGTAGCGCGCCACCGGTGCCACTGGTGTGAGGTCCTTGGCCGGGTCGTACGGCAAGCTTTTCATGATGTTGGGCGCAACCGTCAGCGCCGCGCTGGCGGCGAACCACAACGTAGCGCCGTCGGGCTTGGCGCGTACCACTTCATAGCCGGCCAGCGTGGCATTGGCACCAGGTTTGTTGTCGACGATGACATTGGCGTTCAGCGTCTTGCCCAGCGCCACCGCGAACAGCCGCGCGGCTTGGTCGGCGGGGCCGCCCGCGGCGTAGCCGACCACGAGGCGGACCGGCTGGCCGTTGCCCTGCGCGGTGGCAGGAGCGCTGGCCAGCGTTGTGGCGCACAGAGCCAGTCCGGACAAGAATAGGTGGCGGCGTGAGGTGGAAATCATAATACTCTCCTACGTAATGCGAAAATGCAGGCACAGCCCAATTACAGTTCGGTAGCTCAATCGCTACCTTCATTCTCACGAATACCCCTTTGGGGCACGTGAGCCGGAGCCAGGCGTCATTAGAAGTCACCGGATGCCCGCTTTCGCGGGGACGACGGTTGCTTGACAGCAGTGCCCGGATCAGCAGCGCTCAAATACTGCGGCAATGCCTTGGCCGCCGCCAATACACATGGTTTCCAGGCCATAACGACCGCCACGGCGCTGCAGTTCGTGCAGTAGCGTAGCCAGGATGCGCACGCCAGTGGCGCCGATCGGGTGGCCCAGCGAGATGCCCGAGCCGTTCACGTTGAGCTTTTGTTCGATGGCATCCTGGTCGTTCCAATCCCAGCCCTTGAGCACGGCCAGTACCTGACAGGCGAAGGCTTCGTTCAGTTCCACCAGGTCCATCTGGTCGAGCGTCAGGTTCAGGCGCGCCAGCAGCTTCTTCACCGCGGGTACCGGGCCGATGCCCATGTGCGACGGCTCGCAGCCGGCGGCGGCCCAGCCCACCAGCGTGGCCATGGGGGTCAGGCCCAGCTCGGCCAGCTTGTCCTCGGCCACGATCAGGCAGGCCGCCGAGGCGTCGTTCTGCTGACTTGCGTTGCCGGCGGTGACGGTGCCGTTGGGCATCAGGGCGCGCAGCTTGCCGAGGCTTTCCAACGACGTGCCGGGGCGGAAGCCTTCGTCGCGTGCGAACGTCACGGGGTCGCCCTTGCGCTGCGGCACCTGCACCGTCACGATCTCGGCGTCGAAGCGGCCGCCTTCCCACGCTGCCGCAGCGCGTTCGTGACTGCGCACGGAGAAGGCATCGGCCTGCTCGCGGGTAATGCCGTAGTCGCGGGCCAGGTTCTCGGCCGTCTCGATCATCCCGGAGATCTTGCCAAAGCGTTCGACCGGCTGGGAACGTTCGCGGCCGCGGTCAAGGCGGTCGTAGAAACGCACATTGCCCGAGCGCGCGCCCCAACGCATGTCGGTGGTGTAGTACTCGATGTTGCTCATGCTCTCGACGCCGCCTGCGATGACCACATCGGCAGCGCCGCTTTGCACCATCATCGAGGCCGTGACGATGGCCTGCAGGCCGCCGCCGCAGCGGCGGTCCAGCTGCATGCCCGGCACTTCCACAGGCAGGCCGGCCTGCAGCGCGGCCCAGCGGCCCACGCAGGGTGTTTCGCTGTTGGCGTAGGACTGGGCAAAGACCACGTCATCGATGCGCGCGGGGTCGATGCCGCTGCGCTGCACGACGGCGCGTACTGCGGTGGCGGCCAGTTCCTCGACAGGCACGGGGCGCAGGCTGCCGCCGAAGGTGCCGACGGGGGTGCGAAGGGGGGTGACGATAGCGGCTCGGCGCATGTAAGTCTCCTTGGAAATCTGTCTTGGGTAGGCGACGAAGGGCAATTGGTCAATGCGTGCCCGGAAGGGCAACAAAAGCGGCGCCGCACTGGCGCAGCAAGGCGTGGGCCTGGCGCTCCAGGTCCTCGCGGTGTTCGGGGGCGGCGATATCCAGCATGCGGCGCACGCGCTGCGACAGCGTCTGGCCGCGCAGATCGGCCACGTCGTGCTCGGTGACGATCAGGCCCGCGTCGCTACGGGGCGTGCTCACCGGCCCGGACAACTGCGCGACGATGCGGCTCGCACCCTTGGCGGTCGCCGGCAGGGCGACGATGGGCAAGCCCCCGCGGCTGCGCGCCGCGCCGCGCAAGAAGTCCACTGCGCCGCCCACGGCGCCGACATAGACCCCAGCGGCGACTTCGGCGTTCACCTGGCCGGTGAGGTCGACCTCGATGGCGGAGTTGATGGCGGTCAGCTTGTCGATGCTGGCGAGCACCTCGGGGTGATGGGTATAGCTGGTCTCGCGCAGCTGCAGCTGCGGATTGCGGTGCGCCCAGCGCCGCAGCCGTTTGCTGCCCATCAGGATGCCGGCGATGCCGACGCCGGTATCGATGCTCTTGCGCGCGTTGGTCAGCACGCCGGCTTCAGCCAGCGCCGCAATGCCGTCGCCGACCGCGCCACTGTGCAGGCCCAGGTCGCGGCGGTCATGCAGCGCCGCCACCACGGCCTCCGGGAGGTTGCCGATGCCCATCTGCAAGGTGGCGCCGTCCTCCACCCAGCGGGCGATGTGGCTGGCGATGGCCTGTTCGGCCGGGCCGGGCGCACTCCGGTCAAGGCTGATCGGGGCGTGCAGCGCTTCGACCTGCAGGTCGATATCGTCCGCGGTGAGGTAGCGGCTGCCGTGGGTCCATGGCACCTCCGGGTTCACTTCGGCGATGACGATACGGGCCCGGTCGAGTGCCGCGGGTATGTATTCATGCACCAGGCCCAGGCTGTGGCGCCCCTGTTCGTCGGCGGGCGAAACCTGCACCAGCACCACGTCCGCGCGCAGGCTGCCCTGGCGAATCAGCCCTGGCAGGTGGGAATAGTGGCTGGGCACGATGTCCAGCACGCCGGCCTTGGCCAGCAGCCGGTGCGGGCCGCTGGCGGCGTAGCCGAAGAAGTCGAGCACGTCGGCCTGGCCCGGCTGCAATGTCTCCGACTGCCCGATGCCGACAAAGACACTGAGCCGTCCTCCCTGCGCGATCGCGTGACGGTGTTCCACCAGCGCGCGCGTCAGCGTCAGCGGCTCGGCGGTTGCTTGCCCCCACCAGAGGTGGTCTCCGGGGCGGATCAGGGTTTGCAGACGGGAGGAGAGGGTGGGCATATCCACGGGGCAAAAGTCAGTCGGCAAGCAGGCGGCGCTTTCTTGTTTCAGGCGATTTCGGCCCAGCCGTGGCTGAGCACGATCTTGTCGCGCTCCAGCACCCTGGCGCGCAGCTGATAGTGGGACGGGTTCTCCGGCATGCGCCAGATCTCGGTGACCAGGGTTTCGCCGGGAAACACAGGCGCGGCAAAGCGGATGTCCAGCGCGCGCAGCCTGGCCGGGTCGTAACCCGCGCATTGGCGTACCAGTGCGTGCGCCACCAGGCCGTAGCTCGCCAGCCCGTGCAGGATGGGGCGCTCGAACTCCGCCGCCTTCGCCACCGCCGGGTCAGCGTGGAGCGGGTTGAAGTCGCCCATCAGGCGATACAGCAACGCGGCCTCGGGGCGGATCGCCTGGGTGTCGGTGAAGTCGGGCGCACGGTCCTCCGGCGTCGGGCGCAACGCCGGCAGCGGCGCATCGCTGGGCTGGCCGCCATCCAGCTGGCTGTAGCCGCCGTCGCCGCGCAGGAACGTTACCTGCTGCACCGTCGCCAGCAGCTCGCCTTGCCCCGTTTCCAGGCGTCGCTCGGTGACCATGATGGCGCCTTTGCCTTCGCCCTTGTCGGTCAGGTGGGTGATGCGATTGTGACCGACGATGTCGGCGCTGGCCGGCAGGGGGCGGCGCAGGCGCATGCGCTGCTCGCCGTGCAGCAGCTTGACCCAGTCGATGCCGGTGTCGGCCTCGCGCGCCCAGAAGCCTGGATAGCCCAGCACTACGGCTTGCGCAGGCAGGGTGCGCAGCCCCCCGGCAGCGCCTTCGAAGACAAAGGGCAGGGCAGCCGCGTCCAGCGGATCGTTGCCCAGCCCCAGGCTGAGTGCATACAGCATGGTGTCGCGCTCAGTGTAGTGCTGGCGAACCGGGGAGAACGGACGCTGCTTGAGGTGGTGGTAGCTGACTGCCATGTCCTTTGTCCCAATGTCATCGTCAGGAAATTGCGCAAAGCATGGCTCCAAAGCAGGTTTTGCGCTATTTGACAATGCTAATGGAGGGCTTTAGCGATTGCGAAAGCGGGGGCTTAACCGCAATCGAAGGCGCGCTTTGGAAAAGGCTGATTGCCGAGCGGGGCGGACGCAGCGACCATTGCGGCCATGACAAGGAGGCGGCCGTTCCACATTGCCGGGGGGCGCTTCTCACCGATCGGCGCGAGGACCCGCATTCCACTGCGCCGCAACACCGTCCAATAGCCGACCGAGCGCTGCTGCTGCCGGCAAGCGCTGATGACATTGACCGCCAACGACGCCGATGATCGAACAGACCCAATCGAACAACTTCCAGGAAATCCGTGATGCCGTGCGCGCGCTTTGCGCCGAGTTTCCGGACGAATACTTCCGCAAGGTGGACGAGCAGCGCGCCTATCCCGAGGCGTTCGTCAATGCGCTCACCGACGCTGGCTGGCTCGCGGCGCTGATCCCGCAGGAGTACGGCGGTTCCGGGCTGGGCCTGACCGAGGCCTCAGTCATCATGGAGGAAATCAACCGCTGCGGCGGCAATTCCGGTGCCTGCCACGGCCAGATGTACAACATGGGCACGCTGCTGCGGCACGGCTCCAAGGCGCAGAAGGACAAGTACCTGCCGAAGATCGCCTCGGGCGAATGGCGCCTGCAGTCCATGGGCGTGACCGAACCTACCACCGGCACCGACACCACCAAGATCAAGACCTCTGCGATCAAGAAAGACGGCCGCTACGTCGTCAACGGCCAGAAAGTGTGGATCAGCCGCGTCCAGCACAGCGACTTCATGATCCTGCTGGCGCGCACCACACCGCTGGCCGAGGTGAAGAAGAAGAGCGAGGGGATGTCCATCTTCATGGTGGACCTGCACGAGGCGCAGAAGAAAGGCCTGACCGTGCGACCGATCCCCAACATGGTCAACCACGAGACCAATGAACTGTTCTTCGAGGACCTCGAGATCCCCGAGGAGAACTTGATTGGTGAAGAGGGCAAGGGCTTCAAGTACATCCTCGATGGCCTGAACGCCGAGCGCACGCTGATTGCGGCGGAGTGCATCGGCGACGGCTACTGGTTCATGGACCGGGTGACCAAGTACGTCAAGGAGCGCGAGGTATTCGGGCGCCCCATCGGCCAGAACCAGGGCGTGCAGTTCCCGATCGCCGAGTCCTTCATCGAGCTGGAGGCGGCAAACCTGATGCGCTGGAAGGCCTGTGAGCTGTTCGACCAGCACGAGCCCATGGGCGCCCAGGCCAACATGGCCAAATACCTTGCGGCCAAGGCGAGCTGGGAGGCCGGAAATGCGTGTCTCCAATTCCACGGCGGCTTTGGCTTTGCCTGCGAATATGACGTGGAGCGCAAGTTCCGGGAGACGCGCCTTTACCAGGTGGCGCCGATCTCCACCAACCTGATCTACTCCTTCGTCGCCGAACACGTCCTGGGCCTGCCGCGGTCGTTCTGACAGGCGACTGGCGAAGGCCGGCAGGTGCTGGTGTTTTTTCCACCCGTATCGGCTGGGCGTGATCGGATGAGGAGCTCTGTCCCAGGCAGCGCGTACCGTCATGGCGGCATCCGCATCGGGCCTCTCGCAATCTTGCGAATTTCATTGTGATCATAGTCTCGCGGCCGATACACCACTGCTTCAAAAAATCAATCGACGTTGCATGATGGACTTGATCCATCAATGCGTTGCAGACAGCAGCACAGCCGTTGGTTAGAAAAGGACCCCGCCGCGACGGCATCCGCCGCTACGGCTTAACGAGAGGAATGGAAATGGATCTGCTAATCAAAGATCGCGTCGCGATCGTCACCGGGTCGGCGCGAGGCCTTGGTGCAGCAACGGCTCGCCGGCTGGCTGAAGAGGGCGCGCGAGTGGTAGTGACAGACGTACTGCGCGAGCGGGCGGAAGAGACCACCGCGGCGCTGCGTGCCGATGGCCTGCAAGCCCATTGCGTGATCGCTGACATCACCAAGGCTGAAGAGGTGGAGCGTCTGGTGAAAGAAACGATTGCGCAGTTCGGCGGGGTACATATCCTGGTCAACAACGCCGGTTTCCCGCGGGACAAGTTTCTGGTGAAGATGAGCGAGGAAGATTGGGACCTCGTCATGGAGGTTATGCTCAAAGGGGCGTTCTTGGCGACCCGGGCAGTGATGCCGCATTTCATCGAACAGGGCTGGGGCCGCGTCATCAACATCAGCTCGCGCGCGCACCTGGGCAATCCTACGCAGGCCAACTACTCAGCTGCCAAGGCGGGGCTTATCGGAATGGCGAAGGCGCTGGCAATCGAGGAAGGGCGCTATGGTGTCACAGTGAACTGCGTTGCACCAGGTTTCATCGAGACGGAGATGGTGCAGGCGTTGCCGACGTACGAGACCATCAAGGAGCGTGCAGTGCAGATGCAGCCGGTCAAGCGCGTGGGTCGTCCGGAAGATATCGCCGACGCGGTCGCTTTCCTAGCCTCGGAGCGTGCGGGCTTTATCACTGGCGAGGTACTGCATGTGAGCGGGGGGCGCTTCGGCTAAGCCAAGCGTCGACTCATGCCAGCGCTTCTGGAAGCATTTGTGCGGGTTTGTGGCGTGTGTCCTTTGCGCAAGATAACGTCCTTTTTGGCGCACACAAATCGCCGCTGTGGTTGCGCTATCCACCACCCTGCATTTGCGCCATCGGCAGGGTCGTTACCACAATTGTTCTGTTGGTGCCATCGCGGTGAGGTACGCACGGGAGGAGGGCAGGTTCGACGGATTGGAGTAGATGCTCAAAGAGGGCAGAAAAGAGGGGCTCCCGCGAGCACTGTTTGGGGATTTACCACGGGGATGTACTGCAGTGTTTCATTGCGCGCGGGCGGACGAAATTGTCCGGGAAGCGCAGTAGTTAAACAATCCCGAAGTACAGAATCGAAGCGGATTGCTGCGTGGTTTGGCGTTCGGTGCGCTGGAGCCGGATCTCGACACCCGCCGAGGTCCGGTTTTGCTTTAGTGGCGTGTCGCCGTTGTCAGATTATGTACCCCACGACGCACGCAGTAATGCCAAGATGGCGGCCTGCAGGCGGGCGTTCCAACAGGGAGGATAGAGCGAAATTCCGCTGCCGGTCACTATCGCCCTAAGATTCCGTACATGCGACGAAGACACTGATAGCAAGTGCCGTAGCAGCGGGCATCATCGTTGCCATCCTGCCGTTAATGCTGGCTTTGCGGGTGTCGTACAAGGGGCGATCGCCCAGGAGCAGCGCAAGCTCAATGAGTTGGCGGACCGTGGTCGGCCAGACGCCCGACGATGAGGTTGCCGACGACGTTGGCTAGGCCATAGCCATTAGCAGCCAGGGAATGGCCTTGACCGAAAAGCCCGTCACCTCAGTGAAGATTGGCGATAAGTAGCTGAAAGCCGTAAGGTCGCGCCGATGATGAGCGCGCTAGTCAGCCCCACACTGTATCGACGTTCCGCAGTAGATGCCCGGCCAGGATGTAGTCTCCAAGCTTCAACGCCCTTGTCTCCAAGGTTGCCAATTCCTCGGCTGGCAGCTCGACCAATGCGAACTGGCAGTAAAGATTCCTTTGCCTGAAGGACACCTTCGGTCGACTGAGCCCGGCGATGAGCGCCGCGTGCGACTTAACGGCGATACTCTCATGTCCGCGATACTCCACGCGGATGCCTGCCTTCTGGCCCAAGCGCCCGAGTTCGATGGCATCCTGCCAACCTGATTCGTAGTCTAGTTCGACTAGTGCTATCCCAGCTGATTCCAGGAGTCTAATCGCTTCGCCTTTGGTTCCAGCTCGAGCCGTCGTCATTTTTGTCCCCGTTCAAGTTCAAGTCTACCGGCGCACGGCCCGCCAGCTCGCTTCTATGTCGCACTGAGTTCAACTCATTGTTATTCTGGTCACTTGGACCAATGGCAAGGCCCGTTGCCCATGCCAGCCTCGCCCACCCCGTATGCAACCACAGGGAGCGTTCAGTCTCGCCCAAGATTTTGGTCAAAGTGTCTCTTAATTCTGACGTAAGAAAATTCTAAGTCAATATGGGTTGGCCCTGAAGTCCTGCGCGTGACTACCCGGCAACGCGGGCTCTCTCCCCGGCGGCCACAGCTGCAAACCGTCTCTGCGTCCTAGTGATTCGTAGAGGCCTGGCGGCCTTGAAGCTGCTTTTTTTACAGAAGCTCGAGTGGTCGCCGTAGCCTATTGGCATGGCTAACCGCTGCGACGAATTTCGTAGCGCAATCGCTCTCTGGACTTCGCCCATCGCGCTAAAACATGCCGTCCGGTCGGTCGGAAAAACATCCGACATGAAATTTGAATTCATATCAAGTTGTGATATATCAATTTCGAACCAATTCGCACGTGGTAGGCGAACAAAAAGAGCACTAGGGATTATCCCGAACATAACCGCTATTCGTATTGAACTGTCGGTGGCGAGGAGCTAGGATGTTCTTTCGGAGCGCGAATACAAGCGCTCACCAGCCAGAACCTCGCGTCCGAGAGGAAAGAAGCGGTCTGTATGCGCCAGGCCAGCTGTCACGGATGGCAGTGAAATGTCCCGTAGCAAAAATAGACCTACAGCTTAGGAGACGACACGACTGTGCTGAGCCATCATGAGTTTGCCACGCTGATGCTGGTAGACGACAACTCTGGCCCAACGGAGCTAGACCGCGCGGATGTGGAGGCGCTGCTCGCGCATCATCTGATTAGGCTTGAGAGCTTTGGGTCCAACCACAGCCGACCTCAGGTCACAATCGAAGGCTACGCTTTTCTCCGAGCCGTCGGGCGTGTTCGCGCAAGCGATTCTTGGCCATGCCGGGCCTCGCAATGAGTTCATTCCTTTAACCCGTAGAGACTGCCGGCGCTGGCGCTCTCACGGGCTTCCCTGTCGGCCTCCGCCGCAAGGGTCGCGACGTTGCAATTGTCATTCACTCGATTCCCACCATAACGCCCTGCCACCGGTTAGTTCGGGGGACGGGCCGCACTTAGGAGATGCAAAATGACTCAGTGGACAGCAGAACAATGCACGAAAACGCAATTGGCGGGCCTTGAAGCCCTGGTCGGACTAACCAACAAGGCGGTTGAGGGCTTCGAAAGAGTGATGGAGTTGAACCTCCAAACAATGAAGACGACCATGGAGCAGACCCGGGAGGGCGTAATGAAAGCCCTCTCAGTCCAGAACCCACAAGAGCTCGTCGAACTGCAAATCGAATTATTTCAACCTGCAGCCGACAACGTTTTGGCGTATCGGCGTCAACTGCAGGACATCCTTGCTGCAACGCGGGCGGAGTTCGAGAAGGTCGTCGAGGTCCAATACACAACAGGCAAGGGCCAACTGCAGAGTCTCATTGATAGCGCGGTGAGCAACGCCCCATCAGGCTCGACGGCTCCGCTGGCCGCCTGGCAGGAGGCCGTAAAGGCGACCACTACGCTCTATGAGTCGATGCAGTCGACGGCAAAGCAGGCCGTGGAAGTCGCCGAGAACAGTTTCAATACGGCTGCGGCGGCAGCCTCGAAAGGCGCGCGGCATCGTACAGCGCAGGCGTCTCCGGCAGCTGCAAAGTAGTTCGGCGGTTGGCGCATTCACGGTACCGAGAGGGCCAAATTCTCGGAGATACTGGGTCTCGGGTGAGCAGGGGCGCCGGTGTTCCCCTGGCTGGCCCCACTGCTCTGTGTGGCAGCCTGTAGCCAGCGGGAGGGGCTAGGGCCGCCGCTTGAACCGTCGGACCAGCTGCCTCCACGCTGGCTTGCCTTCTTCACGGGACGGGCCTCCATGCCGCGACCACGACCTGATCCGACGCCACCGTCGCGCGCGACGATTCGCACCATTCACCAACTGGGCGACCGCATTCGAGCAAGCCCCGCAGGCGCTCCGCGGCCATGCCGAATACCTCTTTCAGGATCGGTGCAGCGCGCCGCGTGACAGGGGTTTCTCGCGACCCTCGCTTCCAATCACCGGCAGCACCAGCGGGCGCGTCTCCCCGAACTGCGGGGTAGGTGGCAACTCGTGGGCGCGACGGTAGCGCGCCAGTTCGGCGATCAGCTCGTCGGTCGCCGGCACCAGCCAGGTCTTGTTGCCCACTGAGGAACCCGAAACCCCCCAGCGCTATGCCGGTGGGATGGCGTATGGGCTACACCGCCAACAGGCGCGCTTCCCCGACGCAGGCAAGGGCATGGCCATCTTCAACGCCCTGCATGACTTCCTCGGCAAGCGCCGTCCAGGAAGCCTTCCCCGGGTCCAACTCGATGAGAAGGTTTATGCCTTTTGCGTCATATCCGTCAAGCTGAGTGAGGCGGAAGGATCGAAACGATCTAAGATGTTTACAATCATGGACGTTAAGCGGGATAAAGTCTAAGTTTGGGAACATATGCCGGTCTTGACCACCAGCGCCACCACCGCTAACATGTTCGTAATCACAGACCTACATCGTCTTATAGTTCAGGATTACGGACATCATGAAACGAGACGAATCTCCACTTCTGCCTCTTTCCCGGTTCACCGAAGCCGAGCAACTCGGTGCGCGTATCACCCAGCTGCGCCAAGGCCTGAGGCTACGCCAGGCGGATGTAGCTGCGCGCGCCGGGGTCTCCCGGGGAACAGCGATCCTGATCGAAAAAGGTGATCCGGGACGGACTCTTACGCAGATCCTGCGCTATGTTCATGCCCTGGCGCCGGAAGTCACCCTGCAGGCGCTCCTGGCAGGGGATGTGCCGGCATTGATCGCCTTGCATGCGCGCAAGCTGCCACAGCGCATTCGCTCGGCAAGCAAGGCGGAACTGCGTGAACTCGATTTCTAAGGAAAAGCCTTGGCCCCTCGTCGCGCTCCCAACAAGGTAGCGGTATTCGCCCACATCGCCGATCAGGCGGAAGGGCATCACTTCGTGCCCGCGGGACTGCTCAGTCGCGAGACGTCCGCGGGTCGGGAAACCGTCAGCTTCGCCTATGGCACGCGTTACCTGCAGCGGCCGAACGCCATTGAGGTAGACCCTCGCGCGCTCACCTTGGCGCAGGCGCGGCAGGCCGAGCCCGGCACGGTGTGGTACCCGCTGCCCGAGGTGAACGAATTTGGGGGGATCCGCGATGCTGCGCCCGACGCCTGGGGCCGCCGCGTCATCGAGGCCGGGCTCAACGCCGCGCCGAACTCGCTCGACGAATTCACCTACCTGCTGGAGGCCGGCAGCGACCGCGTTGGTGCGCTGGACGTGCGGGAGGACACCAAGAGCCTCGCTCACAAGGGGGCCGGGGGTCTGATCGATCTGCCATACCTCTTGCAGGTGGCTGACGCGGTCGAGAACGGCGAGCCCATTCCGGCGAACCTGCTGCCATACCTCGGCGGCGTGCCGTCGGCCGGCGGCGCCCGCCCGAAAGCTTCCGTGCGGGAGGCCGACGGCGTCCTGTGGCTGGCCAAGTTCCCGTCCAAGACCGACACGCTCAACATGGCAGTCCTCGAGGCTGGCGCCCTGGAGATCGCGCGTGCCGCTGGGTTTTCCGTTCCGCCGGTGAAGGTGATCGCGGTCGGGGGCAAGCCGGTGCTGATGATCCGTCGGTTCGACCGGTACTGGGCGCCGGCCGGGCAACCGCTCGCGGCCATGGCGCGCGGCTACGACACTGAGCCCATGTCTGGCTATACGGAGGGCCGCATTGCGCAGGTCAGCGCCTTGACCCTCATGGGATGCCCGGAGATGGAGTCGATGGCCAAGGGCTACAAGGATCTGGCCCAGACGATTCGCGAGCAGGTCGTGGCGTCGTGCGTGAGAGCCGACAACGAGGAGCTGTTTGCCCGCATGGTGCTCAACATCTTCCTGACCAACGACGATGACCACCTGCGCAACCACGCGTTTGCCTACGACACGCAGCTGCAGGGCTGGCGCCTGAGCCCGCTGTATGACGTCGTGCCGCGGGCGTCCGTTTCCATGGAGCGCCGCCTGCACCTGAGCGTGGGCACGCAGGGGAAGCTTGCAACCCTCGATAATGCGATGAGCGAGTTCTCTGCCTTCGTGGCGGACCGGCCTACGGCGCTCGACGTGATTCGCCGGGTATGGGGTGCCGTACGGGGCTGGAAGAACATTTTTGAAGGCCTGGGAGCCACGCCGGATCTGATCCGCACGCTCGAGCAGGCCATCCGAAGCCTCTCGGACATTGCGAGTCCGGCGCTGGAGAAGGACATCCGGCGCGGCGCGGAAGGCAAGGCAGCATAAAAACGGCGAGGAGATCCTCGCCGTTTCCAGTTGCAGGGTGTACTGCTGTCGGCGAGCTGCCAAAGGGCATGCGGATGCCGGCCTTGCAGGGTTTGAAGGCCGTTGCGCAACTGCCCGATTAATTGCATCAGGTGGTCGCGGCGCTCGCGTCCTTCACGGCCTGCGATCAGCGCCAGGCTGCTCAGGAGCGCATGGACGATGGCCGGCGGCGCAGCCGCGCTGTGGATGGAAGGACGGGCCACGTTGGCTAGATGTTCCGTCTCCCACAGGTCGTGGCTCAGATAACGGGTCTCATATTGAGAACGAGAGCCGCCGCCATTTCCAGCGCGGCATGGGCGGATTGGCCCTTGCGATCTACCTGCCGACCCTTACGCCGACGGAGCCCGCGGCCAGTTCAACCCATGTGCCGATGGCGCGCCCGAGAAGTTCAATCCATACTCCGACGGACTTCGCACTTTCCGTTTTTGATCTCTATACGGAACTGAGCCCGGACCTTGGCTTTACACTCCAAGTCGTCAACGAGAGGACCACGACGGACTAGACTGACAAGATATAGTGCCAGGAGAAAAGCAGCCAAGCCAACGTTGCTGCTTTTCACCAGATCTCGACATTCTGGAGCGGCAATGCAGTCCGAGCATGGCTTGCGTTACGTGTTGGGTTCCAAAGAGCCTGCATGCCTTGTTTGCGCCGCCGGGCGCGGACGTCGCTCGCTAGTCCGCGATCCCTTCTATTGGCAGTGGCGAGCTAGCTGGCTCATCGCCTGTCTCTTTTTGGGCGTGGCGACTGCGGCCATGGCAGCATCGGGCGACCAGCCGGAGGCGGCAGGGGATGCAAACGTCTGTAGCTCGAGCTGGTTCCCGCGAGGAATGCGACTGCAAATGGAAGCCGATGGCGAAATGCCCATGTCACGCCGATCCACGCAGATGGCTCCCTTGCCCACAGCTTCAGGATGCCAGACCGACCTGGAAATCCAATCCAAGACGGCACTGGCGGCGCTGATGGGCCCGCCTGTCATCACGGAGCAGAGGCAGCGCTTACTCTTGCGGCCAGCTGAAGATGGGGCACCGCCGGGTATAACTGGCAGCGGCACGGTCAACGCCTGGGCGCGTTACACGCGCCTGTATGGCACGACTACCATTGATGGTCTTGGCCTGCTGGACTATCAATACCGCGGTTTGCCGCTACAAGAGGGCGACGTCATTAGTGGGGCCACAGTCGAATCCAGCGTTTCCTTCACTATCTATGCCCGTGACTCGGGCGTTGAAGTCGGCAAGCTAGTTGCCCCACATGCGACTGTCACAGTAGCCTCGCGCCGAGTGGGCAAACGCCAGGTGATTCAGACCGCACTAGGCCCTTCGGAATGCGTGCCGATTCACTACATACGCGTGGCTTCGATCGGTCCGATGATCATCGCAGGCGAGCAAGTCTTGTCCGAGCCTTCGCACATGGAAGTCACCGACTGGTTCTGCCCGGTCACTGGCGCGGTGATGCGTCAGGACATCACTGAGGGCAACAAGATGCAGCGCATCGACACGACTGCTGCAGATCCGCTCGAGCAAACCTCACAGGCCTTGCCTTAGTCGCTGCACCGGCTATGGGGTGATCGCACTTTTGGTGCGTGTATCGACTCGACGCCTTTTGCAAGCTTCTTGTCGGTGATGTCGAAACGCCCTGCATGCATGTATCCGGCTTGCCTAGTGGGCGCCTTGCCGATCCCTCTAGGGCGATGTTTGGCTTCCTCGGCGATGCAATCTCAATCGGTGATTCAACCGAAGCCGTTACGCCGGAGTTTAAATGCAATTAATCGCCAAGCTTCGCCTACAACCGTCAATCGCTGGCTGGCATGAGGCAGTTTCCCTCGGCATAGAGGGCAACCAATTCCGTTTCGGATATTATTTCACTATCATGAAATAATCTGGCCAGCAGCCTGGACGCTGGCTTGCCTTCTTCACGGGACGGGCCTCCATGCCGCGACCACTACCTGATCCGACGCCACCGACGCGCGCGACGATTCGCACCATTCACCAACTGGGCGACCGCATTCGAGCAACCCGGGCAGGGGAACGGATGCCAATTGACCAGGCGGCGAGGCATTGCGGTGTCTCTGTCGGCATACTGTCCAAGCTCGAGAACGGGAAGGGCGTCAACCTTGAGCACGCCCTGCGAGTGATGGACGGGCTGGGTTTGACGATGCTGGTCGTTCCCAAGGCGCATGCGCCTTGGCTCGAACAGGCAGCGGCCCATGCGGCCAAGATCGGCGAGGATACGGCCAGGGAACAGCATGCCTGGCTGGAAGCGTAGAGGCGCGATCAGGACGGGCGTCATTCTCGGATGCGGTCCTTGATCGGTGCGGCAATGCCATTCGCTTGGCGTGCGGACGCGCCTTATGGCTTGCTGGTCCATACGAAGCGGTGCCGCTCCTGCGGCCGGCTTTCCCCAGGCTGTGGCGTGGGCGGCAACCCATGCGTGTGGGGGAATCGGCGAAGAAGCGCTCGTAGGAACCCAGCTGGGAAACAATCACTCTGTCCCGGCCCCTCCCACCATCCGATACCCCATTGCCCGGTACCCTCGTTGGCGCTTGTCCCACATCCGCAGCAAGGCCGCGTGACCAGTGTCGACAAAATCGATGATCCGTACGTCGGTCTTATCGGCATGTTCCCGGTGCAGCCGGCCCGCATACTGTTGCAGGGTTCCCCGCCACGACACAGGCATCGCCAGCACCAGGGTGTCGAGTGGCGGGTGGTCGAAGCCTTCACCAACTAGCTTGCCGATCGCCAGCAAGACGCGAGGCGCGTCGGCTGGCAGGGCGTCGAGCGCCGTGATCATTGCGGTACGTTGCGGCTTCGACATCCGTCCGTGCAGCACGAAGAGTGGGGAAATTTTCCCGTCCAACGCAGCCTGGATGGCGTTGAGATGTTCGGTGCGTTCTGTCAGCACCAAAATCTTACGGCCTTGCCTGAAGGCCTCGAGCACTTCCGCGGCGATGGCGTCAGTGCGGGCCTGGTTGTGGACCAGATGCCGAAATACGTCCTGAATTCCCGACTCTGTCGGCAGCTCAATTGGTGAAAGGCAGGTGTGCGGTACGACAGCCAGGGCGTGAGGTGAGCTGGCCGGCTTCGCCGCCGTGTACCGGATCGGCCCGCACTGCATGAAGATGATGGGCTGCTGGCCATCCCGGCGAAGCGGCGTGGCGGTCAGGCCGAGCACGTACTTTGCCTTGGTCCGTTTCAGGATCGCGTCGAACGACACGGCGCCGATATGGTGGCATTCGTCGACGATGACATGACCGTAGTGCTCGACCAGCGGGTTGACTTCGCCCTGCCGCGACAGAGATTGCATCACTGCGATGTCGATCTGGCCGGAAGGCTTGGCCTTGCCGCCGCCGATGGTGCCAACCACGCCTTTGCCGACGCCCAGAAAGGCTTGCAGGCGCTCCTGCCATTGCTTGAGCAGTTCCGTGCGATGCACCAGCACCAAGGTATTGACCCCGCGACGGGCGATCATGGCGGCCGCCGTCACCGTTTTGCCGAAGGCGGTCGGTGCGCATAGCACGCCGGCATCGTGCTGCAACATCCCGGCAATGGCGGCCTCCTGGTCGAGGCGAAGCGTGCCGACGAAGCCAACATCGATGGGCTCACCCGAGTAGCGCTCGTCGCGTAGATCACAGCGGATGCCATGGTCGCGCAGCAGTTCCAGCGCGGCATCGAGACAGCCGCGCGGCAGGGCGATGTGCTGCGGATAGTTTTCTGCATTGCCGATCACGCGTGGCTTGTCCCACACCGACATCCGCATCGCTTGCGCCTTATAGAACTCGGGGTTCTGGAATGCCGCCAGACGAATCAGGCGGTTGGCCAGCGGCTGTGGCAGTTGCGCCTTCTCAAAATAGATCAGGTTGGCCAGCGTCACGGTCAGCGACTCCGGCATCTTGCCTGTGAGCTTCTTTGCCGCCGAAGCTTCGTGCTTCCATGGCGTGACCAAATCCTCATCGCCGATGAAGGTGACATCCAACGGGTGGACGCTACCCGTGGCACGAAAGATGGTTGGCTCGATGTCGTGCGGCGCCATCGGCTGGATTGAGGCCAGGAAGGCCCACTGGTCGGGATAGGGATGAAGATCGGCATCGACGAACACGCTGCAGCCGTGCTCACGCGATCGCTTCTGCAGTGGCAGGGCAATCAGATTGCCGAAGCCGCCCTTTGGCATCGTGTCCTGGTTGGGAAACAGACGGTCATAGGAGGCCAGCTTGAGTTGCCGGGTACGCGAGCAGGTGTGGCTGATGATGGCCGTGCCCAGGCGGCGCGCATCGCGCGCCGAGACCTTGCCCGCGAAGAAGACCCAAGCATGCGCGCCCTGGCCGGAACGAGAAATTTCCAGCGCGACCGGCACACCCAGCTCACCGCAGGACTTCACGAAGGCACGGGCATCGTCCTGCCACTCGGCCTCGTCGAAATCGACGGCGAGGAAATAGCAGGTGTCGTCTTCGAGCAGCGGATAGACGCCCACAGTATGCTCACCGGCCAAATGGTCGTAGATGACCTGATCAGAGAGCGGAATCAGCAATCGGTTGCCGCAGTCGCCGCACTTGATGCGCGGCTTCTCGCAAACGTCGGCGTGCCATTCGTTGGCGCAAGCTGGCGCGTAACCAGACTTACCCGTGGATTTACTCTCCCAGCGGATCGGGTAGACATCCGTGCGCCCGCTAAACAGCCGGCGGAACAGCGCGACCTTCTCGCCCGTGGAAAGATGGCGCTGTTCCGCCTCCTGAACGCAAGACGCCGGCTTCGGTGGCATGCGCCATTCGATGCCATGCGCTTCCAGCAGCGCGATCAGGCGGGCGTTTTCGACTTGCAGCGCGGCGAGCGCATCGTCAGCCATCGACTCCATACTCGGCCAGCAATTCGTCCATGTCATTGCTCACACCATAGCCGAAATCGTCACTGATGCATCGCACCTTGGTCAGGCGTGCCCAAAGTGCCGGCTGCTGTGTAGTTGGCAAGGCAGTGATCATTTTCAGCGACTGCTCGAACATCCGTACCAAGGCGTCGAAATAGCCATCGTCCTGGAAACCAATGTCAGCACTGAAGCCGGACGCCCGTTCGCAATAGAACACCATCAGTTCGGCTAACCCATCAGGCCGGCCAATGGCCCACTTGTAGTCCGAGATCGCCTTCTTCGCCTTGGCCACCGACGTGTCCTGGTTCTTGAATACATCCGGCCACAGCCAGCGGTCGATGGTCACCTTGTATGGCTTGAGTACATCGCCGCCCAACGCAAACCGGGCGTGCAGGAAGGCCTGGTTATCTTTGCTTGCCTCGTACAGGGCCTGCACTAGCCCCAGCAGGCCGGCACGCTCGAAGTCGGTCAGCCTGGCTTTGACATGGCTCCAAGACGGCGAGGCTTTGCGCGCGGCTTTTGGCTTCATTACATGCATCGGAATGTCTCCACTGTGGCCCCCTCTCCAGCGTCGTCAGTTGTAGCGCGAACGGACACCGGTTCGCGCACGTGTCCTGTCAGTTCCGTGGCCAGCACCTTGTTGGCAGGCCCTCCCGCGCGGAGTGGGCCTCGTTGCTGCATGTGGTGGCGCTTCACGCGTCCTAGTGAAGCTTGGGTCGATGCGCCACACCAAAACGCACTGACAAATCGCCGAGACGCTTGTCGAGGGTCCATAGCTGTGCGCCTGGTGTGATCAAAGTGGAAGCCAGCAATGAGACGTCCACCAGGCCGCAACCCAGCCCATACAATTTCTCGTGCTCGATGAACGCCATTACCTCTGCCAGGCTCGCCTGCTTGGCTGGCTGCAGCAGTCCGATGTCGCCGAGTGTCCGGGCACGTGGGGCTGGGGGCGTCCCGCAAGCCAATTCAACCAAGACCATAGGGTGGGTCAGTGCTTGATCCGACACGATCAAATTGACCAGTGCGTCATTGCGGTTCTTAAAATGATCGACCCATACAGAGGTATCGACGAGGACGCTCATTTCGCTTCAGGCTCCATACGGCGACGTGGCACATCTTGCATGCCTGGAGCGGCGCCACCCAGTGCCGCGAGGCGCTTGGCCGCTTGTACCCGGACGAAAGTCTTGATGGCCTCACGAAAAAGGTCGGATTTGTCCATGCCGGGGTCGGCCACCTCTAGCGCTTGTTCATAGAGGGCGTCGTCGATGGTGACGGTGGTGCGCATAACATGTTCCTTGCCTCAAAATTGATGTAATTTTGCACCAAATATAGCATCTAATCAAGAAGGGCACGAATCCTGTCTGTTTGCTTGCGCGCCATCTCGTTGCGCACTGGGAGCGCAGACAGCCGAAAGCCGACTAGGGCACTGAGAAGGCTTTGCCTAGGGCGGACCGGTGGACGGTGTTCCGGGGGGGGGCTTCGAAATTTTCGTTACCGGCATGTCTGCGAAGTCACGTGGCTAGGCAATTTCGCAGGCGGTGTCTGCGGAATGTGGTCGACGGACCAAGAGGCGCCGCGCCGGAACCTCCTCGAAAGATCAGTGATCGTCGCTTGAGCAAGGCTTGCCCATGCCGTGCGGTCCTGGCCTGCCTTGCTCAAACTCGACAATGCGGCGACCGATTTCCCTGTCGTGGCAGTCATCAGCGCGCCCGGTGGCTTCCAGCGGGGCTACGATGTCGCCGTGGATGCTGCCATAGCCGGCGCTGCCCGGAATAGCGCGAACGAGATCTGCGTTGAATCACGGTTCTTCCTTCTTCGGGGTGCCCCAACCGATTCGATGCCGCTCCTGCGGAGCCGACCGGCTCGGCGCCCATGTCGACGTATTGCAGGGGGTGCGTGCTGCGCTCGTGGGTTGCTTCGACAGGCCGGGCGCATACTGGATACAGACGTGGCCTGGGGTGAAACCGGGGGCTCGCGCAGCCTATCGCAGTGTAAGTGCAGCATCGGTATGGCGCCGCCCAAGTGTATTTTAGGGCGGAGAAAATCATTGGTTGGCAGCGATGGCGAGCAACGTCGAGGGAGAGAAGTAGATACGCGTTGAAACATAGATATGTTATGTTTATACTTGTATCAACATTGTTTGGAGGCATCTTCATGCGAAAAAGCGCAACCCTGACGATTCAGAAGTGGGGCAACAGCTTGGCCGTTCGAATCCCCACTGCGGTGGCTCGTTCTGCACATTTCGCCGAGGGTCAGGAAGTGGAGGTATCCGTCGATGAGATTGGCGTAACTGTTCGACCAGTTGGTCGTCGTGCCCTCACTCTCGCGGAAAAGCTTGCCCTGTTTGACCCCATCAAGCACGGCGGCGAAGCCATGGCCACGCGGCGTGTCGGCGCGGAGGCCATGTAATGGCGGGCAAGCTATGGGCGCCTGAACGACGAGACATTATTTGGATCGACTGCAATCCGCAAGCCGGCCGCGAGATGAAGGATATGCATCCGATGCTTGTTCTTTCACCGCGGCCGTTTAATGAAAGGACTAGTATCGTGATTGGCTTGCCGATGACTACGGCAGCCTACAATGAGACCAATCCGTTTGCGATCAAGTTTCAGGGCCCGAAGGGAAAGGACAGCTACGTTCTGGCCCATCAACCCAAGTCGTTTGACTGGCGAGCCCGAAACGCAAGGGCTCACCCCTGGAAGCAGGCGCCCTTGGAGGTTTTTGCTGCCGTTTGCGAGCAGCTAAACCAGATTATCGCGATCGCGGAGTGACTTCCGTGCTTGACCGCACAGCGCGTTTGTAAGCGGGAAGCCAAAATCAACCCTGGTTCCAACCCCTTCTTGCTGTGCAGGTTGGCGCTGGTGGTGGCGATCGAGGCATGGCCAAAGTTGTCGTACACATAGCGCAGGTCGACATGCTGGTCGCTCACGTGCAAGCCGGCGGGATGTCGCAGCCGGTGGCATGCCTCATAAACGCTGTGCGGAGGCCGGCGTTAGCGCCACCGACGTAGGACACGATTTCGCGACGCTGGGCATCTCTTTGAGAGGAGGAAGCGCTTCGGCAGGCGGAACAGCGCATTCCTCCCGGCAACGTCGTGGCGCGTTGTCCGATGGGCATCATCCAGGTCGATCATTCAGGCCGATGCGATCGTGGTGGATGACGTATATCGGCGCCCAATCGGTCGGCCATGGCTAAGTCGGCGATCGACGTTACTACACGATGCGTCGTGGGAGTGTAGGTGGGGATAGCTCGCCCGAATGCGGCGACGGTCGCCTTGCAATTGACTCCCGTCGTGTTGCCGTGAAGTGTAGTAAAGATGGGTCTCCCGCACTTTGTGTGACGACCGCGTCAAGGGCTTGATTTCGGGCCGATCTGGCTTTACGTTGATCGTTACCATGAGCCACGTTCTCGGTGGGATCGATCGTATTCTCGCCCGTGTGGGTAAGCGCGTCATCTCCAGCGATGCGCGAGGGGAGACCATTACCGTCGAAGCCTGCAGTACGGTTCGCGCGGCACCTTGTCCTGCCTGCCATCGTTGGAGTAATCGACGCCACGGCAGCTATGTGCGCAGGCTGGAAGAACGTCCGATGCTCGAGCAGCGGGTCGTTCTCGCCGTTGAGGTGCGTCGCTTCAAGTGTGCAAACGCCGGCTGCCCGCGTCGTACCTTTGCCGAGAACATCCACGCCTTAGCCGGTCCGCATCAACGTCGTACGCGATCGCAGGCTCGGGCGTTGCACGCGCTGGGCCATGCCCTCGGTGGTGAGGCGGCAGCCAGGCTTGCTAACGTCCTGGGCTTGCGCACCAGTGCCGACACCGTGCTGTGGGAGTTGCGCAGAGCTCCTGAGCGCAAGCGCAAACCACGACCGCGGGTCGTCGGCATCGATGACTGGGCGATCGCGCGCGGTCACCAGTACGGAACGATCATCGTCGACCTGGAGCGGCGTGAGCCTATCGAAGTGTTCGCCGGCAGGGAAGGAACTGCGGTGGCCGCGTGGATGCGTGCGCACCCATCGATCGAGATCGTCGCCAGGGACCGGGCTGGGGCCTACTGCGAGGCGGTCGACATCGCGCTGCCGGCAGCCACGCAAATCTCGGATCGCTGGCATCTACTGTGCAACTTGCGCGACAACGTTGAGAGACTGCTGTGCCGACTCGGACCGCAACTGCGCCAAGCCGCGCAGCAAGTCGAGGTCGGTGGCGTGACCCTGGGACGGCAGCGGGAGCTGAGCCGCAACTCACTGTGGTCATGGCAGCGTCTGAGCGATCAGCGACGCGCCTCGCGGGTGGCGCTGTACGAGCGGGTTATGGCGCTACACGCCCAGGGCGGCACGATGAAAGGAATCGGGCACGAGCTCTCAATCGACCATCGAACCGTGCGCAACTTCATCACCGCGGGGGCATTCCCCGAGCGCGCACCCAGGGCGCGGGGTCCGACGCCTTTAAATCCCTATCGCAGCTATATCGAGGAGCGAATCGCACAGGGCTGTCGCTTTCCTGAACTGATCTGGCAGGAACTCAAGCAGCGGGGCTATACGGGCAGTCGCGCCGCCGTTCGGAATTGCGTGATTCGCCTCCTTTTTCCGCAGGGCAAGAAGCTCTTTTCCCAGCACCCGTGCGCACGATGCCGTGCCCGTCGGCCAGGCGCGTATTCGGATGGCTTATAGGATGGAGGAGCTCGCGGTCGCGGAGCCCAGGAGCGCGGACCCGAGCGCTTCGTGCAGGCGCTGTGCAAGATCGAACCCGTGGTGGGCGAGGTCCGCAGCCTCGCGCGGGAGTTTCTCGGGCTCATGCGCCGGCGAAGTCCGCGGCAGTTCGATCGATGGTTGAAGCGTCTGTCGTGCTGCGACGCTGCGGAAATGCGTAGGTTCGCGCAAAGCCTGCGCGCCGACTTACCGGCTATGCGGGCGGCCTTCAAGCTGCCATGGCAGCAATGGCCAGACCGAGGGTCACGTCAACCGGCTCAAGTTCCTCAAGCGCCAGATGTATGGGCGCGCGAACATCGAGCTTCTGCGGCTGCGGGTATTGAAGCCAAACTGATAGACCTGCCTTGTCCTGCATGACACGCTAGTCCGGTCGCCATCGCGGGCGGGTGAGCTCGTACGGCTAGGACGAACCCTGGCGGGCTCGCCGACGTTTTCAACAAGCAGAAGAATGGTGGTAGTGAGGGGACGACGGCAAGGTCCTCCACGCGAGTTCGCCGTCGTCACACAAATTGCGGAAGACCCAACTTTCCTTTGTTCTACGGCACCGTTCGGCAGTTTGCTGATCCCAACGTGGCGGATTTGACGTTGATGGTTGACTCCGCGGCCAATCCCTTGATCGACCGCCCGCGAGCGCCCCAACGGGTTTCGGTCCAGCGTTGCCTAGACCACCAGCACGGCCGTCATAGATTCCCGCTCAAGCGTGGCATGTCTACTTTTCGCCGAGACGGCCCAGTGTCTCCGGCACGATTGCGGCGCCTGCCAGATAGGCCAGCGTGACGACCGCAAGGAAAACACCAAGGATCACCGGAAGGTCGGCGGGCGTGCCTGCGGCGAGCGAGGCGAGCGTCGGCATCATTCCGCCGATGGCGAAGCCGATGTTCCACGACAAGCCCGTGCCGGAGGCGCGGATGCTGGTGGGAAACCGCTCGTTCAGGAAGATGAGGATCGGGGCGAAGCCGGCGCACCCGAGCATGCTGAGCGCCACCGCGTAGACGCCGCGCAGGGTGGCGGTTGGCGCGGCGGGCATCCATTGGTAGAGCAACGGCATCAGCACCAGGCTGACCGCGCCGATTAGCAGGAAGGCCCGCTTGCGGCCGACCAGCGTGCTGAAATGCCCTGCTGCCACCGACGCGACGATCACACCGAGGCTGCTCAGCATCAGGATGGCCGAGGACTCGCCGGGGGACGCCTTGACCACGACCTTGAGGAAGGTGGGAAGGTAGCCGGAAGTCAGGTAGTAGGTGCTGCCTGCGCCCACGGTCAGCAGGATGTTGACCAGCAGGATGCCACGATACTCGCGCGAGAACAGCGTGCGCAGCGGATGCGCTTGCGGTTTGGCGTGGCCGCTGGCGGCCTTTTCCGCCTGCAGCTGCTTCCACAGCGGCGACTCTTCCAGCGAGTTGAAGATGACCAGCCCCAGCACCGAGCTGACAATGCCGGCGAAGAACATGCATCGCCATCCCCAGACCTCGAAGGCGTCGCCGGGGAACAGCGCCGTCATTGCCATGTACGTGATCGACGCCAGCAGCGCGCCGATGCCCGCGCCGCCGCCGCCCACCAGGCCGGACACCGCGCCGCGCCACGACGGCGGCACCGATTCCGTGCCGATTGTATGCGTCGAAGCGACCACGCCGCCGACGAACACGCCCTGCACCAGCCGCAGCAGGATGAACAGCGCCGGCGCGAAGAGGCCGATCTGGGCGACCGTCGGCAGCAGCCCGAACGCCGCCGTCGACAGGCCGACGCCGGTCACGGCCACCACCATGGCACCCTTGCGCCCGTGCCGGTCCGCGTAGGCCCCGAAGATCGCCGAGCCGAGCGGCCGCATCAGCAGCGTCACCGCGAACGACGCGTACACCGCCGCCAGCGACAGCATCGCATGCTTGGACGGAAAGAACAGCTTGCCGATCACCGGCGCCACGAACAGCAGGATAAACAGGTCGAACAGGTCGAGCGCCCATCCCATGCACGAAGCGGTCACCGCGCCCAGCACCTGCCGGTTGTTCGCGGCCACGGGGGCGCCGCTGGTCGGCACCTTGTCATTTGCCAGCACTTCCATCGTTGTCTCCTTATCTTTTTGAGTGAACGGCTCCCCGCGATGCCCACCGGGGGCATCGTCGACGCGTCCGTCTCTCGGGCTCGGCAGGCGGGTCAGCCCCGCCTGCGCCCGCGGTCAGCTGCCGCGGAATTCGGGATTACGCTTCGCGTGGAACGCTTCCACGCCCTCGCGGAAGTCATCTGAGCTGCGCAGGCGGCTGTAGCAGTGCCCCTCGAGTTCGATGGCGATCGACAGCGGTGCGTCCTCGGTATCGTTGAGCAGCTTCTTGGCGGTGCGCTGGGCCAGCGGGGAGAAGGCGCGCAGCTCGTCGGCCAGCGCGTCGGTGGCGGCTTCCAGCTCGGCGTCGGCCACGCAGTCCACGGCGATGCCCCACTCGTAGGCCTGGCGGCCGGCGATGCGGCGCGAGCGCATGACGATGTCCTTGGTGCGGCCCACGCCCACCATCTTCTGCAGCCGCGCCGAGCCGCCCGAGCCTGGAATCTGGCCGAGCTTCTGCTCGGGCAGGGCGTATTCCGTGGTGGCAGTGGCGATGCGGAAGTCGCACGCCAGCGACAGTTCGAAGCCCACGCCGAAGCAGTAGCCCCGGTTGGCCGCGATCACCGGCTTGCTGCAGCGCGCCGGCGCTGCCACGTTCCACGCCAGGTTCGACACATGCTCCGGCGACGCCTCCAGGAAGCCGCGGATGTCGCCGCCGCTGGAGAAATGCTTGCCCTGCGCGCGCAGCACGATGACACGCACGCGGTCATCGGCGTCCAGTGCCTCGAACACGGCGCGCAACTGGTCGCGGGCCGCCATCGAGATCACGTTGTAGGGCGGACGATGCAGGATGATGTCCGCGCGCTCGCGGGCCGGATCAATCTCCACGGAAAAGCCGTCGAGATCCTGCAGACGCTGCTGGTCGGGATGGGTCAATGCGAAGGGCTGGGTCATGTCGTTACTCCTTGATGGGGTCGCTGTGGGGAAGAGAGGAAAGCGCGTCGTATTCGCCCGCCGACAGCTTCCGGCGCAGGATCTTGCCGACCGGCGATTTCGGGATGTCGGCGACGAATACGTAGTCGCGCGGGCGTTTGAAGTTGACGAGGTCGGAGCCGCGGCAGTAATCGTCCAGCGCCCCGGCATCGACGCAGCCGCGCGGCTTGACGAAGGCCACCACCTTCTGGCCCCAGCGGGGGTCGGGCACGCCGGCCACGGCCACCTCATCCACGGCGGGGTGCAGGGACAGCACCGATTCGATATCGGCGGGCGAGATGTTTTCGCCGCCGCTGATGATCATGTCGTCGACCCGCCCGGTGACAAACAGGTCGCCGTCGGCGTCGAGGTAGCCGATGTCGCCGGTGAAGTACCAGCCGTCGCGCAGAGACCTGGCATTGGCGTCGTCGCGGTTCCAGTAGCCCTCGAAGGCCTCGTCGCCGCGCAGGTCGGCGATGATCTGGCCTTCCTCGCCGGGCGCGGCCAGCTCGTCGGGTGAGGCCGCGTCAAGCCGCGCCACGCGCAGCCGCGTGTTGAGGCCGGCGCGGCCCGCACTGCCGGGTTTGCGCGCCGCGTGCTGGTCGACGCTGAAGGTGTACACCTCGGACGAGCCGTAGTGGTTGACGAACAGCTCCGGGCGGAACGCCTGCTCGAGCCGGGTGAGCAGCCCGTCGTTCATGGCGGCCCCGGCAAAGCCGAGCTTGGTGACGGTGCGCACGTGCATGCTGTCGAAACCCGGCTCGGCCAGCAGGTCATGGTAGAGCGTGGGCACGAGATAGAGGCAGCTCACGCGATGGTTGACGATGGCCTGCAGCGCCTGCGGCGCGCTCCAGCGCCGCACGCAGACGAACAGGCCATCCACCAGGGCCATGGCCAGCAGGGACCGCACGCCCATGGTGTGGTACAGCGGCATCACCCCCAGCGTCCGCTCGCCGCGCCGGTACAGGTTCTGCGCGACATGCGCCAGCGCGGCCGCGCGTTCTTGCCGGTGGCGGCGTGGCACACCTTTCGGCCTGCCGGTGGTGCCGGAGGTGTACAGCATGAGCGAGATGTCGCCGGCTTCGGCCTGCGTGCTGTCCCGGCGGGGCGTGGCGTGGAGCAGGGTGTCGAACGAGAGCGAGCCGCCCGGCGCGCCGTCCAGTGCGATGCAGGGGATGTCCTGCGCGGCGGGGCTGTCCAGCACGGCGTCGGCGCTGACGGGCTCGAACACCAGCACTTTCACGCCACCGTCGCGCACGCAGTAGTCCAGCTCGTCCGGCTTGGCGCGCCAGTTCAGTGGGACGATGACCACGCCGGCGAACTGGCAGGCCCAGTGCAGTGTGGCCATCTCCCAGCGGTTCTGCAGGATGGCGAGCACGCGGTCGCCCGGCCGCAGGCCCAGGTCGAGCAAGCCTGCGGCCACGCTGCGGATGCGCGCGAGCCATTGCTCGTAGGTCAGCAGCAAGTCACCGTCGACGATGGCGGGGGCGTGGGGGCTGCGCTCCACGCTCTGCAGGAAGGTGCGGCCGAGGTCAAGCATGGCAGCGCTCCTCGGCAACCGGGGCGGCGAGCCGGCGCGTCCGCGCGCGGCTGGCAGCCACGTCGAGCACGGCAGCGACGATCGGCGTGTAGCCCGTGCAGCGGCACAGGTGGCCGGACAGCATGTCGCGCACCTGCGCCTCGGTCGGCTCGGGCACCCGCTCCAGGTAGTCCGCGCACGACATCAGGATGCCAGCCGTGCAGAAGCCGCACTGCAGCGCATGGTGGCGGCGGAAGGCTTCCTGCAGGTCGCCCAGGCCTTCGCGCGGGGCCAGGCCTTCGACGGTATTGATGGCGCGGCCATCGGCCTGCACTGCCAGCATCAGGCAGGAACGCGCAGCCACGCCGTCCACACGCACCGTACACGCGCCGCAGACGCCGTGCTCACAGCCGACGTGGGTGCCGGTGGCGCCGAGTTCATGGCGCAGGAAGTCGGACAGCAGCTCGCGGGGGGCGCACAGGCCGTTGCGTTCGGTGCCGTTCAGGGTCAGGGTGATGCAGTGGCGCTCGTCGCGCTGCATCACGGGGCGCGCACCCTGAGGTGCGCCATTGGGGGTCTTGCTCATCTTGCCTCCTCGATTGCGCGCATGCCCAGTTGCCGCACCAGGTGGCGGCGGTACTGCGCGCTGACATGGGCGTCGTCCTGCGCGCCCAGCTTCCAGCTGTAATCGTTGATCGCCTCGGCCAGCGCCTTGCCCTTCAGGCGTGGCCAGGTCTCCAGCACCGGCCGGTCGGCCACGCCGCCCACGGCCAGCGCAATGGCGTCGTCCGTGACGATGGCGGCGCAGGCCACCAGCGCGAAGTCGCCATGGCGGGCGGAGAACTCCGTAAAGCCGTAGCGCGCGCCGGGCCGGCTCAGGGGGAAGCGCACAGCTTCCACCAGCTCGTCGGGCTCGCGCGCCGTCATCAGCATGCCGCGGAAGAATTCGGCGGCCGGCAGCACGCGGCGGCGGCGCAGCGAGCGCAGCACCACCTCGCCGCTGAGCGCGGTCAGCACCAGCGGCAGCTCGGCGCTGGGGTCGGCGTGGGCGATGGAGCCGCACACGGTGCCGCGGTTGCGGATCTGGAAATGCGAGATGTGCGGGAAGGCGAGCGCGAGCAGCGGCACCTCGTCGGCCAATGACGGGCGCCATTCCACACTGCCCTGCGTGGCGGCGGCGCCCACCACCAGATGGCCGCCTTCCATGCGCACGGTATCCAGGTCACGGGTGCGCGAGATGTCGACCAGCAATTGCGGCTGCGCGAGCCGCATGTTCAGCACGGCCATCAGCGACTGGCCGCCGGCCAGCACGCGGGCATCCTCGCCGGCACGGGCCAGCGCTTCCAGCGCATGCTGCGCGGATTCGGCGCGCAGGTAGTCAAAGGCGGCGGGTTTCAATGACGGACTCCCAGCAGCGCCAGCAGGCGCGCGATCCACCCCGGCTTGCGCACGGGCTTGCCCCCGGCCTGCCGGCCGAGCGATTCGAACAACTGGCGCAACACCACCTTGGCCGCGCCTTCGAGCATGCGGCCGCCGACCGCGGCGACCTTGCCGGACACCTCGGCCTCGTAGTCGTACGTGAGACGGGTGCCGGCGCCGTGCGGGGCCAGCTCGACCAGGCCCGCGCCGCGCGCGCTGCCGAGCGACGACAGGCCGGCGCCCGCCAGCCGCAGCCGGTGCGGCGGCTCCAGGTCGGACAGCGCGATCTCGGCTTCGTAGCGGGCCTTGATCATGCCCACGCCCACGGTTACATCGGCGCGGTAGCGGTTGTCGCCGATGGGCACGAGCGCGTGGCAGCCCGGCACGACATTGGCCAGCGCCTGCGGGTCGAGCAGGACGGCGAAGACGGCCGCGGGCGTGGCGTCCAGGTCGACCGTGCCACGCGCGCTCAGGGCCTTGCCGCTCTTGCCCCCACCCTTACCGCTCGCCGAGGCTGCACTTGCTGCCTCGGCCAGTTCAGGACGCGACGGCGGCGGGTCGTCGAAGCCGATCATCGCCATCACCCTGGCGGGCGTGAGCGGCAGGCGGATGTCGCGCACGCCGAGCGCATCGGCCACCGCGTTGGCGACGCATGGCGGCGTGCTCATGTTGTTGCCCTCGCCCAGCCCCTTGGCGCCGAGCGGTGTGAACGGGCTCGGCGTCTCCAGATGGACGATGAGCGGGTCGGGCACCTCGCACGTAGTCGGCATCAGGTAGTCCGCCAGCGTGCCGGACTGGAAGCTGCCGTCCGGGCCGTAGCGGAATTCCTCCATCAGCGCCGCGCCCAGTCCCTGCGCGAAGGCGCCGCGGATCTGGCCGTCGGCAAGCGCCGGGTTGAGCAGCTTGCCGGCATCGTGCGCGGTCACGTAGCGGTCGATGCGCACGCGGCCGGTAGCGCGGTCGATCTCCACGCCGCACAGGTCGAAAGCAAAGCCGTAGCAGGCGGAGGTGTTGACGCGGTCCTGTTCGTCCGGGGCGTCGAGGTTGGGGGGCGACCAGAACACGGTTTCGCGCAGGCCGGGCTCCTCGCCGGCCGGCAGCAGCTGCGGCGACCAGTGCGGCGCATTGCTGGCCGCGCGTGCAAAGGGCAGGGCGGTATCGGGCGCGCCCCGGCGCTGGATGCGGCCATCCGCGAAGGCCAGTTCGGCGGGGTCGCAGCCCAGGTGCGAGGCCACGATGCGCGCCAGCTTGTCGCGTACGCGCGTGGCCGCCAGGTGCACGGTGCCGGCCACGGCACCGGCGAAACGGCTGGAATAGTTGCCGGCGGCCACGGACCAGGCATCCTTGTGCGTGTCGAATTCGACGTTGACCACGACTTCGCCCGGATCGATGCCGAGCACGTCGGCTACGACCTGCGCCGACACGGTCATGTGGCCCTGTCCCGCCGGCGTGGAAGCGATGGTCACCACCACGCCGCCGAGCAGGTCCACGCTGACCGTGGCGCTGGCGATGGCGCCGTTCTTCGGGCCCGCCCTGCGGCGCGCCTCGGCCGGCGTGGCGGTGGTGATATAGCCCATGTTTGACACCGAGGGCTCGACGATGGCCGCAAAGCCGATGCCGTACAGCCGTCCCTCGGCACGCGCGGCGTCGCGACGGCGCTTCAGCTCGCCGTAGCCACCCGCGTCCAGCGCACGCGACATCGCCAGCTGGTAGTTGCCGGAGTCGAGCAGCGCGCCCGCCGCGGCGCGATAAGGAAAGGCATCGGCGGGCACGAAGTTGCGGCGGTAGACGTCGAGCGGATCCAGGCCCAGCTCCACCGCGATCCGTTGCACCAGCCGCTCCAGCGCGAAGTACACCTGCGGCCCGCCGAAACCGCGCACGAGCCCGGTAGGCGTCTTGTTGGTCAGCACCACGCGGTTGCGCACCAGCAGGTTCGGAATCGCGTAGGCACCGGTCAGCAGGCCATGCATGCGGTAGAAGGTGGCGGGCTCCGGGGCACGAAGGTAGCCGCCGCAGTCCTCAAGCTGGTCATATGAGAGAGCGACAATCCGACCGTCCGCCTCGACCGCGGCTTCCAGGGTAGAAAGCCGCGCGGTAGCAGAAGTGGCGGCGCTCAGGTGCTCGAGCCGGTCTTCCACCCACTTAACCGGCGCGCCCGCCTTGCGCGAGGCGAGGCACATCAGCACCACGTAGGGAAACACCGCCTGCTTGACGCCGAAGCTGCCGCCCGAGTCGCGCGGCGCGACATGGCGCAGGCGGTTGGCCGGGACCTGCAGCGCCATTGCCATGACGGCGTGCAGCGAGAACGGCCCCATGAAGTTGGAAGTGACCTGGTAGCCCTCGTTGGCCGGCAAGTGTTCGGCAATCACCACGCCGCACTCGATCGGCGTGCAGGTGTTGCGCGGGTAATGGGCGGTCAGCGCCACGCGGTGCGGCGCGGCGGCAAAGGCGGCCTCGGGGTCGCCATAGCGGAAATGGCGGTCGCTGGCCACGTTGCTGCCGAGGCCGGAATGCAGCACGCTCGCGTCGTCGGCAACGGCGGCTTCGATCGACACCACCGGCGGCAACACGCGGTACTCCACCCGCACGAGGTCGAGCGCATCCTCCGCCAGCGCGCGGCTCTCGGCCACCAGCACGGCTACCGGCTCGCCCACATAGCGCACGCGCTCCATGGCCAGTGCCCACTGCTCCATCGGCGCCTTCACGCCTACCACGAAGGGCCTCGACCAGCCGGGCAGATCGGCCCCGGTCAGCACGGCATGCACGCCCGGCGCCTTCAACGCGGCGGCGTAGTCGATGGCGCCAAGTTCAGCGTGCGCGTGCGGCGAGCGCAGGATGGCGGCGTGCAGGGTGCCGGGCCTCACGCCCAGGTCGTCGGCATAGCGTCCACGACCGGTCAGGATGGCGGCGTCCTCGACGCGCTGCATCGGGCGGCCAACGTGGGGCGCACGCCGGATCTCCTGTGTCTCCTGAACCGTGCCGGTCGTTTCGCCAGCATCGAATCTCTTCATTTGCGACTCCGTGTTGCGAGACGGTCTCGGGCCGGGAGGCCAGCGGAACCGTTCAACGTCAAACGGAGATTAGAGAGATTCCGATATAACGACTAATATTGTTTTTTGATCCGCGTAATCAAATATTATGATGTCTAGATAAATAGACTTCCGCCTGATGACCCCGGAGAGCGAGAAAATGAACTGATTTCGCGCAGCGCCACGGTTGCGTCTGCCATCATGGAAATTGATGTGGTTGCCGTACTTCTATTGATATCTGCCTGCACATGGACCTCAAGCAAATCCAATACTTCATCGCGCTGTTCGAGGACGGCTCCGTCACGCGCGCCGCCAAGCGGCTGAACATCGTGCAGCCGGCGCTCAGCATGCAGATCGCACGGCTGGAAGAAGAATTCGGTCAGAAGCTGTTCGAGCGCATCCCGCACGGCATGGTGCCGACTGCTGCAGGTCGCATGATGTACCGTCTGTTCCTGCCCATCGTGCGTGACATCGCCGGCGCTCGGCAGCAGATGATGCAGCGAGAAGAGCAGATGGCCGGCCGCATCACGCTTGGCATGGTGGCGTCCGAGACGGAGAGCGTGCTGGTGGATTCGCTGGCGCGTTTCAACGCGCGCTATCCGAACGTAGAGGTATCGGTCGCGGACGGCTTCAGTACGGCTCTGATCGATCTGGTTTCTGCCGGCCAGCTTGACGCGGCGGTGGTCCATCGCCAGCGCGGCCGGCTGGCGCTGCAGGTGCAGCCGATGCACGACGAGGAAATGGTGCTGGTGACCAGCGCAGAGCACGGCCCGGACCTGCCGGAATCCGTGGAGATGGCAAAGCTACCGGCACTGGAGTTGGTGCTGCCGACCAAGCGCCATGGCCTGCGCGTCGTGCTGGACACGGCCACGCAGGCGCAGGACGTAACGCTTGCGCCGAAGTTCGAGATCGACATCCTCGGCACCATCGTGCGGTTCGTGCAAGCCACGCGCTTTGTCACGGTGCTGCCGCGCATCGTGGTGCAGCGCGCAGTGGAAGATGGCCGGCTGCGCATGCATACCATCGTCGCGCCGCGTATCGTCCGGCATCTGGTCTGCGTGAGCCATCCGCAACGGCCGTTAAGCACGGCCACTGAGGCGTTTATCGCCATCGTGACCGAGGAAATCAGGCGGGTTTCTGGGATGGAGCAGGCTCCGATCGAAGGCGGTAGCCTGAATTAGCGATGCGTTCCCAAGCCGATCCGGTGCCGCTCCTGCGTGGCCTGCGCGGCCACGCGCCCCTACGCGATAGGGTGGCAGCCTCAGACTACCATCGGCGTGGTAGCGCCATCGATCGACAGGATGGAGCCCGAAATATAGCTGGCGCGTGGCGAGGCGAGGAACAGCACGGCGTCCGCCACCTCTTCCGGCGTGGCCAGGCGGCCCAGGCCGGTGCGCGCGTGGGCGCGCGCGAGCGCCTGCTCCACTGTCATGCTGCCGATACGCGCATCCACTTCCATGCCTTGCTGCAGGCGCTCGGTATGCGTAGCCGACGGATTGACAGCGTTAACGCGCACCCCCCTGCTTGCCGTAGGCATTGGCCAGCCCGGCGCTGGCCAGCATCAGTGCAGCGTTAGCTGCGCCACCTGCCAGGTGGGCAGGGTTGGCCATCTTGCCACCCATGCCCACGATGTTGACGATGGCGCCGCGCCCTTGCTGCGCCATGCGCTTGACCACCGGGTCAATCACATTGATGTAGCTGAAGTACTTGGCGGTCATGGCTTCCTGCCACAGTTGTGGGGTCAGTTCGTCCGGCGGCCGGCGCTTGGCCGCGCCGGCGGAGGTCAGCAGAATGTCGATGCCGCCAAGTCCTGCCACCGCTTCTTCCACCGCGCGTGCGGCCTCGGCGGTACCGTCACCTTAGACCTCTGCATCCGACTCCCCCAAACTTCTTTCCACTCCCAGAATTAACGATCCTCTACACCTCCTGCACAGCTGGGACCACTTCAGTCGAGCTCGGCGAGCAGCGCTTTAGCCTCCTGTAGATCCGCAGTGTCGAAGCCTTCGGTGAACCGGCCGTAGCTCTTGGCCAGCAGCTTGCGGGCATCGGCCCCCTTGCCCTGCTGCCGCCATAGTCTGGAAGTGACCCGCTTTTTCGGACAGTGCCTATCTTGAGTAAACAGGAGGTGCACTATGCCGAAAACGCGCCCACCGTACAGCACTGTCTTCCGTCAGCAAATGGTTGACTTGGTCCATGCAGGTCGCCGCCCCGAAGATCTGGCCAAAGAATTCGAACCCACGGCTCAGACCATTTACAACTGGGTTGCACAGGCCGAGCGTGACGCAGGCACACGTCATGATGGCCTGACCAGTGCCGAGCACCAGGAGCTCACACGGCTACGCCGTGAGAACCGGCAGCTCAAAATGGAGAGGGAGATACTTGCAAAAGCCGCGGCTTGGTTCGCCCGGGAGACCGACTCGCTGCCCGACAAGGGTACGAATTCATGAAGGCGAACCAAGCTCGTTATCCGCTGTCCACCATGGCCCGGCTGCTTAAGGTCTCGCGCAGTGGGTTCCATGCGTGGAACGGGCGTAGCCCGAGCCCCCGTGTCGTGCGTGACAAGCTGCTGCTGGTGCAGATCCGAGCAATTCACTCGCACTCCTGCGGCACCTATGGCGTGCCCCGGGTACACGCGGCTCTGCTGCGTCAGGGCATCCGGGTGGGGCGCAAGCGCGTGGCGAGACTGATGCGTGAGGCCGGGCTGCGCGGGGCATGCCGGCCACACTTCATCTGCACGACGCACCGCGCAGCGCGGGCCAGACCCGCTGCCGATCTGGTGCAGCGGCACTTCCGTGCTGAGGCCCCCAACCAGCTTTGGGTTGCCGATGCGACGTACATTCCGACCAAGGCCGGCTTTTACTATCTGGCTGTCGTCCTCGACGTATACAGCCGACGCATCGTGGGCTGGGCCATGGACAACCACCTGCGCACCGCGCTGATGTTGCAGGCGCTGGACATGGCGCTCGCGCAGCGACATCCCACGTCGGTGATCCACCATTCGGACCAGGGGTGCCCAGTACACGTCGGTGGCCTTTGGCCAACGCTGTCGGGATGCGGGCGTACGCCCCTCCATGGGTTCAGTGGGCGATGCCTACGACAACGCCATGTGTGAGGCCTTCTTTGCCACGCTCGAGTGCGAATTGCTGAACCGCTCGCACTTCGCCACCCACGACGACGCCCGACAGGCGTTGTTCACTTGGATTGAGGGCTGGTACAACTCGCACCGCTTGCACAGCGCCCTGGGCTATCGTTCCCCGCAGGAATTTGAAAAGCTGCCTGTCAATGGCATGAATCCGGCGCTACACCGGGCCTACACTGCCCCATCACAAGGAGGAAACCCATCGACATAAAATTCCAATGCGAATCTGTCCGATGAAACGGGGTAACCCCAGTCGGCTTAAGGCCATCACCGCGCGCAGCTCCAGCGATCGGGAGTCCTGGCGGCGAGCGATCGCAATCGCCCGCTGGAAGCAGGCCTCTGCCTCGTCCCGGCCAGCGCCCGCCTCGCCCCCGCCGCCCGGCTGCAGCAGCATCAGTTCCCCCTTGAGCCGATTCAGCTCCGCCTCGAACACGCGCTCCTGCGTTCGCTCTACCACGGCCAGCGCCTCGGCCAGCATCTGCAGCCCTGCGTCGGCCTGTCCAGCTTTCCCGTAGGCTTCGGCCAGCAGCGCGAGGAAATGCGTTCGCCAAATCTCCGCCCCGGTGGCCCGGAAGGCGCTCAAGCCCTGTTGCATCCGTTCGATGCCTTCCGCCGTGCGTCCCTGCGCGACCAGCGCCCAGCCCGAGAGGATGGTTCCGTTTGCTAGCCAGAACGGGAAGCCGTGCTCGGTCGCGAGGGCGAGGAGCGCTTCCGCCAACTCACGCATTGGTTGGGTTTCGCCACGGTGCAGACGAAGCTCGGTGGCGTAGATCAGGGCAGTGGCCGAGGCAGGAGGGTGGGACACGGTCTGCGCTAGGGCGAGCGCCTCCTGGCTGCGCTTAAGAGCTTGATCCGGATAGCCGAGCAGCCACAGATCCATGGTTACGATGGCCAGCGCCAGCACGCTGGGCTCCAGGAAGACGGCTGGCGACTGGTACTGCCCAGGGGCATAGAGCACCAAGGCCTGCTCCAGCTGCGTACGGGCAGCGCCCAGCTCGCCGAGAGCGAGCAAGCTGGTTCCCAACACCCGATGCGCTTGTACCAGCAACGCAGGGTCCTGCGCCTTTTGGGCCATCGTCAGGAGTTGCTCCCCCAGCTCGCGTGCGGTCTGCAGCTCCCCACGGGCTAAGAAAGAATTGCGCAGCCCCATCAAGGCGGGGAAAACCTGGATCGTCTCCTCCCCGAGCTGCCGACACAGCGTCAGGGCGCGGGTGTAGGTCGCCTCCACTTCCGGGGCAGCAAATCCCTTGGCGACCATCCAGGCCGGGCCGAGGGTGATCTGCAGTGCGAGTTCCTGCCGTGTGCGCTCGGGACCATCGGGCAAGGTCTTGAGCAAGGCCAGGGCCGTGGTCAGGTGGGTGACCGCTTCGGCATTGGCGGAGCGCTGCACCGCCTGGCGGCCGGCGCAGTGCAGGTATTCCACTGCCTTGGGCGCGTTGCCGCTGCGGCTGAAGTGATACGCCAGCTCGCTGCAGTGCTCCTCGATCTGGGTGCCAAACAGGGCCTCGATCGCCTGGGCCGTGCGCTCATGCAGCGCACGACGCCGCTCGCTTAGCAACGAGCCGTAGGTCACCTCCTGGGTCAGCGCATGCTTGAAGCTGTACTCCACCTCCGGAAACGCCGGCTGCTCGTAGATGAATTCCCCGGCTTGCAGCCGCGCCAGCAGGCTCTTCGTCGTGTCCTCTGGCTGCTCGACGACGCGCGCGAGCAGGCTCCAGGGAAATACCTTGCCGATCACCGCCAGGGTCTGCAGCAGGACTTTCTCGGCCGGCTGCAGGCGGTCGATGCGGGCGGCGAGAACCCCCTGCACGGTGGCCGGGATGTGCAGCTTGCCCGGGACCTGTTCGAGCCGGTAATGCCCGCGCTCGCCGCGCAGCACCTGCCCCTCGACCAGTTCCTGAACCACTTCCTCGATGAAGAAAGGATTGCCTTCGGTCTGCGCCAGGATCCGGTGCGCGAGCGGGGCGAGTCCGGCGGCGTCGCCCAGCAGGGCGCGCAGCAGTTCCCGAGCTTCGGCTTCGCCCAGAGGGTCCAGCCGCAGCTGGGTATAGTAGCTCTTGCGGCTCCAGTCGTGCCGGTACTCGGGCCGGTAATTGACCAGCAGCAGGATTCGGGCGCTGGCCACGCTCTCGCCGAGAACGCCGAGGAAGGCCTCGGTCTCACTGTCGAGCCACTGCAGATCCTCAACGATCAATTCCAGCGGCTGTGCCAGGCTCTCGCGCACCAGCAGCCGCTTGATCGCCTCGAACGTGCGTTGCCGGCGGACTTGGGCGTCCATCTGCGCCAGCGCCGAGCTCGGTTCGGCGGCCCCCAGCAGGTGGAACAGATAAGGCAGGCTGTCTTCCAGCGCGCGGTCCAGGGTTAGCACCTTGCCGGTAAGCTTCTCGCGCCGCCGGCGCTCATCGTCCTGCGCCGTGATCTGGCAGTAGTTCCGTAGCAACTCAATCAGCGGTAGATACGGATAGGCCTTGCCGTGCGAAACCGAGAAGGTTTCGAGCACCAGGCAATCGCGCGACGCGAGCAGCTTAAACTCGTGGCATAGCCGCGACTTGCCGACCCCTGGCTCGCCGACCAGGCCGACGATCTGGCCACGTCCAGCCTGCGCCCGCGCCCGCGCTTCGCGCAACAACTCTAGTTCACTGGCGCGGCCGACAAAGCGCGCCAGCCCGCGGCTGGCTGACACCTGCAGCCGGGTGCCGCAGCGGGCCGAGACCGAAGACTTCGAATACCGCCAGCGGCTCGGGCAGCCCCTTGATCGGCATTGCGCCGAGCGGCCTGAACGCGAAATAGCCTTCGGCCAGGTTGTGGGTATGTACGCTCGCGATAATCGAGCCGGGCACGGCGATGCCCTCCATGCGCGCAGCAATGTGGATCGAATTGCCCACCGGATCGTAGTCGGTGTGCAAATCCTTGATGTGGATCGTGCGCACCACCACTTCGCCGGAGTTGATGCCGACGCGGATCTGCAGTGCGATGCCCTGGGCGGTACGCACGCCGTCAGCGTATTGGCGCATGGCCTCCTGCATGCGCAGCGCCGCCAACAAGGCCCGCTGCGGATGGTCTTCGTTGGCGATGGGCGCGCCGAACAGCGCCAGGATGCCGTCGCCCATCGACTTGGCCACATAGCCTTCATAGTGATGCACGGCCTCCATCATCAACGCCAGCACCGGGTCGATCAGGCGGCGCGCGTCTTCGGGATCAAGATCATGGATCAGCGCGGTCGAGCCGGCCATGTCGGCGAACAGTGCCGTGATCATTTTGCGCTCGCCGTCCGCAGCGCCGCGGGCTTCCATCTCCGCCTGCGCCGCGCGGATGCGCTCTGCCAGATAAGGCGGTGTGTAGTCGATGGGGGTGCTGGGTGCAGGTGCCGTGACGGGCGGCGTTGCGCTCAACGCCGCGCCGCATTCGCTGCAGAACTTGGCGTTCGCCGCCGCCTCTTGCCCGCAGGCCGCGCAGACGCGAACAAGCTTGGCGCCACATTCCTCGCAGAATTTGGCGCCTGTCGGATTTTCGAACCCACAGCTTGCACAGCGCATAGGGCTTAACCCCGTTTCCGGCCAGCAAGAATCACAAGTAAATCTTATCAGGACGGGCAAAGGCTCGTCGAATAAGCTGCATGGTGCTCGCGCGCCGCGGGAGTTCCTGCCGGTGCGCTCGCATCCCGCTCAAACGCCGAACTTACGGGACTTGCAGTGTACAACGCTAGCAGCCCAAAGTGCTTCCGCTTAGAGGTTGGGTCGGCAAGTCAATCTGAGGCGTAGCAGGCGAATGCGCCTCACGTCTTGTCAGTCCAGCCGATCCGGTGCCGCTCCTGCGTGGCTTCATGCCGCGCATCCTCTTCGCTGTGCAGGTAGCCGCTTGTCGTCGACAGCGAGCTGTGCCCAAAGTTGTCGCGCACAAAACGCAGGTCGACCTGCTGGTCGGTCATGTGCGAGCCGGCGGTGTGGCGCAGTCAATGGGCCGAGGCGCTGGCCAGCACCGCGGCTTGCGGCTCCCATTTCGGCCCGCGCGCCCGCAAGCGCTCCGCGGCCATGCCGAATACTTCTTTCAGGACCAGGTGCAGCGCGCCGCGTGACAGCGCTTTCTCGCTGCCCGCTTTTCCAATTACCGGCATTGTTGTAAGAACGCACTCGGCTACCCAACTCAAAGAACTCCTTGGTACATTAGGCGCGCATTTTTCAAACATCAATAAGAAGGGAGAATCATGACGGGTATTTTGAGGTATCAACGAATTGGCGCCGCAGTATCGTTGGCGCTTGCACTGACGGCCATGCCGGCAGCTCATGCCCAGGTCGCCGCAGCAGTGGGGGGGCTGACAACGAGCGCAACCATTTCCCAGATTTTCAGTGGTTTGGATCAGCTCATCAGTTCCGCTCAGGACGCCGGCGACTACCTAACCATGCGCGCCGCCATTGAAGCGAAAGGTGTCATTGAAACCTGGAAAGAGGCAAACAAAGAACTCCTGGACAAAGCGTTCTCGGAGCTTAGCGAGACCCAACGCCAGACCTTCAATAATGCCCGGCAACTGACTGAGCGTGCCAACCAGGACGTAGCGAACCGCCTGGAAACGACCCAGTTACTGGTCAATCAGGCTAACCAACTGGTCGAGAGCATCCCCTTCAGTAACAATACTTACGTCACCCGCTATTCCCCACGCGTAAAACCGGCTCAGTCCAAGAATGCCGTGACGTTGCGGGTAAATGGCGTCAATCTGGACAAGGCAGACCCAGTGCTGGCGCTCAATCAAGGGTCCGCAACCCGCATGGTGGTGGGGCCGATGGAGGTTCTGTACACCGTTCCTGTCACTGCTTTGCAGGGGGACGCAGACAAGCTGGCCATTGTGCCGCTGAAGCTCACCTATACCGCGCCCAAGGAAGGCTTCTGGAATCAGCTCGTGGGTGCCCGCGAAGCCGTGGAGCGGCAACTACCCATCGTGACATTGCCTTCAAACTTAGGGAAATTTACCTTCGTAGTCGAAACTGAAGCGCAACAGAAGGAAGTCGCGATATGGACCGCACAGCAGCAGAAGTTCGAAGGAAAGAATAAGAATGTCAGGAAAGTCGCCACACCGAAGGCCGGCTGGCGTTGGGATTGGGAGCAGGGCGTCGCCGCCTTCAAACAAGTCGGTGGCGGTGGTGAGGCCGGCAGCTGCAATGGGGTAAAAGAGAGTGAATCCACCGCAGATGGCATTGTCCACTCAGCTCACCTGGACGAGATCAAGTCTGTCAAAGGCTTCCCGCCTGAGATCAAATGGGGTCCTGGATGGCAAAACTGCGCGGTGACGGGGCCCATCTATCGAATGGTTACTGTGAAGGCTAAGCTGCCTGCACAAGCCGGTCTGATGACCTGGACGGAGGACCTGCGCTTGCCCATCCCGCAAGATTTCAAGTCGCTCCAGCTTGAGGTCTCGACCTTTGATGGCCGTAAGCGCATCTTCACGGACACCGGCGCCGACAAGTTTTTCGACGTCATCCGCGGCGGCAGCGAGCTTATCATCCGCCCGCGGCAGCCCGCTGACCTGTGAGGCGTTCCCGCTCATTGCTAGGCCGCCTTCGTGACCCCAGAAAGTCGCACATTTATTCGGCGAGCTAGAAAGCGGAGGGCTGAGTTCCGTATTGCACGGGCTCAGCCGAGGTCATGCCGGGATAAGGCCGGAAATGACACATAAGCCGGAAAGTAGTAAAGAACGAAGCTTTTATGCGATCAGAGCGGATGCCGCGCCTGCAGAGCGGTCACCACCCAGAGGGTCTCTGGAAATGATCGGACTCCCGAAGGGGTGACTATCCATTTGGATGCAGGGCGCGCCTAGTAAGCCCTCAAGCGATTCGGCAACACTTCCCGCTGAAACGGCATCTGCTGCACGCTTCGCTCCATCGCAACACCTCGCTGATGATAGCGCCCGTCAGGCCTGGTCTTGCTGGTGTCCTCGCTGCCGGGCCGGCCCTGCCCCGGTCAGTCCGGGGCAGGGCGCCGGGCTCAGGCGACGTAGTGGACCCAGCCGAGGGTGTCTGGCTCCTTGCCGCGCTGGATGCCGGTCAGCAGCGTGCGGAGGCGGCGGGTAACTTCGCCTTCACCGCCGTTGCCGATCGTGAATTCACCGCCGGCATGGCGTACGTTGCCGATGGCGGTCACCACGGCGGCGGTGCCGCAGGCGAACGTTTCCTTGACGCGGCCGCTGTTGGCATCAGCCTGCCATGCGTCGAACGCGTATGGGGTTTCCGACACCTTGAGGCCTTCGCGGCGGGCCAGTTCGATGATGGATGCGCGCGTGATGCCGGGCAGGATCGTGCCGGACAGCGGCGGCGTCAGCAGCGAGCCGTCCTCCATGACGAAGAACACGTTCATGCCGCCTAGTTCCTCGATCCAGCGGTGTTCAGCGGCGTCAAGGAAGACCACCTGGTCGCAGCCTTTCTGCGATGCCTCGGTCTGCGCGATCAGGCTGGCCGCATAGTTGCCGCCGCACTTCGCTGCGCCGGTGCCGCCAGGCGCAGCGCGAGTGTACTGGTCCGACACCCACACCGTGACCGCCGACTTGCCGCCCTTGAAGTACGGGCCGACCGGGCAGGCGATCACGCAGAACACATACTCGGCCGCGGCGCGCACGCCCAGGAAGGTCTCCGTAGCAAACATAAACGGGCGCAGGTACAGGCTGCCGTCGCCGCCGCCCGGGATCCAGTCGCGGTCGATGTCTACGAGCGCTTCGACGGCGCGGAGGAAATCGGCTTCCGGCAGGTCGGCCATCGACATGCGGGCGGCGGAGGCGCGGAAGCGCTTGGCGTTTTCCTGCGGGCGGAACAGCGAAATCTTGCCGTCTGCGTCGCGATAGGCCTTCATGCCTTCGAAGATTTCCTGCGCATAGTGCAGGACGGCGCAGGCCGGGTCGATCTGGAACGGACGGCGCGCTTCCACCTTGGCGTCATGCCAGCCGCGCCCCTCGGTCCAGCGGATTGTGACCATGTGGTCGGTGAACACGCGTCCGAAGGTGGGGTCGACCAGCGCGGCCGCGATCTTGTCGGCCGGCGTGGGGTTGGGGTGACGCTCCACAGTGAACTGCAATTGTTTGTCGGCGCTCATGTTTCTGTGTCTCTTCGTCTTCGGCTAGTGATTCCAGATGTCCGATGCAATACATGCAAGACAGTCCCGGGATAAAAGGAGACAAGTGGCGGTAAGGCCGAACGCTTCCCTCCCATCCGGTGCATGGGCTGAAGTGTAACTCGATGGTGCGGTGCAGTATCGATCGACCGGTTGGGACGGATGGCTGAAGCCAACCCCCCAAGTTCTTAACGCTCCCGGACTGAGGTGGCACTTTTGCTTGCGAACTGGTTGACACTCTTGCTTCGGTATACGAGACCTGTTGATTACTTTGGATGGCTGATTCAAAATCATCCAGCCTGTGCTGGTGCGGGAACTTCGTGCCGCTACAGGCCATATCAACGTGCCGGCGTTGCCAGCCAGTCTTTTGAACGGGAACCTTCGCATGTCTGCCTTCCACCTCGCTAAGCGGCGCACGCTCAAGCTCGCCGCCACGTCCCTGGTATTACCTGCCATCGCCGCCTGCGGTGGCAGCGCTGAAGCCGCGGTGCCGGCGGACGTTGAGGCCGCGATTGCGCGCTTTGCTGCGTTGGCCCCGGATACGGCTAGCTGCCTGGTGCGCGCCGAACCGGCCGGAAGCGGCGCCAATGCGTGGTCGGCCGGCTATCATCCGGACCGGCAGCTGTTCGTCGGCAGTGCCGTCAAGACCTTCATCCTGGCGCAGTTCCTGCGCGACGCCGAAGCCGGCCGCGACGGACTGAGTGAGAGCCTCGCCTGCGACGTTAGCGATACGTTCCGCTCTCCCGGCAGTCCGGTGTTCGTGGGCCTGACAGGCAAGACACCGTACCGCAATGCGCTCGAAGCCATGATCGCGCACAGCGACAACACCGGTACCGATATCGCGCTCGCGGCCGTCGGCCCTGATCGTGTGCGCACGCTGATCGCCGAAGCGGGCCTGGCACAGACTCGTATTCCGGATTCGACCCGCAAGCTGTTTTCCTACCTGGCCGGGGCTGAATCCGGCGTCGACCTCGGCTGGGACGGTATGGTCAGGATAGACAACGGCGAGGATCTAGGCCTGAAGTCCCGCACCGATGTCATCAACGACAAGCAGGCGATGCTGAGCACCGCGACCGAGATGGTGAACTGGTACCGGCAGTCGCTGGCGGGCAAGTACTTCACGCAGCCGGCAACGCTGACTGAATACAGGCGCATCCAGGCCATGGCCGATGCTGTGTGGATGGCTGTCCCGGCCGGTGTGCAGGGCTTCGGCAAAGGCGGCAGCATTGACTGGGAAAATTTCCATTGCCTGTGCTTCGCCGGGCAGATGCTGGTGGCCGCAGTGCCGGTGACATTCTGCCTCACGCTGAACTGGAACGGCGGCCAGCTGAGCACCGAACGCACCGGCGAGTTCATTCGCGCGGCGGCTGACGTGCTAGGGGAAGCGGCAAAGGCCGCCAGGGTTTGACGGGCCGGCCTGCATGTCATGAAGCCGTTCGCGGTGGGACCCAGCGGCTTCGGTACGTAACCCGAAAGCCAAAGAAAACACTTACGTCGGCTTGCTGACCGCCATGCAAGGCGAGGTGGGCGTCGCGGTCGGGGCCGACGGCTGCGTGTCGACGATTTCCTCGGGGCGCCAACGGCGCCGTCGCAATGCCAAATCGGTCTTTCAGGGTCAGGTCAGCGGGCCGTGTGCAACCTTTCCCGGCCCGCCTCGGCCGGTATCGCCGCGACGGCGTTCTTGACCGTCTCCCAGGCTCAGATTGCGGCTGATGTGCGCCTGGCTGGGGGCGCGCCTGCGGCGCGCGAGGGCGAGCGGGTTGCCGGCCAGGTAGCCCGCCTCGGTCAGCCCAACGAACAGAGCGTTCAGGATCACCGTCGCCTGGCGCACGCTGCCTACGTCCGTTGGGCAGGCTGGCTCCGCCCTTGTACCGTAAGTCTGGCCAAACCCCGGTAGACCGGGTTACCGTTCCAGTGCGGTTCGGCGTCTATGAGCGAAAGCGCGGGCAAATGGCGCAGAATCGCCCGGAATACGATCTCTGCCTCCATCAGTGTCAGCGCGGCGCCGATGCAGACATGTGGGCCATGCCCGAACGAAAGGTGGGAGCCGTCGCGTCGAGTGATGTCCAACTCGTCAGGGTTGCGGAAGCGCGCCGGGTCACGATTGGCGGCGCCGATCAGGGCAACGACCAGATCGCCGCGTCGCAGCTGCCGCCCGTGCAGCATCATGTCTATGGCAACCCGACGTCCTGTGTACTGGACCGGGCTCTCGTAGCGCAGCAACTCGCGCAGGGCATTGGGCAGCAGTTCCGGGGTCTGCTGCAGGCGCTGCCATTGCTCGGGATGGCTCAGCAGTGCATGAAGTCCGTTGCCGAGCAGATTGCGCGTCGTTTCATGACCGGCAAACAGCAGCATCGCGCATTGCGCAAGTAATTCGGCACCAGCCTCGATTTTGCCTTCGGCCTCGGCGTACAGCAGATGCCCGATCAGGTCCCGCTGTTGTGGCTGCGAGAGATCCGTGTCCTGTGCCTTGCGCCGTGCCAGCATCGATTCAAATGCTGCCGCCATTTTGAGCAAGCTGACCTGGGCGCGTCGTTTCAGCGCAGCGTTCGGATCCGGTGCGCCGATGAAGGCGGCCAGGTCTTCGGACCAGGCAAGGAAGTCCGGCTGGTTCTCGGCGTCCATGCCGAGCAGCCTCGCAATGACCATCGCCGGCAGCGGCCTGGCGACCGATTCCATGAAATCGAACGCCTCCAACTCTGCCAGCCGCTCTACCAGCCCGGCGGTCATTTGCTCGATGGTGCCGGCGAAAGCGCGTAGGGCAGCCGGACGGAAGCCGGCATTGAGCACCTGTCGCAGCCTCGTATGATCGGGCGCGTCCAGGAACAGCATGGCCCGGCTGAACAAGCGCTGGAAGGGGCAAAGCTCCTGGCGCTCGCCTTCGCTGCCACGCATCACCCAGCCTCCCGTGCGCCGCGCCGAATACCGGGGGTCGCGCAGCACGGCTTCTACGTCTTCGTGCCGGGTCAGTAGCCAGGCACCACCGAAAAACTCTTCACTCCAATGAATAGGGCCAAGCGCGCGCAGCGCGTGGTAGGTCGGGTAGGGGTCACGCAGGAAGGCGCTGTCGACCAGGCGGTCGCAGGTGCTCAACGCTCCGGCCATCGATGCCTGGCTATTGGACCGGTGTAGAGACCTCGAGGTGAGAGTGGTGGTCTGCTTGGTAGCAGTCGTGCTATCGGCAATGCTGGTCATCGTGGGATCTTGTCTTGGCAGCCAAACACTGTCGGGTTTCGGTCTGGCTCAGTTCGGAAGCGCTGGCAATGAGGCGAGAGATTTTTCATGCCTCTCCCCGCCGGGCCATGATGGCGGACAGGCTGTCCAGGAAGCGTGTCACGTCGGCTGCGGTATGCGACGCCGACAGTGTGATGCGCAGGCGCGACGTCCCATTGGGCACGGTGGGCGGGCGGATCGCGGTAACGCGGATGCCGTCGTTCTCAAGTGCTTGAGACAGCGACAGCGCGGCCTCGTTGTCGCCGACGATCAGGGGCTGGATGGGTGTACTGCTGTCGGCGAGTTGCCAGCCGGCATGCGGATGCCGGACCTGAAGGGTTTGAAGGCCGTTGCGCAACTGCCCGATCAATTGCACCAAATGGCAGCGGCGCTCGCGTCCTTCATGGCCTGCGATCAGCGCCAGGCTGCTCAGGAGCGCATGGACGATGGCCGGCGGCGCAGCCGCGCTGTGGAGGTAAGGACGGGCCTCGTCGGCCAGATGCTCCACAATCGTCCGGTGCGCAGCGACAAACGCTCCCGCCACGCCCGCTGCCTTGCCCAGCGTGCCGACATAGATCAGGCGCTCGGAGGTCAGCCCCAGGTGCTCCAGGGCACCGCGGCCTCGCTCCCCCAGCACGCCAAAGCCGTGGGCATCGTCCACCACGATCCAGGCGTCATGGTGCTCGGCCAACGCCAGCATTTCGGCGAGCGGAGCCATGTCGCCATCCATGCTGAACACGCTGTCGGTCACGATCAGCTTTAGCGGGCTGTTGCAGGCAGCAAGCTGCCTGGCGAGGGCGGTGATGTCGCAGTGTGGGTACCTTTTCATCGTAGCGCGAGCCAGCAGTGCGCCATCGATCAACGAGGCATGGATGAGCTTGTCGCAAAATAGGGTGGCGTCGGCCGTTCCCAGCGCGCTCAGCACCGCCAGGTTGGCCATGTATCCGGTGCAGAAGTAGAGCGCCTGCACTTTGGGAATATTTGGCGTGAACCACCGGGCCAGCTCGGTTTCCAGTTGGTGGTGGGCGAGCGAAGGCGCATTGACGAGGGAGGAAGCGCCGCTACCCGCGCCGTAGCGCTGGGCCCCCTCCGCGAAAGCCGCGATCACCGCCGGGTGGCTTGCCAGCCCGAGGTAGTCGTTGCTGCAAAAGCCCAGCAGAGGACGTGCTTCACCGTCTTTGACGCTAACCGTCTGGTGAGGTGCGCAACCGGTGTGCGCGGTGCGGCGGTTGCGCGTCAATGCACCTGCGGCGCGCTCGGTCGCGGCCTGGTTCAGTTGGTCAATTAGCAATTCCCGAACTCCTGCGCTACGCGGTTAGCACAGCCAGCACGTCGCGTGCATTTCAGCATGCTGGCACTCGGGCCCCAAGTGGATGCATTTCCCACGTCAACTCCTGTTTCGATCATCCTCGGCTCGGTCGCCTCATGGGAAGGCCAGCACTGTATGAATAGGAGTGTGGATGTTAGTGAGGCCTTCTCATGTCCGGCAAGTTAGTGCTCAGGGGGCAAATAGGCGGCAGAATGCGGACAAAAGCGCGACAAAGCGAGAAAATTGATGATGAATGCGGTAATTTGGCTTCACCCAGCACCGCAGAATTTCTTGGGCCGTGGCTCCGGAGTCGCTTCAAATCGAGCTGTAGTTGCCAAACTGCTTGCCCCGCCGTGCCATACACGCTTAATTAAATGCAATTAATCGCCAGAGCCATAAGCCAACAACCTTGGGCGTTAGCAATGGGGCCGCGGCCAGTGGAATGCTCGCCAGTGCCCTCCGGTCCTGCCGGCAGGCGACTATCAACAGACCCGAATATAGTTTCACGAACATGAAATGTGTGCCAAGAACGTGAGCATCAGATGACCGATGTTCGCGATGCTTTACTGAAGATGAGGGACGGCCCCTCGAAGTCGGCTTGCAGGAGGCGCTCCTGTGTTGCCTCGTGTCGCGCATCCTCTTCGCTGTGCAGGCACCGCGGGTGGTCGCGATCGCGGCATGACAAAATTGTCCCGCACATAGTCTAGGTCGACCTGCTGGTCGGTCATGTGTGAACCGGCGGTGTGGCGCAGCCCGTTTCCCATGCAGCCAGTCACGCGTGCGCCGCTCTCGCTGTTAGGCTTTCAGCTTCTGCTTTTTGCCGAACCCCGGTCGGGGCCGGCCGCTCGACCGGCTGTAACTGGCCGGGGAACCTTCGCCTGGTATGCCATCGTCGGCATTTTCCGACCCTCGGCTATTCGGCTTGGGCAGGTCGAATGGCTGCACTGCCGACATTTCGGTCAGACGACGCGTATCGCGAGCCATGAGGCAGCAGGCCAAAAAGAGTAGCGTTCACGATGCTTGAGAGACACTTGCAGAACTGAACTATAATTTCCATGATGGCAGGATGGCTTGCTGCCTTTGTCTGGGCGGCGAATTGCGGAAAGGATCATGGAACTGGCGAAACCGGCAAAAACGCGTGGCGAGCACCATGCAGGTGATAAGAGGTTTGCATCGATCGAGCGTTATTCCTCGGTTGCGCGCACTGTGGAAATCCTATCGGATGCCTGGGGCTTCCTGGTTTTGCGGGAGTGCTTCTTCGGCGTTCGCAGGTTCGAGCAGTTTCAGTCGCTGCTCCAGGTCCCTCGCACTACGCTCGTGCAGCGCCTTACGAAGCTTACTGAATTGGATATCCTGAGAAAGGTACCGGTCGGTGGACGGCATGAGTACCGCTTTACGGACAAGGGCCGTGACCTGTATCCGACCATGCTTGCGCTGCTTGCGTTCGGAGACAAATGGCTCGCTGGCGGAGAGCCGCCGCCGCTGCAACTCATACACAGGACCTGCGGGTCCGCATGCTCTCCACGCATTGCGTGTTCCCACTGTAATCAGGACATCGAAGCCAAGCGTGTACGTTACCGCGATGGCCCTGGCGCTGGCAGCGAAGTACGCGCGGAAGCCCGGAAGCGTTCGCGGCGGGCCTCGGATCCTGGCGTCTTGGAGCGTGTGCGCCCGTGCTCCGTTGCCCGCACGTTGCAGATCATCGGTGACAGATGGTCTTTCCTAGTGATTCGTGAATTTTTCTACGGCGTCCGGCGCTTTGACGAATTTCAGTCTCGCCTGGGGATCGCCACGAATATCCTCGCGGACAGGCTCCAACGCCTGACTGAAGAGGGCATCGCGACCAAGCGCCAATACCAGGAGCGTCCTGCCCGATTCGAGTACGTTATGACCGAGATGGGGCTCGACCTCTACGGGTCCATGCTGGTGATGATGCATTGGGGGGACAAATGGCTATCTGGGGGTAAGCCTCCGCTGACCCTGCGCCATGGCAACTGCGACCATGATTTCCACGCGAAGGTGGTCTGCGACCAGTGTGGCGAAGAACTGGATCCTCGCGACACATCCTATACGCTGCGCTATCAACTGGAGACCGCTGTCCCCGCTGCTGCGTAACACCGGCACCCCTGCCGGACTTGTCCGCTCAGAAGAGCGCGCGACCACTAATCGCCCGCATTCGACTTCCCGGCCCCGAAGAACCAATCCACTTCGTGGGCAGCGAGACGATTCGATCTCCAATCCCCCTGTGCGACGGCTCCTCGTCACCCTTCACCCCGGCCTTGAGTCTAGGGCAAATGTTACTTGCATAACTGGATGTAAATGACTACGCTACGCCAACAGATAGGCCCGTATAGGTATCTGCGAGAGGTTAGTTACTTGCATTGAGGGATTTCAGAAGAGGGGACAACAGTGATTAAAAGTGCTTTTAGAGGCGCTATCGTGCCATTGTGCGTCTGCGCGTTAAGCGGCAATGCGTTGGGCCAAGCCAAGCTGTCAGACGACGTCGTGCGGATCGGTGTGTTGACGGACATGTCGGGCCAGTTCTCGCACGAATCTGGAGACGGTTCGGTGAGCGCGGTAAAGATGGCGGTGCAGGATTTCGGGGGGAAAGTGCTTGGAAAGCCTATCGAAGTCGTCGTTGCCGATCACCAGAACAAGCCCGACGTGGCTGCTACGCGCGCGCGTGAATGGTTTGATACGCGTGGCGTCGACATGGTTGCGAACCTGATCAATTCCGCCGTCGCCTTGTCTGTTGTGAGTGTCGCGAAGGAGAAGAACCGAATCGCAATCATAAATGGCTCAGGATCGTCCCGCCTTACCGGTGATGCGTGCACGCCAAACAGCATCCACTATGCATATGACACCTATGCGCTGGCAACAGGTACGGCAAAGGCCTTGATTGGCCAGAAGCTCGACTCCTGGTATTTCCTCACCGCGGACTATGCCTTCGGTCATTCGCTCGAGGCCGATGCGGTGCAGGTCGTCAAAGCCGATGGCGGCAACGTTGTCGGTGCCATTCGTTACCCCGTCGACGCTAGCGATCATTCGTCATTTCTGCTTCAGGCGCAGGCTTCCAAGGCAAAGGTTGTCGCGCTGGCGGGGTCGGGCAAGGGCTTTGTCAATGCGATGAAGGCGGCATCGGAGTTTGGCCTGACGCAAGGCAAGCAGACGATTGCCGGGCTGCTGGTATGGGACACGGACGTGCACGCGCTTGGCCTGAAACAAGCGCAGGGACTTGTCCTGACCACCGCGTTCTATTGGGATTACAACGAGGCAACGCGTGCCTGGTCGAAGCGCTTTTACGACAAAATGAAGCGCATGCCGCATATGGGCGACGCCGGGGACTATTCCTCGACCATGCACTATCTCAAGGCAGTGCAGGCAGCGGGTACTGACCAGGCAAGCGCTGTCATGGCGAAAATGAGGGATACGCCCATCAACGACTTCTTTGCGACGAATGGCCGCATTCGTGCGGATGGGCGCATGGTTCATGACATGTATGTCTACCAGGTCAAGAGGCCCGGTGAGTCCAAGTACGCATGGGACTACCTGAGCTTGCTGAAGACCATTCCCGCCGACCAAGCCTTTCGACCGCTTGCTGAAAGCAAGTGCCCGCTGGTTCGGAAGTAACGACTCCCTAGCTGTCCGATCAAGAGCGGCGCAATTGCCGCTCCCGACCCATACGCTGATTGCTTATGTGCAATCGGGCGGGGACTCCAGTCACCCATTTTTCGTCAATTCATGATGTCCTCATCCATCCTGGTGGTGCGAAACCTGAGCAGAACCTTCAAGCGCTCCACCGCTGTCGACAATGTCAGCTTCGAGCAACGCGGTTCGATCCATGCGCTGATCGGCCCCAATGGCACAGGAATAACCACATGTTTCAATCTGCTGACGAAGTTCCTCGATCCCAGGGCGGGAAGCATTGTCTTCGATGGCGTCGATATCACGCAGGTCGCGCCGGCCAGGGTTGCCCGGCGCGACCTGATACGGTCCCTACAAATATCCGCGGTGTTTCCGCATCTCACCGTGCTGAAGAACGTCCGGGTCGCACTGCAACTCCGTCTAGCCACGGCATTTCACTTCTGGCGCTCGGATCGCTCACTCAAGATGCTCGGTACCCCCTATGCGTGGGCGGTCCTACGTCCATGAAGTGAGGCGGGACAGACCCGGCACCAACTTCAGAATTCAGTAGTAATGCAAGTGCACCTTCGGTCATGACTCAGCCTGCAGGCGACAAAATTTCTTGCATACCGACTCGAATAGTCTAATAATGCAAGTTACAAAAGCATCTGACTCGCACCTTAATCCCACCATGAAGAACTTCGAATTTCACAACACCCGGTCAGTGGTCGTTGAATGTGGCGGCGCAGCAAAGCTGCATGAGCGCGTTGCAGCGCTGGGCTGCAGAAGCGTGCTGATCGTTACCGACCCGGGCCTGCTTGCTGCCGGGATGCTTCAGAAGACCTTGGATGGATTCGCGAAACACGGACTGCGTGCGACGGTGTTCTCGGATGTGCAGGCCGATCCGCCGGAGGCCGTGATCCTGGCGGCCGTGGCCGCTGCGCAAGCTTGCTCGGCGGAATGCGTGGTGGGCTTTGGCGGGGGTAGCTCGATGGATGCCGCGAAGCTTGCTGCCTTGCTGGGTTGCAGCGGCGAGGCGATCGAGGAGGTTTACGGCATCAACCAGGCGAAAGGCCCGCGCCTTCCGCTGATTCTGGTACCGACGACTGCCGGGACCGGCTCGGAGGTCACACCGATCTCGATCGTGACCACCGGTGTCGGCGAGAAGAAAGGGGTGGTTTCACCGCTACTGCTTCCGGATATCGCGTTGCTTGACGCTGAACTGACGCTGGGTCTTCCATCGCATGTCACCGCGGCAACCGGTATCGACGCCATGGTCCATGCGGTAGAGGCGTACACAAGCAAGCGGCTGAAGAATCCAATCTCGGACTGTCTCGCGCGAGAAGCGCTTCGACTGCTCTCAGGATCTATCAGCCGGGCGTGTGCCGAGGGGACTAACCTGCAGGCGCGTGAAAACATGCTGATCGGCGCTAGTCTGGCGGGAATGGCCTTCGCAAACGCGCCGGTGGCCGCGGTGCATGCACTCGCGTATCCGATCGGGGCACGGTTCCACGTGCCTCACGGCCTCTCGAATTCACTCGTTCTTGCGCCGGTAGTCCGATTCAACTTGCCGAATGCGGCTAGCTTGTACGCGGAACTGGCATCTGTCGTCGTACCTGGCGCGACGGGCGGGGAGCAGGGGAAGGCGCTCACCCTCGCCAAGTACCTCGGCGACCTGGCTGGGGATCTGGGACTACCTACACGCTTGCGCGATGTGGGGATCGCCGCCTCGGATGTGGCGCTGCTTGCGGACGACGCGATGAAACAAACACGACTGCTTATCAACAATCCGCGTGAAGTCAGTTTTGACGATGCGGTCTCCCTGTATCAGGAGGCGCTGTGAGCGAGAAGCCCGCACCTACTGGCCGTGAATCGTACCGGCACTTCTGCGCAATGCCTACGCGTTGGGGTGACAACGATTCGTACGGGCATGTCAATAACGTCGTGTACTACGCGTTCTTTGACAGCGCGGTAAATCGGCATCTTATTGAGCATGGTGTCCTCGATATCGCCAAGAGCGAGACCGTTGGCCTGGTCGTTGAGACGCGCTGCACCTTTTTCTCGTCGATGGGGTTTCCCGACATGGTCAATGTCGGCCTCAAGGTCGCGCACCTGGGAAAGAGCAGTGTCCGCTATGAGATCGCTCTCTTTCGGAACGATGAGAAGGAATGCTCGGCGTTCGGGCAGTTTATCCATGTCTACGTCGACCGCGCCACGAACCGGCCGGCTCCGATACCAGAGGCGGTCCGTGCGGTGCTTCAGTCATTGGCGGATTGATTGCGAAAGAACAGGCAACCCTAGGAGGGACAACAGATGGAAATGGTTGGCGAGGCTCGCCTAACAGCGTCGCGCGAGTTGGTATGGGAGGCGCTCAACGATCCGGATGTGCTGCAGGCGAGTATTCCTGGGTGCGAATCGCTCGAGCGGACTGCGGACAATGAGTTTACAGCGACAGTGGTGTCAAAGGTCGGGCCGATCAAGGCGCGGTTTGCCGGCAAGGTCACTCTGTCAAACATGGTGCCGCCCAGGAGCTATACCTTGACCGGTGAAGGCTCCGGCGGAGCGGCAGGGTTCGCCAAGGCTGATATCGAGGTATCCCTTGATGCGCTGGAGCCTACCGTGACAATGTTGCGGTATGGCGTCAAAGCCAATGTGGGCGGGAAGCTCGCCCAGCTCGGCTCGCGCATGATCGACGCTGCGGCACGCAAGTCGGCAGATGACTTCTTCGAACTGTTCGGCAAGCAGGTCAATGATCGCGCGGAGAAGGCTGCGCCCGTGTCCAATGGAGCGACGTTCGATCTCAGCGCACTAGCGCTCACCGCGCCGAAGGAGACGGTGGAGACCGCCCACGCTGGCGCGAGCCACCCGCTGGGGTCGGGCAGCGCTACCGAAAAGGCCGAGCCTGCCAGACAGGCAGCGGCAGAACCGGTGCACGGAGTCCACACGGATACGCCCCCTGCGCCGCCACAGACAGCGCCAAGTCCCACTACGCAGCAGGCCGAAGTCATGGACGTGCTGATGTCCGAAAAGATCAAGGTCTGGATCTCGGACGAGATCGCCGTGGTTACGCTGAACCGGCCCGCCAGCCGCAACGCGATGACCTATGCGATGTGGCTGGCGATTCCCGCGATCCTGGCTGCCCTGGACCGGAATCCGGATGTAAGAGCGGTATTGCTGACGGGAGCAGATAAAGATTTCTGTGCTGGAGCCGACATCGCTGAGTTCGAGAAAGTGCGCGCGGATGCCGCGCAGGCAACGGCCTACGAGGTTGCCGTGGATGCATGCTGCGATGCGATCACCAGGCTGTCTAAGCCGACGATCGCAGTGCTCCGCGGGTATTGCCTGGGAGGTGGGGCCCATCTCGCAATGTCCTGCGACTTTCGCTTTTCCGCTGCGGATGCCGTGTTCGGGATCCCGGCAGCCAAGCTGTCAATCATCTATGGGGTCAAGGGCACACGCAAGCTGCTTTCGCTCGTTGGGGTCTCAGAGGCGAAGACGATCCTGTACGGCGCTCAGCGCTTCGACGCTGCCAAGGCCCTGAGCATTGGCTTTGTCGACAGGGTTGCTGGATTGGCGAATCAACAAGCGGCCCTTTCCATCTGGGAAAGACTGCTGGGTGCCAAGGCACGGCCGGTCCAGGGCGGTGACCCGATGGCCGAGGCCAGGGCATTTGCCGCGTCGCTGGCCGGAAATGCACCGCTGAGCATCGCTGGTGCCAAGTACCTGCTCAACGGCATGGTTACGGGCACCGGAGGACTCGATCTTGGGCGGGCCGAGGCATTGATTGCAGCGGCCGCCGCCAGTGATGACTACCGTGAAGGCCGTGAGGCATTTGCGGCGCGGCGCGAGCCGAAGTTCCAGGGCCGCTGACGAGAACTGAGATGAAACCTGCTCCCTTCGACTATTGCGCGCCGGACTCCATAGACGAGGCAGTTGAACTGCTCGCCGCCCACGGCGGCGACGCCAAGATCATGGCCGGCGGGCAGAGCCTGACCCCGATGCTCAATTTCCGGGTGGTGCGCCCGAGCCTGATCGTGGATATCAGCAGGCTGATCGAGCTCGACTATGTGCGGGCGCGCGCGGATGGCGGCCTGACCATCGGGGCGTTGACCCGCCATCGGGAGTTGGAGACCTCGGCGCTGGTCGCGAGCAGGTTTCCGATCGTCCCAGAGACGATGGTGCATGTGGCGCACCTAGCGATACGCAATCGCGGAACGATTGGCGGCAGCCTGTCGCATGCCGATCCGGCGGCGGAACTCCCAATGCTCACCCGATTGCTGGACGCGCAGATCGTCGCGCGATCCGTGCGGGGCGAACGAACGATCGCTTCCAATGACTTCTTCCTGGCACCGCTAACCAGCGTACTCGAGGAAGACGAAATGGTGATACGCGTCGAGTTACCGGGCCTGTCTCCTGGCATGGGCTGGTGCTTTCAAGAGTTCGCCCGCCGCGCCGGGGATTTCGCACTCGCCGCTGTGGGCATTCTGCTGGACGTGCGCAACGGCACGATTCATGAAGCCCGCGTGGCAATGATGGGGGTCGGCGACACACCTTTGCGGCGGTCCGAGGCTGAGGCAGTGCTGGCGGGGAAGTCCTTGTCTGATCAGGTCATCGCCGAGGCCGTGCGCGCCGCTTGCGCAACGCTCGAGCCCAGCGTCGACTTGCATGCATCCCCGGAATTCCGCCGGCATCTTGCCGGTGTACTCATGGAACGCGTGCTGCGCAAGGCGTGGCAGCGTGCAGTTGGAGTGAAAGCATGAGCGAATCGAACATTCCCCTCAAGCCGGTCTGGATGGTGGTCAACGGCGAAGTCTGCGAGCGTCAGGTCGAGCCACGGCTGCTGCTATCCGACTTCCTGCGGCACAACTTGGGTCTGACGGGCACGCATGTAGGCTGCGAGCACGGCGTGTGTGGGGCCTGCACCGTGATCGTCGACGGCGACAGCGTGCGCTCCTGCCTGATGCTGGCGGTGCGGGCAAACGGGTGCGACGTGCGCACGGTGGAGTGCATGGGCAGTGTCGATGCCTTGAGCCCATTGCAGGAAGCCTTCCGGGAACACCATGGCCTGCAGTGTGGGTTCTGCACGCCTGGAATGCTGGCCACCTGTGCCGATGCGCTTGGAAAGTACCCCCTCGAATCGGACGAGGAGATCCGTGATGTCCTCTCCGGCAACCTCTGTCGCTGTACCGGCTACCAGGGGATTGTTGACGCAGTACGGGTGTGCGTTGCTGCCCGCAATGCACTGCGCGATGCGGCAGCAGATACCAATCAGGAAACGTGAAGAGACCACCCATGAAGATGCATATTCTGAGCGGCGGTCGGCTGCGCATGAGGAAAAACGTATACCTGCCTGAGGCGGAGCGCGGTGACACCATCGATCTACCGGTGTCATGTGTGCTGCTGCGTCATAGCCAGGGCAATGTTCTGTTCGACACAGGTTGTCACCCTAGCACGATCGAAGACAGCGCGGCCCGCTGGGGCGCAATGGCCAAGGCCATGGTGCCGATCGGAGGGCCCCAGGAAAACGTCGTATCAGGCCTCGCGACACTTGGCCTGGTACCAGAGGACATCGACGTTGTCGTTAACTCGCATTTCCACTCCGATCATTGTGGCTGCAACGAGTTCTTCAAACGAGCAACCATCTTCTGCCATAGCAAGGAGCTTGAAACAGCGCAAGGCAGTGATGCGCTACAGAGGGGCTACATCCCGGCGGACTGGCAGCACGCAATGCCCACGGTGACGATTGACACGGAGCGCGACTTTTTCGGTGACGGCCGGCTGACGCTGCTGCCCTTGCCAGGCCATACGCCAGGTACGCTCGGCGCCGTGGTGAACCTGGCGCGCGACGGAAGCTTCCTCCTGGCCGCCGACGCGGTCGCGCTGCGAGAGAACCTCGATCGCGAAGTGATGCCGCGCAACACCTGGGATCCGGATTTGGCCATGGGCTCGATTCGGGAAATCCAGCGCTTGGAGCGCGCAGGGAGCACCGTACTTTTTGGCCATGATGCTGCCCAGTGGGAGGAACTCCGCAAGGGAGTTGACGCGTATGAATGACCAAGACAGCAGCATCGTTCAACCGGAAGTGCCCGGCACGGATATCGACGAGAGACCCGGGCGCAAGCTGGTGGGGCAGCCTGTGCGTCGCGTCGAGGATGCGCGGCTGCTGACAGGACTCGGGCGCTACGTCGACGATTTGCCGGCAGGGCATGCCCTTCACATGGCGCTTGTCCGAAGCGACCAACCACATGCGCGCATCGTGGAGATCCGGGCAGATGCGGCCCGGGCCATGCCGGGCGTTCATGGCGTCTATACATGGGCGGACCTGGCGACCCTGGTCAAGCCCGCAGTGGCAACCTCACGCATGAGCGGCTACCAGCCGACACCGATCCATGCGCTGGCCAATGGTGTCGTTCACTTTGTCGGTGAGCCGGTTGTGGCGATTCTCGCGCGCAGTCGCTATGAGGCCGAGGACGCCATTGACGGAATCGAAATTGTCTATGAACCTCTTCCTGTCGAGACCGATCCTGAGGCTGCCGCGCAGGCCGACGCCCCGCTCCTGCATGAGGGATTCGCGAGCAATGTACTTGTCGAGCGAGCCTTCGTACGTGGTGAAGTTGACAACGCTTTCGACAGCGCAGCGCTGGTCGTTTCAGGGAAATTCCGATTCCATCGCAAGACGTCCGCGGCCATGGAGCCACGCTGCTATCTCGCGGAGGTGGACGCGGGGCGCGATGCGTTGACGTTATACACGTCGAGTCAAGTGCCGGGAATTGTGCGCGATGCCATGGCAGATCTGCTGGGGATGCCTGGCAACCGCCTGACAGTCATCGCCCCCGATGTTGGTGGTGGATTTGGCGGAAAGACCTCGCTCTACCAGGAGGAGATCCTGGTCTGCACGCTGGCGCGGAAGATTGGTCGCGCCGTGAAGTGGACTGGCGATCGGCTGGAGGACCTGCTTTCCACCAGCCAGGCGTTTGACGAGCGTGTGGAAGCCGAGCTGGCGCTCGATGCTGACGGAGCGATCCTGGGCCTGCGCGCCAACGTGATTGGCGACGTAGGGGCGTACTCGATCTACCCATGGACAGCCGGGATCGAGCCAGTACAGGTCATCAGCTTCATGCCTGGGCCCTATCAAGTCCCCTGTTATCACGGTCATGTCCGAGGGGTGACGACGCCGAAGTCGCCCACCGGCCCCTACCGAGGTGTGGGCCGGCCGACGTCCACGTTTGCCATGGAGCGCCTGATGGACATGGCTGCCCGGCGTCTTGCGATGGACCCTGCCGAGATCCGGCGCAAGAATCTGGTTCAACCGGACCAGTTCCCCTATAAGACGGCAGTCGGCATTGTCTGGGACCAATCGGCGTTTACCGAAGGCTTGGCCTCGGCGATGGAGCGATTCGGGTACGTTGAGGCCAGGCAAGCGCAGGCACAGGCCCGCGCGGAAGGACGCTGGGTCGGCATCGGTGTGGCGTGTTATGCCGAGCTCTCTGGGATCGGCTCGCGCATCTCGGCTTCGCCTGGAATGCCGATCAACACGGGAACCGACACCTGCGTGATCCAGCTTGATTCCACGGGTGCGATCACGGCGTCTTTCGGCTGCGCTTCGCATGGGCAGGGACACGAAACCACGCTGGCGCAGGTACTTGCCGACGAGTTGGGTGCGAAGCTCGAAGACCTCCGCGTGGTGACCGGCAACAGTGCAGCGGTCCCCCATAGTACCGGCAGCTACGCCAGCCGTACTGCTGTGATCAGCAGCGGCGCCGGCATCCTGGCCGCCAGGGAGTTGCGGCAGCGCATGCTCCGGGTAGCAGCGTATCTGTTGGATGTCACGGTGGACGAGCTGGAAGTTGTCGATAGCATCGTTCGGGTCCGACTGGGCGATGGCAAGCTGTCCTTTGTGGAGCTGGCGCGGGCCTTGTACTCACAGATGGGGCGGGTACCCCCAGACGTAAGAGAAGAGATGTGTGTGAGCCGCGTGTATGACCCAGTAGTGGGAACAACCAGCTCGGCGACGCATCTGGTGCAGGTTGAAGTCGACCCCCAGACCTATGCGATTCATATCCAGAAATACGTCATTGCTGAGGACTGCGGTCGCATTATCAATCCGCTAATTGTTACGGGACAGACCCGTGGCGCGCTCGCGCAAGGTGTGGGTGCCGCACTGCTCGAAGAGGTGGTCTATGACGACGATGGGCAGCTCCTCACCGCTAGCCTTGTCGATTACCTGTTGCCTTCCGCGCCCGAGGTTCCGACGCTTGAGATGGTCCACCTCAAGACAGAGGCACCCAATACTCTGGGCGGCTTTCGTGGCATGGGCGAGGGGGGCACGATCGGCTCGCCGGCGGCAATTGCAAATGCAGTTGCCGACGCATTGAGCCCACTCGGCATCGAGATTTCCGAATTACCAATAACGCCGGAGCGGATGTTTCGGCTGATCCATCAATCCCGGTTTGAATCCAACGAGGAGTAGAGAAATGCAGTTCGAACTAGAAGGAAAGGTAGCCCTCGTCACGGGCGGTGCCCGCGACGTTGGTCGCGAGATCGCTTTGGGGTTGGCGAAGGAAGGCGCTAGCGTCGTGGTGAACTACCACGGCTCGAAGGCCGCGGCTGAGGCAGTGGTAAAGGAAATCGAAGAATTTGGCGGCCGCGCACTGGCAATTGGCTGTGACATCTCCGATCGGAAGCAAGTGGATGCGATGGTGTCCCAGACTGTCGACGCTTTTGGGGCGCTCAATATTCTCGTCAACAATGCGGGACTCGTGATTCGGAAGCGGTTTGCCGACACCAATCCCGATGAATGGCGCAAGCAGATTGACGTCTGCCTGTATGGGACGTTGAACTGCACGCATGCAGCGCTTCCTTACCTCGAAGAGCAGAAGGGCGCAGGCCGGATTATCAGCATCATGGGAGATTCTTCTCGCGTGGGCGAGTCCGGCCTGGCTATCGGCGCGGCTGCCCGGGCTGCAAACATTGCACTCATGAAGTCCGTCGCTCGGGAGACCCGAGCCGGGACCACGGCGAATTCGATTGCCCTTGGTCTGATCGAGACAGCTCATGATCCGGAGTTCGTCGAGGCGAACCGGGAAAAACTCACGAAGCTCTATCCGCTGCGTCGTCTCGGTCAGCCAGCAGATGTGGCTCCCCTGGTAGTCCTGCTCGCTTCTGGACGTGGCAGTTGGATCACCGGCCAGGTCGTCAGTGTCAGTGGTGGCTTCAGCATGGTCTGACGGAGGGTGGCTCAGCGGCTGGCAAGCTGGCTGGGCCGTCCCAGTATTGGGGAGACAACCATGATTCATACAGAACTGATTGTTCCGGTATCGGAACTTCTGCGCCGGCATGCCGCCCAACGGGGCAACAAGATCGCGTTTCAGGACGCCGCAAGCGCGATAACTTACGCGGAACTGAACGCGGCTACGGCCAATCTGGCGAGCCACCTCGAACGCCTCGGCGTCAGCCAGGGAGATCGCATTGCGGTCATGCTGCCCAACTCGGTCAACTGGGTGGTGAGCGTGTTGGCGATTCTCCGGGCCGGCGCAGTAGCAGTGCCAATTAGCATTGAGGCCACGGACGCGGAGGTCGGATATCGCCTGACGGACGCACAATGTGTCTTGACAATCGCAATATCTGCAAAGGTGGGGCAACTCGAGGCGCTGTCCCGCGATCTCGCCACTCGGCCACTGATCATCGAAGTGCAGGACGCCAACGAGCAACCGTCCGAGAATTCCTTTGTGCAATTGCTTCATGAAGGGACAGGATATGCGCCGCGTGACCCCGTCGATATTGATGGGCCAGCTTTCGTGGTTTATACGTCCGGAACGACTGGGAAGGCCAAGGGCGTACTTCTGACCTCGCGCAGCATGCTATGGGTGGTAGCTGCTTGCTGGGCCCCTATCGCGGGTCTGAACGAGAATGACAAGGTTCTATCCTTCCTGCCGCTGTTTCACTCGTACGCACTCAATCTGACCGTCCTAGGCATCCTGGCGGTGGGAGCCACTGAATACATCGGGGAGAAGTACTCCACAGCGGAAGCCTTGCGGCTACTCCAGACGGGCGAGTACACCGTATTCCCAGGTGTGCCAACGATGTTCCATTACCTTCTGGAGGCGACCCGCGAACTTCCCACTTTGCGATTCGAAGGTCTGCGTGTCTGCCTTAGTGCGGGCGCCATCCTGCCTGGTGCGGTGAACGAGCAATTTGAACGTCGCTTTGGCGCTCCACTGCTCGACGGATATGGCATCACGGAGACTTCCACAATGGTCACGATGAACTGGAACTCTGGGACGCGTGTCATGGGATCTTGTGGCTTACCCATCCCCGGGGTGGAGACGCGCATCGTCGATCCGGTGGATGGGAAGGACGTGGATGTTGGCAAGGAGGGCGAACTGATTGTCCGAGGACCCAACGTCATGAAGGGTTACCTGAACAAGCCGGAAGAGACCGCCGCGGCGCTGAAGGACGGTTGGTACCACACCGGTGACCTCGCAAAACACGATGCCGCCGGCTACTTGATCATCACCGGTCGACTCAAGGAGGTCATCATCCGCGGAGGGCAAAACATTGCACCAGCGGAAGTGGAGGAGGCGATCATGGGGTACGACGGGGTGGCGGACTGCGCGGTTGTCGGAATCCCGCACACCATGCTTGGAGAGGTGCCAGTTGCGTTCGTCGTTGTCCGTGCCGGGGAACGCGTTGACGCCGAAGCGCTTAAAGACCACTGCGCCGGTCGTCTGTCGGCATACAAGCTGCCAGCTAGCATCCAGGTCGTTGAGGGCATTCCGCGCACCGGCTCAGGAAAGATTATGCGCTTCAAGCTGCGGGACCTTGTTATGGGTGCCGCCAAGTAAGCATTGCAAGAGAGCTGGCGTGTAAATGCCAGCGAACAACTTCAGTTAGGAGTCACGCATGCAACAGAGCATTACCGGCGAAGTGCTGGGGCTAAGAGATCCGGATCTGTTCCGGCAGCAGTGCTATCTCAACGGAGAGTGGGTCGATGCCGATGATGCCACGGTGCTCAGCGTCAACAATCCGGCGACCGGCGAGTTGGTCGGTACCGTGCCCCGGATGTTGGCTGCCGAAACCGCCCGGGCAATTCAATCAGCCAATCGGGCGTTGCGCTCCTGGTCCAGAAAGACCGCCAAGGAAAGGGCGCAGATTCTGCGTCGGTGGTATGAACTCATGGTGGCTCACCAGGACGATCTGGCCCTTCTGATGACCTTGGAGCAAGGCAAACCACTGGCCGAAAGCCGTGGCGAGATTGCCTATGCGGCGAGCTTTCTTGAGTGGTTTGCCGAAGAGGCAAAGCGCGTTTATGGAGACACCATCCCCGGGCATCAGGCCGACAAGCGTATTGTGGTGCTGAAGCAGCCGATCGGCGTCTGCGCAGCGATCACTCCGTGGAACTTCCCCGCGGCGATGATTACGCGCAAGGTGGGTCCAGCGCTTGCCGCCGGCTGCACGATGGTGCTGAAACCTGCCAGTCAGACTCCGTTCTCTGCGCTAGCCCTTTGCGTACTGGCCGAACGAGCAGGTTTGCCTCCCGGGGTCCTGTCCTGCATCACCGGATCGGCGAGTGCCATCGGCGGGGAGCTCACGGGAAACCCGATAGTTCGGAAACTGTCCTTTACCGGGTCCACCGAAATCGGCAAGGTTTTGCTCGCGCAATGCGCGGCGACTGTCAAGAAGGCGTCAATGGAGTTGGGCGGCAATGCGCCGTTCATCGTCTTCGATGACGCAGACATTGAGGCCGCAGTGAAGGGAGCGCTGGCCTCCAAGTTCCGGAACGCTGGCCAGACCTGCGTGTGTGCGAACCGGCTTCTTGTTCAGGACGGCATCTATGACCGCTTTGTAGCTCGGCTGGCCGAAGAGGTAAGCAAGATGGTGGTCGGCGACGGAAGGGATTCCGAGACAACGATCGGTCCACTCATCGACGTCGCCGCAGCGCAGAAGGTCAAGGAGCACGTCGCCGATGCCGTCTCACGCGGCGCGAGCGTCGTAGTTGGTGGTGACTACCATGCGCGCGGCGGTAGTTTCTTCGTTCCTACTGTGCTGGCCAATGCGACTCGCGATATGCGCATCTTTGCCGAGGAGACATTTGGGCCGGTTGCTCCAATCTTTCGGTTCGAGACTGAGGAGGAGGCAATTGAAATGGCGAACGACACGCCATTCGGTCTCGCATCATACTTCTACGGCCGTGACATCGGTCGTGTCTGGCGGGTCGCCGAGGCGCTCGAATACGGCATCGTCGGCGTCAACGAAGGCTTGATCTCGACAGAAGTCGCTCCGTTTGGCGGGGTGAAGGAAAGCGGCCTCGGGCGAGAAGGGTCCAAGTATGGGATCGAAGACTATCTCGAAGTGAAGTACGTCTGCATGGGCGGGGTCTAACGGCCGTCCCAGGCAGGTCCTCGATGGCCTGTCTGGGTACCGTCCGGCCGGTGGATTGGTCGCCATATTGCAATGACGACCTTTCCGCGCGCACGTCTGCTGAACCCTTCCAGACGCACCGTAAGTGTTCTTGGGAGCCGCACGTGGCGATCTACGAGTTTAACGGCGTCAGGCCGCAGGTCCACCTGACAGCATTCGTTCATCCGTTGGCGTGCTTGATCGGTCAGGTCATCGTCGGGGCGAATTGTTACATCGCACCGTTTGCGTCGCTACGTGGCGATTTTGGTGGAATCGAAGTGGGAGAGGGCAGCAATATTCAGGAATCGTGCACCTTGCACGCAAAGCCTGGAGAAGCTTGTCGGCTCGCCGCGAACTCACACGTCGGTCATGGGGCGATCGTTCACGGCGCGAAGGTTGAGCAGAACTGCCTGATTGGGATGAACGCCGTGGTGATGGACGATGTCGCCATTGGTGAAAACTCGATTGTCGCTGCATCCGCATTTGTCAAAGCTGGCATGCTGATTCCGCCGAATTCGCTAGTAGGGGGACTTCCTGCGACGGTGATCCGAGCACTCAGCGACGTCGAGATTAAAAGTAAGGCGGCGGCGACACGCCGCTACCAGGTGCTGGCGGCCGACTGTCATCGATCTTTGCTGCTCGTGGGATGAGCCATCAACACGGAGGCGAGGAAGTACGCGTGTCGAGCGCAACGTCCCAGTGGTTGAATAGGAATAGAGCAAATGCTGGAAGTCTGCAGGGAACGAACACATGCATGGCGTACTGAGCGTGCATGGCACGGGCGCGGAGCGGCGTGGCATTGGTTGCGACGTCCGGGTTCGCTCACGGCTCACCTTCGAACACTGGGAGATGTCCGGGTTGAGGTCCTTTTCGAGGACTTTATCGAACTTGGTGCAAGCGCGAGCGTCATGGGCCGGCATATTGCAACGACGATGTGGGCGCGGGATGTCACGCTTTGCGTTGATGGTCGACCCGCCATTGTGGCGCGGACCTTGGTTGAAGCCAAGGACAGTGTAAGGGTGTGGCGGGCAATCAAGGGCCTACGGGACTGCCCTCTTGCAACACTCTTGTACCACGACGTGAACGTACAGCGTTCGCCTTTTGAGTACGGGCTGCTTGGTCGTGAACATCGCCTGTTCCGACTTGCGCGTCGCATCGTTCCAGAGATGCACGCCTCGCGCCTCTGGGCGCGACGCTCAGTCTTCTGTCGCAAAGGAGCAAGGCTCGCTGTCGCGGAGTGTTTCATGCCTTGGTTGTATCAGGATGATCCGGCATGCAGCACAGGCAGATAGCCGCATACCTGAGGTCTGCCGAGGAGGCGGTCGCAGGGACAGTGCACTGCGATCAGTGAAGTCGAGCAAGCGGTCACGCCTGGCGAGAGAGCTGCTTGCCATCATGCCGAGGGTGGCGAGTCCTTCCGATCAGCCCTTCATCGTTTTGAGAAATTTGCTCGACTCACGGGTCGATACATAACATACATACATAGGAGACACGCAATGCGTCACATCGATGTTCACAAGCTGGCGGATGACGCCCGCTTCAATAGATTTCATGCGGTCGTACTGTTCTGGTGCGCACTCATTATCGTGTTCGATGGCTATGACCTGGCCGTGGCGGGCATCGCGCTGCCCTCGATCATGAAGGAAATGGGCGTCGACGCCACAAGCGCCGGCTTCATGGTTAGCTCCGCGCTGTTCGGGATGATGATCGGGGCAATCTTCCTTGGGACGATTGCGGATCGGATCGGACGTCGCAAGGCGATTGCGATTTGTATCGGGCTGTTCAGCGTGTTCACAGCGATGGCAGGGTTCACCCAGGATCCGATTCTATTCAGCATGACGAGGTTCATGGCGGGCCTTGGTATCGGAGGGGTGATGCCGAACGTGGTTGCCCAAATGACAGAGTTCTCCCCGAAGCGTATCCGCAGCACAATGGTAACGTTGATGTTCAGTGGCTACGCCGTAGGGGGCATGTTGGCGGCAATCCTTGGGAAAGGGTTGATCGAATCGTATGGGTGGCAATCGGTCTTTATCGCCGCCGGCTTGCCTGTGGTGTTGATTCCGATGATCGCGAAGGCCATGCCAGAATCGATGCCGTTCCTCATCAAATCGGGACGGATTGAGGAGCTGCGTCATACGGTCGCGAGGCTTGAGCCGTCGTACCGGCCGCTGGCCGATGATCGCTTTGCGTTGCCGGTTGCAGACAACGCCGACGATGCCCCTATCCGCCACCTGTTTCAGGACGGACGCAGCATCAGCACTCTCATGTTCTGGGTTGCGTTCTTCATGTGCCTGTTCATGATCTACGCATTGAGTTCATGGCTGGCTAAACTGATGGCAAGCGCTGGTTACAGCCTCGGTTCCGCTCTTACCTTTGTACTGGTGCTAAATTTCGGTGCCGTGATCGGTGCGATCAGTGGTGGTTGGCTGTCTGATCGCTTCCCCATCAAATATGTGTTGATGGGCTTCTTTGCGCTGGCAGCTGTGTCCATTTCCATGCTTGGCCAACCGGTGCCAACGACGGTCCTCTATTTCCTGGTCGGGATGGCGGGCGCGACCACCATTGGTACTCAAATCCTGGCGTACGCATACGTTGGCCAGTTCTACCCGATGGCTGTACGTTCCACGGGGATTGGCTGGGCCTCCGGCATTGGACGGAGTGGCGCCATTCTCGCCCCGATCGTGATCGGCACACTGGTTAGTATGAAGCTGCCCCTCCAACAGAACTTCCTGGTGATTGCCGTGCCTGCCATTATCGCAATGGTGGCGACCGCGTTTGTGAATCATGGCCGATCGGCATCGGCGGCCGATCGGGAGATCGATTCGGACTCGGTCACTGCGACAGCCAGTGATCCGCGTCCGACTGCCCTTCAGTAAGGGGCAAAACTGACAGGCCCGCGGGAGTGGATCAATGGACGGCTTGACATCGATGTGCTGAGGACACGGAGCCAACCGAGTTTGGAGTCCGCCCCGCATTTTTGACGATAAAAAGGACCCGTGATGCGTTTTGTTTTGTTGGGAGCGCCTGGCGCTGGTAAGGGCACGCAAGCCAAGTTCCTCTGCGAAAGTTTCGGCATTCCGCAGATTTCCACAGGCGACATGCTGCGCGCCGCAGTGAAAGCCGGCACGCCTCTGGGCATCGAAGCCAAAAAGGTGATGGACGCGGGCGGACTGGTGTCGGATGACATCATTATTGACCTAGTAAAGGACCGTCTTAAGCAGCCAGACTGCGAGAAGGGGTACTTGTTCGACGGTTTTCCGCGCACGCTTCCCCAAGCCGAGGCCATGAAGGAAGCCGGCGTGGCCATCGACTACGTGGTGGAGATTGACGTGCCGTTCGATGCCATCATCGAGCGCATGAGCGGCCGCCGCGTGCACGTGGTGTCGGGCCGCACCTACCACGTCAAGTACAACCCGCCGAAGGTGGAGAACGTTGATGACGAAACCGGCGAGGCGCTGATCCAGCGCGATGACGACCAGGAAGACACGGTCCGCAAGCGCCTGGACATCTACTCGCAGCAGACCCGTCCGTTGGTCGACTACTACTCGCAATGGGCAGCTAGCGGGGATGTGCAGTCCAAAACGTCGGCGCCCATTTTTCGGAGAGTTGCGGGGCTTGGTAGCGTAAGCGAGATCGCGGCCCGACTACTCGGTGTGATTTCGTAGTCTATCCGTGGATATGACGCGCCGAGGTTTGCAAATGACCGACGAGAGCGAGACTGAAAATCGTGTGGCTTTCGCGCACCGTCAGACAGATGGAGTTCCTGGTCAGTACGCGGTGCGGCGCGGGCGGTTGCGGCGGCCGTCAAAGGAGGTGGGGCGCATCGGCGCGCCAGTGACGGGCGGCCCGTTCTGCCGGATCCCAACCGCTCGTCGTCGACAGCGAACTGTGGCCGAGGTTGTCGCGCACGAAGCGCAGGTCGACCTGCTGGTCGGTCATGCAGCCAGCGGTGTGGCGCAGCCAGTGCGCCGAGGCGCTGGCCAGTACCGCGGTTTGCGCTTTTCATTCCAGCAGTTCCCAAACATGAACACATTGCTTCCAACTATGGGGGCCTCCATAGTTTCACGATAGTGAAATAAGCCGCCGGCTCGCGATTTTTTCGCTGCCCAAGCCGCTCCAGCGCCGCTCCAGCGTGGCTTCATGGGCGTGTATCCATCTCACTTTGCAGGTAGCCGCCCCGTTGTCGACAGCGAGCTGTGGCCAAAGTTGTCGCGCACGAAGCGCAGGTCAACCTGCCGGTCGGTCATGTGCGAGCCAGCCGCGTGGCGCAGTCAGTGCGCCGAGGCGGCTGGCCAGCACTGCGCTTGCGGTTCCCATTAGCGCCAAATAAACCGTCGAATTGGTGGTGGTGCGGCGGTCATTTAGCTGCGAAGCTTCTTCCAGTCAAAGCCTTCCAAATCAGTTAGTTTCACCTGACGCTGGATGAGAGGGCGAGCTGTTGACTTCACCTTATCGAATTTCGTCCCTAGTTGAATCCCCAAGCGCCCGCCTGCGCCAATGACGGTAGTTAGGGGCTCAACTTCACTGCGATGCAGCAAGAAATAGACTAGCGGGGGGAGGTCTTCGCCGGCAGAGCCGGGCATTTCCCCAATCAGAACGAGAAAGTCATACCTCTTCGGCCTCGCAGCTGACCCGAGCACGTTGGGCCATAGCCATACAAATGTCTTACTATAACGCTCACGGCATTCAGAGTAATCTTCATTTGATTTATCATATGCTGGGCTAAATTTAACTTCGATTCTAGCCCTTTCCGGCGTTCGCACATCAAACTTCGCGGCATATGGCATAAGGGACACTTTTGTGGTATCGGCAATTAGATACTCGCCTCTTCTCCCTTGGAATATGGAAGGTAAAGTCCGGCACCGCGTGGCCATTTCTTGGATCAGCCTCCGCTCAGCACGCAATCGACCTTGCAGATCTCTCACCTCGATTTGCAGCTTTACGACCAGATCTTCCAGCGAGCATTGTCTGTCTCGCGTACGGATGAGGCGTTTGATCGTATTTCCGCCGTTCTTAATCGAAGAATTTTGTTCCATATACACCGCCCCACTCGGAGATTCGAGCATAGGATATGGATTCCTATATCTCAATGAGTTTTCGTGTTGTTTTCTGTAATCATTCTGTATATTAGCTATTATGTTACGAGTAGCGTGAGACGGCCGCAATTTCAAGAATTTAGTTGGCAATTCTTCTATAATCGAACAACGAACGAAAGAGGCGTGCGACGGGCGGCAGCGCTAGCTCAGAGCCGCAAAGATTTTTGCCTCGCTGTGCAGGTAACCGCTCGTCGTCGACAGCGAGCTGTGCCCGAAGTTGTCGCGCACGAAGCGCAGGTCAACCTGCCGGTCGGTCATGTGCGAGCCAGCGGTGTGGCGCAGCCAATGGGCCGAGGCACTGGCCAGCATCGCGGCCTGTGCTTCCCATTCGGGCCGCGCGCGCGCAGGCGCTCGGCCGCCTTGCCGAAGACTTCTTTCAGGATCAGGTGCAGCGCGCCGCGTGACAGCGGTTTCTCGCTGCCCGCTCTTCCGGTCACTGGCAGTACCAGGGAACGCGCCTCCCCGAACTGCGGGGTCGGCGGCAGCTCTTGGGCGCGGCGGTAGCGTGCCAGTTCGGCGATCAATTCGGGTTGCCGGCACCAGCCGGGTCTTGTTGCCCTTGCCGGTCACCTCGAGCCACCAGCGCTCGGTTCCCTGGGCATCGCGCCGCCAGAAGAACGCGCCCATGGTGGTTGGCCGTCAGCTCAGACGCCCGCAATTAGCCGAGATATAGCACGGTCAGCACCCAGCGGCAGCGCGCCGCGTGCAGGCGTTCCCGCGCCGTCTCGGTCGGCATTGCTGCGACCGTGTCTTTGACTCCCACAGGTCGTGGCTTAGATAGCGCGTGATGCGCGTCTGGGCGGGGGCGCGCCGGCGGCGAGCGAGGGCGAGGCCTATGTGCATCGGGAAGTCACCTCGGCTGCAGCGCGACTCGATCATTTCCTCAGTCGAAACGGTGTGGCGGCCGATGAATGCGTGACCGTGATCAGCGACGACGCCGGTGAATTTGAGAAGACCGTACAGGGTAGTCGACTTGCTCGCGGCAGGATTCTCGATTGGTTCCACATCGCCATGCAGTTCAACGCAGCGCAGCGTTCCGTCTTCGGCAGCAAGATGATGGACGCACTGGAGCGAGAGGAACGAGAATCGATAGAGACTGAAATAACTCACGCCAAGTTTCTAGTCTGGCATGGCAAGGGCCGCAAAGCCTTGGAGCGCATCAAGGCACTGGACGCTCAGCTGCTGACGCGGACAGGGTATGAGTCCAGCACTCTGTGTGAGCACCTACATAAAATCTCCTACTACCTGAGGAACAACTCAACTACGTTGGTCAACTACGGCGCACGGCATCGAAAGGGCCTGCCAATCATCAGTAGCATCGCGGAGTCCGCGGTGAACCAAGTCGTGAGCCATCGCATGGCTAAGAAGCGACAGATGCGCTGGACGGACCAAGGAGCGCATTGCCTGGTGCAGGTCAGGGTCGCGGTTTTGAACGGGGAACTCTCACCCAACCGCATCTCGGCGCTTGAGCTCGCTGTCTCGCGTCACAGCCAATCCACCAGGCCACCATCGCCGAACTCGCACCGGTCGCCGAACAAAGCAAGCCGTGACATGCTTGCGGAGAGTCCGGGTGCCTGACTAAATTCGCCTCCCCAACATTTGCACGCTCTCCTTCACGCACAAGCTGCGACCTGTTGGAGAATGGCAAAGCCGTCAGAACAGCCGGTCCATCCAGCCGCGAGTGTCCGGCGACCGCCCTTGCTGAATATCCAGTAGCGCCGCCTTCAACCGATCAGTGATAGGACCAGCCCCCCCATCCCCAACAGTAAAGTTGTAGTTTCGCCCTTTCACTTTTCCAACGGGAGCGACAACGGCAGCGGTTCCGCAGGCAAAGGCCTCACGCAAGCGCCCGCTCGCGGCGTCGGCTTGCCATTGGTCAATCGCGTACGGTTCTTCGCGCACAGTTAACCCCATGTCTCGAGCGAGAAGGATCAGGGACTCACGCGTGATGCCGGGCAGAATTGTGCCTGTCAGCGGTGGGGTCTGGAGCGATCCGTCCTGGAAGACAAAGAACACGTTCATTCCACCCAGTTCCTCGACCCAGCGTCGCTCCACAGCGTCGAGGAAAATTGCCTGGTCGCAGTCTTCTCGGGCCGCTTCAGCCTGAGCGGCCAGGCTCGCCGCGTAGTTGCCGCCGCATTTGGCATCACCGGTACCGCCAGGCGCTGCTCGCGTGAAGTGCTCAGATACCCACAGGGTCACTCCCGGCGCGCCGCCCTTGAAGTAGGAGCCCACAGGCGATGCCACAACACAGTAAAGGTAGTCGGCCGAGGGCTTCATGCCCACGAGCACTTCCGTAGCGATCATGAATGGCCTCAGGTAGAGGGCCGCGCCTTCCGTAGTAGGAATCCACTCTCGGTCAAGACGGACCAACTCGCGGACGGAGTCGAGAAAGAGTTCTTCAGGCAGCGGAGTCATCGCGAGGCGATTCGCGGAATTGCGAAAGCGGCTTGCATTGGCGTGCGGGCGAAACAGCGCCGCACCTCCACCAGGCAGACGATAGGCCTTCATGCCTTCAAAGATCTCTTGTGCGTAGTGGAACACAAGCGTCGCAGGATCAAGACTGAATTGACCACGCGGCCCGATCTTGGCGTCATGCCAGCCGCGCTCAGCGCTGTACCGCGCGGTAGCCATGTGGTCCGTGAACACCCGACCGAAGATCGGGTTTTTAAGTAGCTGCGCACGCTCACCAGCCGCCACTGGGGTCAGACTTCTTTCGATCGAGAATTTCGACCCGCCATCATTACTCATTTTTTCTCCGTTAGTCGCGGTCGTACGGCAAGTGCCAATTGCGAGATATCCTGAGGCAGAGACAGTAGTTCCGTACTGCGAAGTTGGCCTCGAGGAAAAACCCAGATTCGTCATCCAACGATCCCGATCGCCTCTTCCGTGGGATTGGATGTCAATCACCGCTTACACATCGTCCTTAGCGCTCTCGAAAGACGCAGCAAGTCGGATGAGGGACGGTAGTAGAGTGGATTGTGTCCTCATCTGCTGTTGTCGGAAATAGCGATCAAGCTCACTCGACTGGATGATCGTACTGCGCGTCGTAAATGCAGCGACACTGCCAGTGTGTGCAATACGATCGAAACATCTTGGAACTCGTCACCCAGCCCTTCGCTTCCGTTCCCGGACTCGTGGTTGAGTCCGGGAACGCTGGGGTGTCAGAGGCTCTCGAACGGAATCAACTGCGCGCGCCTGGACGTGCACCGCCCAAGGACTGGTAGATCAGATTCGTCGCAGTGAATCGATTCACGAAACTATAGCTGCGAAGGTCCAAGGGAGCTATTCGGGTAAACGGCAACAGAAAAGGAGCCGCGTGCACCCCAAACGCTCACACCATCACCCCATCGGCCATCGCCATTCATCGGGCGGCTTGCCGCCGCGATTGACAGGGCAAGACATGGGTGCCAGCGCGCAACTTCGCTTTCCTAAGGAAAAATACCGTTTGACATGGGATCGGCTTCCTCCTATCTTTCCGGCGATGAATCGATTCATGGAAATTCTTACTAGGAGTCAGGTAGGGAGGGCCGACGTGGGCGCCGAGCCCTTAAGTCCCCAATTGCGCCCCGCCCAGCCTCTATGAGGCTGGTGCCTCGCCTGTCGCCAGGGCGGCGACTAGGGCGCTGTCCCGCCGCCATTCCCTGCGATAGGAGGGGGCAAGAGGGGAATCTCGAAGACGGCGGCTGGACCGGAATGACACGTCAGTGTCTTGTCCGGTGAAGGCATTTCACTGGAGGAAACATAGAGATGAGTAAAACAAAGATCGCGCTGACGGCGCTGTGTACCGTTTCCGCGGCGACTGCACAGGCGCAGTCGAGTGTGACACTGTATGGTGTGCTTGATACACCAATTGAGTATGTCAATCACATGGCGAGTAGCCCGCCGACAGTCAATGCCGTGACGGGAGCTGTCACGCAGCAACCTGGTGGCAATCGCTTTTCGATAGTGAGCGGCGGCGCAATGGCTGGCCCGCGTTGGGGCCTTCGTGGTGTGGAGGATCTGGGTAACGGGCTGCAGGCGCTGTTCACTTTGGAGAGCGGTTTCGGTGTTGACAACGGCGTCTCGCAACAAGGGGGAAGACTGTTCGGGCGTGCGGCCTATGTTGGATTTAAGAAAACTGGTTTCGGCACTCTGACCTTTGGCCGCCAATATACGCCGATGTTCGACGTTTTCGCGAATTTCGGACCACTCACTTACGCGAACTTGTATGAACCCTCGGTGGCGCAGTTGGGCCCAGCGTTCCGGGAAGACAATATGCTCAAGTATGTCGGTGTCTTCGGTGGCCTTACTGCCGAAGCGCACTGGAGCTTCGGTACCGGTGTCGGTGCCATTGCTTCAACCCCTCTGGCAGGAGGAGGCGGGGGTGAAGTCCCCGGACATTTCCGCGATAACACCGGCTATGGTGCGGGTGTGTCGTACTTTTCAGGCCCATTCGGCGTAACTGTTGCGTATGACCAATGGAATCCCGCGGTGACGACCGGCAATGCGGGGAAAGCCAAAAAGGCTGGCGCCGCTATCAGCTATACACTTGGCCCGACAAAGCTCATGGCAGGTTACCGCTGGGGCGACACCAAGAATTCAGCGGACACCACGCTAGTGAGGGACGACTATTACTGGGTTGGCGCGAGCTACCAGGCGACCTCGACACTAGTTCTGAATCTGGGGTACTACTACGACAACTTGAAGACACTACGGGTCAGTTCTGCCGCGCCGGCAGTCAATCCCGCCAATCCGTGGCAAGTCAGTTTCGTGATGGACTATAACCTGTCCAAACGCACGGATGTTTATCTGACAATGGCTTATGTGAAGAATTCGGGGCTGAATTTCGACACCTCAGCAACAGGCTTCGCGAACGGTTACTTCCTGTCGCCGGGGCACAATAGCCAAGTCGGCGTAGCCGCTGGCCTTCGACATAAGTTCTGAGTGCCGATGAGTCTCCATCCCTGAGGGGCGCAATCGTGACCTCACCGGGAATTCATGGCCCTGCCGCGCGGTACGGGCCTTTTTTCAGTGGTGATGCGCCAGAGCCAAGAGCGTGAATACCTCGCCACCGCTACGCATCGTCCATCGGACAACTTTGATGATCTGCACGGAATACGTACACAGGAGTGCTGGTTTGCTCAGCCCACACTGCCGGCCACGTAGGCGACCGAATGCCCGCGGCGGCCGGCGTACTGCGCTAGTCTGCAGGCCAGCAGGTCTCGCCGACGCCGGTCGGCGAACCGATTAAGGGGTGTCCGGTTGCGATCCAGTCCGACGGGGCAAAGTTGGTGATCTGCTTGTGATCAATGCCTCATCTGGCGAGGGCATCGAGATCTTCGACGGCGGCGTGGGGGCACTTGAGGCAGGTACGCTGCAACAGGCGAACGAGCTTGCGGTCGTTGCACACGACGAGAGCGCCGGCAGTGGCGCTGCACGCGGATGCGCAAGAGCCGCACCTGGCTCAAGACTCACCGCCGCTTACCTCATTGTTCCGGGATGGCGTTGATTACGCCGACCTTAATCCTGATTGGGAAACTATTCGGGAAAAGAGCAAGGCTATGCCGCATGCGTTTGGTTTCGCCGTAGAGAGGTGCGGGGGGCTCCGCATGATTCACGCACGATCATGTGCATGGGATGTATGGATCGTTTAATTCCAGAAAGAGGTGTGCCGTCGAGTTGGTAAAGGAGCATGTCAGCAGCTTCCCGACCAATCGCTCGCGGATCCTGCGTAACCACTGTCAGCGCGGGTGAGGAAATTCTAGCGTACTGATGGTCACCAATCGAGATGACAGAGAGATCGCCAGGTACAGATATCCCAAGCTCATGCGCTACCGCGAGCAGGGTAGCCGCGTCGTTGAGCGGCGCTATCACCGCAGTCGGTCGAGTGGAGCTGGTTAGCAAATCGTGACATGCCTGTGCATCGAACTTCCCGGTCCGCAGTATCAGCGAAGGATCTGCGGCAATGCCATGGTTGGCGCACTCACGCGAAAATCCGCGAACCATCTCACGTCCCACCCATGTATTAGTATGGCCAGCTACAAGGGCGATTCGTCGGTGTCCAAGGGATGCAAGGAAGCGAGTGGCTTGGCGACAGCCATCAGCATGATCCGTCAAGACACAGTTGAACTCCCCGTGTGCATCGCGCTCCCATAGCACAACCGGAATATTCAGCTTATGGAGAATGCCGTAATACTCAGGCGTTTCGTCATCAGAGATTGCGGCAATGAAGCCATCGAGGCGCCGTTGCTTCAGGCCAGCAAGAATCGCTCCTTCGCGCTGCAGGTCGAAGTGAGAGTTCGCGATAAGCACTTCGAAGCCACGCTCCCGTAGCCGTTCCTCCGCCGCACTCACCATCTGCGCAGCCGTGTATTGGCCGATGTCAGAGATCAGACACCCAATGGTGCTTGAGCTTCCCTTGCGCATACTGCGGGCGACAACGTTAGGCACGAAGTTCAGCTGTGCCATCGCAGCCCGCACCGCTTCCTGAATCTCCGGCGCCACATTGTCTCGGCTGTTCAGCACACGGGACACCGAACCGACCGAGACTTTGGCTAGCCTTGCGACGTCCTGCACTGTAGGAGCACCTTGCGGAGACTTGCGGCTTCGTACAGCAGCAGGCTCGGATTTCGTTCTTTTTGTGTTGGTCATGTGACAGAGGGAAGGATTTCGTAGCGCCCGACGCGCGTGAATCGATGCACCAAATTATAGCCGTACCGTGTCGACCTTGACCTTTCGCCCTCCTGCGCGCGCACCTAGAGTGGGGTTAGATCAGCGCGATGTTGTCCGATGCACGAAAGGAACTAGCTAGGCACGTTGGAGAACGTTTTCGAGCGTGTACATGCATCAAAACAATGCATGAAGGATAGGTGAGACCCCGCGATCACCAGAAATCCGGGGGAGCTTAGGGTTTTCGCTACCGCCCGCTCCGTTGACTCGCGCAGCCGGTCCAACTATTCTAGGTGAATCGATTCACCGCGATGGCTAAGGAAAATCCCCCATGAGTATCGACAAGAAGAGACGAGACGTTTTACGTGCGGGCGTCGCGAGCGCCGCAGGCCTCTCGTTACCGTTTGCGTTTCTAGACCAGGCCATCGCCGCCAAGGGTGGCGTGCTGACGGTTGGGATTCCGAGCAACCCTCAGACCTTTGACCCCATCAATCAGCCGAACCACGATGTGATGGGTATCAACCAACTCATCTTCGAGAATCTGGTTGGCGTAGACGTGAACGGCCAGCGTATTCCGCAGCTAGCCCGGGCGTGGTCAACGTCGCCTGACAAGCTGACCTACACTTTCGACTTGCGACGCGAGGTTACCTTCCACAATGGCCAGCCATTCACATCGGCAGATGTGAAGTACAGCTTCGATTACGTGCGGGACCCCGCAAACAAGGCTTTTCGGCGCCCTTTCTGGACGGTCATCGAGTCGGTGTCGACCCCGAACGCCGAAACCGCGGTCATCAAGCTCAAACGCCCATACCGGCCCTTGCTGGACTATATGTCGAAGTACATGGGGATCTTCCCGGTGGGTAGTCGTGACAAGCTTTCCCCCGAGCACTTCAAGCAGTCGCCCGTGGGTGTGGGCACGGGGCCTGGAATCTTCGTGCAGGCTAAGGCAAACGATTTTGTCGAGCTCCGTCGCAATCCCGCGTATTGGGACAAGCGATTCCCGAACTGGGAAAGGGTCATTTTCCGCATCATCCCAGAAGAGTCGTCACGGCTCGCTTCGCTGATGTCTTCGCAGACACAGATCATCACCGCACCGCCGCCCCAAACTTTCCAGCAGGTCAGGAACGCTCCAGGGATCGTCGGGGAAAGCCGTCCTTCGCCGACAAGTCCCTTGATGATCTCGCTGAATACACGCAAGGCGCCGTTTGACGATCCTTCGTTCCGCCGGGCAATCGCGCACGTTCTCGACCGTACAAAAATCTGCCGCGACCTTTGTTACAACGCGGTTAAGCCCAGCAGTATGCCGTTCTCCTCGGACTCACCGTGGTTTGACGCCGGCTCAGCGGCAAGCATCAACTTCGACATGGAAAAGGCCCGCGCCGCGGTCAAGGCATCCAAGTACTCAAGTGGGGCTTCGTTCGATCTGATGTATGTTCAGCCGGCGTACCTGATTGACACATCATCGACCGCATTGTTTGTACAGGCGCAGTTGGCTTCCATCGGTGTTCGTGCGAATCTGAAACCGCTTGATTTTGGTCAGATGATTTCGCAAATGATGGTGGGCAATCACCAGGCTGTTCTGAGCGCTTACATCGCTCCTCCGGAACCCAGTTATCTTATCAACGCGCTGTTCCGCCCTACGGAAAGCCTATGGAAGTCAAGCGGATACGAGAGCAAGCAGTTCCTTGACTTGATCGATGAAAGCTACCTGGCCGACGATCCGAACGAGCTCAAGTCAATCTTCGCGAAGTTGCAGCAGGTGATCGCTCGCGACTGCCCCGCCGTTTGGATTGGTGTGCTAGAGGTCCAGAATCTCTTGCGCAGGGAGGTGAAGAACTTCAAGGTCAATACCGGCTTCTCGCTGGCTCTACGGGACGCAGAAGTGCGGGGCTAAAAAATGAGAGTGCTTTCACGACTATTTTCGTCCGCGGCGCTACTGCTTATTGTAAGCGCCTTGCTCTTTGCAATGTGTCGCGCAACGCCTGTTTCACCGGCGCGACTGACGCTTGGCAGCGATGCCACCTCCGAGCAAATTGCGGCCTTCAATCAGCAGTATGGCCTTGACAAGCCCGTGGTGGTCCAGTTTACCAATTGGCTGGGCAGCGCATTGCAGCTCGACTTTGGAAAGTCCTATGTTTCCAATGAGAACATCGGGCCGCAGATCGCCGAAACACTTCCGCGGACGGTCGAGCTGGTAACGATATCATTCATATTCACGGTTCTCGTATCCGTTACGCTCGGCACTATCGCGGCATTGAAAGAGGAGAGTTTGACGGATCATATCTTGCGCATTGTCGCGATCGTCGGACTATCGATACCGTCATTTTGGCTCGGCCTGATATTGATTCGCTATGTCGCATTGAAAACGTCCCTGTTTCCTGTAGGAGGCATTGGCCCATGGAGCGATGGGGCAGTTGAGCACATGATTGCGCTTGTTCTGCCAATGCTGACAATTTCCGTCTACTATATCTCGGTACTCAGCAGGCTGGTTCGGGCCAACATGGTCGATGTCCTTTCACAGGACTACGTGAGAACGGCACGGGCGCTTGGGATTTCTCAATCCCGAATCCGCTCCTATGCACTGAAGAACGCGCTCCCCTCGTTGGTCAGTACCGCTGCGATGAGCTACGGCTACATGTTTGGTTGGGCGCTGATCGTCGAGCAGATCTTTAACCTCCCTGGCGTTTCACGGGCCCTGCTGACGGCAATTTTTCAGCGCGACTATCCAACGGTACAAGCCATCGTGCTCGTCATCACGACCATCTTCATCGTATCGAACACTTGCGCCGACGTTCTCCAAGGTTATCTGGATCCGAGGACAAATAGAAAATGATGGCCAATTCGTCTTGCTCCACGACATCGGAAAGCCCCCGGGCTACCCCTGGCATCGTCCGGCGGGTCACCAACGCAGCCCGTACGCTCGCACGAGAGCCATCTGGGCTCGCGGGACTGGTCTTGATTATGCTGCTGCTCGCGTTGGCGATCTGCGCACCCATTCTGCCGCTCCAGGACCCGCTGCAACTTTACGTCGAGCATCGCTTGCAGGCGCCAAGTGCTCAGTTTTGGTTCGGAACGGACCATGTAGGCCGTGATATATTGAGCCGCACAATCTGGGGGGCGCGGGCGTCGTTGTCGATCGGTGTCTGTGCAGTCTCCATCGGACTGGTCCTGGGAGCAATGGTTGGAATTATCGCGGGCTACAAGGCAGGGACTTGGGTAGAAGAGTTGCTGATGAAGCTGATGGAAGTATTCGCATCCATTCCACTGTTGATCTGGGCGATCGCGCTGGTTGGTATCACGGGAACAGGCACGCTGGAGCTAGGCAACATTTCGTTGACGAATGAAGCAAAGCTCGTGCTCCTGATCGGCGTCCTGTATGCGCCAGGCCTTGCGCGGCTGACGTTTAGCCTGGCCAAGGCTGAAGCCCAGGCAGAGTACGTCGCTGCGCGTCAGCTGCAAGGGGCGAGTTCTCTGCGAATCATGGCGACTGACATTCTGCCAAACGTCATCTCACCGGTACTGATCCAGGCGACGCTACTGCTTGGCGTCACGATCATCGTTGAGGCGTCTCTCAGCTTTATTGGCCTTGGCGTACAACCGCCGACGCCGAGTTGGGGAGCGATGCTGTCCGACGCTCGCGCACAGATTTTCTCTGACGCGTGGTGGGTTTTTATCTTTCCAGGCACCGCAGTCTTCCTGAGCGTGTTTGCGTTCAATTTGGTCGGTGATTCCTTGCGGACGATCCTGGACCCGCGTCGCCGCCAGCGTGGTTTCGACGCACCGGGGAGGGCACAATGAGCAAGACGCTTCTGTCTATTGAAGATCTGCGGGTGACGTATGGCCGAGGCCGAGATGCAACGGAAGTGCTGCACGGTCTGAATCTTAGCGTCCGAGCCGGCGAAGCTATTGGTCTTGTCGGCGAATCTGGATCCGGAAAGAGTGTCGCATCCCTGGCAGTGATGAAGCTGCTTGGCAATGCCGGCTGGATCAATGGCGGAAGGATTTCTTTCGAGGGAGAGGATCTAGCTCAGGTCAATGAACTGCGTATGCGGACGCTTCGTGGCAGTCGGCTGTCGATGATCTTTCAGGATCCCGCAACAGCGCTGAATCCTGTGTTTACCATTGGCACGCAGCTGTCTGATGTCGTGCGTGCCCATCGGCAGTTGCGAGGCTCGGCAATCGACAGGGAAGTGGAGTCAATTCTCGAGCAGGTCGGATTCAGAGATCCACGGCGAGCGATGAAGGCGTATCCCCATGAGCTGAGTGGAGGGATGAAGCAAAGAGCGATGATCGCTGCCGCGATCGTGTGCAAGCCAGCTCTGCTCATCGCGGACGAGCCCACGACGGCACTTGACGTGACCGTTCAGAAGCAGATCGTAGACTTGCTAAGAACTCTCGTCTCGGACTTGAACCTTGGGCTTGTGTTCATCACCCACAATCTCGATCTGATGGCTGAGTTGTGTTCCCGAGCGGTGGTATTGCGACACGGGAGCGTGGTCGAGGAAGGGGATGTGAGTGACATTTTTCTGCGTCCGTCACATGAGTATACGCGCCAGCTTATTGCGAGCATTCCGCGGCTGCCCAGCGTCAGCACGGCACGTTTGAGCTAACTACGGAGGGTGGCGGTGACCACTATGAAGTCGACTGAAGAAGTCCTTTTTCGACTCGAGCATGTTGAGAAGTCCTACCCGATGGCACGATCCCATCTCGAAGGGCTTTTCAACAGAAAGCGCTTCTTTGCCGTGTCTGACCTGAGTCTCGAGGTCGCAAAGGGTGATTCCCTGGCGATCGTTGGCGAAAGCGGCAGCGGGAAATCGACCGTGGCGCGTCTGATGGTGGGGCTGACGGAGGCAACCGGCGGTAGCATTTCCTATCGAGACGTTCCTCTGCCAAAGATGTCGTCCGGTCAACGGCACAACTATCGGCAGCACGTGCAGATGGTGTTCCAGAGCACGATGAATTCGCTGAATCCACGCAAGTCGATCTTGACCTCCCTACGTGAGGCAATCGGGAAGAATGGTGTCCCGGTCGATGAACTGTTGGATATGGTGTGTCTGCCGCGTACGGTACTTGGAAGATTGCCCCATCAGCTTTCGGGGGGGCAACGCCAACGTGTCGGGATTGCCCGAGCATTGGCACGACGCCCAGAACTCGTGGTGGCAGATGAGCCGACATCGGCGCTCGACGTGTCGATTCAATCGGAAATCATCCGGCTGCTGCGGGACTTGCATCAAAGTGCAGGTGTGACGCTTGTCGTCATCAGCCATGACCTGGCGATGGTGGGCGAGCTCTGTGACCGCGTTGTCGTCATGCAGCATGGACGCATTGTTGAGGAGGGCAATGCAGCAGATATCCTGTCGGCGCCGAAGGATCGTTATACGGCTGAGTTGTTGTCGGCCATCCCGCGAGGCATTCACGCCCTGGAAGAGAGGCGTGCAGGCTGACGGTGATTTTTTAGGCGGTAAGGACATATGCAGCACAGGCTTTGCGCGGACTGGATTAGACGCGCGGAGCCCTCAAGACCGAGGCCTTCTGACGCGCCGGGTGGGGCATGCAGGCGATCAGGAAAATCCCAAAGCGCCATCACGGCGCTTTAAAAAATTCAGTTGATGAATCGATTCACCGATGCTATGGTGAGGTGTATGGAGTGTGGGTTAGAGCGACGCAGCTACTTGTCAACGGGGTACTGCATTAACTACTGAGCAAGGTGTGTAATGGCTGAAAGACAGTTTCGGGCAGGTGTCGATATCGGCGGGACGTTCACGGATATCGTGCTAATCAGCGACGACGGCGTAGTTCATACGAAGAAGGTGTCTTCGACACCGAGCGACTACGGTCTCGCGATCGTGACGGGCCTACAGGCTCTTCTGGCGTCCCTGGGTGCGCACCCTGGTCAAGTGACAGAACTTGTGCACGCGACGACGGTAGCGACCAACACAGTGTTGGAAGGAAAAGGCGCAAAAACCGCATTGGTGACGACGCGTGGCTTCCGTGATGTGGTGGAGATTGGTCGACTGCGGGTACCGATGCTCTACAACCTCGCGTACAAGAAGCCCACGCCCTTGGCCAAGCGCAGGCACCGCTACGAGGTGGATGAACGCCTGCGTGCCGATGGCTCGGTCGAGACGCCTCTGGACGAAGCGGCTGTACTGGAAATCGGACTCCAGATCGCGAGCGAAGGAATCGAAGCGGTTGCCATCAGCCTCATTCACGCGTATGCCAATCCGCAGCATGAGATCCGCGTGCGCGATCTTCTGCGTAGCACCTTGGAGGACAAGGTCTATCTGACATGCTCGCACGAGATTCTGCCTGAGATTCGTGAGTACGAGCGGACCAGCACGACTGTCGTCAATGCGTACCTCGGGCCGGTGGTGGTGAGCTATCTGAATTCGCTGATCGACAAGCTGCGCGCGATCGGGATGAAGGGGCCGGTCCAGATCATGCACTCCAACGGCGGCGTGATGAGTGCGGAAAGCGTGATGCAAAAGCCGGCGGCGATCATCGAGTCGGGCCCAGCAGCTGGCGTCATTGCGGGTGCGTCGGTCGCCAAGGCGTCCGGCTATGCTGACTGCATCACGGTGGATATGGGCGGCACCACGGCGAAGGCAGCAATCATTGAACAAGGTGAGCCAGCTCGTACCACCGAGTACGAAGTGGGGGCCGGTATCAATGTCAGCAGCAAGCTCGTGAAGGGTGGTGGCCACGCAGTGAAGCTGCCGTTCATCGATGTGTCCGAGATCGGGGCGGGCGGCGGCAGCATGGTCCGTATCGATGCGGGCGGTCTGGTGAAGGTCGGACCGGACTCGGCAGGCTCGGTTCCTGGTCCGGTGGCCTACGACGCAGGCGGCACGACACCGACGCTCACCGATGCGGTGCTTACCCTGGGCTATCTCAATCCCGAGTACTTGGCGGGCGGTGAACTTCCGGTAAACCAGCAGAAGGCCCGGGACGCTCTACTGACGCAGATTGCGCAGCCGACAAACACCGAACTGCATGAGGCCGCCTACGGAGTCTTCTCGATTGCAGCGTCGACGATGACACGTGCGGTGAAAGCCGTTTCGACATATCGCGGTCGCGACCCGCGTGAGTTTGCACTGTTCGCCTTCGGTGGCAATGGCCCAATCATCGTCCACGCGATTGCCGAGTTGCTTGACATGCGTACTGTGATCGTGCCTCCCAGCCCGGGCGTGTTTAGTGCACTGGGGCTTCTCTTCTCCACCACCCAGCATGAGTTCACCCAGACGATGTTCTGCCGGCTTGGCGAGGCCGCAGGTGCGCAGATCGGCAACGCCCTGGAAGATCTGGTCGCCGTGGCTACGAATGATCTGGTCGCGAAAGGCAAGGCACGAAGCGATATTGAAGTGGCCTGCTCCCTGGATCTACGCTACGCAGGGCAGGCATACGAACTGACTGTTCCGATTAGCTGGTGGCCGGGCGACAAGGTCAATGTCAGCGAGATCACAGCCGCTTTCCACGCCGAGCATGAGCGTACCTACGGGCATGCGTCGAAGGAAGACGCTGTCGAGTTGGTGAATCTGCGCGCCGCGGCGAGTCTTCTTTCAGAGAAGGCCCGCTCTTATGACGCACGGCGAGCGGGCGGCAGCCGGGCCCCCGATGCAAAACGTCGCTCGCGTCGCGCGTACTTCGGGAAGAAGGACGGTTTTATTGATACGCCGGTCATCTCGCGCACCGTGCTGCGAAGTGGTGTCAGCGTCGGCCCGCTCATCGTTGAGGAATACGACTCGACCTGTGTGATTCCGCCAGGCGCGACCGCGTTCGTCGACGAGAACGAAAACATTGTCATCACCCTCCCGGAGCAAAAAGCATGAAGACCGCCGACAACTCTACTTCGGCCGACAGCGCGATCACCCTTGAGATCGTCAAGAACGCGCTCAGCTCGATTGCCGACGAAATGGCTCTCGTAGTGCTGCGATCCGCCTATTCGCCGATCGTACGTGATTCCATGGACTTCTCGACGGCGGTGTTCGACCACGCTGGCCGGGCAATCGCCCAGGGCCTGACGCTGCCTATCCATTTGGGCGCATTCCCGGCGGCGATGCGAAACGTCGTGGAACGCTATGGAAAGTCCGGCAAGCCGAACGACGTCTACATCATGAATGATCCGTACACCTCCGGTGGTATGCATTTGCCGGATGTGTATCTGATTCAGCCGGTGTTTCATGATGGAAGGATCGGTGGCTACGCTGCTACGATCGTCCACCATACCGATATCGGTGGCATGGCTCCCGGCAGCATGGCGATCGGCGCGACCGAGATCTTCCAGGAAGGCCTGCGTATCCCGTTGATGAAGCTTGTCGATGGCGGGGAGGTGAATGAGACACTCATGACCCTGCTGGAAACCAATTCGCGTATGCCCGACCAGCTTCGTGGGGACATTCGCGCCCAGATTGCTTCGTGCAGGGCAGGGTCGCGTGGGCTGCAGCAGTTGTTGGAGAAGTACGGCTACGACGGCTTCAATGAGCTCGTGGAGGCGCTGCATAGCTACGCGGATCGCCTTACGCGGCAAGCGATTTCTGCCATGCCGGACGGTGACTATTATTACGAGGACTACATCGATGGGCTCGGAAACCATCCCGATCCTATCCTGTTCCGTGTCAAGATCACAGTGGCGGGGGATGAAGTCACGATCGATTGGACCGGTACGGCGGGCCAGGTTCAGGGTGCGATCAACGGTCCCTTCGCCACCACCCAATCCGTTGCCTATGCGGCGGTTCGGACGGCGATCGGTGTGGATGTTCCGAACTGCGAGGGTTTCTCACGGGCTGTCAAGGTATATGCGGAGGAAGGTTCCATCGTCAACCCGGTTGAACCGGCAGCTTGTGCGGCGCGAGGTATCATGGCTTACCGCATGTTCGATGTCTTGCAGGGTGCGTTTGCGCAAATTGTTCCCGACATCATTCCAGCACCGGGCGAGGGCGGTCCATCCGTGATCTCGATCTCGGGACGGGGTACCGACGGTAACTGGCTCATTACGGACGGCGTCCTCGGAAGCTGGGGCGGCGGCGGGCGTCGCGATGGCATCGAAGGGATCGCCAATCCCCTTGGCAACCTGTCGAACCAACCGATCGAACTGATCGAGGCCAGACTGCCGATCAAGATTACTGACTACAGCTTCGTGAATGATTCGGGTGGCGCCGGTAAGCACCGCGGCGGCCTTGCTATGCGGCGAACCTATGAAATGCTTGCTGACGATGTACAGCTCGGATTGCGGTCTGACCGTCGCATTCATCGACCACTTGGCGCCAAGGGGGGACTCAACGGTACCCCCTCGCTCAATATTCTGACGCGAAATGGAAACTCGACCCTGCTGCCAAGCATGCCGAACTCTGTTTCGAAACTCGACCTCGGGGACCAGGTGTGTCACATCGCCGCTGGCGGTGCTGGGTATGGCAATCCCCTGGAGCGGGACGCGGAAGCGGTCCTTGAGGATGTTCTGGACGATCGGATCTCCGTGCGCATGGCTCAGGACGTCTATGGCGTTGTGGTCGACAGCGGCCTGAAGGAGGTCAACTTGGCACAGACGGCTGCCCTGCGGGCCTCGTTGCAGACGCTGTCGACGGATGCGCTAATTGATCGACAGGACGAGCAGTTTTTCGAGGCGAATGGCATTCCTCCGTCTATCTCGTCCCAGCTTTGAATAGGGTGACCATGCGAGAGTTTGAGTTGAGTGAACGCGAGGTGCAGCTGTTACGGCCTGCCTGGGCTGAGATCAACTGGGGAGCATTGCGTTCCAATTTGGCGGTCGCCCGTAAGCTGGTAGGCAACGACGTAGAGATTTACTTTGTTTGCAAGGGCGATGGCTTCGGTTTTGGCGCAGCTCGTGTAGCAAAGCTGGCTGCGGAGGCGGGTGTTGACGCGCTTTGTGTCGGAAGTCCGGAGGAGGGCCTTGCGATCCGCAAGGCCGGTATTGAGAAGGAAATCCTGCTCTTTGCGTCTACGCTTCCCGAGGATGCCGCTCGCGTAGCGTCGCTGGGGCTGACGGTAACGATCCAGAGCATGGAGAGCCTGCGAGCTTTCATCTCCGCTGGGGTCCCGGTAGATGCTTTTCTTGAGATCGATCCTGGATTCGGTCGCTTTGGCTTCCTTCCGTCGCAATGGGGTGTAGCGCTCAGGGCGCTTGCCGCGCAGTCGACCGTACGGCTCAAGGGCATCTACACCCATTTGAGTTCGCCGGGCGATGAAGTCGTAACGGAGAGGCAGGCCGGCGTCTTCAACGCTGCGCTGGCGGACGCGAGTGCGGCCGGCTTCAACGATGTGGTGACGATGCTGGCGAGTTCGCGAGTCATGATCGCGCATCCTCAACTGAGTTATCGGGCGGTGGATCCCGGCCGTCTCCTGTACGGTGCCCTTGACCATGAATGGATGAGCCGCGCGGATCTTACACCGATGATGCACGCCATTCGGGGTCGCGTCATTCATGTACAGGAGCACCCCGCTGGATCAGTGCTAGGCATCGGGTATTCAGCGCCTATCCGCCTGGAACGAACTGTGCGAGTGGGCGTCGTGCCGATCGGCTTCGGTGATGGACTCAATCACGTCCCGCCATTGGGACGAGTATTGGTCCAAGGTCGGGAGGCGCCTGTGATGGGGCGCCGCTCGCTGCAGCATACCGTCGTCGATCTCACCGACATTCCGCAGGCCGGCATCGGAAGCATTGTCACGTTCCTCGGGGCGGATGGAGGCCAGGAAATCACCATTGATGAACTAGCTGAGGCGTTCAACGTACCGGTGCTGGAGTTGATTCCGAGACTCGCGCGTAGTCTGCCGCACATCTCCGTGCAGTAACGAATAGGCGTTGGTATTGACGCAGGTGAGGTGAACGGTGTACATCGTGGCAGTCCGTTCGCTACTCCCGCCGAGTGCGCCTCGGCGCCGTGGCCGATGAGCGATACGGACGCTCTGTAAAGACCTTTCTCGCCTGCGCTGATAGACCCCCAGCGCGGGATTTCACCGGTCCGGCATCGTACCCGGGATGTCGGGCTCTTTTTCGCCTCGGTAAGGGATATGGAGGCATTCGACTCCACCACGACTCGAAACCGCGTCGGAAACCGACCCGCCGAGCGCGAGCCTCGATGCGCATTCGACGGACGAGAGCACGCGCATTTTGATGGTCTCCTACAAGATCATTGGCAACAACCTGGGCCCGTACACGATTGCGTAGTGGATCGCCAGGCCATCGTCAGTCGCAACACAGCCTCGCGGTTGCAGGATCTTCCGATGCGTTTGGCAGTTGTCCACGGATCTCCCGCTCGATGTCATAGGATCGCCGATTTGCACCAGGGCCTGTTCGGTGCCTTAGGTTGATTCCTTCTGGAGTTGCGACGTGACCTGCCGCCCGCGCTCGCTTCGCAGTTCCCGTGGCGGACTGAGTCCCGTGCTGCACGCACCTGGCAGTTGACGGCGCAGGCCGTCCACTGCGGCTGATCATCCCCGAAGGATTGGTTGCCACATCTCGTGTGCCGGAGAAGGTCGTGCAGTTGGCGCACCGGAGCGGTTATCGCCGACAAGGGTTACGACGCCGATGCCCTGGTGAAGACGCGCCTGACTGTCAGCGGAGTGCTCTCCGTCGGAAATCGTCAGTCGAGCCCGTCGAGCATCATTCTAGTGAGCTTCATTTTTGCCTATTTGCCGCCATAAGCGTGCCAAGCTCCGAGCTGCGCGAACCTCAAGCGTCTTAGCACTGTCCCGGCGAGCTATCTCTATTGCTTGATGAAAACAGGCTTCCGCTTCGGGATCGATGGACAAGTGGCGCTGATTAGATTGATCGAGAAGCAATTTGCCTCTCAGGCGATATAGCTCCGCTTCGTAGTAGCGTTCCCCATTTCTATCAGCGATTTCAAATGCCTCGGTCAACACTTTTAGTCCTGGCTGTGGCTGCCTCGCATTCCCATACGTTTGGGCCAATAGGGCTAGGAGATATGGCCGCGCCAACTCGGCGCCATTTGCTTGGTATGCGGACAAACCTTGGCGTATTTGCGCGATGCCCTGCTTACGCCCTCCCATCTCAGCAACCGCCCAGCCTTTTAGGATGGTTCCCCATGCGTTCCAGAACGGAAATCCTTGTTCGGCGGAGAGCGCGAGGGCCGCATCAGCGCACTCTCGGACCAGATTTACCTCATGTCGCCATTGATGAATGCCAGCTGCGAAAATGAGGGCGCTTGCGAGGCTAAATGGGTGAGCAAGCCGATTCGCTAGTGCCTGCGCCTCTTGTGCTTGTTTGCTGGCGTGAGCCGGGAAGCCCAAGAGCCACAATGTCCATGCCAACAAGCTAAGGCCGCGCACCCCGGGATCGGTCCCATATAATGCGACATGAGTGGGATGTTGTTCGGTGTCATAATAAGCAAGCCCTTGCTCCAAGTGAGTGCGTGCCATGGGAAGCTCGCTCAAAAAAAACGAGGATGCTCCCAATGCTATATGTGCTTGCGCGAGCAACACCGGATCCTGTGTGGGCACAGCAAGGTCAAGCAGTTCCTGGGCTAGTTTGTATGCTGTTTCATGCTGTCCGTGAGATAGAAAAAACATGCGCAATCCCGACTTTACCTTGAAGAGCTGCTGGGATTCACTACTTGAGTCGCACAGAGTAAGAGCACGGGTATAGTTGGACTTTACCTCAGACGCTGCATAGCCCCGCACGGCAATTAAGGCCTGCCCGAGCGTGAAGCGTAAATTCAGCTCTAAGGGCGCTCGTTCAGACGTGTCAGGCAGGCAATTGAGCAGATCCAGAGCTGTACTTAGGTGACGGACAGCGTCAAGATTAGCTGACCGGTCGACGGCTTGGCGCCCGGCGCAATGCAGATACTCCACGGCTTTGGGGATGTTGCGGCTGAGGCTGTAGTGATGGGCCAGTTCGCTGCAGTGGTCTTTCAGCTGAGAATGGAAAAGGGCTTCGATGGCCCGGCCAGTGCGTTCGTGCAACGCAGAGCGCTGTTCCAAGAGCAAGGAGTTGCCGGCGACTTCCTGTGTGAGGGCGTGCTTAAACGCATACTCGACCTCGGGGAAGGCAGGTCGCCCGTAGATAAACTCCGCGGCCTGCAGGCCGGTCAGCAGAGGATACAGGCACTCTTCCGACTGTCCGGCAACTTGCCGGATCAAGCTCAAAGGGAACTCCTTGCCGATCACGGCCAAGGTTTGCAGCAGTTCCTTCTGCGCGCGTGGCAGCCGATCTATGCGTGCGGCGAGCACGCCCTGTACTGTGGTCGGAATATGCAGCGCGGCTGGGGTTTCTTCGATGCGGTAATGGCCCGGTGTACCGAGCAGCGCATTTTGCTCGGCCAGCGTCTGGACGACCTCCTCCATAAAAAAGGGATTCCCCTCGGTCTTTTCCATGATGAGCTGCTTGAGCGGCCCGAGGCCGGAGTCATCGCCCAACAAGACACTGAGCAAGTCCTGCGCCTCGCCTGAACCCAAAGGAATGAGCCTGACTTCAGTGCAATTGTCCCTGTGCCTCCAGGCGAGCCAATACTCGGGCCGGTAGTTTACGAGAAGGAGGATTCGGGCGTCCGCTACCCGATCAATGAGGAAAGCGAGGAATGCTTCGGTCTCGCTATCCAGCCATTGCAGGTCCTCAAATAGGACTTCGACAGGTTGATTGCAGCTCTCGCGCACTAGCAGGCGCGTGATGGCGTGGAACGTCCGCTCTCGCCGGAGAGCGGCACCCATGTCCGCCAGTTCAGAGTCGCCTTCGCTGATACCCAGCAGTTGAAGCAGGTAGGGCAAAAGGTCTTCCAGGCTGCGCTCTAGAGTGAGCACCTTACCCGTAACCTTTTCGCGACACTGTTTCTCGCTGTCCTGGGCGGTAATCTGAAAATAGTTCCTCAAGAGTTCGATGAGCGGCAAATACGCAAAGGCTTTGCCGTGCGACACCGAGAAGGTCTCCAGCACCAGGCAGCTCTGCGAGCGCGCCTTGAACTCGTGAAATAGCCGCGATTTGCCAACCCCCGCTTCCCCCGCCACCGCAACGATCTGCCCGTGTCCGGCCGTGCACAGATCTAGCGCTCGGTGCAGTGCCTGCAGTTCGGCCTGGCGGCCCACGAAATGGGCCAGGCCGCGGCGCGCCGCCACTTGCAAGCGCGTGCGCACCGCGCCCAGTCCCAGCATTTCGTAGACCGCCAGTGGCTTGGGGATACCTTTGACCTGAGCCTCGCCCAGCGCCTTGAACTCGAAATACCCTTCGGCGAGTTTGTGCGTCGCTTCGCTGACGAGGATGGACGCGGGCGCGGCCATGGTCTCCATCCGCGAGGCAATGTGGATCGTGTGTCCTACCGGGTCATAGTCAGTGTGCAAGTCGTCCTTGCGGATCGAGCGCACCACTACTTCGCCCGTGTGGACGCCCACCCGGATCTGCAGTGAGATGCCTTGCTCCAGGCGAAGCCGGTCACTGTGCCGGTGCATCGCCGCCTGCATGCGCAGCGCCGCATACAGCGCCCGCTGCGGGTGGTCCTCGTGGGCAATGGGCGCGCCGAACAGCGCTAGTATTCCGTCGCCCAATGACTTTGCGACGTAGCCCTCATAGTAATGTACGGCCTCCATCATCATCTCGATAACGGGGGCGATCAGGCCGTAGGCCTCTTCAGGGTCCCGGTCGTGAATAAGCGCAGTCGAGCCCGCCATGTCGGCAAACAGAACGGTAATGGTCTTGCGTTCGCCGGCTGTCTTGCCTCGGGCCTCCAGGGCGGCTTGTTCGGCCCAAATGCGCTCGGCCAGGTAGGGAGGGGTGTAGTGAATAGGGGCAACAGGTAATGCTTGCGGTAATTCGCTGACGGGCTCGCCGCACGCATTGCAAAAGCGTGCCGTCGGATCGAGTGCATGGCCACAACGCAGGCAAACGCGCACCAGCCTGTTGCCGCACTGCTGACAGAAATTGGCGCCAACGGCATTTTCGAACGCGCATTTTGTGCACTGCGCCATGGGAGCCTCCTTCGGACCTCCTTCAGTCCATTAGATGCCCCATTGCCGTCTATCGCAAGGCCGTAGCTATCGCTGAGTGACGCCGTGCAAGGGCCGAGCCGTTATACCGTGGCAGCGGGTGACAAGGAGGCGGCGTTGACTGTGATCGCCAAGGTCAAAGCACGTTTTGCCCCCTTGGAGGGCGCTCGCATTGCCAAGTCTCTTGGTAGGCTTGCTATGGGATAAAACGCAATTAATCGCCTGGCTCAAACTACAAGCTCAGACATGCTGGCTTACAAGGGGTGGGGCAGTCGTCGGCCGTCACTACTTTCAGCGGTTCAGCTTGACCGGCTTTGACGGCCCGACCTAGAAGGGGGCCATCTTTCCGTGTCTAGTATAATTTCACGATCATGAAATAATTTGGCGAGCAGCCTCCACGCTGGCTTGCCTTCTTCACGGGACGGGCCTCCATGCCGCGACCACTACCTGATCCGACGCCTCCTTCGCGCGCGACAATTCGCACCATTCAGCAACTGGGCGGCCGCATTCGAGCCACCCGGGCAGGGGGCGGGGTGCCCATTGACCAGGCGGCGAGGCATTGCGGGGTCTCTGTCGGCATGCTGTCCAAGCTGGAGAACGGCAAGGGCGTCAATCTCGAGCACGCCCTGCGCGTGCTGGACGGACTGGGTTTGACGATGCTGGTCGTGCCCAAGGAGCATGCACTTTGGCTCGAACAGGCTGCGGCCCATGCGGCCAAGCCTGGCGAACCGGCAGCGTGGGATTAGCGTCCTAAGCGAGGCTGCCATCCTGGCGCCGCGGCGCGGAGATGGATTGCTGTGCGCCTTCCCTGAGCCGGCTGTCCATGCCAAAACCTCAACCTATCGAGCCGCATCAACGGGGTGCGACGCCTTCGCCGATTTGGATGGTGCCCCCCGCGAACGCCTCGCTTGCAGTTGCTGCGCCCGTTTTGCATCCTCCGGGCGAACCTGCCCCGGCCTCCTGGCCGGCCAGATCCATCCGTGATGCGCCTTCGAGGAGGCAGGCCCAGTAGCGGGCGCCGCGGCACCAGGTCTTGATCGCCTCGCGCAATTCGGCCTCCGTGAGGGGCAAGCGCCTGGGCATGCGGGAGGAGATCCTCGAAGATGCCGATCTTGAGCGGCACCTTGGGCGCCGGGTTCTTCGGAAAGGCTAGCGGAAAACGCCGTTGCAGCCTGGCGATCGCGTGGACCACCGGATCGACGGGCGGCTTTGCCGGATTGGCCGGCGCAGCGTCCCGTGCGCGGGGCGGCGTGGCCCGCTTCGGAACCTCGGCAGCCTTTGCGGACTTTGCGGCCTTTTCAGCCTTTGCTTGTGCTGCCAGTTGTGCTTTGAGTGTCGGCAGTTGTTCGAAGCCCATTGAATTCAGTGGTGGATCGCGTGGAGCGATTTTAGCAGCCGCGTCCCCTTCGGGGCTTGCCACGCGGGGTGCGCCTTACGTCTTCCCGGTCCACCCAATACGATGTCGCTCCTGGGTGGCCTCGTGCCGCGCATCCTCTTCGCTGTGCAGGTAAGCGCTGGTGGTGGCGATCGAGGCATGGCCAAAGTTGTCGCACACAAAACGCAGGTCGACCTGCTGGTCGGTCATGTGCGAGCCGGCGGTGTGGCGCAGCCAGTGGGCCGAGGCGCTGGCCAGGACATCGGCCTGGGCTTCCCACTCGGGCCCGCGCGCCCGCAGGCGCCCGGCCGCCAGGCCGAACACCTCCTTCAGGATCAAGTGCAGCGCCCCGCGTGACAGGGCCTTGTCGCGACCCGCCTCACGGCCGGTCACCGGCAGCAGCAGCGGGCGCGTTTCCCCCAGCTGTGGCGTGGGCGGCAGTCCGTGGGCGCGGCGGTAGCGCGCCAGTTCGGCGATCAGCTCATCGGTGGCCGGTACCAGCCGGGTCTTGTTGCCCTTGCCGCTCACTTCCAGCCACCAGCGCTCGATGCTCTGGGCGTCGCGCCGGCAGAAGAACGCCCCCATGGGCGTGCCCGTGAGTTCCGACGCGCGCAACCCACCCAGATAGAGCGCCGTCAGCACCCAGCGACAGCGCGCCGCATGCGCCCTGGGTGATCGCGCAAATCTCAAACTTGCTCAACTGCTCGTAGGTCGAGCTGCTGAGAGGCCCAGTGTGGACGTCACCGCAGATTCCAGTAATCAACGAAACGCCTGAAGGCGTTCAAAGGTCGACGAGTGAAGATTGCCTGTTTTTGAACATCTACGTTCCCGATAACGTAGCGGCGGGGGCAAGCAATCTGCCGGTGATGTTCTGGATCCACGGCGGTGCAAACGCGAGCGGCAGTGCAAGTGATTATGATCCTGGTCGCCTTGTGAAGGAGCAAGGAGTCATCGTCGTCTCGACCAACTACCGGGTTGGAGTTCTGGGCTTTCTCTCTCATCCCGCAATCGACAAGGAGGGCCATCCGGCCGCAAACTATGGACTTCTCGACCAACAGGTGTCCCTCGCCTGGGTACAGAATAACATCCAGTCCTTTGGCGGGGATCCCAACAACGTCACCGTATTCGGCGCGTCCTCGGGTGGGCTGAACATCCTCAATCATCTGATTGCACGATCGTCTTCAGGTTTGTTCCAGAAGGCGATCGTTCAAAGCGGCGCATACCAACCGTTTACACCCACGTTGGGCGTTTCTCAGACACGGGGTACTAGCTTTGCTGAGAGATTGGGGTGCACGGACCAATCGACTACATGCCTGCGAGGGAAGGCGTTGGCGGATGTCCTTGCAAGTCAGGGCAAAACCAACACGGCATCGAGTGCATTCAATCAGTCAACCATAGACGGAACAACGATTCCCCAAGCACAGCGAATGGCTCTTCTAGAAGGAAAATTTCAGAAAATGCCCGTCATGCAGGGAGTCACGCGGTATGAGGGGCGCGCCATTCCTTCGCAGAGTCCTGACTCACCCCCTAGCCAATATGAGGTTGTGGCCCGGGCTTATGCCACGGCCGCTTCAAAGAGCGCCGAGGACGTTATTGCGGTGTACCCCTTGGCCAGTTTTCCCACGCCTTTCGAGGCCGCAAGTGCCATTGTGACGGATGCTGCCTTCAATTGCCCCGCTTTGCAGAGCGACTTGGCGATGGCTTCGCGCACACCAGTCTATGCTTACGAGTTCGATGAGGCTACTGACGAAACGTACGCGTCCGGTCATTACGCTGACGTCGAGTATCTCTTTGACGTGTCATGGTCCAAGAAGGCGGAAACGGATGTAGGAAAAAGTATTCGCCAGATCTTTGGGCAGTTCGCGCGAAGTGGGGATCCCAATGTTGGCGGAAGCAAAGAATGGCAGAGCCTCACCGCGCAAGACAGGTACATTCGTCTAATCGGCCCCAAGTCCCAGAGGCAAACTGATTACGAGACGGCACATCATTGCAACTTCTGGGGAGCGACTTCCGGTATCCCGGTGGATAGTCGCTTTTGAGAGCTGAGCTGTAACCGACAAGGGGCAACGTCACCTCAGGCGTTGCCCCTGCATCATTCCAATTCTCGCCCCTTCGGGTTCGATCCTTCATGTACTCGAGCCCCGGGGGGCTGCGCGTGCTGCGCACCGTAAGGGGCGGGGTGTAGGCGGTCTTGCGCTGTTCCCTCTACCGTACCACAGCGTTATCGCTGTCAATGGCTGAGGCGGGTGCGGCGGCGTTCCGCGCCGCTCAAGGTAGTCGCAGCTGGCCACCAGCAGCGAACGCGTCTGGCACAGCGTCCACGCCACATGCGTCTGCGGCGCGCGGTGGTCGTGTGGCGGATTGCGACATCGAAGCCGTCCTGCGTCAGCGAATGCAGCCGGTCCGACACGTGTAGAAGAACGAGGTTCGTGCGAGCCAGGGAGTGGAAAGAAACTGGGGGAGGGTGTCACATTGCGACTAAAGTGATGATGTTTCCAGATGAGTATCGGGGGCCACCATGTCACTACGCTGGACTCTTTGCCTACAATCCCATGCGGACGATGGGAGCGTCGAAACTATCCAACTCGGGACAGTAGAGCGACCAACGTGTAACGCGGAGCCTGCAGACTTCGGTCTTTCGCTGTGAGAACTGCGGCTGCTGGCTCTCGCGCTTCAACAGACTGTGGCACAGCAGCAGATCTACGCTTACGATCGCGCCAAGAGAAGGTGCCCGCATTGCGGAGCGTATCGCCGCATCAAAGATTGGCGACCACGCACGTTCGATACTGCACTAGGCACAATTCACATTCGCGTTCCACGGGTTGTGGCTTGCATGTGCCTGCCGGAGCCGCTTGATGAGAACGGCGATATAGAAGACTACAGGGAAACGTTGTGCCCCATCGAACGGCTTCTTCCCTCACGAACTACCCCTGAGCTGGCCTACCTGTGTGCGCGTCACGGAGCAACAGGATCATACAGGTCTGTGCGGCCGTCGTTTCTGCGCTGACATCGGTTTCTTGCCTGTCTCATATGCGTGTCCGACGCGAGACAATCAAGATCGGTGAGTACATTGAAGACCGCCAGTTCGCTCTGGGATGGGGTTCGGATCCTCAGTGCGAGGAACGGGCGAAATCACTCTCGATGGCAATTGACAGTACTGTGCTTACAGCCTATCCATTCGAGGAGATCTCGAAGTTTGAGATGATCGCAGGCCGAATCGAACGAGAGGGTAGGATGGCAAGGCGATTCGCCTGCGCAATTCCTCGCCGAACCCTGGCGCGTGTTTTAGTGAGCGCAGCCTTGAAGCAGTGCGGTTGGTCTCCGTCGACGTTCGTGGACGTCGTTAACGACGGTGCAAGCGGGATGCGAAGCCTGGTGACCCAAATCGCGCCTCGAGTAGCGTCACCAATGCTCGACTGGTTCCACCTTGCGATGAAACTTCACGCGATACGATCATCGCTGTTCTCGCACCACTACTTCCTACCGCGCCCAGAGATCTTCTCACGGTGCGAAAAAATATGGCGCAAAATACGAGGGGCACTGTGGAGAGGCTGAGCGGCAATAGGTATAGAGTTGACTAGGACGTTGGCTGCTTCCATGAAAGAGGAGGCGTTGAAGCGTGAAAGCTTCTATGGCCCTACCGCAGCGACTACCTTCGGTGCTGCCAATCGACTCCTCGACTTTCTCCAACACAACGCAGCCATCCTTGTTGACTATGCGCGCGCACGGCGGGCGGGGAGGCGAATCTCTACCGCTCCGGCAGAATCAGTGATGAATCATTTGATAAACCGTCGCCTGTCCAAACGACAGCAGATGCGGTGGTCTATCAACGGTGCGCACTACCTTCTCCAGGCGCGAGTCGAACTGCTGGATGGCAAGCTGGAGGAGCAATTCATCTACAAGTACCCGCACTTTCGGTCGCCGTAGATCCAACTGAGCACGTAGACGGGCGCATCCCCCAACTTCGTTCCACTCCCGGAATTAGCGATCTGCAACAGTTGACCGCCAGCCGAGGTGCGAGACGAAAGTCATCATTCGCCTGGAGACCATTACCGATTGGGGCGAATCCAGGCGGCGCATGGAGGAGCTACCCGCTGAGGTGGCGGAGTTCCTCGACCATTAGGGCGAATTGCTGAAGCCGAACCCCAAGGTTTTTAACGCTCCCAAGTGCAACATAGTCAGGCGTGAAGCCGTCGTTCAACATGCCGAGCCCGGCGCCGGTCACCACGCGCCTCGTCTGCGTCTTCCGGCCGTCCAGGATGGCGCGCACCATGGCGCCGCTGAAGAGGATGGGGCGTTCATTGGCCATGCTAGGATCCTTGGCAGCATTGGGAGATAGCCATGGACCGCGTTACCGAATATCGAGGATTCGAGATCCATATTGACCTTGCGAGCACATCCGATGACATGTTCGATGTCTGGTTCCAGATCGAGGGCCCGATGAGACCCCCGGGAGTTGCTGCACTCGGCAAGCGAATCAAAGTCCACGGCGGCCCGTTCTCTCGTCGCTGGGCATATCTCGTCGCCGAGGTAGCAGGCAGAGCCGCGGTGGATGTAATTCTTGGCGTGGAGGAACAGGCTCACCCCGCCATCCCCATCCCCATCCGCCTCGCTTCCTTCGCGTGCTACGATCCTCTGGAACGATAGGGGCAAGCCATGGCGAACTTCGAAACCGATGCCGAAATACTCGAGTGGATTGCTAAACACAGCGAGGACGAATTCCGGCAACACGTAGAGCGCCACACGTTCGGCGACAGGCGTTTAGAGAACGCTCGTGCATATCTCGATAGGATCGACAGCCAGCGAGCGGAGATACGCAAGGAACGAGCGCTTCTGGCGACGGAGCAGGCAGCGGGGGCGCCGCAGGACCAAGTCGAGACTGCGCGACAAGCGCTCCGCATTTCGAAATGGGCTCTCGGTATAGCTATCGTTTCCGCATTTGTGGCCGTGGCCGGTTTGGTCGGAAAATAGGCCATTACATAACCTCCGCAGGCTGTGCCACCGACAGCGCCACTGCCACCGGCCGTACCCACACCGGTGTGGCTGACGGCATCAACGTCTCGCCTGACTCGGCCCGCAGCAGGCTGGTGCCCATCACCTCCGCGATCGCGCGCGCCGTGTCCTGCGGCACAGCGTTGCCGCTGGAACTGGCCCGCCTGCAGTCCCTCGTTGAGCCCGAGGAATATCTGGCATATCCAGACGATGCGCATGTATCTGGAGGAACAGATTCTTATGCGCTCGCGCCAGGCCTGATCGCTCAGGCCGTCCAGCTCGAGTTTCCAAGTGAGTATCCAATCGGGTAGGTAGTCATCTTTCACCCGCCGCCCCAATAGCACGCGGGATCTCATTCCGACTTATCGAAGATGCCGGCTTCGAGATCTTTGCTGAAATGCTGAACCCAATCGGTTTCATCGCCGATGGGGTATTCCCTTGTAACTTGTGTCGATAGTCTGGTTACCGTGACGTAGCCCTGTAAACCGATGTTCTCGTCGCCTTTTGGGTCAGTCGTATCCGTTTCCAGGAGTTCGAAATCATCTGCTGCCAGACCATTATGCTGCAAGGTCGCAAGAAAGTCCTGTTGTTCATCCGGTTCGATCAGTCGCATCGTCGGCCTCTCGCTGTTCAAAGGGGCGAATACCGAAACTCTCTTTCAACGATTCCAGCTTCATGTCAGCCCTCCTACGTGTGGGCAGCCATGGGTGATGCCCACGGCCGCCCGGCTTACATCACACCACCTTGACCTCAATGCGGCTGGGTTGCGTGTGTTCGGCTTTCGGGATGCGCAGCTTGAGCACGCCGTGGTTGAACTCGGCGACAACCTTTTCGGCATCTAGTTCCTTGGATAGCGTGAACACGCGCCGGTAACGGGGCAGAGAAACCTCCGCGTAACTGGCTTCCATGCCCTCCGGCAGATCCAGGGCGACTTCGCCCTTGATGGTCAGGATATCGCCTTGCACCTGCACGGCCAGCTTGTCCTTGGGCACACCCGGCAGATCGGCGTACAGGGTGATGCCTGCGGCGTCCTCGTACACATTCACTGGCGGCATCAGGGCTGCTTCAGTGCTGGCAGTGTCGGCTTGCTTGGTGACAGCAGTAGTTTCGCTCATGGCCTGATCCTCCTCGCTCACTGGATGCTGATTTGGCGCGGCTGCGCGGCTTCGAGGCGCTGGATGCTGATGTGCAGCACGCCGTCGCGGTACTTGGCCTCCACCGCATTGGGATTCACGTCGTTTGGTAGGCTTACCACACGGCGGAAGCGGCCGGCGAAGCGTTCATCGATATGCATGGAGGTTTGCTCGTCCTTGTTGGGGAGATCGGGCTTGCGCTCGCCGACAATGGTCAGCACGCTCTGCACCAGCTGCACGTCGATGCTGGCCGGATCGACGCCAGGGGCAAAAGCGTAGATTTCCACCGAGTGGGGGGTGCCGCCTACATTCATGGCCGGAAAACTGACCCGACCACGAATGCTGGAAGACAGCTCGAATGGCTGCTGCCATTCGCGCTGTAGCCGTTCCAGTTCTGAGAATACGTCACGGGGAAACAACGATCGATACATCATGTTTGCCTCCATTCGCTTTCGCGCGGGCGCCATATTCGGACGCCCCCGGTTGCAATGGTAAGGCTTCGCCTGGGGATTTCAAGTTCTTGATTTGACTGGTATTCGACATCATTCTTCCGAGGTGAAGAGCAGCCCTCGAGACCGGAAAAGGGGAACACGCATGGAGTTCCAGAACTACTACAAAACGCTGGGGGTGGCACGCGATGCCACGGCGGAGGACATCAAGAAGGCGTTCCGCAAGCTCGCGCGCAAGTTCCATCCTGACGTTTCCAAGGAGTCGGATGCCGAACTGCGCATGAGGCAGCTCAACGAGGCCTACGCCGTGCTCTCCGACCCGGAAAAGCGCGCCGCTTACGATCAATTGGGACGAGGCAATCAGCCCGGCCAGGAGTTCCGTCCGCCACCGGGCTGGGACACCGGCTTCGAGTTCTCGAGTCGGAGCTTCTCGCCTCAGGAAGAGGCCGATTTCAGCGACTTCTTCGCCGAGCTGTTTGGCCATGTGGGGGGCAGACACCGCGGCTTCCATACGCACGGTGGCAGCTTCCAGTCACGCGGTGTGGATCACCACGCGAAGGTGCTGCTGGACCTGGACGACACCTTTACCGGCGCCACCCGTCAACTTTCGCTGCGGGTGCCAAGCATGGACGCTCAGGGCGGAGCGCAGTCGAGGAGCCGGACCCTCAGCGTGAAAATTCCCAAAGGCGTGCGCGAAGGTCAGCTCATCCGTCTGGCCGGGCAGGGAGCGCCGGGGATCGGCGGTGCGCCGGCCGGGGATCTTTTTCTGGAGGTGCATTTCAAACCGCACGACCAACTGAAAGTGAAGGGGCGAAATCTACACCTCACGCTGCAGGTGGCGCCATGGGAGGCGGCGCTGGGGGCGGTGGTGCCCGTCGATTTACCTGGGGGCGAACTGCAGGTGCGCATTCCCCCTGGCGCCCAGAGCGGCAGCGAGCTACGTGTGCGCGGCAAGGGCATTCCCGCTAATCCACCGGGCGATCTGCTGCTGGACATCCAGGTGGTGTTGCCGCCGGCAAACACCCCCAAGGCGCGGGAGCTTTATGAAACCATGGCGCGGGAATTGAGCTTTAATCCGCGCCCGGATAGGAGAGCCTGACCCATGCCGGATAATGACGTTCTGATCGGCTGCCTGATGGAAGATGCCTGGCTGACTCTGGAGCAAGTGGCGGCAGCCTGCATGGTAGAACCAGAGTGGCTCAGGCGGCATGTAAATGAGGGCTTGTTCCCCCATGCTGTAAGTGTCGCTGGCGTCTGGCGGTTTTCCAGCGCCAGCCTTCGACGGGCGCGGCGCATGCGTCAGTTGGAGCGTGACTTTGACGCCATACCCGAACTGGCCGCTTTGGTGGCCGACCTGCTGGAAGAAATGGATGATCTGCAAGCGCGGATGCGTTGATGATGCTTGCGTCAACAACAAAGCCCTCGCTTTGAACTAGTTCACGCTGGATGTTCGGGCGGCTACCGCGAGGCCGAAATGGCAACGAGCCCAGCAGTTTGCAGTTGCCTTTGCCATCCACTAGCAACCGCGTGAATTGACTCTGGGAAATATCAGGCTAGCCCGAGATGGCTTCTCTTGAGCAATCTCGGCGGTTTGGTGACAGACGCCGAACCGCCGGATTGGCCTGCGGATTCAACCCGTGGATGCACACCAATGCTCCTCAGCATATTGCCGTCTCACAAGATTGATCCAAAGCGCTGATCATCCCTCGCTTCCAACTGGACGACTTCCGCGATGTTCACGAGAGCATCGGGAACGCTGCATTCACGACAGCGCTCAAGGCATTCATTGAGGCATGAAAGCCAACTCGATAGACCGGTGAAGGCAGCTTGAGCGGGCGACTGGAACGCGCTACGCTGGCATAGGTTCTCACCGCATAGCTGCTGTCAGGCATAGGCCACCCTCGTGCAAAGGGTCGGCGCGGCCCGGAGCGCGAGCCTAGCCTGGCGAGCCGTTGATGGTCGAGGAGCTTCGTTGGAACGCGCGTCGGCGCCAGATCGGGCGGCCTGCGCAAGCGGCCATTCCACCCACCATCTGATGCTCATGCTCCCCGTTCTCCCTGTCCCGAAGCTCATTCGATTCCGGCCGCGCGCCGCCATCGCGCTAGTGATCGGCATCATCGCTGCATCCATGGCGCCGGTGTCGCTGCGCCCGCTAGTGCGCGTCATCTTCGGTTGGGACATCGCCGTTTGGTCGTATCTCGTGCTGATCTGGTGGCTGATGGCCAGGGCGCCACAAGACATGGTCAGGGAAATTGCCATTCGCGAGGACGAGACGGCCACTACGTTTCTGCTAGTCGTTTGCATTGCTGCGGTCGCCAGCTGGCCACGGTGAAAGATTTGGGGCTCGGCGCGGGGCTGGGGCATCTTGCCTTCACCGTGGCGACGCTGTTCGGCGCCTGGTTCCTGATTCCGGCAATGTTCGCGTTGCACTATGCGCGGCTCTTCTACGGCTCAGCGCAGGAGAGTACCGATGAATCGGCACTCAGCTTTCCGGATAGCGCGCTTGAGCCGAATTATTGGGACTTCCTGTACTTCTCGTTCACGATCGCGTTGACCTCGCAAACGTCGGACGTGGCACTGAGATCGCGGCCCATCCGCAAAGCGGTACTTGCGCAGTCCGTGCTCTCGTTCTACTTCAATATCGCTGTACTGGGACTGTGCGTAAACGTGGCAGCAGGTCTGATCAATCTCTGAAAGCGGACATCTGGCTTTCACCAGGCCTATCTTTCACCGGCGGCACCGCCTGGTGCCGCGGGACGGTCACGCTTAGGTCCAGCGCAGATGTGGCAAGAAGTCGCCGTGCTCGTCAATGCCTACCCCGCCCAGCTCGTATAGCAGCGTCTTGATCGTTTCCTTCTCGGAGGATCTGCATCCGACGATCATGATGAGTTCGCCCTGCGACAAGAGTGCGGCAGCCCGCGCCAGCCGCTGTCGCGGCAACGTGGCGCCGAACAACGCACCAAGGAGCCAGCCACAAACGCCGAAGGCTACGAAGCCAAGGCCAAAGGTGGTGAGGCCACTCAGGGGGGCGGAATGGTCGCCGTAATAGCCCGCCAGCACTAGGCCAAGTATCGCAAAGGCGGCATAGCCTGCGATCGAGCCTTCATGCCGGAAGGTGGTGTGCGTGGGGTCTGCGCCCGGAAAACCCTCGACCGGCCGCAGGCCCCGGCCAATGAACCACGGGCCGGTCACATAGGCCGGCGCGCGCACTAGGGGAAGCAGTTTTGCCCAGCCGTTGCGGGCGGCAGCGGCATTCTTGAAGCGAAGACAGAGCAGGGTACGCATGATGTACTCGACTGCCCGGGCGTGCTGGTGCCCGGAAGGTGGATCCTTACCGCGACGTCAGTTTTCATGGGGCGGCGAGGACTAAACCGGGCGGCCGCATATGGAGATGAGGCGCCACGGGGAGAAACTCTGGATTGCGGAAATGCCTCCTGAGGGACAGCTGGAACGAAGCAGGCCACCCCGTCCGCTCAGCGCAGATGTCCGCCAAACAGTCCGAGCAGGCCGATGACGATAAGGTAGATGGCGACGATGTAATTGAGCAGTCGCGGCATGACAAGAATCAGGATGCCAGCGATCAGCGATATGAGAGGGCCGGCGCTGGTGATGATGTTCACGATGGCTCCATCTGATTGGCGTGCTCGGGCGGTATTCCTGCCGGTGGCTACAGGCTGGTCAGCCTGCTGATCTGGCAATGATTCAGCGTACGCCAAAGCGGGTGGGAAAGCGGTACGACAGCGTACGGAGGCAGCGAACAGCGTGCCGCTGCTCTTGCCTCGACTTGAAACCTGACATCAGCAGCGCCGCGGTACCTGCCTCGGCGAGAACCTCAGCCGAAGACGCGCGATCTCAGGTCGTCCTCGAAATCGACAGTCCATTGCGCACCCAGGTTTCCGTCGTACTGGCGGATTTCCCTGCCGAAGCCTACCGAGATGGTGCGGCCGTGAGCCGGCACAGCGCCTGCCGCGTCTTCAACCGCTGTCACGGTAAATCCGTCGGGGGCGACTCCATTGCGCAGGCAGGTCTCGCGGAAAGCCTCCTGCTCGATGGGAGGGAATTGATTCAGCATCGTGTCCAGCATGGGTGTCTCCTGGCGCCGGCATGTAACGAGGAAAAGCCGAATCGGGAGAAGGCGACCAGCCGACTGGTCGCCTATCCCATCCCGCCGGCGGTGCGCTGGCTCGGGTGCTCGCCCTCACTCCGTATCGCTTTATTCCGCCTTCTTGATATCCGCCTTGACGTCGCCATACGCTGCCTGCGTCTTGCCGATATCCTTCTTCAGGATTCCCGCCACTTGCGTTTGTCTGTTTCCAGTCATCCTGCCAAAGGCTTCCTTGACTTTCCCGGCGGCCGCCGTGACCCGGCCCTTCACTTGATCCTTGTTCATGATGTATTCCTCTTCATTGGTGTTGCGTGCCGGATGCTGAGGCAATTCGGCCGCGGCACAGCGTGCTTGCGATGTCGGGAGTATTCCCGATGCCTGCCCTAGAGTCTGCCTAGCAGCAACAGGACAAGGACCACAACAAGAATCGCCCCGAGTGCGCCGGACGGAGCGTAGCCCCAACCGCTGCTGTACGACCAGGTGGGAATTGCCCCAACGAAGAAGATAGCCAGGACAATCAACAGCAAGAGACCAATTGACATGATGCGCTCCTGATTCTGCAAAAACATGCCCTCCGCCGATGCTGCCAGGCGGGTGGCGGCCGTTCTAGCGGATCGCGTTGTCGATGGCCATGCCATGGAATCCAGAGCACCGATTCGGGGGATTCGCTGAAGTACTTGTCGCCGGTACGTCGTATCGATAGAGACAGCTCTATCCTGATCAGAGCCTAGTCCGGATGGGATGTCGTTTCAGTCCGGTGCCGTACGCTTGACGGGGCACCGGCATGGATTGACTGCCCGGATACGGGGGAGCTAGACCTGGACCAGCAGCGTGTGCTCGCCCCCATCAAGAGGGATGCTGGCCTGGCCGTCCTTACAGGGGATGCTGACGCCGTCAAGGATCGCCTGCGAGACACCGCCGGCACGGTGCAATGACGTTTCCACGTTGATCTCATAGCGGGTAGACGCCACGGTCACTGTGGCCTGGAAGCCTGGCCACGAGGCAGGAATACAAGGGGCAACGACCAACTGGCCTCCCTCGATCCGGATCCCCAGGATGCCCTCTACACCGGCGCGATACATCAATCCCGCGGCACCCGTGTACCAGGTCCAGCCGCCGCGGCCGATGTGGGGCTCTACCGAGTAGACGTCGCCCGCCACCACATAGGGCTCGACCTTGTAGCGCTCGACGGCTACGGGTGTCAGCGCATGGTTGATCGGGTTGAGCAGGGAGAACAGTTCGACGGCCTTGCCGGCCTCGCCCAGCCTGGCGAATGCGAGGACTGCCCACATCGCGGCATGGCTGTATTGCCCGCCGTTCTCGCGCAGGCCGGGCGGGTAGCCCTTGATGTAGCCGGGGTCGAGGGCGCCTTTGTCGAAGGGTGGGGTGAACAGCAATGCCAGCCCGTCTTCGCGGCGCACCAAATACTTTTCCAGCGACGCCATCGCGGCACGGGCACGGGTGGGATCGGCCGCGCCCGACAGCACGGCCCATGACTGCGCGATGGCGTCGATATAGCATTCCTCACGGTCTTTCGAGCCGAGCCAGGTGCCGTTGTCGAAGGTCGCACGGCAATACCAGTCGCCGTCCCAGGCCACTCGTTCCAGCGCCTCGCGCAGCAAGGCCGCATGCGCGCGCCAGCGGTTGGCGCGCCCGGCATCGCGGGTCTGCGCCAACGGTGTAAACATGTCGAGGGTGCGTGCCAGCAGCCAGCCCAGCCAGACGCTCTCGCCCTTGCCGCCGGCGCCGACAAGGTTCATGCCATCGTTCCAGTCGCCGCTGCTGATCAGCGGCAGCCCGTGCTCGCCGGTATGCGCGATGCAGCCGTCGATCCCGCGCGCGCAATGTTCAAACAGCGAGGCTGACACATCCGAGACCATTGGCTGGAAGAAGGCATCCGCCTCGGTGGGGCCCAGCAGCTGGCCATCCAGGAACGGCACCATCTCGTCCAGCACGCCGGTGTCATCGGCGCTGGCGATATAGCTGGCGGTAGCGAACGCCAGCCACACGCGGTCGTCGGAAATCCTGGTTCGCACGCCTTGCCCGGAATGCGGCAACCACCAGTGCTGGACGTCGCCTTCGACAAACTGCCGCCCGGCGGCGCGCAGCAGGTGCCGCCGCGTGGCGTCGGGACTGGCAAGGGTGAGCGCCATATGGTCCTGCAACTGGTCGCGGAATCCGTAGGCGCCGCTTGCCTGGTAGAAGGCCGCGCGCGCCCAGATGCGGCAGGCTAGCGTCTGATAGAGAAGCCAGCCGTTGAGCATGATGTCCATGGCGCGGTCCGGTGTCCTGACCTGTACCGCGCCAAGCAGGCGCTGCCAGTGCCGGGTGACGGTCGCCAGCGTGGCGTCGAGATCCGTCTGGCGATAGCGCGCAATCAGCGCGCTGGCCTCGGCGGCCGAGGCGCATTGTCCGATGAACGAAACGACTTCGACGGTTTCGCCGGCTGCCAGCTCGACCTTGCACTGCAAGGCCGTACAGGGGTCGAGCCCGGCCCCGGTCGTGCCGGACAAGGGTGCCTTGCCGAGCAGCGCCGCGGGCGCGTCCGGGCCGCCATTCCGGCCAAGGAACTCGGTACGATCGGCGGTCCAGGCAGTCTGCCTGCCGCCCAGATCGGCAAAGGCCGCGCGACCCGCAAACGCCGTGCTCCACGGATTGCGGATCAGGATGGCGCCGGTGGCCTGGTCCGGCGCCGTCGTGATAAACGGCGCCGAAGCACCCCGGGAGGTGCCGAGCACCCATTCCGTATAGGCCGTCACGGAAAGCCGGCGCGGGGTGCCGGAGAGATTGCGCAGCGTCAGGCGCGAAATCTTGATCGGATCGTCCAGCGCAACGTACTGCAGCAACGCCAGCGCGATGTCGTCGACCTCATGCGTGAAGCAGCTGTAGCCGTGGCCATGGCGTGCGGTGTAGGTGCCTTGGTCCCGGATCGGCTGCGCGGTGGCGCTCCAGACCTGGAGACTGTCCTCGTCGCGGATATAGATTGCCTCGCCGCACGGGTCCGCGACAGCGTCATTGGACCAGGGCGTCAGCTGGTTGTCGCGACTGTTCTCCGCCCAGGTGCAGCCGCTGCCGCTGGCCGACGCCTGGAAGCCAAAGCAGGGATTCGCGATCACATTGATCCATGGGGCAGGGGTCGACCGCTCTGCGTTCTGCACCACGACATATTCCCTGCCGTCCTGATCGAAGCCACCCAGGCCGTTGAAGAACTCGAGCCCGGGCTGCGCCGGCACCGGCGGCACTGACGGTGCCGCGCGCTGGCGGCGCCGGGCCGGTACGGCAAGCGGGGCCGCCGCGCCGGGCAGTCGGGCGAGCTGGTCCGCGATGGAACCGCGTCGGGCCATCAGCGCGACGCGCGCGACCGACTGGAGCAGGGCGCGGGCTTCGGGAGTCATCATGTCGGCACGCAAGGTATAGACCGATCCGCGCACCGCTTCTTCGCCCGTCTGGCTTTGCGCATGGCTGCTGCGAACCGCGGTCTCGATCGCCATCTGCAAGTCCTGGATATAGGACGAGGCGCGCTCGTTGACGATGACCAGATCGACGCCAAGCCCCTTCATGCGCCAGTATTCGTGGGCGCGCAACAACTGGCGCACCTGGACGATATCCTCGATCTCGTCGATGCGCAGGAGGACAACAGGCAAGTCGCCGGAAATCGCCATCGGCCATAGTCCTGACTGCGGACCCGCGCCGCGCAGGATGGCGTCGGGCGGGGCCCGGAAGCGGGCATCGGCGTAGAGCAGCGGAGCCGCGAGGCGCTGGAAGTCGGCCGCTTCCGCCGCGTCGACGTCAAGGTGGCGAAGCTCGACCTGGGCTTGCGTCCAGGCCAGGGTCTTGGCCCGGTCGAAGGCGTTGCGGTCCTGGTGCTTGTCGATCAGGTCGAGCAGGTCGGCGCGCGACGACGCAATGACGGTCCAGAACGCCACCCGCGCGCTGCCGCCAGGCGCAATCCGCACGCGCTGCCTGAGCGAGAAGATCGGGTCGAGGACCGTGCCGACCGTGTTCGAGAGCGGCAGCCCGGCTGTGACGACTGCGCACGCAGCCGGCGTGCGACCGTCTTTCAGGAAGCGCGCGCGGTCGGACTCGTACTGCGGATCGGCGACAAGCTCGCCTTCCACCACGCAGAAGTGGGCAGCCCACACCGGCGACTCCTCGGGCGAGCGCAGGCGGCGTGTCGCGGTCAGCGCGCCGGACTCGGGCAGGTGTGCGGTCTGGATGAAGATCCTGGAGAAGGCCGGATGCGCGTCATAGGACGCGCGCGCGGCGAGCACGACTTCGGCATAGGAAGTGAGCTCGATCTCGCGTGGGCGGCGCCCGTTGTTGACCAGCGACACGCGGCGGACCTCGCCGTCGTCCTCGCCGGAAACCAGGACTTCCAGGATGGTTGTCAGGCCGCCGTCGTGCCGGACGAACTCGGCGCAATCTTCGGCGAACACCACTTCGCCGCCGCGCTCGCCATCGGCTGCCATCTGCGTGCTGGCAGACCAGGTGGTGCCGCTTTGCGTATCACGCAGGAAGATGAAGGAGCCCGAATCGTCGCGAGTGGCATCTTCCCGCCAGCGCGTCACGGCCAGGTCCCGCCAGCGGCTGTAGCCCATTCCCGTGGTGGTCAGCATCACGGTGTAGCGTCCGTTGGACAGCAGATGGGTGACCGGATTGCCAGTTGCCGGCGCCGTGAACCGCCGCACCGCAGCGTCCTGCGGCTGTACCGCCGTTGCCGAGACCTTCACTTCCTCGGCGCGGGGGTGCGCCACGGCGACGTTGCGCGGCATGCGTTCCTGCAGCAGCAGTTCGCAGGCCTGGATCATCGGCTCGCGATGGAAGCGCTCACGCATGCGCCCCCCGTCGAGGGCGTTGGCGATGGCAACGATGGTCATGCCCTGGTGGTGCGCCATGAAGCTGCGTACGATGGCGACCGTCTCGCTCTCGGCCAGGCGCGCGCGCGTATAGTCCAGCGCCTCGTAGAAACCGTAGCGTCCAAGGGCGCCGGCTTCGGCAAGGCGACGGTAGTTGTCGCGTGCGGCCTGCGGATCGACCATGGCCGCCAGCCCGGTGGCATAGGGGGCGATCACCGCGTTCTCGGACAGGCCCCGCTTGAGCCCCAGGCCGGGGACGCCAAAGTTCGAGTACTGGTAGGTGAACTCCCTGTCGCGGGCGTTGTACGCCGATTCGGATACGCCCCAGGGAATCCCCAGCGACTGCCCGTAGCCCCGCTGGCGCGCCACCACCAGGCGCGCGGTCTGTTCAAGCAGGCTGCCGGCGGGGGCGCGCATCACCAGTGACGGCATCAGGTACTCGAACATCGAGCCCGACCACGAGATCAGTGCCGAGCCCCTGCCAAGTGGCGTCGCCATGCGCCCCAGCCGGAACCAGTGCGGGGTCGACACGTCTCCCTTGGCAATCGCGAACAGGCTGGCGAGCCGCGCTTCGGAGGCGAGCAGGTCGTAGCAGCTGGCATCGGGCCGGTTGTCGGCAAGCGAATAGCCGATCGACAACAGCTTGCGCGCCGGATCGAGCAGGAAGGCAAAGTCCATCGCCAGCGCCAGTTCGCGCGCAGTGTGGGCGAGCGCCGTCAGCCTGGCGGCCAGCGCCTGCGGGGCTTCAGCCTGCTGCAGCTGGTCACGCTCGTGCTCGGTGACGGCGCGCTGCAGCGCCCCGGTCCAGAAGACCAGGTCGGCAATATTGTCGTCGCCAGCCGCGGGCGGGATGTCCTGCACCAGCGTGGCGACCTTCTCCGTCTGGCGCCTGAGCACTGGTGCCCCTGTTGCCATGTCGAGTGAGCCAGCGAGCATGGTGTCGATCTCGGCCAGTAGTCCGCCAAGCTGCCGTCCGGGTTCGCTGTGTGCGAAGGGCAGCGCAGCCAGGGCCTCGTTTGCCAGCCGCGCAGTGTCCGCCAGGCCGCGACACGGATCTGGCGCGGCGGTGCTGGTCCATTCTTCGCAGGCATTGGCGACCACGATCAGGTGCGCGGCGAGGTTGCCGCTGTCGACTGACGAGACGTAGGCGGGATGCAGCGGCTGCAGGCCCAGCGTCTCGTACCAGTTGTGGAAGTGGCCCCGGTAGCGCGGCAGCTTGCGCATCGCTGCGAACGCCGCTTCCATGCGCTCGACAGTTTCGGTGGTCCCGGCCCAGCCGAAGTCGCGCGCGGCGATGGCCGACAGCAGGTAGAGCCCGATATTGGTCGGCGAGGTCCGGTGCGCCACCACGGGCTTTGGCGTCTCCTGGAAGTTGTCGGGCGGCAGCATGTTGTCCACTGGCGTGACGAAGGTCTCGAAGAAGCGCCAGGTGCGGCGCGCGGTGAGGCGCAGCGCAAGCGCGTCGGTCGCCGGCAGCGCGAGCCGGCGCGCAACGGCCGGCGCACGGCTGGTCCACAGGGCAAGGGCTGGCGCCGTCAGCCATAGCAGGGCAAAGGGCAGCACGAGCGGCCATGACGATGGCACCAGGCCCACCCCGGCGGCGGCCATCGACAGCGCGAGCAGCGTGCCGCCGGCCATCAGCCGGTAAAAGCCGGCCAGGTCCAGCCGCGGGCGCGTGGCGGACTGCGCGGCCGTGGTCCAGTCGAGCAGATGGCGGTGCGTGTAAAACAGCCGCGCCAGCGTCCTGGCGATGGCGTCACCCGTGCGCCAGGCCTGGTCGGGCACGAAGGCCAGCCCCAGCAAGATCTGCGTGGCGGCTAGCCGCAGGTCTGCGAACAGCGCCTGCACATGGTTGCGCAGGCGCATGCCGCTGCGGTGCCGCAGACCGGACAAGATGCCCGGCAGGACGGCCGGAATGGCAATCGCAGCCAGCGGCAAGATAGTCGCCAGCGGCCCCGCCGGCCAGGGGAGGAACCAGCACAGCACAAGGCTCAGGAGCAACAGGGGCGCGAGCAGCGAGCGGCGCAGGTTGTCCAGCATCTTCCAGCGGCCGATGGCCGGCACCGCGTGTATGCCTTTGTGGTGCCTGAAGATCCAGCCTAGCAGTTGCCAGTCGCCACGCGTCCACCGGTGCTGCCGCCTGGCCGCCACGTCGTAGCGCGGGGGAAACTCCTCGACCACCTCAACGTCGGAGGCCAGCCCGGCACGGGCGAACACGCCTTCGAACAGGTCATGGCTGAGCAGCGCGTTCTCCGGGACCCGGCCGCTGAGCGCGGCTTCAAAAGCATCGACATCATAGATGCCCTTGCCCGTAAAGGAGCCTTCGCCAAAGAGATCCTGGTAGACGTCGGAGGCGGCCGCCGCGTAGGGGTCGATGCCGCCCGGCCCGGAGAAGACCCGCTGGAAGAGCGACCCCTCACGGCCGATCGGCAGCGAAGGCGTAACACGCGGCTGGAGAATGCCGTAGCCGCCCACGACGCGCTGCCGGGCCGCATCGAACCATGGCCGGTTCAGCGGATGGGCCATCTTGCCGATGAGCCGCAGCGCGGCGTCGCGTGGCAGCCGCGTGTCGGCGTCGAGGGTGATGACGTAGCGCACGCCGGCCGGCACCTGCGGCGCCTGACCGTCGACGGCGACGTAGCTGGTGTCGGTCGCGCCGCGCAGCAGCCGGTTCAGCTCGAGCAGCTTGCCGCGTTTGCGTTCCCATCCCATCCACTGGCCTTGCGCCGCGTTGAATACGCGCCGTCGGTGAAGCAGCAGGAAGCGGTCGCCGGCCGGACCCGGGCCATGGCGCTGGTTCAGGCGGGCGATCGCCGCGCTGGCGACGGCAAGCAGGTGCGCGTCGCCAGGCAGCTCCTCCTGGTCCGCGTCGACGCCATCGGTCAGCAAGGCAAAGCTCAGGTCGCCGCCTGCGCCGGCGAGGTGATGCACCTCCAGCCGGTCGATCTGCTCGCTCAGGTCGGCCTCGCCGGTCAGCAGGGTCGGCACGACCACCAGCGTGCGCAGCGAGGGCGGAACGCCCGCCTTGAGCTCCAGGCCGGGCAGGATCGTCGCACCCAGTCGCCCTGCAAGCGCGCGGTTGACCAGCGTTGCTGCGACCTCGCTGGCCGGTACAATCCAGATCAGCGCAAGCAGGGCAAGCCAGCCGGGCGTCAGGCTGGCAGCCGGCAAGATCCATAGCGCGAACGCCAGCAGGCCGGCCGTGACGAGCAGGAGTGCGCCGACGTAGCCGCCGATGCCCAGGTGCTTGCTGAAGCGGCTGATCCACAGGCGGGGCGGGGGGCGAAACCGGATGGCTCGTTCGAGCGCGCAGCGGCCCGGGCCGACCAGGTGATAGCCCGGATCGACCCGGCGACCGGCCTCGGTCGCGTCGGTCATGTCGTCCACCTGGACCGGTGAGGGCGAGGTGGACGCCGGTATTGGCGTGGCGCCGAGCGCCAGCTCGGCAACCCTGAGTTCCGGGCACGAGGCGCCGCGCGCGAGCTCCTCGATTGCGTTGCGGTACAGGTTGCGGGTCGGGAAATCCATCCCGGCAAAGGCGCTGCCCGCGCGCAGCCGCGCGTCGACCAGGCTGACACTCTCGAACCACTCGGCCCAGTCGATATCGGACATCAGCCGCATGCTCGTGATGATGTTGCGCACCGTCACGTTGGAGGCGCCTTGCCGCTGCTGCGCGTGCAGCACCACCTCATCGACCGAAGTGCCCTGCAGCCCGAGGCGCTTCTCCAGCCAGCCCAGTGCCGGCATGGTTCTCGGGTCCTGGTCGCGCAGGCGCCTGGCAAGTTGCGCGGCGAACAACTCGGACAGCGGCGCAGCGGGGCGTGCGGCAATATCTGTTTCGAGTGCCGTGCGGGCGCCCCCTGTGGCCAGCAGCCGCACGGCCAGCGCATCCGCATCGGCACGGGCAACCCGGCCGGCGGTGATCTGGCCGGTGAGCCTGCGCAGGTTCTCGACCAGTACAATACGCAGCGTGATCGCAACCGCCCACAACTCGCCGATCGTCAGCGGCTGGACGCGCTGATAGGCGGCGATAAAGCGGCGCAGGATGTCGGGGTCGAGGTAGCTGTCAGTGTGGGCGACAAAGGCCCACGCCACCCCGAAAACGCGCGGATAGCCAGCGAATGGACCGTCGGCGAGCTTGGGCAACTGGCGATAGTAGCCGGGGGACAGGTCGTCCCGGATCTCGCGGATTTGCTCCTCGACGATGTGATAGTTGTCGAGTAGCCATTCCGCCGCCGGCGCCACCTCGGCGCCGCTCTCCACCTCGGCGGCGCTCGCCCGATAGGCGGCCAGCAGGACAGTCGCATTGTCGCTGAGCCGGCTGCGCAGGGATGGCACGCGTGGCGGCGATGCTGTCACCGGCTGGGCTGCGGCGAGGCTTTGCGCGTGCTGCTCCAGCCGTTCGATGCCGAACAACTCCTCCCGTACCGGCGCCATGCTGTCCCAGGGTGACGGCACGGAGGGCGCGCCGAATGCGCGCAGCGGGAATGTGAGATTCAGGTTCATGGACAGGCCCATTCAGCGGTCAGGGAAGCGAAAAGTGCCATGGCATCATTGTTCCCGTGGGCACGCTCGTCATCCCTTATTTGACTTCACGATGGTGGAAAGGGGCGCACCACTGCGAAATATGAGCCAGAGACGGGACGATTGCCGTCCGCAGGCGTACGGATCGGGACATTTATTCCATTGCAGTCAGATTTCCCGAGCGGGCAGGGCGGAACCCGAGCGCGCGTATCCGATGAAGTGCGCGTGACTTCGGCGCACTGTTTCCCGGCATTTGCCTAGTCGACCCGCCGACCTATATTTAGGAAGGCAAGTGATCCCCTACCGTCCCGTGGTCTGCTTCCAGGGGCCCTGGCAAGGTCGACGTCGCTGATTCAACCTGTTCTGACCGGTGAGATGCAGTCATGAGCGTCACGCATGATCCGAAGTCCAACCACCTTCTCGCCGCGCTGCCGGCGGTCGACTGGGAGCGTCTCGCACCACACCTGACGCTGGTGGAGCTGCCGCTGGGCCATGTCGTGTACGAGTCAGGAGATCAACAGGGCAACGTCTATTTCCCGACAAATTCAATCATTTCGCTCCTGTACGTGATGGAAGATGGCGCGTCCGCCGAGATCGCAATCGTGGGCAATGAGGGGATGGTCGGGATTGCGATCTTCATGGGGGGCGAAACGACGCCGAGCCGCGCCATCGTACAAAGCGCCGGGCAGGGATACCGTCTGAGCGCAGCGATCCTGAAGCAGGAGTTCGTGCGGGGCGGACCTCTGCAGCGCCTGTTGCTTCGCTACACGCAGGCGCTCATTACGCAGATGGCGCAAACCGCGGTATGCAACCGCCATCACTCCATCGACCAGCAACTGTGCCGATGGCTGCTGCTGAGCATCGACCGGCTGCCCTCCAACGACCTGACGATGACGCAGGAACTCATTGCCAACATGCTCGGGGTGCGGCGCTCCGGCGTGACCGAGGCCGCCCTGAAGCTCCAGGCCGCGGGCCTGATCCGCTACAGCCATGGGCACATTGCGGTACTCGATCGGGCGGGGCTGGAAAAGCGGGTGTGCGAGTGCTACTCGGTCGTGAAGCGGGAGTTCGACCGGTTGTTGCCGGACATGTCATCGATTTGAGTTTTCAGGCAGGGCGGCCTCAGGCGACCTCGCCACTCGGCAAGCCAGCCGCCATTACCTCAATGCCTGGAAAACGGTCCTGATGGGTTCTAGTTATTCGATCCTAGTGCACGCAGAGAACCACGCGCGGGAGCGTTGCGGCCGAAGAAAAGTTTCCACCACGAAGATGATGTCCCTGACCCTGCGTCTCCAGTCGGGCAAAGGCTGACTAGCGGTGCATCCTTTGCCCCTCTTGCTGCGCGCAGGAGCGTGACGTCGTCGCAGTCGGCCGGCGCGTCGAAGGTTTCACGGGGCAGATCGGCGGGATAGATGACAGGAAGAATTTCATGGACCGCTTGTTCGCTGCCAAACGGGCCAAAGCGACAGATGCATCCCGCCGGATCAACCTCCGCAAAATACCAATTGCTGGGGCTGCCGTGATAAATGACAATGACGGTGGTGGGATAATCTGCTGGCATTTTCCTCGCCTTTCAATGAAGCCGGTGCGATACCCCGGCAACCCCGGAAGCAAACATCCCTTCACATCGCAAGGAAAGGCTAGCAAATAAGTCGGACCGCTTAATCCGGAAGTGGAATAGCGGAATGTCGCCGACCGAGAGACTCCTGCAGATTTCCAGTGCGTCCAGTCGACAGCGGTCACGCGTCGCCCTTTATATATAGTTCACACTTGGCCAGAGCGCCGTCCGCCAGCGCACAGTCCGTGTTATTTATTTGATTGCGCCCAGATCCGACCAGAAACAGTGCGTGCGACTTCTACCGGGGTGAAGCTCAGGAGTCTTCTCATGTGAGGGGGCGTTTTGAACGGGCAGATCGTGATGGATATCAATCACCGTATTGCCCAGTAGCCGTTTGCCGGCCTTGCGGCGTAACCGCGCGTGTCCGGCAGCGTACTGAAGATATTAGGCGTATCTGTCTCTTACGCATTCTGATCTTGCGAAGGAGCCGGCGATGCACCTTGGCCTGCTTAGTCTCCCCTGGTGGGGTTACGCACTTGTGACGCTGGGCTTGACCCACGTCACCATCGCGTCGGTCACCATCTTCCTGCACCGTCACCAGGCCCACCGCGCCCTCGATCTGCATCCCATCGCCAGCCATTTCCTGCGCTTCTGGCTGTGGCTGACCACCGGGATGGTGACCAGGGAATGGGTGGCGATCCATCGCAAGCACCACGCCAAGCGCGAAACCCCGGAAGACCCGCACAGCCCGCAGTTCTACGGCATCAGGCAAGTGCTGCTGGAAGGTGGGGAACTCTATCGCAGCGAGGCCAGGAACGCCGCAACGCTGGAGAGGTATGGACACGGCACCCCGGACGACTGGATTGAGCGCAATCTCTATGCGAAGCACGTCGGGCTAGGGATTGGCTTCATGCTGGCGATCGACCTGGTGCTGTTCGGTCCGATCGGACTGAGCATCTGGGCAGTGCAGATGCTGTGGGTCCCGCTTTTCGCCGCGGGCGTGATCAACGGCATCGGCCACTACTGGGGCTACCGCACGTACGCTCCAAATGACACCTCCAAGAATATCGTGCCATGGGGCATTCTGATCGGTGGGAGCTAAAGTCGAAACTGGTGTACGGGCGGGGAATTTGAGGCGCGGAGTAGAGGGCGGTGGAGCTTTCCGCTGAGAATCTGATTGTCGAGATCGGAAACCAGCACAAGAAAGGTCCACCATGAGCAAGGATAAAGGGAAAGAAGCAGTCGGTCTATCGGAAATCGGGCTTGGGCTCGAGGAGCTGATCAGGCGCGGGGCTCGGCGGGTCATCCAGGAGGCGATTGAAGTGGAGCTGGCAGAGCTGCTTGAGCAGTTCAGTAATGTCAAGACGTTGAGCGGGCAGCGCGCCGTGGTTCGCAATGGCTACCTCCCGGAGCGCGAGGTGCTGACGGGGGCCGGCCCGATTGCCGTGAAGGTGCCCAAGGTGCGCGATCGGTCCGGGTCTGGCGTGAAGTTCAACTCGGCGATCGTGCCGCCGTATGTGAGGAAGTCGCCGCGGGTGAGTGCAGCGCTGCCCTGGCTGTATCTGAAGGGAGTATCGACAGGCGACATGAGCGAGGCGTTGTCGGTGCTGCTTGGTGAGGATGCCAAAGGGCTATCGGCCAACGTGGTGAGCCGATTGAAGGCGCAGTGGGCAGACGAGCATGCGAGCTGGAATCAGCGTGATCTGTCGGCGGCGCGCCATGTGTATTGGTGGGTGGACGGCATCCACACGGGTCTGCGTAGCGAGGGATCGGACGGGCAATGCCTGCTGGTCATCATCGGCGTTACGCCAGACGGCAGGAAGGAGCGCGTGGCGATCGGTGACGGCTATCGGGAATCGAAGGCATCGTGGGTGGAAGTACTGTTGGACCTGAAATCCCGCGGCCTGCAGGCTGGCCCGCTGGCGGCGGTCGGCGATGGCGCCATGGGATTCTGGGCTGCCCTGGAGGAGGTGTTCCCGGCCACGCGCGCCCAGCGTTGCTGGTTCCACAAGATGGGCAATGTCCTGAACGCCTTGCCCAAGTCCCAGCACGGCCGCGCCAAGGCAGATCTGCAGGCGATTTGGATGGCGGCCACCAGGGCAGATGCCTATGCTGCCTTCGATCGCTTTGCGACGATCTACGGCGCCAAGTACCCCAAGGCCACCGGCGTGCTCACCAAGGACCGAGACAGCCTGCTGACCTTCTACGACTTCCCGGCCGAGCACTGGCAGCACATCCGCACGACCAACGCGATTGAGTCGACCTTCGCGACCGTGCGTCACCGCACGACGCGCACGCGCAATTGCGTGTCACGAGCGACTTTCCTTGGCCTGGCCTTCAAGCTGATCGAGGAAGCCGAGAAAACATGGCGCCGCATCAAAGGTGCCGAACACATCGAACTGCTCTTGAAGGGCGTCCCCTTCAAGGACGGTGCCCCGGCGCAAGACAATCCGCCGGTTCAGCAGAAACTCGCCGCCTGACGACCGGCCACGATCAACCTTCATACACCAGATTTGACTTTATCTCGATCGGTGGCGAGGAGCTGCATAACAACCATCATGCCTACGTCAGCTCAGCCAGGCTGTCCAGCAAGTGGTGGGAACTTGACCTTGGTTGGGTGTACATCCGTCTGCTGGTGACGCTCCGTTTAGCCAGCGTACGCAGGGTGGCGCCAAAGATCCGCTTCAATCCGGCCAGGGCAGGCTACGATGCGCAGATCCTGCAGGCCATCAGCACGCATCGCTACGACGTACTGGCCAGATTCGCCAGCATCCTGCGGAAAACCGCATTGGAGGAAATCCGAACCCTGCGGGCGCGTGCGCTACCGGGTCTGAATGAGGCCAAGGCGCAGGAAGAGCGCTCAAGCACTGGCTGCAAAGGGAGGTGGGGGCGCTACCGGAGTGTGAACGCGTAGTCCTGCACCAGGCACTGCATTCCAGCAAGTTGCTGCGCACCATCTATGCGATGGGCCAGGATCTCACCGCGTTGTGGAGCAATTCCGCCACCTCGAAGGAGCAGTGGGTCAAACAACTGGAAGACTGGTGCCGGCGCGCCGATGAGAGCGGCATCGATGCGCTGCAGGAGTTTTCCTGGAAACTCCGCTGCTACGCCTGACCGTTGGGAGACATCGAATGACATTGGGAACGATACTGTTGATCGTGATCATCCTACTGTTGATTGGCGCGATTCCAGCCTGGCCGCACAGCCGGGGGTGGGGCTATGGTCCCAGCGGTGGTCTTGGGCTGGTGTTGGTAATCCTGCTCGTACTGTGGTTGATGGGCAAGATATAGCGCGCTGCACCGAGGTTGCGCCCGGGGGGATGCGGTATTCAGATAGCCACTTCATAGCAGAAGCCGGGAAAAATGCGTTCCAAACCAACCGACGGCACCACGAAGCTCAGAAATGGAGCCGCTGCCATGCCGTCCATGTGCGACGCCGCTTTATCCCTCCCCGTGCCTGCGCGCGCCTTCCTGAACATCCAAGACTCCGAGAGTATGGGAACTGGCAGAGATGCCGGAAAAGCAAGTCGTTTCAATCCTTCAGGCACGTCCCCGATATACCACGTTCCAACGCGACCTGATGGAGCGCTGCTAATACCCGCGCGTAGGTGCGCCGGGCGCAGCGAAGCGTTCACAGCAATAGGCATTGCCAACCCCAGTATGCGCTCGTTTTCTCGAGCATAGGTTGCGTATTCGCTCCTCGGCCGGCGTTGGCGGGCGTCACAAACCTCCTGTTTTGTCGGCCTTTTTAAGGACAACTGGAAAAAAATTTTTCCGGCACTCGCCGCTACCCGGGTCCCGGAAAAGATTTTTCCGTGTCAGGGAATTAGCGCGTATGCTGGGGTTGCCAGTCTGGCGGAGCAAGCCAACAGGAGTACAAAGATGGCCAAAAGTCAACTACGCGGCAACCGCGAAGCTAAGAAACCAAAGCAACCAAAGAAGCCGTCGGTGCCTGCTACCACGTTCAGCACTCTTCAGTCTCGTGCTGGAAGCGATGCTGGCGCTAAGAAGAGGAAGTGAGAGCTTGGGTACCTAAATGAAGGATCTTGTCACCTGGCAGCCAGTGACGTTCCACTCGGATTCGAAACACCTACATTGGAGCGCAGACTGCTTTGGGAGATGCATATGACTCATTACAACGCGACCACTTCGTTCCGAGGGCTTCCACTGACCGCCGAACAAAACTCGGAGATCCGTCACTATTTTAAAAGGAAGGCTAGGCTGGGCCAGCCATGGAATACACCCGAGCTGGACGGGATGCTCGAGGACATGCTGTTGCCTCCAAGTACTGACGAGGAGGACAGCCAGGGTGACTTTCCCCTCAATGCATCCTCCGCCGCGGAACGGGCTACTGTGTTTGTCGACCAGGATATGGAGCCAATCGAGGCGTACGAGGAATGGCGCGCCGCGATGGAAGGCGAGAGTATGAAAGGGCGGTGAGGTGTGTCGGCACACCGGTAGTTTCGCAGTCGGGCGGCGCTTGAAGGCGCGCCCACACGGGCTTAGCTCGTAGCAAGGAGTTTTAATGATCATCTGGCCGCTTGCTTTCCTGGTGGTGTTGATCGCGTTTTACGCCTTTATCATTCGTGTGGAAATTCACGGTAAGCCGGTGCTTCACAAAGCGAAGTACTCGCTTCGGTACTGGCGGAATCGCCTAGCCCACGTGAGATGGCACCGCGGCGCTGTTTGCTTGTAGGCATCCAAACAGTGGTGTCAATCATAGTATGCGCTAGTTACCCTGAAACCGGGATGCGATTCATTCTGACTGCAGAATCGCCAATGGCCTGAGTCACTTCGGTGTGAATCTGAGGCGAGAAGCCGCGCACGCCTTCCGTAACGGCCCGATCAATGCCGTCTTGACTGAGCAGGCGACCGACCGTGCTGAGTTCAGGATGAGTACGGGGGAGAGGCGGCAGTTGAGAGGCTACGGCCCAAGGCAGGAGTTCTGCGATGCGGTTGACGGGGTGATCGGCAATGCGGTCCAACACGTGGCGCAGGCAGGCTTCAGGGTTGATGCCGTTCAGCTTGGCCGTCCCGATGAGCGTGTTCATCGCAGCCGCGCGTTCGTCGCCGCTCGGCAATCATTGAACAGTTGCGGCGTCTCGAGGTACGTCACGGGCCATCGAATGTGCCTACGAGGCCGGGCCGTGCGTCTATACGTTGTATCGCAAACTCTTGGCTGCCGGCATTCACTGTATCGTAGTCGCTCCGTCTCGGCTGCCGGACATCAAGGGCCGCGTCAAGAACGATCACCGCGACGCCATTACGCTTGCATGCCTGCTGCGCTCTGACGACCTTGTTGGCCGTATGGGTCCCAGACCCGGTTCATGACTTTTGGAGAGCCTGTCCGTCGCGATAGGGGCTGGCCACACTTTTGCCGAACCGCGTTGCGAGCGCTGCGAGAATTTTTTTAGGGCGTCTCTCCGTCTCTGACGGCATGGCGGGCTCGGGCCTTGGCTGCATGATTTTCTTTTGCGTCGTCCATGCTATGGCTCACTTTCACGCCTTCATCGTTGTCAGCTAACGCGGCCAATCTGACGGAAGATGCCTCCACGAGCGGGTAATACCCTGCCCGACAGAGGTTAGACTGCATTAACGACTTTGCGCATTTGGGATGGCCTTACGGGCCCGGGACATGGATATCGATGACAAGCGGTTGAGCCAGTACCGTGGATATGAAATTCACGTTGCCCTTATTGCCAGCGCTAAGGACATGTTCGAAGCGTGGTTCAAGATAGTGGGGCCCATGAAGCTGCCGGGAGTTTCCGTGCTTGGAAAGCTTGTCAAAGTCCACGGGGGGCCGTACAGCCGGCGTTGGGCCTATCTTGTCGGCGAGTTGGCCGGAAGGGCTGCAATTGATGTGATTTTGGGCGGGGATGACTAGATTTGGCGAGACGGTGGTTTTGTTTCCGATTTACTAGCGGGAGTTTCGATGACGCACTTCGTGCCTTTCACTATGCAGCATCTCGAAGCGGCATGCCGGGTTCTTGGCGACACAGAACGCGGCCTTACAGGACCACAAATAGGGAGGCTGCTCAAGGAAATCGGACTCTCCGATCCGTGCCAGACCATGACCAAGTGGAAGCGCTTATTCAAGGCACTGGCGAGTGCACAGGTTCGCTATCGGGTGGGCAATCATTTGGTCATGCTGATCAGTAACGCCGCTCGTGACCCCGGCGGATTTCGTTGGTGCCCGGATAAACTGAACGTTGTGCTGGCGTGTTCAGGCTTGTATGTGCGCAAGGACGGTCGGGTCGCGTACTTGGAAAATGGATAACGCTTGACAGCCCGACCCTTGGCGGGGGCCTGCGTTGCCCCTGGAAATCTGTTCGGCCACTTTTACAACGGCAGGCAAAAAAATTGTCCGGCATGCCATTCCAGCATCGCTCCGAGCGGCAGGCCTACGCCTCGTTTCGTTCGTCAGTTCGGATTATAGTTTCACTATCATGAAATAATCTGACCAGGCAGCCTCCACGCTGGCTTGCCTTCTCCACGCGTGAAGTGTAGTAAAGATGGGTCTTCCGCAATTTGTGTGACGACGGCGAATTCGCGTGGAGGACCCTTGCCGGCGTCTTTTTCGCCCCACTACCACCGTTCTTCTTACTGACTAACGTAAGCGAGCACGCCAGCCTCGTCCTGGCCGCACGAACTCACGCGCCGACGATAGCGACCGGACTAGCGGGTCCAGTAGGACAAGGCAGGCCGGTTTAGTTTGGCTTCAACACCCGCAGCCGCAGAAGCTCGATATTGGCGCGGCCATACATTTGGCGCTTGAGGAGCTTGAGCCGGTTGACATGACCCTCCGTCTGGCCATTGCTCCATTGCAGCCTGAAGGCCGCCCGCACAGCCGGTAAGTCGGAGCTCAGGCTTTGCGCGAACCGACGCATTTCCTCAGCGTCGCAGCACGACAAACGTTTCAACCATCGATCGAAATGCAGCACACTTCGCCGGTGCATGAGTCCGAGAAACTCCCGCGCGAGACTGCGGACCTCGCCCACCACGGGTTCGATCTTGCACAGCGCCTTCACGAACCGCTCGTGGTCCGTGCTTTTTGGCTCCTCGATGGCGAGGTTCCTCCATCCGACTAGCCATCCGAACACGCGTCGGGCCGACGGCATCGGCATCGTGGGCTTCAGGACAAGCGGGGTCTTGCCCAGCGGAAAGAGGAGGCGGGTCACGCAACTCTGCACGCAGGCGGGACTGCCCTTATAGCCGCGCTGCTTGAGTTCTTGCCAGATCAGTTCAGGAAAGCGACAGCCCTGGATGATTCGTTCCTCGATATAGTCGCGATAGGGATCCAAAGGCGTCGGACCCCGCGCCTTGGGTGCGCGCTCGGGGAATGCCCCAGCATGGACGAACTTCCGCACGGTTGCTTTGCTGATTGAGAGTTCGCGCGCGATTCCTCTGATCGTGCCGCCCTGGGCGCGTAGCGCCATCAACTGCTTGTACAACGCCAGCCGTGTGGCGCGTCGCTGATCGCTCAGACGCTCCCATGACCGTTGTGAGTTTCGGCGCGGAATCCCCTGGCGGTCCAGAGGCGTCGGACCCCGCGCCCTGGGTGCGCGCTCGGGGAATGCTTCGGCCTTGACGTACTTCTGCACGGTTGCTGCGCTGATTGAGAGTTCGCGCGCGATTCCTCTGATCGTGCCGCCCTGGGCGCGTAGCGCCATCACCTCCTTATACAACGCTAGCCGCTTGGCGCGTCGCTGAGCGCTCAGACGCTCCCATGACCGTTGTGAGCTTCGGCGCAGACCCTGCCGGCCCAGGGTCACCCTACTGACGTTTACTTGCTGGGCGGCTTGGCGCAATTGTGGCCCGAGTCGGTATAGCAGCCGCTCGACGTTGTCGCGCAGGTTGCTCAGCAAATGCCAGCGATCCGAGACTTGCTTGGCTGCCGGCAGCGCGAGGTCGACCGCTTCGGAATAGGCCCCGGCCCGGTCCCTGGCGACGATCTCGATCGATGGGTGCGCACGCATCCACGCAGCTACTGCAATGGCGTCCCTACCTGCGAACACTTCGATCGGCTCACGTCGCTCCAAGTCGACGATGATCGTTCCGTACTGGTGACCGCGCGCGATCGCCCAGTCATCGATGCCGACGACCCGCGGTTGTGGTTTGCGCTTGCGCTCAGGTACTCTGCGCAATTCTCGCAGCACGGTGTCAGCACTGGTGCGCAAGCCCAAGGCGTCGGCAAGCCGGGCTGCTGCCTCACCACCGAGGGCGTGGCCCAGCGCGTACAACGCCCGAGCCTGCGATCGCGTACGACGTTGATACCGACCGGCCAAGGCGTGGATGTTCTCGGCAAACGTACGACGAGGGCAGTTGGCGTTCATACACTTGAAGCGACGTACCTCAATAGCGAGAACGACCCGCTGCTCGAGCATTGGACGTTCTTCCAGCTTGCGCACATAGCGGCCGTGGAGTCGGTGACTCCAGCGATGGCAGGCCGGGCACGGTGCCCTGCGAACTGTACTGCGGGCTTCGACAGTAATGGTCTCCCCTTGCACTTCGCTGGAGACGAAGCGCTTGCCCACACGGGCGAGAATAGGTTCGATCCCACCGAGAACTTGCCTCATGGTAACGATCAACGTAGACCAATTCGGCTGGAAATCAAGGCCTTGACTCGGCCGTCACACAAAGTGCGGGAGACCCATCTTTACTACAGTTCACGTCCTGCCCCGCCTCCTGGCCGGCCAGATCCATCCGTGATGCGCCTTCGATCAGGCAGGCCCAGTAGCGGGCGCCGCGGCACCAGGTCTTGATCGCCTCGCGCAATTCGGCCTCCGTGAGGGCAAGCTTTTGGGCATGCGGCAGGAGATCCTCGAAGATGCCGATCTTGAGCGGCACCTTGGGCGCCGGGTGCTTCGGAAAGGCTAGCGGAAAATGCCGTTGCAGTCTGGCGATAGTGTGGACCACCGGATCGACCGGCTTTGCCGGATTGGCCGGCGCAGCGTCCCGTGCGCGGGGCGGCGTGGCCCGCTTCGGAACCTCGGCAGCCTTTGCGGCCTTTTCAGCCTTTGCCTGTGCTGCCAGTTGTGCTTTGAGTGCCGCCAGTTGTTCGAAGCCCATTGTATTTAGTGGTGGATCGCGTGGAGCGATTTTAGCAGCCGCGTATCCTGCGCTGAGCCGCAGGTGCGGCGCATATCCGTGGGCAAAGGCCATGGATTGGCATGCTCGCGCGCCTACGTCTTGCTGGTCCAGCCGATCCGGTGCCGCTCCTGTGTGGACCAGTGCCGACACCGTGCTGCGGGAGTTGCGCAGAGCTCCTGAGCGCAAGCGCAAACCACGACCGCGGGTCGTCGGCATCGATGACTGGGCGATCGCGCGCGGTCACTAGTACGGAACGATCATCGTCGACCTGGAGCGACGTGAGCCGATCGAAGTGTTCGCCGGCAGGGACGGAACTGCGGTGGCCGCGTGGATGCGTGCGCACCCATCGATCGAGATCGTCGCCAGGGACCGGGCCGGGGCCTACTCCGAGGCGGTCGACATCGCGCTGCCGGCAGCCACGCAGGTCTCGGATCGCTGGCATCTGCTGTGCAACCTGCGCGACAATGTCGAGAGACTGCTGTGCCGACTCGGACCGCAACTGCGCCAAGCCGCGCAGCAAGTCGAGGTCCGTGGCGTGACCCTGGGCCGGCAGCGGGAGCTGAGCCGCAACTCACTGTGGTCATGGCAGCGTCTGAGCGATCAGCGGCGCGCCTCGCGGGTGGAGCTGTACGAGCGGGTTATGGCGCTACACGCCCAGGGCGGCACGATGAAAGGAATCGGGCAAGAGCTCTCAATCGACCATCGAACCGTGCGCAACTTCATCACCGCGGGGGCATTCCCCGAGCGCGCCCCCAGGGCGCGGGGTCCGACGCCTTTAGATCCTTATCTCAGCTATATCGAGGAACGAATCGCACAGGGCTGTCGCTTTCCTGAACTGATCTGGCAGGAACTCAAGCAGCGAGGTTATACCGGCAGTCGCGCCGCGTTCGGAATTGCGTGATTCGCCTCCTTTTTCCGCAGGGCAAGAAGCCTCTTTTCCAGGCACCCGTGCGCACGATGCCGTGCCCGTCGGCCCGGCGCGTGTTCGGATGGCTTATAGGATGGAGGAAGCTCGCGGTTGCGGAGCCCAGGAACGCGGACCACGAGCGCTTCGTGCAGGCGCTGTGCAAGATCGAACCCGTGGTGGGCGACGTCCGCAGCCTCGCGCGGGAGTTTCTCGGGCTCATGCACCGGCGAAGTCCGCGGCAGTTCGATCGATGGTTGAAGCGTCTGTCGCGCTGCGACGCTGCGGAAATGCGGAGGTTCGCGCAAAGCCTGCGCGCCGACTTACCGGCTGTGCGAGCGGCCTTCAAGCTGCCATGGAGCAATGGCCAGACCGAGGGTCACGTCAACCGGCTCAAGTTCCTCAAGCGCCAGATGTATGGCCGCGCGAACATCGAGCTTCTGCGGCTGCGGGTATTGAAGCCAAGCTGAATCGGCCCGCCTTGTCCTACTGGACCCGCTAGCCCGTTCGCCATCGCAGAGGAATGAGCTCGTGGGGCCAGGGCGAGGCCGACGGGGCTCGCCCAGGTTCGCGAAAAAAGCAGAAGAATGGTGGGGGGGGGCGATGGAGACGACGGCCGTTTCATGCGACAAGATCCTCCACCCCAGTTCGCCGTCGTCACACAAATTGCGGAAGACCCGACTTTCCTTTGTTCTACGTGTGGGTAAGCGCTTCGTCACCCTTTCGTCTCCAGCGACGCGCGAGGGGAGACCATTACTGTCGAAGCCTGCAGGACGACTTTCCTTTGTTCTACGCCGGTGCATGCGGCCGCCCTCGGGTTCAGACCGATGCTCGTGCCGCCTGCGTGCTGCCACGAAAAATTCGGAGGCGAGCGAGCAACTTGCGCATCTCCTCGAGCAGCAGCACCAAGGAGGCGACGCCGACCGCAATGAGCCAGTCGCTGCCCGTCAGGTCGGCGGTATGGAAAATGCTTTGAACCGGCCCCCAGTGCACCGCCACCGCCTGCAAAACAAGGACCGCAGTGAGCGATGCCCACAACATGGGGTTATCGAAGAAGCGGCTATTGAACGTCGATCCCTTCTCGGCGCGGGCATTAAAGACGTTGAAGAACTGGAACAGCACGAAGGTGGTGAACGCCAGGGTCAGCGCACGTGCTTCGGAGCCGTTCTGCATCCCGTAATACAGCACGCCCACTGTACCAGCCATCATGGTCGCGCCCAGCGCCATGAGCTTGCCGAAGCGGCGCCGGCTGAGAATGTCATCGCCACGCCGGCGCGGCCTTTCGTGCATGGCGCCTGGCCTTGGCCGATCGAGCGCCAGCGCAACCGCCGGCGGGCCGTCCATGATCATGGCCACCCACAGCACCTGGATGGCATTGAAGGGCTCCGGCAGACCGGCCAGCGGGGCCACCAGCAGGGTCATCACTGCACCGGTGGTGGTAGAGAGTTGGAAGCGGACGAAGCTGATGATATTTTCGTAGAGAGTTCGGCCCTGCCTTACCGCGCCGACGATGGTGGCGAAATTGTCATCTGTCAGCACCATGGCAGCGGCTTCTTTCGCCACCTCGGTTCCTGTAATGCCCATTGCCACGCCAATATCGGCCGCCTTGAGCGCCGGCGCATCGTTGACTCCATCGCCCGTCATGGCCACCACGTGCCCTTTTTCCTTGAGCGCCCGTACGATCTTTACCTTATGCTCGGGTACCACGCGGGCAAAAACGACGATGTCCTCGACGATCTCGGCGAGTTCGTGCGCTTGCATGGCGTTCAGTTCCACGCCAGTGACCACTCTGCCTGTCAGTCCCAGCTCTTTCGCGACAGCGGCTGCCGTGTCCCTGTGATCGCCCGTGATCATCTTGACCTCGATACCCGCGTGCCTGCATAGCGCGATGGCCTCCTTCACCTCTGGACGTGGCGGATCCACCAGTCCTATCAGCCCAAGGAAAGTCAGCTCGTTGACATAGACGAAAAGGTCGCACGCTGGATTGAAGTCGGCGGCCGGTACTGTGCGGGTCGCAATCATGAGACCACGAAGTCCCTGCCCGGCGAGGGTGTGGTACTCCGCTTCGATTTCAGCTGTCAGGCTGCTGTTCAGTGCCGTCTCGTTCTGTGGCCCCGCGAAACGGCTGCAATGAGCCAACAACACATCGGGAGCACCCTTGAGAAAAATCCGCACATGTTCGCCCTCGCGATGGAAGGTTGCCATATATTTGTGGGCGGAATCGAAGGGAAGTTCGGCAATACGTGGCATCGTGCGTTGTACATGCTCGATTTCGATTCCACCCTTTGCGGCGAGCGCTAGCAAGGCACCTTCAGTTGGGTCGCCCATGACTTTACCGTCCTTCAGTTGGCTGTCATTGCATGCGGTAGCCGGCCACAGCAAAGGAGCGAGGTCCGGTATCGCCGCCATGTCACCGCTCGCGTGGCGAACCTCTCCGTCCGTATGGTAGCCCTCACCCGTGATGATGTAGCGTTGTCCTCGGTAGAAGAGCGCTCGGGCGGTCATCTGGTTCAGCGTCAGCGTGCCGGTCTTGTCGGAGCAGATGACCGTGGTGCAGCCCAGCGTTTCTACACCCGCAAGCCGCTTGACGATGGCATGTTGCCTGGCCAGCTTGCGCATACCGAGCGCCAATGTCACGGTCACCACGGCCGGGAGCCCTTCCGGGAGAGCCGCTACTGCCAAGGCAATGGCGTCCAGAATCACTGTGGTGAGCGCCTCGCCGCGCAGCAATTGTAGCGAGAACAACAACGTCACAAGCAAGCCAGCAATCATCGCCAGGCGTTTGCCAAACCGGTCCAGTTGCATCTGTAAAGGACTGGGGCCGTCTTCAGTGTTGGCCAGCTCACTGGAGATCCGCCCCATCTCAGTGCGCATGCCGGTTGCGGTGACGAGCAGTTCGGCGCGCCCATGTGTCACCATCGTATTCATGTACCCCATGTTGATCCGTTCAGCCAGCGGCACATCCTCTGCCAAGGCGTCAATATGCTTGCCAGCCGGCACGGATTCACCCGTCAGAGCTGATTCGTCGACCTCCACGCTAAAGGAAGCGACAAGCCGGCCGTCCGCCGGTACGCGGTCGCCCGCCTCCAGCAGAACAATGTCGCCCGGCACTAGTTGTTCCGCGGCCACCGTCATTGCCTTGCCGTCGCGCCGCACGCGTGCCATTGCCGGCAACATGTTGCGCAGTGCCGCAAGGCTTTGCTCGGCGCGGTATTCCTGATAGAAGCCAAGGGTGGCGTTGAGCAGGATGACGGTGAGAATGACCACCGCATCCCTCACATGGCCGATGCTTGCCGCCAGCGCCGCAGCGGCGATCAGAACCATGATCAGCAGGCTTTTGAACTGAGCGAAAAACACCGACCATGGCGAACGTGGCGGTTTACCGGAAAACCGATTGGGGCCCCAGCGTTGGGCGCAAAGCCGTACCTGGTCGGCACTCAGTCCGGTGCGAACATCGCTCTGCAGACGTATCGCCGCATCACTGGCCGACAGGCCGTGCCAGGCAGGTGTATCCTCGACTGCAAAGGAGGAATCGTTACAGGCAACCGGCCGGCTCATTCGAGCGGCGTTCTCGGGTAGGTGCGGCAATGCTCGGTCCCTTTATAGACGCTACCGGAAGCGCTTGATGGTGTCAGTTCCCATTCTTGAATATGTCACAGCATGACATAAATTAAAAGAAGAAGGAGCAAGCTTTGGGCGGAAGCAGTTGTGCTGTCCCGGGTTCGCTGGCGGAAACCGTTTGCACAGGCGCGGTTGGTGGCGCGACGTCATCGGCATGCCTTCGCTTGAGGAGGGAACTGCATAGCATGCACCAGACTCCTGTCTTTGCAGCGGCTGGCACAAGGCCCCCTCGCCCTGCTGCACACATCACAGTCGAGCCGAAGGTGGCGAGCTCGAACGTTGGCGGTCCACGGTCCCTCGCTTGTGGACAAAATTGAACAGCTGAGCCTGACTCCTCATGAGCACGCCGCTTTCACCGTAAAGCACCAGGTTTACGCAGAATGAGTGAAACCATTCTCACCTCGACGCTTCCGCGCCGGCGATTCTTCGCCTCTGCCTTTACTGGGGCGATGCCGGGTTGGTGGGCCTGGCCTGCGCGTTCGCGAACGTTGCCGACTCGTCCTCGATCGAAGACGCGTCTGCCGCCACGGCATCGAAGCCACGGATCCAGTAGGCATTGTCGAGCACCGCGAGCAGATGCGTTTCCGCCTGACGTTCCCGCGCCAACTCCGCGCCATAGAGGAGCGCCCTGCGTCCTTCTCGTGTTCCGTCGTAACACAGCAGGATTCGAGCAAACAGCGCCATCGTTATTCTCCTCGTCTGTAATCCGCGCGTGCCCGCGATCCCAAGGCGCTTCCAGAATACATTGTGAAGCAGGAACGGCTGTCTGATACGCGCAGAGGTTGAGGCAGAAAAAAATTCAACATGACGCTCCATGAGCATACGGCTATGGCCGCGCCAGCTTGGAGACCTTGAAGACCGAACCCAATGACTCGAGTTCGTTCTTGTGCAGGGCTGCCAGACGCGTCAGGCAGCGTTCTCCCCGCACTTCAAGATGCACTTCCACCTCGTAGTGGTTCGCCTGGCTTGGCATGCGTGCAACCAGCCCGGCAGCCTCGCAACGCGACACCAGCGCCGCAACGCCAGTCGGGGCCGCCTGCAGGCGTTCCGCCAACTCACCGATCGTGGCCCATTCACGGCCTCGGAACCCCTTGATATGTAGCAGCAGCAAATACTGCACGAGCGTGATACCTTCCGCGCGCGCGGCGACTTCGGAGAATCGCAAGAAGCGGCGCAGTTCATAGCGGAACTCGGACAATGTTTCAAAGCGCTGCTTCGTTTCGTTGTCTCGAATTGCAGGATTCATATCTGCTCCCAGTGCGTCCAGCGATCCTTGGTCGCTCAAACGTTGCCCTGCTGCAAGGCAGAGCACGTTCCTTGACGAACCAACGCTCAGCCAGACTTTGTCACCTCATTGGGATGTCGCGTCACGACCCGCCTGCCTTCGCCTCGTGTTTCATGCGGGTATCCGCAACCACCGGTCCCAACACCCGGTGTTTGACCAGACCCGTTGCGCCGCGTATGCCTCCGAAGCGCGGGTGCAGCCCCGGCTGCACCGTGTCCGGCAAGCGTGACGGCAGCGCGGCGGTCTCGGCCCAGCCATGCAGCATCAGCCCGATGATTGCGTGCCTGTATCGACCAAGTTTCGCTCCACGCGGAGTCCCGTGTTTATATTTTGAATTTATATCATGATGTGACATATGCAAGGCTAATATGCGCGCTGAACCAATTTCGGCGTCGCACGGTCAAACTTCCTGGAATCTGAGCTACTGGCAGCTCGGACAGCGGGTGTTCAGATGAGCAGCAAGCCGAACCCAACCATCGACGCCAGCCGCCGGCGCTGGCTGATCGCGATTTCGGTCAAGGGTGGCATCGGATGCATTGCCACCGCCATTTCCTTTGTGGAGTACATTGAACCATCAGCACTTGCACGTGCTGAAGGGGGCGGTCACGGCGAACATTGAGAGTCTTCGTGCCGGAGAGATGATGACGGTTGCCTAGCGCGGCATGCCAGTGTTCATTGTCAACCGCACCAGTCTCATGCTGGCCGAGGTGGTAAAAGCCAATCCTTTAGTGGCGGACACCGGCGGCAGGCGCCCATTCTCGATGGCCTTGCCCACCTATTGCCGGAACCACTACCGCTCACGCAAGGAGCATCAGAATCTGCTGGTGGTGGTGGTGGTGGTGGTGGTGGTGGTGGTGGTGGTGGTGGGGGGCATCTGCACCCATTTGGGCTGCACCCGTGTCGCGCGCTTTCAGCCCGGGGCTCAAGCCAATTTGCCAGACAATTGGCCCGGAGGCTTCTTCTGTCCGTGCCACGGTTCCACCTACAATCTGGCTGGCCGCGTATTCAGGAACAAGCCCGCACCGCAGAACCTGGGTGTGCCGCGGTACATGTTCGCATCGCCGACCTTACTGGTGATCGGCGGGACAAGCGCGGAGAAGCCTGATTCGCTTGGGGCAGCCGGCATGCTCGCCTTTACACCTTCCATAGAGAAATTTCGCATCATGGACTTGCCCTGCATGCATGATGTCGTGCCGGTTTTCAGATCGGGCACGGGCCGGCCTCGCCCAATGGTGCCAAGTGTGTGCACATTGGTCGTCCCGGAAAAATACGCCAGGGCCGGTCAGACTCCCCAAAGGATGTCCGCATGCCGGCGGCGCGCCTCACGCATCATATCCAAGAGGGGGTAGGCGCGCTGTGCGAGGACACCAGGCGCATGCCCGTTTGTCCGCGACGCTAGGCCGGTGGCATTGCCACCTCTCTTTTCAGCCCATCCATCGATCAGGATGGCCGTCTCAAGCTTGCGGATGGCTTCGGGCAATTCGTCGTAGCCAATCACGCCGCGTATGCCAATTCGCTTTCCGACAATGCCAAGCAGATACTGTGCTTGATCGCGAAGCATGGTGATGTCCTGCGTGGCCCGGCAGTGAAGAGTGACAAGCATAAGAAATCCTCCAGACGTTCTCGCTGTTAATCAAAGCCAACCTAAGCAGGCAGATGGCGCAGTTTCTAAACGTCGAGCACGGCGGACCAGTCTATATACGGAAGCGTCACATCACGGTCTGAGCCCGCCGTGCGGGGTTAGTTGTGGACTAGTGTTTGACAGTGGGTGCGCTCATGGATGCCTTGATGGATGACGCTGCAGCAGTGCTCTTGCTGATAGCTTTGGCATGGTGATGCCTTCCATGCTTCGAGGACTTGGCTGCGTGATCATGCGTTGCAGATGCGAGGGGCACGGAGGGAGCTGGTGCAGGCTTAGTGGCAGCATCGGCGGCGAAGGCCGATGCTGCCATCGAAAGCGGAAGCAGCGCCGCGAGAAACAGAGGGGCATGTTTCATGATGCTCTCCTTGAAAGGTAACCCTGCGTTGCAGGGAAGCGTGACCAGTCATCAGATGATCGGCCCGTATATCTAATAACGCATCGTCGCGGTCCGCGTGCACAAAGGTCTCGTGAAAGTATCTATGTGGCGCAGTGCCAAGGCCTGACGGTTCTCCCTGCAGTCCTGAGAAGGCTGTTTGAGAGTCGCGCCTTCGTCATGCACGCGAAGACGCGCCCTTTGCATGGCGATACAGTTTAGGTCGCCACCTGGCTCCAGCTCTTCTAAGACTCAGTACATCGCACTGTGACATATGCGGGTGTAAGGATACGGTGTCCCTTGGAGTCGGATTATCCGGGCTTAGTTCGCACCGAATGGTGCCAGGAGATACTTCTACGCAATGGATTCTTGCGATGCCAGTGAGCTTAAGCCGTGCAAGGGCACAGCCTCCGCCGCTGCTGGGAAGCTGGCACCATTTGGCCAGGTTTGGTACGACGCGACTCGTGTATAGCGGGCGGCGGCGAGATTTGCGGCAACATTACGCACTCCTTCTTTGAAAACTCTGATGTCGAGGCGCTCCCGGAGTAAGAGGTAGAGCCGGTACTGTCGCGACAGTGGCAGCGCAAGGCGCTTGCCGAGCGACAAACCTTGACTGTGGCGAGCCAGCGGCTCGCTTGCTGGCATTCTAGTTCTCCGGCAACGAACCATCCTCCCTCAGCGTAGAGGGGGAAACTTAAAATAGGCTTAAATCCTTCCGGGCAATCTGCCTGTACAGAATGGCCGCCTTGGTCGGATCGGATCTGCCGCATGTGATACGGGGCGTAGGCTCGGGATTTATCGCGAACCAGAACGAGGGCGTGCTGACAAATGCTCACGTCGTCGACAACGCTCGCGAGGTCACGGTGAAGCTCACTGACCCGCGTTAGTTCAGAGCCAAAGTCTTGGGTATGGGCCGGCGAAGCGACGTGGCGGTGATCCGCATCGAAGCGAGCAATCAGCCGACCGTGAAGGTTGGTGATTCGTCCCGCGTACTCGCAGGCGAGCCCTTCTTGGCGCTTGGCTCCCTATGGTTTCGAGAATAGCGCCACCGCAGGTCTTGTCAGCGCCACTGCTCTATCGTTGCCGGAGGACAACTTCGTTCCCTTCATACAAACCGATGTCGCAGTCAATCCCAGAAATTCCGGCGGGCCCTTATTCGACCGAGATGGTGAAGTGGCTGGCATTAACGGGAACGGGCGGGTACCGGGGTCCTCCTTCCTTCGTCATCCCAATCAATGTGGCGACCAAGGTGGAAGCGCAACTGCTGGCGCACCGCCGCATCATCAGGGGCAGACTTGGAGTCGGCATACAGGATGTTGATCAGGGCATGGCGGCAGCTTTCGGATTGCCCCGAGTTGCCGGAGCACTGATCGATACCGTTGAGCCTGGCACGCCGGCCCCGACCGCCGGGCTCAAGCCTGGCGATGTCGTTACGCATATCGAAAACAGAGAGATTGAGCGGTCGGCAGAACTGGCAGAATATGGCGCCGGTCTCAAGCCAGGCGCGGAAGCGCTGCTCCATGTGGTAAGGGATCGGAAGCCGCAGACGGTGTCAATCAAGACGGATAGCTTCGACGACCCGTCCACGGCCGCTCTCAGGACGAGGGCGCTACGGGGGCCGCCTCGGCCTAGTGCGGCGCCGGCTCAACGAGGCTGAGTGTGGTGCCCGTGGTCTCGCATGGGGACTGATCGTGCAAGATACCAACGGAGCGGCGGCTCAGGGCGGCATTCAAGCGGGAGGTGTCCTCCTGTCGCTCAATGGCATGCCTGTCAAGTCGTTGTAACAGTTTCATGAACTGGTCGTCGACGCCGGAAAGCACGTCGTTTAAGCGCTGTGCTTGCCAGGCCGCGTTCTATCGTTGCCCCTTGCCTGGCTCGTCGACGGGCCTTGTCCAAGCTTCGGGCGGCAAGCCCATCTTTGCCGTGAGCTTCTGACAAGGTGTCTGCGGTGGAGGCAGCAGCCCGACCTGCAATTCCTCACTGCGAGTGCATAAACTAGGTGAGACATATCCACACGCGAAGCATCCGTTCATACCATGACTTCAGCAAACTCTCGCGCTGTAACAAAACGAAGTTTCGAGGAGTTGTCGGAATTTCGTCACCAGCTGCATCGATTCCTGCGGTTCTCCGAGGAGGTAATAAGAGCCGAAGGAATCACGCCACTGCAATACCTGCTGCTCTTGCACATCAAAGGCTTTCCGGGGCGCGACTGGGCGACGATCGGCGAGTTGGCGGCACGTCTTCAGGCAGCGCCAAACGGTGTCGTCGCATTGGTTTCTCGCTGTGAGGAAGCCGGGTTGGTAAGCCGTCAGCAAAACGCTCTTGATCATCGCCGCGTGGAAGTTCACCTCCGCCAGCGCGGGGAGCGTTGTCTGGTGCGTCTTGCGACACTGCACAAGGCAGAATTGAAAACCCTCCGGGCGATCTTCAATGTCTCAGCGTTGTCGAAAACCCCGCTTCGCAAGGATCAGTGAATTCTGGAGTGCGGCCTACGAATAGGTCAGCTCATGACATACCCGCTGATAAACAGAAGCAATAATCGCGGGGGAGACACGGGGTGGTAAATACCCAGCATGATGGGTTACCTGGTGGCATCAGCCCGCCCGAGGCGGGGATTCTGGCGAGCAGGGTAGTTTACGCGATCAGCGGCAGCATTTTGGCTCAGATCGGGTAGGCATGGGCCGACCAGTCGCGCTCGCAGTCAGCGCACATAGCGTCGTGCGGCGCTATCCTACGGCGCCTGAGCGACCCCAAGATGCCGCCTTCGACTCCAGTTCGAAATATGTATCCGCGACTACCAGGCGAAACACAAGATGTAGTGCGAAAGTTACTCCGCCGCGAGTCTCCGCAAACCAACGGAAGGCGTTGGTCGTCCCGTAGAGGTCCGAAGTACAACACAATCGCGAATAGGCCTCCCAAAAAGTGAGTTCAATCGAAAGCTTGAGTCGAGGCTGATCGCGCAATAATCAACGCCACTATTGCGCCAAGAAAGTAGATAAGAGGAGGTGAGTCGCTGAGGAAGCACTACAAACAACCCGCTGGTACTCGAGACCCATCTACGGATCGAGTACCTTGCGGGGGGCAGTCAAGATCATCAATGCGCACGGGAAGACCGTGCTCGAGACCAGCGCGCGCGGCCCGTTCCTGTTGGTCTCACTAACGGAAGGGCACTATAGGGTCGCCGCAACCTAGGCGGGGCAGACAGAACATCGTTCGGTTAGGGTGTCGCCAAGCGGCCACGTCCGTGAATTCTTTCTGTGGTAGATCTAAGGATCGGACCGGTACGGCCCCCATCGTCAGGCTACGGACAATGACATTGAGAACGCAGGGGCAGAAACCAGGGGATCGGCCTTGATCGCCTCCATCACCATGAAAGGGTGCGGCTTACGACGAACCCCACGCATGCTACGCCAAGCGACCTTCATCATCGCGCTGGGCCGATGCGTGGTGATCTCAGCTTGAATATGTCACAGCATGATATAAATTCGAATGTGAAGAAGGAGCAAGCTTTGGGCGGAAATAGTTGTGCTGTCCCGGGTTCGCTGGCTGAAACCGTTTGTACAGGATGGTTTCGACGGACATCCCATCACGCTTGCTGGAATTCGTTGCCGCGAGGCCACACTGACTGTTGGAGGACGCTATGGAACTGCACATGCATTCACACCACTTCACGCGCCGCACGCCAGACTGGCGTGCTGCCGTCATCGCGGGGCTCGCCGCTGGGGTGATCTTCCTGCTACTGGAAGTGTCGGCGACGTGGGTGATGGGGGCTAGCCCATGGGCGCCGCTGCGCGAGACGGCGGCCATTGTCATGGGGCATGGAGTGGCAACACAAGCGACCACCTTTTCCCTGGGAATCATCGTGGTGGCAGCGGTGGTTCACTTTGCGCTGTCCATCCTATTCGCTCTCATCCTGGCGGGGGTCATGGCGTCGTTCAGATTTGACTCGAGTATCGGGATGGCGTCGCTTGCGGGGGCCATTTTCGGCCTCTTGGTGTATTGGTTTGACTTCTATGGCATGACTCGGGTTTTTCCGTGGTTCGGTGAAGCGCGCGGTGCAGCTAGCCTCGTCACACACCTTGTGTTCGGGTTGGTGGTTGCCGATACCTACATGAAACTTGAAGGGAAGGTGGGCGGCCGTAGCGCGACGTCACCGAAGAGGTGATGTGCCTTTTGCGTGCGCTGCTACTTCGGAGAATTGCTGGAAGCGGATCACGGCAGGTAGAACTGCATCTACGGGTGCAGGGAGAACGCCTACATGATCTGCATGATGCGTCTCGCAGCGCAGCACAAGACCGAACTCAAGTCATTAGATTCGGTCTTCAAGGTCTCAAAGCTGACTGCCCCGAGCGTCGCGACTGTCCGAGGATCAGTGGCTAGGGTCGTGATAATCATCTTTTAATTGGAGTACATGGATAACATAATCTCCGCCGCGGGCGCCAAGTTCCCCGCCTCTGGCGAAATCCCATCTCCGCTTCACGTCCTTGTCCTGCAAGGCGGTGGCGCCCGCGGCGCCTATCAGGCTGGCACTTTCCAGGCGATGGAGGAAGCCGGGGTGCCGCCCGATTGGATCGTTGGCACGTCAATTGGCGCCATCAATGGTGCACTGATAGCAGGCAATCCGCCGGAGCGCCGCCTGGCGCAACTGCGCGCATTCTGGCACGGCGTTACCGATTTTGCACCGCCCCTCCCGCCATCCCTGCAAACGATCGCCTCAGTCTGGAGCATGACGAGCAGTCTCGTAGCAGGCGTGCCAGGTTTTTTCACCCGCAAGGCTCCATGGAACATCCCATTGACGTTGAATTGGGACCAGAGGAGCGTCGGTTTCTATGACACTGCGCCGCTGCGCAGCACGCTCGTGCGCCTGGTCGACTTCGAACTCCTGCGCCGAAGCAAGTCTACGCGCCTCAGCATCGGCGCTGTTGACGTGGCGAGCGGCGAACTGCGCTATTTTGACAGTGCCGCACAGGCGCTGACTGCAGAGCACATCATGGCGAGCGGCGCCTTGCCCCCTGGCTTCCCAGCAGTGCCAGTCGAGAGTGCCGAATTTTGGGATGGCGGCGTGTATTCGAACACGCCACTCGAATATGTCGTCGACGACACCACGTACCCAGCCAAGGTTTGCTTCGCGGTCGACCTGTGGAACACCGCCGGCACGCTCCCCAGCACGATCTTGGAGGCCGTCGCGCGTCTCAAAGACATTCAGTACGCCAGCCGCTCCAAGCGCTGGATCAAGACCCACAAGACTATTCATGATCTGCGCCACGCGGTGCGCGCGCTCGCCGAACGCCTGCCGCCAGCGGTCAAGGAAGACGCGGAGATCCAGCGTCTGATCGCGCAAGGCACAGGGATCACGATCAACATCGTTCATCTAGTCGCGCCGGCCGATGACCAGCCGCTGCCGACAAGCGATATCGATTTCTCCGCCCAGACGATCGAGCGGCGCTGGCGGAATGGCTACGAAGACATGCGCGCTGCCCTCAGCCACAAAGCCTGGCTTAAGCCCTTGCCCCCCAATACCGGCATCGTGATCCACGAGTTCGCACGCAATCGGGACGGCAGCATTGGCCTGACAAGTTCCCCGACGCGGGCGGGATAAAGACCGCTCAAAGGCTAACGCAGTTCAGCGCATATCGGGGCGCTGTCCGATCAAAGGGATTGGGCTATCGAGGGCCGCATGTCGCGCTTACGTGGCTCGCCGCATCTGAAGTGATGCGATATAGCCGGCATTCCAATTGATCTTGATGGTGCGCTGGGCTGTTCCCCTCTGTATCCGCAAGCGGGATGATTGTTCTTTCTGACAGGTACCGACTGCTATGAATGCGTACCGGTGGGGCACCTGGACGGGGATTGCCATCAATGGCGGCCGGCACTTGCTGTGAGCACGTCTCCGAAACGCTGCGAACGCAGTCAGTGATATCCGGGGGCACCCGATTCGGGTGCGCCACCGCATCGCGCGATCGCTCCGGTCGCAAGGGGCGAGTGGGTGCCAGGGACCGGGGGCGCGCTCAGGGCGCGAGTACATATGATCCGGGGGCGTCGGCCAGGATGGTACCAGCACCCAAGGCCGGTGGCGCTGTCTTTATGCTGGAATGGTCGGCGAGCCACTGTTGCCACTGCGGCCACCACGATCCTTCACATGCAGGTTTGCTGGCGAGCCAGGCGTTCGGACTCAGATACGAATCGTCTTTTGGCCGTTTGCCGAATCGATAGTGTCGCCCGGCATGGCTTGGCTCCGAGATGATGCCTGCATTGTGCCCGCCCGAGGTGAGCAGGAAGCTGATTTCGGTGCTGGTCAGCAGGTGAATCTTGTAGACGGAACGCCAGGGCGACACGTGGTCGCTTTCGGTCCCGACCACAAACATGGGCAACTTGAGATCGGCCAGTGCGACCGGCCGGCCTTGGACGCAGTACCGGCCCTCGGCCAGATCGTTACGCAAGAAGAGCCGATGCAGATTCTCGCTATGCATGCGATAGGGCAGGCGCGTCATATCGGCGTTCCACGCCATCAGATCGGTTGTCTCAGGGTGCTCGCCGAGTAAATACTCGCGCATCAGTCGAGACCAGACCAGATCGCGCGAATGCAGCAACTGAAAGGCGCCGGCCATCTGTGCGCCATCCAGATAGCCTTGTTCCCACATCAAGGCGTCGAGATAGCCAAGTTCGCTCGCATCGATGAACAGGCCAAGTTCGCCCGGCTCGCTGAAATCGGTCTGCGCCGCGAACAGCGTGACCGATTGGAGCGGGGCTGGCTCTCGCCCGGCGCCCCGCTCGAGCGCGGCGGCACCAATTGCCAGCAACGTGCCGCCAAGGCAATAGCCGGCGGCATGGACCGGGCTCGGGCCGGCAATATGACGCACCTGCGCGAGCGCGTCAAACAGACCAGACTCAAGGTAGTCGTTCAGGCCTAGGTCGCGTGCCTCCTCACGTGGGTTCTTCCAGGAGATCATGAAGACAGTGTGCCCACGTTCCACCAGATAACGCACGAGCGAGTTGTGTGGCGACAGGTCCAGGACGTAATACTTCAGGATCCAGGAGGGCACGACCAGCACCGGCTCCTGCCAGACCGCCGGCGTTTGCGGCGTGTACTGGAGCAATTCCATCAGTGCATTGCGATAGACCACCTTGCCGGGCGTGATTGCTACATGCTTGCCAACACATGACGGGGCGCAACGCCGGCGCGAAGTGCCGGGGACGTATCCAGACCAGATCTCTCGCTGATGCTCCAGCCAGTGGGCGCCGCCGGCGAGAAAGTTTCGTCCGCCCGTCTCTATCGTCACCCGCAGCACCTCAGGGTTCAGCCACCAACAGTTGCTCGGCGAGAGCGAGTCCGTCCATTGCCGAGCTGCGAAGCTGACTACCTGCTCATGGTGTGGAGAAACGCCGCACAAACCGGTGGTGGCGGCTTGCCAGAAGGCCTCTGCGTGCAGAAACCCATCACGCAGCAGGTCATACGGCCACCGCTCCCAGTCCGGACCGGCAAATCGCGGGTCACTATTTTCAATGCGAGGGGTAGGCAAGTCGGGAGAACGGTCTCGCCATGGTTGCAGCATTTGCTGGGCCAGCGCCACCTGCTTGCCAGGTGAACTGGCCAGATGCCACGCCCAGTCCAGCCACGCTAATCCCAACGCGGCAGGCGAGACACCGCGTGTGATCTGCGCCAGCGCCGCGTGCAGGAGTCGATCGACGCGCTCGGCTGGCGCGCTGGACGCCCCGTCGGCAGGTGCCTGCGGACAATCGTGGCCAGTGGAGAAATCGGCGGCAATCGCCACCGATGTCGGGTAGTCGGAAGGTGCTAACGCAGTCTCGGTCATCGCAATTCCCCAACAGGGTTATGACTGTCACGCATGTCAGCATTGGAGAGCTAGGTCGGCCATCAGTGCGACGATGGCTACGGTGACATGCAGCCACGATCCGATGTGGCCCACCATAGGACCTCGCATCAATGCCCGCTGAACCAACGCCACCACGGGTTCGGCACGCGCTTCGGAGGCAGGCGTGCCGGCCCAGGGGGCAGCAAGGCGCGCCACTTACGCATTCCGCTTGGCACCGAAGCTCCGCGGCTTCCCGTGTCTGCGCCGGATGGCTCGGATGCCAGTCTGCTCGATCGCCGTCTCGTGGTGTCTCGGACGGCGACGGGGTGGTTTGATGGCACCGACAATGCGGTGCTCGGTCAGTCGAGTGAAGAAGGTGTCCGGCGTGGTTCAGCGTGCGCATCGCCGTATCGTCCGGTTATCTCGAGCGGCCTCGGCTCGTGCGGCAGCCGCCGCGCCAACTCCGGAACAGCTTGGACGCCATACAACCAATTGAAGCGACAGTCGAGACGACCGTGCGCGAGAAGGCTGAGCTTCCACTCGGCGTGGACCTCTGGCACGCGGTCGCCAGGCCTGTCTGCCAGAATCCCCCACGCGAGTGCTGTTCGCGGAACGAGACAATGACCGACCCGGCCGCGCGACATAGAGTCCGATACAAGCAAGAGGCATCTTGGCGAACCAGTACTCGATTCTCCAGCGCGGAAGACTAAAAGGACAATCCATCGCTTCCGCCGTACCCATTTCTGCGACGGCCAGCAGGAATGAGGCATCAAAGATCGGTCCCGGCTTGCGATGCCCACCGAAAGTCAGTGGCAACACCGAAATAGACACTATGAAATTAGCTATGAAACACCACAGAAAAAAAGGTATTCTAGATGCATGTTATGCTGTGCCGATGAGATTGGCAATCGTGTCTTGCAGACGAAGACTCACAGACGCGAGAACTACGCCAGCGGAGATGCAGATGAGACTGACCGAGTGCACTGACTACAGCCTGTGCGTGCTTCGCTATGTTGCGGTGCACCCGGATGAATTGGTGACGGGCCAGCGAGAAGCCTTCAGTATCCCCAAGAATGATCTGACAAAGATTGTGGCGCACCTGGGCCAACTCGGATTTCTCAAAGCCGTACGAGGGCGATCCGGCGGTGTCACGTTTGGTATGGCACCGCAGCAAATCAAGCCTTGGAGGCAAATACCTCGCGCGAGTTACTCGCCCTACAAGCTAGTCTGATGCAACCGCTTGGCAAGCAGGTACTAGCGCGGCGCGGTGGGCCAGTCGCCCTGTCCGGTCACCTATCGGCGCGGTGGCAAGCAGCTGGCAGTGGCCATCGTGCACCGGGATCTGGAGGGACTGCGTTGGAGGTCGAGTTTGAGAAGACGATCGCGACTATAGGCTAACGGCGCGATGGTGAGCTAGAGGGAACGCAATAGGCGGGTGCAACACGCGCGCCAAGGCGACCGCGGTGCATTTGACACTTGCGGTCGATGCGGACAGCGTCGCGTTGACCAGCGCGGACGACGGCAGCGGGTTTGATCGGCAATCCCGGCTTCGCCATGCCAGCCACGGATTGGGGTTGCTGATCATGCAGGAACGTTTGTGGGCGGTGGCAAGATTTCTGCGGATCGAGTCGCAGCCCAGCGCCGGTACGCGGGTGCTGGCGAGAGTCAGGAGAGTGTCATGACGATCAGGGTGCTGCTGGCCGACGATCATTCAGTGCTGCGGGACGGCCTGGCGGCGTTGCTCGCGGCCCAAGAGGGCATGACGGTGGTGGCGCATGCGCAAGATGGCCGGGAAGCGGTGCGCAAGGTGACCGAGCTCAAGCCTGACGTGGCGATCATGGACATCGTCATGCCGGAGCTGGACGGGATCGAAGCCACGCGTCTGCTGCAGCGGTCATCGCCGCAGACGCAAGTGGTGATCCTGTCCATGTATTCGACCATTGAGCACATCTTCCGGGCCCTGCAGGCGGGGGCCAAAGGCTATCTGCTCAAGGAGTCGGCAGGCGTCGAGCTGGTGGCGGCGATCAGGAGCGTGCACGGCGGCCGGCGCTATCTGAGCCAGAAGATCACCGAAACGGTGGTCGACGACTACATCCGCGAGCATCACTCGACCGACCCGCTCGGCACGCTGAGCAACCGCGAGCGCCAGATTCTGCAACTGGTCGCCGAAGGCAAGAGCACGGCCGACATCGCCCAGGCGCTGTTTCTGTCGCCCAAGACCGTCGACACCTACCGAAGCCGCCTCATGCAGAAGCTCGGCATCGACAACCTCGCCGGCCTGGTCAAGTTCGCGATCGCCTGCGGATTGACGCCTCCTTGACGAATTGCGGGGCATCGAGTCAAGAATGCCTGACTCGTGCTGTCGAGATTTGCCTATTCCGCGCTCCTACATGCTCGTGTAGTGTCAAAGCCAGATCCATTCTCAGACGGATAGTAAGCAGCGCACCGATCTGATCGCGTACCTCAAGCAGGCGAACGAATCTGCTCAGTGCCGGAAATAATCATCGCCGTGGTCGCCGGTTCAACCAGTACGCACGTGTCTTTAGCCCAGAGGGCGGAGTTGTCAAGACGAAACGGTGGATGTGGTTCACCAAAGATCAGCATGCTCCTACTTGAGCTTTGAGAGTGGAAAATGAAGAACGAACTATTTCGTGATACGCGTTGCGAGCGCATCGCTCTCGTCCTACAAGGTGGCGGAGCGCTCGGCGCCTATCAGGCGGGCGCTTACGAGGCGCTTGTCGAACTCCGCTACCCGCCCAACTGGGTCGCTGGCGTCTCCATTGGAGCGATCAACGCCGCCCTGATCGCGGGCAACCCGCCGGCGCGGCGCATTGAGCGGCTCCACGATTTCTGGGAGCTAGCTTCCTCGGGGCTTGGCGAGATCCCACCGCCACCATTCGAGGCTTTGCGCGGCGATTTCAACCGCGCCAGCGCCGTTCGCGCGGTGTTCTACGGCGTGCCTGGCCTGTTCACACCCCACACGTCGCTGGAGCTTTCGATGGCGGGGCTAGCAGATGTGCTCTCCGTCTACGACGCGAGCCCGTTGCGCGCAACCCTAGAGCGGCTGGTTGACTTCGACCGTATCAACGCGCGCGAAATGCGCTTCTCCGTGGGGGCGGTCAACGTCGCCACCGGGAACTCCATGTATTTTGACAATTCGCGGCATACCATTCGCCCTGAACATGTGCTCGCAAGCAGTGCGCTGCCACCCTGGCTTCCCCCAGTCGAGATCGACGGCGTGCTGTACTGGGACGGCGGTATCGTCAGCAATACGCCGCTGCAATATGTGCTTGACGACAAGCCTCGTGCGAACACACTGGTATTCCAGGTCGATCTATTCAGCGCCCGGGGCGCCGTGCCTTCAGACCTCTTGGGCGTCATGAAGCGGCATAAGGAAATCGTGTTATCAAGCCGTACCCGCTATAACACCGATTCGGAGGTCACCTCGAAGCAGCTCACGCAGGAAATCGACCGACTCGTGGCGAAGCTGCCCGCGAAGCTTCAGGACGATGCCGTTGTCCGGCAGCTTCGGAAGCTTTGCAGCACTCCCACGATAGACATCGTGCATTTGATCTACCACGGCAATGCGGCGGAGCGGGTATCGATAGATTATGAGTTCTCGCGCGCCTCCATTGAGGAGCGCTGGCGCACCGGCTACGCAGATGTTATGCGCATCAATGAGCATCGCGACTGGTTTGTTGACTCGAGCCCCGAACTCGGGGTGCGAGTCTACGACGTTCACCTGCCCGAGAAGCGGACAGGAGCCGAGCACGAATTGCGAACGGCGAATCGCTGACCTAGGCGCCCTCCCTGGGGCGCCGATCACGCGCTTCGAATCACAACGAACAAGGAGCTCGATATGAAACTCAAAGGAAAAGTAGCATTCGTCACTGGCGCGGCGAGCGGCATCGGCCGACGCATTGCCGAAGTCTACGCCCGCGAAGGCGCCAGCATCGCCATTGCCGACCTCAACGAGACCGGTGCTCTTGCAGCGGCGCACGATATCACTGCAAACGGCGGCACTGCTATTGCTGTCGCCGTCGATGTGACGAGCGAAGCACAGGTCGAAAGGGCCGTTGCAAAGACCGTCGAGGAACTCGGGGCGGTCGACATCCTGGTATCCAATGCCGGCATCCAAATCGTCAAGCCGGTCGAGCAATTGGAGTTTGAGCAATGGCGGAAGCTGCTCGCGATACACCTCGACGGCGCTTTCCTTACCACAAAGGCGTGCCTGAAGCACATGTATGGCGCGAAGCGCGGCGGGAGCATCATTTACATGGGCTCGGTACACTCGAAAGAAGCGTCGCTTCTCAAGGCACCGTATGTGACCGCGAAGCACGGTCTGATCGGGTTGGCGAAGGTCGTCTCGAAAGAAGGCGCCGCGCATGGCGTTCGCGCGAACGTGATCTGTCCCGGCTTTGTGCGCACGCCGCTCGTAGAGAAGCAGATCCCTGAGCAGGCGAAAGCGCTTGGAGTCTCCGAGGACGACGTCGTTAAGAAAATCCTGCTTAAGGACACGGTCGACGGGGAGTTCACTACCGTCGACGATGTTGCCGAAGTGGCGCTTCTCTTCGCGGCGTTCCCGACGAATGCACTTACCGGTCAGTCACTCGTGGTAAGCCACGGGTGGTTCATGCAGTAGCGCCAAGAAAGGCTCTTAGCGAAACTTTAATGGCGCATCCAGGTAGCTCGGCGAGCCCCCCAAGGCTCGGGCTGGCGATCCGAAACAACTGAATGAAGCGAATCCACCCTGCTTTGCCGTCGACTCGCGCCCGCGACAAGACCGGCCAATAACGGACTGCATAGAACGCCCAGCTCCTGTCATTGCGGGGCAAATTTACGGTACCTGATCTGACTGCGTTCAGTCGCGCCAAGAGCCTTTTGGAAATCAGAATTGCCTCACTGTGCTTGTAAGCGGACGGAAGAGAGACTGAGAATGCAACCGTCAAACGAGTTCGACCATGCAGAATCGAGCCTGTCTCAGGCGATCGTTGACCAGGCCCCCGATGCCATCATCTTTGCCGACCGCGACGGAACAATCCGGGTCTGGAATCGCGGCGCCGAGACTGTCTTCGGATTTGCTGCTGCCGAGGTTCTTGGCGAGAGCCTCGATGTAATCATTCCGGAGCGGCTCCGTGCTGCCCATTGGGAGGGCTTTCGCCGAGCGATCGACGCGGGTCAGACGAAATACGGAACCCGTGTGATGACCACCCGGTCGGTTCACAAGAATAGGAGCAAATTGTATGTGGACCTGAGCTTCGGTTTGGTGAAGGACAGAGCTGGCGTCGTGACAGGCGCGTTGGCAGTAGGTCGCGATTGCACAGCGCGCTATCTTTCGGAGCGAGCACTGCGGGCGCGCGTCGCGGAGTTGGAGGAAAAGGAAAAATCGCGATCCTGATAGATTCGTGCCTCGATCGTCGAAGCTTGCCAAGGCCTTGCGGATCAATCAACGACCACCGTCTCGAACGCCTCGGCGTTGCCTCAGCGCAGCCGGTGGTCTCCGCGATCGTGCAATTGAGTTGTCGACGCCGCACAATCGGCGAATCCCCCGACGCTAACTCAGGCCCGATGACCGCCACACCCGCCGTCTTGGGTTCGTCGTGATAGCGCTGGAGGGCGGCGGAGGCGAGGTAAAGGTAAAGGTAAAGGTAGGCGAGCCATCGGCCAGGCGTCCCGAAATCGAGCGCCTCCATTTCTGCCTTAAGCGTGGGATTGCGTTCGAGCATGCCGACCGGCATGAACCACGCCAACTATGTCATTAATTCTGTGTGCTCCGGTATGGTGCTCTCGATGACAAAGCTGGAACTCTCAGTAAGGGGCAGCCGCCTGGCAGGTATGCCGCGCACCGAATGCGCCGCGCGTTACTTTCAGCACCTCTCGCGTTTCTCGGCCGCATTCGCGATCGTCTCCGACACCGCGATGGGAGCGCTCGGCGGATCGCTGAAACGGCGGGAGAAGAGGCACCTGGTCCTCGCCCACCGGTACGAGATGCGCACGGAACGTGAGCATGTTGGCGACTTGCATCACCGGGTAGATGTAGAACCAACGGGAACCGGCTTCTTCTTCGTCGTCGCATCCTCGGGGGTTTCGTCTACTTCGGGAAGCCCTGACGGAGCACCGAATGGGCGGATTCGTCCATGCCAGCATCATGTTCAAATATCGCCGGGGGCAAGCTAGGTTGTCAATGAAGCAGTGATCACCCAGAAGCAAGAAGCGCTCCGATCCGCGTGCGTAGTTCCGGCAGGAGTTGCTGTTCAAACCAGGAATTGCGTTGGAACCACGGAGTATTGCGCGGCGACGGATGTGGCATCGGGATGTATCGCGGCGCGTATTCCCGCCACGCCTTGGTTGTATCTGCTAGTGACGATTTGCGTCGGTTGCCAAGATAGTGGCGCTGTGCATGCTGGCCGATGAGCAAGGTCAATTCAATTCGCGGAAGCTTGGCCAGTAAGTGGTCGAGCCAAAGTTCCGCGCACTCGCGACGTGGCGGCATATCACCGCTTTTGCCTCGGCCGGGATAACAGTAGCCCATCGGGATAATTGCGATACGGGATTCATCGTAAAAGACATCCTTGTCCACTCCCATCCAGCTGCGCAGACGCTCGCCGCTCGGATCATCCCAAGGAATACCCGAAGAATGCACGCGAAGCCCGGGTGCCTGCCCAACAATGAGCACCCGAGCGGTTGCGGTCGCACTTACGACGGGACGCGGACCGAGGGGAAGATGGGTTTCGCACGCTCGGCAGCCACGCACCGCCGCCAGCAACGATTTCAATGTGCGATAAGTAGTTTCGGACCCAGGTGCGTTATCGCTCATCTCTACCTCTCTCATTACTGCTGTACAGCGGAGTGCCGAAGCGAACCGGTACCAGAAGCTGCGGTATCGGCGCCATTGCAATACGACTTGGCGATCGTGCACACCTGGGCGCTGGCGCACCATCTGTTCGCTGGAGTTCGTCATCTGTTGAGCGACATCGACATCGGCTCGCAGCTGACGGCCACCCGCCGCAGCGCCTGGATCGTAAACCTCGGTGGAATTGGCGTGGCCGTGCTGGCCGCCGGAGCGTTGCTGTAAGGCGAACTATAGCAGGATTGCGTGCGTGGCTGGCACAGCGAGTTCCCGCCGTTTGCATGCTCTTGTTCATCGTGCTTTTTCTGGCCCATTCCATTGTCGATCCACCGGATTCCTATCCGGCTTGGCGTGCCTGGATCACGCGGCTGCCTGGCCTCGGGCCTAAGCGATAGGCGCGGCGCGAGCGTGATCGATTGCTCTGGACATGTCGCCGCGCAAATACCGCATTGCACGCACTTGGCCTCGATGAAGCGCAGCTGCGGAGTCTCCACGGTGTCGAGGAGCGCCCCTTCCGGACACGCTCCGACGCAAGCCAGGCACATGGTGAAGGCGTCGCGATTAACGGCGAGGGCGCCGAAAGGTGAGCCGGCCGGGAGCGCGCACCGCCAGTGCGGGCTGGAGCGTCCAGACGAGCGACTCGAGTGCCGCAACGTCGGCGGCGCGGAGGAGATGCAAGTGTCGTCCCTGATAGCCTAGTGCCTCCACAATCGCTTCGGCATAGCTCATCTGCTGAGCAATGGACTCTTGGTACTGCGGTGCTTCAACGCCGGTCGCCAGAACTGCAATCGCGCTCGCGTCATACGCGAGCGCGCCGAGCCAGAGGTCGACGCCGGCGGCGGCCATGTGGTGCAACTCGATCGGCATTACGTGCGAGGGCAGCCCCTTGCCTCGCGGGCTGCTGCGAGCGGCTGTGTGCACAGATGGGCGCTTTGTAGTTGAAGTACTTCGGCTTCGCGAAATCACCGACAGCCGCGGAAATCTCAGGTCACCGCGTCGGCTTGCGCGGACGCATCGCGACCGGGTCGCCAGTAACCTTGTGGCGGCTGGTGCATGAGAAAGTGCGGTTCGGTTCGCACCGCACGCGGCGACGCATCGGCGATGATCCTTGCAACGATCAAGATCGACCTGATACGTCCAGCCGATCGCCTGCTCCGGACACCGATGCGCTCGAGCTTGCCCGAATAGATAGGGTAGTTGCGCGCCTGCGGCAATTCGGTGGGCGCGCCGCCGCCGGTGATCAAGATGGAGACGGCGAGCCGACCCTGCAGTCGCTTCGCCCAGCCACGTGCCAGTTGCGCGGGACCGGCGACAGCAGCCGGCCTTCGGATTTGAACGCGACGCGTGGCACCGGCTCGGGCAAACCCTGTCAGCGCGAGGATCTTCGGCGTCGCCGCAGGCGTTTGGGCCGACCAGCCGACAGCCTCGCGGATACTTACCTGCGGACTTTCTGCGATGACGTTGCTAATTATGGCTTGCTTGCTCCACGCCAGAATAGTCGCCGTCAATGCGATACACGAGCAGCGCCGGCTGCTAAACGATAAGAAGGTTGAGCTCGAAGCAGAGACGATGGATACGTTGATCTCAATCGGCGTGGCCCAGTCGAAGTGCACCTCGATGGCTGCGAGAAGAACGGCCAATACGTCCGCTGCGAATCCCCATGTGGCAGTTCTCGCTTGGGCATATGCGGAGTCGGACCCGCCCGTTGCAGAAGACCCACGCACGCCGCAAGCGACGATGCCCAAGGCGCCCCCGCCAGCCGCGTAAACATTGACGCAATTGTCAGGTGCGCATTTGCTGCCAATAACCGACCAGGCGATCTTCTGTTGCTCATGTGCGCCGGAGCCTCCGTATCTTCTTCAGCACCGCGCCTTTGTCCATCGCGATGTGGTCGGTCTTGTCGCTCTTGATCTCATAGTGTGGATCTTCCGGGCTCGCGTGAGGCGTGTATCCCTTGTAATCGGTGTCTTTCGCACGAACCTTGATGATCTTGCCGCTGACCCGGCCGGCCTCGGAGTTCTAGGTCACGTAATCGCCAACTTTGAATTTCGGGGCCATGATGGGGGTGCCTTTGGTAATTGCGGCTTGGGCATCTCGATGCAATGCGACCTTAATCACCCTGCCGCAGTGATCATCCTCTCGAATTCCACCTCCGTGCGCAGGCCTTCGAGATCGCGGTGAACGACAGCCACTGCCAGCTTCTTGCCACCGCGGCGATACGTGATCGTGCAGTCTCGCGTCTCGGTGTCGAGCTGTCCGTTGATCTCGGCTTGGTCCCAGCGCTCGGCGTAACCCACGTAAGCGAGGCCGAAATCGTACTGCTCGGTCCAGAAGAACGGTACGGCGTCAAAACGCTCGCGCCGTCCCAGTATGTTGCGCGCGGCAGTCTGTCCTTGGCGTTCCGCCACCACCCAGTGTTCGACGCGAATGCGATCCCCGGTGAGCGCATCCGGCCAGCGCGCGATGTCGCCGGCCGCGAAGATGCCCGGAACGCTCGTCTCCAGGTACTCGTTCACCGTAATGCCGCGATCGATGGCGAGGCCCGCCTGTTCCGCCAATGCGATCGCCGGCCGCACGCCGACGCCGACGACGACGAGATCGGCTTGCAGGATCTCGCCGTTCTTCAAACAGACGCTTTGCTTTTCTATGGAAGCGACTGTGGTGCCGAGATGGAACGTTACACCGTGGCGCTCGTGGAGCCCGCGAATGAACGTTCCAACGTCTGCTCCCAGGATTTTCGCCATGGGAACTCTCTCCGGGGCGACCACATGCACGCCGACATTGCGTGCGCGTAGCGACGCCGCAACCTCGAGGCCGATGAAGCTCGCACCGATCACCACCGCTCGCTGTGAAGTGAGGGCCTTGGCGACCAGAGCGCGGCTGTCAGCCAGCGTGCGTAGATAATGCACATGCCGCAGCGTCGCCCCGGGGATATCAAGGCGGACCGGCTCCGCCCCGGTCGCAAGCAGCAGCACATCATAGACATGGCGACTGCCGTCAACGAGCTGAACGAACCGGTTTTTGGTGTCGAGCGTGGCGACGGACGCATCCAGCTTCAGGTCGATGGCATGCTCCACGTAGAACGCGGGCGGGCGCAGCGGATTCGACTCCGCGAGCGCTGTGCCAGCGAGGTAGCCCTTCGAAAGGTTGGGGCGATCACACGGCCCCGAGGCATCGGCGCTCAGCATCGTGATGCGGCCGACGTAACCCTCGCGTCGGAGCGTCTCGGCGGCGGCGTTGCCTGCGGCGCCTCCGCCCACGATAACCACCGATTGCGGTGTGCCGGCCACCGGTGCAGGTGGTTTCTGTTCTGCGCGCGCGAGCTTGTCGCGAACATACACGATGCCATCCCGCTGCTCGACGCGCCAGCAGGAGATCGGGTCCATCGCCGGGGCGCGGAGCGCCTCGCCCGTACGCAGACTGAAGCAGGCATGATGCCAGGGACAACGGACCGTATCGTCGACCAGCAGCCCGTCTGCTAATGGCGCGCCATAATGCGTGCAAAAGGCGCCGATCGCGAACACCTCGTCGCCGCGCCGCCTGAGCAATACCGGTTCGCCGTGCGCGTGGCCGAGCAGCATGGCGCCGTCGGCGACTTTCGCGAGCGCCACGCCCTTGGCGAGATCAGGTCCGCTGAGACTGTTCGTTGCTTCGTTCATACGATCTTCCTGACATCGATGGGGTTGAACATCTGATCTAAAGCGCGTTGCGGCATTGCACGGAACCGGGCTATGGGAGGCTGGCACTGCAGCGCGCCATTACTCCCGCGCCTCGGCGCCTACGCCGTGAACGTGGACCATCTTGCCGCCAAGCCAGCCCGATACAAAGAGGAGCCCTACGGCGACAATCGAAAGCACAACGGGAATGCTCATGCTTGTACTTTTACCGCTGGGACCGGTGGCGGGCAGCCAGATATTGATCGCGTACAGCGCGACGACGGTGAGATTTATCGCAATGTGGATTAGTGCTATCTGTTTGACTGACGGAGCGTCCCACTTGTGAAAGACCAAGTCGATGAATCCTGGTACGGCCGCGCAGATGAGCGCCGATGAAGCCGCCAACCATGCTGTAAAACGCGACGGTGGACCACGCGTCGCCAGAGGGCCGGCAAGACGTATCAAATCGCAGGCCAAGGAAAATATCCAAAGGCCGAGCGGAAAGGCGACCAACATGGGATGGATGTGGTGCCCAAAGTTGCTCGCGGGAGTTCGCATTTGTTATCCTCTATTGATTGCCAGGAAGTGCCTATTTTCCTCTGCGATAGTCCAGCTTGGCATCGCTGGCTCTTTCGCAGTGTTACTTCGTTTCCTTGTGTTCAGCCCGTGGCAACGCCTCGTCTTGGACGATAAGCATTGGTCAATGAGAAAGGAATAGGAAAACCTCGACAGCTAAGGTAAGGCATTCTTGACTCGAACCGCCCCGGCGAGGTCTGGCCCATATGGTGGTGATGATTGTCGATCGCGATCGAGCCGAAATATTACGAAATTGACGGCGTTTGCGCAGGCGAATGACATGCTGTGTGAATATTTCTTCGACCGGTCGCTCACGTCTTTTGCCCGCGCCCCGGATTTCCGATGCCGGATACGGCATTTGGCATGAACGCGCGCTTCACGAAACTTGGACATCGATGTTCTGGAAATCGGTTTCCGCGGCCAGGGGTGGGTCAGCCGGAGGGTTGCTCTCCGCTCAGCCTTCTGGGTGATGAGACACTCAACGACGTCGTGGCGGTTCTCCTCTGGCTCGTGCTCGCACCTACCCGGTTTGAGCGAAAAGCCTCGAGATGGCGGCATAGCAGCGAGCGCAGCCTGCTCACCGACATACATCAGCGTCCTGAGCGTCGCCGCGGACATTTCGTTGTGCACGGGTATCGGCGGCTCGATCATCATATCGGCCTCCACACGGTCGACGAGTGCGAGCCGGCGTGTCAGGATCGAAAACCCCTGAAACAGCGCGTCGAATAGATCGTCTAGGTCAGCCTGGTCTGGCGAAAATGTGACGTCGACGCCAATGACGCTTCGAGCGCCGAGCCGTCGCGCCACGGCGAGTTGAGGTTGCCATCAATGCAAATTCGGCCGTTGCTGCGGACAGGTTCCATGAGTCCCGGCAGACTTCTTGAAGCCTGGTCCGCACGACCCAGATCGCTTCGATCCAAGACTATCAGCTCGCCCGTGCGCAGGTCCGTCGTACCGTCATGCCCTCTTAGGCCGCGAGCAACGCCGCCAGGCCGTCCCGCAGCACCGAATGATCGTCGGCCAGCAGCACCCTGATCGTCATGACACTCTCCTGACTCTCGCCAGCACCCGCGTACCGGCGCTGGGCTGCGACTCGATCCGCAGAGATCCTGCCACCGCGCACAAACGTTCCTGCATGATCAGCAACCCCAATCCTTGGCTGGCATGGCGAAGCCGGGATTGCGGATCAAACCCGCAGCCGTCGTCCGCGATGGTCAACGCGACGCTGTCCGCATCGACCACAAGTGTCAAATGCACCGCGGTCGCCTTGGCGTGCTTCAGCACATTGGTGAGTGCCTCCTGGCTGATCCGGAACAAGGCCATTTCCGCGTCTTGCGGCAGGCGCGGAACCGAGGCCTTCGCTGTGACAATGACGCGGATGCCGGTGCGCGCCGCGAACTGCTCGCCGTACGATTGAAGAGTGACCGCCAGCCCGTAATCGTCGAGCGCCAACGGGCGCAGCGTGCCGGCCACGTCCCGCACCACTTCCACCGAGCGGTCCACCAGCGCGATGGAATCGTCCAGTCGCGGGCCCACTTTGGTCCGCGAGCTCGCCGACAGTTGATCCTTGATGAGATGCAGATTAAGGTTGATGGCAGCCAGATCCTGGCCGAGACGATCGTGCAATTCTGCCGCGAGGTTGCGCCGTTCGGTTTCCTGGATCTCGACGACGCGGCGCGAGATTGCCTGCAACTGTTCGGCGTGATGCCTTGCTTCGGCGTCAGCACGTTTGCGCGCCGTAATATCGAGCACGGTGGCGCGTGTGTGTAGAAACCTCTCCTCACTATCTCGCACAGCCGCAATCCGCAGGAATGCGTCAAACATCGACCCGTCCTTCCGGACCAGCTCGATCTCGATCTCAGAAACTTCTCGTCTGACAATTAGCGCTTCAATCGCGCGTTTGTACTCGTTGTGGAAACGCGTGGAAATGAGTTCGGTGAACTTTCTCCTGCCGACGAGTTCCTGCTGCGTGAATCCAAGCCACGCCAGTTCCGTCTGGTTCATCCGTAGGATAGTCCTGTCGGAACCGACGCTGTGATACCCACAGGGCGCGTTCTCGTACAAATCATGCAGGTCGAGCGCGACCCTTTCGCTGACTGCAACATTCGTGGACATTCTGGGCCTCCTTGCACCAACAGCTCCGCTCCGTGGTCTGGGACGACTGCCAATGATTCCCTACATTGTATTCTCGCTGGGCGGCCTCGATGATCACCTCGAGGAGTGTCAAGAAAGCTTGACACACGCTATCGAGGTTTTTGTATTCCATTCTCTTCTATCCAAGCGTAGCGTAATCTCTGTCGGGACGCTGCAACGCTTCAGCCAAAGCCTCACAACGGATTCCTCAAGCTGCCCCAGTCAGGCACTCAAATGCAGAAGCTGATCGAGTGCTTGAAGCGATTTGAAACGCAGCTCCGCAAGGTTTAGCCGCACAACCCGGCAATGAAGCCGCGAGCCCCGCGATTCCGGGGTAATTCGGCGGTGAGAGCCATGATGATACGAGTTGGTAACGCGAAGGATGTGGTCGCGGGGAAGAGATGCACGTCTTTGTGTTAGGGAAAGCAAGGTGAACGTGGCGAATGCCTGCGGGCATCTGCATGCATTCGATGACACCTGTACGCACGCGGGGTGCTCGCTCGCGACAGGCAAGCTGGATCGCACGGCGGTGACGTGTGCGGGCCACGGCAGCCAATTCGACGTGACCTCCGGCGCCGTCCTTCGGGGCCCCGCCCAGCGTCCGGTGCGCTCCCGGCTGGTGCCAGTGGCGGGTGAGGATCTGCTTGTCGAGACCTAAGACGAGTCTCCGCATTCGGAATTCTGCAGACAATTGCGCCGCAGCTCGGATCGCGCCGAGCCACGAGCCGCTTGGCGCCTACCTTGCACCGCAGGAGCACAAAGTATGAATATGAAGCTTGTCAGCGGCATCGAAGCGGTTGCGCGTTCGCGACTGGCGACGATCAGCGCCGATGCGTCGCTGGTGGATGTTGCTAAACCGTTTGCTCGGCGAGGTCTCTGTCTCGACTATCGGATCGTCGGGCTCGACCTTAAGTCAGAAGGCGCCGACTTCCCGGTGTTGGAGGCCGACTTCACGTCTGATGCCGCGGTCGAGCTGGCACTATGCAAGTTTCGCAACGCGTTTGGCTCACGCATTGCCAGCGTGATCCTCTGCTCGTATATTTCGACTTTACCGGCAACCTTGGCCCGATGCTCCTTGTCTGCGCGGTACTGGCGTTGTCTTGGCGTGCGAAATGCGCAGGCTGGCTGTGTGCCGGTATCGGCGCGCTGGTGATGGCTGTAGCCTTCCTGTTCTCGACGGCGAACGCCACCGCCTATGGCCGCGTACCACACTGCCCACGCTACAAACGCACGCCACGCGTTCGTGTTTAGCTGCATGACAACCCGGCACCATTCATCGATGCGGGGTTGCCGACCGACGTTACCCACCAGCAGCTAGAAATGCGTGTCCGGTCATCGCTGAGCAAGTCTCTCGTTGACATAGTCGCGCAGGACCACCGCGTTGTTGTGCTCGGTGTCGTGCGAGCTGTATAGCAGAACCACGTCGCCCCCGTGCGCGGCAGTCACGATCGGTGCCCACGCGTCCGGGTGCGCATCCAATTCCTTTCGGTAGCGGCGCTGGAACTCCGCCCATTTGGCTACGTCGTGCTGGAACCAGCGGCGCAGCGAATCGCTGGGCGCGACGTCTTTGAGCCAATCGCTGAGGTGCAGGGAGTCCTTCCTGATACCGCGCGGCCATAGCCGCTCTACCAGAAAGTGCGTTCCGTGTGTCGTGCGATGCTCGTATACCCGTTGGAGCTCGATCATGATCAAACCTCGCTTGTACAACAACTCCCCGCCGTGGACGCCGGATCGACATAGAGCGTTCCCAATCCCGGTACGAAGTCGGGAAGCGTGACCAGCGAGCTGACCTTCTTGACGGTGGCGGGTGGGGAAGGGGCGATGTCAGCAGCCGAAGTTGCCGGGTGAGCAAGGTCAGGGGCGACATCAGCGCGAGTCCGACAATCGCTCCTCGACACCAGGTTAAGCGGTACTTTGCTCTCCATTCGAAGCTCCTTAGCGTGAAAAATGACGCAACGGGAACCAACGCACGTTTAGCCAAGGAGGTTTTCTCGTCTCCGCGCGTCAATCAAGGACTACTGCTCCTTCGCTGCAGTGACACACTAGCTCGACGTGAGGGAACCCAATAGAGGCAAACCTTGACAAGTGACGTCCGATAATCTCAATGCCGGTTGTGAACGGGCTAGTCCCATCACGCATCGCAGGTCGCGAATTCCGCACAGCGGGTGTCAAGATTCCCCGACGGCTGTATGACGATCGCTTTGATATAACTTGATCCGTTGGCTCGAGCGGCCGGTTCCAAACCAGGTCTTCAGGTCACTGGCGTGGCGGATTTACTGCTCACTGTTTTCATCAATGAGGGCAACGGAGACCATTCATGGCGCAAGCGATATCGTTCAATCTGAACGGACGGCCCGTAACCGTACAAATCGATGATCCACGAATGCCGTTGCTCTATGCCCTGCGCAACGACCTTGGCTTGCATGGGCCGCGGTTCGGATGTGGTCTAAGTCAGTGTGGCGCGTGCACGGTGCATCTCGACGGCAAGGCCGTTCGCTCCTGCGTGACACCGGTGTCAACGGTAGCGCATCGGCGTGTGGTAACGCTCGAAGGCTTGGCTGCGAAGGAAACCTTGCACCCACTGCAACAGGCATTTATCGACGAGCAAGCGATGCAGTGTGGCTATTGCATGAACGGCATGATTATGCAAGCTGCTGCGCTCTTGCAAGTGAACAAGGATCCCAGCGACGAGGAGATCAAATCGGCACTCGCCGGCAACCTCTGTCGTTGTGGAAGTCACTTGCGCGTCATTCGCGCGATCAGACGTGCCGCCAGCGCGACGTCCTAGGAGACGGGGCCATGGAAAATTGCAAGATCGATCGACGCAACTTCTTGAAGGTGAGCGGAACTCTTGTAGTCGCGTTTTCGCTCGAGGGCATCTTCGATGCAATGCCCGCGCATGCAGCAGTGGCGGCGAAGCCGGTATCGCTTACTGACGTCGAGTCATTCATCGCGATCGACCGTGACGGCAAGGTGACGGTTTACTGCGGTCACGTCGACCTGGGAACGGGTGTTCAGACCGCGATAGCGCAGATCGCGGCCGAGGAACTCGATGTCCCGTTCGAGCGTGTCACTGTCATTCAAGGTGACACCGCCTTGACAGCGGATCAAGGTATCACCTCCGGGAGCTTTTCGATCCAGGGTGCGGGAATGCAAATCCGCCAGGCTGCCGCAACCGCGCGCCAAGCCTTGTATCTGATGGCTGCGGAACGCTTGAAAGCGCCCATCGAAGGACTCGCAATAGCGAACGGTGTCGTCCGTTCCAAAAGCAGCGGCAAGCACGTTGGATACGGAGAGCTGGTCGCCGACCAAACGCTGTCGCTCACAGTGGACAAGAGCGCGCGGCTCAAGGCACCGGGCGACTATACAATCGTCGGAAAGCCAATAGCCCGAATTGACATCCCAGCCAAGGTGACCGGGCAGTTCACGTATGTACAAGATTTTGCGGTTCCTGGGATGCTCCATGGTCGTCCGGTCCGCCCGCCTGCGATGGGGGCCAGACTCCTTAGCATCGATGCTAGTTCCCTCCGCGGCATCCCGGGCATCGTAAAGGTCGTGCGCGAAGGCGATTTTTGTGGGGTCGTTGCCGAAACCGAATGGGGCGCGATCAAGGCGGCGCGGCAGCTGAAAGCGACTTGGACGTCGTGGGCTGCTCTTCCGGCGCAGGATGAACTCTGGTCGTACGTGCGCGCCACCCAAGTCGCGAAGGACGAGACCACCAGCAACGCCGGCGATGCCGCTGGCGCGCTTAAGAAGGCGTCGCGGCGGCTGAAGGCCACTTACGACTTCGCGTTGCAGACCCATGGCTCGATCGGCCCCTCAGCGGCCGTCGCCGAGTTCAAGGACGGCAATCTCACATGCTGGACGGCTTCGCAGGCGACCCATGCATTGCGCAAGCAGTTCGCACAAATGTTTTCGATGGCCGAAGATGATGTTAGGTGCATATACCTCGAGGGCTCAGGGTGCTACGGACGCAACGGCCACGAGGACGCCGCGGCCGACGCGGCGCTGATGGCGCGCGCTGTCGGCCGTCCTGTCCGCGTTCAATGGATGCGTTGGGACGAGCACGGGTGGGATCCAAAGGGACCGCCAACGCTGATCGATCTCGAGGCGGGGCTCGACGCGCGCGACAACGTGGTTGCGTGGAAGGGCGACTTTTACATTCCGATCGGAGGACCTGCTGCCGTATGGCTACTGGCTGCCCAGCTCGCCGGCCGGCCACATCGCGAGGACCTGGAGACGGGCAGTATTTTCCGGAACTCGGCGATTCCGTACGGTTTCCCGAACAGACACACAATCTGTCACCGATTGGCCAATACGCCGCTGCGCCCGTCGTGGATCCGTTCTCCGGGGCGCATGCAAAATACGTTCGCGAATGAGTGTTTCCTGGATGAGATCACCGCAACGATCGACGCCGATCCGCTGGAGTTTCGCCTCAAGCATATTGATGATGCTCGCGGCGCTGAGCTGTTGAGAAGGCTGGGGCAGTTGGCGAAATGGGAGCCGCACAAGATCGGAAACCGTGGGCACGGAGGCGACGTCCTACGAGGGCGTGGTCTAAGCTACGTTCATTACGAGTTGTCGCGCACCTACGTTGGCGTTGTTGTCGATGTCGAAGTCAATCGTACGAGCGGCAAGACTAAGGTCCTTCGCGCCTCGGTCGTACATGATTGCGGTCAGATCATCAATCCGGATGGTGTTCGCAATCAGATCGAAGGCGGTGTCATTCAGACAGTAAGCCGCAGTCTATTCGAAGAACTGAAGTTCAATCGCTCTCGCGTGACAAGCCTGGATTGGGCTAGCTACCCCATCTTGACGTTTCCGGATATGCCGGATGTGGTCGTCGACTTGATCGATCGGCCCCACGAGGTTCCCTGGGGCGCTGGCGAACCGGCATGTGCCGTTGTGCCGTCAGCAATCGGTAATGCCATCTTCGATGCGACCGGAGTGCGCCTGCGCTCGGTACCGTTCAAACCGAGTAGCTTGAAGGCGGCGCTTGCAAGGGCGAATACGTGAGACCGGCGAATCTAGGATGTAGAGATGATCACAGACACGTGGTGGATGACAGACCGGATGGGGCTGGTATGGATTCTTACCGTCATCATATTTGTGCCTCTTTTTTTTGCATGTAATGCAACCCGACTATTCCGCGCAGGCATTCTCGCAACGACTGATAGCACCCGACCCGCATGTATTGCGTCCTTGACCTTCCCACTGGGGCAAGGTCTATCGTCAAGTCATCGAATCCCGGTAAGCGCGACCACCAAGCGGCCCACGGTAAGCCGCGCCGACGGGAAGGTGGCTCGATGAGAAGCAAGGGGCACAGCATGAACATAGGAGAAGCGGCCAGCGCATCCGGCGTCTCGGCCAAGATGATCCGCTACTACGAAAGTATCGGCCTTGTGACTTCGGTGGGGCGCAGCGGCGCGAATTACCGGATGTATGGCGAAGCAGATATTCATACGCTGCGCTTCATCGGACGGGCCCTGGCCATGGGGTTCTCCATGGCTCAGATTCGAGAGCTCATCGGGCTATGGCAAAACAAGCGGCGCGCGAGCGGCACGGTGAAGGCGATCGCGGAACAGCGGATTCAGGAATTGGACGGACGGATCTCCGCGCTCACCGGCATGCGTGACACACTGCTGTATTTGTCGCGGCCTTGCGAAGGGGATGATCGTCCTGCCTGTCCGATTCTGGATGAAATCAGTGGCGCAGCCCAGCAACAACGGCTGGCGAATGCAACGAGGCATTGACCGCGATGAATACGAGCGATCGACAGCGGCACGCCGCGGCCATGGCAGCAGCGCGGGACGACATGCACGCTCACAGTGGGCACGGCACTGCGAACGAGCACGTGTCAGATCAACGGGACCGGAGTGTCCCCACCTACGGCGCCCCAATGTCTGAGGCCAGTGCGCGTGATCCGGTGTGCGGCATGACGGTCAAGCGCGATGTGCCATACCAGGCAAGCTATGCCGGGGCACAGTATTTCTTCTGCAGTGCCGGTTGCCAGCAGCGGTTCGAGGCCGAGCCGACGCGCTATGTCGAGACACCAAGCGTATCGGCGCCCGATGAAGGCGAGACGGCGCCGGGCACGACCTACACGTGCCCGATGCACCCCGAAATCCGCCAGAATCATCCCGGGACGTGCCCAAAGTGCGGCATGGCACTGGAACCGGTCATGCCAAGCCTCGAAGAGGACCAGAATCCCGAACTCACGGCGTTTCGCCATCGCTTCTGGTGGACCTTGCCGCTGACGATCGCCGTCGTGTCGCTCGTGATGCTTGGGGGCCGTCTGGAGGCACTCGAACCTGCGACGCAAAGCTGGGTGGAACTCGTCTTGTCCACACCGGTGGTCCTGTGGGCAGGCTTCCCGATCTACGTCCGCTGCCTGCAGTCGTTCCGAAACCGCAGCCCGAACATGTGGACGCTGATCGGTCTGGGTACGGGCACGGCATTCGTCTATAGCGTCGCGGCCACCGTCGCCCCGGAGCTCTTTCCCCGCGCCTTTCTCATGCACGGCCGGATCGCTGTCTATTTCGAAGCCGCGGCCGTCATCATTTCGCTGACGTTGCTGGGCCAGATCTTTGAGTTGCGGGCACGCTCGCAGACCTCGGCAGCCATCAAGTCGCTGCTCGGCCTGGCCCCCAAGACGGCGCGCCGCCTCAATCCGGACGGCAGCGAGGCCGATATTCCGCTGACGCACGTGCATGTCGGCGATCTGCTGCGGATTCGGCCCGGCGAGAAGGTGCCCACGGATGGCGTCGTGACCGAAGGGGCCAGCGCCATCGACGAATCGATGATCACCGGTGAGCCTCTGCCAGTCTCCAAGCGCGTCGGCGATCATGTGATCGGCGCCACCATCAACACCTCGGGCAGCCTTGTGATGCGCTCGGAAAAGGTCGGCGCCCAGACGGTGCTGTCGCAGATCGTGCAGATGGTGGCCCAGGCGCAGCGTTCCAAGGCGCCCATGCAGCGGATGGCGGACCGGGTCGCCGGCGTGTTCGTGGTGGTGGTCGTAACCATCGCGTTGCTCACCTTCTTCGCCTGGGGCGTCTTCGGCCCCGAGCCGAGCTGGGTCTTTGGCCTGGTCAATGCGGTGGCTGTACTGATCATTGCCTGTCCCTGCGCGCTGGGGTTGGCTACCCCGATGTCCATCATGGTGGCCAGTGGGAATGGCGCGACCAAGGGCATTCTGTTCCGGGACGCGGCGGCCATCGAGCAATTCCGCAAGGTCGACACCCTGATCGTGGACAAGACCGGCACGCTGACGGAAGGCCGTCCGAGCTTCGAACGGGCCTATGGCGTCGATCCGTTTGATGAGACCGAAGTGCTCCGTCTGGCCGCGAGCCTCGACCAGGGCAGCGAGCATCCACTGGCAGCAGCCCTCGTCAGCGCCGCGCGTGAGCGCGGCCTGGCCCTGGCGAAGGCGGAGGAGTTCGCCTCGGACACGGGCATGGGCGTACGCGGCCGCGTCGATGGCTATCAGCTCGTGCTGGGCAATACAGCCCTGATGCACCAGGACCAGATCAATGTCGAAGCCCTGGCGGCTCAGGCCGATACGCTCCGGCAGCAAGGCGCCAGTGTCATGTATCTGGCGGTGGGCCAGAAATTGGCCGGGGTGCTTGCCGTTTCCGACCCCGTCAAGGCCAGTACGCCCGAAGCACTGGCGACGCTCAGGCAAACCGGAGTGCGCGTGGTGATGGCGACGGGTGATGGCGTTGTCACGGCCAGGGCGGTGGCCGGGCGCCTGGGCATCGACGAGTTTCACGGCGAGGTCACGCCGGCCAACAAGCTTGCGCTCGTTGACAAACTACAAGCGGAAGGACACGTGGTCGCGATGGCCGGCGACGGCATCAACGACGCGCCGGCGTTGGCGAAAGCCGACGTGGGCGTTGCTATGGGAACCGGTACCGATGTGGCGATGCACAGCGCCCAGATGACCCTCGTCAAGGGCGATCTGCGCGGTATCGCTCGCGCACGCGAGCTCTCCGAAGCCACCATCGCCAACATGCGGCAGAACCTGGGCTTCGCCTTTGTCTATAACGCGCTGGGTATCCCGCTGGCGGCGGGGTTGCTGTACCCGTTCACCGGCTGGTTGCTGTCGCCGATGATCGCGGCCTTGGCCATGAGCTTGAGTTCGGTTTCAGTTATCTCCAATGCGCTACGGCTCAGACTCCGCGTGGCGTAGCTATTGTCATGTGTGGATTCGACTCTACCAACCCGTGTCTCCTCGCCTTGCTGCCCAGATCGGGCGGCGCTAGACTAGGAAAAATGCTTGGCGTGATTCATGAAGCATAGCCACAGCCCCTTCACTCGCTTGCTTGCGCTGCTGTTGTTGGCGACGGTACTCTTTGCGCGCCTCGCGGTGGCCGGATACCTATGCCCGCAAGAGACCGAGGCGACAATGGGGCCGGCGGCAATGGCCACCATGACAAGCTGCCTGGAGATGGACCGCGCGCAGCCGGCCTTGTGCGCGGACCATCAGCAGGACGGTCGGCACTGGGCCGATAGCAACGGTCACGGTCCCGATCTCGGTGTCTTGCCGGCTACGGCTGGGCTTGAACACGTTCTCCCGCCCACGCCGTACACCTTCCGAATCTTCCACACAGCGGACAGCGCGAACAACTCGCTTGGTCCGGTCTATCTCGCAACCGCCCGCTTGCGAATCTGATCTATCCCCACGCGTGGCCCACCTCGGCCGCGTGCTTGACTTTGGTGGCTCTACCCGAGCGTGGGTGCTCTGACCCCGTTGCGTGAGCCAAACAAAGCCGAATTCTGGGGAAGACCATCATGCACTCCACTCTCAAGACTCTCGTTCTCGTTTCACTCGGCGTCGCGACCGCGCAGGCGCTCGCCGGCCCGGACTGGGACGTCATCAATCGCGCGCGCACTGCAGCGCAACACCCCGGGGCGACCTCCAGTACGTTCGCCTCTCAGGCAGCGATGCTGGCGCGCTGCGATGAAATGATGAAACAAGTGGACTCCCAGTCGACCGACAGTGGCAGCCAGAAGGGGGCTGCCGAGTCCAAGTGATTGAGGGCGCTTCGGCCGACCAGGCTAAGCGCATGCCTCCGTGCGATCCGGCCTCTGGCATCCGAGCTTGGGGGAGCCGGACTGACTGTCTGTCCGCCCACTCGTCTGGTGCTGGATTGACGTGGGTCATTGAATTGCGATCGATAAGGAGATCGACATGAATACGAAATCACTCATGGCCGCGACCCTAGCCGTTGTGATGCTTGGCGCCAGCGGCTGGTCCGCAGCGGCCGCTGCAACCCGTGGCGCCGAAAGCGCCAAGGCGGGTGCCCAGGACAAAGGGCACGACATGAACATGGACCACATGATGGGCGGCGGCATGATGGGAAGCTGTCCGATGATGGGCCTGCCACCTGGCAACGAGAAGCTTTCGATGCAGATGCACGCGGACATGATGCAGGCGATGGGCGAGATCATGCGCAAGTACGCGGACAAGATCCAGACGCCGCCGACGAAGTAAGGGTGCCGTTCCGATTCGAACCTTTCCAATGGGAGTACCGCATATGAAATGCAATATGAAAGCGATGTTCACCGCAGGCATCGCCCTGCTGGCGACGCTGGCGATGCTGGCTGCCGCCTATGCCCTATTACCACCGGTCCGAGCGCTTGTCCTGGGTATTGGGCCCTATCTCCTGCTCTTGGTCTGCCCATTGTCGATGTGGCTGATGATGAAGAGCATGAGCGCGCACGACGATCAAGTGGGCGGGATGACCGAGCAAGCGCCAGAGCAGAAGCCCCCTCGATTTCGAATCAAGGAGTGACTGGACGGCAGATCGTAGGGCACGCGTGGCGGATGCGTGCCCAGGCGGCCAACGAAGACGAGAGGTGTGCGTGAACAAATCATTGATATGGAGAGTCCTCTTGATCGTGTTCGCCATCATCGGCGTGCTCGCAACCCTTGGCGCGGTCGGCATGCTCGTGATGCATCAACGCATGATGGGCGGGCTCAGCCTTTGTTAAGCCCGAAGCTTTGGAGCAGCGCCTAAGTACGCGGGCAAGAGCGTGCCCCCCTGCCATGGTGAGCAAAGGGGGCTCACAACCGTGTGGAACATTGATGCAAGGAGGGAAACGATCATGTGCAGCGTCAAGACGATGATCAAGATTGCCATTGGATTCGCCGTGCTGCTTGTCGTCGTGTACGTGGCTTTCCCGCAGTACCAGGCCGCCATTCGCGCCTTCGCGCCGATCCTGCTGATCCTGGCATGCCCGTTGGCGATGTTCTTCGGGATGAGGGAAATGAACTCGCGCGACGAGCGCAAGCCGCCGACCCGGGAAGACAAGTCGCATAGGGATGCATGCCCAGGTGCAAAGACTGCAAGCTCTGCTAACCACGCTACCTTGGGAGACGTCTCGTGAGCGACATGGGGAGTTTCAGGGCGCACTACGGCCATTGGGACCTCGTAGCGGTCGTGGTCGGGGTGGTGTCATGGCTATTGTATTGATATGTGGCACCGCGAAGCTGGCGAGAATGGGCCGGGGCTGGTCTGGTTCAGGCATTCATCATCGCGCTGTACGCCGAGATGTATGGATTTCCTCTTACGATCTACCTGTTGTCGGGGTTCCTCGGGCTCGACATCCCGCGCACCGCCTACCGTGGGCACCTGTGGGCAAAACTACTTGGTTATGGTCTCACTGGCGCCATCATCGAGATGATGCTCGGTGCCATCTTCATTCTCGTCGGCATCGTTCTGCTGGTCCGGGGGTGGACGGCAGTTTACTGGGCTAGCCGGCAAGGGCGTATGGCCCAGGAGGGGCCTTACGCGATAGTCCGCCATCCCCAGTACACCGGCATCATGCTGGCAGTATTCAGGGAAGTACCGCATTTGGCGTGTCTACCTGGTCGGCTGCGCGCACGCTTTTGAAACCGATCGAATGGCGCTGTTCCAGGTGGTGTGCCACAAGGCAGGAAAGGTAGCGTCCACGCTGCCATGGTCACGCTGCTATATCTACACAAGCCCTAGGCGGCCGACGCCTGTGACCGATGCAACTCCGGCTCACGATATAGTCGCTAACCCGCATATTTCGTGCTGATCCCCAAATGTCGAACTTGTGCGAAAGAACGTCTTGAATGACCGGTCGAGCCATGTCGGGCGCGAAGACATGAGCGCTATTCGGCCAGTTCGCTGTGGTCGATATCCTCCGTACCGTCATGTAGCCAATCAGGAAGCAACTGAAGATGAAGGTATCGGATACCAGGAAGATCCACATCATGACCTTCCCCCACGATATCTTGAACGCCTGCTGGTCGGTGGACCAGTCTGCCACCAAGCCCCGCCAGCCGGTAGCTGATTCGGCGGTTGGGTCCACTGGTTGGGTGAATGGTCATGACATGAGCCTGACTCCTCATGCACCCGGCCGGCACAGTCAACCGTGCTGCCGATGCACCGTACTGATCCTCCGGTACCCTGCACTCGAAGGAAGTATAGGTGTCGAAGATCCCTAGTCAAAAAGACGGACCCTGCCGATCTGAATAGGCAAAGCTACGTGAGCAATATATCACATCGTGATATATTTTTTTCGCGACAGAAATGCCGTTCTGTGGAATTCTGTCGTGGAATGAAAAGATCGGGTGGAGTGAAGCCAATGGAAGTTGCCATTCTCTGGGAAGAAGCTACTATCGAGAAGTAGAGAGTAATAATTGGAGGCCGAATAATGTCGGAACTCTGGTCCCGCCTGCGCCCGGGTTTTCTGGCCGCCTTGACCTCGCTTGCTGTATCGTCGCCTTGGCACATGGCCGTGGCCCAGGACGTTGTGCTGGGCGCATCGATCCAGTTAACCGGACCGTTGGCCAACACCGGCAGGTATTACCGTGATGCCTACCAGTTGGCAGTCGACAAGATCAACGCCGCTGGCGGCGTGAAGCTGGGTGCGCAGTCGCACAAACTGGCACTCAAGCTTTACGACAACCAGTCCGATGTGAATCTGAGCGTGCGGCAGTACACGCAGCTGGTTACGCAGGACAAGGTCAATCTGCTGCTGGGTCCGTTCGCCAGCAACTTTGCGCTGGCCGATTCCGCCGTCGCGGAAAAGTACAAAATACCCATGGTGCAGGGCGGCGGCGCCTCCGATCAGATTTTCTCGCGCGGATTCCGCTATATCTTCGGGACATTGGCGCCGGCCAGCAACTACTTTGGGAGCACCATCGAGATGCTCAGGGCACTCAAGCCGGTGCCGAAGGCCGTTGCGCTGCTCTACGCTGATGACGCGTTCGACGTGTCGGTTGCCGAGGGTACCCGCCCGAAGCTGAAGCAGGCGGGGCTGTCGTTGGTAATGGACGAGCGCTACAGCACCAATGCCAGCGACTTCAGTTCGCTGCTCTCGCAGATCAAAAGCAAAGGGGTTGACGCTGTGCTGATGGCGGGGCATGAGACCGAGATCCTGAACTTCGTGCGGCAGGCCAGGAGCCTAGGCGTATCGCCGGCCATGTACTCGTTCACCGTGGGCGTGCCCAGCGAGGATTTCCGCAAGGCCCTGGGCAAGGATGCCGACTTCGCCTTCGGCATGACGGCCTGGTTGCCGTCTGCGCAACTGAAGGACCGCTGGTTCGGCGACGCCGAGCGGTTCGCGCAGGAGTACAAGGCCAGGTTCGGCTACGAGCCTGACTATCACGCCGCCTCTGGCGTGGCTGATGTGGAGGCGCTGGTGCAAGCTATGGAAAACGCCGGATCGGCCGATCCGCGGAAGGTGCGCGACGCACTAGCGAGCATCAGATTCGACAGTTTGTATGGCCCCGTCGCCTTCAATGCGCATGGCCAGATCGATCTGCCCCAGGTGGTGATCCAGGTGCAGGGCGACGTACTTGCGAAGGTTTATGAGGCGAACCGGTTCGTCAGGCCGCCGAAGTATCCCATGCCTGCCTGGACCGCGCGCTGATCGGGAGGCGGCATGGACTTGCTCGCGCAGATCCTTTTGAACGGCGTGTTGCTGGGCGGGCTGTACGCTGTCATGGCGCTCGGGCTGGCCCTGGTCTGGGGCGTGCTCAACATCGTCAATCTTGCGCACGGCGCCTTCATCATGCTGGGCGCCTACGCATCGTGGTATCTATACACCTACCTGCATATTGATCCGTTTCTGGGATTGCCGCTCACCGGCGCTGGCATGTTCTGCCTGGGTTATGCGCTGCAGCGCGGCTTGCTCAACCTAGTCGTGCGCGCGCCCATGTTCAACACCTTGCTGATTACCTTCGGGCTTGAGGTGGTGCTGACCTATCTGGCGCAACTGTTTTTCTCGGCAGACTTCCGCGCCATCAACCCCTCGTACGCCGGCAGCAGCCTCGCACTCGGGCCCGTGGTGGTGCCGCTGGCGCGGCTAGCGGCGTTCGCGGTGGCGATCGTGCTGACCGTCGGCCTGTGGCTGTTCCTGTTGCATTCGCGCCTGGGACGCGCCATCCGCGCGACCGCGCAGAACCTGGTCGCAGCACGCCTGTATGGCGTGGAACCGCGTCACCTGTACGCCGTGACCTTCGGCCTCGGTGTTGCGCTGGCCGGCGCCGCCGGCGGCCTCTATGGCACGGTCTCGCAGATCAATCCTTACATTGGGGCGGCGCTGACGGCCAAGTCGTTCGCCATCTCGATCATCGGCGGTCTCGACAATCCGCTTGGCGTCATCGTGGGCGGCTTGTTCCTCGGCGTGATCGAAGCGCTGACCACGCTCTACATCGGCGCGACCTTTGCCAACGTGGCGAGCTTTAGCATCCTGGTGCTGGTACTGGTCCTGCGGCCTGGCGGCTTGTTGGGGAGGACTGCATGACGATGGCGCGCGCGGTGCTGATCCTGCTTGTGCTGGCCGTGGCAGCGGGTGTGCCGTGGTACGGCTCGGACATTCTGGTCCAGTTCGGCATCAATGCGTTGTTGCTGGCCGTGCTGGCGCAAGGGTGGAACATCATTGGCGGCTATACCGGCTACGCTTCGTTCGGCAATTCCGTTTTCTACGGGCTGGGCAGCTATGGCGTTGCCATCGGCATGGTGCAGTGGGGCTGGCCGTTTGCCGCGGGCCTGGCTTTCGGCATGGCGCTGGCGGTGGTCTTTGCCATCCTGCTGGGCTTGCCGGTATTGCGCCTCAAGGGCCACTACTTCGCTATCGCCACGCTGGCGCTGGCACAGGTCATGACGGCCATCGTCTCGAACGTGCCGCTGGCCGGACAGAATATCGGGCTGGTACTGCCACCGTTGAACAACGACCCGCTTTTCTATGAACTGTCCCTGGGTCTGTTGGTGCTGGCGACGCTGACGGTGTTCTGGCTTACCCGCAGCCGCTTCGGCTTCGGGCTGATCGCCATCCGCGAGAACGAGGAGGGCGCTGCCGTCATGGGCGTGAACACGACGCTATACAAGGTGCTGGCGTTTGCGTTGTCCGGTGCGTACTGCGCGCTGGCCGGCGGCATCCATGCCTATTGGATCACGTTTCTGGATCCGGAAAGTGCATTCGATATCAGCCTCAACGTCATGATGATCATCATGGCAGTGTTCGGCGGTCCGGGTACTGTGCTGGGTCCGATCGTGGGCGCGTTCGCGCTGTCGGTGATCGCCGAAATGCTGTCCAGCGAAGTCACCAGCGTTGCTGGCTTGTTCTTTGGTGTGGTCATTATCGCAGCGGTGGTACTGATGCCACGCGGCCTTGCCGACCTGCTGCGGCGGCTCCGGAAGACGGGCTGGCGCTATTTCATCGAAAACATACTCACGCACCGGATATGAGCCCGATCCTGGAAGTCCGCCATGCAAGCCGCCGCTTTAATGGCCTGGTCGCCGTCAACGATGTCAGCCTGACACTGGCGCCCGGCGAGATCCTGGGCCTGATCGGACCCAATGGGGCGGGCAAGACCACGCTGGTCAGCATCATCAGTGGCACCCTGGCGATGAGCACAGGTGAGGTACTGTTCCGCGGGGTGCCGGTCACCCGTCTGCCGGCCTACCGTCGCGCACGATTGGGGATAGGACGCACCTTCCAGGTCATGCGGCCTTTTCCCGGGATGTCGGTGCTGGATAACGTCTCGGTGGGCGCGCTGTTTGGCCACGGCGGCGTCGCCAGCCTGGCCCAGGCCCGGGAGCAAGCCCGGGCCAGCCTGGATTTCGTCGGACTCGGCGGCGACGCCGGCCGGCTCGCCGACGAGCTGAGCGGGCCTGGCCGCAAGCGCCTTGAGCTGGCCAAGGCGCTTGCCATGCGGCCCGCGGTGCTGCTTTGCGATGAAGTCATGGCGGGCCTGAACCTGGTGGAGATCGAGGCGCTGATCGATGTCATTCGCAAGGTGCGCGACCAGGGCATCAGCATCCTGGTGATCGAGCATGTGATCAAGGCCATCAAGAGTCTATCGGACCGCTTGCTTGTGCTGCACCACGGCGAGAAGATCGCCGATGGCACCCCGGACGCGGTGCTGGCGGATCCCGGGGTCATCCTGGCCTATCTGGGCAAGCGGCGTGTATGAACGATGCCCATGGACCGGCCTGGTTGCTCGAAGTCGAAGCACTCAGTGCCGGCTATGGTGAAATGCTGGTCCTGCATGACGTGGCGCTCGCCATTCGCGCGGGCGAGATCGTCGCACTGATCGGCAGCAACGGTGCGGGCAAGACCACGTTGCTGCGGGCGCTGTCGCGCGTCCTGCCCTGCAGGGGACAGGTCGTGCTGGACGGCCGCGACCTGGCCGGCATGACGCCTGACCAGGCGTTTGCCCTAGGCCTGGTGCAGGTACCGGAAGGGCGCCAGCTATTCGAGCGCATGACCGTACAGGACAATCTGCTGATGGGCGCATACCGCCGCCGCGATAAGGCGGCCGTGGCGCGCGGCCTGGACCGGGTCTACGCGCTGTTTCCCCGGATGGCCGAGCGGCGGCATCAGTTGGCCGGGAGCATGTCCGGCGGTGAGCAGCAGATGTGTGCCATGGCACGCGCGCTGATGGCCGCGCCGGTCCTGATGATGGTCGACGAAATGAGCCTCGGACTGGCGCCCGTGGTGATCGAGCAGTTGGTTGGCGTACTCGCCGCGATACGGCGCGAAGGCGTGACGTTGCTATTGGTGGAGCAGGACGTCCACCTCGCGTTATCGTTGGCTGACCGGGGCTACGTGTTGGAAGCGGGGCGCATTGTGCGCAGCGGCCCGGCGAAGGCGCTGATTGACGACCCGGAGGTTCGGCGCGCCTACCTGGGGACTTAAGAGGCGGTAATCGGCTTGCGGCTCAACTCGTTATCCCGATGCCATGCCTCGATCTGCGCGCCAATTTCATCGGCCTGACGGTCCAGTTCCTTCAGATGCTCCAGCAGCCGCTGGATGAGCATACGGAACGAGCCGTGCAGATCATTGGTCGCATCCTCGATCAACTCCGGCACCTGCCTGGCAATGTTCCCAATGCCCTGGGGAACAACCAACCCAAACTCAGCCAACAATCCGCGGATCTGGTCGGCCTGCGAGATACGCGCTTTCACGAAGCCCTGACGCGCACGGTGCAATGCCAGCACCGCCTGCTGCTCAACATTCTTGATCGGCACGAATCTCATGTTCGGTCGTGCTACCGCTTGGCAGATCGCCTCAGCATCGGCCGCATCGTTCTTGTTGGGCTTGACGTACGGTTTGACGAATTGCGGCGCCATCAGCCGCACCGTGTGCCCAAAGCTTTGCAGCTTACGGGCCCAGTGGTGAGCGCTGCCACCCGCCTCCATCCCAATCACACTCGGCGGCAGAGTCGCAAAGAACTCGGCCACCTCGGCACGCTTGAGCTGCTTCCTCAACGTCGCTTTGCCAGGCTCATTCACACCGTGGATCTGGTCGGGTAGCAGCGACGCATTACTGCGCCGCCGCCCCCTCAGAACCGGACGTGCAGGTCGCCCCGCATCCGGCTCAAGCCATTTCTTCAGCGCCATTGGGTGGCACCGGACAGCCCGGCGGAACGTTTCGCGGTTCGACGGCGGGCAAGGTAGATGTCCCATGCCGGATCAAATGGATTGGCCAGTCCCCGGATTTTGATGTGGCGCTGGATGGCGACCGTCGCTGCGCGGAAGAGTTGCAGGCCGCAGGTGTCATCCTCGGTCGAACCCTTCGTTGCAAAATCCCAGGACCGATGTCCGTCACACCGGAAGTAACGTTTCCAGACCCACCGGGCTCCTTTCGTGGGGTGCCTACGTCTTGCCCACTTCCAGAGCAGGTGCCAGATGTGCGAGTCGATCGTTGAGAAGGTCGCTTTTGCCACGACGTGGCGATGATACATAGCCCAACCCCGAATGATCGGGGTCAGCCTACGGATCAACGCCTCTTGGGTGACACTCGCGTTGTCCTTGATGACTTCCCTGACCTTGTCGAGCAGCGATTTGATACTTTTCTTCGCTGGCTTGATCAGCAGTTTGCCGCCGTACTTGCGCACGTTTTGGCCAAGGAAATCGAAACCCTCCGCTATGTTGGTGATCCTGGTCTTCTCTTCCGAGAGTTCCAGACCTCGGGCGGCCATAAACTGCCTGACCGCGGGAAGCACCCGGGATTCCAGCACATCTCTCGACACGCCAGTCACCAAAAAGTCATCGGCATAACGGACGACGTTGAGCTGAGCCTTGCTGCGAGCAAGTTTGGATGTTCCTACACTTGCATGGACTGCCGCTTCAAGCCCATCCAGCGCCATATTCGCGATTACGGGCGAGATGACACCCCCTTGGGGTGTACCCGCCCGCGACTCGAACAGAGTTCCCTCATCGATATATCCGGCCTGAAGCCACTTTCGCAGAACCCCCTTATCCATCGGTACGTTCTCCAGGAACCAGGAATGACTGAAGTTGTCGAAACAGCCTCGAATGTCACCCTCCAGAACCCATTCTGGCGAGGCACGCTTAGCCAGAACGTTGAAGCACTGCTCGATGGCATCGGCGGTCGAGCGTCCGGACCGAAAGCCGTAGGAATTGGCATCCGCCAGAGTCTCCGCGACGGGTTCCAGAGCGAGCTTCCATAAAGCCTGCATCGCCCGGCACCGCATACAAGGAATTCCTAACGGACGCTTCTTGCCGTTACTCTTGGGAATGTAAACCCGCCGCAGCGGCATCGCCCGATAGCCGCGATGACGTAGCGACACCATTCCGCTCCATCTGGCCGCCGGGGACGACCATATCCTGCCGTCCACCCCCGGCGTCCTCTTACCGCGATTTTCCGTCACACGCTTCACGGCCAACATCTTGCCGCTATGCGAGCGGGTCAGCAGACGTTGCAGGGCTTTCACCTTGCCCCATCGGCCTTCCCGGACCACCTTGGCGATACGCACCTGAAGCCGTTTCACCTCTGCCTCAATGTGGGGCCAGTTCGCCTGATCCCACATCTGTGCAGCGTGCGAGGACGCACCAGCTCCCGACACTTTCGCATCGTACGCCGTCATCTGCTTTCCCTCGTATAACGGTTGGTCAAGGTTCTCTCGCCATGAATGACCCTGCGGAAGTCTGCCCACTTTCGTGTCGGGCAATGTTGCAGCCCGTATCCCGGCCATTACAGCCGGGCGTTCGCTTTCTCCGCGTTCCTTTACCCACCACGCCAACAGCGTTCCTTGCGGTTCGCCTGCCGTCACCGGCAGCATGATGGGCTTACCCTGTTCCGCATGAATCTCCGAGCGGGGCGGACCCTTCCTCTTCGCCGGCGGCTGGTTGTCCATGGTGGCCCAGTATTCAAAGACCACTCCTCACCGCATACCGTTTTGGTTCAAGCCTGTCAGCACGTTTGGCTTGTCAAAGATCACGACGTTTATCAGAAGTTCACATATGTTGGTCGTACCCACTCATCCCTTGCTCCTCTCCGCCTTCGTGCTGGCAGATTCCGCTTCGCCTCGCGGCTGGGCGTACCGGTTATCCGGCGGCTACGTTGTCCCCAGAGCTTCACACCGAGCTGTTACCGGCTCCGCATGTCTGGGTAGGGAACGGTTGATGGAACAACCGGTTTCGTCAGGCCATACGTTCTCCTGTGAAACAGAAATTCAGGCGACTTGCAGGTCGCACAAACACATTCTTCGCCAAGTCGATGCCGAAGGTCGTGACCTTCATGTGGGATGCTCCTGTTTGAGAGGTTGCCAGGCTCACCAGTTTGGCACTCGTGTACCTTCACGGGAGCGTCCATCCCATTAACGCCCCTTGAAATCAAGGCCGGATGCAGTATTTTTATTCGAAAATATTGAGAAATAAACCTATTATTAAAGACAGCCGCCTACCCCATTTGAATAAAGGAGACATAATATGTTCAAGCACGTCCTGCTCCCCACTGACGGTTCCGATCTCTCCAGGAAAGCTACGGCTGCAGCCATCGAATTTGCGAAGTCAAGCGGCGCGAAGATTACCGCCTTCACTTGCATGGATGAATATCCGTTCTTGCAATCGAGCGATGCCGGCCACCAGACACGCAAGGCATTCGAGGAGCACGCAGCAGCGGAAGCGAGTTCCCGTCTGAACCAGATTGTCGCGGAGGCAAAGGCGGAAAGTGTCACCTGTGGCACCGATATGACGATCTCTGCCACGCCGTACAAGGACATCGTGGAGGCTGCCACCCGGCACGGCTGTGATGTGATATTCATGGCATCCCACGGCCGTCGCGGCCTCGCAGGCCTGTTGGTCGGAAGTGAAACACAGAAGGTCCTCACGCATTGCACAATTCCGGTCCTAGTCTACCGCTAGGGCTTCTCCGCCAGTAGTTGGGCATGGAACGGACCCGAGGCCGAACGCTACGGGATAACCGATTGTCACGACTCCCTCAAGGAGAGTGTGTCAAAGCAAGGGTTAGGCCGCGCGATGCGTCAGGTGACATGCGTTTCGGCGGTGAGATTTCCGAAAAGTCGGCGACTTTCAAGGCTATGCCCGCCAGAGTGAACGAAAGGTACGACACCCCAAAGGTGGAGTGGCGCGTTTGCGGGATCGACTGGCGCGTCCTCACCGAACTGGCGCTGTAGCATCAGCTGCACGACTTGTTTTCAACGCGAGCGGACGATTTCCCCTGCGTTCAGTGCCGCAGACGCATCCAATTGATCAGGCCGCCGGCGCGCAGCACCGCGACCTGACGCGGCGAGAGTTGGTGGGTCAGTGTCAGGCGCTCGCCGGCGCCGTCGATGCTGGCCTCGATCTCGGATCCTGCGGCCAGGGCGACGTCGAGTTGCTCGAGCATCAGCACGTCGCCCTGCGCCAGTTTGTCATAGTCGCCGGCGTGCTTAAACGTCAGTGGCAGCACCCCAAAGTTGATCAGGTTTTGCCAGTGGATGCGTGCGAAACCTTTGGCGATGACGACGCGCAGCCCCAGATATCGCGGCGCGATAGCCGCGTGTTCGCGGCTTGAGCCCTGGCCGTAGTTCAGCCCGCCCGCGATGGCGTGGTCGCCAGCGGTCTTAGCGCGCTGCACGTAGTGTTCGTCGAGCTGCTCGTAGACGAACTCGCTGATCGCGGGAATGTTGCTGCGGTAGGGCAGCACGCGAGCACCGGCCGGCATGATGTCATCGGTGGAGATGTTGTCACCGACCTTTAGCAGTACCGGCAAGCTGAGCTTGTTCGGTAACGGCTGGAAATCCGGTAGCGAATGGATATTCGGGCCCTTCAGTAGGGTCTGCTCGCGGGCTTGTTCGTATGACAACGGCGCCACGAGGTTCTGCGTGTTAATTACTGGATCGTCTGGTTCTTTGATACGCGGGTAGTCCATGTCCAACGCGCGCGGATCCGTGATTCTCCCAGTCAGGGCCGAGGCCGCAGCTGTCTCCGGACTACACAACCAGACGTGATCCTCGTGCGTGCCTGAGCGGCCCGCGAAATTGCGCGGCACGGTGCGCAGGCTGTTTTTCCCGGTGGCCGGAGCCTGGCCCATGCCGATGCAGCCGTTGCAGCCGGCCTGATGCAGGCGCGCACCGGCGTGTAGCAGGTGAAGCACGTGGCCGTCGCGCATCAAGGTTTCCAGCATACTGCGAGAGGTCGGATTCACGTCGAACGAGACATGTGGCGCCACCGTGCCGTTCCGGACGATCTGGGCCGCCACTGCGAAGTCACGGTAGCCTGGATTGGCAGAGGACCCGATATAGGCCTGATAAATTTCTTCGCCGGCCACTTCTCGCACCGGGACGACGTTGCCCGGACTGGACGGTTTGGCAATCAATGGTTCGAGCAGCGACAGGGCAATTTCTGCCTCCATGTCATAGCGGCAGTCAGCATCGGCCAGCAGGCTGGTGAAAGCATCCTCGCGACCCTCGGACGCGAGAAAACGCCGCACCGCTTCATCGGCGGGAAAGACGCTGGTTGTCGCGCCGAGCTCGGCACCCATGTTGGCGATCACATGTCGATCCATGGCCGACAGCTTGTCCAGGCCCGGTCCGTGGTACTCGATGATGCGGCCGATGCCGCCGTCGACCCCGTATCGCCGCAACATTTCCAAAATCACATCCTTGGCGCTGACCCAGTCCGGCAACTCCCCGGTCAACTTGATGCCCCAGATTTCCGGCATCTTCAGGTAGAACGGCTCACCGGCCATCGCCATGGCAACCTCCACTCCGCCGGCTCCGATCGCCAGCATGCCTAGTGAGCCGGCCGCGCAGGTATGGCTGTCCGAGCCGAGAAGCGTCTTGCCCGGACAACCGAACCGCTGCATGTGGGTGGGGTGGCTGACGCCATTGCCAGCCCGGCTGTACCAGACGCCGAAGCGCTTGCAGGCGCTGAGCAGAAACAGGTGATCGTCCGGATTTCTGAAGTCCTCCTGCAGCAGATTGTGGTCCACGTACTGGGCGGAAAGCTCGGTCTTGACGCGGTCCAGCTGCATCGCCTCAAGCTCGAGCATGACCATCGTACCGGTGGCGTCCTGGGTCAGCGTCTGGTCGATGCGCAGAGCAATCTCCTCGCCAGGCTGCGTACGACCACTGAGGAGGTGTGCGTCAATCAGCTTTTGGGCGACACTTTTTCCCATGGTTTGCCTCTATTCGGTGAGCGCTGTGAGGGACGACGCCTCGCAACTGGGAGAGTCCATTCCTGGATAAGGATGGGCGGTAGACTTCACTTCAAGGACTTCATCTCGGCATTGTCGAGGACAGCCAGCAATTGCGTTTCCGCCTGCCGTTCCCGCACCAACTCCGCTGTATGAAGCAACTACAAGGTCTTCAACGCACGAATGAAAAGTTGGAATATCTCCGGACAGAATCCGTCCGAGGTCCTCGCTGCGCCTCAAGCACTTCAATGAAGCGGGACATGTGTCAATTAGCACCGCGAGTTGGCCCCGTGGTTGCCGCTGACGTGGCCCCGGCCATGAGTACGATACAGGCCGACCGTGCCCGCATGCCGGCTCGAAGTGTTGGAGCACCTGCATGCAATGACGGCTCACGCTCCGCTGCCATCCAACAGGTATGAGCCGCCACTGGTAGCGGAATAGGTCTCCGACAGAGGCAATCGATAATTACTTGCACTCGGGAGCCTCGCTCCTCTGCATCAGGTAAGCGATCAGGTCTGCGCGTTCTTGGTCGTCCTTCACTCCCGCGTACCCCATGTTTGTACCCGGGACCACCTTCAGCGGATCGGCCAGAAAACGATCCAGAGTGCGTTCATCCCATACTAGCTTCGATTGCTTCATCGCGTCGGAGTAAGCGAAGCCGGGCTCGCTACCAGCACGTCGTCCAAGGAGGCCGCAATGCCTGGGCCCTGTGCGGTCGTAGGTGAACGTGTGGCAGGCCACACAGCGATCATAGATTGCTACGCCGGCGGCCGGGTTACCGCGCAAGACGCCGCCGCCGGACGCGGGCGCCCCGGCCAAGGCCGTGATGAGGCCGAAACTCACCACGAGGCTTCTGTACATTTACGAGACGAACGCCGACGGCACCGGCGTTTCGCCCAAAACATGGCGCAGTACGGCCCAGTGCATGGCCTCATCGCCAAGGATACTGGCGGCCGCTTTGGCGAGGTCACGGTCGTGGAAGATCGGCACCGCTCCAAGATAGGCACTGACCGCTCCCTTCTCCAGGGATGCCGCAAAGCGGAGGACATCGTTCTGGGTCTTGAGCGAGTCGGTCGGGAACGTGTACTTTTCCTTTGCTGAAACTGGCTTACCGCCCAGTTTCGCAATGGTTTGAGAAAGCACGGTCGCATGCTCTTTGTGATGGCCCTGAAACGTCACAGCGACATCAAGTATTGGCTTTTTCAGTAATCCGCTTTGCGCCCCGACCTGGTAAGCTGCGATGGCTTCAAATTCCGCTCCGAGCGCGGTATTCAGAACGCGGACGTCGTTCTCCGGCGAGCCTTCCCCTGCGGCTGCAAGCGCTCTCCTACCTGTTAGCAACGCAATCGCCGTGCCTGAGAGCAAGAGACCGGACTGGTGGAGGAAAGTGCGGCGCGTGTCGGCTTGCGCAAAAGGAGTAGTTAGACGTTGAATCGATGACATGGCTGCCTCCTTGACAGGTGTCTTACCTAACTTCACGACGAACTGCTTTTCGCCTGCACTGCAAGCGGAGCAAGGACTTCGACGATGCGATCGGAGCGCTTTCCCGCAAAAAAAGCAACTTCATGTGGAAAATCTTCCGCGCACTTCGCGCAAGAGACTTCGCGTCCGTTAGAAGCGCGTACGCACCGTCACCTCCTCAATGCCAGGACATTCGACGTCCCTCGACGGTTCTTTCTTCCGGCCCGACGTCACAGGGAATCGGGATTGCCGAAGCACTGCGACCACGCTTGAGGATGGTCGGGTGTAAAGTAGTGTGAATCGGCAGCCCTATCCATGTGGGCCACAAAATGAAGAACTTATGAAACAGGGTCCAATGCATGCGAAGAAATCGGGGACTGGCGAGGGCGTTCCAACTTTAAAAGCCATACGGCTTCAGTTTGGCCCGCACGGAGCTCGTCACACGTTTGCCGTCGTTGGCCCACCATAGCATCGTGCCGCGCTGATTCGATTCGCAAAGTTTGCCGAGCTCGGTGTTGGTTGCTAAATAAGCATCTAAGATGCATGTTATGCCGTAACTGCGAGATTGGCAACGCATATTGCAGCCGAGGCGTTGCAGACGCATGCGAACTATTGCCATCAATGGCGATCAGCACCTGCAGTGAGAGCGTCCGCGACGGTTACGACCGCGGACGGGCTCTCCCCAACCCACTCCATTTGGATGCGCCACCGGCGCGCGCTTAGGCTTCGAGTACGTAAGAGCCGGGCGCATTGGCCAATACGACACACAAGCACCCAAGGCAGGCGGCATCGTCTTCTCGCTGGGATGATGTGCGAGCCATCGTTGCCACCGCGGCCACCACGATCCTTCACATACCGGCGTGTTGGCGAAACCATTCGTTCGGGCTGAGATAGGGGATTGTTCTTGGCCTGCAGGCCAAGACGATAGTGCCGCCCGGCATTGCCTGGCTCCGAGACGATGCCCGCCCCCCCAGACGTGAGCAGGAAGCTGCCCTAAGTGTCTGCAGGTGAAGTTTGTTGACCGAACGCCAGGGCGACACGGGGTCGCGTTTTTTGCCGACCACAAAGATGGGCAACTTGGGATCGGCCAACGAAATCGACCGACGGTGGGTCTCCTCACGCAGGTTCCGCCAGCGAGTAAGTTTCGTCCCCCCCGTCTTAAACGTCACCCTTAGCACCTCAGGGTTCAGCTACAAACAGTTGCTCGGCGAGGGTTAATCATCCATTGCCGAGCTGCTGCTCATGATATGGAGAAACCCCCGCAGATCGGTGGTGGCGGCCTGCAAGCAGCCCTCTGTGTGAAGAAACATATCACGCAGAAGGGCATACGGCCACCGCTCCCACGCCGGCCAGCAAAGCGCGGGTCGCCGACTTCCGTGAGGAAGAGGCAAGTCTAGCGACTTGGTCTCGCCATGGAGTTTGCTGGCGCAGCGCCATCTGCTTGCCAGGTGCGGCCAGATGCCACGCCCAGTCCAATCCTGCCAGACCCAACGCATCAGGCGAGACGCCGCGCGTGATCTGCGGGAGCGCTGTATGTATGAGTCGATCGTGGCGCATTGAGCGACCCGGCGGCAGGCGCCGGCGGACAATCGGCGTCAGTGGAGGAATCGATGACCATCGCCACCAATCACGGTTTGTCGATTGGTCCTAGGACATCGCAATTCTCAAGCGGTTAGGTGGCTGATTTCAACGTTAGAGAACGGATCCGTCCGGCGATGCGAACTGGCTCATTCCGAGCGGGCGCGACGCAATAAGCGATGCATGCCAATACGCATCTTGGCGAACCAGCGCTCAAAATTTCCGACGCCGGAGACTGCTAGAAATTGCGTTCTGGCTTCCCGCGCCATGACAATAGGGGAAAAGCCCCAAGGAGGGGGCAGCGAAAAGGTGTGAAATGGCGCAGAAAAAGAAGTATATTGAATGCATGTTATGCGGTCACTGCCAAATTGGCAAACGCAGGTTGCAGCCGAAGTCTTGCAGTCGCGACGACAAGCAAGTGGAGACGCACAAATGAGACTGACTGAATACACCGACTACAGCCTGCGCGTGCTTCTCTATGTTGCCGTGCACCCGGATGAATTGGTGACGGGCCAGCGCATTGCCGAAACCTTTGGTATCTCCAAGAATCATCTGACAAAGATTGTCGCGCACCTGGGCCAACTCGGATTTCTCAAGACCGTCCGCGGACGATCCGGCGGCATTACGCTTGGTATGGCACCGCAGCAAATCAATCTCGGCGCGGTGGTACGCGCCACCGAGCCCGACTTCCGGCTGGTCGAATGCTTCGCGTCGGAAGGGAACCAGTGCATCATCACCAGTGCCTGTGGCTTGCGCCATGTCCTGGCTTCCGCGCTGGCTGCCTACTTTGCCGTCCTGGATTCGTACACGCTGAAAGACCTGGTCAAGCGGCCTGGGGCGCTTCAGCGCGTGATGTCCGGCGCCAGCATGCTCCCGGCTAAGATCGAACGGCACGCGGCGCGGACTCACTGAACCTTGTGAAGACTGTCGTTGACGCCGCCTGACAGACCTAACACTAAAAGTCAGTATGACTCCCCCTGGTGAAGCAAGAGGCTGGCCCGCCGCGAGGAATCAAACGCGGGTTAGCATGACTGCCAGAGCCGCATGGTGTGGACAGTGCCACACCCGGCGATTTCCAGCGCGGAGGCCAGCATGGAACACGATAGCACTTTGTATGTCGGGTTGGATGTCCATAAGGACTCGATCACGGTCGCCTATGCAATCGGCATGGGTGAGGTCGAGCTGCTTGGCAAGATCGGTACCTCGAAGACCGATATTGATCGCCTGTGCAAGCGCTTGCAGTCCAAAGCGCGCCGCATCCGCATCGTCTACGAGGCAGGCCCTTGTGGCTATGGCCTTTACCGGCAGCTTGCAGGGAAGGGATTCGACTGCATGGTGTGCGCGCCCTCGCTGATCCCGAAGAAGCCTGGTGAGCGCGTCAAGACCGATCGGCGCGATGCGGTCAAGCTCGTGCGATCGCTACGCGCTGGCGACCTCTCGCCGGTGTATGTGCCCAGCGTGGAGGACGAAGCATTCCGGGATCTGTCACGCGCGTGGGTCAGCGCCAAAGACGATCTGAAGCGCGCCCGGCAACGCCTGAAGGCCTTTCTGCTCTCGCACGGTGTCCGCTACAGCGGCAGAGCTGACTGGGGACCAGCGCACCGGCGCTGGATCAGTTCCTTTGCGTTCGACGCCGTTTGGCAACAACTTGCCTTTGATGAATATCGACGTGCCATCGAGGATCGGCTCGTGCAATGCAGCCGTCTCGAAGCGGCCTTGCGCGAAGCCGTGGTCAACTGGCGCTTCTATCCGGCTGTACTCGGCTTGCAGGCCATGCGCGGCGTGCAGTTCACCACGGCGATAGGCATGCTCGCCGAGTTGGGCGATCTCTCGCGCTTTGTCCATCCGCGCCAACTGATGGCTTGGCTCGGCGTGACGCCTGCCGAACACTCGTCCGGTGAGAAGCGGCGACAGGGCAGCATCACCAAGAACGGCAATAGCTATGCAAGAAAACTGCTAATCGAAGCCGCCTGGAGTTACCGGCACCCGCCACGTGTGAGCCCCGAGATTCAGCGCCGGCACGAAGGCATCCCGAAGGCCATCGTTGACCGCTCCTGGGACGCCCAGCTTCGACTGTGCCGGCGCTATCGGAGACTTGCCGCGCGCGGCAAGAACCCGAACATTGCGGTGGTTGCAGTGGCTCGCGAACTGAGCGGGTTCATCTGGGACATCAGCCAGCTCGCGATGTCGCTTGCCGTACCGAACGCGGCCCAGGCAGCGTAACCCACCCCCCCCCCCGGAATCAGTCTATCTGTCACTACTATGAGACCAGTTTCCTGAAGGCGGCGTAGCCCGGCACACGAGCAACCCGCGACCTAGCTAGGCAACGGATTTCATCCGACTTGCGGCAAAAGATAGCGGCAGGCTCATTGGGCGGACCTCTGTAATGCGGTAACCAACCCGCGGATATCAGCATGATCCACCGTCGAGACTTACTGCTACGTCGCCCTCAGGAAATTGGGGGGGAACAACATGCAACTGTGAAACTAAATCAAACCAAATCTCGATTGACATGGGGGAGTCATATCAGCTAGGTGACAAGAATGCTGAGTCCTCATGAAGTGGCAACCCTCATGCTGATCAAGGACGACCCACATCATACCGAACTGGATCGCGCGGATCTTGACTCCCTCGTCGAGCGCCAGCTTGTCAACCTGGAGGACGTCGTCTGCGGTCACCGACGTCCCCGTATCACGGCCAGGGGTAACGCCGTCCTCAACGCCATCGCGCGCATCCGCTGAAGGCCGAAGGCGCGAACGCCCCTCGATGACGCAGCAAGCAGGTGGTTCATTTGAGCGCGATTGCTGGTGGGTGTCGAAGCGCCTGCAACTCGTGTGAGTTCGCATTGCCTATGTAGTGCCCGCAGTAGTCCGTCAACACTACCTGTCGCGAAAACGTAATCGTCCGATATCCGCTGACACGCGTCGGGTTAATCTCTCAGGAACTTCACAATGAATCCGTTTCCCCCCGAGCAAATCGCGGCCGCTCAACAAGCCAATCTCGCCAGCTCGTTCGAATTGGCGAACCACGCCTTCTCCGCCTTCGAGAAATTGGTCGAGTTGAATCTGCGGGTGATGAGGTCGACTCTGACGGCGATGCAGGCAAACACGCAGAAAGCGTTGGAGGCCAAAACCCCGCACGAGTTACTCGCCCTACAAGCCAGTCTGATGCAACCGCTTGGCGAGCAGGTAGTGGCGTACTGCCGCAATTTGTATGAGATCGGGTCGGCTGCCCAAGCGGAAGTTGCCAAGGCCGCGGAGGCGCAATATGAAGCAAACAACCGCCGGCTGCACGGGCTCATGGAAAACTTGGCGACCAGTGCGCCGTCGGGGTCCGAGGGCGCCGTCACCGCACTGACGTCGGTGATTACTGCCACCAACAACCTGTGCGAGAGCATGTACCAGACCGCGAAACAAGTGGTCGAAGTCACCGAGAGCAACTTCAATAGGGCAAGCACTGCGGCGTCGAAAACAGCTAAGCAGGTCGCCGAGCACACCTCGCGCGCTGCCAGGACGTAACGGTAGGAGTCCGCCGCGGTGCGCGCGCTCCCAACGCGGCGCGGTGGGCCAGTCGTCCTGTCGGGGCCGCCGTCCGCCTGCCTCTGGTGCTGGACTATGGCCACCCGTCGGCTGGCAAAGGACGGGCTCCCCACAGAAACTCCGATCCCGAGGAGCGGGTCGGCCCCCGCGGTCAGATCGAACCGCCTGCCATACTTAGCCGGTCGGTTGCGTTGCGGCCTCGGCCTGGAACGAAATGCAAGGATGACATCTCGCGTGCGTATCAAGCAACTGATCTGCGGCGGGACTGAATAAGCACCTGCGATCGGCGGGCAATAACTGGGGGGCGCGCGCCACCAAGCAAGCGTAGTGACCTAAACTCGATCACAAGGAGTTGAGTGCAATGACAAAGCAGATTGCAGTGGTGACTGGAGGCATGGGTGGGCTGGGCGAAGCCATTAGTGCCAAGCTCCATGACGCGGGATATACGGTGGTGGTTACCCATTCCCCTAGCAATGCTGGTGTGGCGGGCTGGCTAACCCGGATGGCGGCGGACGGGCGTCAGTTTCAGGCCTATGCGGTCGATGTTGCCGACTACGACTCGTGCCAGGCTTGCATTGGCAAGATCCAATCTGAAGTCGGTCCGGTCGACATCCTTGTCAACAATGCCGGCATCACACGGGATGCCAGCTTCAAAAAGTTGGACAAGGTCAATTGGGATGCGGTCATCCGCACCAATCTGGACTCGGTGTTCAATATGACGAAGCCGGTATGCGACGGCATGGTGGAGCGGGGTTGGGGTCGCATCATCAACATCTCTTCCATCATCGGCTCCAAGGGTGGCTTCGGTCAAACCAACTACGCGGCCGCCAAGGCCGGCATACATGGCTTCACCAAATCGCTTGCGCTTGAAGTTGCGAAGCGGGGCGTGACCGTCAATACCATCTCGCCGGGATATATTGCCACCGCGATGGTCACGGCGGTGCCCAAGGATATTCTGGATACCAAGATCATTCCGCAGATCCCGGTGGGTCGCCTGGGGAAACCCGAAGAAGTGGCAGCGCTGGTCGCCTACTTGTGTTCCTGCGAGGCTGCCTTCGTGACCGGGGCCAACCTAGCCATCAACGGCGGCCAGCACCTGCAGTAACTGCGCCCCGTCCACGAAGACCTGACCGGCCTTGCCGCCGGTCGTTCGCTGCGAGACTACGAGTCGGGCTTGTCGGTGCCGCTCTGGCTCATCGTTGCTTTGGGGACTTCGAGCAGGTTGTAGCCCGGGGTGTTCAAAACAACGGTAGCGCGAACGAGCCGATCATGTAAGCATTGCCAGATGAACTCGATGAAGTCTTTCGCCAGAATTCGGCCAGGTTCGGCGTTGGCAACAGGCAGTCTCACCCGTGTTTTGCCTCGTTGGCCCACGTCCGGGCACTCATTTCTTGGCTGCCGGCTCCCGCCGAAGGCGCATCATTGAAAAATCGCTCAACGCAAACAGCGTCGGCAGTTGCCGCTTGTTCTTCACCCAGCCACGGTAACGCACCCGGAGGTAGGAGAACGGGCACTTGATCAGGTGCGAAACAAATGCTCGACCTCGGCGCGGATACGGGCAATGACGTGCTCAAGTTCATCGTGCCGCTTCCCCAACGGCGTCGCTTGACCAAGGCATGCTTTTGGACCCATCGGTAGTCGGCATCACCGAACCCGTCATGCTCCTTGCCATGGAGGAATGCATAACGATACGACAAGGACGTGGCGCGGCGGCGGGGCAGGCTTCCTGAGCTCGACCACACGCCGCAATGGTCCAAACGAAGCCCGGTTTCATTCGACGCGAAGGGTGGCTTTCATGGTCGGATGAAATGTGCAGATATAGGGAAATACGCCGGCCTTCCTGGCCACGTATTTCCACGACTTCCCACTTGCGATGGTCTTCGAGTCGAATCCGCCGGCTTGCGCCGTCACTGTGTGTGGGAAGAAGTCCCGGTTGATCCACACAACGGTGTCGCCCGCCCGTATGGTGAGGGCTTCCGGTTCGTAACGGGTACCCTCAATCACCACCGTGTGCACGACTGGCCTAGCGCTCGCCGTCACGATCGGCTGCACCAATAGCAATCCTGCCGTCGCCCACAGCGCCGCCGCAGCCAGATATCGGGTGGCAAGAATCGCCATACGCGTCATCATTTCTTCTTGCCGAGCGAAGCCTGGATTCCCTTGGCATGCTCCAGGTGCGCCACGAAGGCAGGCCGAACCTTTACCAGCAGCGCTTTCAGTTCTTCGTTCTTGGCATTTGGTATCAACGTCTTATCCATGGCATCGATCACGGTCTGATGATAGGTGATCTCGTGGTCGATGTAGGCGCTGTCGAACTCGGCTCCCTTTAGGCCTTTGAGTTTCTGTAAGTTCTGGTCGCCGCCCGTCTTGAGGCCCGTGCTCGTCGCGCTGTCTTCGGGTTTGACCTTAAGTTTTTTCACGAGTGCGCTTGCAGACTTATTGACGCCGGTATGATCGGTAATCATCTGCTGTGCGAATGCCTTTACGTCTTTGCTGGATGCCCGTGATTTGGCGAGTTTTCCGGCGTCGATGTCAACTTGATTCGCCGTGACGACAATGGCGGCAATTTGCGCGTCGTTTGGTGCGGCCTCCTCGGCCACTGCTGCGCCGGTTGAGAGAAACATAGCGCTGGCAAGGATGATGTTTGTGATTTTCATGGCTTCGTGTCCTCATTGGTTTGCAATACGTCCGATCAGTATAGGAGTCACCTCGATTGTTTGAACCGAAATTTGCATTCGTTGCGTGAGCATCTTTGTAGGGGCAAAACTCACGCATAGAATCCGCGAATTACACGACCATGCCGCGGATAGGTTGGGGATCGGGATTCGCTCTGTCACGGTCACGGATTGTGCGTTCACACACGATCTTGGCTCAAGCGACGCTACAAGGATTTTAGGTACTCGGCCAGGTCGGCGATCTCCTGGCTGGTCAGGCCAAGTGCCTGCTTCGTGTTGTAGGTCTGCACGACATCCGTCAGCGTCGCAGCCGACCCGTCGTGGAAGTAGGGCGGGTGCTGCCATACTCCGCTCAGCGGCGAGGTCCGATACTGCTTGGTCGCCGAGCGGGATGCATAGCTTGGCGATTCGGGTTCGGCCATCGAATCGGCGGGCGGATGTAGTCGCGAATTGGCGTCCGTGAAGGTCGTTCCGCTATGACAAGTGGCGCATCTCCCGGCGCCTTCGAAAACGAGCTTTCCCCGCTGCGCCGCGATTTCGTCGAAACTGCCGGCCTGTGCCGGCGGGGCCTTCAGGGATAGCTGGTAGGCCTGCAGGGCGGGGAGCTTGCTGGTGACAAGATCCTCCGTGCCATGCGTGATGGACAGGTTCAGCCGCGGTTCGGACACGGAGCCAAGACCGCCCATTTCTGCCACGGCGACATACCGGTTCCAGTAGGCGATGTCTTCGCCGTCGCCGGTAACGGTAATGCGATGAATGCCGGCCAAGCCGTAGGCGGGCGGGATCACAACCGGCTTGCTGAGTCCGTCGATATTGTGCCGGGGATCAAACTTGCCGGCGCCCCACGCATTGAGGACTTTCTTCATGGCGGCATCCACTGCCGGCGACAACGCAATGATTGCGCCCGGGTTGAGGTCGCGATTGGCCCATCCATCCAGGCGCTTGCCAATGCCGGGCGCGAACGAGTTGTCGACAGTCGAATGGCATAGCGCGCAGGTGACCCCGACCCGGACCAGCTTGTCCACTCCGTTAATGGTTTCGACAGTGCCTTTGACGCCGACGACCGCGTTCAGTTTCAGCAGAGCCACGGTGGTGGCCGGGCTCTTCAGGTCGACGGTGCCATTCCTGATGCCGTCCACGACTGCCGCGGGCAAGGCTTCAGCATCCACTTTCAGACCGACCGACAGGGCGGTCACGGGGTCGACTGCCGTGGCGATGACCTCGTGCATCTTCAGTGTATCGGTCCAATGTGCTTCATCGCCAAATGTGTCGAACCGGAAGATCTGCTTGCCCTGTTCGACCAGCGCTGCCTGCTTCGCTGTGGCATCCTCGTTGACTGCCACAGTCTCGCCCGACGAGCCGCCGCAAGCCGCGGCAGCCGCCACGGCGGCGCCTGTCGTCATGGTGGTCAGCAAGCGCCGGCAGGTGATCATTGAGCGCACCTGCCGCCTGCGCATTGGTTGGGTCGCGGGTGGATGTACGTGCGGAACCTGTTTCATGATCAGTCTCCTTCGTTGTGGATGAAACCGCTGCGATTGAGCCGCGGCGCAGCAGCGCAGGGTGGTAGGCGATGGTGTCAATGCATGACGGGCGGGACGCCGCGCGGGCTCGCCGGCGCGCGAGCACGATCGGGGCATCGTTCCGACGGCGGGTCGATTGGCCTCGTGGGCGTGCGGCTGAGGGGGCGCTCTGACATGACATCCACCCGTTCTACTGGTCTGGACATTAGACGCACCAAGTCGCCGAAAGGTGACAGACCACGCGCTACCCATGAGCTGCAAGGTTCCATCCGAGGTTTGGCAAATGGCGCAGCACCGGAGCACTGCCCATGAACTCGCCGGACAGATCGCCTATGATGAAAGCGGACATAAAAAAAGATATGGCCCTGCTTCGAGAGAAGGCTCAAGCCGGCTGCGAAGCAAAAAGATGCCTCCACCACTTGATGGCAGGGCCGGAGGAAGATGCTGGCGAGCCACAGGATGAACCGGATGCGGTCGTCGATCGTTTCCCGTTCCGCTGCCGCAAGATCCATCGCAGGTTTCCGGATGCATGGATGAAGGCGCGCTTTTTCCCAGAATGTGAAGGCATGCGCCTGGAATTGTGGCCACCGCCCGTGGATGCATGGCCACGCCCCTGACAATCCTAATGCCGAAGATCGGCTCAGCGTTTCCTCGCCAACGGGCAGTTATCGTCAGGACGGCATGGCCGCGAGCACACGCGTGAAATCTGTGGTGGAAATCGACGCGGACCAACTGGCGTCAATTGCTTGCCCCGTAGTCAAATTGCCTGTCACCTTTGTGGGACGTCACGCGTCTAATTGCCAGAAGCCGGACAAAGGAGCGGTATCCAGAATGCCTAATACAGTGAGTGCCCAGCAGCCACCGCCGACCCTTGACGCCCGCCCGGATGCCGACCTTGTGACGGGCGCCAGAACCGGAGATGCAAGTGCATTCGAGATCATCATGCGCCGCAACAACCGTCTGTTGTTCCGTGCAGCGCGGGGTGTGGTGTCTGATGATGCCGAGGCTCAGGACGTGGTACAGGAGACCTATCTGCGCGCCTTTATCAGCCTGGATTCGTTCCGCGGCGACGCTGCCTTGAGTACCTGGCTGGTGCGCATCGCAATCAATGTCGCGATGAGCACGCAACGAAAGAGAGGGCGGCTCATCCAGATGGAAGACAGTGAGGAACAGGGGGCCGAACCTTCGCAGGAGAATTTGATGTCATTGCGCACCGCGGACAGCGAATCGCCCGATGCCCTGGCCGAACGGGGCCAGATGCGCGAGATCTTGCAAGGGGCGATCGAGCGGTTGCCGGCCATCTACCGCAGCGTTTTCATTCTGCGCGCGGTCGAAGACATGAGCGTCGAGGAAACGGCATTCTGCCTTGACGTCAGCAATGATGTTGTCAAGACGCGTTTCCTGCGGGCGCGCACGATGCTGCGCGCCATCCTGGCTGAGCAGGCAACGCCATACTTGCATGCCACCTTCGCGTTTGCCGGATCGCGCTGCGACGCTGTGGTCAACCATGTGCTGAGCGAACTGAACCGGCGCGGCCTGATCAGGCCGCACTGATGCCAATACCGCTGGCAAGCCCGGGTATCTACCCTGCGCAAACAAACAAAGGACGAATATGAACGCCCCAGAGAGAACCGCTTTCCTTCCGGACGTGCAGGCGACTGAAGATCAGCGGAAGCTGGCCATCGACGGCGTTGGCGTCAAGGGGTTGCGGTATCCGGTTACCTTGCGTGCGGGCAAGAGACTGTTGTCGACCATCGCAACATTGTCGATGACCGTGGGGCTGCCGGCCACCGCCAGGGGTACGCATATGTCCCGCTTCATCGAGGTGCTGGAGGCTGAGAAAGAAGCGCTCGACCAGGCCGGGTTCAAGGCATTCCTGTTCGCCATGCTGCAGCGATTGGATGCACCTAGCGGGGAACTTGAGATGCGGTTTCCATACTTCGTCAGGAAATCCGCTCCGGTCTCGGGCGTGCAGAGCCTGCTCGACTATGAAGTGCGTTGGCTAGGTACCGTGGCGGAAGACAGGCAGTATGGATTCTGGATGTCCGTTACGGTACCAGCTACCAGCCTGTGCCCATGCTCGAAAGAGATCGCCGCATACGGCGCACATAATCAGCGCTCGCACATCTGCATCGGGGTCAGGCTCGCGGAAGAGATGGCCGTCGAGGAGCTGATTGCCATCGCCGAACGCAACGCCTCCTGTGAAGTGTATGGCCTGCTGAAGCGCGCAGACGAGAAATACGTCACTGAGCATGCATACGACAACCCGAGGTTTGTCGAAGACCTGGTGCGCGATGTCGCGCTTGCGCTGGGTAGCGATGCGCGCGTGATGGAATTCGAGGTCGAGGCGGAGAACTTTGAATCGATTCACAATCACTCGGCTTTCGCACGCATCACGCATCCGGGTCACGTGAGGCTGACCAGGCGGTAGGGGAAGGCGCAAGTATCCGGACCGGGCAACCCACTCTCGAGGGCATATGATGAATTCCTATGAAGTAAGGCTGAAAGGATGCGAAGAAGTCGCGGCTGGCACCTTCGCCTTCCATTTTGAAAAGCCGTCCGGTTTCCATTTCAAGCCCGGCCAGGCGATCGACCTGGTCCTCCCCGATCCTGCGCCGCCCTCGGGGCGGTACCTCGCGCGACACACGTTCTCCCTTGTTAGTGCACCGTTCCAGGATGAACTGGTCATTGCGACGCGAATGCGCGACAGCCCGTTCAAGCGGGCACTCAAGTCCTTGTCAGCCGGTGCCATCGTTAGGCTGGAAGGGCCGTTCGGGTCCCTGACCCTGCACGGCGATCGCGCACGGCCCGCGGTCCTGGTTGCGGGGGGCATTGGTGTCACGCCCTTTGTCAGCATGCTGCGGCAGGCGGCGCGGGAGCAGTTGCCGCAACGCATTCTGCTGCTTTACGCCAATCGCCGCCCGGATGATGCTGCATTCCTCGTCGAACTCAGGCAGCTTGAGCAGAGATACAAGTACTTCCACCTGATTGCGACAATGACGCAGGCAACAAAGTCCGCGCTTCCGTGGGACGGCAGAGCTGGCCAGATTGACGAGGATATGCTCAGAAGGGCCTGCAGCGAACTTGACGCACCGGTCTACTATGTGGCTGGGCCACCGGGCATGGTGGAAGCGATACGGGACGTCCTGATTGATCTTGGCGTCAATGAGGATGCGATCCGCAGTGAAGAATTTTTCGGCTACTAGCAAATCACAATCGAATCGATAAGGCGGGCCGCAGCAGTGCCGAAAGGCCTGCGATCTCGCTTGCCAGCGGAGGGGGCGGTCCGGTATATCTTGCAGCGATTTCCGCGCACGTTGATGACACTGTAGAGGGCATCATCTGGCCGCCAAGCCAGTCTGAAACAAAGATTGACACCGGCGATCGAAAGCGGAGCCGGCGTGCTCATGCCCGGACTCATGCTCGTGGGATTCCGCGTAGCCGGGCGAAACGAACTATGGCATCTGATGTCCTGTCACGCCCAGCGCCAAGTCTGTTGTACCCGCTCCTTGTACGCACATGCAAACCTCACGGGAGCGATCCCCAGCTGGCCAATGCGCTCCGCGCAGGGCCAGGTTTCATATTCGTCAGCGGCTCGTTGCAGTCAACGCCACTCAGGGATGCATCTTTTTCAGCGCGCCACCTTTGTGCATCGCGATAGGCACTGTCAACTTGCCGATAGCGAGACAAGGCCGTGGCGAGCGTGCCCCCTGGTCAGGAGGCGGTTGACGGATTCTGGGCCACTTCGGTGAATTCGTGCCAGGTAGAGTCTCATAGCGAGGTGTTTGCGATAAAGCGAAGCGCGCAGCAAATGCCGTTTGAGCGCGAAATGCTGCCGGATCGGGCCGAAGTTCGACAGGAAGGCCTGCGTGCGCTTTGGGTCGCGGAATCCGCGCATGCGCCGCTCCCGTTCGCGGGTCGGCTGATGACTGTTCTCGGCGCGATTGTTCACGCGGGCGCCGGCCTTCACGAACACGTGCTTGACGCCGGCCAGCTCCGGGATTTCGGCCTTTGCGGCTGGGTAGCTGCGCAGTTGATCGGTGACGATCCTGCGCGGTACCGGGCAGGAACGCAGGACACGCTGAAAGAAGCGTTTGGCCGCGGCCTTGTCGCGCCGCTTCTGCAGCAGGATGTCGAGTTCGGCGCCATGCTCATCGACCGCCCGCCATAGCAGGTAGGGCTCGCCGCGCAACGTCACGAACATCTCATCCAGATGCCACGTGCTGCCTGGCTTGCGACGCGCAGCCTTGACGCGATGCGCGAAGCCCGCGCCAAACTTGTCGCACCAGCGGCGGATCGTCTCGTAGCTGACGATCACCCCGCGCTCGAACAGCAGCTCCTCGATGTCGCGCAGGCTCAGGTTGAACCGGAAGTACCAGCGCACCGCATGGCTGATGACTACCGGCGGGAAACGATGGCCGTGATAGAGCGATTTCGATTTCTTCATCGCGCAATCTTACGCGACTGCATCAGCAACGTGACAGCGCCCTGCCGCGGTCACTCCTGCTTGCGTCCCGCGTGGCCCCCGAAGCGCGCCAGCAGCTCGCCCATGATGCCACGGCGGAAAGTCAGCACGCAGATCACGAAGATCACGCCGGTCACCATCGTCACCGACTCGCCCAGCGTGCCGAACCAGGAGATGCCGGTGACCGACGCCAGGAAGTTGCCGATGTCGCCCAGCTTGTTCTCCAGCGCGACCACCACGAAGGCACCGACGATCGGGCCCGACAATGTGCCCAGGCCGCCGACCAGCGTCATCAGGATGACCGAGCCCGACATCGACCAGTGCACGTCGGTCAGCGTCTCGAAGCCCAGCACCAGCGCCTTGATCGAGCCGGCCAGCCCCGACAGCGCCGCCGACAGCACGAAGGCGGTCAGCTTGAAGCGGTCGACGTCATAGCCCAGCGACACCGCGCGCGGCTCGTTCTCCTTGATCGCCTTCAGGATCTGGCCGAACGGCGAATGCACCGTGCGCACGATCAGCGCAAAGGCGGCCACGATGATCGCCAGCGCCACGTAGTACAGCGTCAGGTCGTCCGACAGCGGCAGCACCCCGAACAGCTTGCCGCGCGGAATGCCCTGCAGGCCGTCCTCGCCGCCGGTGAACGGCGCCTGCAGGCAGATAAAGAACAGCATCTGCGCCAGCGCCAGCGTGATCATCGAGAAGTAGATGCCCTGCCGGCGGATGGCCAGCGAGCCCACCACGTAGCCGATCAGCGCGCCCGCAGCGGTACCCAGGATCAGGCCGATTTCCGGGGTCACGCCCCAGACCTTCATGGCATGGCCGGCGGCATAGCCAGCGCCGCCGAAGAAGGCCGCATGGCCGAACGACAGCAGCCCGGTATAGCCGATCAGCAGGTTGAAGGCGCACGCAAACAGCGCGAAGCACATCACCTTGAGCACGAACACCGGATATGCACCGGCCAGCGGCGCGGCCACCAGTGCCAGCAGCAGCAATCCGTACAACAGTTTCTTCTGCACGCCTTGTCCCTTTCCTGCGTTGCCCGCGTTGGCCGCCACCGTGGATGGCGTCGATGATGTGGAGGGTGCGCTCATCACTTCTCCTTCCCGAACAGCCCGGCCGGGCGCAGCAGCAGCACGATCACCATGATGAAGAACACCACGGTCGACGACGCTTCCGGATAGAACACCTTGGTCAGCCCCTCGACCACGCCCAGCCCCAGGCCGGTCAGGATCGAACCCATGATCGAACCCATGCCGCCGATCACCACCACCGCGAACACGACGATGATCAGGTTCTGCCCCATCAGCGGAGAGATCTGGATCACCGGAGCGGCCAGCACCCCGGCAAACGCGGCCAGCGCCACGCCGAAGCCGTAGGTCAGGGTCACCATCAGTGGCACGTTGACGCCGAAGGCCTCGACCATCTTGGGGTTCTCGGTGCCGGCGCGCAGGTAGGCGCCCAGCTTGGTCTTCTCGATCACGTACCAGGTGGCAAAGCACACCGCCAGCGACGCCACCACGACCCACGCGCGGTAGTTGGGCAGGATCATGAAGCCCAGGTCGGTCGCGCCCTGCAGCGCGTCCGGCGCCGAGTACGGCAGCCCGGAGACGCCGTAGATGGAGCGAAAGATGCCCTCGATCACCAGCGTGATGCCCAGCGTCAGCAGCAGGCCGTAGATATGGTCGAGCTTGTAGATCCAGCGCAGCATGGTCTTTTCGATCACCACACCCAAGGCGGCGACGACCAGCGGCGACAGCAGCAGCATGATCCAGTAGTTCAGCCCGGCGTACTCCATGCCCATCCAGGCCAGCACCGCGCCCAGCATGAAGAGCGCGCCGTGCGCAAAATTGATGACGTTGAGCAGGCCGAAGATGACCGCCAGGCCCAGGCTCAGCATCGCATAGAAGGCGCCGTTGACCAGCCCCAGCAATAGCTGGGAAAGCATGGCCGGCAAGGGGATTCCGAAGATGTCCATCGCGGAGTGCCGTTGATACCGCCGTTGTATGGCGGGGATTGCTGCGGTTGGTGCCAGGTAATGCGAACGCTGCGGCGAACACCGTTGGCGAACACCGCAGCAAAGAACCGCGTCCGATGCCGGCGGCACGCAGGTGGCGCGCCGCCGGCAGATCTCACATCAGCTTATTTCTTCAGCATTGCGCACTTCGACTCGGCCACCGTCGTGAAGGCCTGGTCGCCCGGGATGGTCGCGACCACCTTCAGGTAGTCCCACGGCTTCTTCGACTCTGCCGCGCTCTTCACCTGCATCAGGTACATGTCGTGGATGCCACGGCCGTCCTGGCGGATATAGCCCTTGGTGTAGAAGTCGTTGATCTTCATCTTCTTCAACTCGGCCATGACCTTGTCCGGATCGTCGGTCTTGGCTGCTTCCACCGCCTTCAGGTAGGTGCTGGCCGCCGAGTAGTCCGCCGCCTGCAAGCTGCTCGGCATCTTCTTCATCTTGCCGAAGAAGCGGTTAGCGAACTTGCGGGTGTCGTCGTTCATGTCCCAGTACCAGCTGTCGGTCATCAGCAGGCCTTCGGTGTTCTTCAGCCCGAGGCTGTGCACGTCGTTGATGAACATCAGCAGGCCGGCGATCTTCATCGACTTGGTGATGCCGAATTCCTTGGCCGCCTTGATCGCGTTGATGGTGTCGCCGCCGGCGTTGGCCAGGCCCAGGATCTGCGCCTTGGACGACTGTGCCTGCAGCAGGAACGAAGAGAAATCCGATGCCGACAGCGGATGGCGCACCTGACCCGCCACCGTGCCACCGCTGGCCTTGACCACCGCCGCGGTGTCGTTTTCCAGCGAATGGCCGAAGGCGTAGTCGGCGGTCAGGAAGAACCACGACTTGCCGCCCTGCTTGACCACCGCGCTGCCGGTGCCCTTGGCCAGCGCCACCGTGTCATAGGCGTAGTGCACCGTGTACGGCGAGCACTCTTCGTTGGTGAGGCGCGCGGTGCCGGCGCCGATATTGATGTAGACGCGCTTCTTCTCCGTAGCCACCTTGTTCATCGCCAGCGCGGTGCCGGAGTTGGTGCCGCCCAGCAGCAGGTCCAGGCCCTGCTGGTCCATCCATTCGCGCGCCTTCGAGGCGGCGATGTCGGCCTTGTTCTGGTGGTCGGCCGAGACGATTTCGATGGACTTGCCCAGCACCTTGCCGCCGCGGTCCTCGACCGCCATCTTGATGGCTTCCAGGCCGCCGGGGCCGTCGATGTCGGCGTACAGGCCCGACATGTCGGTGATATAGCCGATCTTCACGGTGTCGCCCGACACCTGGGCAACGGCGCTGAAGGAAACCGCACCCATGGCAATGGCCGCCATCGCGGCCGCGAGCCGAGTCTTTTTCATCTCTATGTCTCCTGATTTGCGGCGGCGTGCGCGCCACCCGTTCCTGCCAAACATCAACCCATGATCCGTGCGGATCAGACCCCGAGCAGTTCGTGCAGCACCGGCATCTTGGCCTGCAGCTCATTGGCCGCGAAGCGCTCGACGATGCTGCCGTGCTCCATCACGTAGAAGCGGTCCGCCAGCGGCGCGGCGAAGCGGAAGTTCTGCTCCACCATCACCACCGTGTACCCCTTCTGCTTGAGCATCAGGATCATGCGCGCAAGCGCCTGCACGATCACCGGTGCCAATCCTTCCGAGATTTCATCGAGCAGCAGCAGGTTGGCGCCGGTGCGCAGGATGCGCCCGACCGCCAGCATCTGCTGCTCGCCGCCGGAAAGACGCGTGCCCTGGCTCTGGCGGCGCTCCTTCAGGTTCGGGAACATCTCGTAGATATCGGTCTCGCTCATGCCCTTGCTGGTGTCGGCGCCCTTCAGCACCGGCGGCAGCATCAGGTTCTCTTCGCATGAGAGGCTGGAGAAGATCGCCCGCTCCTCGGGGCAATAGCCAATGCCGTAGTGCGCAATCTTGTGCGTGGGCAGGCTGATGGTCTCGTGGCCATTGACCTTGATCGAGCCCTTGCGCGCGCCGGTCAGTCCCATGATCGCGCGCAGCGTGGTGGTGCGGCCAGCGCCGTTGCGGCCCAGCAGCGTGACCACTTCGCCGCGGTTCACGGTCAGGTCCACGCCGTGCAGGATGTGCGATTCGCCGTACCAGGCGTGCAGGTCCTTGATCTCGAGCGCGGGTGTGTTGGATGTCGTCATGTGTCGTTCCCCCGGCCGTCTCAGTGCGCGCCCTGCAGTTCCGCGTCGACGGTGCCCATGTAGGCCTCCATCACGCGCGGGTCCTTGGACACTTCCGCATACGGCCCTTCGGCCAGGATCGCGCCACGCTGCAGCACGGTGATCTTGTCAGCGATCGACGAGACCACGCTCATGTTGTGCTCCACCATCAGGATGGTGCGGCCCGCCGAGACCTTCTTGATCAGCTGCGTGACGCGGTCCACGTCTTCGTGGCCCATGCCCTGGGTGGGTTCGTCGAGCAGCATCAGCTCGGGCTCCATTGCCAGCGTGGTGGCGATCTCCAGCGCGCGCTTGCGGCCGTACGGCAGGTTCACCGTCAGCGTCTGCGCGAACTCGGTCAGGCCGACCTGTTCGAGCAGCTCCATGGCGCGGTCATTGAGCACGTCCAGCGAGCGCTCGCTGCGCCAGAACTGGTATGCCGTGCCGAGTTGCCGCTGCAGCCCGATGCGCACGTTCTCCATCACCGTCAGGTGCGGAAACACCGCCGAGATCTGGAACGAACGGATCACGCCGCGCCGCGCGATCTGCGCGGGCTTTTCACGGGTGATGTCGATGCCGTTGAAAAGGATGGTGCCGGTGGTCGGCTCCAGGAACTTGGTGAGCAGGTTGAAGCAGGTCGTCTTGCCGGCGCCGTTGGGACCGATCAACGCATGGATCGATCCGCGGCGCACCCGCAGATTGACGTCGCTCACCGCCGTGAACCCCTTGAACTCCTTGGTGAGGTTCCGCGTTTCCAGGATGGTTTCCTGCTGGTTCATGTCTCCTGCCCGCCCTCTTGCTGAACTGCCGGCGTGATGCCCGGCACTGAAAATGGTCCGAACCGGACTTGTAGGCCCTTGCTCCCGCATGTACCGTCAGGCTGGCCGTGCTTGCGGCCCTGCCTCCGGCTTTTTGTTCAGCGGCCCGGCGAGCGCGGGCGCCGCGGCGACCAGGCCGGAAAGTAGCGCGGCCGCAGCCGCCAGTGTGGGATTCCGCGTAGCCGGGCGAAACGGATTACGGCATCTGATGTCCTGTCACGCCCAGCGCCAAGTCTGTTGTACCCGCTCCTTGTACGCACATGCAAACCTCACGGGAGCGATCCCCAGATGGCCAATGCGCTCCGCGCAGGGCCAGGTTTCACATTCGTCAGCGGCTCGTTGCAGTCAACGCCACTCAGGAATGCATCTTTTTCAGCGCGCCACCTTTGTGCATCGCGATATGGTCGGTCTTGTCACTCCTGATCTCGTACTGCGGATCCTCCACGCTGGCGTGATGAGTGTGCCCCTTGTAATCGATGTCTTTCGTATGCACCTTGATGATCTTGCCGCTGACATGACCAGCCTCCGAGTTCCAGGTCACGTGATCGCCAACCTTGAGCCTTGTTGTCATCATAGATGCCCCTGTTCGATGCCAAGTGCAGTGATGCCGCGAATCGCGCAGACACGTCACGCATTCAACAGCAAAAGCAACTGCTCTCCTGCATCTCAGCATATATCATGTTGTGATATAGTTTTAATTCAATTGTGAAAATGTCGCCATCCGGATAGGTGGCAGTGGCTTCAGCTTGATCGCTTGTATGTTATCCCGGCGCTCGACGGGCAAGGGCTGTTGGCCAACTGCTTTCCAGTGTCGCCTGCATTCTGTCGCCGGGTGTGTTCGGCGTTACGTATGGCGCCGTCAAATGAAACAGTCAGGAGCAATGCCATGGAAAAAGCAATGTATCCGCCGTCGGACGCGGGAGTCACGGCAAGGCGCAAGGAGCTCGCGCCCGGACCGCTCGCGGCGTTCAAGGCATTCAGCGACAGCGTTTTCGTCGACGGCGCGCTGCCTATGAAGACGAAGCAGTTGATTGCGGTAGCAGTCGCTCATGTTACTCAGTGCCCCTATTGCATACGCGGCCACACGGCGGCCGCTCTAAAAAGCGGCGCGACAGGGCAGGAAATCATGGAGGCCATCTGGGTTGCGGCGGAGATGCGTGCAGGCGCTGCATATGCCCATTCGGCCCTGGCGCTCGACACGATCGCGGCGAATGCGAATGCAAATTCAAATTCGGAAGAGATGCCGCATGTCCACGGTCATTGAGCGCATGCAAACTGAATATGGCAGACCTGCGACAGCGCGGCCTCGGCGGCCATCAGGCATTCCACATAGGGTCGGATGTCGACGGTCGGGGCGTAGTCGGTGAATAATCACCTTTGCCCGATCGCATGTGGAGGTCACACCCGACCCCGGCGGACAAGCGCCTCAGGTTGGCCGTGTTGGGTGGGCAAATGTCTCTCGCTGACCCTGCAGCCTGGACTAGACACTTCGGCCGCCTTGCTCGCCTGTGGGAAGACGTACGGCATCAAGCCAAGCTGGAGCGTTCCGGCCATATTCCGGATTGAGTGCGTGATCTGGCGCGGTGCCGGCAGCAGCGGCGCCCCATGCACCAGCAGTAGAGTGGCTCATTGCCGATGCTACGCTGGATAGGCCAGCGTGGAGAAGGACGTGCGCCGCGCAGTGCAGGTGAGCCGAGCCACTTCAATCTGGTTCTCCCCAAGGATGTGGAAGACGCGCTCTCCAGCATTGAGCAGGTAATCCGCAATGATTCGCCGGTGGCAACGCCACCATAGGGCCTCGGCGCACATGATGGCGCAGCGCCGCGTATGGCCAAGCTTGCGAAGGCGTGTCAGGCCCCGTTGAAACGGTTCTGTCATCGCGTAGTCTGCGTAGTTGTGAAAACTGGCATTAACCCAGAAGGCGTTCATATGGGTTGCGATGTTGCGTTGCTTTCCCCGTAGCCCTCCGAGCTCAGCAATGTGCACGTAATCAATCCGAAATTCCGAAAGAGCGGCAGATAACGCCTCTTGGTTGTATTGGGGATCGGTGCGCGATCGGGGAACCGTTCTGACGTCGACGAGTACGTCGACATCGGCGACTCGGAGCAGGCCGACGAAATCGGTGACTGGGCGCGTTGAGTGGCCGATAGTAAAAAACGGTATGGCCGCGCGAGCGTTCGCGCTGGCCATGGCAACGGGGATCCTGACATCGACGTCGTCTATCGGCCGGCTTATTACGGCCTCGGATGCAGGTAGTCGGATGGGTTGGCCCGTTTCCCCCATTTTCAGAATACCTCTATCCGTCCGCGCGAACGCGCGACGGAGGGCGCCGTTCGCCGCGGCCATTACCGGGTTTTGCGCCGGCGTGATGTTAGTGCAGTGTTCCATTCTGTTTTGAACTTAAGCGGCGGTTGGGGCGAATGACCTTTTGCAAGATGTCGCGAGCGCTCTTGGTGCAGATGAACGACTTGAGGTTGGTGTTGTGGTGAGCGATGTACTCATTGATGGCGATGATCAGTTCCGGCACGCTGGTGAATACGCCGCGGCGAAGTCGCTCGGTCGTGATGTCGCGAAAGAACCGCTCGACCATGTTCAGCCATGATGCCGAGGTGGGCGTGAAGTGCATGTTGAATTGCGGATGCTTGGTCAGCCAGTCCTGCACCGCAGGATGCTTGTGGGTGGCGTAGTTGTCGGCGATCAGATGCAGCGTTTTATCCTTGGGCGTCTCGCGGTCGATCTTGCGCAGGAACTTCAACCACTCGGTATGGCGGTGGCGCTGCTGGCACTGGGCAATGACCTGGCCATCGAGCACGTTGAGCGCGGCAAACAGCGTGGTCGTGCCGTTGCGCTTGTAGTCGTGGGTCATGGTGGCCGCGCGCCCCTTCTTCAGTGGCAGTCCGGGCTGTGTGCGATCCAGCGCCTGCACCGGGCTCTTCTCATCGCAGCACAGCACCAGCGCGTGCTCGGGTGGCGACATGTACAGGCCAACGATGTCTTCAAGCTTCTCGGCGAACTTCGGATCGCGCGAGACCTTGAAGCCGCGCACGATGTGCGGCTTCAACCCGTGGGCGTGCCAATGGCGCATGACGGTGCTGGCGCTCACGCCCAACTCGGCGGCCATCTTGCGTGTGCTCCAGTGGGTGGCCGCCACGGGCTTGGCTTGAGTGGTCAGCTCCACCAACCGCGCCGTGTCCACCTTCACTGGCGGCGCACCGCGCGGCAAGTCGCGTTCGATACCGGCCAGCCGCGATTGCGCATACCGCTCACGCCAACGCGAGACCTGCACGCGTCCGACTCCCAACTGCTCAGCGATGTCCTTGTTCTGCATTCCGTTGGCGGCCAGCAGCACGATGCGCGCGCGCTGCGCCAGCCTTACGCTCGTGAGCTTCGACCGAACCAGCGTCGTCAACTTGGTTCGCTCCTCGTCGGTCAACATGATCTCGGGGGCAACTCGCACTCGCTCTCTCCACACTGTGTCGCAGTAGAGCATGGGAGGCGCCGGATTCATATAAGTTCCGTCAAGAACAGAACGCTACATTAGCTGTTGCCGGGCGGGGCATGTCGGAGTCCGTCGTCAACCGCACCCAGTTCATGATGTCCGACGTGATCAAAGCCGATCTCCTGATTGCTGATCCTGTCAACCATGCTTCTTCAATGCCATTGACCGGATGCTGCCGGAACGCGTACCGCTTGTGCATTGACCGATCGAATCCACTGGTGGAGGTTGGCATCAGCACACATCTCGCTGCACTGACGCGCCGGCGGGGGACGCCGCCGCCCATGCTGGCCAAGCTTGGGTCGCCGGGCGCGCCCAACACAAAGTTGTCTGCGGCGACGACGAGCTCTAGTGAGTACACAGACTGGGCGCTTGCAAGCACTATCGAAGCACGCGAACCTGCGAAGCCTGCGGTCCTTTTTGCCCTTGAGTGACCTTGAACTCGACCCTGGTACCTTCCTCGAGGGATTTGAACCCTGCACCCTGAATCTCCTTGTGATGTACAAACAAGTCTTTCCCCCCGTCATGTGAGGTAATTAACCCGTAGTCTTTCTCGCTGTTGAACCACTTCACAAGGCCAGTCGTCATGTCATTCTCCAATTTAAGAGAAACAAAGAACTTTTCGGCCGCGATCAGCCCTCGTACGCAGATTTGACAATATCTCACGGCGACGCCGACAGGATGACTTGCCCACCGCGCCGCGTTGGGAGGGCGCGCACCGCGGCAGACCCCTACTGCTACGTCCTGGCAGTGCGCGACGCCTGCTCGGCGGCTTGCGTGGTCGCCTTCGATGCCACCGTGCTTGCTCTGTGGAAATTGCTATCGGCAACAGCTACCGCTTGTTTCGCAGTCTGGTACACGCTTGCACACAGTTAGTGGCAGTAATCACCGAGGTCAGTGCGCTCACGGCACCTTCGGACCCCGCCGGCGCGCTGTTCGCCAGGTTGTCCGCAAGCCCTTGCAACGTGCGGTTGTGCGCTTGGCATTGCGGCTCTGCGATCTTGGCGAATTCGGCTTGGGCGGCCGACCCAATGTCGTACAGATGGCGGCGGTACGACAATGCCTGCTCGCCGAGCTGTTGCAGCCGACTGGCTTGGAGCACGAGTAAGTCTTGCGGGCTTTTGACTGCTAATGCTTTCTGCGTGTTGGCCTGCGTGTGCATCAGCGCCGACCTCATCACCCGCAGATTCAACGCGACCAGCTTCCCGAACCCTGCGCAGGCGCGGTCTGCCGATTCGAAGAGGATGGCAAGGTTGGCTTGCTGAACAACTGCAATTTGCTCGGGTGGAAACGGAGTCATCGTGGATCTCCTGAATTTCAACCCGACGCGTGTTCGGCGAACCGGACGTCTATGCTCATGCGACAGGTTGTGTTGATGGACTAGGATGGGAATCGCCTATGCAATGCAAATTCGCGCGAATCGCAAGCACTTAGCCTCCCCAGGAATAACGCTAAAGCGACACCCGATTGCCGCGTCACATGAGACGCGCTTGCACCTCCGGCCTTCAGCGGATGCGCGCGATGGCGTTGAGGACGGCGTTACCCCTGGCCGTGATACGGGGACGTCGGTGACCGCAGACGACATCCTCCAGTTTGACAAGTTGGCGTTCGACGAGCGAGTCAAGATCCGCGCGATCCAGTTCGGTGCGATGTGGGTCGTCCTTGATCAGCATGAGGGTTGCCACTTCATGATGACTTACTAACCTTCTCGAAAGTATTGTCATGTCATGAGACAATACGGGAATGAAATGCAAACGGAACTCGGACGGTCGAGCGATCGATCATCATGCCCTTCAGGTGATGCGCCAACAGGCGATCAAAGCAGTTCGTGAGGGTCAAACGGCGCAAAGCGTGGCGGCGGCGCTGGGCGTGAATGTGCGAAGCGTCTTCAGGTGGCTTGCCGATTATGCTAGCGGTGGCCAGCGTGCGCTGCTCGCCAAACCGATCCCGGGGCGTCCGTCCAAAGTCAGCGGCGACGAGATGCGCTGGCTTGCCCAAGCGGTGCGAGACAACACACCGCAGCAATACAAGTTCGAGTTTGGGCTGTGGACACTGTCGCTGATCCGTGCACTGATCCATCGGCAGTTTGGCAAGGAGCTGTCGCTCTCGGCGGTGAGCCGGGTCATGAAGTTGCTGGGTTTCAGTGCGCAGAAGCCGCTGTATCAGGCGTGGCAGCAGGATGCCAAGCTGGTGCGCCGCTGGGAGGCGGAGGTCTATCCTGCGATCCGCGCCGAAGCGCGCGAAGTGTGAGCCAGGATCTACTTCGCCGACGAATCGGGAATCCGCTCCGATTACCACACCGGGACGACCTGGGCGCCGCGCGGCCAGACCCCGGTGGTCGAGGCGACCGGGCGGCGTTTTTCGCTGAACATGATCTCGGCTGTAAGCCCGCAAGGCGAATTCCGCTTCATGCTGCATGACGGTGCGGTAACTGGCACGGTCTTTTGCGAGTTCCTCCAGCGGCTGATGGTTGGTGCCGATAAGCCGGTCTTCGTGGTCGTGGACGGGCATCCGATCCACAAGGCCAAGCTGGTCAAGGCGTATATCGCGAGCCTGAAGGGGCAGCTCAAGCTGTTCTACTTACCGCCGTACTCGCCGCACCTGAATCCAGACGAGCAGGTCTGGGCGCACGTGAAACGACAGGTATCGAAGCGACTGGTGCAGGACAAGAACGACATGAAGAAACTGGCGCTCGGCGCTTTGCGTCGCATCCAGAAATTGCCGAGCCTGGTCAAATCGTTCTTTTGCCAGCCCGAATGCAAGTATGCCGCTATGTGACATTCCTTTCAGTAAGGTTAGTAGCATTCTTGTCACCTAGCTGATATGACTCCCCCATGTCAATCGAGATTTGGTTTGATTTAGTTTCACAGTTGCATGTTGTTCCCCCCCCAATTTCCTGAGGGCGACGTAGCAGTAAGTCTCGACGGTGGATCATGCTGATATCCGCGGGTTGGTTACCGCATTACAGAGGTCCGCCCAATGAGCCTGCCGCTATCTTTTGCCGCAAGTCGGATGAAATCCGTTGCCTAGCTAGGTCGCGGGTTGCTCGTGTGCCGGGCTACGCCGCCTTCAGGAAACTGGTCTCATAGTAGTGACAGATAGACTGATTCCGGGGGGGGGGGGTGGGTTACGCTGCCTGGGCCGCGTTCGGTACGGCAAGCGACATCGCGAGCTGGCTGATGTCCCAGATGAACCCGCTCAGTTCGCGAGCCACTGCAACCACCGCAATGTTCGGGTTCTTGCCGCGCGCGGCAAGTCTCCGATAGCGCCGGCACAGTCGAAGCTGGGCGTCCCAGGAGCGGTCAACGATGGCCTTCGGGATGCCTTCGTGCCGGCGCTGAATCTCGGGGCTCACACGTGGCGGGTGCCGGTAACTCCAGGCGGCTTCGATTAGCAGTTTTCTTGCATAGCTATTGCCGTTCTTGGTGATGCTGCCCTGTCGCCGCTTCTCACCGGACGAGTGTTCGGCAGGCGTCACGCCGAGCCAAGCCATCAGTTGGCGCGGATGGACAAAGCGCGAGAGATCGCCCAACTCGGCGAGCATGCCTATCGCCGTGGTGAACTGCACGCCGCGCATGGCCTGCAAGCCGAGTACAGCCGGATAGAAGCGCCAGTTGACCACGGCTTCGCGCAAGGCCGCTTCGAGACGGCTGCATTGCACGAGCCGATCCTCGATGGCACGTCGATATTCATCAAAGGCAAGTTGTTGCCAAACGGCGTCGAACGCAAAGGAACTGATCCAGCGCCGGTGCGCTGGTCCCCAGTCAGCTCTGCCGCTGTAGCGGACACCGTGCGAGAGCAGAAAGGCCTTCAGGCGTTGCCGGGCGCGCTTCAGATCGTCTTTGGCGCTGACCCACGCGCGTGACAGATCCCGGAATGCTTCGTCCTCCACGCTGGGCACATACACCGGCGAGAGGTCGCCAGCGCGTAGCGATCGCACGAGCTTGACCGCATCGCGCCGATCGGTCTTGACGCGCTCACCAGGCTTCTTCGGGATCAGCGAGGGCGCGCACACCATGCAGTCGAATCCCTTCCCTGCAAGCTGCCGGTAAAGGCCATAGCCACAAGGGCCTGCCTCGTAGACGATGCGGATGCGGCGCGCTTTGGACTGCAAGCGCTTGCACAGGCGATCAATATCGGTCTTCGAGGTACCGATCTTGCCAAGCAGCTCGACCTCACCCATGCCGATTGCATAGGCGACCGTGATCGAGTCCTTATGGACATCCAACCCGACATACAAAGTGCTATCGTGTTCCATGCTGGCCTCCGCGCTGGAAATCGCCGGGTGTGGCACTGTCCACACCATGCGGCTCTGGCAGTCATGCTAACCCGCGTTTGATTCCTCGCGGCGGGCCAGCCTCTTGCTTCACCAGGGGGAGTCATACTGACTTTTAGTGTTAGGTCTGCCAGGCGGCGTCAATGACCGTCGTTACTAGGGTTCAGTGAGCCTGCGCCGCGCGCCGTTCGATCGTGACCGGGAGCGTGCTGGCGCCGGACAACGCACGCTGAAGCGCCCCAGGTCGCTTGGCCAGGTCTTTCAGCGTGTACGAATCCAGGACGGCAAAGTAGGTAGCCAGCGCGGAAGCCAGGACATGACGCAAGCCACAGGCACTGGTGATGATGCACTGGTTCCCTTCCGACGCGAAGCATTCGACGAGCCGGAAGTCGGGCTCGGTGGCGCGTACCACCGCGCCGAGATTGATTTGCTGCGATGTCATACCAAGCGTAATGCCGCCGGATCGTCCGCGGGCGGTCTTGAGAAATCCGAGTTGGCCCAGGTGCGCGACAATCTTTGTCAGATGATTCTTGGGGATACCAAAGGTTTCGGCATTGCGCTGGCCCGTCACCAATTCATCCGGGTGCACGGCAACATAAAGAAGCACGCGCAGGCTGCTGTAGTCAGTGTACTCCGTCAGTCTCATCTGCATCTTCACTGGCTGGTTGTCGCGGCTGTGTGTCTTCGTCTGCAAGACACGATTGCCAATCTCCCCGGCACAGCATAACATGCATCTAGAATACTTGTTTTCTGTGGTGTTTCATAGCTTGTTTCACAGTGTCTATTTCTGTGTTGCCACTGACTGTCAGTGGGCATCGCAAGCCGGGACCAATCTTTGATACCTTATTCCTGCTGGCCGTCGCAGAAATGGGTATGGAGGAAGCGATGGATTGTCGCGCAACATGCAACCGCGAGCGCCTCTGCCGAAAAGGAGGCACAACTGGCGCGCTGCGACGAAATGATGAAGCAGATGGATTCCGGCGAGACAGGCAGCGGCAGCCCAAAAGGTTCGCCAGAGTCCAAATGATCGAGTGCGCTTCGGCCGCCGACCAGGCGAGGCGCACGCATCCGCGCGATCCGACCGCGGAATCGACGGGGTGGAGCCGGGCTGACCGTCTTTGCCAGCGCGTCTGGCGCAGGATTGGTGCGGGACTATTGCACCACCATCGACATGGAGATCGAAATGAATAGGAAGTCGCTAATCGCTACAACTCTAGCCTTTGTGATGCTTGGTGCGAGCGGCTGGTCCGTGGCGGCCAGCTCAAGCCATGGTGGCGAAGGCCCCAAGTCCGGTGCGCAGGACAAAGGGCACGACATGATGATGGGCCGCATGATGGGTGGCGGCATGATGGGCAGTTGTCCCATGATGGGGCTGCCTCCTGGAAACGAGAAGCTTTCGATGCAGATGCACGCGGACATGATGCAAGCGATGGGCGAAATCATGCGCAAGTACGCGGACAAGATCCAGACGCCACCAACGAAGTAAGGACGCCGTTCCGATTCAAACCTTCCCGATAGGAGTACCGCAAATGAAATGCAATACGAAGACGCTGATCACAGCGGGCATCGGCCTGCTGGCGATGCTGGCTGCCGCCGCCTATGCTGTATAGCCGCCGGTCCATGCGCTTGTCCTGGACACCGTATTTTCTGCTCTTGCTCTGCCCGCTGTCGATGTGGCTGATGATGACGAGCATGAGCGCGCACGATGATCAAGTGAGCGCGATGACCGAGCACCTGCCAGCGCAGAAGCCCGATCCGTTTCGCATCAAGGAGTAACTGGACGGTCGGAGGTCGTAGGGCACGCGCAGCAGATGCGTGCCCAGGCCGCCAGCGAAGATGAGAGGTTGCGCGTGAACAAATCGTTGATATGGAGAGTCCTCCTGATCGTGTTCGCCGTGATCGGCGTGCTCGCATCCCTTGGCGCGGTAGGCATGCTCGTGATGCATCAACGCATGATGGGCGGGTTCGGCCTTTGTTAGCCCGGGTAGGCGCGATGATGCGGCGCCTGGCGCTCGGCTTCCCTGCGGCAGGCGCGCTCGGTCTCGGTCGATTCGTGTAGGGCCAGCCAGGCGTCTTGCCCTTACCTGCCGGCAGATCAACTCGTTGTCCTCACAGTTGCTGACGCACGGTACGCGCCTTGCCGTCATGGCGCGATCCCATGGTGAAGGCAATTGGCTCGCGTTGCGGCGTGACGGCGTAGGTCGGATGCAGGCACATGCGGCGCTGCGGCTTCGTAGCTTCGACCCTGGTGCTTCACGATGCCGGTCTTGGATCATGCTGGAATGAGAAAGCTTGCCCGCTTGCCAACTGCATCAGAACGATCTGCATTGCCAGGAGATCCTGAGGCCTGCCCATTGCGAACATCCGTTTCGTGCACTCACCGGATCCTTGCATCGAAATAGGGACCAATTGAAGATTCCATTCGAGCAGCTTCTCAAAGTGAGCAAAAGCGTGCCCCATGAGGCCTACCATGTCCGCCATGCCCCGCAAGACTTCAAGGTTCGTCCGCTGCGCTACGGAAATATGGTGTATGGCTAGAGAATTCATGATCACACTCCTGTAAGCACACGCGATTTTTCTGCGTGCTGAGGGGGATGGGGCCGCATGCGAGCCCGCCATGCGAAAGCCGGATTCAGCCGGCTTGCTGCCCGATTGCCAGGGAAAAAGCTGAACGCTCGCACATGTGCCCGCTGCATGGCAGCAACGCGCATCTCTGACCGCAAGCCAATGGTCAATCGAAGTTCAACAGGGCGACCCCATTGATTGGATGACCAATACGGAAAAGAAGTGCAAGGTGAGGGGGAATCCGGAGCTTGTTGGGCGCTTCAGTCGCGTGCCCAACGAGCTCCGGAAAAATTAGAGGCAGGCGCGACTCACTCCATATCGCGGCTGCTTCGTGCTGTAGAAGTGCGAAACCTTCGTTGCAGCGTCAACTTGTGACGGTAAGGCTACTATCTGCGATACCGGCTGTCGCTTCACGCCTGATAACCCGAATTGGCAAAAATACTTCTCCATCGTATCCATTGCCTAGTTCCTCAAGCAGAAAACTGAAAACGAGTCTGTTGACTATTTGATCATCTTATCCAATTTCCAGGAAAAGGCAAACCGGCGGCCGGTATCCTAGCCTTGGTGCGGCAGTCGGCCGGTCGCCCAGGCTTCCCTTGAGACGCGAACCCTGTTTAAATGATGACTGTGAGGATTGTCATTCTCGCATCTGAATTCCCGTGAAACGCACCTTCCCGCTCCATCGCGCGGCGACTGCCGCAATGCTCCCTGCCGCCCGGCGCTCTGCCTGACCTCGTTTGGACCGTCTGCAGAGCACCGGGCCGAAACTCGTTTCCCTGACGCCATGGACAGCCTGCCTGGTGAATGGATTCAAAGTGATGCGCGGAGATTGCGATGCGAAAGACGATTTTCCTTACAACGGCCCATATCGAGCGGCTCAGTTCTCTTGTGCTGGATCAGGGGTTGCCGACGCATAAGCGGCAGTGCCTGCGTGACATGATCGAGCATGCGATCATCTGCACGCACACCAGCCTGCCGGCCAAGGCCATAACGCTGCATACCCCCTTTTTATGCATCGAAGCGCACCATCGTGAGCATCTGCTTTGGCGCATTGTGTACCCTGAAGACGCCGACTATCGCCAAGGCAAGCTGTCGATCCTGTCGCCGGCGGGTATGGCGCTGTTTGGTTTGCACGAGGGCCAGCATGTCCGTGTCGCGGTACCGGAGAGCCTGAACGTTCTCGAAATCACGGTCGAGAAAATCCTGGAGTCTGAACGCATCCATTGAACGTTCCTACGATCAGGATAGCGCCCCTCTGGCTTGGGTCCCTGCGCAGGTGGGGACTTGACCGTCAGAGGAGATCGCACTCGGCACCAGTGCAGGCGTGGCGCAGAAGGGGAGCATTGTCGAGTTAGGGGGCGGGAGGGATTAAATGGCGCAGTGATGAGGCCGCACTGCGCTTTCGCGGGCCACCGATTCTCGGCGGCAATCATCTCATGCGATCTGCTGGTCGTTTTTAGTTGAACCACGCTATGTTGAGGCGCTGCTATTCGAGCGCGGCGTGGTCGTCAGCTACGAAACGATCCGCCACTGATGTGACAGGTGCTGGGCAACGTTCGCCCACTTGCGTCGAAGCCGAACGTCGCAAGCCCAGTTCCAACTGCCATCAGGGACGAAATGTTCGTCACGCTACGCGACGAGCCCTATGTGTTGTGCTGTGGAGCGCGATCGCTCAGCACGGTATCCGAACTCGACATCCTTCTGTAGAAGCAGCCGGGACAAGGGTACAACAGTTACTCATAAGTCCGTAAATAAAGCGACAAAAGATGGAACCTGGTGGCGATTGTTTGGTCTCATTCAGCATGAAACGAGATGGCCGTACACTGGACCGCGCGACGCAGGAGGAATTTCGGCGGCTTGCCTTACGCCGAGTGCGCGAAGGCGAGAAGCCTTCGATGGTGGTGAAGTCGCTGGGCATGAACCGAACATCGATCTACCGTTGGCTCAAGGCGGCCTCGGGCCGAGGCAAAGGCGAGCGGGCGCTGGCCTCGCGTACAGCGACAGGGAGGCCATGCAAGCTCACACCAGCGCAACAGGCTCAGGTCTTTCGCTGGATCAATGGCCGGGATCCTCGGCAGTACGGCCTGGACTTTGGGCTGTGGACACGCCAGATTGTGGCCACGCTCATCGAGCAGAAATTTGGTGTGAAGCTGGGTGTCACGGCGGTAGGCAGGCTGCTGGCGGGACTGGGGTTGAGTCCGCAAAAGCCATTGCAGCGGGCCTACCAACGCGACCCGCAGGCCGTCGAGCGCTGGCAGCGTGAAACGTATCCGGGCATCGCGGCTGCGGCCAAGCAAAGCGGTGCGGACATCTACTTCTGGGACGAATCGGGATTTCGGGCCGACGCGGTCCATGGCAAGACTTGGGCGGTCAAAGGCAAGACACCAGTTATTGAACGCCCCGGACAGCGCCAGTCGATTTCCGCCGCGTCCGCGGTGAACGCAAAAGGTGCCTTCTGGTTTGCGACCTACCAAGGAGCCTTGACCGCGGAGTTGTTCATTGAATTGCTCAAGAAGATGATGAAAGGCCGCAGCCGCCCAGTGCATCTGATCGTCGATGGACTGCCAGCGCACAAGAAGGCCAATGTGCGCGATTACATCGAATCGACCAAGGGGAAACTAACGATGCACGTGCTGCCGGGCTATGCGCCGGATCTGAATCCCGATGAACTCGTGTGGAGTCATCTCAAGCGCACTGGCGTGGCGCGCAACCCGTTGCGAGCGGGCGAGAAATTGGAGATCCGCGTTGAGCAGCATCTGCATGATGTGAAAAAGAACCGTCGGCTCGTGCGCTCATTCTTTGAGGCGCCATCTGTCGCCTATATTTCGGACTGCTGAGTAAGTGGTTCCTCAAGCGCGTGCGGGCCGCTTGCTCCAAGGCGCCAAGCAGGATCATCACGGGACAGTTGTGCAGCCACCCGGCTGTCAAGCCAGAGATCCGGGAGTTCACGATGGTCGAGCACGTGTTCGTAGGGGCCAAAGCACGTGGCAAGGAGCAGCGGATCCCGCGGAAGGATGCCATCGATGCAATCACCATCCACGCCGCGCGCGTGCTGAACTTGGCTGGCCGTTTCGGCGGCAATAGCTCGGCAGGCATGCGGAAATGGGGATGTTGGACTGTTCCAGGTCACCGAGGCCGAGATGGGCTACAACAGAGCGCTGTCCACAAGCTTTGTCGGCAGGGAGGTCTATGCCGCGGACTGAACGCCAGCTACGCGTTCCACACCATCAGGTCCAGCGCGAGCACCAGCCCCGCCAAAGCACAGGTTGCCGACACGCCAGCCAACAGTCGCACATCTCGGAACGCCTCGCCCGCTCGCCTTGCCTGTACCGCCGCGACGAGTGCAGCGAGGCCCATTCCGGCCAATACACACTCTATACCTACCATAACGATTACTTGCTCCTATGATTCTGCAAAATCCCGCGGCTACTGCGATCGCGGTCCAAGGGTGACCGGATCAGGACCCACTTTCTCAGTGAACGTCAGTTGCACATGGCGCTTACTGCTGACGGACAGGCGTAGGTTCCGCTCACGGAAGTCGCCCAGTGCGGCCAGCACACCGTCGTGCTCGACCACCATGCCCTGCAAGCGCACGCCACGCCCCTGGGTCAGCAGCCGCGCCTCAGCGCGGCTGCCAGCTTCCGCTCACCAGCTTGGCGGGCTTCTGTCTGGCGACGACGCGGGCGCTATCTTCCCAGATGTCGACGCGCACGTTCAGGCCGGCATAGATGCCGTAGCCCGGCCCGGTCAGGATGTCTTCCTCGGTCTGCACGCCTTCGCCCGCCTTGATGGCGCCTTCGGCGGCGATGGTCTCTCTGGCCTTGATGCCCCAGCCCGCCTCCAGATGCTGGCCGGCACGGATCGCGCCGCCAGCCTCGATGCCGCAGCCGGCGACGATATCGTGCTGGCCTTCGATATTCCCACCTGCCTTGATACCATGGCCGCAGCGGATAGCGCCTTGCGCCACGATGTTCTGCCCGGCCTGCAGGTTGCCGCTCACCGATATGCGCCCACCGGCGGTGACATCCCAGTCGGCGCGGATATTGCCCTTGCACTCGATCTCGGTCTCGGCTTCTATACCCCAGTTGGCCTTGACGTCGCCGCCGGCTTGGATGGTGCCGCCGCTGTAGAGATTCCCCGCGCTGTCGATGTTCTCGCCGGCGACGATGGCGGTGCCGGCCCGGATGCCCGCGCCGACGCGGATGCTGCGCCCGGCCCGGACCACCGACTCGACATCGATGCAGCCGCGCACGATCACGGCGCCGGCAAAGACCAGCGCCTTGGCGTCGAGCTTATCGAGCGTGAGCACGGCGTCGGTCGGGCCGAACTGGTTGAGCAGCCAGCAGGCATCGTTCACGCGGTTGGCTTGGACCAGGGCGTCAAGCAGACGCTGGTAGTCGGTGCCGTCGTGGCGGTTGCGCAAGAACCATCTGTAGCCATCCGCACAGGGACGCTTGGCTTTGACAAAATTCTGAGTGAGTTCCATGACCATGAAGACGTAGCCTGTAGGCTGGTTTCCCCGCTGTGCTGCAGCCCGACCCGGCGCTAGCCGGCAGGAAATCGTGCAACGCGGCTTCGCGCCGGAGCGGCCCGGCGCGCACCTAGATCCGATCCCGTCCGATCGGAATCTGATCGGGGTCGGATTAGTCGAGATTGAGGGCGAGGTAGAGGACGGCCATGGCCCCCATCGCGCAAAGTGCCCTGCGATAGATGACTAAGGTCTTGCGGCGGATCGTCGGCATGCGCTCTCCCATTTGCACGTTGAACAGTGGGCCGCCATCGATGCTTGCGGCCCCCGGGCAATGTGCCGTGCAGGAAGATCAGATCCGGACTGTGGGCTAGTCCCTGATTCCCCGCACGGCTAAGAAAAGCACGGCGGGAAGATGGAACTGTTGGGCGACGCTGACTTGCAGGGTGGCGAGGCCGCGTTGCTGTGCACAGGCGCGCGCAGCCGCAACATGCGTGGCATGCTGGCGGTTGGCGGTGCGGATCTGTACAGAGTGCATTCGGTCGCTATGTTTGTGGGAGGGTGGGCTGGTGTGCCGAACCACGGTTGGCCGGCTTCCGCTGGGGCTAAGTGCCCCTATATCAGTCTTGCCACTCGGCTTGCCCGGCCCGAACGTGGAGACTGTGTTCACTTATACCATATGCGGTGGGGATTGCCCACCTTGTCGGCCGGATCGGCAGCGCCAGGTTGCCGATCCCGTCGCGCCAGATGGAGCGATGAAGAACACAAGAACGCTCTATCACGGTCATCGCCTTCCCGCCGCCGTCATCAGTTGCGCAGTGGGCTGGTATTTTCGGTTCAACCTCGGAGGGAGCACTGGCGAATGAGTTGCGGACTACGTAGGGGTGGTAGATACTGATGGTGGGTAACTTGCGAGCGTTGCCCGACACTTTCTTCGTGGACTTTCCTGGGCTCTCTGCCTTCTGGCTGAGGGCCATTTTTTTTGGTTCTTATATGAGGGCACTTCAACAAATTCAGTACGATGGACGAGCCAGACTCCGGCGAATCAATCTCAAGGCAGACGGGAGACAAGGGGATCTTCTTGCAGGTGGGGCAAAGCATGAGGGGCAGATTCTAGTTGTTGGCCGGCACCCGAGAGGTGGGGCCTCAATGATACGTCTTGGGGACGACGAACGGCCTCAAAAACCCCTACAGCGGCGCTTCAGTGCAAGAACGTACTGTATGTGCCGTCGCCTTGACTGAGTACTGCTGGATGCGAGTGGTTGCTGCCTTCCCAGTGGCAGCATTGTGGAGTTGGAGCCGGCCAGAGAGAATGACCTGTCGCGTCGGTTCGGCGTTGGATACGAGGCAAGCGGGCGTCAGGCTAGGGTTGCGCCGGGCCTGTCAGTTTTTTTGTGTGCAGGGCAGGTAAAGGCTCACCGTCAATTCGACTGGTGAGCCAGCATTATCTCAACGATGCGGATGGGTGAAGCGTTCCTCGTAGAGGATCGCAAACTGGTTCATGGCAGCCTTCCAGTCATGCGTTGAACTGCCCCACTTCCCGGTAATGTTGCGCAGGGCCAGCCACAGTAGTCAGTATGACTCCCCTGGGGCAAAGGCTGGCCCGCCGTGAGGAATCAAACGCGGGTTAGCATGACTGCCAGAGCCGCATGGTGTGGACAGTGCCACACCCGGCGATTTCCAGCGCGGAGGCCAGCATGGAACACGATAGCACTTTGTATGTCGGTTTGGATGTCCATAAGGACTCGATCACGGTCGCCTATGCAATCGGCATGGGTGAGGTCGAGCTGCTTGGCAAGATCGGTACCTCGAAGACCGATATTGATCGCCTGTGCAAGCGCCTGCAGTCCAAAGCGCGCCACATCCGCATCGTCTACGAGGCAGGCCCTTGTGGCTATGGCCTTTACCGGCAGCTTGCAGGGAAGGGATTCGACTGCATGGTGTGCGCGCCGTCGCTGATCCCGAAGAAGCCCGGTGAGCGCGTCAAGACCGATCGGCGCGATGCGGTCAAACTGGTGCGATCGCTGCGCGCCGGTGACCTCTCGGCCGTGTTCGTGCCCAGCGTCGAAGACGAAGCATTCCGGGATCTGTCACGCGCCTGGGTCAGCGCCAAGGACGATCTGAAGCGCGCCCGCCAACGGCTGAAGGCCTTTCTGCTTTCGCACGGTGTCCGCTACAGCGGCAGAGCGGACTGGGGGCCGGCACACCGGCGCTGGATCAGTGCCTTTGCCTTCGATAGCGCGTGGCAGCAACTTGCTTTTGACGAATATCGACGTGCTATCGAGGACCGGCTCGCGCAATGCAGCCGTCTCGAAGCAGCCCTGCGCGAGGCCGTGATCAACTGGCGCTTCTACCCGGCTGTACTGGGCTTGCAGACTATGCGCGGGGTGCAGTTCACCACGGCGATAGGCATGCTCGCCGAGTTGGGCGATCTCTCGCGCTTTGTCCATCCGCGCCAACTGATGGCCTGGCTCGGGGTGACGCCCGCTGAACACTCATCGGGAGAAAAACGGCGGCAGGGCAGCATCACCAAGAACGGCAATAGCTACGCAAGAAAGCTACTGATCGAGGCCGCCTGGAGTTACCGGCACCCGGCACGCGTGAGCCCCGAGATTCAGCGCCGGCACGAAGGCATCCCCAAGGCCATCGTTGACCGGTCCTGGGACGCCCAGGTTCGACTGTGCCGGCGCTATCGGAGACTTGCCGCACGTGGCAAGAACCCGAACATTGCGGTAGTCGCGGTCGCCCGCGAACTGAGCGGGTTCATCTGGGACATCAGCCAGCTCGCGATGTCGCTCGCCGTACCGAACGCGGCCCAGACAACGTAACGGGACACTTTAGGTACCAACCTATCTGACACCACTGCTGAGCCAGTTTCCCTGAAGGCGGCGTAGCCCGGCACACGAGCAACCCGCGACCAAGCTAGGCAACGGATTTCATCCGACTTCCGGCCGTAGATAGCGGCAGATACTATGAAGGGCTGCGGAGGCAAGCCCCCTGGAGTAAAACGAGGATTCGGAGTCTCGTTTTCCGAAAAGGAGCACGCAAATGGACGCGCCTGACACAGCCCTTCATGGGCAGAATACGCCGATCACCGGCTGGCTGTACATAGCCTTCGAACTGGGCGACAAGAGCTGGAAGCTGTCGCTGGGGGACGGCGTGCATGGACCGAGCCGGCATACGCTGGCAGCTAGCGACCTGAATGCAGTCCTGCAAGCCATCGCCAAAGCCAAGGCACGCTTCGCTCTGCCGCCGCAAGCTCCGGTGCGCAGTTGCTACGAAGCTGGGCGCGACGGCTTCTGGCTGCATCGCTGGTTGGCCGAGCAAGGAATCCATAACCTCGTGGTGGATTCGGCCAGTATCGAAGTCAACCGCCGCGCAAGGCACGCCAAGAGCGACCGCCTCGATTGTGACAAGCTACTGTCGATGTTGATGCGCTACCACGCCGGCGAGCGGCGGGTGTGGGCAGTCGCACGGGTACCAACTGAAGAGCAGGAAGATGAGCGGCGTTTGCACCGCGAGCTCGGCCGACTCAAACAGGAACGCACCGCCCACAGCAACCGTGTTCGCTCGCTGCTGGTATTGCACAATCTGCGGGTCGCCCACATTGGTGACCGCTCGTGGAAGCAATGGTGGAACGCTCATGGCTCGCAACTGCCTGCTGGCTTGGGTGCCGAGATCGAACGTGAAGTCATGCGACTGGCGCTGGTCAAAGCGCAGATCAAGACCATCGAAGCCCAGCAGTGCAAGGCCGTGAAGGCTGGCACGCAGCCAGCCATCGCCTTGCTCGCCCGGCTCAGCGGGATCGGCGTGGGCAGCTCTTGGCTTCTGGTTAAGGAACTGTTTGGCTGGCGCCGTTTTCACAATCGGCGCGAAGTCGCAGGTTGCCTGGGACTGGCACCGACCCCCTATAGCAGTGGTGAAAGTGAGGTCGAACAAGGCATCAGTAAGGCGGGCAACAAACGAGCGCGCTCGTTGATGATTGAACTGGCATGGGGCTGGCTACGCCACCAGCCAACCAGTCAGCTCACGCAATGGTTCAATGCGCGCTTCGCGCCAGGCAGCAAGCGCACGCGTCGCGTCGGCATTGTCGCACTTGCCCGGCGATTAGCCATTGCCCTGTGGCGCTATCTCGAGGACGGCGAGATTCCCACTGGCGCAAACCTTAAACCAGTAGCGACGTGATGCCCAGATCTAAACGTGGAAAAGTGAAGCGGTAACGAAAGCAGGTCAGCGCGCCCGACAATGAGCCGGGCTACCCCCTCGGGTAGCCGTCCGTGCAGATGGGGCGCGCGGGTAACAGGGTAGTTCCAGCGCTTTGCGCATGTGGTATGTGGTGCCCGGCCTCGCCGGGCACGGATAGAAGGTAGCCCGGGGCAGCAAGCCCGGCATTGACCCGAACCCCCGACCTCGATTTCACGCCGCTTCAGTTCCGTCACCGAAAAGAAATGGCTTGCAAGGAGAGAGTATCGCGTCAGACATCCTCGATGCTGAAATCCAATATTGGAGGGGGGTTGACACCCTCGCCCTCATAGAAGGCTCATTGGGCGGACCTCTGTAATGCGGTAACCAACCCGCGGATATCAGCGTGATCCACCGTCGAGACTTACTGCTACGTCGCCTTCAGGAAATTGGCCGGGGGGGGGGGGAGAACAACATGCAACTGTGAAACTGAATCAAAACAATCTCGATTGACACGGGGAGTCATATCAGCTTGGTCGCCGCCTCATCGCTGGGGAAGTGGCCCCGCGTCTTGATGATCTTGCGCAGTTGCGCATTGATGCTCTCGATCGCGTTGGTCGTGTAGATGATCTTGCGGATCGCCGGCGGGAACGTAAAGAATGGGATCACCTGATCCCAGGCGCGGCGCCACGACGCGGCGATCGGGGGGTACCGCTCACCCCATTCCCCTTGCTCGAAGGTCTCCAACTCAGCCAGCGCCGCCTCCACGTTGGGTGCGGTGTACACGGGCTTGAGCGCCGCTGCCACGGCCCGGCGCTCCTTCCAACTGGCGTATTCCAGGCTGTTCCGGATCAGGTGCACGATGCAGGTCTGCAGCGTCGTGTTCGGGAACACGGCGTTCAGAGCCTGCTCCATGCCCCTGAGCCCATCAGTTACCGCAATCAGGATGTCCTGGGTGCCGCGGGTCTTCAGGTCATTGAACACCTTCATCCAGAACTTGGCGCCCTCGGTGGTCTCGATCCACAGGCCCAGGATGTCGCGCGTGCCGTCTGGCAGCACGCCCAAGGCCAGGTAGACAGCCTTGTTGCGCACCACGCCGTCCTCACGCATCTTGACCCGCAGCGCGTCGAAGAACACGACCGGATACAGCACCTCAAGCGGGCGGGCCTGCCAAGCGGTGACCTCGTCCATCACTGCATCGGTCACCGAACTGATGAACTCGGGCGAGACTTCGGTGCCGTACTGTTCGGCTAGAAACGCCTGGATCTCGCGCACGGTCATGCCACGGGCGTACATGGCGATGATCTTGTCGTCGAAACCGGTGAAGCGCCGTTCGTGCTTGGGAATCAGGATCGGATCGAAGCTGCCGTCGCGGTCGCGCGGGATGTCGACCCGCAGCGGGCCATCCTCGGTTAGAACGGTCTTGGCGCTCTTGCCGTTGCGCTGGTTGGCCGTGCCGGCCGGGCGCTCCGCGCCCGGCTGGTAGCCCAGGTGATGACCTAGCTCGGCGCCTAAGGCCCGCTCGATCAGGGCCTTCTTGAATGCCATCGAGGCGTCCTGAACCGCTTCGGCAGTCATCGGACCCTTAACGAAATGAGCGATCAGGTCCTCGGGAATGGCCGGCAGTTCACGGTCTGCGGCTTGGCTGGTCTTCGTCTTGCGTGGCATACATGCTCCTTGGCGACATGTTATGCCCTAAACACAAAATTTCTGACAGGTCCGTTGCGCCGAGCGCATCGTGTCGACCTCAATTACCGGGAGCCTTGTTTGATCCTCGTCCGCTCTGGACACCACACCCCCTACCTGAACCTGTTCCCCAAGCATAGGTTTGACTGCGTCTGGATCAACACCGTCCAGAACCCAAACAACTCCACTGCGTGTATGGATCACCCAATAGGTGAACGGTGCGTTGCCACGTAACGACAATCGTCCGCGAACTTCGACATGCTGACCCACGGAGTATTCCACAGCGTCGACGGCGAGCGTGTAGGCGGAGGTCCCAAGTATCAGGACGGCCATTGTGATCTTTTTTAGCATTATCGTCTTCTTAGCAAAGAAAGACCTCAAAGTGAAATGTTGCCCGAGCCGGCGTCATTCTGATTTCATCAGTTCCACTAGACTCGCGAAGCAGCCCGGTGGATCGAGGCGTGCCTTACCGTGCAGCCGTAGCTTACCGAGCGCGGTCAGTATGCGAAGAGTTCATCGGCGAGACTGTTGTCAGCTCGTCACAAGGTATGAACCGCGCCGGGAATCCCGGAGACTGAGCTTCCATATAGATTTGTGTGACGACCGCCAAAGGCACTCCTGTCTCTGCGAGATTCTCCTAATGAGTCCATGCTCGTTCGTGGTTATCATCGCTCCCCGCAGCTATTTCGCGTGCAACCCGCCGCCGGCGAGGAACCCTTCGGTCTGAACCGGCCGCTGCGCCGGCCCCGGCTCTGGCTTGCGCCGTGGCGGCACGGGCTGGGCTTTCGCCACGACGCTGGTGTCAGGCGCGCGCGCGTGGGTCCTGCCGCTGCACCGATTCGCGCATGGCATAGCGCGAGGCCATTACCGAACAGACTATCAGCTGCAGCTGGTGGTACACCAGCAGCGGCAGCACCAGCAGGCCCAGCGCCGGGTGGCCGACGAACAGGATCTTGGCCATCGGGATGCCGTTGGCCAGGCTCTTCTTGGAGCCGCAGAAGACAGCGGGGATCTCGTCCTCCACGGGAAAGCCCAGGCGGCGCGCCACGACGGTGGTGGTGCCCAGCACCACGAACAGCAGCACGGCGGCCAGCGCCATTACCGCGGCGATGGTTTGCCACCGGTACTGGTGCCACAGGCCAGCGGCGGTGGCGTCACAGAAGGATGAATAGACGATCAGCACGATCACGCCGCGGTCGAACTTGTTGGTGATCTGCTTGCGCCGGGCCAGCCAGCCACCGATCAGCGGGCGCAGCAGCTGGCCCAGTGCGAACGGCAGCAGCAGCTGCAGCGCCACGCCGGTCAGGGCCTTGCCCAGCGGCATCGCGGCGCCGCTGGCGCTGATTACCAGGCCCATCAGCACTGGCGTCACTGCCATGCCGATCAGACCGGAGATGGTGGCATTGAAGATGGCGCCTGGTACGTTGCCGCGCGCCATCGAGGTCATGGCCACCGACGACGATACCGTTGACGGCAGCGCACACAGGAAGAACACGCCCAGCAGCAGATCCGCCGGCAGCGCGTTGCGCAGTGACAGAAACAGCAGCAGGCCGATCATCGGGAAGACGACATAGGTGAAGGCCTGCACGAACACATGCAGCTGCCAGTTGCGGGCGCCGGCCACCAGTTGGTCACGCGACAGCGCCGCGCCGTGCAGGAAGAACACCAGCGCCACGCCCAGGCTGGTCACCACGCCCAGGTGGAGCGGGCCCTTGCTGCTGCCCACCTCGGAGGCCAGCAGGGCAATGCCGATGGCGGCCAGCATGATCAGAACAAAGCCGTCGATCACGTCATAGAGTTTCTTGAGCGTGGAAACAATCTTGGACATCTAACAGTTTTGCCTAGTATTGGACGTCAGCGGGATCGCAGCGTACGAACTTGTGCTGACCGATCAGCAGGAGGACGTGATCCTGCCAACCATCGACATAGCCCAGCAGACGGCGTAGGCCGGCGCCGACGGGAGTAAAAGAGCGGCTAACAAAACCATGTCAGCGGCAGCGCCCGATGGGCACCGCCGCGAAATATATCGTGCTGCCTTTGGCGCAGGCCGTAGCGCTGCCTGAGGACACGACCGAGAAGTCCATGTCGACAATGGCGGCCGGCGGTAAGCTCCCTGATCCGCTCGGCGACAGACTCGGCCTTGTACTGGATCACGGGCCGAAGTGGACAGAGCGTTGTGTACTCAGGAACATGACTGCCCTCCAATAGCGTGCCTCGTCGGTGCAACGTCGTGATCTCAGATCTACGGCCACTGCGTTTTGCTGAAGCGCGCTATCAAATCAGAAGCGCCCCCGAGCCCCGCATGGCGGCGTGGCTCAAACAAAACAGCCTCCGGAATTCCTCACCTCTTTCCAACTTTCCGCGTGCTCGAGCTGGCGATGTCAGCCAGGAAGGACTCAAAAGTCCCCGGTAATGACATAGGAGTAACTCCAGAGCGTCGCCTGGAGCAAACAAGTCTTGACCCATGCGGCATGCATAGCTTCTACATCCTCACGGCTATGGCCGTGCTTGGCTAGAAATGGCCAGAGCGTATGCGTAATGGGATAGATCAGCAAGAACAGGTCCCTGAATGGAACAATGCTAGTCGCGGCCACGCCGTCGGTACGGTTCTTCGCAATCCAATGGTGCCGCCGGCCAATCTCGTACTGGTAGTCAAGCCATGCCTGGTCATACTCGGCACGCGCCGTATCGAGAATCCACTGGCCAAAGCGTTTGCGCACCGCAGCAAGATAGTCACCGAGCGGACTTCCGTCAAGTTGACTCGCGAAGGTCGAGACCAGATGCGGGTTCGAGGCGACGAAGCCGTACCAGACATCTAGAATTGCCTCGACTTGCTCTTTGAGCACATCATGCGATAGCCGAAGGAACTTAGCATCCTCGTCGCCGAACAACACGCTCTTCTTCATCAACTCGAACTCAGTCATCGTGATGGGGGAACTTGGGATGTCGGACGAACCGTAGAGGTAGCCGGGAATTTCCTTATCCTGACTCATCGTGCGCTCCTTTGAAGGTTTGAGGCGTGACACACACCATCCCTGTGTCACGATAGGCGGCTTGCCGGGTCGGATCAAGACCTCACTCTTCGGCAGAGGGAACTCCACGCCGTGAGCGGCTGGTCTGTCAACGATTGCCTGGCTGCCCAACTTCAAGCGCTTGCGCGTCCAATTCGAGTGCCTCGCCGTCATCGACGAAGCCTTCTTGAAGTTCGCCTGCCTGCTGCATCATCTGCTGGCGCCACCTCAGGAAGTCAGTTTGTTAGGCCCTCCTACAGCAGAATTCGAAATTTGAATTTCGTGCCTTGGCGAATGAGCTGCCTGCTGCGTTGGACTACAAGTTTTCCACCCGGCCGGGTGAAGGCCGGGAGGTCCGTCCAATGGTGTGAGGTGGCCCCAGCGAAAACTTTACACTATTAATAATACATCATATCGTGATATATACAGGCCACCCGAGTGTAACCCACCGCGCCCTTTGCAACAGCCCGGGATGCTCGTTGCCAGGGGCCGAGACACACGTCGCTGTCCAATTGTTGGGTTCCCGGGTGATGGGATAGATGGGCAGGCTAAGCGCTGGCGCGCCGGCTACTACCAGCATCCTGCACGGCGGGTGTATCGTCGGCCCAGGCCAGCGCGCGGTAGTCGAAGTCAGCGAGCAGGTTCGGCTTCACCACATCGAAGTAGGGCGAGAGGTCGAAGTCCCGTGGTGTGTACAGGCTGTGGTGACGGATGTGCAGAATTTCGCGATGACAGTGCTGGCAGGCGGGATCGGCGGAGCCCGACCGGGTCACATCGGGCAGAATCGGATAGCGCAGCGTCTGGAATGCCTGAGCGATCAGGGTGGAGCAGATCGCTCGCGTTGGCTCGCCGCTGCCCAGGGCAAGCAAGCGCCGCCGCCATCGCGCCGGCACGGGCGGCGTCGGAATGAGGTAGCGCGCGAGATCGATCACATTCCTCAGATCGTACTGCTGGCCGATGCGTCCGATCGTATGCGCGACGAGCTTCTGCACGTCTTGCGTCGACAGCCCGACGGGCCTGCAAATGCGCGTGTGCAAGCCGGCGAACACGCTCAGGCCCACCGCGCGCACGCCGCCTCGCAGATCTGCTTCGACGAAGGTTGGGCGCTCCCCGCCGCTGGCCGGAGGCGGTAGCGCATCGCCCACAAACAGCGCCGCGTGCGACCAGGTGGATTGCGTCAGGTACTTGATCGCCACGCTGATGCGCGTATTGCCTTCGACCAGAAGCACGTCGCCAGGACGCAGTGCCGCGGCAAGCAACCCCGGCGCGACGGTCGCCACCAGCGAGCCCTGTCGCTTCGGCGCGCCAAGGTATTCCGCCAGGTGCGCTCCAATGAACGCGAGCAGCGCGTTCATTCGCGCCCTCTTGAGCAGAGGGGTGACCCCATGGGGGATTCCCGATCCGCTGCAACCCGTGTCAGCACGGCCACAACGATGCGATAGCACCGCTCTCCGTCAAAGGCGAACGCATTGCCAATGAACGCGTCGATGTCACTCGACAAGCCCTCGCGCAGCAGGTTGCGAGCGCGAAAAAAGTGTGGGCGCACCGTCGCCTCTGAGATCTCCAGCGCTTGGGTAACCTCCTCGACGCTCAATTCCTCGACCGCGCGCAGCACAAAGATGCTGCGAAAGGTGTCTGGAAGCAGGTCGATGCGCGCCTCCATCAGCTGGCGGATTTCCGAGCGCATGGCGACGCGATCCGGTTGTCGGTCTGGATCATCTTGCAACCACACTTGCGGCTTTGGCTCGGCAAAGTTCATCGCGGCAGCCAAGCGAATGATTTGCGCATCCCTGCCGCATGCCGACTTGACGCGATGGGCGAAGGTCAAACCGTGGGACCGGATCAGTCCTCGCTGGTGGAGCTCGCCGAGAACATGGCTGACTACCGCGTCGCAGAGCTGGCCGGCAAAACTGAACTTGTTGTGCAAATGGGGCTTCATCTGTTCGGCCAGGTCCATTGGCGTGAGGCTCCTTTTCCGGCTTCTGGTCATTCGACGCATGCAGTTGCATGAAGGTGACAGAGGAGGGGGGAGCACGGCCAGCAATCTAGGTCACTTCGACCAAAAGTTCGGGGTCGAACGACGGGTTTTCGGCCACCCCATTGCGTACGTAGCCTCTAGGATTGGCAATGACGCGCGTGTCGCCTATTCGATAGTCAAAGCTGTCGTGGGTATGGCCGTGCATCCAGAGCTGAGGCTGCCATCGCAGGATGCGGGCCTTGAGATCCGAAACGAAACACGCGTTGAGCAGCGAGTGGGAGAACCTGGGGTGAATGCTGTCGCGCGACGGAGCAAAGTGCGTGATCACCACGGTTGGGCCGTCGTGCCGCTCGCGAAACTTCTGCTCCAGCCATGCGACCGAGCCGTCGAACAGCAACTGCGATAGCGCTGGGGTAAATTTCTGCTCAAAGTCGGGGGCAACCTGAATATGAGAGAAATCGCGCACAAGTTCGGTGGCCTGTCGCAGGCCAAGCTCCCTCTCATCCGCACGCCGGTAGAGCCGGTAGTCGGACCAGAGCGTGCAACCTAGGAAACGCACGTTGCCACAGAGCGCTTCGGCGCGCTCCAGCACGCGCACTGAACTGCCATCAGCGTGAGCCCGCAGCTGTGTCATGGTCGTCATTAGGTCCGTCCCGTAGAACTCGTGATTGCCGGCTACGAACAGCGCGGGCTGGCGGAGCTGCTTCGCCCAGTTGATCGCCGCCTCTGGGCGGCAGATATCGCCCGCGAGCACGGTCACATCGGCGCCCGTTCTGGGCGGCTCCATCGGATGGAGGGACAGGTGCAGGTCCGACAGTAGTGCGATTTTCATGGCAGCCCCTACCTTGGCGCGGCTCAAGGTTTGGTCACATATCCGGATCTTTCCATCATAGTCGATGGCTCCTACTGCCTCACACCGTGCAGTGAGTTCGTGCGGCTTGTCACCTTTTCATTGCTGTGCACGTCTAACGGCCATCGGCAAGCGAGCAGACAGCTTCCTTATGTCTGAGCGTCTGATCAGACAACTCGTGGGCGAGCCCGTCGTCGCGCCTACATCGGCATTCCTTCTGGCTTCGGTGGTTTGTCGCCGGAAGCACAGACCGTTGCCACCGGCGATAGATTGCCTGCCGTTCGTCCGTTGCCGTCCGTTCACCCGTCAGCAAGGATATGAACCATGAACAAGATACTGCCGGTGCTCATGCCTGAACCGTAATCCCTGCCTGCACCGCAGCCGCATCCAGCGACGGCGTGGCGAGGCTTGCTCAATACGATAACGGCCGCCGTCGCGGTGCTGACTGCTGCAGCCTGTGGCAGCTCTTCGGGAGACGGTGGGGGCAGTCGGGCATCGAGCCAGGCAGCCGTGATTGAAGAAGGCACGTAGGTATCGAGTACCTGAAATCGTTGTGACCATGGTCGGTGTTCCATGACTCGTTCGCATCAGGATCGATCACCGGACACGGCACTTTCGAGAACCAGCGCGCACTGCCGGCCTTACACCAATCGCAGGCGCGCCACAGCGCGCCGCTACGCTCGCCACCAGGTCCTGCTCAATTGAAGGAAGGCATGCGTTTCATCATCAGCACCGCTCGCCCCTGGCATTGCCAGCATAGAGGGATGCGCGCCGCAATGAGATCGCGCTCGCTCGAGGAACAAGCCTGGGCGCCGATCAGGTCGCTGTCGTGAGAGTAGGTTCAGGAGGGCGATGCCGCCCTACACGTGCACGTCGATTTCCAGATGGCCTTTGGAACGATGGGGAAGGCCATCGCAAATGACCCTGTCCTGTTCGCCTACGGTCCTGGGATGTCGGGCCGCCCACTGCGCAAGCCATCTCGGACCCATGCTGATCGGGTCTATGACCAGAAACATATCGTCCGATATCCGCAGGCAAGACCTTAAAGCCGTATCTGCGGGTGGTGCCGCACTTCCACGAATATTCTGCGTGGACCACAAGGGGTTCCCGGCGTGGTTCATCGAGTGCTATCGGCTTGAATATATCATAGTATGATATAAATTTAGGTATGAGGACATGCTCTACCGGGTCCAGGAAACACGCTGTTCGCGTTCGGTCCGGCTGCATCTGTCTGCCTAGGCTGGGTTTGCCGTGCTTCTTGCCAAGTTTGTCGTCGGAGACGGTGTCACCAGGCCTCGCTCACTGCAGGAGGACATCATGGAACTTCGCACGCAATCGCATCACTTAGCGCGTCGAACGCCAGACTGGCGCGTCGCCGTCATCGCCGGACTTGCTGCGGGGGTGATCTTTCTGCTACTGGAAGTGCTGGCGACGTGGATCTTTGGAACAAGCCCGTGGGTACCGTTGCAAATGACGGCAGCCATAGTCATGGGGCATAGTGTTGTTTCGCTACAGCCTACCTTTCGCTGGTGGCGTTAGTGGTTCACTTTGCGCTGTCCGTCATTTTCGGACTGGTCCTGGCAGCAATCATGGCGTCGTTTAGTTTTGTCTCGAGTATCGGTATGGCCGCTCTAGCGGGTGTCATCTTTGGACTGGTTGTCTATGAGCTAGAGTTGAAAGTGGTGTACGGGCGGGGAGTTGAGGCAGGGAGTTGAAGGCGGTGAAGGTTTCAACTGAGAATCTGATTGTCGAAGTCAGAAACCAGCACAAGGAAACGCTCCACCATGAGTAAGGATAAGGAAAAGCAGGCTGTCGGTCTATCGGAAATCGGTCTGGGGCTCGACGAGCTGATCAGGCGCGGGGCCCGGCAGGTCATCCAGGAGGCGATCGAGTTGGAGCTTGGGGAATTGCTTGAGCGATTCGGTAACGTCAGGACGTTGCGTGGGCAGCGGGCTGTGGTGCGCAATGGCTACCTCCCGGAACGGGAGGTGCTGACGGCAGCCGGACCGATTGCGGTGAAGGTGCCCAAGGTGCGCGACCGATCCGGGTCTGGCGTGAAATTCAACTCATCGATCGTGCCGCCGTATGTGAGGAAGTCGCCGCGGGTGAGCGCGGCGTTGCCTTGGCTGTATCTGAAGGGAATCTCGACAGGCGACATGAGCGAGGCGCTGTCGGTGCTGCTGGGTGAGGAAGCCAAGGGACTGTCGGCCAATGTGGTGAGCCGGCTGAAGGCGCAGTGGGCAGACGAGCATACGCGCTGGGGGCAGCGAAGCCTGGCGCAGTCGCGCTACGTGTACTGGTGGGCCGACGGCATCCACACGGGTCTGCGTAGCGAGGGCTCGGATGGGCAATGCCTGCTGGTCATCATCGGGGTCACGCCGGAAGGCAAGAAGGAGCGCATTGCGATCGGTGACGGCTATCGGGAATCGAAGGATTCCTGGAAGGAAGTGCTGCTGGATCTGAAAGCGCGCGGTCTGCAAGCGGGCCCGCTGCTGGCGGTCGGCGATGGCGCGATGGGCTTCTGGGCGGCGCTCTCGGAAGTGTTCCCTGCCACGCTGCCTCAGCGTTGCTGGTTCCACAAGATGGGCAACGTCCTCAACGTGCTGCCGAAGTCGCAACAGGGGCGCGCGAAAGCGGATCTGCAGGCGATCTGGATGGCGGCTACCCGGGCGGATGCCTATGTGGCGTTTGACCGCTTTGCGACGATTTACGGTGCCAAGTACCCCAAGGCTGTGGGTGTGCTCAGCAAGGATCGAGATAGTCTGCTGGCATTCTACGACTTCCCAGCCGAGCACTGGCAGCACATCCGAACCACGAATGCGATTGAGTCGACGTTCGCGACGGTGCGCCACCGTACGACGCGCACGCGCAACTGCGTGTCCCGAGCGACCTTCCTCGGCCTGGCGTTCAAGCTGATCGAGGAAGCGGAGAAGACCTGGCGCCGCATCAACGGCGCTGAACAGATCAAGCCGTTGCTGGAAGGCATTGCCTTCAAGGACGGCGAACCGGTACAAGACGATCGACCGGCTCAGCAGAAACTCGCCGCTTGAAATCGACCGCCATCAAATGCCCATACACCACTCTTGACGTTAGCTCGGCTTGGACTTCTACGGCATGACTCGAGTTTTTCCGTGGTTCGGGGATGCGCGCGGCGCTGCTAGCCTCGTTACACATCTCGTGTTCGGACTGGTGGTTGCCATTACCTATATGAAACTAGAGCGTAAGCTCGACAACCGTGTCACGACGCCTGCCAAGAGGTGACGCCAGCTTGACAGGGACTTGGTTGGTCAAGGCACATGCTTCGCTGCAATAGCAGTCCAATGTTGGGCCGACCAAGAATCACCGGCGATGTCCAGGGAGCAGAGTATGAATCCTGACACGCGATACGACGTAACAAAGCAGAACTTCGAAGCGCTGTCCGAGTTTCGGTACGAACTGCGCCGCTATTTGCGATTTTCCGAAGTAGCGGCGCGCGCGGAGGGCATCACGCTCTTACAGTATCTGCTGCTGCTACATATCAAAGGCTTCCGCGATCGCGATTGGGCAACGATTGGGGAATTGGCAGAACGCTTGCAAGCCGCCCCAAACGGCGTCGTCGCCTTGGTGTCGCGCTGCGAGGCGGCAGGGTTGGTGACCCGCTTGCAGAGTGACGCGGATCACCGCCAGGTGGAAGTGCATTTGGTGGCGCGAGGTGAGCGTTGCCTGATGCATCTGGCAGCGCTTCACAAAATCGAGCTCAAGTCATTGGGTTCGGTTTTCAAGATAGCAAAACTGTCGATACCCTAGCCTCTTTTGGCCGGATGGACGCATTTGCTTGCGATGCATGGGCAATGCCGAGATCTCAAACGATGTCCCGCGGAGAAACAAGTCTATCCTTTAGAGATAGCCACCCGCGGCATTCAATAGAAGGAGCTATAAGATGTTCAAGCACGTCCTGCTACCCACCGATGGATCCGATCTCTCCAGGAAAGCTGCGGCGGCTGCCATCGAATTTGCGAAGTCAAGCGGCGCGAAGATCACCGCCTTCACTTGCATGGATGAATATCCCTTCCTGCAATCGAGCGATGCGAGTCACCAGACACGCAAGACATTCGAGGAGCACGCTGCGGCGGACGCGCGTGCTCGCCTGAACCAGATCGTCGCGGTTGCAGAGGCGGAGGGTGTCGCCTGTGGCACCGATTTGACGACCTCGACCACACCATATAGGGACATCGTGACGGCAGCCACCCGACACGGTTGCGATGTAATTTTCATGGCATTCCACGGCCGACGGGGCCTTGCCGGTCTGCTGGTCGGAAGTGAAACGCAGAAGGTCCTCACGCATTGCACGATTCCGGTCCTCGTCTATCGCTAGGACCTTCCGCGGATTTGCTGGGCATGGAAGCGGGCAGAAGGCCAAACGCTACAAGATAGTCGAGCCCCATTGCAAGTGTTCTCGTTGCGGGCACTTGATGAGTCGAGCGTCGAAGAGGTTGCGCAATGTGTCGAAATTCCCAAGGCCACGGTGCGTACCTGCTTTTCTTCCGTGCGCGCGAACTCTTGCGCGAAGCGCTGTCCCGTGCAAATGGATGTCGCGCTTGAAGATGCATTCTCATTTGCAGAAGAGCGCTGTGACCGCATTGTGGAAGCTGTTTTGGCCCTCTCCACGGGCGGTCTCTCCGGGTTATGCCGATGTTGGATTTCATTTTTGGACTGGACGTTTATGCTCGAATCCATCGAGACGCTCCATTGGGGCGCCGTATTCCAGATCGTTCTGATTGATATTTTGCTCGGTGGCGACAACGCTGTTGTCATCGCCTTGGCCTGTCGCAACTTGCCAGTCAGGCAAAGGATTAAAGGCATACTTTGGGGCACGGTCGGTGCCATCTTGCTTCGAGTCTTGCTCATCGCGTTTGCACTCACGCTGCTGGAAATTCCTTTCCTTAAGGTGGTGGGTTGTGTCCTGTTGGTGTGGATAGGAATCAAGCTACTTGCGCCTGAGGAAGATGAGCACGGGAAGATAACAACCGGTGGTACATCGGTTTTGTCTGCCGTCAAAACCATTATTGTTGCCGACTTTGCGATGAGTCTGGACAACGTTATTGCCATTGCAGGCGCAGCCCAGAATACCCACGCGGATCATCATCTGTATTACGTGATTTTTGGCCTGTGTGTGAGTGTACCGATCATTGTGTGGGGCAGCACGCTGGTACTGAAACTGATAGATCGTTTCCCGGTGGTCGTGACATTGGGTGCAGGATTGCTGGGCTGGATTGCCGGTGGCATGCTGATAACTGACGTCGTTGTTGTCGAGCACTTGGGTCAGCCCAGTTCAATGCTCAAATTGACTGTAGAAATCGTCATTGCACTGCTGGTCATTGCCTCAGGGAAATGGCTTGTGGCACGCAGGCGGCGGAACATGTCAGTCAGTGAGAGGTCTGCGGCGACGTAAGGTGTGTCTCTGTCGCAATAAGGGCGTGGTGACGAGCGAAGTGGGCGAGTCAAAAAGTCGCTCAAGCGGCCAAGGAATAGAATTGCTCTGCAGCGGTCGGAGTGCTCCCATCGGGGTACTGCATCTGTCCCTTGGCGATCATATGCATCAACTCGATGCTGAACCGCCCCGGGTTTAGTGGAGGCTCCAACTCTTGAGAGAATGGAGCCTATGAGCAAGCAAACCAAGTATTCCCCCGAGGTCCGAGAGCGGGCCGTACGTCTGGTTCGAGAGCAGCGTAGCGAGCATCCGTCGCTGTGGGCGGCAGTCGAATCCATTGCACCGATGATCGGTTGCACGAGCCAGACGCTGCTAGGGTGGGTCAAGCAAGAGCAAGTCGAGAGCGGCGAGCGCGACGGCGTGACCACGTCGGAGCGTGAACGCCTCAAGGCGCTGGAGCGCGAGGTAAAGGAACTGCGCCGAGCCAACGAGATCTTGAAGTTGGCGAGCGCGTTTTTCGCCCAGGCGGAGCTCGACCGCCGTCTGAAGTCCTGAAGGCCTTTGTCGATCAGCATCGCGACGTCTTCGGGGTCGAGCCGATCTGCAAAGTCTTGCGGATTTCCCCGTCGGGCTATCGGCGCCATGCTGCGCAGCTTCGTGATCCGTCGCGGCGCTCTGCAAGATCCAAACGAGATGAATTGCTGCGACCCGAGGTCAAGCGAGTCTGGCAGGCCAACATGCAGGTGTACGGGGCCGATAAGGTTTGGAAGCAGTTGAACCGCGAGAGCATCACGGTGGCGCGCTGCACGGTCGAGAGGCTGATGAAGCAGCAGAGTTTGCGCGGCGTGATTCGCGGCAGGCGGGTTCGCACGACAACTCCAGATACGACAGCAGCGCGCCCGCTGGACCTGGTCAATCGTCAGTTCAGGGCCGAGCGGCCGAACCAGCTCTGGGTTTCGGACTTCACCTATGTTTCGACATGGCAGGGCTGGCTGTACGTTGCGTTTGTGATTGACGTGTTCGCCCGACGCATCGTCGGCTGGCGTGTCAGCTCGTCGATGACCACGGATTTCGTTCTGGACGCACTTGAGCAGGCGCTTTACGCTAGCCAGCCTGGCAATGATGGATCTCTCATCCACCACTCCGATCGGGGTTCGCAGCACGTCAGCATTCGCTATAGCGAGCGCCTGGCCGAGGCGGCCATCGAACCATCGGTTGGTAGCCGCGGCGACAGCTACGACAACGCATTGGCTGAGACGATTAACGGCCTGTACAAGGCTGAGCTGATCCATCGTCGTACTGCCTGGAAGACGCGTGAATCCGTTGAACTGGCCACGCTGGAATGGGTAGCCTGGTTCAATCCATTTGATTACACACATCTCAGTCGTCAAGTTCACGGGCGTACCTGAGGCCTGCGGCGAAATCCACCACTCGCTGCAGGCCTTGCCAGATGGTCTTGACTCCGGGTTCGCCGTCGCCTTTGCGCGCCAGGAAGCCGCCGAGCATAGCGACCAAGCGCACGACCTCGTTCAGACGCGGTGACGTCTTCGGCGGCTTCTTCTTGTTGAGAATGAATGCCGCGCGCCATTCATCGCGCTCGAACAACAGCCCTGCATCCAGGTCCGGGCAAGTTCGGCCCAGTCGCATCAACCGAGCGATGCGCCATGCCACCACCATGAACAGCGCCAAGGCACGCTCAAGCCGTGCCATCGATGCGAGTTGCAGCGCCTCGACCCGACAGCCGTTCTTGAGCACGTGACAGAATAGTTCCACTTCCCAGCGCGCGCGGTACCAGTCAATAAGCTGTGCTGCTTCGTCAAGGTCGTCCACCTCGCGATTACTCAGCAGTCGCCATTCAATCGGTTTGACGCCGGCCGGCGGGTCGACCTCCCGGGCTACGATACACGTGGCACTCACCACGCCGCCTGCAGCATCAGGCAACGCGACACGTTGTGCCCACACCTGCTGCCGTACCGCGCGCGCTGGCTGAGCCTGACGGGCTGCCAGCGTAAAGTGAATCCTGCCCACTGGCTCACCCGCAGTTACTTGGTCCCACAGCTTGCCGCCGCCAGGCAAGGTGCGATTGTGCTGCGAGCGCAGTAGCCAATCCGCCGGGTGGCCCAACTCCTTCGCTTTGACCATCAGCGCCATGATGTCCGACTCCCGGTCAGCCACATAGACGAGTCGCGTGGCAGGCAGTGCGGCCGCCTGTTCGGCGACTCGCTCATATCCTTCGGTCCAGCGGGTACTTTCCTTGATGCCGGGGCGCACGCCATCCGCACCCTTTGGCTCGCGCGCCCACATGTAGGCGTCAAGCACGCCCAGCGGTTCGCGCGATGGCGTTACCGCGTAAGTCGGGTGCAGATACAGCCCGCGTTGCGCCTCATACGACAGCGGCCCCAAGCCTGTGATGGTCTGGCCGTTAAAGTCCAACTCCGTGGTGTCTTGGATGCATAGCACCACTTCGCAAGCTCGCATCCGCTCGGCCGAACTCTGCCAGTGGGGCGCCAGAATATCGCGCCAGTCCAGTTCATCCTGAGCCAGGAAGCGGTACGCCGCAGCCGTTTCCGCCCACCCGCCGCATGCGCTGGGTATGCTTGCCGTCGGCTTCTCTGCGAGCCGCTCCGCTAGCAGCACCGCCCGTTTGTTCAGGCGCTGGTCGCCCAAGTCAATGTCCTTGAATTCTGCCGCTGCCCAACTCGTTGCCTCTCGCTGCATGTGCCGCCCAAAATGCAAGAGTGAACGACAATCCGAAGGAGTTTACAACCCCACCCGCTATGTCATTGACCGTAAACGACTTTTCGCGGCACCCCATGGGGCATGACTTGTGTGTAATGAGGTGGGATATACCAGGCGGGCATTCTTTCAGTCGTCTTGGCAGGTGCAATTGACATGTTTTCGCTTCCTTCTAATGTAGACGGGGAATTCCATCAACGATTGTGCGATGTATCGACCAATCCCGAATTCCCCTGTCCATCCAACGCCCGCTTCACAATGGGCAGTACGTCAGACGCCAGCAGCTCTATCACCTGCGCCACCTTCGCATAGGGCAAACCGCCAATGTCAATCTGCGCCAGAAAGCGCTGGTGGCCAAACAACTCGTGTTCATAGAGAATCTTGTCCGCAATCTCCTGCGGGCTGCCCACAAACAGCGAGCCGCGCGGGCTGGCCAGCTGCTCGTAATCCCGCCGAGAAATCTCCCACCCCCGGTCACGCTGCGGCAGGTTGTGCCGCATGTAATGCGTATAGTGGTGGAAGAAGTCGTCGCGGGCGCGTTGTGAGTCTTTTTGCACATGCAAGTGCCCGGAGATCGCCACCTTCAACTCGCCAGGTGCATGCCCGGCTGCGAGGCCCGTGTGACGATAAAGGTCAATAAAGGGTTTGAAGCGTGCGGGCTCGCCGCCGATATTGGCCAGATTCAAAGGCAGCCCCGCCTGACCCGCGCGCACTGCGCTTTGGGGCGTGCCACCGGCTCCGATCCAGATGGGGAAATGCTGCGAGGCGGGGCGAGGAGCCACTTCCACGCCATCTAAGGAAGGGCGGAATTTGCCTTCCCAGGTGACGCGCTCGTTTTGGCGCAACTTGAGCAGCAGATCCAGCTTTTCGTTGTACAGCGCTTCGTAGTCGTCTAACGCAAATCCGAAGAGCGGGAACGACTCAATGAACGCGCCGCGGCCTGCCATCAGTTCCGCACGTCCTGATGACAACAAATCCAATGTCGCAAAGTCCTCAAACACGCGCACCGGGTCCGCAGAGCTGAGGATGGTGACCGCACTGGTCAGGCGGATGTTGCGGGTAACCGCAGCAATGGCACCCAGCACCACGGTGTGGGCCGATACGGCGTAGTCGGAGCGGTGGTGTTCGCCCACGCCAAAGACGTGCAGGCCGGCTTCATCGGCCAGCTTGGCGGCGGCCACAATTTCCTTGAGACGCTGCTGTGCTCCTTGCGGGCCGCGCGCATTGGCGCTCAAGTCGCCGAAGGTGTAAATGCCGAGTTCCAAGATAACGATTCCTCACCGGTTGAAGCGTGGCCTGCATAAAGCGTAGCTGGTGCATCAATTTTCGCAGCGCCAGCATGGCAGCAGCGGGCATCCGTCGGCAGGGTCTTGACGGGCGCGACTCGTTCCCGAATCATTCAAAAGATTCGAATGCGCCAGGCACCTGACAACTGTTGCCCACCCTCAAAACTCCACCATCGCAAAATCCTCCTTCCCCACATCGCACTCGGGACAACGCCAATCAGCCGGAATGTCTTCCCAGCGAGTGCCCGGCGCGATGCCGTCTTCAGGCCAGCCGGAGGCTTCGTCATAGACCCAGCCACAGATGATGCAGACCCATTGCTTGAACTCGTTGCTGGCGGCTTCTGCTGCGGGCTTGGCGTCGGCGGCACTGGCGGACTTGGTCACCGCGTCTTCCTGCTCTTCCAGACTGAACACCAGCGGCGACGACGGCGTCTGCTCGCTGTTGCGCAGGCGCGCCTGCAAGTGCGTGTACAGGGCGTGAGCTTCTTCGGTGGTCAGGTCGATCCAATAAGGATCGCCGGCGCCATTGTTCAAGCGTTGGGGGGAAAACTGGATTTCTACTGCGGTGCCTTTTTTATACATGCGACAGGGATGATGGAATCTGGTGTCTGCCGGCGGCTGCCGTGGGCCGCGCCGGCACAGTGGGCGAATGGAAGCACCGCGCTCCGGCTCAGCGGTGCATCGTCAGTACGACGGAGGCGAGCAGGCCAAGCACGGCGACAGGCCCAAAGTCGAAGGGCGAGAGGTCGGTGTGGGGTTAGCCTGAGGCGGTGGGTTGCGTCGATCAGGCCAGCGCGAGCGGGCCGGCCAGCCATCGCGCGAAGTCGCTGACGACCTGCTGGTTCAGGGTGTGGCCGATCGGATAGCGGCGGTTCTGGTTGGGCACGCCCAGCGCAGTCAGCCACTCTTTGGCGCGCTCGGCCCAGGCCACTGGCAGCTTGTCGTCGAACTCACCGTGGGCGATCAGCGCCGACAGTTTGGACAGTGCCTCGCGCGGCGCGAGATGCGGTTCGATCTCGGGCAAGATACGGCCGCTCAGCACTGCGAAGCCGACCACCTCTTGCGGCGCGGTTAGCGACACGCTGGCGCTGAGGATGCCGCCCTGGCTGAAGCCGGCGATCACCGTGGGCACGCGCTGCGCTGCAGCCTTGGCATCCTGCGCGTGGAAGCTGCGCACCAGCGTGATCAGTTGCTGGCGGCTGCGCTCGGCCTGCGCTGCGTTGATGGCCGGTGCGCCGCTCTGGAAGCTGACTTCGAAGAAGCCATGCTGGCGCGGGCCGAAGGCCAGCGGGCCTTGTACCAACGCTATCTGCACGCGCGGGTCGATGTAGCTCGCCAGGGGAGCGAGGCCGGTCTCGTTGCTGCCGACGCCGTGCAGCAGCAGAAGACGCCCGGCGGGGACGCCATCCGTATCACGCAAGCGATAGCGCAGGCCGGAGGCAGCATCCTGCTGCAGCGGGCCGATGTCTTGTGGGGTGGTGTTCATCTCGATTCCTGTGTTCAAGGCTTGGGGGCGAAGCCGTTGCTCAGGCCGCCGCGCTCGCGCCGATCGCATACGACTCCATCGACAGGACGCCATAGGTGATGCCGCCGTCGATCACCTGCAGCGGCTCGCCCGTGCTGGCCGCGCCCACGGCCACCAGCAGCGGCAGGAAGTGCTCGTCGCTGGGGTGCGCGCGCACGGCATGCGGCGCGAGGCTGCGGTAGTCGATCAGCGGCTGCACGTTACCGTGCCGCGTGGCGGCCTGCACCGCACCGCGCACCCAGCGGGTGAACTCGGCCACATAGGGCGCCTCGCCGCCGCCATGACCGCGGAACTCGTTGAGGTTGTGCGTCATGCTGCCGGAGGCGACGATCAGCACGCCCTCGTCACGCAGCGGCGCGAGCGCGCGACCCAGCGCCAGCGCGCCGGCAGGGTCCAGCGGATGCGGCAGCGACACCTGAAACACCGGCACGTGCGCATCGGGTAGCAGGTGGCGCAGCGGCACCCAGGCGCCGTGGTCCAATCCGCGCTGCGGGTCCAGCCGCGTGGGGAAGCCGGATGCCTTCAGCAGTTCGGCTGTGCGCGCGGCTAGTGCCGGATGGCCGGCCACCGGGTATTGGAGCGCATACAGCGCGCGCGGGAAGCCGCCGAAATCGTGGATGGTATCGGGCTGCGCGTTGGTGCTCACGTGCACTTCGCGCGGCGTCATCCAGTGCGGTGACACCACCAGCACCGCTTTCGCGGGCGGCAGCGCGCGCCCCAGTTCAGTGAGCTGTGGGCCGGCCATGCCCGGATCGATGGCGAAGGTGGGCGCGCCGTGCGAGATGAACAGCACGGGCAGAGTGGTGCGGGGGGCGGTGGCGGTAGCGGACATGACGGTATCTCCTGGATCGTCGCGACGCGAGGCGCGCGACAGCGCGCCCAGCCGGCGAGAAAGATCGCAGGCAGTTTATTAGTTTCACATCGGCCGATAAACCGCCTATTCTGTGATTTATCATCCCGATAATCGAGACAATCTATGAAAACGTGATGGATAGAGCCCTGGAAATGACTGTGTTCACCGCCGTGGTCGATGCGGGCAGCTTCGTCGGCGCCGTGGAGGGACTGCGCATGTCCAAGGCGGCGGTGTCGCGCCATGTGGATGCGCTCGAGCAGCGCCTGGGCGTGCGGCTGCTTCAGCGCACCACCCGCCGGTTGTCGCTGACCGAGGAGGGACGCATCTTCTACGAGCGCGCCAAGGAAGTGCTAGGGGCGCTGGACGACGCCGAGTCCGAGGTCAGCTCGCGCACACTGGAGCCCAGTGGACTGGTGCGCATCAACGTGCCGCTGACCTTCGGCATCCTGCACCTCGCGCCGCTGTGGGCCGCGTTCATGGAGGCACATCCGCAAGTGGACCTCGACATCACACTGAACGATCGCGTGGTCGACCTCGTCGACGAAGGTTACGACCTCGCGGTGCGCATCGGCGACATGCCCAGTTCCGCCCTGATCAGCCGCAAGCTGGTCAGCACGCGCATGCTGCTATGCGCCACGCCGCGCTATCTGGAGCGGCACGGCACGCCGCTGCATCCACACGACCTCGCGCACCACCGCGTGCTGGCCTACACGAACTGGTCCGATCGCGACGAATGGCATTTCGACGGCCCGCACGGCAAGGTCAGCGTGCGCACGCGTGCGCGCGTGCACACCAACAACGGCGACACCTGCCGTGGCATTGCCCTCGGGCATGGGGGCATCATGCTGCAGCCCAGCTTCATGCTGTACGAGGACTTGCGCAGTGGCGCGCTGGTGGAGGTGATGCCTCAGTTTCGCGCTGCCGAGATCGGCGTGTACGCGGTTTATCCCACGCGCAAGCAGCTGCCGCTGAAGGTACGGCGGCTGGTGGATTATCTGGTGGAGGCCTTTAAGCACGTGTCGTGGGAGCCCGGCGGCCTCCACGTGCTAAGCAGCGCCGCTGACGATTGAACGGGTGGTCTTATGCAAGTGCTCCAGCCAACGGCGTACAGCACTGTGCCGATCACCGGCAGTGCCTGCGGCCCAGCTCCTTCGGTATGGCCGGAATTGCAAGCGCAGGTGCGTCGCTTTTCTTCTCGACAGGGCGCGGCATCGGCATGACTTCCGCGTGCAGACAGCCGGTCGGCTCCGGTTGCTGCTTCAGTCCGTCAGGAAACGCTGCGCGAGCAGTGCCCAGTAGGCGGCGCCGATGGCGATGTTGTCGTCGTTGAAGTCGTAGCCGGGGTTGTGCACCATGCAGGCGCCTGCGCTGTGGCCATCGCCATTGCCGATGAGCAGGTAGCTACCCGGGCAGCGTTCCAACATGAAGGCGAAGTCCTCGCTGCCCGGCAGAGCGGGACCTTGCGGCACGACACCGTCCGCTCCCAGCAGTTCGAGCGCCGTGCGGCGTGCGAATTCGGTCTCCTGCGCCGTATTGACGAGCACCGCGTAGCCTTGCCGGTAGTCGATCTCTGCGCGCACGCCATAGCTTTCCGCCTGCGCTTGCACCAGGGCCTTGATGCGCCGCTCCAGCATGGCGCGCACCTCCCGGTCCAGCGCACGCACGCTGATCTCCAGTGTGGCCTCCTGCGGAATCACGTTGTTGGCGCGGCCGGCGTGCATGGCGCCGACGGTTACCACCGCCATCTGCAGAGGATCGACGTTGCGCGCGACCACGGTCTGCAAGGCCAGCACGACGCCGGCCGCTGCTACCAGCGGATCGGCCGCGCGGTGGGGCAGGGCGCCGTGGCCGCCCACGCCCCGGAGGGTGACGGTCGCGTAGTCCGACGAGGCCATCATTGGCCCCTCGCGCAGCACCAGCTTGCCCTGCGGCATGCCCGGCATATTGTGCATGGCGAACACGGCGTCGCAGGGGTATTTCTCGAACAGTCCTTCCTCGATCATGCGCAGCGCGCCGCCCAGGCCTTCCTCGGCCGGCTGGAAGATCAGGTTGAGCGTGCCCGAGAACGCCGCCTCGCGCGCCAGGTATTCGGCGGCGCACAGCAGCATGGCGGTATGGCCATCGTGTCCGCAGGCATGCATCACGCCGGCGTGGCGGCTGGCATGGGGCAGCCCGTTCGCCTCGTCGATCGGCAGGGCATCCATGTCGGCCCGCAGGCCAAGCCGGCGCTTGCCGTTGCCGCGCTGCAGCCTGCCGACCACGCCAGTGCCGCCCAGGCCGCGCTCGACTTGGTAGCCCCATTCCACCAGGCATTTCGCGACAGCGTCGCTGGTGCGATGTTCCTGGAAGCCGAGTTCGGGATGCTGATGTTGCCGATCGCTAAATCGGCCAAGGGTGACCGCTATATCCGCCAATGATCAAATCGATCTAACTGATTGATTCATAATCGATTTCTACCGCGTTTGTGACGTCTACCGCTGTTGCTCGTAGGCAACGCGTTTTGGGGCGCGGCGTCCACTAATACCGCCAACCCAGGTCGACCGTTCAGTAAATCGCCTAATGTGTGTAAGACCACGGTCTTGAACATGGCGATGAGGATTGCAACGAAGCGCGAACTTGCGATTGCGAGGGTCTTACGTTCACTTGGAACTGCTCCCCTCTCGCTTAAGCAAGCTGAGAAGGCTGGCAAATTGCTTAGAATCCATTGGGCGACGGTTTATCACTTGCGCCGGCGCTTCCTCGCGGATCCTGTGGCGAGCGCGTTGATACCTTATGACCGGGGACCCAAAGTAGGAAAGTCGCGTCTAGCAGCGACTGTCGAGGAAATCGTGAGTGAGGTCCTGACCGATTGGCTGCCGCGACAGCGTCATCTCGCTCATCCGCTCTTCGAGCTCGTCGTCGAAATTCGGAAGCGATGCGCAGCGGCAAGCGTTTGTCCGCCAAGCAGATCTACCATTTCGCGACGCTGGGCCACCCATCGAAAAGAAGAGGCCCTTCGGCTCGCAACGCTGCCGGGTTCTGAGATTCCGCCAGGTCATCTGGTGGCGCGCTGTCCGATGGATATTGTGCAAATTGATCACACGCTGGCCGATTTGATGCTGGTGGATGACGCGAGCCGACGCCCAATAGGCCGGCCATGGCTAAGCATAGCCCTTGATGTTTCGACAAGATGCGTCGTCGGAGTATACGTTGGGATGGACCGCCCCAACGCGGCAACGGTTGCATTGCTATTGACCCGCGTTGTCTTGCCGAAGGATGGCTGGCTCGCCAGCCTCGATGTGAGCGTCGATTGGCCGATGCACGGCATTCCACAGCTACTTCACCTCGATAACGCGGCGGAATTCAAAAGCAGGGCATTGCGAACGGGGTGTCGGGAATACGGTGTCGAACTGATGTACCGACCTGCGGGGAGACCGTACTTCGGGGGCCATATCGAACGTTTGATGAGGACCATCATGGAACGTGTCCACAGTTTGCCAGGGTCGACTGGCTCGTCACCCAAGGGCCGCAAGGCCAGACCGCCAGAGAAAGAAGCTTCCTTGACGATCCGGGAGTTTGAGCGGTGGCTAGTTCTCGAGATTGCCGAACGCTATCACCACAACGCTCACCGCGGGCTGCAGGGCGCCACTCCATTTTCGGAGTGGGCGACGGCGGGCCAAAAGACGCCTCCACGCTTACTGCCCAATGCGGCGCCTGAACCATTGCGCTTTCTAATCCAGTTCTTGCCGATGACTTATCGGACCGTGCAGTCAGATGGGCTGACGCTGTTCTACCTGCGGTACTGGCATCCAATATTTGCCGCCTGGCGGGCGACCAAGCAGAAAGTCATTACAAGATACCACCCTGAGGATCTCTCCAGAATCTTTGTCAGTGTCGACGGAAAGCACTACGTTGAAGCAACATTTGCGGACTTGCGTCGTGGCCGGGTGTCATTGTGGGAGCAGCGCAGTGCGTTACGGCGCTTACGATCCCAAGGCAAAGAGTATGTCACAGAAGCGAAGGTATTTGACGCGATTGATGAGCAACGTCGGATTGTCTCCCACGCTAGATCGCAAACGTTAGGAGCAAATCGTCAAGGCGAAGCTCTGAAGGAACTGTCGCCACAGAGCCTTGGCGAGGCGCCAAACTCGGTACGTGCAAACACATTGGACAAGCAATCTGAGCCGGCAGTGGACTACAACAAGCCGCCCCCAGTGTTCAATGTCGAGCCGCTGTAATTGCAATGCGCCCGCTGCTAACACATCTGCTCCCGGCCGCGAGAGAGCTGGCTATGTGCGACGATGGTGTCAGAATTAAAGGCTTGGCACGTAGCCATTGGATAGATTACCCGCGCGCAACCCAGGCACTGGAGATTCTCGAGCGTCTCCTCCAAACACCTCAGCGGGAGCGTATGCCGTGTCTGTTGCTGCACGGAGATTCCAACATCGGTAAGACGCAGATTGTCTCCAAGTTCCAGCGTCGTCATCCACCCGAGTACGACGAAGGGAAGGGCGTCGAGTTGCGAAGTATTGTTGCCATGCAGATGCCACCGACACCGGAGCAGCCGAGGTTCTATTCTTCGTTGCTCTTCGAACTGGGTGCTCCCTTCAACGCGGCGGCAAGGCTATCAGCGCTTGAGAACCTGAGTCGTGCCTTGCTTCGAAAAGTCTCGGCGCGCATGCTGATCGTCGACGAGGTTCATCACTTGTTGGCAGGCAACTATCGGGAGCAGCGTGCATCCCTGAATCTGCTGAAGTTCCTCGCCAATGACTTGAAAATCGCGGTTGTCCTCGTTGGCACTCAAGACGCCGTCTTGGCGCTCCAAACGGATCCTCAGATGGTCAGTCGATTCGCCCGTTTCGAGGTGCCGAGATGGCAGGAGACGGAGGCATTTCGTTCTCTTCTCGCAGCCTTCGAGATGATTTTGCCGCTTCGACGTCCGTCGAATCTCGCACGGCGAGAGATCGTACATGCCATTCTGACTGCAAGTGGAGGGCTAACCGGGGAAGTGTCGCGTGTCTTGACTGTTTCCGCAGAACTCGCGATCCGGGATGGGAAGGAGGCCATCGACCTGGGTCACATAGAGAATGCAGCGCGAACCCTGCTCTCCTGAGGGTGTCAGGCCTTGGCCCGTTGCTCCGCGTCCATTCGATGACGAAGCGTTTGGCGGTTGGCTCGGTCGCCTGGCCGCAAGGTATCAGATCAGTGTTGACCAGTTGTGGCAGATTGGCGACCTTGGTGCGTTTCCGGCGTTGACCAATTCTGGCTGGCTGCTATTTCCCCCGATGGACGAGCAGGCACTGTGCCGCCTTGCGATGCTGACTCATATTGGTATGCCAAGGCTCGAGGCACTTCAAACACCTATGGCGTGGGTGTCAGACCGAGATCAGCTCCCATACTGCTTCGACTGCCTGGTTCTGAATCCCGTCGACGTTTTCTCGCCTCGCTGGAAGCGGGATTGGCTGGATCCGCACACGGCTGTCTGCCAAGTCCCTGGCCACAGACTGAATACGCTTCCGCCATGCACGCTGCGCATCTGCCGCAACCTCACTGCGGTGCTCCGTGCGATCGGCAAGCGACAGCGCAAGAGGTAGGCAAGAGGGTTGAGATCCCGATATTGGCGGAAATTGTGACCGCCATTGGCGGAAATAGCGCTCTGCAACATGAACCTTGGAGCGCGGGTCGCATCAACCTCGATCTTCAACAGCTGAAGGCCGAGACAGCCGTTGCACGCATTGACGTTGCGCGGAGGGCACCCCTCCGTCGTCACGATAAGATACTGATTCTTAACAAATTTCGTCTGCAGCAACAATCTTGTCCGGAAGCCGCTGGTTGAGCTTGGGTGGGCGGGAACGAAGACAACAGGCTTTAAGACCAGAACAAAAAAGCAGCTTGCTCCGGAACACTTTGAAGTAAATCAGTCCTCATCGGTCGTGCGAACGCGCAGCTGGGTTGGTGTGAAACCCTCCGACGTCATGCTGCGTGCTTCGCAAAAGCCTCGCCATACGCGCCGTATCAACTGATCCAGCCCGCTGGCCGAGTAGCCTGCCGTGTCTCCGGCCAAGCGCTTATCAAGCCCGCGCGTGGTGGCGGGAAGTACAACGGGAGCAAGCAGGGCGGCCTGTGCGGGGGGAGTTGTCGTCGTCCAGCCGCGATCAGCCCAATGCGCCTGCAAAGCCTTCCAAGTCGCTCCGTCTAGCGTCAACGGGCGCCGGCGCGAACCGGGAAGTTTGAGCTTCTTCGCCTGCTCTGTGACTTCCAGACAAGCGCAGCGAAGCCCAACCAAGTCTGTCAGCTGCATGTCTGCAACATGCAGGAGCAGCGCCACGGCCCGCGCAGCCCGGTGTTGCGCGCTTTGTCCAGTATTTCCCAGCCAGTCCAGGAAAGCTGCAATGTCGGGAGCGGCAAGCGAAGGCCGCTCCCGGGCAGTTTGCGCCCGCGTAGCACGCTCAGCCACTGCTGGCAGGCGCACCCGCCGTCCGGCCTTGCCCATCGCCCGCAACAACGCGCGAATGACGCGCAATGCAGCAGCGACCGAACCGGTGCCCAAGGGGCCTTCAAATGGCCGCCAGTGCATTTTGTCGCGCGGCCCACTGGGTCCGCACCAGAAGCTAGAGGGCTGGGGATCCGCTAGAAATGCTTCATACGCATCAAAATCTTCCGCTTCCAGCATTTCCAAGTCTTTGCCACGCCCGGCACTCCACAACAGTAGCCTCTCAGCCTCGCGCCGATAGCTGCTGCGCGTATGCGGCGCGCGGGCTTGTAGCCAACCTTGCACAAACACCAGGTCAGCCGTCAGCGCACGCTTGACCACCGTATCCGGATCCGGCGCAAGCATGCGCTCAAGCGGCACCGGATAGGGCATGCGCGGGCCCAAGGTCAGCGGCAAGAGCGCCTCCCGCTGCGCGTGCGCCGAAGGGGGGAGGACGTAGGCGCGGATGGCCACCTCGCCCAATGGTTGGCGTTGCCGCATCAGCCAATTGGTGATGATCTCCGCCGACTGTGCCCCAATACGCGGCACCGTGCGCCACCAGCTGCTGCCGCGCTGGTTTGCCAACGCCGTCAGATCGGAGATCTGCCGGAGGTTGGCCGCCTTCAGTCGGCGCGCCAAGCTTGGTTTGAACCACAGTGAAACCTCATGGTGGGCTTGCGGGTAGCCTTGACCAAGCTGCTCGAGCGAGGACAGGGCGTCAACGCGCCGGGTCATACCCACGTCCGAGCGCGCGCGCAGCGCCTCGAACATGGCTGCGATCTCGGGCCGGTTATGCTGCAGGGCGAACTGCACCAACCGGTCGCGCAGCAACAGGATGCGCTGGATCGCTTCCGGTTCGCTTAAGCCTTCGTCGACATCTGGGTCCAGCAGATAGCGGTTGGCGATGTCCACGGGCCGCATACCCTGAGCGTAAGCACGCACCACGGCAAATTCTGTGCGTGTGAGCTTGGTGGCGGCAAGCTTTTCGAGGTCTTGAGCCATGGGGAAAGGTAGAGCTAAGTGCTTGAAGTACAACAAAAATCAGCCAGCGCAAATCCGAACCGGCCTGAAACTACCTCTGAACGGCGCGCCGACGCCACGATCCGGCGGTCGCGCGGTTCTTTTTCTGGCAATCGGGAGCAAAAAGGCTCATGCCTGGTCTTGCGCGATGAGTCTCGCTTCCCGGCTGCCTGCCCCAGCGAGTCGCCCAGCGCACGACTCAGTGCGCAAACTCCCTTGCGTGGAGGAAGGCGGCGTGCTTGGGCGCGCGCTTGGTCTTCGACCACTCTTCAAGCATGTCCCACTTTACGGCATCAAGACGGCGGATCATCGCCTCTTCGTCGGAATCCGGACACGCGAGTTCGATCCGATGGCCATTCGGGTCGAAGAAGTAGATGGAATGGAAGGCACCATGATCGGTTACGCCTAGCACGGGAACGCCGTTGGACTCCAGGTGCCCACGAAACTCCAGCAATTCGGCTCGATCCTTGACTCGAAACGCGATGTGCTGGACCCACTCTGGCGTGTTCGGGTCACGCCCCATCGCCGGCTGCGACGGCAGCTCGAAGAAGGCCAGGACGTTACCCTGTCCCGCGTCGAGAAAGATGTGCATGTAGGGGTCCAAGGCCTTGGTCGAGGGCACTTGGTCCTCGGCGATGGCCAAAACGAAATCCATCTTGAGCATCTTCTGGTACCACACGTGAAGTGTAATAACAGTGGTAACTCAGGGACTGACCCACAAGGCCAATTAGATCAATAAGTTAGAGTTTCTTGTGTGGGCGTCCGTACCAACATTGCGACGATTTTACGAGTAGCAATCTTGCTACTCTATGACTGCGCGAAGTAATGTTGAAACTCTCGCTTGTCGCTTGCTTCGTAGCATCTTTACTACTGTGTCTGATGTCGACCCGGATCCCTCACGCCAGTACAGCCGTCCACTAGCCTTCGCCCGCAATGGATGGCGGCGGCGCATTGAGGTGTTCAGCCCAAAGCTTGGGCGTCGGTTGAGCCTCGGCAGCTATGACGCTTATCGGACCTGGCTGATGATCGAAGCCAATCCTGCAATCGAAACGTTCACGGAACGTCCGGCCTGGGTCGGCGATGACGGTAGCGCAGTGATTGCTTTCTGGGTTCGATCCCGAGACGCGACGGCTGGGGAGTTCTGGCTGATAGAGCGCCGTCGTGCCGAGGATGGTAGCGAGCCAGAACCTGATGAACTCTTGTTTGAAACCAATACCTTGCATGGTCTCCCTGTCCGCGTCATTCATCAATCTGAACTGCAAACCTTGTCTGTGCCGATCGCCAACTGGTCGCGCATTGTCCCGTACCTCGTCAGCTACCGGCAATTTCGCGCCCCTGTGCTCGAGCAGGCCATCGTGGTCTACCTGAATAAGCCGAGGGAGTTGGATGCGATCCTTGAGCGCTTCCCCGAACACGACCCGGGGAGCGTGGAGGCTTCACTTTTTGCCTTGTTGGCATCCGGCCGCGTAGTCAGTCCTGACTTGGTGGTAGCGGCACTGAGCGGAGCGACTTCGTTTCAAAGGGCATAGGGGAGTGCAAATGGTCGAGCCGTCTCGCCGAATCGATCCGAACGCAATTCGTTTGTCGGATTGGCCCCAATTGGACGACCGAGCTCTCAACGACGAAGCGCGGACGACGTTTGGACAGCGTCGCGACGCGATTGAGGCCTATACCAGCGGTAGCTCCCTTCTGCATATCTACAAGACCTGGGGCATCCACCGTTCCACGCTACATCGTTTGGTCCGTCGAGCACTGAGCGCACACCCGGACGGTCGCCTGTGGGGCTATCGCGCATTGGTGCCGCATGTCCACGTACAGGCCTATGAACGAAGCAAGGCGCCTCATGCGATTGCGCACGGCAAAGCGGGAAACGCAGGGGCCTTCGGACAGTTGCTGCGGCGTCACCGTAATCTGGCCACGCAGTTGCGGAAAGAGATCGAAACGAGAAAGGTCCATTTGCAGCCCGGTGAGAAAGGCCGTCTGGTTGGCCTCAAGGCAGTGATACAACGCTTCCACCAGTCCTGCCGTGAATTGGGTCTCGGCGCTGGCGACTATCCGCTGAACCAGCATGACAAAGCTGTTCGTTCACTGGCCCGCACACTCAGGGAGTGGCTTCAGGATGATTTCGACTTAGCTGCGCGCGCTGCCGGCCAAAGGATCAAGCCCGCATCGGCGCTGCGGCAGCTGCCTGAGCGGGGTAGCGCAGACGCGTTCGATACCGTCGAATTTGACGCCCATAAGATGGACGTGCGCCTGAAGGTAATCGATAACGATCCTCTGGGCGGCGAACAAAGCTATGAGATCGAGCGCGTCTGGTTGCTGGCCATCATCGACGTTGCCACGCGCTGTCTCCTGGGCTACACCATGTCGTTGGGTCGGGAATGTAATCGCTTTGACGCCATCGAAACCTTCAAGCGCGCCGTGACACCGGCGAAGGTCCCCGAACTCACGTTGCCGGGCCTACGCCTGCTGCCTACCGGTGGGTTCGTCTCGCAGGCCTTGGAGCAAACCAGCTACGCCTGCTGGCGACAGATCCGGCTAGACAATGCGCGAGCGCACTTGGCGGCCACCAGCCTCGATGTCGTCTGTGAGGCGTTGGGTTGCGTGGCCGATTTCGGTCCGGCGTATCAGCCCGATGACCGACCATTCATCGAGCGCTACTTTGGCACGGTCACCGCAACACTTTCGCGGCGGCTCCCGGGGGCGATACGAGGAAAGGATGCGGCAAAGGCCATGCTGAAACGTCTGCGCGACCCGGACGACACTCTGCGGCTGCTCGTCACCACGCAGGAACTGGAGGAGCTGCTGCATGTGACGGTGTGGAACTACCACGGCTCGCCTCACGCTGGTCTGGGGGGGCTCACCCCATTGGAGATGATGCACCGGCACGTGCTTGGCATCGGTCGCGACGCGATCCGATTGCGTCTGATCCCCAAGCCGCTACGGGAACATCCTGAACAGCTGCATGACCCGGTACTGTGCCGCGTCCATGGAAACCTCGGCCGCGGTGAACGACCATACATAACCTTCTATCACGTGCGCTACACGAGCGAGAAGCTTGCCCGAAGCAGTGGCTTGATCGGCCAGCGGCTGCGCATCCACTATGATCCGTCAGACTTGCGGCAGCTGTGGGCCAGTACTGAAGACGGCCACATGTTGGGCAGTCTGTTCGCTAGCGGCAAGTGGCGTGACGAACCGCATTCGCTGCGGGTGCGCCAGCAAATCTTCAAGGCCAAGCGGGCGCGCGAGCTCGACTTCGGCCCAGGCGACAATCCCATCGAGGTCTTCCTTGCCCTCAGACGCAAGCAGGCCGCAAAGCGCAGGAGGGCGGCCAGTGATATCGCGCAGGTGCAGCGCGAGCGCCGGACAGCAAAGCCTCCTCCCTCATCTGCCGAAAATGAAACGGTGACAACGGCACAGCCATCTTCGCTGCTGGCCAAGGGTCCCGTTAAAGGCAAGGCGTTGCGCATTACCAGGGGGTACACCCGCTGATCGTTGGGGCACGCGCGAAAACGGGCGCTGGCCGGGCCCGACTATTGCCGGCCATGAAGGGCGAGGAGGAACTGATCTCGCCGGCAAGGAGCAGGCATGAACGAGAAGACCACCACGGCTCCGAAAGGCGCACCGCGTGCACGCGTCAGGGCGACCCGAGTCCGCTCAGCCAGCCGCACGCCTCACGCAACGACGGTGAATCCGGCAGACCTGACGGTACACAATCACCCGCTCGCTCGCCGTCACTATCGGGTGGCGACGGCAGCGATCGAAGGTTTCGTCGACCTCGTCGAACACTGCGTGCGCGTATTGATCCCGGGCGCGCTAATCTACGCCCGTCCTCGTATGGGCAAGACTCACGCCATTGATTACTTGGCATTGCATCTTGGCAGGAATCGGGGTGACATTCTCGTGATGAGGATGTCTTGCGAATATCATCGCAGCGACTACGAGGGGGCGTTCTTCAGTGCATTGTTGAGCGCCGCTGGTATCAGGGACCCACAGCCCAGGGGCATTGCCGACAAGCGCTTCGCCTTGATGCGTCGGATTAACGAGCAACTACAAAAGCGCTCGGGTCACATTGTGGTGCTCTTTTGCGACGAAGCACAGCGACTGTCCAAGCATGCACTGGAATGGCTGCGCGATGTCCATGATCAGCTTGCCCACCACGGCGTGCGCCTGATCACCTTTCTGGTAGGGCAGCCGCAGCTGATGGAGCAGAAGGCGCAATATCAGCTGTCCGGTGACGAGCAAATCGTCGCTCGCTTCATGATCGAGCAAATGCACTTCAGAGGCATTACAGGCGCCGTTGAAGCAGCAACCTGCCTGGCTAGTTACGATATGACTCGCTATCCAGAGGACACCGGGAGCACCTTCACGGCCTTTTTCTATCCCGACGCGTACGCCGCCGGCTTAAGACTGGAGCAATCGGCCGCGGCGCTGTGGAATGGCTTCGTGAACGCCCACACGGTCGCGCAACTGGCTGGACCGGTAGAGTTGCATATGGACTACTTCACCCGTGCCGTTGAGTCGGTGCTACTGAACGGTCCTCAGTGGGACAGTGCAGGATTGGTACTAGATTCGGCGCATTGGGAGCGAGCAGTGCGGGAGTCCGGCTACGTCGCCGCGCAACAGACCGTCCAACCGGAGGTGTAGACCATGGTCTTGCCGATCCTTGTGCCGGAGACGACTGAGCCCACCCAGGCGAACGGGCGGATGCCGAGCGCGTTCGCAAGTTCCGCCGAGCAGAGTCCTCCGTTCAGTAAACCTCGTGTGCGTACGACTACGGTCTTGAACACGAGGATTGTCACGAAGCGCGAATTGGCGATTGCGAGGGTCTTAACCCCGCTTGGGACAGCCCCGCTTACGCGTAAACAGGCAGAGCACGCCGGCAAATCCCTTGGAATCCATTGGGCTACGGTTTATCACTTGCGCCGGCGCTTCCTCGCGAATCCTGTGGCGAGCGCGTTGATACCCTATGACCGAGGTCCCAAAGCGGGTCCGCGCCTGGAAGCAACGGTCGAGGAAATCGTGAGAGAGGTGCTTACCGATTGGCTGCTGCGGCAGGGTCGGTTCGCGCATCCGCTTTTCGAGATCGTTGTCGAAATCCGGAAGCGATGCGCAGGGGCAAATGTTAGTCCGCCAAGCAGGACCACCATTTCGCGACGCTGGGCTGCCCATAGGAAAGCGGCGACGAGCAGTGCTAGAGTCCAACCTCCGCCCAGTAAATTGTCTCGGACGTGCAAGACCGGGAGGATTGCAACGGAGCGCGAACGGGCGATCGTGAGGGTCTTACGTCCGCTGGGGACTGGTCCTCTCTCGCGTCAGCAGGCTGAGAAGGCTGGAAAATTGCTGGGAATCCATTGGGCTACGGTTTATCACTTGCGCCGGCGCTTCCTCGCGGATCCTGTGGCGAGTGCATTGATACCCTATGATCGAGGCCCCAAAGTGGGAAAACTGCGCCTCGCCGCGATGGTCGAGGAAATCGTGGGAGAGGTGCTTACCGATTGGCTGCCGCGACAGGGTCATCTCGCGCATCCGCGTTCCGAGCTCTGCATTGAAATCCGGAAGCGATGCGCAGGGGCAAATGTTAGTCCTCCAAGCAGGGCCACCATTTCGCGACGCTGGGCCGCCCATCGGCAAGCGGAGGCCGAGAGCAGTGCCAGAGTCCGCGTACGTCGCCACGTAGCAGAGGGGCGATTGGAAGTATAGACCATGGTCTTGCCGATCCTTGTGTTGGAGCTGTCTGAGCCCGATGCCGTGTACGTGCCGATACCGCGCAAACGCGAGGCAGTTTCGCAGCCGCTGCCAACGAGCAAGCGCGATGAACTCATCCGCTCCTGGCGCGAGCTCCTGGGCCTCTTAGCGCCAAATGCCAATCGGAGGCGCTGTAAGGCCCCTGCCTTTAACATCTGGACCTCTAAGGTGATGGCTGGCGGCGACTCGAGTGAATTGCTGCACGATGGTGAGCAACTGACGAGATTATTGCTGCGCCGCGCGTGGGCAAACCTGCCGCGTCGCCAACGGCGGCTGATTCGTCGCGCGGTTCGAGGTTTCGATCCAAATAAGCCTGCCATCAAGGTGGCAGCAACGCAGATCAACGCTGCGGCGTGGCTGCTCGCGGCGATGCACTGGAACGGTTGTCGGCATCCCAACGCCCTGTGGTGCAAGCCACTGCATCCTCTAACCGGCGTAGTGCGCTGGCTCAGCAGCTTTGACGTTGTCGAACAGCATGAGCATTCGCCAGAGATTCTGAAGAAGCTCGCGGAGAGGGTGGGGTGGGTCGAACGGAAAAGCCGCCGGCTCGTCGCTGTGATGAGGGCCGATAGGAAAGTCGTCGCATTGCTGCCCGAATTGCTGCAGTGAAAAAACTTGAGTCGTGAGAGACGAAACCTGCACAGCCCATGGCGCGGAGCAACATTCCTACGTAAACGTACCGCGTTTACTACAGTTCACGATTAACCACCCGCCGAGATGGAAAACCAAACCAATAGCTTGCAAAGAACAGAGTCCCTCATTGATTCACGATCATGAAATAACCTTCCCGCCCCGCTATTTCTTCGTACCCCAGCCTGCACAGCGAGGAGGGCTGGTGGCGGCGGTCGAGGCACGGCCAAAGTTGTCAAAACGCAAGTCGACCTGCTGGTCCGTTATGCGCGAGCCCGCAGTGTGGCGCAGTCAGTGGGCCGAGACGCTGGCGCCCAGGACAGCGGCCCGGGCGCTCACAGACGCCCGCGGTTCGAATCATTGAGTTTGCGTCGGACCTGTCGCCTCGCTGTTGGTCGACAAGCGGCGAATCTCGTCCGCGATGATGCCGACCAGTAACTCGCCCGCCTTGCTCAACGGGCGGCGTGGATGGGTGACGGCGATGATGTGCCGTACGATCCGGGGGGCCAGGATTGGATACGCGCGCAGCGCGCCCTGCTCGACGGCGCGGCGCACGACGATGTGGGGCAGGATCGTTGCAAACCGCGTCGCTTTGACAAAGTTGACGAGCGTCCCAAGGACATCGATCTCAAATGTCGGGGTGAGCACGATCTCCTCGTGCTGCGCCGCCGTATCCAGCACGCTTCGTAAGCCGTGGTGCTTGCTTGGCAGCACCAGCTCCAGGTTGGGAAGCCGCGACAGCTCGATGGTCGGGGGCAGTTCCGGGCCGTGCAGTGCGCTGGTTACTAGCACCATCTCCTCGTCATGCAGCGGTTTCGCCTCCAGTGAGATGCGCTCGCGCGGCTTGTTGACGATCGCCGCATCCAGCCGGCCGCCGGCCACCCAGTCGATCAGTGTCGTGCTGTAGCCATCCGCAACGGTCACCTCGACCTGCGGATAGCGGGCATTGAAGCGTGACAGGGATTCCACCAGCACCCCCTCGGTGACCGACGCGATCAGCCCGATCGCCACGCTGCCCGTGACCACTTCGTCGCGTTGCACCAGTTGCTCGCGCGCCGCAGTGAAGTCCCGCATGACCGGCAGGAACAGGCGGTACATCAGCCGCCCCGCCGCGGTCGGCGACATGCCATAAGCAGTGCGCTCGAACAATTGCTGGCGCAGTTCATCCTCCAGCTTGGCGATCTGCATGCTGAGTGCCGGCTGGACGATGTTCAGGCGCTTGGCGGCACGCGTGACGGAGCCGTCCTCGAACAAGGCGATGAAGTATTGAACCTGGCGCAAGTCCATGTGCTTGATGGGTCCCTATGGATCATAACTGATGATGATATACGGGACCTTATAACACCGGATGATAGGCCACGGATCATTTGGCTCCCCGCGGCAGCGGTCATGTGCGCCTGGCATTGCGTCGCCGTGAAAAGATCATTCCCACACGCCACGAATCCGTACAAGCACGGACATCATAAAAACTGATTTTTTGCATCAGAAAACAATATTAGAGCTTATGGGATAGAGCCGCTACGCTTGTCACAACTTCACACCGTTACGCCTCGCCCGTGCGGAACGCGGCAGGCGACAAGCGGGATCCACAGGAGCATCTCCATGTATGAATTCGAGGCCGACATCGCACGCGGCGCCGACTCCAAAGCGGCCGGCCAGCAACACGGGCCGTTGACGCTGCGCAGCTGGCTGCGGCACCTTGCCGATACCGGGCGGCTGGCTTCCATCGATGTCCCGGTGTCGCTCGAGCACCAGCTCGCTGCCATCGCCAAGCGGCTGGATGGCCGACAGGCCGCGTTCTTCTCCCGGCCGAGTGGGCACCAGATCCCCGTGGTCAGCGGCTTCATGTCGCGGCGTGCGTGGCTGGCCGAAGCCATGGGCGTGCCGGAAACCGCGCTGCTGTCGCGTTTCAGCGATGCCGTGGACAATCCCTTGCCGGTGGCCGAACTTGGCCCGGGCGAGGCACCCTGCCAGCAGGTGGTCCACCGCCGCGAAGATGGCAACCTTGACCTGCACCGGCTGCTGCCGATCCCGACGCACAGCGAACACGACAACGGCCCCTATATCACCGCCGGACTGGTGATCGCGCGCAACCCGCGCACCGGCATCCAGAACGTGTCGATCAACCGGATCCAGGTGCATGGGCCGGACCGCATGGCGATCCTGATGCTGCCGCGCCACCTGCACGCCTTCTATCAGGCGGCAGAAGAAGCGGGCGACGCCCTCCCCGTGGCGGTGGTGATCGGCGTGGACCCGCTGACGATGCTGGCTTCACAAGCGATCACGCCAATCGACTGCGATGAACTCGAGATCGCCGGCGCTCTGCACGGCAGCGGTTTGCGCGCCACCAAGTGCCTGACCAATGGCGTAGTGGTGCCCGCGGATGCAGAGATCGTCATCGAGGGGCGCATCCTTCCCGGCGTGCGCGAACCCGAGGGCCCGTTCGGCGAGTTTCCGAAGTACTACAGCGCGCGCGAGCCGCGTGAGGTCATCGCGGTCGATGCCGTGACCCATCGTCGCAATCCGATCTTCCACACTATCGTGCCTGCCGAAATGGAGCACCTGTTGCTCGGAGCGATCCCGCGCGAGGCGACGCTGCTGTCGCACCTGCGGCGCAGCCATCCGGGCGTGCTGGACGTGCATCTGTCGGTAGGCGGCGTGTGCCGTTACCACCTGTACGTCAAGTTCAGCAAGAAGCGCGAAGGCGAGGCGAAGAACGTGATCCTCTGTGCGTTCGGGGCCCACTACGACCTGAAGCAGGTCACCGTGGTCGATACCGACGTGGATGTGCACGATCCGGCCGAGGTGGAATGGGCCGTCGCCACGCGCTTCCAGGCCGACCGGGACCTGGTGGTCGTACCCGGGGCTCAGGGCTCGGTGCTCGATCCGTCCACCACGGTGGCGGCCAGCCAGGCCGGCATTGAAGCTCCCCCGCACCTGCAGGGCATCAGCGCCAAGATGGGCATCGACGCCACGCGGCCGGTCACCTACGACTCGCACGTGTTCACCCGCGTGCGCATTCCCGGTGAGGACGCGGTGCATCTCGAATCGCTGCTGGCCGATTCCGGCACGCCGTCATGGCAGGCCTACCTTGGCCAGGAGGCCTAGCATCATGACTGCAAGGCAGCGGATCATCGTTGGCATCTCCGGCGCGAGCGGCGCGGTCATCGGCGTGCGCCTGTTGCAGGCGTTGGCACGTATCGACGCGGTCGAATCCCATCTGGTGGTGTCGTCGTCCGGTGCGCTGACCGCCGCGCAGGAACTCGGCATCCGGCGCAGCGAGGTCGAGTCGCTGGCGGATGTGGCGCACAGCGTGCGCGACATCGGTGCCGCGGTGGCGAGTGGGTCGTTCGTGACGCAGGGCATGGTGATCGCGCCGTGTTCGATGAAAACGTTGGCCAGCATCGCCAACGGGTTTGCAGACAACCTGCTGACGCGCGCCGCTGATGTAGTGCTGAAGGAGCGGCGGCGCCTCGTGCTGGTCGCGCGCGAAACGCCGCTAAATCTGGCGCACCTGCGCAATATGACGGCGGTCACCGAGATGGGGGCCATCGTCATGCCGCCGGTGCCAGCCTTCTACGCGCACCCGCAGAGCGTGGATGACATCGTTAATCACACGGTTGGCCGCATCCTCGACCTGTTCTCAATCGAACACGACCAGTTGCCGCAGCGGTGGAGCGGCTTGGCGGACGATTTTGCACGCAGTGCACGGGCCGACAACGCCGAGCCGCCAGAAGCGGATAGCAGCCGACTGACTACGACATAGCCGGTGCGGCGGCCCCGGATCGCGGTAAATACCAATACAAGCATGGAGACAGGGATGATTCGCAAAACGCTTCGCGTGGCCTTCGGCCTCGCCTTCGCATCGCTGCTGGCCGGTACGGCGGTGGCGGCCGAGACCTATCCGGCCAAGCCGATCCGCCTGGTGGTCCCTTATCCGCCCGGCGGGTTCAACGACACCCTCGGCCGCGTGGTTGCCAGCAAGCTGAGCGCAGCCTGGGGCCAGCCGGTGATCGTCGACAACAAGCCGGGTGCCGGCACCATCATCGGCACCTCTTTCGTCGCCAAGGCCGCTGCCGACGGCTACACGCTGCTGGTGGTGCAGTTCCCGTTTGCCGCCAATCCCTGGCTGTACAAATCGCTGCCCTACGACACCAGCAAGGACTTCGCCCCGATTATCCTGGCCGGCCAGTCGCCGATGACGCTGGTGGTCTCGCGCGGTTCGTCGATCCGCTCGGTGCAGGACCTGGTGCGCGCGGCCAAGGCCGCGCCGGGCAGCATCAACTACGGCTCCTCCGGCAGCGGCTCGTCGAACCACCTGGCGATGGCGCTGTTCGAGCGCACCGCGGGCATCAGCCTGTCGCAGGTCCCCTACAAGGGCAGCACGCCGATGCTGACCGACCTGGGCGGCGGGCAGGTGGAGGTGGCGTTCGACGCGCTGCCGCATGTGCTGCCGCTGGTGCGCGCAGGGAAGATCCGCGCCATTGCCGTTGCCGACCACCATCGCGCGGCGTCCGCGCCGGAGTTGCCCACGGTATCGGAGGCGGGCGTGCCGGGCTACGAGGTTTCGTCCTGGCACGGCTTTGTCGCGCCGGCCGGTACGCCACCGGCCATCGTCAGCAGGCTCAACGCCGAGATCAACAAGATCCTAAAGATGGAGGACGTGCGCAAGACCTTCCAGGAGCAGGGGGTCGCGCCCGCGGGCGGCAGTGCCACGGACTTCACAACCTTTATCGGCAAGGAACTGGGCAAGTGGCAGAAGGTCGTCCGGGACGCAAGGATCCCGCCGCAATGAGCGATACAGCGCTGCTTAATGGCGCCCCGGCGGCGCGCACCGGCAGCGGCGACCAGCATGCGCTGCGCCAGGGCCGGGCCGAGCCGCCCCGCGTCGCGCCTGGCGACACCGCGCCGGTCCGCAAGCCGCATGTGGGCCGCTCGATGGAGCGGCTAGAAGACGCGGCGATCCTGTGCGGCCGCGGCCGCTATGGAGACGACCTTGCGATCAAGCCCGGTACGCTGCATGCAGCCGTGCTGCGTGCGCCGCATGCTCATGCGGAACTGGGCGAGATCGATGCCGCCGCCGCGCTGGCTGCGCCCGGTGTGCATGCGGTGCTGACCGGTGCGGACCTTGCCGCGTGGTCGCGCCCGTTCGTGGTCGGCGTGAAGTCGCCGATGGAGCAGTGGGCGCTTGCCGTCGATCGAGTGCGCTACGTCGGCGAGCCGGTTGCGGTGGTGGTGGCCGAAAGCCGGGCGCTGGCCGAGGACGCGCTGGACCTGGTCAAGGTGTCGTACCGTGTGCTGCCACCGGTGGTCTCCATCGAGGGCGCGCTGGAAGCCGGCGCGCCCGTGCTGCATCCGGCAGTCGGCACCAACGTGGTCAGTGACCGCAGTTTTCGCTATGGCGAGCCGGAAGCCGCGTTCGCGGCGGCGCCGCACAAGGTCAGCCTGACCGCGCACTACCCGCGCAATACCTGCGCGCCAATCGAGTGCGGCGTAGTGATCGCCGAATACCTGGCTGGCGAGGAAGGCTACGACGTCACCTCCAATTTCATGGGGCCGTTTTCGCTTCATGCGGTGATGGCCATGGCGCTCAAGGTGCCGGCGAATCGGCTGCGCCACAAGGCGCCACGCGACTCGGGCGGCAGCTTCGGCGTCAAGCAGGCCGTGTTTCCCTACGTGGTGCTGATGTGCCTGGCCGCACGCAAGGCCGGCGCACCGGTGAAGTGGGTGGAGGACCGGCTCGAGCACCTGAGCGCGGCCACCTCCGCGACCGCCCGCCTGACCACGCTGGAAGCCGCGGTCGAGGCCGATGGCCGCATCGTCGCACTTGCCTATGACCAGGTGGAGGACTGCGGCGGCTACCTGCGGGCGCCGGAACCGGCCACCTTTTACCGCATGCATGGCTGCCTGACGGGTGCCTACGCGATCCCGAACCTGCTGGTGCGCAACCGCGTCGTGCTCACCAACAAGACGCCCACCGGGCTGGTGCGCGGTTTTGGCGGTCCGCAGGTGTACTTTGCGCTGGAACGGCTGGTGCAGCGGATCGCGGTCGAACTGGGCCTGGACCCGCTCGATGTCTACCGGCGCAACTTCGTCGCCGCCGATGCCTTCCCCTACCGCACGCCGTCCGGCGCGCTGCTCGATTCCGGCAACTACCAGCTGGCGCTGGCGCGCGCGCAGGCCGAGGGTGGCTACGAAGCGCTGGTGCGGCGCCGTGACCAGGCGCGCAGTGAAGGGCGGCTGTACGGTATCGGCTTTGCGGCCATCGTCGAGCCGTCGGTGTCGAACATGGGGTATATCACCACGGCGATGCCAGCCGAGGCCCGCAAGAAGTCGGGTCCAAAGAACGGGGCGATCGCCAGTGCGACGGTCAGCGTGGACCTGCTGGGCGGCGTGGTGGTGACGATCGCGTCGACGCCCGCGGGCCAGGGCCATATGACCGTCTGCGCGCAGGTGGTTGCCGACGTACTGGGCATCGAGCCGGCCGACGTGGTCGTGAACGTCGAGTTCGATACGCACAAGGATGCCTGGTCGGTAGCTTCCGGCAACTACTCCAGCCGTTTCGCGGGCGCCGTGGCCGGTACGGTCCACCTGGCCGCTATGCGGGTGCGCGACAAGCTGGCGCGCATTGTCGCACCGCAGCTTGGCTGCGCACCCGAGTCGCTGGTGTTCGGGGATGGTCGCGTCTTCGTGCAAGGCGCCGCCGACGCGGGTTTGCCGTTTGGACGCGCGGCCAGCAATGCGCCGCACTGGTCGCCGCAGTTGTTGCCCGCGGGCGAGGAGCCGGGCCTGCGCGAGACCGTGTTCTGGTCGCCGCCCAACCTGGAGGCGCCGGACGAGGCCGACCGCATCAATACCTCCGCCACGTACGGTTTTGCCTTCGACATGTGCGGGGTAGAGGTCGACCGCGCCACCGGGCGCGTGCGCATCGACCACTATGTCACCGCGCACGACGCCGGCACGCTGCTCAATCCGGCATTGGCCGACGGGCAGATCCGGGGCGCTTTTGCGCAGGGGCTGGGCGCGGCGTTGATGGAAGAGTTCCGTTACGGGGCGGACGGCAGCTTCCAGTCCGGCACGCTGGCCGACTACCTGATGCCGACCACCTGTGAAGTGCCGGACCCGGTCATCGTCCACCTGGAGACGCCGAGCCCGTTCACGCCGCTGGGGGCCAAGGGCCTGGGCGAAGGCAACAACATGAGCACGCCGCCGTGCATCGCCAATGCCGTGGCCGACGCGCTCGGGATCCCCGACATCAGGCTGCCGCTGACGCCCGCCCGGGTGATGGCGCTGCTGGGCATCGACGACCCGCCACCCTCCCGCCCGGAACTGCTGGAGGCGGCGCGCGCAAGCCAGCCGGCTGCCGGCGGGCGCGGGGGCAAGGCGCTCACCGCGCGCGGCACGGTCGATCTGGCGGCCAGCCCGGAAGCCATCTTCGCGGTGCTGCTGGATCCCGAGGCGCTGGCCCGGGTGGTGCCCGGATGCCATGCGCTGGAGCGCACGGCCGAGAACCAGTACCGCGCCGACGTGACCGTTGGCGTGGGCATGATCAAGGCCCGCTACGCCGCCGAGATCTCGCTGTCCGATCTTGACCCGCCGCACCGTTTGCGGCTGGCCGGCGCCGGCATTTCGTCGCTGGGCAGTGCAAGCGGCAACGGCGTGGTCGAGCTCGTGCCGCACGGCAGCGGTACCCGCCTGACCTACGACTATGAGGCAGAGGTGTCCGGCAAGGTCGCCGCGGTCGGCGGGCGGATGCTGGAGGGCGCGGCCAAGGTGGTGCTGCGCCAATTGTTCGAATCGCTGGGGCGGCAGGCCGCCGGCGAGCCCGCGCAGGCGCCGGGCTGGTTGGCGCGCCTGCTTGCCCGCCTGGGAGTCCGCCGATGAAACCCGCGGCATTCGATTACGTGCGTGCGCGGACCACGCAGGAAGCACTGGAGGCGCTCGCGCGCGGCGGAGAGGGGGCCCGCGTACTGGCCGGGGGGCAGTCGCTGATGGCGGTGCTCAACATGCGGCTGGCGCAGCCCCAGCTGCTGGTCGATATCTCGCGCACTGACGAGCTCAATACCGTACGGGTCGAGCAGGGCCACCTCGTGGTCGGCGCCGCCGCCACGCAGGGGAGCGTCGAGTGGCGCCCGTCGCTGGCCGACGAGGTTCCCTTGCTGGCACTGGCGTTTCCGTACATCTCGCATTTCCAGATCCGCAACCGCGGTACCGTGTGCGGTTCGATCGCCCACGCCGACCCCAGTGCGGAACTGCCGCTGGTGCTGCTCGCGCTGGGCGGCGAAGTGGTGCTGCGCTCCTCGCGCCGGCGCCGCGTGCTGCCCGCAGCGCGGTTCTTCCAGGGCATGTTGATGACGGCGCGCGAGCCGGATGAACTGGTGGAAGCGGTGCGCTTTCCGCTGCGCCGCGCGGGTGCGCGCTACGGCTTCACGGAGTTCTCGGCACGGCATGGCGACTTCGCGCTGGTCGCGTGCGCCGCCATCGTGACCGACGACGCCATCGCGCTCGCCGTGGGCGGCGTGGCCGACCGGCCGGTGCTGGAGACCTGGCCGCGCCTGGAAGGCCGCGCGCTGGCGGAGGCCATCAACGATTTCAGTTGGAAGCTGGGCGCACAGGATGACGCCCATGTCAGTGCGCAGTATCGCCGCCACCTGGTCAGGCAGCTGGGCATGCGGGTGATCGAGGAGGCAAAGTGAAACACAAAGGAACCATCGCCGCGGGTGAGTTGCCCGCTGCCGTGATGCGTCGCGACGAGCGGCGCTGTATCTCGGTAACCCTGAACGGCCGGCAGCGCAGCGGCTGGTGCGAATCGCGCGAACTGCTGTCGGACTTCCTGCGCCATGAACTGGGCGCCACCGGCACCCACGTGGGCTGCGAGCATGGCGTCTGCGGCGCCTGCACCGTACAGGTCGACGGCGTGGCCGCGCGCTCCTGCCTGATGCTCGCTGTGCAGGCCGAAGACCGCCGCATCGACACGGTCGAAGGACTGGCGCCGGACCACCAGCTTGGCGACCTGCAGCTGGCGTTCCGTCGCCACCATGCGCTGCAGTGCGGCTTCTGTACCGCGGGCATCCTGATGTCATGCGCGGACTACCTGCAGCGCGTGCCGGACCCCACCGAAGCCCAGGTGCGCGAGATGCTGTCCGGCCATATCTGCCGCTGTACCGGCTACACGCCGATCGTGGCTGCCGTGCTGGACGTGGCGGCCGCGCGCGCACAGGCACGCCGGGCCGGCGCGCAGCCCGCGAAGGAGGCAAGCCATGCTTGACCTGGGACGCACTTTCCTGCAAAGCGTGGAGCGCAGCCCGCACGCGCTCGCTATCGTCGATGGGGACCTGGGGTTGACCTATCTCCAATGGCACGAACGCATCCTGCGGGTGGCCGCGGGTTTGGAAGCGCAGGGCCTGCGGCGTGGCCAGCGGATCCTTGCCGTGCTGCAGAACCGCTGGGAGATGGCCACGCTCCACTGGGCCTGCCAGTTCACCGGCGTGGTGATGGTGCCGCTCAACTGGCGTGCCAAGGCCGACGAGATCGACTATTGCATTGGCGATGCGGAGATTCGTGCGCTGGTGTACGAACCCGTGAGCGCCGAGGCCGTGGCCGCAAGCGCGGCCGCGCAGGCCATGCCGCGGATCGGCCTGGACAACGTTGCCGGTGCAACGCTCGCCTTCGACACGCTGCTGGAAAGTGTGCCGCACAGCGGCATCCCCCAGGCCGGCGCCGAGGATGTCTCGCTGATGCTCTACACCTCCGGCACCACCGGCAAGCCCAAGGGCGTGCCGCGCAGGCACCGGCAGGAACGCGCCGCGGCGCTGGCGCACGTGGCGCAAAACCTGTACCGGCACGGCGAGCGCACGCTGGGCGTGATGCCGCTGTACCACACCATGGGGGTGCGCTCGCTCCTGGCCATGGCGCTCGTTGACGGGCTGTTCGTCTGCCTGCGCCGCTGGCATGCCGCCCAGGCGCTGTCTGAGATCGCCCGCCTCCGGCTTACCTGCCTCTACCTGGTGCCGACGCTATACCACGACCTGCTCGGCGACCCGCAGTTCGATGCCGTGGACAGCAGTTCAGTCACCAAACTGGGGTTTGCCGGCGCACCGATGAGCGATGCCTTGCTGCAACGCCTGGCCGAGGCCTTCAGGCCGGAGTTGTTCGTCAACCACTACGGCTCGTCGGAGGTATACACCTTCAGCGTCGACCAGCATGCCACCCACAAGCCGGGCAGCGCGGGCCGCGCTGGGCTCAACACGCGGCTGCGGGTGGTGCGGCTCGATGCCAGTTCGCCCGATGCGCTGGCCACGCCGGGCGAGGAAGGGCAGATCATCGCCGACCTGCTTGGCGACGAGGCCTTCGAGGGCTACTGGAACCGCGACGACGCCAACAGGAAGTCGCTGCGCGACGGGTGGTACTTCACCGGGGACACCGGGTACTTCGATTCCGATGGCGACCTCTACGTGACCGGGCGGGTCGACGACATGATTATCAGCGGCGGTGAAAATATCTCGCCGGTAGAGATCGAGTCGGTGCTGTCGCTGCATCCTGCGGTCGATGAAGTGGCCGTGGCAGGCGTGTCCGATCCACGCTGGGGCCAGCGCGTGGTGGCCTTTGTCAAGCGCAAGGCCTTCGTCAGCGCCGACGGGCTCGACGGCCATTGCCGCGCGTCGGATCTGGTCAACTTCAAGCGACCACGCGACTACGTCTTCGTCGCCGATATCCCGAAGTCGCCGGTGGGCAAGATCCTGCGGCGCAAGCTGTCCGCGGGCGAGTACACCTGCGACGTGCTGCTGCCGCCGGACGGCGCGGCGTGAATTCCCGAGCAAAACCAAACCAGGAGCAAAGACATGACCCAACTGACCCACCGCGGCCAGGACCTGCTGAAGGATCTCGACGGCTTTTCCGTCGATGTCGACGCCGCGCGCGAGCGCGCCGACATCGTGCTGCATCGCCCGCCGTACAACGTCATCTCGATGCATGCCCGCGACCAGCTGCGCATGGCCTTCGAGGCGCTTGACGACGACGAGCGCGTGCGCGTGATCGTGGTGCGCGCCCAGGGCAAGCACTTTTCCAGCGGCGGCGATATCAAGGGCTTCCTCGAAGCTTCGCCCGAGCATGTGTCGAAGCTGGCATGGAACGTTGCGGCGCCGGCGCGGTGCAGCAAGCCGGTGATCGCCGCCACCCAGGGCTACTGCTTCGGCGTGGGCTTCGAGTTGTCGCTGGCGTGCGATTTCCGCATCGCGACGGAAAGCACCGAATATGCGTTGCCCGAGCAGAAGCTGGGCCAGATCCCCGGTTCGGGCGGCTCGGCACGCCTGCAGAAGATGGTTGGCATTGGTCGCACCAAGGACATCGTCATGCGTTCGCGGCGCATCCCGGGCAAGCAGGCCTATGACTGGGGCCTTGCTGTCGACTGCGTGGCTGACAGTGAACTGGCCGCCGCTACCGATGCGCTGGTCGACGAGCTGCGCGGCTTCTCGCCGCTGGCGCAGCGCACCGCCAAGAAGCTGCTCAACGACACCGAGGACGCGCCGCTGTCGATCGCCATCGAACTGGAAGGCCATTGCTACAGCCGGCTGCGCAGCTCGGCGGACTTCCGCGAGGGCGTCGAGGCGTTCCACGGCAAACGCACGCCGGCCTTCCGCGGCGAGTGAAGGTGGCTGGGCCGCAAGGCGCTGCGGCGCCGCGCGGCCGGCGCGTCAAAGGGAACCTCTACAAGAAGCTGCCTTACGACACGGCCTGGGACCTGGTGCCGGTGGCGCTGGGCGCCTATTCGCCGAACCTTCTGGCAGTTCGCGAGGATTCGCCGATCCGCTCGCTCAAGGACTTCGTGGCGTTGGCCAGGTCAAAGCCGGGCAAGCTCGACTACGCGTCGGCGGGCAATGGCACGTCGAATCACCTGACCATGGAGTACTTCAAGAGCCTGGCAGGCATCGACCTTACGCAGGTGCCCTACAAGGGCAGCGCCCCGATGGTCACCGATCTGCTTGGCGGCCAGGTGGGACGCACCGACGGTAGCGGGTTGCCATTCCAAAACCAGACGGTCGCTCAGCGGTGGGCTATGGTGGATTCCACCTCTAACGCGCGAGTACTGTAAAGCTCACCTTCTGCGAGCAAATGAGCATATTGGGCCATGTCAAAGTTCGATTGATGAACAAGATTCTGAATCTTGCGCGACTCCTTCCGGAGCAGGGCAAGAAATTCAATCTGGCGGCTGACAGGTAGGTGTTCTTCCAAGGCCGTGATACTGATTGCTCCGAGTGGCGCGCCATGGCTGTCATGCACAACGATCCCGACTCCGCTCACGCCTTCGATGAGGCGGCTATCGTGCACGGCATACCCAACCTCCTGGGAGGCTCTGACAATCTCGAGCATTAGCGGAACGCTTAGCTTGCCGTAGCCGAACAAACGCCTCGCGTTGGCGCACACGATCCGCTCGATTTCATCGTCCGGCAGGGACATGAGCAGCGCAAGGCTTCCCGCCCCGACTCCCAGTGGCCGGTGCACGCCGATCTCCAGACTCGGGATATTGATGGCGTTCCGTCCTTCCGCACGAGCGACGGAGATGGCGTCCGCCCCGCTCCGGATCGTCATGAAGGCAATGCCGCCAGTCTCGTCTGCCAAACGCTTCAGCGATGGCTCGCAAAGCTGCCAGAGCTTGAAGTGAGAGGCCGCGGTCAGACCCAACTCGAAGAGACCATATCCCAGCAGGTACCGCCGAGACGTCGCATGTTGCATCACCAACCCCTCCCGAATCAGGCAGTTGAGCATCCGATGGACGGTAGGGCGTTCGATACCGAGTTGTTTGGACAAATCAACTAAGCGTAAACCATGAACGCTATAGGAAGCGATCTCGCGAAGGATCCTTGCCGCGCGTTCGATGCTCTGCGTGCCGGACGTTTTACTACGTTCAGAAAATGCTGGGGTAGGGGCCACCTTTTTCATCTAAAGAGTCTCCTTCGATGCTTTCGCAACCACATGGTCCATATCGTGGACTTCTATTTTTACCAAGAAGCGTTGTAACTCTTTGATCCTAAGGATATCTTTTTAACAACTTTGTGGCAATTAAAAAGAGTCCACAACATGGACGCCCCAAACCGGGGATACAAGATACTGTTTCATTAATAACCGCCTTAAAAGAGTGCGTAAAGAAAGTTTCCTGCACCGTTATGAGACAAATGGGGAGTCTGCAATGAAGTCGATATTCAAAAGTTCGTTTCGCAAAGTGACAGCAGTTGCATGCGCTGTAATCTGTACGACGGCCGCCCAAATCGGCCATGCGCAGGAGCGCCAGCCCTGCATTGGCTTGTCGGGCGCACTGACGGGCCCGCAGGCCTTTACTGGACTGGCGGCTCGGATGGGGGCCGAGATCGCGATCGACGAGATCAACGCAAGCGGCGGTGTGCTCGGCAAGAAGTTCGTGCTCAAGGTGTATGACGACGGCGGTCAACCGCCCAAAGGCGTCGACAACGTCAGGCGCATCGCCATGGCCGACAACTGCATCGCCATACTCGGCGGATACCATAGTGGCGTTGCCCTAGCAATGCGTGAGCCTATTGAACAGATCGGCATCCCTTACGTCGGCGTCATGGCGGCGGGAACGAAAATCATCGAGCACGATTCGGGCAAAAATGCTTGGATGTTCCGGGTCTCGGCCAAGGACCGTTGGGTTGCGCAATACCTCGCAGATGTTGCGCTGCGAAAATCCGCGAGCAAGAAAATTGCTGTCTTCTATGAAAACACAGGCTGGGGAAATGGGGCCGCTCCCGACGTGAAGGCGGCCTTGCAGGCTAAGGGCATCAGTCCCGTTGCCATGGAGACGTTCAACTGGGGCGACCAGGATATGACGGCGCAACTCATCCGGGCGCGGGATGCAGGCGCCGATGCGATCGTCATGTTTGCGTTGGACCGGGAAGGCAACCAAATTCTCCGGGGGATGGACAAGCTCAAGTACAAGCCGGTAATCGCCAGCGCCTGGGGACTGGCCGGGAACCTGGGCGAACTCGCCGGCCCGTTGGCGAATGGAGTGCTGGTCTTCCAGACTTTTTCCTGGATGGGCAAGCAAGAGCCCAGGACGGCCGCCGTGTATCAAAAGATCGCCGACAAATACAAGGTCAAGAGCCCTGCTGACCTGAAAATGGGGAGTGGCACCGCGAATGCATACGACGCCGTACATATCCTCGCAAAGGCTATTGCAGGAGCCGGAAGCTATGACCGTGTGAAGGTCCGCGACGCACTCTACCGAGTCAAATATGAGGGCTTGGTGGCGAATTACGATCCGGCGTTCGGACAGGCGCAAGAGCAGCACGATGCGATCAAGCAGAAATACTACAAGCTCACTGCTTGGTACAACGGTTCACTGTTGCCGGTAGACCAGACTCCCTACAAGTAATCGCGCATTAACTATCCATAACAGAAGCATTGATTCGGATGCTTCTGCTGGATCTCTTTTTGCCCGAGTTTCCTAAAACGTATATCCGAAAGGATAAGAGGAGGGATCTGCAATGAGCTCCTTTGTGCAATACATCCTCAGCGGACTGTCCATCGGGGCGATCTACAGCCTGATCGGGTTGGGGTTCTGCATCATGTGGTCAGCTTGTCGATCGGTGAACTTCGCCCACGGCGACGTCCTAATGGTCGGAGCTGTGATCGCCGTAGTCTCTATGGACGCGAATATCCCAATAGTGCTTGGGATCCCTGCAGCAATCCTTGTATGCATCGGCTATGGCGTGCTAATCGAGCGATTTGCCGTTCGTCCGTTCAACAAGGACGGTACGGCGATCGGCTGGATGCTAACCACGATTGCGATCGGCATCATGGTGGAGTCGTATGCCACGATCAAGTTCGGATCGTTCGCGAGAGCCTTGCCTTCCCCCGGGGTAGACAAGCCCATCTCAATTCTCGGCGCCGGCATCTACGCTCAAGAGCTCTTCATTCCGGCCTTTGCCGTCTTGTTCATGCTTGCATTGGACATTTTCTATCGACGGACCGTGCTAGGTCGTGCCATGCGGGCAGTTGCATTTAATCGAGTGGCAGCGGGTCTGATGGGCATCAACGTAAATCGCATCACTGCCATTTCCTTCGGCTTGGCCGCAGGTCTCGGGGGTGCCGCAGGGGTTCTCGTCGGACCAATCATACAGGTCTCTACGACGATGGGCGTGCTCATTGGCCTCAAGGGCTTCGCCGTTGCGATCATGGCAAGCATCACGAGTGCACGTGGCGTAGTGATTACGGGTCTGCTCTACGGCGTCATGGAGAAATTCGTGGAGGGCTACATCAGCACAGCGGCACGGGAAGTCATCGGATTCTCAATCATGATTCTCGTGCTGCTCGCGTTCCCTCAAGGCGTGTTTGGCAAGAAGGAGGCCATGAAGGTATGAAAGCCGAAAAACTCAGATCCTTGTTGTTTCCCTCGCTCGTAGGCGCGCTCGGCGTAGGGATGGCTTTGTTGCCCCAGTTTGTGTCGAACACCTATGAGCTGCGTATATGGATGCTTCTAACCATTTACGCGCTTGTCGCACTTGGTCTAAACATCCTGGTAGGCCTCACGGGACTGGTGAGTCTGGGGCAGGCAGGACTCTTTGCCATCGGTGCCTATGTAGCCGCGATTCTGGCCGCCAAGCTTGGCGTCGGATTCGCCGCCACAATCGTAATTGCGACGATAGTAGCCGCCCTGTTCGGCGCATTACTCGCCTACCCAACGGTACGTGTCAAGGGCGTTTATCTTGCCGTCATCACAATCGCATTCGGCATTATTGTTGAGAACGTTGCCATTGAGTGGCAGGGCGTAACAGGTGGAACAAACGGGATTTCGGCAATTCCGGGGCCAGCCTTTCTGGGTAAAGCGCTGGACGATACGGGATACTTCTATCTACTTGCAGTGCTGTTCCTCGCGGCGTACGTACTGCATTACAACATTATGAAGTCGCGCTTCGGGCGAGCGATGCGTGCGGTCAGTCAGAGCGAAATTGCGGCTCGATCGATGGGCATCAATCCCATTGCCATTCGAACGTTCTCGTTTGTCATTGCTGCAGCTTTTGCCGGAATGGCTGGCGGTCTGTATGCCTATCTGAATCTGTACGTCAACCCCGACACGTTCAGATTTGACGACTCGGTCCGATTCCTCCTGATGGTTATTCTCGGTGGCTCGGGAACCATCGTTGGGCCGGTACTGGGCGCGAGCGTTCTGACGTTCCTTCCGGAGTACCTGCAGGCTTTCGGGGAGTGGCAACGTTTCGCCTACGGCGCGCTTCTCGCGCTGGTCATGTTCTGTCTCCCGTTGGGCGTCGTCGGTACCCTCTCCAATCTTCGCGGTCGGTTTCGCGCTTCCGTTAGCCGTGCATCCGAGGAGTGGCCGCGGCTCGGCACGCGTATCAACACAATGCTGCAGGTCGATGCGCAACGAGGCGCGGTCTGCCTGAAGACAAAGGGACTGACGATGGCATTTGGCGGCCTGGTTGCCAACGATAACGTCAGTGAAGTTCTCAGGGCAGGGCAGGTTCACGCCGTCATTGGCCCCAATGGTGCAGGTAAGTCGACGTTCATCAACTGTGTATCCGGATTCTACGCACCAACCGGCGGGGAGATTGAATTCCTGGGTGTCTCAGCCACTAGAAAGGTGAGCCACGAACTCGCAAGAATGGGGCTGGCACGAACCTTCCAGAACACGGAGCTATTCGGCAACATGACAGTTCTCGAGAATGTTTTGGTCGGCTATCACACGCGCTTTGAAAGCGGATTGCTCTCGACCTTGTTCAGGATGCCTAGCTTCTTTCGTGATGAGAAGCGGTTCCAGGACGAGGCGCAGGTTCTACTTGAGTACGTCGGACTCGCGGGCTTTGCAGATGAACTGGCCAAGAACCTCCCGTTTGGTCACCAGAGACGGCTGGAGATTGCGCGAGCGCTTGCTCTATCACCCAAGCTTCTCTTGCTTGACGAGCCTGCAGCGGGCCTTACGCACGGCGAAATCGAAAGCCTCAGTGGACTGATCCGGGACCTTGCCGCACGTCACATGACGATGATTCTTGTCGAGCACCATGTGGACATGATCATGGCTGTTTCGGACCATGTGACCGTCCTGGATTACGGAAAAGTAATCGCGTCGGGGCCGGTGGCCGAAGTCCGAAACAATCCTGCCGTGATTGAAGCCTATTTTGGCTCAAGCAAGTCACAGGAAGATCCTGAGCCTGCGCTGGAGGTGCGGTCATGAGCAACCCCTTATTGAAACTTGATAGCGTATCCGTGAACTATGGACGGATCGAAGCGGCACGTGCGGTTTCCCTCGAAGTTCACGAGGGCGAGTTCGTCGGCATCATCGGATCAAATGGCGCTGGCAAGAGCTCAACTCTCAAGGCCATCGCGGGGGTCGTGAAGCCGGTTGCCGGCGCCATTACTTTTGCAGGGAAGCAGGTGCATGGCCGTGGTCCGCACGAAATGGTTGCGTGCGGAATCGCGATGGTACCAGAGGGGCGTTACGTTTTCGCGGATCAGACCGTGGAAGACAATCTCATCCTCGGTGGCTACATACACGCTCAGCGAAAGGGCGTCGCGTCCCTGCGGGGAGATATCGACAGGATCTACGACCTCTTTCCACGCTTGAAGGAACGGCGATTGCAAGCTGCAGGTTCCCTCTCGGGTGGCGAGCAGCAAATGCTTGCGATTGGTCGGGGGCTATTGTCCAAGCCCAGGTTGTTGATGATCGACGAAGTATCTCTCGGTCTAGCGCCCAAGGTCCTCGACTTTCTATTTCCGGTCTTGAAAGAGTTGAACCGGCAGGGCTTGGCAATTCTGCTCGTCGAACAACTGGCCGTGCAGGCACTTTCCGTAACCACTCGTGCTTACGTGATGGAGAACGGTCGCATCACCATGAGTGGTCCGTCGGCACAACTCGCCGGAAACCCGGCGGTGATGGAGGCATACCTGGGAAAGGCAGCTTGAAGTCTGCCGCCCTATTGGTCCTATTGGATTGTCGAATCACCGCTGTATCGGCCGACCGGTCGGTAAGAGGAATTCACGTGTTTTCACTGAGAGTAAGAAAGGAGAAGGGAAATGCCACAACGTATCGTTGACCTGACGCTGACGCTGTCTGACAACATGCCGGCGCACAAGCTGTTCCAGCGTCCGATCGTCACGCCGCATCTGACGCATCAAAAGACACAGTCCTTTGGCTTGGGCGTGCCGGAAGACAAGATGACGTTCGCCACGACGTTCATCGCTACGATCGATCATATCGCGACGCACGTGGATGCGTTCTATCACACCAATCCGGACGGCTTGCCCGTGGACGAAATGCCTCTGGATATGTTCATGGGGAAGGCAGTCTGCTTCGATCTGACCCACATCCCGGACCTTGGCGATATTGACGTTAAGGATTTGGAGGAAGCGGAAGAGAAGGCAGGGGTGAAGGTAGACGGTCATATCGTACTGATGAACACCGGCCTCCATAAGCGCCACTACCCGAATGTTGAGGTGGTCTGGACCAATCCTGGCCTGACCGCGGAAGCTACGCACTGGCTGGCTGACCGGGGATCCAAGCTGCACGGCGTCGAGGGGCCGTCCACCGACAAGCCCTCTCATAACCTGTTCCCTAGCCATCGCGTTTGCCGAGATCGTGGCATTACCCACTACGAGTGGCTCGTGAATCTCGAGGAACTGGTCGGAAAGAAGGAATTCATGTTCTATGGCCCGCCTCTCAAGATCCATCAGGGCAGCGGTTCGCCGGTCCGGGCCTGGGCCGTTCTCGATGCCTGAGCATAGGAACACAGTCTAAATGACAGGGGAGGCAGCAAATCGCTTGCTGCCTCCCAAGCAGCGGAGATACAAGACCATGACCGAAGCGAGCAACAACGACCAGCGGATTCCCATCACGCTGCTGACAGGATTTCTAGGTGCAGGCAAGACAACGCTGCTCAATCGCATCCTGTCAGATCCCTCGAGCGGTCGCATCGCCGTCATTGTCAACGAGTTTGGCGAGATTGGAATCGATGGGGACCTGATCGCCAGGTCGTCAGACGATATGCTGGAACTCAGCAACGGCTGTATCTGCTGCTCCAGTAAGGACGATCTCATCGGAGCCTTGTACAAGCTCTATATGCGTAAGGCGGGCCTCGTAGAACCAAAAGTCGACTTCGAGCGCATTATCATTGAGACCACGGGCCTTGCAGACCCGACCCCGCTTGCGCAGGCCTTCTACACGGATATGTCGCTAAGTCTGACCTACCGTCTGGACGCAATCGTGACGCTGGTGGATGTGGTGCACATCGAGAGCCAGGTCGAAGGCTCGCAGGAAGCGATGAGGCAGGTTGCTCTCGCCGATAAGCTGGTGCTCACCAAGAGCGACCTGGCTACTGATCGTCAGCGAAAGCGCGCCCATGAGATTGTCAATCGCCTGAATCCGTTGTCGCCTAAGGAGGTCGCTTCCTTTGGAAACCTGCGGGCGAACGCGCTCCTTGGCCTCGACTTGTTTGATCCGAATACCAAGCAGTCCGCGATCGCAACATGGATTGGCGCAGAGCGTGCCCACCACGCCAGTCATGGCGGCCATGAGCATCAGCACGACGCCTCCTGCACAGAGTGCGTAACCGGGCATGTGCATGAGCATGATCCGAGTCTATCTCACCTTGCCGATATTGCCTCAATCAGTATTCGAGAGCCGCGTCCACTCTCCTATGACAAGGTGATGAGGTTCCTCGCTCATCAGGTAGAGACGTACGGCAGCAACCTGTATCGGGTAAAGGGATTGCTAAATTTCTTTGAGATCGACAAGCCGGTCATTCTGCAGGGAGTTCAAAGTGTATTCAGTCCGCTGACCTATGCAGAGGATTGGCCGCGTAGCGAGGCGGAAACCCGTGTCGTGCTCATCGGTCGCAGCCTTGCAAAGGACCAGATCCTGGCGCAATTCGAACAGTGCGTCGCGAGTACGGAGCCTCAGCTTGATCGAGCGCTGGGTCTGATTTAAGTCGAAGAGAAAGCTAACCATGCAGGACTACGCATATTCCTCGGCACTTCATCTGCGCGAGGCAATCCTGAGCAAGGCTGTTTCACCGGTCGAGGTCATGAAGGAGTGTCTGACACGCCTGGAAGCGGTCGAGCCGCTGTTGAACTGCTTCGTGACCAGAACGCCTGACCTGGCTATGGACGCTGCCAGGTCGGCAGAAAGGGCTCTGATGGCCGGGGAGCCCGTGGGCCTGCTCCACGGATTGCCCATCTCGGTCAAGGATCTCATCTCCGTGGGCGGTGTGAGGCAGACGTTCGGCTCGCGCTCGATGGCCAGCAACATTGCGAAGACGGATGCGCCGGCCGTAGGGCGCATCAAGCAGGCGGGCGCGTGCATAGTGGGAACCACGACTACGAGCGAATTCGGGTGCAAGGCTGTCGGGGATTCTCCGCTCACGGGCGTGACGCGAAATCCGTGGAATACTGAGTGTACGCCGGGCGGATCAAGTTGCGGTGCGGCTGCCAGCGTGGCGGCTGGCGTTACACCATTCGCACTGGGTACCGATGGCGGTGGATCGATCCGCGAGCCTGCGGCACTTACCGGCCTGTTTGGCATCAAGGCTCAGTTTGGGCGCGTGCCGGTGTTCCCCGCCTCAGCCACACCAACGCTGGCGCATGTCGGTCCTCTGGCGCGTACCGTTAGAGACGCGGCTCTCCTATTGTCGGCAATCGCTGGGCAAGATGGGCGCGATCCGTTCTCGGTCGCCGCTCCCGTGCCGGCGTGGCTTCAAGCCTGCGATCTCCCAGTCAAAGGCATGCGATTGGCATGGAGCCCCACGCTCGGTTACGCGAAGCCCGACCAAGAGGTCTTGAGTCTCTGCGAATCCGCGGTGAGGGTTTTTGAGAAGTTGGGATGCGAGGTTGTCGAACTGCCGGAAGGAATTGGCCCAGACCCGGACCAGCTCTGGATGGCGGAATTCTATGCGGGAGTGGGGACACGGTTGAACGGCACACTGAGCGAGTCGCGGGAGATCCTCGATCCGGCCGTGGCATCACTTCTCGACAAGGCGCTCGACCAGACGCTACTGCAGTACTACACGAAAGTGTTCGCGCGCTACGAGTTTCGCGAAAGGATCCGCGCGATGTTCGAGTCGTTCGATTTGCTCCTCACGCCTACAGCGCCCGTGCCGGCGTTCCCGGTGAATGTGGACGTACCGCCTCAGTTTGCGGGACGAAATCCCTGCACCTGGCAGTACTACACATACCCGTTCAACCTCACCGGGCAACCAGCCGCGTCACTACCAGTAGGGTTCACATCGGCAGGCTTGCCAGTGGGACTTCAATTGGTATCGAGGATCAATTCTGAGACTGACATTTTCCGAGCGGCATCAGCATTTGAAATGGAGAATCCATGGGGGAATATAAGGCCGCCTTGTCTCTGAAGATCAATCTTTAATAAAGCCAAGCACCGAACCAACGTCCAGAAGCGCGACACAACTCCGCCAGGCGAATTTTCAGAGGACGATATTGGCAAGTGGTGCAGTCGCAATGCTCGGAAATAGGGCAGGTAATGTTGCCCGCGAAGAACGGCTACTTCTGAATAAAAGATGCGTTATTAAGTGGTTCACAATGAATTAGGTTTATTTTCGCATATATTCGCTATCGAATGTGTCAGAGGTCGAGGCCTAAAAAGTCCGAGCGTGAAGCAATCAGAGGATGGGGGTGAATTGTGTCTTCAGTGGAGTTGCAAATGGAAGCCACCAGTGATGGCCGGCACAAGGTAAATATCGGTGCCTACATGGACCTGGTGACGCGCGTTGGCGCGCATATCCCTACTCGCTTGAAGAGGGGCCGAGGAATCTACCTCGGCCTGCTGCTCTCCACGTCGTTGGCAGTTCGGATAATTTCGGAGACGCTGTAGCGCAGGGTCATCCAGGTCGGCGGCTCGATCAGCTTCGCTCCGGAAACGGAAGGCGCGGCGGCAAAGTGGCTGTCGGACGATACGCGCCACATGCTGGCCGAACTCGACCCGACGCCCGACCAGGTTACGGTGACCGTAAATACGTCACAGATGAACATCCTCGAGCAGTTTGATCATCGCGACATCGTGGGCAGTTCAATGGAAGACCCGGCGGTCTTCAATGCCTACAAAGAGATGACCGTGCCGGCGCAGCCGGGCTGGGCGGAGGAGCACATCCGCCGCCTGAGCGCGGCGGGCATCCAGAGTGCGTTCCAGTGCTACAACATCAACAGCTTCGAGTCGGTCGAACGACTGATGCGCCGCGGGATCTACAAGGGCCCGTTGGTCATGAACTGGGTAGCAATCGGCGGGGGCATGGACTCGCCGAGTATCTATAGCTTGGCCAACTTCGTGCGCGCCGTGCCGGATGGCGCTGTGTTGACGGTGGAAAGCTCGGTACTCAATGTACTCCCGGTGAACACGATTGGTATTGCGATGGGGCTGCATGTTCGCTGCGGCACGGAAGACACGCTCTGGAACCAGACCCGTACCGAGAAAATGGGTACGGTGGCCCAGATCGAGCAACTGGTGCGTATCTCGCGAGAGATGAGTCGCCCGATCGCGACCGCCCAGCAAGCGCGCGAAATGTGCAAGATCGGCGTGTTCTATGACACGGTGGAGGAAACACTGCAGGAAAACGGCTTCGCGCCCAATCGCAAGGGCGCGCAACAAGGCTTCCTGAAGAAGGTGGCCTAACCAAGCGTCAGTCCTGGGGGGCTTCGCCTCCCCAAAGCACAGTTCTTGCGCGCCAGTCGTGCGTTCTTCCGGACGGGTCATGCTGGCGCCGTTCGGCTTCGGCGTGGCATTTCAGGTAATGGAACCATGAACGACCCAGAGAATCTTTCCCTTGTCATTGGCGGCGAGCAAACGGTGATCCGCATGTATCACGCCCTCGACCGACAAGACTATCCTGGCGTATCCGAGTGCTTCATGCCAGATGGCATTTGGGATCATGGCAGTCATGCACTGCTCGGGCAAGAACAGATCCTTGCTTCCCTGAGCAAGCGGTCCGCAACGCTGTTCACTCGACACTATGTCAGCATTTTGTTGTCCTGGAGCATGGCGGATCCGTGGCTAAAGTGGCCTTCGGTCTGACGGTCTATCGCTCCGACCAGGGTGCAGCGCCAACGCTCCCCTTGGACAAAGTAGTGCCAGCCCTGTTGGCTGACGTGGAATGCGAACTGGCATGCAGTGACCGTGGAGATTGGCTCATCAACCGCCTCGCACCTCGTATCACCTTCGCCGCGCGCGCCGCATCCTGATGACCAGCGTAGGCGGCCACACCAGTTTGTCCATCGTGCCCGCCCAGGGCCTAGCCCGATCGCGCCAGCCGCCGTCGGTGGCACGGGCATGGTTCGTTTAGGAGGCGTGCGAGACGAATTTCCGGCGCTGGAGCGCACAGCGCCGGAAAGCTGGCGGCTAACTCACGTCCTAAGTACCGACGCGATGACCCGCTCGTCTTATGGCCGGGCGACGGTGCACGGGGCTATTGCTCGACCTTCCGAACGAATTGGCCGGTGCTAGGCACGATGTAGCCTGTTCCAACGTCGGGATAGACAGCACCGGTTCTGGCGTTCACTCCAGCCCCCGGAGCCCCGACGACAATCGCGGGCGGGGCGGAGCCAAAGGCGGGCCACGCCAATACGTGGGAGCCAGTGTCGGCGCTCCTGATCCTGAGGCGAGGGTCTCAGAGCGACCCTTCTGCGCCATTCGAATCTTCCTCAACACGATGACGGCTATCCGAGTCCAACGGTCATCCGCCCTAATGCTGCTTCGGTAGACGGTCGCCATTTCAGTCGTTCGGCAATCAGCGCGTCAACGGCAGAAAAGGATCGGAGCAACTTCACAGGTTGCCATGACTACGGCCGCCTACCACCGCGGATTCAGCCGACCACTATCCGAAATTACCCTGTACTCATACTTGTCCGGCGCCATCACCCGGCCACTGCCTCCATTTCCGCCCTGCGCCCCTCCGTAAGGCCGCCCAATACATGACCCGAAGTTCCGAAGACAACTCCGCCTCTTCGATCCTGCATCCAGGTGGGAAGCCGCTCAAGTCAATGCCAAGTTCCACCGCCGCAGCTAGACAGATCACCATGCGCCTCGGGCACGCTGAACGCATCTCCGCGCGATAGAGGAAGAGCAGCGCGGCCTGGTAGCCGATACCGTGACGCCTGGACAGGTGCCGTGCCTGCCGTGCTGTAGCACCGCGCCAGTCATGCATCTCGCGCAAGATGTCGCCAAGGCGGTCGATCAACCGGTCTTCGCTCCCAATGCGATGCCGGACACAAGTCTTCTGCTCCGCCACGACCGGGCGCTCTCGGATATCCCGAATGTGGAGAGCAGGCTCGGCCGGCCACCGAAACACATTCACGGGGGAACTCACGCCTGTACGTGGCCGGGCCAGGGAGCGCCGGAGCTTGCTCGTTGCCTGAGGAGGAACTTCTGGATCTTGCCGGTCGACGTCCTGGGAAGGTGGCCGATGACTACTTTCTTCGGCGCCTTGAAGTGCGCCAAATGGGCGCGGCAATGTTCGATCAGTTCGCGCTCGCCGATCCTAGCGCCATCGACGACTTCGACAAAGGCGCATGGCGTCTCCCCCCAACGCTCGTCCGGCTGGGCGACGACGGCTGCCACGCGCACCGCAGGGTGCCGGTAGAGCACCTCTTCAACCTCCAGTGAGTTGATATTCTCTCCGCCCGAAATGATGACGTCCTTGGAACGGTCCCGGATCTGTACATAGCCATCCGGGCAGACGACTGCGAGGTCACCCGAGTGGAACCAGCCGCCGGCAAAAGCTTCCGCCGTGGCCTCGGGGTTCTTCAGGTAGCCCTTCATCGTCATGTTGCCGCGGAACATGACTTCGCCGATGGTCTTCCCGTCCCCCGGCACCGGCACAAGGGTTTCGGGATGCAGCACGGCCATGCCTTCCTGTGCGGTGTAGCGGACGCCTTGCCGTCCTTTTCGTTCCGCCAGCGCACCGATGCCGAGTTCCTCCCATTCGGGCTGCTCCACGCAAACCGCCGCGGGGCCGTAGACCTCGGTCAGCCCGTAGATCTGGGTGATCCTGATCCCCATGCGCATCAGGCCTTCGATCACCGGGATCGGCGGGGGGGCGCCGCCGATGAGTCCGTGGACCGGATGGTCGATGCCCGCCTTCCACGCTTCGGGTGCGTGGGCAAGCATCGCATGCACGATCGGCGCCCCGCAGTAATGCGTGACCTGGTGCTCGCGAATCGCATCGAGCACGGCGGCAGCATCCACCCGCCGCAGGCAGACGCTGGTACCGGCGTTGGCCGCCAGCGTCCAGGCGAAGCACCAGCCATTGCAGTGGAACAGCGGTAGCGTCCACAGGAAGACGGCGTGCCGGGGCATGCCCCAGTCGAGCATGTTCGACAGCGCAGCCAGATAGGCGCCGCGATGGTGGTAGATCACGCCCTTTGGGTTGCCCGTGGTGCCGGAGGTGTAGTTGAGGGCGATGGCCTGCCATTCGTCGGCGGGCTCGCCGCCCTCCCAATGCGGATCGCCCCCGGCCAGGAAGCCCTCGTATTCGATCTCCGCCAGCCTGCGGCCCCCTTCGACGGCAGGATCGACGATATCGATCATCAGCGGCTTGTAGTCGAGCAGCGCCAGTGCGGCTTCAACTACGTCCGCGTACTCCGTGTCGGTGACCAGCACCTTCGCATCCGCGTGCCTGAGCATGAAGGCGATGGCGGCCGCGTCCAGGCGCACGTTAAGCGTGTTCAGCATGGCGCCGCTCATGGGCACGCCGAAATGCATCTCCAGCATCTCCGGCGTGTTGGCGGCCATCACTGCCACCGTATCGCCAGTCCTGACGCCGGCGGCCACCAGCGCCGACGCGAGGCGGCTGCTGCGGTCCAGCATTGCCCGCCAGCTCGTGCGGCGCTCGCCGTAGACGATGGCTGTACGCTCAGGGTAGACCTCGGCCGTCCTGCGCAGGAAGGAGATCGGTGTCAGGGGCACGAAGTTGACCGGGCTGCGCTCCAGCCCATCCCCGCTGTGTACGACGTGTTCCATGGATTGCCTCACTGGCTGGAGCTGTGCGTCAGCGCGTTACGTCGCGGGAGATGATCATCCGCTGGATCTCGGAGGTCCCCTCAACGATCTCGAGCACCTTGGCATCCCCGAACGCGCGGGATACCGCGTACTCCGTCATGATCCCGTTGCCGCCGTGGATCTGCACGGCCTGGTGGGCCGCCTCCATGGCCTTCTCGGTTGCGAAGAGCTTTGCCATCGAGGCCTGCCGATCGTAGGGCCGCCCCTCGTCCTTGGCCACCGCAGAGTCGTAGAGCATCAGGCGGGCAGCGTGCGCGTGGGTCGCCATGTCGGCCAGCTTGAACTGCAGCGACTGGAACTGGTCGAGGGTCTTGCCGAACGCTGTGCGCTCGCTCATGTAGCGGACAGAGCGTTCCAGCGAGCCCTGCAGGATGCCCAAGCCCAGCGTTCCGATGAGGATGCGGCCGGTGCTCACCTGTGACAAGGTCTGCCGGAGACCGGCCCCGACCTCGCCGAGCAGGTGGTTGGCAGGAATGGCGCAGTCCTCGAAGAACAGCTCGAATGTGGTCGATCCGCGCCAGCCGATCTTGTGCAGCTTCTTGCCATGGCTGAAGCCGGGCGTACCGTTCGGCACGATGAAGTTCGATATCTCCTTGCGCCCGTCGGGCCGGATTCCCGTCACCGCCGCGATGACGATCGGGCCGGTGATATCGGAACCCGAGTTGCTGATGAAAGTCTTGGCGCCATTGATAACCCAGCAGCCATCCTTCAGCACTGCGCGGGTCTGGATATTGGCGGCATCGGAGCCGGCGTTCGGCTCTGTCAGGCCAATGCAGCCGACCTGCGTGCCCGCCAGGATCGGTCGCAGGAAGCGCGCCTTCTGGTCATCGGTGCCGTAGTTGTTGAGCAGGCTGGCCGCCGTCGAATTGGCCATGATTGCTACCGCCACGGCGCAATCGACGCGGGCGATCTCTTCCAGCGCAATGGCGAAGCCAAGCCAGTCGCCGCCGCTGCCTCCCCAGGCCTCGGGGTACGGCAGCCCGATATAGCCCAGTTCGCCGGCCCGGCGCCAGATCTCGTAGGGAAAACTCTCCTCCTCCCACAACCGGAGGGCGACCGGTGCGATCTCTTCCTCGGCGAAGCGGCGCACCGCCTGCCGGATAATCTCGTGGTGTTCTGCGATGTATGACATCGTCTTTCTCCTCAATACGATTCCTGCAGCATCGCCAAGTAGTCGTCGACCGTGGCAGTGCGGGGATTGGTGGCGTGGCAGTGGTCCTTCGTGGCGGCGACCGCGATGTCCTCCAACACGTCGCGCGGCACGCCCATGGCTCTGAGACCAGCCGGCAAGCCGAGACGGGCGTTGAGTTCGCTGATGGCCTGAGCCGGGTCCCCGCCGGCGGGCAGGCCCATGGCCTGTACCAGTGCGGCCTGCTTGGCTTGGATCGCCGGCTTGTTGAAGCGCAGCACGGCCGGCAGCAGCACGGCATTCAGCGTGCCGTGGTGCAACGAGACGCCGGGCACCGCGCCCAGCGGGTGCGACAGGGCATGCACCGCACCCAGCCCCTTCTGGAAGGCCAACGCGCCTTCCATGGCGGCCATCATCATGTTCCAGCGCGCGTCACGGTCGCAGCCGTCCGCGGTGGCCTTGCCAATATTGGCTATGCCGCGGCGCAGACCGTCCAGGGCGATCGCTTCGGCGGGCGGGTTGATGGCCGGCGACAGGAAGGTCTCGATGCAGTGGGCGATGGCGTCCATGCCGGTCGCGGCGGTCAGGGCCGGCGGCAGGCCCAGCGTCAGTTCCGGGTCGCAGATGGCGAGCTTCGGCAGCAGGAACGGACTAAGGAGGCCGAGCTTGCGGCCGGACTCCATGACGATGACCGCGCCCCGGCCCACTTCGCTGCCGGTACCCGCAGTTGTCGGGATGGCCACCAGCGGGGCGACCCGGCTGGTGATCCGGCTCGCGCCGCCCTCCACCGCCGCGTAGGTCTGCAGCGGTGCCGGGTGGGTCGCCAGCAGCGCAGTGGCCTTGCCCAGGTCGATGGGCGACCCGCCGCCCACGGCCACGATGCCGTCGCAGCCATTGCCGAGGTAACGGCCGGTCGCGGCGGACACGGCGGCTTCCGTCGGGTTGGGTGGGGTGTCCTCGAAGACGGTGGGAGAGCAATCCGGGCCCAGGGCGTCGAGTACCTTGTCGGCGATCCCGGCGGCGCGGATGCCGCGGTCGGTGACGATCAGCGGTCGCTGGATGCCCAGGCGCTGCAGCTCGGCCCCCAGCATCCGGATGGCGCCGAAGTCGATGTGGACGGTAGTCAGGTAGTTGATGACAGCCATGTTTTCCTCGTAGATATGTCGATGCGTCAGGCGCGGAACAGCGTCGGGTCCATGCGCGGAAGCGGCTCCGCCACGCGCACCGGAGGGAAGGCCATCAGGTCCAGCACCTGCGACCTAACGTCGATGCCGGGCGCAACCTCCTCCAGCACCAGTCCGTCTGGCACCACCGAGAAGACTGCGCGCTCGGTGATGACCTTGGCCTCCTGGCCGCGCTCGGCCAGGTTGCGCCCGAGCGGATAGGTGATCTCGTCCACGCGCTCGACGAACTTGCGCACGCTCCCCTCACGCCCGACCGAGAGGAAGCCGTCGGTAGCGTCGGCGGCGAGGCCACCCGTGGTGAAGGTGCCGGTGAACAGCAGCTTGCGCGCGTTGTAGGCGATGTCGATGAAGCCGCCCGGCCCCGGATTGGCCGCGCCGAAGCGGCTGACGTTGATGTTCCCGGCCCGGTCGAATTGGGCAAAGGCCAGCGCCGCCATCGGGCAGTTGCCGCCGTCGATGAAGTCGAACTGCGAAGGGCCGTCGATCAAGGCCTCCGGATATTTGTTGGCGGAAAATTGCCAGCCGCTCATCACGACGCCGCCGAAGGGGCCGTGCTCGGTGGTAAAGCTGTAGCGATGCAGGCCGCCGTCGGCGAACAGGCCGTCTTCCATCATCACCGTGGGCACGTCGGACGAAGCGCCGAAACCAAAGATGCTGACCTCGCCGGGCCTGACCTCCCGGGCTGCCCGCCGGGCGATCACCTTGTCGGCGCCGGGCGGCAGGCGGTCCGAGGCGCGGCCGTCGAAAAGCTGGCCGCCGAGATAGGCATCGTCGTACCGGATGTCGGTGGTCATCATGGCGTCGGGTTCCACCACGACGCGATCCACCAGCACTCCGGGAATCCGCACCGCGTGCGCAGGCCGGGCGTGGCGCGGCACCAGCTTGCGCACCTGTGCGATCACGGTGCCGCCTGACGCCTTCACCGCCAGCGCCATGGCCAGCGCGCACGACGTGATCGGCTCGTCCTCGAAGCTCAGGTTGCCGTCCTCGTCGGCACTGGTGGCACGCAGGAACCCCACGTCGAGCGGCCAGCTCGGATAGAAAAGGTATTCCTTTCCGTCCAGCTCCTGCATCCGCACCAGGTCGTCGGTGGCGCGCGCCGTGTACTTGCCGCCCTGCTGGCGCGGGTCGATGTAGGAGCCGAGGCCGATGCGGGTCAGGTAGCCTGGGCTGCGCCGGGCGACTTCGCGCAGCCAGTGCATGGTGGCGCCGATCGGCCAGCAGTAGGCCTCCACCCGATTCTCGCGGATCAGGCGCATGAACTCGGGGCGCTTGCCGGTAGCCGGATTCACCGCATTGGTAAAGTTGCCCGACACGATCCGCTTCATCAGCCCTTCGACGGCCACGTGATCCATGCCGCGGATGCCCATGCCGTCGCCGACACTGACCGGGAAGAAGAAGGTCAGGTCACGAGGCGACCCAGTCTCGTGGAAGCGTTGCGCCAGCGCCTGGAACAACGCGTCCGGCGTCAGCCAGCCGATCACGCCGACGCTGCCCACGCTCTGACCGGGCCGGATATCCGAAACGGCCTGCGCCGCAGTACAGATCTTGCTCATGCGATCTCTCACCTTTCTCACCCGCTCGCAGCCCGGGCTCAGGCCTGGAAATGGATGATGTGGGTGCCGACGCAGACCGTCTCGCCCCGCTGGTTGAGTAGCGTCGCCTCGGCCCACAGACGCTTCTTCTCGTCGTCGGCGCGGGCGATACGGTAGTTCACGGTGAGGGTGTCGCCGATGCGCACGGGCTTGGTGAAGCGGACGTTGTCGTAGCCGTAGGAGACCGCCGGGCGCTGGATCATGTCGAGATACTTGGTCACGGCGCCGGCGATGAAACCGACCATCATGGCGCCCTGCGCGATGCGGCCGCCGAAGCCCATGCGCTTGCAGTACTCGTCGTCCATGTGGTTGGGGTGGTTGTCACCGCTGATGCCGGCGAAGGCATAGATGTCGTACTCGCCGAGGGTGCGGGTGTAGCTGGTGTGCGTGCCAATAAGGGTGGATACGTTGCCTTCGTGCGGGATCTTGATGTCGGACATTTGGGTTCTCCGGAAGTGGGTTGGGGTTCAGACCTGGGTGGCGTCGATCCTGCTCGCGAGGATGAGCAGGGATTCGAGGAGAAAGTAGTCGCCCCAAACCAGTTCGTTGTCTATGGCGACGTTATTGCGCTTGTTGAAGCAGCCGCCGGTAAGGATGCCAGGCTGCCGTACATCGCCTGGGCCGACCGGGGTCAGGAAGCGGGTCACGAGTTGCTCGATGCTGTCGACGGCGGCCTGGCGGTAGACCGCCGCGCGCTCCGGGGCAAGCGCGGCCAGTTTGAGCAGGCTGGCGGCGGCGATGGCGGTGGCCGAGGTGTCGCGGTTAGTGTGCGGGATGGCGGGATCGTCGAAATCCCAGAAGGCCACGTGGTCGGCGGGCACGTGCGCGACCCACCAATCCGCCACGCGGATCGCGTCGGATTTGAACGCCTGCTCGCCGCACGACAGCGCCTGCGCGAGCCCGAGCATGCCCCACGCCTGGGCGCGGGCCCAGGTGCTGCTGTCATGTATGCCCTTGTGCGTGTAGCGCTTCACGAGCGACCCATCGGCGGCGTTGAATGTGGCGGACTGGCAAACCGAGCCATCCTCCCGCACGCACAGGGCAATGTGCTGGCGCAGGTGCTGGCGGCCGATCTCTCCCGTGCCGAGGGCGGCGTGGTGCCGCAACAGCAGCGCCACTGTGCCCGGAATCGCATCGATGTTGGCCTCGCTCGTCCCCACGCTGGAGGCCTCCTCGGCCTCGGTGCCGAGCGGGATAAGGCGGGCTGCTTCGCTGTACATTTCCGCGAGGCCACGCGTGCCGTCGAGGGCGAGCCCCGCGGCCTGGGGATCGGCCAGCAGCGAGCCGCCGAGTTGCGCGCCGTACCAGAAGAGGAATCCTTTAAACACCGACTTCGACACCACCCGCGGCGCCAGCCGTGCGGACCACATGCGGGCGCTGTCGCGGTACTTCTGCTCGCCAGTGCGCAAGGCAGCCAGCCACAGCATCCCGACCCAGAAGCCGCCAGTCCAGTCGCCGGCGGGGGAGCGTGTCCAGGTGCCGTCGGCCGGATTGCCATAGTGCGGAAAGCCCGCCTCGTCCTGCGCGATCGTTGCATCGATGCGTTGCAGAATGCGATCTAGCGCATCTTCAATCAGTCTGGAATCCATATGTTTGTCTCCATGCGTACATTGGCTTGTCCGGGCTCGGTGCCAGCCTTGCGGACCGACAGGGGTGGAGCGCGGAGCGGGGTATGCATGGAATCGTAGGGATTGCGCAAACTAGTGTCCAATATATAATTGATAGCTCTTTTATACCCTCTGGATATAACGATGGACCTTCGCCACCTCCGGTACTTCATCGCCGTCGCCGAGGAACTCAACTTCACGCGGGCGGCAGAGCGCCTGCACATCGCCCAGCCGCCGCTGAGCCTGCAGATCCGCCAACTCGAGGAGGAGATGGATGTGACACTGCTGAACCGCTCGCGTCGGCACGTGGAGCTGACCGAGGCGGGGCGGATTTTCCTGGAGCAGGCGCGGCAGATCCTGCGCGCTACCGAGAGTGCGGTCATCCAGACGCAGCGCGCGCATCGCGGTGAGACTGGCCGGCTGACGATCGGCTTCTTCGAGCACACGTCCTATACGCTACTGCCGCCCATCCTGCGCGCCTATCGGGAGCGTTTTCCCTCCGTGGAAATCCTGCTGCGCTGGTTTCCGGTCGTAGAGCAGGCAGAAGCGCTGCGGCGGGGTGACGCGGATATCTCCTTCATGCGGCCCGTGCCCGACCTTGAGGACGTGACGTGGGAAACCATCCTCGAAGAGCCGTTCGTGCTGGCAGTGCCGGCAAGGCACCCATTCGCGAACGCGGAGTCGATCTCGCTGAAGGATTGCGCGCAGGAGCCCTTCATCATGTACATGCCCGAGGCGGCGCCGGACTTCCACGCCATGAACATGCGCATGTGCGCGTCGGCGGGTTTCGTGCCGAAGGTCGTGTCTGAAGTGGGGCAGGTCTACACGCTGGTCGGGTTGGTCAGCTCCGGTGCGGGCATTGGCTTCGTACCGGCATCGGTCCGGCAGATGAAGTTCGACCACGTCGTCTACAAGCCGATCAAAGGCCGGCAACCAACAGTCGAGATCATGCTCGGCTATAGCCAGCGTACCCCAACGCCGCTGATGACGGCTTTCATCGAGACGGCGAAAAGCGTGCTGTGAAGGTTCCCCGGGCCTCGCTGTAACGTTGGCGAGGGCCGGAGAATGGCGCGGACGTTCAGTCGCGCCCGGCAATAGGCAGCAGCCGTACGTGGCGGTCGAGCGCCAGCGAGTTGCCGTCGGCCAGAGCGGCCCGCAACAGGCGTGAGAGCAAGCTCTGATAACAGGGCGGTCTCGTCCATGGCGCTCGGTGAGGGTGCCGCCCAGCCCTTCGATGCCGAGATCAATGGCCTCCAGGAAGATGGCGCTCGCCTCGGGCATCGCTCGCGATACCTCGCAAATCCGCTAGCTAACAGCGAGGCGGCAGGCCAGGTCGGTGTCGTCGGGCGGCGCCGACCCAACGCGGGTTCGATGTCCGCGGCAAGCCGCCGGAGAAAAGGCGTTGAACGCGCGGGTGGTGCCGCTGCCCCTCCTGCCCGATCAGCATGCGTCAGGTGATCTTCATGACGTCTTCTTCCCAACCAGCGGGCAGCCACCTTCGTCCATCGGCCGGAACGCCTCGTTGGCGGGAATGGAGGCGATGAGCTTGTAGAAGTCGCCCGCATACTTCGATTCCGACGGCTTCTTCACCTCGAACAGATAGAGCGGGTGGATCTTCCGGCCGTCTTCGCGAATGCTGCCCTTGCCGAACAGCTTGTCGTCGGTGGGCATCGCCTTCATCTTCGCTACCACGGCGCTGCCGTCGCCATCCGCCTTCATCGCCGTCACTGCCTTCAGGTAGTGGATCACAGCCGAGTACGTGCCCGCCTGCGCCATGGTCGGGAACTTACCGTTGTTGGCAGCGGCGAATTCCTTGCCAAACTTACGGTTCTCGTCGGTCATATCCCAATACCAGGTCTCGCTCAGCAACAGGCCCTGCGCAGCCTTGAGACCGAGCGCCTGGACGTCGCTGCTGAAGACGAGCAGGCCTGCCAGCTTCTGACCGCCGGCGGTCACGCCGAACTCGGCGGCCTGCTTGACCGCGCCGATGGTGTCGCCCCCGGCGTTGGCCAGGCCCACCACCTGCGCCTTTGAGGCTTGAGCCTGCAGCAGGTAGGAGGAGAAATCGTTGCCCGGGAAAGGATGCCGGACCTTGCCGAGGACCCTGCCACCGTTCTTGACGACAACGGCCTCGGTGTCGCGTTCGAGCGAGTGACCGAAGGCGTAGTCGGCAGTCACGAAGAACCAACTCTTGCCACCCGCCTTGACAACCGCCTTACCCGTCCCATTCGCCAGTGCCCACGTGTCGTAGGCCCAGTGGATCGCATTGGGCGTGCAGGCCTTGCCGGTGAGGTCAGAGGTGCCGCCGCCGGTAACAATCATCACCTTGTTCTTCTCCTTGACCACCTGGTTGACCGCCAGGATGACTGAAGAGGTCGGCACGTCGACAATAGCGTCCACTTTGTCCACGTCGAACCAGCGGCGGGCGATGCTCGCCCCGACGTCCGGCTTATTCTGGTGATCGGCGGCCACGATCTCCACCTTCAGACCATGCTTTTCAGGTGCAAAGTCCTGGACCGCCTTCTTCGCGGCCCAGACCGAACCGGGACCGGCCAGCCCAGCATAAACGCCGGTCTGATCGTTGAGCACACCGATCCGGACCACGCCGTCCGTAATCTCGGCCTGCGCCGTCGAGGCCGCCAGCAGCGCGGCGAGCGCAAGTAGCTTGATGCGATTGTTCATCCTGTGTCTCCTCTACTGTGGGGATATAAATGGGGTGTTCCGTTCAGCGGTCGATTTCATGCCTTTCCTTCCACGCGCCGGGCATGCACGCCTGCTCCAGCGGGCGCTTCCTCATAACTTGGTGCCGGCACGGCAGCGTGGCGCGGTGCGGGCCGGCCGCGGCGGTTGCCCACGATGCTCTGGCACAACGCATTCAATTCGCCGACGATGCCGCGGCGGAACGTCAGCACGCACACGACGAAGATGCTCCCCATGATCACGGTGATCATGGAACCGACCTTGTCCGCCAAGGCGTTCTGGATGGCAACCACGATGCCCGCGCCCACCACCGGGCCGAAGGCAGTGCCAAGGCCGCCCAACAGCGTCATCAGCACGACTTCGCCGGAGGTGTGCCAGTGCGCGTCGGTCAGCGTGGCAAACTGAAAGACCAGGGTCTTGGTGGCCCCGGCAAGGCCAGCCAGGCCCGCCGAGAGGACGAAGGCCAGCAGCTTGTAGCGCGCGACGTCGTAGCCCAGCGAGGTGGTGCGCGCCTCGTTCTCACGGATCGCCTTCAGGATCTGGCCGAAAGGCGAATGGATGATGCGGTGGATCAGCCAGAAGGTGAACAGGAAGATCGCCAGCACGAAGTAGTACATGCGCAAGTCCGACGCTAGGTCGAACAGGCCGAACAGCCTGCCTCGCGGAATGGCCTGCATGCCATCCTCGCCGCCGGTGAACGGCGTCTGCAGGAACAAGAAGTAGAACATCTGTGCCAAGGCAAGCGTGATCATCGCGAAGTAGATGCCTTGCCGGCGAATAGCGAGCGCCCCGACGACAAAGCCCGCGGCAGCCGAGACGGCTGTGCCGAGCAGCAGGCCGAGTTCCGGGGTGAGCCCCCAGGTCTTCATGCCATAGCCCGATATATAGGCCGCCGTGCCGAGGAATGCCGCATGGCCGAACGAGAGCAGGCCGGTATAGCCGAGCAGCAGGTTGAAGGCGCAGGCGAACAAGGCGAAGCACAGCACCTTCATTAGCATCACCGGATAGAGCACGGCCGGGGCCGCCAGCGTGCCCAGCAGCAGGACACCGTAGCCAAGATTTCTCATTTTCATACGCGACCTCACTTTTCCTTGCCAAACAGGCCTGCCGGCCGAACCATCAGCACGATGACCATGATCACGAAAACCACCGTGGCCGACGCCTCTGGATAAAACACCTTGGTCAGTCCTTCCACCACGCCCAGCCCCAGCCCGGCGACGATCGCGCCAAAGATGGAACCCATGCCGCCGATCACCACCACCGCGAACACGACGATGATCAGGTTCGACCCCATCAGCGGACTTAGTTGCCCCGTCGGTGCTGCCAGCACGCCGGCCAGCCCGGCCAGGCCCACGCCGAAGGCATAGGTCATCATCACCATCACCGGCACGTTGATGCCGAAAGCTTGGGTAATGCTTGGGTTCTCGGTGGCGGCGCGCAGGTAGGCGCCGAGGCGGGTCTTCTCGATCGTGAACCAGGTCAGCAGGCACACTGTGAGCGAGGCGCCGATGACCCACGCGCGGTATTTCGGCAGGATCATGAAGCCGAGGTTGAAGGCGCCCGCCACCTCGTCGGGAATCGAATAGGGCTGCCCCGAGACGCCGAATTGGAAGCGAAACAGGCCTTCGATAATGAGCGCCAGCCCGAAGGTGAGCAGCAGCCCGTACAGGTGGTCGAGCTTGTACAGCCACCGCAGCAGGCCGCGCTCGATGGCGATACCCGCCAGCCCTACCAGCACCGGCGCCGCCAGCAGCGACCACCAGTAGCTGATGCCGAGATACTCCAGGCCCGCCCAGGCGACAAATGCGCCCACCATGAACATCGCGCCGTGGGCAAAATTTATGATGTTGAGCATGCCGAAGATCACGGCAAGCCCGAGGCTGAGAATCGCGTAGAACGAGCCGTTTACCAGCCCGAGCACGAGTTGCCCCAACAGCCCCTGTAGCGGGACTCCCAGAATCGTTGTCATGTTGTCTCCTCCGCAGCGGTCTCAGACACCCAGGAGTTCCTGGAGCAGGTGCTGCTTCTCGTGAATCTCGTGCTGATGGATCTCCGCGGCGATTTGGCCGTGCTCCACCACGTACATGCGGTCGGCCAGCGGCGCGGCGAACCGGAAGTTCTGCTCCACCAGCACGATCGTGTAGCCCTTCGCCTTGAGGTCGCGGATGACTTGGGCGAGCTTCTGCACAATCACCGGCGCCAGTCCCTCGGAGATTTCGTCCAGCAGCAGCAACCGCGCTCCAGTGCGCAGGATGCGCGCCATCGCCAGCATCTGTTGCTCGCCGCCCGATAGCCGCGTGCCCTGGCTATGCCGCCGCTCGTGGAGGTTGGGGAACATCGCGTAGATCTCGTCGAGGCTCATCCCGCCGCCACCCACCTGCGGCGGGAGCAGGAGGTTCTCCTCGCACGAGAGGCTGGAATAAATCGCCCGCTCCTCCGGGCAGAAGCCGACGCCGAGACGCGCGATGCGATGGGCCGGCATGCCGATTGCCTCGCGGCCGTCGATCATGACCGAGCCGGCGCGACGCCCCGTTAGGCCCATGATGGCGCGCAGGGTAGTGGTACGGCCTGCCCCGTTGCGGCCGAGCAGGGTCACGCACTCTCCCTCGTTCACCAGCAAGTCGATGCCGTGGAGGATGTGCGATTCGCCGTAGAAGGCATGGAGGTCGGTGACCCGCAGGTATTCCGTCGCCATGATCAATGCCCTCCCGGCGCAGCGAGCGCGGCATCAGCGCTGCCCATATAGGCCTCGATGACCTGCGGGTTGGCGGAGACTTCCGCGTATGTGCCCTCGGCCAGCACGCTGCCGCGCGCCAGCACCGTGATGGCGTCGCAGATGCCGGACACCACTTTCATGTTGTGCTCCACCATCAGGATGCTGCGATTGGCCGAGACCTTCTTGATGAGCTGCATGACGCGGTCAACGTCTTCGTGGCCCATGCCCTGCGTAGGCTCGTCGAGCAGCATCAGCTCGGGATCGAGGGCCAGCGTGGTGGCGATTTCCAGCGCGCGCTTGCGACCGTAGGGCATCTCGGCGGTCGTCATGTCGGCGAAGTCCTCCAGTCCGACGTCGGCGAGCAATGCCATGGCCCTGTCATCGAGCGATGCGAGGACTTTCGGCGAGCGCCAAAACTGGAAGGAAATCCCGAGCCTGCGCTGCAGCGGGATACGTACGTTCTCGAGCACGGTCAGGTGCGGAAACACCGCCGAGATCTGGAAGGAGCGCACCACACCCCTGCGTGCGATCTGCGCTGGCTTTTCGCCGGTGATCTCGTAACCGTTGAACCGTATGGTGCCGCGCGTGGGATCGAGGAACTTAGTAAGGAGGTTGAAGCAGGTGGTCTTGCCTGCACCGTTCGGACCAATCAGCGCGTGGATGTGCCCACGCCTGATCTTGAGACTGACGTCGTTTACGGCGACGAATCCCTTGAATTCCTTCCGCAGTCCGACGGTTTCAAGAATGAGATTGCTTGCCATGATAATTTCCGCGCCCGTTGTTGGGGGTCTGCTGGAGAATATGGCCGTAACTAGATCACGTCCAATATATTATTGGTACGTCATTGACACTTTTTGTGTATATGTGTCGGAGGCGGCGCAGCTCGCGCTCCTCGCGGATTGTCGCGGACGTCAGCGTGTCGTAGCGCCACAGAGGCGACAGAAGCGATTGCGAACAAGGGTCTGTTGCTTGAGCGAAGCGGACGCACAAACGTCCACGCGTCGGTGAAGGCGAATGACCCTTTATGGCCGGTCTCGGACGGATGCCCGCTGCAAAACTGGCGAGCGTCATAACCTTCCTCGCCTCGCCGCTGAGTGTCGCTATCAACGGCGATGCCATACCGGTCGGAGGTGGGATACCCGGCGACATCCATTACTGAGGCGATCGGGCGACGGGCTCGACTACTCCGCCTCGAATATGGCCATAGTTCTGCAGCCCGGCCGGACGACTCGACCGAACCGGCGGGTGCATTCCGATACCTGCCTTTCAGGCCTCTATCATAACCCCACGGCTTATGATAGCAATTCGGCCTTATCTTGGTCAGAGGCCGAGCCCAGGAGCGCGGACCACGAGCGCTTCGTGCAGGCGCTGTGCAAGATCGAACCCGTGGTGGGCGAGGTTCGCAGCCTCGCGCGGGAATTTCTCGGGCTCATGCACCGGCGAAGTCCGCGGCAGTTCGATCGATGGTTGAAGCGTCTGTCGCGCTGCGACGCTGCGGAAATCCGTAGCTTCGCGCAAAGCCTGCACGCCGACTTACCGGCTGTGCGGGCGGCCTTCAGGCTGCCATGGAGCAATGGCCAGACCGAGGGTCACGTCAACCGGCTCAAGTTCCTCAAGCGCCAGATGTATGGCCGCGCGAACATCGAGCTTCTGCGGCTGCGGGTACTGAAGCCAAACTGAACGACCGGCCTGCCTTGTCCTGCTGGACCCGCTAGTCCGATCGCCATCGCAGGCGGGTGAGCTCGCGTACGGTCAGGACGAGGCTGGCGGGCTCGCCCACGTTCGTCAATAAGAAGAATGGTGGTGGTGGGCGGTGGAGACGACGGCCGTTCCACGCGACAACATCCTCCACGCCAACGCCCTCGTCACACAAAGTGCGGAAGCCCCAGTTTTGCTGCGGTATACGACAGCCGCATCGACGAGCTGCTTCCCCACAACTGGCATCCCGCACGCTGAGTGCGTCTGCGCTCTCACAATCGCTCTCGACCTGCAAGGTGGGACGGCGGGCCGATTACGCTGAATCGATCGTTCGAGACGTCGTATGAAACGATGATTGAACTCGAGACTCGGGCGCAGAGGTTGGCTTCGGCTACGCATGTTTCATGCTGACGCCATTGCGGCGTTTTGTGGGAGGGAGGCGGGGGACAAAGTGCGTTGATGGGTCGGGCTTCGTGGTTTCCCTAGTTACCCCGAAATGTCAATTTGGTGCCCCAAATTGTCAAAACGCTCCGCTTTGTTGCTAGATACTTGGTGAGGTTGGCCGCAAAGGCCCACGGTATCGACATCCGACGCAAGATCGCAAGGAGATGGGAATGGAGCTTAAGGACAAGGTCGCAATCATTACGGGCGGCGGGCAGGGCGGCGGCGAAGGCATCGCGCGCGTGCTGGCACGTGAAGGGGCCAGGATTGCCGTGGTAGACCTGAACCTTGACGCCGCCAGACGCGTCGCTTCCAGCATTGATCCGGACGGCAAGCATGCTATCGCCATCCGCGCCGACATCAGCAAGAAGGCCGACACGGAGGCCATGGCCCGCCAGATGCTGGAGGCGTTTGCCGCCATCGACATCCTGGTCAATAACGCCGGCGTCGGCGGCGCCTCCGCATTGGTGTGCGATGTCACGGAAGAGAACTGGGACCGCGTGATGGGGGTGAACGCCAAGGGCATCCTGTTCTGCTGCCAGGCGGTCATTCCTGCCATGAAGGCGCGGGGCAAGGGCAAGATCGTCAATATCGACCCCATCGCCGGCATTCGCATGGCTTACTTCAGCAGTGTGGATTACACCGCGTCAAAGCATGCGGTCACGGGACTGACACAACACCTCGCATGGGAGTTGGCGGACCAGCGCATCAATGTCAATGCCGTGTGCCCCGGCGGCATCCTGACGCCTGCCATTGAAGCGTATGCAAGTCCGGAAAAGCGCGATGCGCTGATCAGGCGGACGGTGCCGCTGGGCCGGTTCTGCAAGCCCGAGGAGATCGGGGAAGCGGTATCGTTCCTTGCCAGCGACCGTGCCGACATGATCACGGGCCAGATGCTGGCCGTGGATGGCGGCACCCTCACCGGATATGGCGAGGATCTCCGCGCGGTGCTGCGCCAGCGGCTCCAGGAAGAACAGGGCCATTGACTTCGTCGCAACTGGCAACCTGCTGGCCTGGCCCAACCTGAAGCGGGCCAGCAAGGCGAGGCTGCCGTCGGCAGTTCAGGGTGAGTTCAATAGTGGATGATGCCTGGGGTTCCGCCGCCGACCGGGATGGCTTCGCCATTGATTGCCACGCTCAGCGGTGAAGCGAGGAAGGTCACCACGCAGGCGACCTCGCTGGCATCGACCATGCGGCCGAGGCTACTCTTGGTCGCCGCCCACGCCTCGGTTGTCGCATCGGTCTTCTCGGTGCGCGTGGGTCCGGGATGGACCGCCGTGACATTGATGCCCTTCGGGCCAAGTTCATCCGCGAGGTTCTTGGTGATTGCCGCCACGCCGACGTTACGAAGCGTGGCGATGGGCCGGCCCGTATGGTAGATCGCCAGACCGCCGATATTGATGATACGTCCCCAGCCATTTGCGACCAGATGCGGTGCCAGCGCCCGTGCGGTGCGAAGATAGCCGATGACCTTGATGTCGATATCTTCGAGTGCTTGCGCATCGACGATCTGGTCCAGTTGCGTGGCCGGCGAGATGCCACCCGGCAGAGCCGCGGCATTGACCAGGATATCGATGCCACCCAGAGCTTCGATCGCTTGCTCCACCATGGCGTCGACGGAAGCCTTGTCGGCGGTATCGACCGTCAGCGGCACAATGCGGCGGCCGGTCAGCGCCGCGAGCTCCGCGGCTGTCGCATCCAGCGCCTCTTTCCCGCGCGCGGCGAGCACGACATCAACGCCTTCCTGTGCGAGCTGCAGGGCAATCGTCTTGCCAATGCCGCGGCTGCCGCCTGTCACGATTGCGCGCTTGCCTTCTAACCTCAGGTCCATGATTTCTCCGATTTCCAGCAATGTTCCAGCAATGGGTTCGGGGCGATCGTGCCATGAACACGTCGCCCCGTGATGCTCATGCGCCAAGGCGTACAGGCGGTGTTGCCCGCGCGCCAGGACGCAGCGGTTACGGCACCAGTACGGTGGCGCCGCTGGTCTTCCTCGATTCGAGCGCGCGATGGGCCTCGGCGGCATCGGCCAGTGCGAAGCTCTGCCTGGGCTCGCTTGTGATCTTGCCGGCGAGCACCATCTCGAACACCTCCCTGGCCATGTCGAGCATGTGCGAACGCGGCGTGGCGTAGTGCACCATGGCCGGACGCGTGACCCACAGCGAACCCTTGGCGGCGAGCGTGCGGCTGTCGATTTCCACCGGCCCGGAAGTCGTGCCGTTGCTGACGAGGGTGCCGCGTACCTGCAGGCAGGACAGCGAGGCATCTAGCGTCGACTTGCCGATCGAGTCGAAGACGACCGGCACCTTCTTGCCGTCGGTGATCTCCATCACACGTTCGACAATATCCTCGCGCGACGTGACGATGGTGTGCGTGCAGCCATTGGCCTTGGCGATCTCCGCCTTTTCGTCGGAGCTGACCGTGCCGATCATGGTCACGCCAAGCGCGCGTGCCCACTGGCACGCGATCAGGCCGACGCCGCCCGCCGCCGCGTGATAGAGGATGGTCTCGCCACCCTTGAGCGGGTAGACCTGGCGGAACAGGTATTGGGCCGTCATGCCCTTCATGATGAGCGTCGAGGCAGTCCGGTCGGAGACGCCATCGGGCAGCGGGATCAGGACTTCCGCCGGCATGACGCGCACGTCCGAGTAAGCGCCCTGTGGCCCGAGCAGGTAGCCGACGCGGTCACCGACGCGGATGTCGGTCACGCCCGGACCGACGGCCTCGACCACGCCAACCGCATCGGAGCCCAGGCCGTTGGGCAGCTGAAGCGGATAGTGGCCGGTGCGGAAGTAGATGTCGATGAAATTGACGGCGATATAGGTATGGCGGACACGGGCCTGGCCCGGGCCGGGATCGCCGACTTCGACGGTCTCAAGCTTGAGGACGTCGGCGCTGCCGGTTTCGTAGAAGCGGATTGCTTTTGCCATTCAGGTCTCCTGAAGAAAGTTCATGCCGGTCCGGTGCCCGCCAGGGCCGTGGACCTCATGGCTGGATGTGGTAGGTCTTGACGATGCCGGCATTGCGCTCGTATTCCGTGCGCAGCGCCTGGCTGAGTTCCGGCAGGCCCTGCGCCGGCACAGGCTCCATGCCGAGCGCCGCGAACCGTTCCTGCACGTGGGGTTTTGATGCCGCCTTGTAGACCGCTGCCTGGATCTCCTGGCTGACGTCGGCAGGCACCTTGGCGGATACGAAGACACCGCCCCAGTTGCTGAAATCGATATCCGGATAGCCCAGCTCCGCGAAAGTCGGAACCTGCGGCAACAGTGGCGAACGCTTCTTTGCCGCCAGCGCGTAGGGTCGGAGCTTGCCGGCCTTGATCATGGGCAGCGAGGTCACCATGCCGTCGTACATCACGGCGATCTGCCCGCCCATTACCTGGGTCAATGCCGGCGGCGAGCCAGCAAACGGCACGTGCTGCAGATCCATGCCGGCCTTCTGGTTCATGATCATGCCGGCATAGTGGCCAACCGTGCCGGCACTGGGCGAGGCGAAACTCAGCTTGCCGGAGTTGGCCTTTACATAGCGAATCAGGTTTGGGAGATCCTTGGCCGGCAGGTCAGGCGATCCAACCAGCACCATGGTCACCTTGCTGACGGCGGCCACGGGCTTCACGTCCTTCACCGGATCAAAGGAGACCTTCATCACCTGGGGAACTTCCGTGAAGACATTGGTCAGGGTGACCAGGATGGTCTGGCCGTCAGCCGGCGCCGCCAGCAGGGTATTGATGGCAATGCCACCACCGGCCCCCGGCTTGTTGTCGACCACCACGGCCTGGCCGAGGTCTGCCGTGAGCTGCTCGGCCAGCACGCGGGCGATAACGTCCATGGTTCCGCCGGCCGGGGCGGGCACCAGCATGCGCACCGGTTTGTTGGTCCAGGCCATGGCAGGGGGCATCGCTGCGGCCAGGATGACTACGACGGCCACCTTGCGGAATGCGAAGAGGGCGGGGCGATGGGACATGTTGGACTCCGTCAAGAACAGGATGGCCGGCCGCCTTGGCCGCAGTCGAGTCGCTGCGTCCGGGCGGCCTTCCGCATCAGGCGGCGCGTAGCGGCAGGTTCCTGATGCCGGCCTGGCGGTTGGGCGCCATGCCGTGGGCGGCCAGCGTTTCTTCAACGCTGTCGTACCACGTGCCGATGCGGTAGATCTCGCGCGCTTCCTTGCCCGAGGCGATCTCGCGGCCCAGTTCCTTCGCCACGCGCACGCACTGTTCGATCTGCTGCACCGAGGTCATGCGGTTGCCGTGCTGGTCGATGATGGTGTCCTCGATGCCGCAGCGCGGGTGCAGGCCCATGGACATGGCCATCATGTTGAACGGCAGCACGTTCTTCAGCAGCGACTCGGCGGTCAGCGTGCAGCCGTCCGGGGCGCGATGCACGAAGTTGAAGAAGTTGAATGGGTTAGGGCCGTCGAAGCCGCCGCCGATGCCGATCCACGTCAGGTTCAGCGGGCCTTTGTAGTGGCCTGCGCGCACCAGGCGATCCAGCGTTTCCATCGCGTGGATGCCGGTGAGCTGGAAGTGCGGCTGGATGCCTGCGTTGCTCAGGCGGCGCAGGTGCTCTTCCACCCAGCCCGGGCCGGCCGGCACGGTCATTTCGCGGTAGGCAGCCTGGTAGGCGGGATGCTCGAGCGAGGTACCTTTCAGGTACTCGGGATAGAGCAGCTCCATGATGTTCATCTGCGTGGTGTTGATCGCCACCGTCACCTGGTCGGGCTTCGGGGTGAGTTCGGCGAGCATGTGGCGGGTGTCGTCCGACAGCCATTTGGCGGCTTCGCCTTCGTCTTCCGGCGCGAACGAGATCGAGCCGCCGACCTGGATGATCATGTCGGGCACGGCGGCGCGCACGCCGGCGATCAGCTCGTTGAACTTGGACAGGCGTTTGGAACCCTTGCCGTCGAGTTCGCGTACGTGCAGGTGCAGCACGGTGGCGCCGGCGTTATAGCAGTCCACGGCCTTCTGCACCTGCTCTTCCATGGTCACCGGGATGTCTTCCGGGAAGTCCTGCGGCATCCACTCGGGGCCGTACGGGGCCACGGTGATTACCACTTTGTCCTGGTTTTCCGGGTGCAGGGAATCGTCGAGAAACTGCATGGTCTCCTCCTGGTGGTGAGTGGCGCGTCCACGCGCCCGTTTGACAGTCTTGATCCAATGGCCACGATTCGATGCATGTGCCCGCGCTTTTAGTTGAGCCGTGGTGATCCGCTTTCCGCGTGCGAGCAAATGCGGGCGACGCAACCGGCATCCGGAAGATCGGCGAGATAGGCAAGCAACATGTCGAACGGGCGATCCTCATGCCCAGCGGCGCGCGCGGTACCGATGTTCGCCATGCAATACACGGCGTTGATCTTGTCCCAGTCCGCGTCGGTCAGAAAGCGCTGCGCCGCCGGCAGGATGACGCCTTCCTCGCGCCCCATGAGCGCCCAGGCGAACTGCGCGTAGTGATCGACCTTGCTCAGCAGTTCGGTCAGCGGGCCGCCCGCCGCAAACCGTTCCACGGCTTCGGCGAGTGCGCCGACCCATTGCGCATCGCGTTCATGCTGGCGCTCCAGTTCGTCGAGTTCGGCATCGGCCCGGGCCGTGCGCCGGCGCAGCCTGCCGTACAGGCAGGCCTGCTTGCGGGGATGGTGGCGCGCGACCGGGAAGGTCTGGATAAACCGGATCATGCTCCGCATCACTGGCACGTCCGCGCGGGCGCCGTCGTCATTCGCGGCCATGAGCATGTCCAGCCAGGCGCGCAATACGGCACTGAGGGCCCGGTGTTCGTCGCGGATGCCGCGGATCGCCGGCACCGGCGTCGCCGGCGCGGGATTCGGCACGGCGAACACGGGCAGGCCCGCCGCGAGCACAGCCTGGACCAGCGGCCCCGTCATCGCGCCGTGTCCGTGGGCGCCAATGAAGACCAGGTCACAGCCGGCCTCGCGCGCGGTTGCGGGGATGGTCGCTTGCGCGTCGCCGCCGATTGAGCCAGCCGACGCACATGGCATCCCTTGCGCCCGCGCCACCGACTCGGCCTTGCCGAGCAGCTCGCGGCTGCGGCTACGCTGGCCGTGAGGCATTGCGGCCAGCAGCGGCGCAAAGGCGAACGTAATCCGTGCGGCCGCGATGCGTGCCAGTTCGATGGCCCCGATGACGGTGGCCATGGATTCGTCCGTGTCGTCGACCGGAACCAGCAGGTGGCGACAGGTGACGACGTCGGCATCGGAACAAGGGCGGCTCATGTCGGCACCCCGACTAGTACACGCCTCTGGTCAATCTTCACCGCAAACGTTGCGACGGACAGCGACGGCGCCACGACCAGCGCCCCGGTGGTCACGTCGTAGCGCCAGCCGTGCGCACGGCACTGGACGATGCGTCCGCACAAGCTGCCGCCGGCGAGTGCGGCGCCGGCGTGCAGGCACGTGTTCTCGATCGCATGGACGGTGCCGTCGACATTGAACAGCGCAATGTCCTTGCCGCCGGCACGCACCGCCATCGAGGCGCCCGGCGTCTTGACGGCCGTACCAGCCAAGAACCGTCTGAATATCCAGATGGATTTTGCTCCGGGGGGCCAGGAACAAAATTAGTTTAGAAATGGATACAAAGTTAGGGGTCTTCCGCAATTTGTGTGACGACGGCGAACTGGCGTGGAGGATCTTGTCGCGTGGAACGGCCGTCGTCTCCATCGCCCCCACCACCATTCTTCTGCTTTTTCGCGAACCTGGGCGAGCCCCGTCGGCCTCGCCCACGCCCCACGAGCTCATTCCTCTGCGATGGCGAACGGGCTAGCGGGTCCAGTAGGACAAGGCGGGCCGATTCAGCTTGGCTTCAATACCCGCAGCCGCAGAAGCTCGATGTTCGCGCGGCCATACATCTGGCGCTTGAGGAACTTGAGCCGGTTGACGTGACCCTCGGTCTGGCCATTGCTCCATGGCAGCTTGAAGGCCGCACGCACAGCCGGTAAGTCGGCGCGCAGGCTTTGCGCGAACCTCCGCATTTCCGCAGCGTCGCAGCGCGACAGACGCTTCAACCATCGATCGAACTGCCGCGGACATCGCCGATGCATGAGCCCGAGAAACTCCCGCGCGAGGCTGCGGACGTCGCCCACTACGGGTTCGATCTTGCACAGCGCCTGCACGAAGCGCTCGTGGTCCGCGTTCCTGGGCTCCGCGACCGCGAGCTTCCTCCATCCTATAAGCCATCCGAACACGCGCCGGGCCGACGGGCACGGCATCGTGCGCACGGGTGCCTGGAAAAGAGGCTTCTTGCCCTGCGGAAAAAGGAGGCGAATCACGCAATTCCGAACGGCGGCGCGACTGCCGGTATAACCTCGCTGCTTGAGTTCCTGCCAGATCAGCTCAGGAAAGCGACAGCCCTGTGCGATTCGTTCCTCTATATAGCTGAGGTAAGGATCTAAAGGCGTCGGCCCCCGCGCCCTGGGGGCGCGCTCGGGGAATGCCCCCGCGGTGATGAAGTTGCGCACGGTTCGATGGTCGATTGAGAGCTCTTGCCCGATTCCTTTCATCGTGCCGCCCTGGGCGTGTAGCGCCATAACCCGCTCGTACAGCTCCACCCGCGAGGCGCGTCGCTGATCGCTCAGACGCTGCCATGACCACAGTGAGTTGCGGCTCAGCTCCCGCTGCCGGCCCAGGGTCACGCCACCGACCTCGACCTGCTGCGCGGCTTGGCGCAGTTGCGGTCCGAGTCGGCACAGCAGTCTCTCGACGTTGTCGCGCAAGTTGCACAGTAGATGCCAGCGATCCGAGACTTGCGTGGCTGCCGGCAGCGCGATGTCGACCGCCTCGGAGTAGGCCCCGGCCCGGTCCCTGGCAACGATCTCGATCGATGGGTGCGCACGCATCCACGCGGCCACCCCAGTTCCTTCCCTGCCCGCGAACACTTCGATCGGCTCACGTCGCTCCAGGTCGACGATGATCGTTCCATACTGGTGACCGCGCGCGATCGCCCAGTCATCGATGCCGACGACCCGCGGTCGTGGTTTGCGCTTGCGCTCAGGAGCTCTGCGCAACTCCCGCAGCACGGTGTCGGCACTGGTGCGCAAGCCCAAAACGTCAGCAAGCCGAGCTGCCGCCTCACCACCGAGGGCATGGCCCAGCGCGTGCAACGCCCGAGCCTGCGATTGCGTACGACGTTGATGCCGACCGGCCAGGGCGTGGATGCTCTCGGCAAACGTACGACGCGGGCAGCCGGCGTTTGCACACTTGAAGCGACGCACCTCAACGGCGAGAACGACCCGCTGGTCGAGCATCGGACGTTCTTCCAGCCTGCGCACATAGCGGCCGTGGCGTCGGTTACTCCAACGATGGCAGGCAGGACACGGTGCGGCGCGAACCGTACTGCAGGCTTCTACGGTAATGGTATCCCCTCGCGCGTCGCTGGAGACGAAGCGCTTACCCACGCGGGCGAGAATACGATCGATCCCACCGAGAACTTGGCTCATGGTAACGATCAACGTAAAGCCAGATCGGCCCGAAATCAAGCCCCCAACGCGGCCGTCACACAAAGTGCGGGAGACCCAAAGTTAGTTTAACCAACGCGCGCGGGCCTGCCGGCGTTCCGATGCATCTCTCTAGACATAAGCGCAGTTATGTCTAAAGTCGTGCGATGAAAATTAGATTTTGATCGTATTACGTAGTAATATTTATCATCAATTTTCCGTCTTCTTGCCCCATGCCCGCTGCCGACCTGGATCTGACCGACGCCGCGCTACAGGCCGACCTGGCCGAACTGCGCGGACGCTTCCCTGAGACCCGCGCGCTCTACCGCGAAGTCTGCGGCCTGCTGTTCTTCCGCTACGGCGTCACGCCCACCGCCAACAAGCTCTACAGCCTGGTGCGCAAGGGCAGCATGGGCACGCCCGCCGAGGTGCTGCAGGCGTTCTGGCAGGAACTGCGCGGGCGCACGCGCGTGACCATCGACCATCCCGACTTGCCGGAGGCGTTGAAGGACATTGCGGCCGGGGCGGTCCAGACCATCTGGCAGGCGGCCAACGAGGCCGCTACCGGCGAGCTGGCCACGCTGCGCGCCGAGGCCCGCCATGCGGCCAGCGTCGCCGAGGCCGAACGCGACGCCGCGCGGACCGAGACTGCGGCCGCGCGGGAGGAGGTGGCCGCCCTCTCGGCGCAGCTGGCCGAGGCGCGCGAGGCGCACGCCGCCGTGCAGGCGGAGCTGGCCGCCGAGCGCCAGGCCCACGCGGCGACCCAGGCCCGGCTGGAGGCGGGGCGGGCAGAACTGGACGCCGCCGGACGGCAGCTGGCAGAGCTGCGCACCCAATTCTCGACCGAGCTCGAGCGCGCCCGCGAGCAGGTGACCCTCGCCCAGGAACGGGCCGAGGCCACCGAGCGCCGCGCCTTGCGCGAGCTGGACGCCGAGCGTACCGCGCGCCAGCAGAGCGAGCGCACGGCCGAAGCGTTGCGCGGCGAACTGGTGGCGGCGCGCAGCGAGGCCCGCGACGTGGCCGTGGCGCAGGCCGAGGTCCGGGCCCGGCTCGAAGCCCAGGCCGCAACGCTCGCCGATCGGCTCGCCAGCGCCGAGCAGGCGCAGCGCAAAGCGGCGCACGACCTGGACGCGGTGCAGGCGGAGTTGGGCGCGGCGCAGCGCCGGGCCGAACGCGCCGAGGCCGAAGCGGCGCTGGCGCGCCAGCTGCTGGCAGAATTGCGGATGGGGCCGCCCGAGCGGCGGGGGGAGAGTGGTGGCGGGCGGCGGCGCAAGGCCGGCGCCCCGGCGCCGACCGGGCAGGCGGCGCCAGGCGCAAAACAGGACCAACAGCTGGACGAACAGCAAGACGACAAGCAGGGCGCGCCAGCCACCGCCTTGAACCCGGCAGACGGCAGCGACAGCAGTGACGACAGCAATGACAGCAAAAACTGAGCGGGCGGCGGCGATCCGCTGGATCCAGAATGAGATGGTCGACTACGGGCTGACCATGGAGGAGCTGGAAGCGGCGGGGTGCTTCGATCCGCCACCGCCCCCGCCGCCACCCGCACCAGCGCCAGCGCTAGTGGTCTGCTACCGCAACGCCGCGGGGCAGAGTTGGGACGGGCAGGGCGAGATGCCCGACTGGCTGCGGCGGGCGGTCAATGCGGGGCAGAGCGTGGAGTTTTACCGGGTTGGATAGGCCCGCAGATAAATTCGGCCCTCTGCCCAACCGCAATGCGACGAGGGCTAACCGACACAACCAACGAGACCCATCCATGAAAGTACGCGTTTTCACCCTGTTGTGGCTCGCTGCCATTGCTAGCGGCGGCATGCTGCCACCCACGCAGGCGCATGCCGGAGTGTTCGACGATGACCAGGCGCGCAGAACCGTCATCAACCTGCGTCGACCAGTTCAACAGTTTCCAGGCGACTGCGACCCAGCGCATTGAGCAGAACAGCCGCACCACGCTCGACATGCAGAACCAGCTCGAAGGCCTACGCCAGGAACTGGCGCGGCTACGCGGCCAGAACGAAGTGCTGCAGAACACGGTGGGAACGCTGCAGAAGCAGCAGAAGGACTACTACGCCGACCTGGATGCGCGCCTGAAGAAGCTCGAGCCGCAGCAGGCTTCGGTCGAAGACCGCCAGGGCACGTCGCAGCCGGGCGAGAAGCCCGAATACGACGCCGCGCTCAAGCATTTCCAGGCGGGCGATTTCAAAAGCGCGGGGAATTCGTTCTCGTCTTTTATCAAGAAGTATCCACAGAGCTCGTACCTGCCGCTGGCGCAGTACTGGCTCGGCAACTCGCTATACGCGCAGCGCGACTATAAGGGGTCCACCTGGACTCTGCAGAAAATGATCAATGCCAACCCGACGCATCCCAAGGTGCCGGACGCAATGATTGCGGTTGCCAATAATCAGCTCGAGTCAGGCCAGAAGGCTGCCGCGCGCAAAACGCTGGAACAGGTGGTGGCCAAGTATCCCAGTACCGAAGGCGCGCGTGCGGCGAGCAACCGGTTGAAGACGCTGAAGTGAGTGGGGCGGCTTCCAGCCGGCCGCACCAGGCCTACCACCAAGATACGCCCTTATGCACTGCAGAGCATAGGGGCGTATCTTGGTCAGGGGCGTTCACTGCAGGCTTGGAGGCGCCGGTGTTGTCAGCGGTCACTGTTCCATCCCGGCCAACTCCTCATAACGGTACTGAAGGCAAACTTGGCGAAGGCGGAAGACGGGTTGACAATGCTCCGAGAGGCGCTGGCGGATGAGCAGGCTCATCGAGCGAATGCCGTGCAAGCCACCGCGGTGGCAGCAGAAGTTCGCGCGGCGCAAGAGTCGTTGGAGATTACTCGACGTCAAGCCGGAAAACATGAGGTGGAAAGCGCCGTGGGCGTAAGAGCTGACGCCAAGGCCAGCAGCTGCCGCTTGCCACCGAATTCATAATTCAAGAGGGTTAAATTCGATGTCCCGAGACTTGTATTTCGTTACTCGTCGTGATGTACAAAGAGTCGCAAAGCTGCTACGGAACATGACCGACCGCGAGGTTCGCCTTACACGCGCGCAAGACGCAATATCAAGAGCTATCGGGTTCAAACACTGGTCGCATTTCAACACCGTGTCGACAAGGAGAGAAGCCGACGAAGCGTTTCAGCCGATTTTTTATCCTGAGCCCGAGGACGATGAACTGGACGATGCGGCGGAGCGTTTGTCCGAATACCTGCAAGAGCAGGTTGATTCGGAGTCGTTCAGTGTGGAGTGGGCTCGCGAATTCTTGAAGAAGGCTTGGAGCAGGGGGGAAGCTGGCGTCAAGCAGGAGGCGAAGGCTCATGTTCCAACGGATGAGGCGCCATTCGCCGATGCTGTGAGTCCGACAAAGGAAGCCGATCTCGTCCCCAATCCGCAGCGAGTTGATGTCCTTGTCACGCCTGAGGCGCCGCAGGGATTTACGCAGGCAGGAGGTCCAGGCCGTAACGTGAAGCCCGGCGTTCATCGCGTCAACGGTCAAGCGAATGACGGCGACGGAAGTGTTGGCAAAGTTGATGCCGATGCCGTAGGTCCCCGGCGCCCGGTGGGCAGCGGGGACTTCTGGTCACTGACCCGGGATAGCGGCCCGGCGGCGACGGTGTCATACCGGCGTAGGCGGCGGCTCCCTGTGGCACGGGAAGTGCCGACTGTGGTGGCGGCACCGGAAGTGTTGACTGAAGCCGTTGCACCGGAAGTGCCAGCGGAGGTCGCGGCACTGGAAGTTCCAACTCAACCCGCGGCACTGGAAGCGCCGACTGAAACCGTGTCCCCGGGCGGGCCGACAGAGCCCGCGGCACCGGCAGCGCCGATTGAAGTCAGAGGACCGGACTTGCCTCGAGAAGTCGCGGCACCAGAAGTTCGCCGACAGAAGCAGCGGCATCGGAAATCGCCGACTGAAGCGACAGCACAGGAAGTGCCTACCCAAGCCTCAGCACCGGAAGTACTGACAGAAGCCGCGGGACCGGAAGTCCGCCGACAGAAGCAGCGGCGTCGGAAATCGCCGACTGAAGCGACGGCACTGGAAGTGCCTACCCAAGCCGCCGCACCGGAGGTACCGACAGAAGCCGCGACGCCGGAACTTCGCCGGCAGAAGCCGCAGCGTCGGAAGTCGCCAACTGTCGCCGCAGCACCGGAAGTGCCGACGCAAGCCGCGGCGCCGGAAGTACAGATTGAAGTAGCGGAAGCGCACAAGGAGCTAGTGGCGCCGAAAGCGCGCAAGCAGGCCGTGGCACCGGAAAGGCGCATGAGGGCTGTGACACCCAAAGCGCTCAAGACAGCCGTAGCACCCGAAATGCCTACGGAAAAGCCACGCGCTCTCAGGGCGGCAACTCCTCGAGAATTGCTCGCTGAACTGGCAACTGTCAACGCACAACTTGAGAAGTTGCGAGCGGAATTGCCAAGTGTGGTCGAGAAGATTCAGCGGTTGATGCGGGAGTACGACCTAAGCATCGACGACATTGCGGTCAAGCCTCGCCGTGGCCGCTCTGTCGGTACGGGCGTGCAACAATCTAAAGCTGCATTGCCGGCGAGATACCGCGACCCAAAGACCGGCAAGACGTGGTCTGGCCGCGGCAGAGCTCCGGCTTGGCTCGGGAAAAAGCCGGGGCGATATTTGATTGCAGCAGGGTAATGACGTGAAATAGCCCCCCGCGGCAGAATAGATGTCGCCCCGATAGAATTTGAACCCTGGGGGCGAAAAGAGATAGAAGTGGCTCGTTACGGAAAAGAATTCAAGGACCGGGCGGTAGTACGGTTGTTACCGCCGGAGAGTGCGGCGGTGGAAGTGGTTTCAAGGGAATTGGGTGTGGCAGTGGCCACGCTTGAGCGCTGGCGTGCGGACGCTATGTCCATGCCCGCTCGCGAGCGGGCATGGACGGCGGCGGCCAGGTTTGAGGCGGTGCTGGCGACGGCTGCGATGGACGAGGCCAGCAAGAACGCCTGGTGCCGTGAGAACGGTGTGTATCCGCAGGAGTTGGAGCAGTGGCGCACTGCCGCCACGCAGGCGCTGGCTGAGCCCGAGGATGCGCGCGCCACCCCTCGTGAGACAAAGGCCGATCGGCGCCGTATCAAGGAACTCGAGCGCGAGCTGCGCCGCAAGGAGAAGGCCCTGGCCGAAGCCGCCGCCCTGTTGATACTCTCAAAAAAGCTCGAGGGGATCTTCCCGAAGGACAAGGACGAGGACGCATGATCGGCCTGGAAGATCGCCACACGATGGTCCGCCATATCGAAACCGCTCACGCAGCCGGGGCGCGCCTGCGCCTGGCCTGCGAGGTAGCTGGCATAACGGTGCGCACGTTGCAACGCTGGAAGGCCCACGATGGCTTGGTGGTCGGCGACCGCCGCCCCGGGGCTGAGCGGCCTACGCCCGCGCATGCGCTGAGCATCGAGGAGCGCGAACGCATTCTGGCCGTTGCCAACGAGCCGCGCTTCGCCGACATGCCGCCGGCGCGCATCGTGCCCATGCTGGCCGATGAGGGTGTCTACCTGGCCAGCGAATCGAGCTTTGGTCGGGTGCTGCGCGCCCATGGGCAGACCCGGCATCGAGGACGCGCCAAGGCACCGCGCCAAAGCCGTCCGCCTACCACGCACGTGGCCACGGGGCCGCGCCAACTGTGGTGCTGGGACATGACCTATTTGCCGGCCCAGGTCGCCGGGCGCTGGTTTTACTTGTACCTGATCCTGGACGTCTACAGCCGCAAGATCGTGGGCTTCGAGGTCCACGATCGCGACGACGCCGACCACGCGGCGCATCTGGTCAAACGCACAGCGCTGGCCGAGGGCATTCACGCCATGGCGGCCAAGCCGGTGCTGCACGGTGACAACGGCGCCACGCTTAAGGCCACCACGGTGCTGGCGATGTTGCACTGGCTGGGCGTCAAGCCCTCGTATTCGCGTCCCCGCGTGAGCGACGATAACGCGTTTGTGGAAAGCCTCTTCCGCACAGCCAAGTACCGGCCGGAGTTCCCGTCTACAGGCTTTGCCGATCTGGCCACGGCACGTACGTGGGCGGCCCACTTCGTCCACTGGTACAACCATGAGCACCGCCACAGCGGCATCCGCTACGTGAGCCCGGCACAGCGCCACGCCGGACAAGATGACACGATTCTGGCCGCGCGCCATGAGCTGTACGCCCAGGCCCGTGAGCGCAACCCGCGTCGTTGGTCACGCCACACGCGAGACTGGTCGCCAATCGACACGGTCACGCTCAATCCGGAGCGCGAGATTGCCGTGCCCACCGGTATCAAGCCAGGCGCCGAAAACCAGCGTTTGGCTGCATGAATGAGGCGACATCTACCTTGACGCGCGCCGGGGCCGATGCTACATCGCTATTTATGCATTTTGTGTGGCAAAATATGCAAGTTAGCTATGCGTTTTTGCCTATTTGGAGGCGCCTTGAATCAGTTCAACTGGGACAACTTGCGGGTATTTCTCGGCGTGGCGCGGGCGCAATCCGCGTTGGAGGCGGCACATGCGCTCGACATGAATCAGTCCACCATTTCACGTCGGCTGGCGCGACTCGAAGAGGACATTGGATCGAAACTGTTTGACCGGAGCTCGCAAGGCCATCGTCTCACGAGCGCGGGTCACCGCCTGCTGGAGCATGTCGAGAAGCTGGAGAGCACGCTCGCGACCGTCGAATCCGAAGTCTTTGGCGATACCCGGGCGCTGAGCGGCGAGATACGGTTGGGCGCCACGGAGGGGTTCGGCAGCTACTTTCTCGCGCCGCATCTGGCGCACTTCTGCACACGCCATCCTGGGATCACTGTCGACTTGCTGCCGATGCCGAGGAACGTCAATTTGTCCAAGCGCGAAGCCGATGCTTCCGTTACCGTCGATCGGCCTACCACTGACACCTTTGTCACCAGCAAGCTTGCACAGTACCGCCTGCTTCCGTATGCGACTCACGACTATTTACGCCGCCACCCGCCGATCGGTGGTCTGGCAGACCTTCCCGGTCACCGATGGATCGACTACGTGGACGATCTGGTCTTCGCAAAACAGCAGTTCAGTCTGCACAAGTGGCTGCCCGCGGCAAAGCCATTCATGCGTAGCACTAGCGTTATCGCTCAACTCCAGGCCGTCCGCTCCGGGCTCGGTATGGCCGTCTTGCCGTGTTTCCTAGGGTCCGTTACCGAAGGTCTCGTTCCCATCCTTCCCGCCGAAATTGACATCACTAGAACCTTTTGGCTCGTCGCACCGCAGGAACGAAGAGAGCTCGCCCGAATCAAGGCGTTATGGGACTACCTCCGACGAGTTGCCGACGCAAACGCCGATTTCCTCATGGGCAAGTCTGCAAGCATTGAATGGCTGCCCCATTAAGCGCTCAGGCCCGGCTTTTGAAATGGGTTCTAAAGTGGATATCCGGATCTCCAGCATGTGAGAGAATCGCGTCCGATGATTCCACAAGCATTGAGCTTTAGGGCACGTCCTATGACCTTAAATGCTCAAGGTGGAAACGTACCCGCCCTTGTATCGCCCGTCCTGCTCATCGACGCCTTCCCTGTTTTGCTTTGGCCCGGGCTCCCGGCGGCCTTCCTATCCCCCCGGTGTCAGCATAGTTGTCGTGTTACCTGATTTCGATTGACCCAGTCTGGGGGCGGTAGAGTCAGAGTGAATGAGAGCCTATTCAGCAGAGAGAAAGGAAGCGCTGTTGCGCCGCATGATGCCGCCCGAGAATGCGTTGGTGTCGGCGCTGGCAAAGCAGACGGGGATCACTGAGCAAACGCTGTATGCTTGGCGTCGACAGATGAAAGCGCAAGGAGTCCCGGTGCCGGGAGATGGAAAGAACCCCGAGGCCTGGTCCTCGGCAGACAAGTTTGCGGTGGTGCTGGAAACCGCGCCGCTCAATGAAGCGGAATTGGCGGAGTATTGCCGCCGCAAGGGTCTTTACGCGGAGCAGATCGCTGCCTGGCGAGAGGCCTGTCGATCGGCCAATGCCAACGCCGGTGAACAGGCGCGAGAACAACGGCTTCAGTCCAAGGGTGACAAGAAGCGCATCCAGCAGCTTGAGAAGGAATTACAGCGAAAGGAGAAGGCGCTGGCGGAAGCGGCCGCGTTGCTGATTCTGAGAAAAAAAGCCCAGGCGATTTGGGGAGGTGTGTCACGAACGCAGGCGTGAGTCTGCGATGCTGTACTGAAGATGGGAGTAGGCCTCCCGAAATCGGCTTGCAGGAGCAGGTTTCAAACCGCCCAGTGCTGCTGCGCCCAAAAGGTGTGGTGGTGAGCGACTGTGGAAAAGGCATCGTCAAGGTGTCAGGTACGTGTTGAGAAGATGAGCGCAAGCAAACCGTCCGATGACGCATCGTCAAATCGATAAGGCGCTGTCAAAACCGAGGCTGCTCCCCAGCTTCGGGACCAGTCGGGGCGACACCTGTCTATGGACCCGACGGCAGCCGGTGTATAGGCGGCATGATCTCAATACAGGCTTCAGTACGGAACGTGAGAACCTTGCTTCGGATGTTAAGGGAAATGAACAAGTGGCAGACACCATGAGGAAGAATACCGAGGCCGGAGCAAGGGGCGGAGCTGCCCGTAGTAGTGTTGAAACCTTTGTAATGAGGGTGGAGCGAAGGGGCAGCGTTATCCCGTTGACGAAGGTCATCAACCCACACTGTGGGGATGAGTGACATGACATCAACAAAACCTTATCGCATTGCGAAGCGCACAGTGTGGGAGGCGTACCAGCTGGTGAAGGCCAACCGCGGCGCTGCCGGCGTGGATGATGAAACCATCGCCATGTTCGAGCAGAACCTCTCGGGAAATCTGTACAAGCTGTGGAACCGGATGTCATCGGGATCGTACTTCCCGCCGCCGGTGAAGCAGGTTGAAATTCCGAAGGCCAAGGGCGGCACGAGAAAGCTGGGCGTGCCTACTGTGTCGGATCGGACCGCGCAGACCGTCGTAAAGCTCATGATCGAGCCGATACTCGATCCGGTATTCCATGAAGATTCCTATGGCTACCGGCCCGGCAAGTCGGCGAAACAGGCGATTGCCGTGACGCGCAAGCGTTGCTGGCAGAATGACTGGGTTGTTGAGTTTGATATCAAGGCGGCGTTCGATCAAATCGATCATGCTTTGTTGCTCAAGGCAGTGCGACGCCACATCAAGGAAGACTGGATCCTGTTGTACATCGAGCGGTGGCTGACTGCGCCGTTCGAGACCGAAGATGGGGCCCTGCCTCGGACTCGGGGGACACCCCAGGGCGGGGTGGTCAGTCCGATCTTGATGAATCTGTTCATGCATTATGCGTTCGATAGCTGGATGAGGCGGACCCATTCACAATGCCCCTGGGCGCGCTATGCCGATGATGCGGTGGTTCACTGCCGTAGCCAGGCGCAGGCCGAAGAAGTGATGCGGGACATTGCATCACGGTTGGAGGATTGTGGACTGACTGTGTTCAGCCGCAAGATCGTCGGTCACGAGGTGCATCGGGCGGAATCGGCGGAGTTGGCGGCGTTGCTCATGCGGCGAGCCAGTTTGGCCGAAGGTCTGGCTGGACGTCCCCTGGTTCTGCACTCGGATAACGGCGGGTGCCAATGAAGGGCGCGACGATGCTGGCCACCCTGGAAAACCTGGGGGTGGTCGCTTCGTTCAGCCGGCCGCGCGTGAGCAATGACAACCCCTACGCCGAGTCGCTGTTCCGGACCTGCAAATATCGGCCGGACTACCCGCGCCAGGCGTTCGACAGCGTGGACGAGGCGCGCGCATGGACGCAGCGATTCGTGCGCTGGTACAACCACGAGCACAAGCATAGTGGGCTGAAATTCGTGACACCGGCGCAGCGCCACGGTGGCATAGCCGCAGCGGTGCTGGCGCGCCGTGAAGCAGTCTATGCTGAGGCTAAGGCCAGAACGCCCGAGCGGTGGTCCGGGCCGACACGGAACTGGAGTTTGGCGGACGAAGTCTGGCTCAATCCGGAACGGATTGAGCCAGCAGAACTAAAGCAGGTTGCGTGAGGTGACGCGACATGTACGTTGACAAACGCCGTATCGGCGGTGAAACGGACTCGGAAACTGCGCTCCGGACCACAAATTCGGTATTGGCCGACGAAGCGGCATCCAGGCTCTGCCTGCGGAGGTCCGGTGGGCGCCTATGAGCAGTCATCCAAGGCGGGGTCGGTGAGCGACTCTTCATCGGCCGACGCAGTCATCAGGTGCGGAGTTCTTGAACGGCCCAAAGTGGCCGGCTACTGCCGTTGCGTTCCGCCGAACTCGCAAACAAGGGGCGCTGCGCGCGTGGTCAGGATGCTAGTGACGCCGGCGTTGGCCGGGTGCGGCGATAAGGTTCGATTACGGGGTGCTTCCAACAAGCTCTACAGCCTGGTGCGCAAGGGCAGCATGGGCACGCCGGCCGAGGTGCTGCAGGCGTTCTGGCAGGAGCTGCGCGGACGCACGCGCGTCACCATCGAGCATCCGGACCTGCCGGAAGCGCTCAAGCAGGTGGCCGCCGAGGCGGTGCGGCGGACGATCTGGCAGGCCGCCAACGAAGCGGCCACCAGCGAGCTGGCCACGCTGCGCGCTGAGGCCCGTCACGCGGCCAGTGCCGCCGACGCCGAGCGCGACGCCGCGCAGGCCGAGACCGCGGCAGCGAGGGACGAGGTGGCGGCGCTCTCGGCCCAACTCGCCGAGGCAGGGAAAGTATTAGAGGAAAGCTAGGCAGACTTGGCCGCCGAGCGTCAGACCCACGCCGCGACGCAGGCGCGGCTCGAGGCGGGGCGGGCCGAGCTGGACGCCGCCGGCCGGCAACTGCCGGAGCTGCGTACCCAATTCTCGACGGAGCTGGAGCGCGCCCGCGAGCAGGTGGCCATCGCACAAGAGCGCGCCGAGGCCAGCGAGCGACGCGCGTTGCGCGAACTGGACGCGGAGCGCACCGCGTGCCAGAAGAGCGAGCGCGCCGCCGAAGAGTTGCGATCGGAACTGGCGGCGGCGCGCAGCGAGTCCCGGGATGTGGCCGTGGCCCAGGCCGAAGCCCGCGCCCGGCTCGAAGCCCAGGCCGCGGCGCTCACTGATCGGCTCGCGGTCGCCGGAGAGGCGCAGCGCAGGTCGGCCAGCGACCTGGACACGGCGCAGGCGGAGCTGGCCGCGGCGCAGCGCCGGGCCGAGCGCGCCGAAGCCGAAGCGGCGCTGGCGCGCCAGCTGCTGGCAGAATTGCGGGTGGCGCCGCCCGAGCGGGAGGGTGGTGGTGGGCGGCGGCGCAAGGCCGGGGGCCCGGCGCCGACCGAGAAGCAAGCACAGAGCGAAGAGCAGGGCAAAGATCAGGGCAAAGATCAGGCTGCGCCGACGCCCTCCCTCAACCCGATTGATGGCAACGAAGGCAAGTGAAAATGAGCGGGCGGACGCGATCCGCTGGATCCAGGCGCAGATGGCCGACTACGGACTGACCATGGAAGAACTGGAGGCGGCGGGGTGCTTTGATCCGCCGCCACCCCCGCCCCCTCCGCCGCCGGTCTGCTACCGCAACGCCCAGGGAATGAGCTGGGACGGGCAGGGCGAGATGCCCGATTGGCTGCGGCGGGCGGTCAATGCGGGGCAGAGTGTGGAATTTTTCCGGGTCGGCTAGTGAGGGTTGGTCGCAATTCGTGAAAAATCCGCCACATCTCCGCTAACCAACTGATTTTGATAGAAAATCAGCCGTTCGTGATGCGCGGGAACGGGCGCGGTGAGCGCGAAGCCAGGCCTGCGAAGCAATCGTTGCCGCCAACAGCGAGAGCTCGAGCAGTGGCAGCGCCGGCGCTAGAAAGGCATCATCTCATCGAAAGCGGACGCAGGCGGTGCGAGCTTGAAGGTCTTGAGCCAGCCCTTCAGATTCTTAATGTCTTCGAACGCCGCAAGGTCATGCTCAAGGGCTCGAATGTTGAGCCGGAGATCTTTGATATCAGCGGCAAGGTTGCGCAGGACGGTGTCGGGCGATAGAGCCTCGAAAGGCTCGATTCCATAGCTATACCGAAACGCGGTTTCGACATGCAGGATCTCCTGATCCAGTTCGCAAATTTGCTCCTTCAGGATCTTGTTGTAGTGTTTCAGCCGATCTTCACTGATGTGGTTGATCGAATGCTGGTCGATGTGTTCCAACTCCAGTTGTAGCTCCAACAACTGCAGCAGGTTGTTCTTGTTGTAGGCCTCATTGACGCGCTGCATCAGTTTGGTCTTCCGGTCGCGCTCCTGCGGATCGGCCTCGCGATCAGGATGCAGGGCGCTGGCCAGCTTGCGATAGACCTCGCGGATGGAGAGGCTAATCTGAGCCTGCTCTTCCTGGGCGCGCGCCTCTGCCGCAAGCTGTCTGGGCGATTTTTTCCGCTTGGCGCGACGCGCTTCCCGCGCGACGGCTTCTGTGGCCTCTTCCGCTTGCCTTTGCTGGATGTGTGCCTGGGCGTGCTGGAGCAACTCCTCTGGTGAGCTTATGTCCAGGTCGTCGCCCAATTCGACACCAAGCACGGCCTCAAGCATGGATTTCATGCCGTCGATTTCAGCAGCGGTTTCACTGTCGTAGTCGGTCGCGCTGTACTTGTTGTAAATGGCTTTCAAGCCGTCGTCTTCACCTGCCAGCGGGCCCGCCAAATCAGTGATCACTGCAGCGAGCTTGCGACGTTCTGCTTTGGTCAGTTCCTTTTGCTCGTAGGCCCGGTCAAGGCGATGCACCATCCGGATCTGCAGATCGGTCAAGGTTTGTTCAAGGGGCAGGAGGTCGTTGACGTACCGCTGCTGGAAGGAGGGCGTGACGGTTTCCCAAGCACGCAGGCGCATGCGCCGCTTCTCGATCTGCTTGATCAGCGAGTTGAACGTTTTCTGCCCTTTCGACAGGATGGGTCGGTTGTGGTCGGGCGCGATGCTGACAGACTGGTGGTTGTTCCTGGCCATGTGGGGGATTTGCGCGCAAAAGCGGTGGAAAGCGAAGGCTGTGCGCATTCTAGCCGATGAGTGGTGGATGGAAACCATGTGGCGCAGGCTCATATTTCGTGCCCTATATCGATAACCGCTCTTATCGATATGGCGCTGCCCTTGGCCCCTTTGGCGGCGAGCAGCTTCGCTGTGGCGTGGCAAATGCCGGAACTGGCTCCGGTCAAGAGCGCGAAAAGTAGGTAAGCTTCATTAAGGGGTGGCGCCGCTTACGTCACTAGCAGTGCATGCGAGGAGTGGTCATGACATTCAAGGCTCAGTGGTACCGAGACAAGTTCGCGAAAAAACGCAACAAGGGCTTCCGCGGCTACCCGGTGGCAACGGTTGCCTTCTACGGGCCCGACGACACGAGAGCGACGAAAGTCTCCGTTGGCATCATCGCGCACGAAGGTGATGACGCCGACCCCCTTGAGCGGTGGTTCTGCGAAACCACTGATGTGAGAACGGATCCAGCAGTTACCGAAGCAATCATTCGATTCATTGACCAGCATGGTGCCAAATCGGTGGTGGCCGTCGATCGCATCATCGGGTGCCCGCATGAGGAAGGCGTTGACTATCCGGAAGGCGAAAAATGCCCGCGGTGTTCGTTCTGGGCCAACCGTGATCGATGGAGCGGCGAGATCATCAAGTGAGGCGTCAAAGCCAGCCCTTGCGTCTCGCCGAGGCCTTCCATGTCTGATTCCGACAGTAGAAGTGGAACGCGCGACGAGATACGGACAGGCCTACGTCATTCTTTGAATCCAATTCAGCATGTACATCACCAATGCAGGACACCTTCTGGATGAGAGGCGCCGCCCTTGGTCCTCAGCGGGGCTCGGGCAAGCCCGTGGCGGAGTCTCATGCGACGTGATCGGCCACGCCACTGACTTCGACGACACCCGCGTGATGGCTGCGACGCACTTCACGTGCAAGAAAGGCGCAGTGGGGCCGGCCATCGACCACGAGGACACAATCTTCTGGTCATGCTCGCGGAGTGGGGTGCTGGGGAGAAGCTTCCACTGGCAAGGCCCATTATGGAAGCTCACCGAGCGTGGTGAGCTTCATAGTTGATGCACGGGCGGCACAGCCATGGGCTTTTCCTGCCGAAGGTTTCTCATTGCTCGGGACGATACCCTCTGGCGGCTGTCGAGCACCAAGTTCGACCGGATGCTGCGAGATCCGGCAAGTCACTGTGTGCCCGTTTTTGCGGGACAACGATTACGAATGGCCGACGTGGTCGTTGAATGCGTGGCCAGAGACCCGGTGGGCGTCGTTCGAATAACGTTTTCCATTCTCAGTTTCGATGCCGAAGGCCGCATCGACCCAGGCAGATTTGAAAAGCAGCAATTTGCCCTTGTAGAGTCGGTCGTTGCACCAGTCTTTGACGTATTCGATGAAAACAGCGACGAAACAGTCGTCGACGCGACCTCTCGATTCATTGCGCAAGGCGGCCAAAGGGGTCCGTCAGGCGCCTTGGCGCGCACCATAGAAGAGGCCGCCCTTGGGGAACGGCAGTGCCGCCGCCTGTAGATGGCGTTGCTCAAGGTGCTATACGCCATCCAGTTTCGATTCGCGGGTGTCGGAGGCCCCTTCGTGAAATCTGAAACCGGACACCCGCGGTCGGCTGTTTTCGGGGAAGCTGACTGGCCGCTTTGGCCGAGATCCGGCAACGCCGACTTCCGCTTGCGACCCGATGCCGCCGTTAGGTCCGACGTTGCCCCAATGGCCGTTGTCACGTAATAGGCGTCGGCCCAGGCCATCGCTCGAGCCGAGGATCAACGGTCGGTTTGTCCCACTCGTGTAGACTGCGCCGTTGTCCCGACAGATCGACTATCTCGACCCGGCTCTTCCTCCTGGGTCCGGGGCGTGTCAATGCCCGCGTTCGACGCGACCCCAACAACGCTTGATGGTTTTGACCAGCTTGTAGCAGACTCGAGCGAGTACTCGATCTCGCCGCGAGCGGAAGAGCAAATAAGAAGGAATGCGTTTCTGGAACACCCCCTGACTGAAGCGGAAATCGAACGGCTGGTTGATTGCCTGATCGGCGACGCCGCTCCGGACCAGGCAATCGATGGCTCGACGAATTCCCGATCCAGCGAATTCGACATCGCGACAAGTGCGCTCGCCGTCAATGGCTGGTGTGTCATGTCGAATTTTTTGCCACAGACTCAGACGCAGGCCTTATCGACCGAATGTATGGAGATGCACGACGCGCAGCTGCTGACACCAGCCCGTGTAGGAGAGCGCGCCAAAACGGGGGCTGACGGCCGGACCGCTACTGAGAGGCCAATGAGGCACCTACAATGCGCGCATGGCTTCCGATCCTGGGCCGGCGATCTCCGTCCTTCAACTTCGAATTGCTCTGCGCGGCCTGAGCCCGCCGGTTTGGCGACGCGTCCTCGTTCCCGAGCACTTGACGCTCGGGCGATTGCACCATGTCATCCAGGTCGTCATGGGCTGGGCCGACGAACATCTGCACACGTTCAGTATTCGTGGCAGGCGTTACGGCGAAGCTCATGAGGGCGTCTTGCAGTTCTGCACAGTCGCCAGCGAACTGCCGCTGACCGCGTTTCATCTCCGAGAACACGAAGGCTTCGTCTATGTGTATGACTTCAACGCGTGGTGGCGCCACGAGATACGCATGGAGCGGCGTATGCTGCGGCAACGGCCTGGCCAGTTGCCCCGTTGCGTGCCGGGTTGCGGGCCATGCCCGTCCGAGGACATTGGCGGAATCGAGAGGTATCTGGAGGCCAGGGACGAACACAGTGAGTATGAATTCCTCGATTGGATCGAGTCGCTGCGCGAAGGGCCAATCGTGCTGGAAGACCTGCGCGACGAGGTCGATAGGTGGCTGATTTGGTTGGATCGTCGCTTTGATCGTCGGATCGTCAATGATCGGTTGCGAGAGCTCGAGGGGTAGACTGGTCGCCGCAGCTTCCAAGGGAGGAGGGCGGCCATGCGTGTCAGCTTACAACTCGTAGTGCAGGACGATGGAGGCGTGCCAGCCACCGTCACCGAGATAGCCCAGTTCGAGAGAGATGGCCTTGATGTGGGCTCGCTGGGGCTGCATCTGGAGGAGGCGAAATCATTGCTGGGCCGGCTGCAGCGCACGATGGTCACGGCACAGGTTGCCGAGGCAGTTGCCCGGACCAGCGTTTGTCCCACGTGCGGGGCGCAGCTGGCTTGCAAGGGCCACCATCACTTGGTTTTCCGTAGCGCGTTCGGACGGCTGTCGATTGACAGTCCGAGGCTGTACCCCTGCCGGCAGTGCCAGGGCGACGCACCTAGCTTCAGTCCGGTCGCTAACTGCTTGCCTGAGCGGGTCAGTCCAGAACTGCAGTATCTCGAGGTGAAGTTTGCAGCGTTGATGTCGTATGGTCTGACCGTCAACGTCCTGCAGGAATTATTGCCGCTCGATCATGTACTGGCAGCCAGCTCGATCCGGCGCCAGGTCACCACGCTCGGTCGCCGGCTGGAAGCGGAGCAGGCCACTGACGCCCGGCAGCAGACGGAGGTGGCCGCGAGCGTCGGTTCGTCCGAGGTCCCGGAGCCCAGTCCGGTCCGCGCGGTCGGCATTGACGGCGGCTACCTTCGCTGGGCCGGCCACCGGCGCCGCCAGGATGGCTGGTTTGAAGTGATCGTCGGAAAGTCCCTGCGGGATCAGGATGGCGGGCATAGTTTTGCCTACGTGCACAAGCTGGAGCGTCGACCGGCCGATCGTATGTGGAACTTCCTGCTACGAGAAGGTGTGCAACCAAGTCAGCCGGTCACCTTCCTGTCGGACGGCGGGGATACCGTACGGTTTGCCCAACTCGGCTTTGGTGACCGCGGTGAGTACGTTCTCGATTGGTTCCACATCGCCATGCGGGTACAGAACCTCGAACAGATGATCAAGGGCCGGCCGGCCCACGGCGGCCCCAGCAACGCGGAATTGATCAAGGCGCTGCATAGCTCCAAGTGGCACCTGTGGCACGGCTGCCCCTATCCGGCGTTGCGCCGACTGGAAAGCCTGGGCTGGGATCTGGACGCTGAGGCCAGCCCCGAGGAGGCCAAACTCCTTGGCAAGCTCGAGGAGTTCATTGTCTACTTGGACAACAACCGGTACTTCATCGTGAACTACGGTGACCGCTATCGGCATGGCGAGCCCATTGCCTCAGGTTTTGTCGAGTCAGCCGTCAACCAGGTGGTCAGCAAGCGGTTCGTCAAACGGCAGCAGATGGCTTGGCGGCCTCGGTACGCGCACAACCTACTGCAAATCCGGACCGCGGTGCTCAATAACCAGCTACGTTCTTACGTTGAACGCTGGTATCCCTCCATCGCCGGAGAAGAAGACCACCGCCTTGCCGCTTAGTCAGCCCCCGGTTTGGCGCGGTCTCCTATGGGCTGACCATGGAGGAACTGGAGGCGGCGGGGTGCTTTGAACCGCCGCCGCAGCCCCCGCCGCCGGCCGCGGTCTGCTACCGCAACGCCCAGGGAATGCGCTGGGACGGGCAGGGCGAGATGCCCGATTGGCTGCGGCGGGCGGTCAATGCGGGGCAGAGCGTGGAGTTTTTCCGGATCGGATAGCTTCGACCGCGGATTAGCTTGGGGCGGTCGTCTTCTATAAGCCGGAATTTCTGCTGACCGCCTTTGGATTTTTCCGAGGATGCGATATCTCGTCTGTGTTCGCGGGCGGTTTTCGCCGTTCTCGCGTGCAACTGCATCGGAATGTCGCGGCAAAAAGCGCTCATTACGAGACTTCGCAATGCACTATTTTTATCATCAAACGATGCTATCATTAGTGCATACTTACGGAGATTCCCATGCGTACGACTATTGCGCTTGATGACGACTTGATCGCCAAGGCTCAAGCCTATACGGGCCTGGAGGAGAAAACGGCACTCGTGCGCGAAGCGCTAAAGGCCTTGATCCAGCGTGAAGCCGCGAAACGACTCGCGAATCTTGGCGGTAGCCAACCGGGCATCAAGGGGGCGCCGCGTCGCCGGCAGGACATCGAATGATTCTTGTCGACACGTCGGTCTGGATTGACCACATCAACGCTTCTGATCCTATGCTGATTAGCCTGCTTGCCGAGGAGTGCGTGCTGGCTCATCCATATGTGATAGGCGAGATTTCGCTCGGTAGTCTGCGTGACCGTGACGTCGTGCTTGGCGCGTTGCTCGATCTGCCGCGCGCGCCAGTTGCAACGCCGGAGGAGACGTTTTATTTGATCGAGCGCGAAGGTTTGTTCAATCGTGGAATAGGATATGTCGACACGTCACTGTTGGCGTCCGCGCGCCTACAACCAGGCATCACCATCTGGACGCGCGACAAGCGATTGAAGAAAGTTGCCGATGAACTCAATCTCGGCGCGGTGCTCGCGCACTAGATAACGGAAAAAGGTGGCTGACGTGCTTCAACCCTCAGGCCAAATCCGCGAAGAAGTGAGCCTGCTGGGCGCCATCACAACGGGTGCCGCCAGCGCTGCATCTATTTGAGCCACCCGAAGACAGTCGCGGCCCTGGAAGGCTACATCGAATTACAGTGGGCGAATGACAAGGGCGCTGCGATGGACCGTCGCATGTATCGCGGTCTGATGCCCCAGACGTGCCTCCATCATGACGCACAAAGGCGGCCCTTACGAGCTGAGCGTCAAACGCGCGCCCGAGAAGAGGCGGTCAATGTGACGATACCTGGAGGTGGGGTCGGCTACGTTGCGCGTAAACCCTAATACTCTGGCCGATAACCGGCCTTGACCTAAGTTAGCTCACTCCATACGCATACACATGCGTATGTGTATGGGTAGGGCAAGAGCGGCATGAAGGTCTACGAAGGTAGGCTTGCAGTCATTGCGGAAGAATCGGAATGGCCAGTGGACGCTCCCGCTGACAAGTCTCTAGACAGGTACTTCGCGCCACTGGCCGCAGTGATGAACGCATCGCTGAATAGGCGTCCCTCCGGCAATCCATCCTCGCGCGTAGAGAGCGCGCCAAATCGGGGGCAAACGATGGGACTACTGCTGAGAGGCCAATGAGGCACCTAAAATGCGCGCATGGCTTCCGATCCTGGGCCGAGGCAGTTGCCCGGACCAGCGTTTGTCCCACGTGCGGGGCGCAGCTGGCTTGCAAGGGCCACCATCACTTGGTCTTCCGGAGCGCGTTCGGGCGACTGTCGATTGACAGTCCCAGGCTGTATCCCTGTCGGCAATGCCAGGGCAACGCCCCCACCTTCAGTCCGGTCGCCAACTGCTTGCCTGAGCGGGTCAGTCCCGAACTCCAGTATCTCGAGGTCAAGTTTGCAGCGTTGATGTCGTATGGTCTGACCGTCAACGTCCTGCAAGAGGTATTGCCGCTCGATCATGTGCTGGCAGCCAGCTCAATCCGGCGCCAGGTCACCACGCTCGGTCGCCGGCTGGAAGCGGAACAGGCCACCGACGCCCGGCAGCAGGCGGAGGTGGCCGCGAGCGTCGGTTCGTCCGAGATCCCGGAGCCCAGTCCGATCCGCGCGGTCGGCATTGACGGCGGCTACCTTCGGCTAGCGGGCCACCGGCGCCGCCAGAATGGCTGGTTTGAAGTGATCGTCGGGAAGTCCCTGTGAGACCGCGCCAAACCGGGGGCTGACTAAGCGGCAAGGCGATGGTTTTCTTCTCCGGCATCGATACGCGCGACTTGTCCGGTCTGGCCTTCCTTGGCGGCGGCCGGGCGGCCATGCCCGAGGCCATTGCCGACATGGGCGGCCGCGGCACCCGCACGAACTTCTACAAATCCGGACTGCCGTGCTCAATGACCAGTTCCGATCTCACGTTGAACGATGGTATCCCTCCATCGCCCGGGAGAAGGGCCACCGCCTTGTTGCTTAGTCTGCCCCCGCTTTAGCGCGGTCTCCAACGTGGAATCCCTTGTAAGAACGTTTTCTTTCCAGCATTTCAGACCCCGTGGTGCATAGCGGAAGAAATTCGCCTGGCTGTCCGTGCCGGGCCGCTCATCGTTCGCAAACGGGCGGGGCGTGCCAAGTATAAATTTGTGCAATGCAAAAAATTCGTCAAAGCGCACCTATACTGGAACTTGAACTTGCTGGGGGAAAAAATGTAACCACCTAATAGGAGGTGGAATCATGCTTAAGAAACTCGTACTGTCCGCTGTCTTGGGTACCGCACTTGGCGCCGCGGGGGCGTATGCCGGACCGGTGGGGCCACGTGACCCCTATACCGATGGAGGGAAAGCTACAAAGTTTGACGTCTACACCGATGGCGCTGCGGTCACGGACAGGCGAAATGTATTTTCCGATGGGGCGCGAATCACCAACCGCGACGGGTACACCGACGGTGCGTAACTAGATGGCTATCCGGGAACTTTTGTAAAGGCTGTTCCCGGAACAGCGGTTGAAAAAATGACGTAAGTATGACCACCCTAGCTCGCCACTTCACTTTGGTCCGCGCTATAAGGCCCTTGATTGTGGCATTGACGCACATGCAATGCCTCTCTGGCTTTGGACGCTTGCACCTTCTCGTTCGCCCCAAGGATCGTCGCTAAACAGCAGGTCGTAGTCTTGTGGAAACAATATTCGAAGCGGGGCAGGGGTACTGAAAGGCGAACACCGGCTCCAAGCTGGTATCCCAGGTCTTGCGAAACACTCCAGATCGCTACGCTCATCGAAGGAACTATGCCTGTTTATTTCCTCGCAGAGGTAGCGGCACTTGCCCCCCGTAAGTCCACACTGCCGCGTCGGGCGACTGAACATGGGCACGCGGTCCTCTCGTAGAAGGAAAAGAGACTGTGTGACTATATCGTCGACGTCAGTTCTTGCAACGTGGAAAGTCAACCGTCCGTTGTCAGCGTGGAGCCAACCTTCAAACGTGCGCGTAGTAGTCAAGTGGAAGGGCCGCTCATGGCCGGCCGGGAAGGGGCCGTCGGGGACGAGCGGTTCGGGCGTTGGGCGAGGAAGCATCGGACCGCCATCGGACCGCATAAGCCGGCCGGCGATCGGGAGGTTCCCAGCGGGAAGCGTTCCAGGTGACGCGCCAGATTCAGCCCCGACGAAGTTGGGGTGGCGTACGCTCAAGATCGCCGCTTCATTGGCTGCTTCAGGCTATTGCAGATGAGGTGAACTACTGCGCTTCCCGTAAATCCATCGATGTCAGCAATCAGCACCTCGTTCAGAGTCTCTCTGCCGTTCCAGGGCTGCTTCGCAGAGAACGTGCGACGTCGTAGCCCTCCATATCGGGCAAGTAATATCAGCAGAATCCGCGAAGGAGTGCATTCCAAGGCGACCAACGCGGCCTGACATAGCGCTGCCACATCCTGCGCTGAGATGCGCCGGGCGCACCGAAGCGTGCACATGGGTAGCTGCCTGTTTCGTCCAAAACTGCGCACGGACCATGAACCGTGTAGTGTTATCAAGGACGTGGAATGCCGCAAGCAGCGTAGCCGTCATTCCCTTTGGTGCTAGCTGCCCGGTGGGTAGATTGGCTCCGTTCGCGGACGATTGCGCATTTTGGTGAGCACCTGCTTCCCGTTGGAAAGATTTGTCATGCCCTGAACGCGGCCGGGCTGGCGGCAAGACACGCCATGACTTGCACCTTGCCAGGAGTGACTCATGAGCGATTTACCAGTTCTGGATGCACACGCAGCCTTCGTAGACGTGGGCAGCGAACAAATGCATGTGTCGATTGCAGGGGGGCCACCAGCAGTCTTCGGTACGGTGACGACGCAATTGCATGCCCTGCGCGACTGGCTGCTGGCGCAGCAAGTGCGCTCGGTCGCCATGGAGGCCACCGGGGTGTACTGGTTGCCCTTGTATGGCGTACTGGAAGCCGCAGGTTTGGAGGTGGTAATGGTCAACGGCCGCCAGACCAAGAACCTGCCCGGCCGCAAGACCGATATGCTCGACTGCCAGTGGGGAGCGACGCTGCACGCCCACGGCCTCCTGCGCGCCGGCTTTGTGCCACCGGCCCACATTCGCGACCTGCAAGACTATATGCGCCTACGGGCCGACCACATTGCCTTGGCCGCCAGCCACGTCCAGCACATGCAGAAGGCGCTAGAACGCATGAACGTCAAGCTGCATGACGTCATCAGCAGTCTCACCGGTGCTAGCGGCCTGGCCGTGGTGCGAGCCATCCTCGACGGTGAGCGCAATCCCGATCGACTGCTGTCGCTATGCGACATCCAGATTCAGCGCGCCAAGGCCGAGCGGGTCAAGGAGTCACTGCGCGGCACCTGGGATGCCAAACACCTATTCGCGCTACGCCAGGCCTTGCAAAGCTGGGAACACTACCAACACCAGATCACCGAGTGCGACCGCCAGATCCAGGCCTTATTACCTCAGGCCAACGACAAACAGCCTCCAACCGATCCCGCCAACACCAAGCCACGCAAACGTCCGGGTCCCAACGCCCCAGATATCGGGCAATTGCGTCACATCCTCACGCAGATATGCCACGGGCAGGACTTGACCACCTTGCCAGCCCACACCGAATACAGCGTGCTGCAACTGATCTCCGAGGTCGGCACCGATTTAACTCGATGGCCTACCGAGAAACACTTCACCGCATGGATGGGCCTGGCACCGGGAAGCCGCCAAAGCGGCAAGCGCCGCGGCAGCGTCAAACGCCACCGCAATCGCGCCGGTCGACTGTTCTGCCTGATGGCCCGGAGTCTGGCGCGTAGCAAGGACATCGCCTTGGGTGGCTTCTACCGACGCATGGCAGCACGACGCGGCGCACTGATTGCCAACATTGCGTTGGCACGCAAGCTGGCCATCCTCTTCTGGCGCGTCATGGTTAAGGGAATGCAGTACGTCGAAAGTGGCTTGGCACACTACGAGGCCCGCGTCCTCGAAACCAAACGGCGGGCACTCAGGCACCTGGCCAAACAACTCGGCCAGGAGCTAGTTCCCCTCCCTACTGCCGCATAGAAACCAATGGTTCATGGAAAGGTATTGCCAACCCAAGTATGCGCTCTTTATCCTCAACATGGGTTCTGTATTTGCACCTCTGGTGGCGACTTGGCGGGCCTCGCACAGCCTTCTTTTATGTGGTTGGATTATTTGCGAGGAAAAGCTTGAGTTTTTTCGGAATTCGTCGTTACCGGTGTTTCAAGAAAAATATTTCCTTTGTCAGAGATTTAGGGAATTGCTGATCAATAGCAGCGGCGCTGGAGGTCGACGGATGTTTGGTGCCTGATTTTCACCATGCGGAAGAAGAGAGAGATCTGAGCCTCATTTCGCGCCGCATGCCCCTCATCTCGTGCCCTTTCGGGCTCGATTTGCTTGTTCAAGACGGATTGCTCCCCTGAAACGCCAGCAACGGCTTTTTGGCGATCACCAGATTTGCGAGACCGAACAGGCTGAACATCTGTGCGGTGTTCTTGGCCAAGCCCTTGTAGCGGGTCTTCTTGTGACCAAACAAGTTCTTCACCACGTGAAAGGGATGTTCCACCCGCGCCCGAATCTGGGCCTTCTTGCGCTCCACTGCCTTCGTCAGGTCCTTCCACCGACCTGCCGGCATCTTTTCAACCTTGCTGCGCTTTGCCGCTACGTGCCAGCTTATGTCAGCGCGGATCGTCCCTTGCCCTTGGGCTTGTTTGATCTCATCCCTGCGCTCCACACCTGTGTAACCCGCATCAAGATGCACTTGGCTTTCCTCGCCATGCAGCAGGTGATGGGTGTGAGCGATATCGCTTTCGTTAGCCGCCGTCGTGTGTAAGCTGTGCACCAGTCCCGAGTCGGCGTCGGCGCCGACGTGCGCCTTCATCCCAAAATGCCACTCGTTTCCCTTCTTCGTCTGGTGCATTTCCGGATCGCGCGACTTGTCCTTATTCTTGGTCGAACTCGGTGCCGCGATCAGCGTGGCATCGACCATCGTGCCCTCTCGCATCAGCAGCCCCCGCTCACTGAGCACGGCCTTGACCTCATCGAACATCGCGGCAGTCAACTCGTGCTTCTCGAGCAACCGGCGAAACTTGAGCAGCGTAGTCGCATCCGGCGCCGACTCTTGCGACAGATCCACACCCACGAATTGACGCAACGCCTGGCTGTCGTAGAGGGCGTCTTCCACGGCTTCGTCACTGAGACTGAACCACTGTTGCAGACAGTACATCCGCAACATCCTCTCCACGCCAATCGGCTGCCGCCCAACACGGCCGCTCGTCGGATACAGCGGCTCAATCAACGCGGTCCACCGTGCCCACGGCACGATCCGATCCATCTCACCGAGAAACTTCTCGCGCCGTGTCACGCGCTTCTTCTTCGCGAACTCAACATCGGCAAAGCTCGTTTGTTTCATCCTTGTCTTTGTTTTCAACGCCTTCACCTTCAACGCGCCATGCTTTCCGTCAGATGACCTGTGGGTGAATTGATCAGCATTTCCTTAGCGCGTATGCTGACGTTGTCGGTCCGGCGGAGCAAGTACTGGAAGACAGCCAGGGTGACTTCCCCTTCAATGCCTCCTCTGCCGCAGAACGCGCTACCTCGTTCGTCAACCAGGAATTGGAGCCAATCGAGGCGCACGAGGAATGGCGTGCCGCGATGGAAGGCGAGAGCATGAATGGAAATCGGCGGTGAGGTGTGTCGACACACCGATAGTCAGAGTCATCACAAGACCGTTGCATCGCGAGCTCGATAAGCTCGCCTACTAGTCACCAAAGGACTCTCCGGGTGAAGGTACGCTGGAAAATAATGGCCACCGGTGGGGTCCGCCGACTGGGCGTGGCCGAGGTTCGATAGTTCGCCATGGCTGCTGCGGAGACTATGTAGGTCACCAGGCCGCCTGCAGGCCCGAACTGGTGAGGCCGCGCCGTCCTGCTCGTACTGACCGGCAGTCGTCGCCTCAACACGATTACGCGGAGCTATCCTCCAGGGTGTCTTCGGGAAGGCCAAATCTGCGGCGGGAAGCCAGGATTGGCTGATAGCACTGCAAGGAGATATTTTCGTGACGCACCTCGTCCCCTTCAATGTGCAGCACCTCGAAGCGGCATGCCGTGTCCTCGGAGATGCAGAACGCGGCCTTACAGGACCGCAAATAGGGAGGCTCCTTCAGGAAATCGGACTTCCTGATCCGTGCCATACCATGACCAAATGGAAGCGTTTATTCAAGGCACTGGCGAGTGCACAGAATCGCTTTCGGGTCGGTAATCATTTAATTATGTTAATCAACCAAGCCACTCGTGATCCCGACGGATTTCATTGGTGCAGGGATGAACTGAACGTTGTGCTGTCGTTCTCAGACTTGTATGTGCGGGAGGACGGTCGTGTCGCATTTCTAACAAACGGATAATGCCTGATATCCTCGACCCTTCTTCGGACCATCCTCCTAGCGTGGGAACGGCTGCAACGGCCGAACTTCGCATGTTGGAGCTGATGGGGGCAGGAGCCAGGCCGATGATAGCCGTCGAGCGGAACCTCGCTGGCAGGCAGGCTATCTAAAGCGCATCCTCTACCTAAATGCCGGCATAGCAAACGGTTTGTGATGTGTCGTTGCGAGGGGAGCGAATCCACATCTCATGGCGGTTGCTCAGGTCTAGCTCAACGCCAGTTTTTCATGCGCCTATTGTCGCTGGAAGCTTTCGTTATGAGTGCCCGCGGACGCACGAGTTTTGAACACCACTAACAGGCCGGCTGCTGAAGTACTCACGGCGCAAGAGGTGAAGCTTCCCCCTGCAAGGCTGGTGGGTTCGCGATATTTCACAATCCGGAAGTCGCGCGTCACGTCATCGACTTTTTTCGTTGATTTTGCGCCCGTCTCCGGCCTCATTATCGCGATTACTGCAACTGCGGACGGATTTGTCCCTGTGAACGCATGCGCACGAGGTTGTAGGCGGCCATGCTCAGCACAAACATCTGGTCGACCTTTTTTAGTCCGCGCACCATCATTTGGCGCATGCGCCCACGGTCTTGGCCCAGCCAAAGCCTTGTTCGATCAGCTTGCGCTTCTGCTGCGAGATGGCATAACCGGCGCTGCAAGCAATGGCATCGGGAACGGCCGAGCGTCGCCCCGAGGTGTTCTGTGCCACGTGGGGACGTCACCCTCATTTTCAGGCAGGCTTGAATGAATTCCTGCGCGTCGTAGCCCTTTCGCGCCCACGGTGACTTCCACATTCAGGTCTTCAGTCATCTGCCTGGCGTCGTTGAGCATGACCTTCGCGGCCTCGCGCTCGGCGCGCCCGTCCGCATTGGTCACCATGGCGCTCACCACCAGGCCGTGGCGGTTGTCACTCAGGGTATGACCCATATAGCGCGGTTCACTGGCGATTTTGGCCTTGCGGTACAGTTTGGCATCGGGATCGGTCTTGGACTCGTGCGTCTCGTTGCTGCGCTTGCGACCCTTGAAGTTAGCGCCGTCGCTATCGTCATTGTCGCCGCTATCCTTGCGTACAAAGCTCTTGTGGTCGGCCCACGCCCCAAAAAAAAAGTGGCCGAGTCCCGTGGAATACAGGATTCAGCCCTTAGGCGCCTAGCGATTTAACTGTCCAACTTCTTGGGGGCCAGTTCGGAGTGGCCCTCTTTTCCTAGCTGGTACCGTATATTTCCGGGACCGCATCGGCAGATCCGTTCCGGCAATCATACCCACCTGAAGTTCGGCATCAGGTCGCTGTGCTCGTCGATACTGACACCGCCCAGTTCGTTGATCATCTGCTTCATGGATTCCTTGGATTTCGAGTCGCAACTGGCAATCATCAGCAACTGGCCCGGTGCCATTTGCGCTTTCTGCCACCGCAGGCCGAGACGGCCAATCTTGGCGCCGACCAATCCGCCGATCCACCAGCCGATCATCGCGCCAAGCATGATAGCGCCAACATACGCAATGGCAGTGGCGCCCGTACCGGCGGAGACTCCGTATCTGAAAATTACCAGCGCGGCGACGATCGCGCCCACGAAAATCCCGGTGATCGCCGCTTCTTCGCGATACGTAGTCTGGCCGGGGTCAATCTTCGGCAATCCGTCAACTGGCTGATTGTCGCGCTGGACAAACCACGGTCCCGCGACAAGTGCTGATGTACCGGCCAGCTCGCCTAATCGAGCTTGCGCCAGCCTCGCCGTGATGGCGTCTTTCAGCCTGAAATATAGCAGCGTACGCATGGTGTTACCTCACTCAATCTCAATCTCAATTTCAACTTCGGCGAATCGGCGGAAGTTTGCGGAATGATTCCCGCCTAGGCCCTAGGCTCCAGAGCCCTTTGACTCTGGGGCAGGATGGTGACCGCAGGTTAGGCCAGCCTTCGTTGACAGCGCGATCCCAGTCAATCAGTAGCATGGCTGCCTGATGCCATTGGATTGCCACCAATCGTATGAATCCAAATCTTTGGATGCTTCCCTTCGGCAACTGGCCGACCTGGCGTTCGCGCAGTAGGCGCGTGGCGGGAATGGCCCGGTAGGTGGTTTTCGCAGAATTGTTCGGCACGATATTTCCTTCATTGCTTGGAGGGCTGACTGTGTGGGGCCGTTGTGACCAAGCGCCACCGCTGTGGGCTCCGATCTTCCATTGCGAACGGGTAATCGTTTCCATCCGTCCCGCATTGCCGAGGATCTTTACGGCATCATCGTCACGATGAGATCGCGGCCCGGCCGGCCCGAAACGCGGAAGAGCAGCAAAGAAGGCGGCAATCAACCTGGCAATCGGTATTGCGGCCAAGGATCCCAATCGCCGGACATCGATTGCATCGATCCTGGCGAACGACCGGCTTCCTTGGTTACTGGAGGAGTGAGCGAGCAGAGGTCGCCGCGTGGCATCTTGCATGAAATTTCCAGGAATCCCCGTGAGTGACTTCAGGAGTCACTAGTCCAAAGACGTTGTCGAGGGGGAAGGCCCGGAAACGAGTGGTAGGCGAACCAGAAGCACGTAGCTTCAGGGACGCCGCAACTATTAGTATAGGTGTCCGTTGTATCTCAGCCCAACGGCCTTACAAAATGGCCTGGCAGGCGTTGCGCCGCGCAGCCGCGGTGCCCGCAAACGCAGACCGGTCGTCCACCGCTGGCACTACACTGAAATGGCAACCCACAGCAATCTTTGCTGTCCGGATCTCTTCCCTTTTCTTCAGATCGTCGTCAACGCAAGGCTTGAGATGAACCGTCTCCAATACTCGGTGAGCCTGTCCTACGAGGTCATGGATCCCATGGCGGACTTCCGCTAAACATTGAAGCAGCCAGGACTTTCCGGCAGTTCGTCGTTTCCGAGCGATTGACCTCCCCCGTCAATTCAGACCACTCACTAGACAGATCCGGTGCTGTGCAACCGCCCGCTTAGAATGCGCACCCCCAAGGGGCCGCCTTGTCATCCAGTATGAGGCACTCATCGATATCGATCATCGACTGGACGACAGCGATCGATTGTCAGAAGTGCCTGTCGCCGAACTACCGTTCGATGTCTGGCACTACCCACCTTGCGTCAACGGCGATACTGGCAATGATCCCGTCCGAAGAAGTGGATTGCAGAGGCGCCGCCCACACGGCGCGCCCCTGTCGAGCATCCTATAGGTCCTGGAATGAGATGCTGTGGACATCTAGACTGATAGTTACGACATGAATACATGTGCGCTTCTGTCAGGTTACCACTCGTATCGATCTTTCCCTCCGTCAACGTATCTGGACCAGGCATCATGAATTCACCGTCGGGGGGGCGTATTCATGCCGGCTGCGGGTCGCGCCTTTTCGTTGCCAGCTACCCGGAAAGCCAGAGGCGCTTGTCCTTCGCACCGATCGGTGAATAGATTAACACCGCTGGCCACATGAACAATGAGGGGGATATCGTGTCGGTTGCCGTTGGGAAAGCGGCTCACAGGGCCATGCTTGCCATGCAAGCGCTACGACACCGTGCGCAAAGATTTGGCTTTGCACGCTTGACACCCACTCGACGCCCCCAGCAGTTATGCCAGTTGTCGACTGGGATCGCGCCGTCAATGATGGGTGGCCCGACCTGCACTCGCGACAATTCCAGGGAGTCGGGCCCCGTGCCGAGATCCTTGCATGGTTTCGACGGATCGAGGGGAGTAACGGCCAGGCCGGAGTGAGGTAACTCTATGCGTACTCTTCTATATTTCACGTTGAATGATGTGGCCACCGCAAAATTGGCACAGGTGCGGCTCGGCGAGTTGTTCAACAGGTCTGAACTCGTCGGAGGACCGTGGTTCGTCCAGGGCGACAATCAGCCCGTTGAAGGGCTGCCGAGGACGGAAATTAGCCAGACCACGTATCGTGAAGAAACAGCGATCGGTGGCTTTGTTGTGGGTGTTATCGCGGCAGTGCCGGTGATACTCGCGTACGGGGTTTCCGCCGGCCCGGCTGCGAGCGTTGTCACCTTCGTGGGTGGCCTCATGTTTGGCGGCACGCCAGACCGAAGCGCCGGATCCTCGCGCCAACCAGCCCGCCAATCCAACTTCAGATGGCTATGAGCGCCGGTGAGGTACCTCTTACGTCGCGCCGAGTCGATATCCACTGTAGCGAGTTCGCAGGGGTCGTGTGTTTTTGCTATGCCGAAAGCCGGGGCGCATTTTTTTGGGGGTGAAACGAATGGTGAATGATCTCGGCTCTACTATGGATTGGCTTACTGAGTACCGAGGATTCGAAATCCGTGTTGCCCTTGTGAACACGTCCGAAGATATGTTCGACGCCTGGTTTCAGATTGAAGGTCCGATGAAGCCGCTTGGGGTCGCTGCGATTGGCAAGCGAGTGAAAGTCCACGGAGGACCGTTTAGCCGACGCTGGGCGCATCTCATCGCGGAGCTTGCAGGCAGGGCTGCAGTGGATGTGATTTTGGGTGTGGATGAGTGATTTGTCGCACCAACCCGCTTTTGCGGGTGCGGTATCGAAATTGCAACAGCGGAATGGTTGTACTCCATGGAGACGAAGATGCGTCGAGATGTCATCGTTGGAGACCATCGCGTTTCGATCTTGGCAGAGCCCAAACACGATCCACAGAGACCGGCGAATGTCGCCGGGTATTCAGTTCGGTACAAGATAACTCGCACGGACGGGCGGCCAGTTAGAGAAGGCTTCGTGACAGTGCAATCGTACGAACTCAACGTAGGCACTGATCTCTTCTCCACGGCCGAGGCTGCACTCGACTATGGTGAGGCGAAGGCTCGAGAGGACGTCTCGACGTTCTAGGCCATTAGACAACCGCTCAGAGAAAAGATGGGGATTAATGGCTCCGCAGCAGCGGCCGGTCGGCAGCCGTACCTGTTTGCCATGCGCGATGGCGAGCTGCCCGTTGACAGCACCGTCGTCACGCCTTCCGACAGTAGCGCGGCCACGGGCTGCCATGCTTTCTACGCCTACTCAACAAATTGTCTGATTGACCTCCAGGCAGGAATCATCGTCGATGTCGAGGACGGTGGCCAATCGAACGAACGAGGCGAACTCGACCAGGACGATGATTGATCGGGTGGAGCAGCGCTTTGCATTCAAGCCTTTTCACCTAGTGGGCGACACTGCTGCTGCTTTTTGAACGAATCGCCTGTCCTGGCCCGCGCATGTCCTTGACGCTTCGCCGTGACAGGGCGCGACCAGCTACTGGCTGCGGAGCAACTTCATTGACATGGACACGCCCGTTATGCTGGTACCGCGATGCGTAAGTTCGCCGGAGGAATCCATCATGCCTACACCCGCCGTCAAAACGGATTCCGCATTCTGGCAGCTCCCTGTCGCGGCGCTCTTGGAACAGGTGGCCACAGGCCCTGACGGACTGAGCAGCGCGGTGGCGGCTGCGCGCCTGGCACAGTTCGGCCCAAACCTGATACATGGGGAGCGAATAAGAGCGCTGATCCTTCAATTTCTGACCAAGTTCCACAATCCCTTGGTCATCATTCTCCTCACTGCCAGCGCCCTTTCCGCTTTCACCGGCGACACCCTCAGCTTCTTCATTATCGGTACCATCGTCATCATCAGCGTGTCCCTCGATTTCGTCCAGGAATACCGGGCTGGTCAGGCGGCGGAGCGACTACGCCAGTCGGTGGCAGTACGGGGGCAGGTGCTGCGGGATGGCCAGCCCCTTGAGATACCGCTTGCGGAGTTGGTGCCCGGCGATGTGGCGCTCCTTACCGCCGGCGACCTGATTCCCTGCGACGGCAGGGTGCTGGAGGCAAAGGACTTCTTCGTCAACCAGGCCCTCCTACCGGCGAACCATATCCGGTGGAAAAGACCCCCGGTGACTTGCCGCGAGAGACAGAGATACTCTCGGCCAGCAATACCGTGCTGTTGGGGACATCGGTGATCAGCGGCACGGCCAGGGTGCTGATGTGCCGCACCGGGCAGAATACGGCGCTTGGTGAGATTGCCGACACCCTGCTGGTCACGGCCCCGCCCACCGCCTTCGAGCAGGGGACCCACCGCTTCGGGAATCTCATCATGCGCATGACGATCCTCCTCGTCCTGTTCGTCCTTCTCGTCAACGCCTTCTTTCATCGCCCATGGCTCGAATCGTTCCTGTTTGCCGTGGCCCTGGCCGTCGGGCTGACGCCTGAACTCCTCCCCATGGTGGTCTCCGTGACGCTGTCGCGAGGCGCACTGCGCATGGCAGCGAGCAAGGTGATCGTTAAGAGGCTCGCCTCGATCCACCACGTATTCTGTACCGACAAGACTGGCACGCTGACCGAGGCCCGGATCCACCTGGAGCGCCACCTAGACCCCCTTGGCAGGGAAAGTCAGCGGGTTCTGGAACTGGCCTACTTCAACAGCTTTTTTGAAACAGGACTAAGAAGCCCCCTCGATGACGCCATCCTGGAGCACACAGAAATCGACGTGAGCGGCTGGCGCAAGATCGATGAGGTGCCGTTCGATTTCGAGCGCCGCCGGGTATCGGTGCTCCTCGACAATGGGACGACCCTACTGCTCGTGGTCAAGGGGGCGCCTGAAGACATCCTCCGTCTGTCGGTCAGCTACGGGTTGAATGGAGAGGCCGGCCTGCGGCCCCTGAATGAAGCGGCGCTCAAGGGGATCACCGGGCAATTTGAGGGTCTCAGTAAAGAGGGCTTCCGGGTGCTGGGCATCGCCTCACGGCAGGTGGGGATGGGCCACCCCCATGCCGTGGTGGACGATGAAACGGAACTGGTCTTTGCTGGCTTCGCGGCCTTCCTCGATCCCCCCAAGGAGAGCGCCAAGGCGGCCCTGGCAGAGTTCGCCGCCGATGGGATCGCGGTCAAGATCATCACCGGCGATAATGAATTGGTCACACAGCTTGGGCTCCCGGTAGTGGGTGTGCTTACCGGTGCGCAGATCCAGCAAATGGATGACCCGGCGCTCGCAGCGCGGGTGGAGCAAGTGAACCTCTTCTGCCGTGTGGCGCCTACCCAGAAAAACCGGGTCATCCTGGCGCTGAAGCAGCGCGGTCATGTAGTCGGGTATCTCGGCGACGGGATCAATGACGCGCCTTCGCTCCATTCCGCCGATGTGGGCATTTCAGTGGACAGTGCCGTGGACGTGGCGAAAGCGGCGGCAGACATGATCCTGCTGGAACGCGACCTGGTAGTCCTCCATGCCGGGGTCCAGGAAGGACGGCGCACATTCGGCAATATCATGAAATACATCATGATGGGAACCAGCTCCAATTTCGGCAACATGTTCAGCATGGCCGGCGCTTCGCTTGTTCTCCCTTTCCTCCCGATGCTGCCGGTGCAGATCCTGCTCAACAATCTCCTCTACGACGTATCCGAACTGCCCATTCCAATGGACCGGGCAGATGATGATTACTTGAGCCATCCCCGTCACTGGGACATGAATTTCATCCGCAATTTCATGTTGATTATCGGCCCGGTCAGCTCGATCTTCGACTTCCTCACCTTCTACATTATGCTGACGGTCTTTCATGCCGGCGAGAGGCTCTTCCATACCGGTTGGTTCATTGAGTCCATGGCCACGCAGGTGCTGGTTATCTTCGTCATCCGCACCCGTAGGAATCCTTTCAGGAGCTACCCGAATCCGTGGCTCATTGCCTGTTCACTGGCGGTGGTGGCGGTGGCCGTGCTGCTGCCGTTCACCCCTGCTGGCGTGCGTCTCGGTTTCGTCGCGCCGCCGGCATTCTTCTTTATCATCCTCGCTGCCATGCTGCTCTTCTATCTGTTGGCGGTGGAGGGCATGAAACAATGGTTCTTCCGCCGCTTTGCAACAGAGTGACGCAGAAGGGTGGATTCTTATCCCAGCTCCGCCGTCCTTCATCGCAACATAGAAGTCATCTGAACGGCACGACCGGCAGCAACCATTTAAACCCCACCACAGGGATCTCGCCCAAAGGAAGACTGGAAGCAATGTGGCAAGAGAATCTGTTCCTCCAGCTACATGCGTATCGTCTGGATATGCCGGCCTCCAGGCGAGCATCCATTCAGGCAGGTAGTCATCTTTCACCCGCGGCCCCAATAGCACGCAGGATCTCATTCCGACTTATCGAAGATGCCGGCTTCGAGATCTTTGCTGAAATGCTGAACCCAATCGGTTTCATCGCCGATCGGGTATTCCCTTGTAACTTGTGTCGATAGTCTGGTTACCGTGACGTAGCCCTGTAAACCGATGTTCTCGTCGCCTTTTGGGTCAGTCGTATCCGTTTCCAGGAGTTCGAAATCATCTGCTGCCAGACCATTATGCTGCAAGGTCGCAAGAAAGTCCTGTTGTTCATCCGGTTCGATCAGTCGCATCGTCGGCCTCTCGCTGTTCAAAGGAGCGAATACCGAAACTCTCTTTCAAGATTCCGTTTCATTTCAGCCCTCCTACGTGTGGGCAGCCATGGGTGATGCCCACGGCCCGCTCGGCGTACATCACACCACCTTGACCTCAATGCGGGTGGGTTGCGTGTGTTCGGCTTTCGGGATGCGCAGCTTGAGCACGCCGTGGTTGAACTCGGCGACAACCTTTTCGGCATCTAGTTCCTTGGATAGCGTGAACACGCGCCGGTAACGGGGCAGGGAAACCTCGGCGTAACTGGCTTCCATGCCCTCCGCCAGGTCCAGGACGACTTCGCCCTTGATGGTCAGGATATCGCCTTGCACCTGCACAACCAGCTTGTCCTTGGGCACACCCGGCAGATCGGCGTACAGGGTGATGCCTGCGGCGTCCTCGTACACGTTCACTGGCGGCATTAGGGCCGCTTCAGTGCTGTCAGTGTCGGCTTGCTTGGTGACAGCAGTATTTTCGCTCATGGCCTGATCCTCCTCGCTCACTGGATGCTGATTTGGCGCGGCTGCGCGGCTTCGAGGCGCTGGATGCTGATGTGCAGCACGCCGTCGCGGTACTTGGCCTCCACCGCATTGGGATTCACGTCGTTTGGCAGGCTCACCACACGGCGGAAGCGGCCGGCGAAGCGTTCATCGATATGCACGGAGGTTTGCTCGTCCTTGTCGGGGAGATCGGGCTTGCGCTCGCCGACAATGGTCAGCACGCTCTGCACCAGCTGCACGTCGATGCTGGCCGGATCGACGCCAGGGGCAAAAGCGTAGATTTCCACCGAGTGGGGTGTGCCGCCTACATTCATGGCCGGAAAACTGACCCGACCACGAATGCTGGAAGACAGCTCGAATGGCTGCTGCCATTCGCGCTGTAGCCGTTCCAGTTCTGAGAATACGTCACGGGGAAACAACGATCGATACATCATGTTTGCCTCCATTCGCTTTCGCGCGGGCGCCATATTCGGACGCCCCCGGTTGCAATGGTAAGGCTTCGCCTGGGGATTTCAAGTTCTTGATTTGACTGGTATTCGACATCATTCTTCCGAGGTGAAGAGCAGCCCTCGAGACTGGAAAAGGGGAACACGCATGGAGTTCCAGAACTACTACAAAACGCTGGGGGTGGCACGCGATGCCACGGCGGAGGACATCAAGAAGGCGTTCCGCAAGCTCGCGCGCAAGTTCCATCCGGACGTTTCCAAGGAGTCGGATGCCGAACTGCGCATGAGGCAGCTCAACGAGGCCTACGCCGTGCTCTCCGACCCGGAAAAGCGCGCCGCGTACGATCAATTGGGACGAGGCAATCAGCCCGGCCAGGAGTTCCGTCCGCCACCGGGCTGGGACACCGGCTTCGAGTTCTCGAGTCGGAGCTTCTCGCCTCAGGAAGAGGCCGATTTCAGCGACTTCTTCGCCGAGCTGTTTGGCCATGTGGGGGGCAGACACCGCGGCTTCCATACGCACGGTGGCAGCTTCCAGTCACGCGGTGTGGATCACCACGCGAAGGTGCTGCTGGACCTGGACGACACCTTTACCGGCGCCACCCGTCAACTTTCGCTGCGGGTGCCAAGCATGGACGCTCAGGGCGGAGCGCAGTCGAGGAGCCGGACCCTCAGCGTGAAAATTCCCAAAGGCGTGCGCGAAGGTCAGCTCATCCGTCTGGCCGGGCAGGGGGCGCCGGGGATCGGCGGTGCGCCGGCGGGGGACCTTTTTCTGGAGGTGCATTTCAAACCGCACGACCAACTGAAAGTGAAGGGGCGAAATCTACACCTCACCCTGCAGGTGGCGCCATGGGAGGCGGCGCTGGGGGCGGTGGTGCCCGTCGATTTACCTGGGGGCGAACTGAAGGTGCGCATTCCCCCTGGCGCCCAGAGCGGCAGCGAGCTACGTGTGCGCGGCAAGGGCATTCCCGCTAATCCACCGGGCGATCTGCTGCTGGACATCCAGGTGGTGTTGCCGCCGGCAAACACCACCAAAGCGCGGGAGCTTTATGAAGCCATGGCGCGGGAATTGAGCTTTAATCCGCGCCCGGATAGGAGAGCCTGACAATGGCCTGCGGATTCAACCCGTGGATGCCGGGCACTGCCAACTCGGACTCGGGAGGGCAGGGCACTAGAGCAGGACTACCAGCGTGTGCTCGGCGCCATCCAGAGGGACGCTAGCCTGGTCGTTGGTACAAGGCGTGGCTGTCATCGAAGGGTCATCTGGTGGTCGACATAATCGTCGAGCCTCCCGGCTCATAGAGGCTCGTAGTAGATGGCAGGCGAAGGCACCCTCACTCAGGGGGCAGAGACCAAAAATTCCTGTTCCCGGCAGCTACCCGATGATTGGGCTCGCGATAGCCGTAGGTTGTCGTGTCCAAGAGGCGTGTATGCGCAAGTCTTGGGCTTCGGTCGATAATGCCGCCTGAGGGGCATCCCGCTCAGCATCCGGGTCGAGCGAGCGAGTTTGAGTTCCGGACTCAGAATCTGCACTGCGCAGCTGAGCGATTGCCCGCTTTGCGGCGAATAGCGGCAGATAGGCATGAGCACGGGCATCTGCGCTGAGGTCTCGGAATGCTGCGAGGTAGAATTCCCGAACGACCTCAAGAGGGAAGCCAGTCTCCATCGCAATCCTCGCAACTACGTGGTCTTGGTCCTCTGTTCTCATCGCTCCCCCTTTCCACTCTCTTCTTGCGCGGGTGACGGCACTGGTGGCTATTCGTGTGCATGTTGTCGACGTCACGTCTGCGCTAGCACTGCTTCGAGGACGGCTCCTGAACCGTGCACTGCCGCTCGGGACGAATAACCACTCTACTCAACTTCGGGAGCAAATGTGGGAGCTTTGTGAGTAAAGCGGGATAGTGGCGGGCCTTTTCGGTTAGTGCTTACTCTCAAGTACCGACTCGCATAGGCCTCTTGGGGGCACCGTGAATTCGCGACCGGCAGAGGAAGCCATCTGGTCTCCAGATGAGGCAGGCTTAGAAGCACCCCTTTCAAGGTGATTAGACGACACGTCCAGCCTTGATGACACGGGCGGTAGAAACATGCCGCCGTGCTACGCATCCGGCCACATAGCCTTTCTTCTTCGGCGCTTTCGGTCCCCGCGTATGTTTGCGCATCGCGCGGGGATCAACGTGCGTCGCCATCTTGATCAACTCGCGACCGAGCTGAGCTGGGGTGAGGAGGTCATAGGCCTGCCACACCTCGGGCGGCACCGCGATCATCATGCCGGCATAAGTTGCCCGGATTTCGCTGGCGAGGTAATACGGTGAGAGCTCGATGTCGCTGGTATCCAGCTCATGCCGGATTCTCACCGCAGTCGCAATCACGCTCAGTACGTTATACGCGAGCGCCGCCACGCCGAAGGCCAGCAGCGCCGCGCGCGGTTGGCTCAACGAACGAATCTCACTGTTGAGCACCGATTCCAGCCGCTGAAACAGATTCTGGCGGGTAAAGGACTGGCGCGGTGCTCGGCGACCCCGGCCCGTTTCCAGCCCCTCCCCATAAGAACTGATCGTGAGGTTTTCCCTCAAGCAGCTCACCCAGGGAGATTCATCGCAAGGGTTATGTGTCCTGTCGGTATGGCGGCCGCTTTCACGCGAACTCCTCCGCGCCAGACAGCGGGCGCGTTTTCCAGTCCCAGTACAAGCCCAGGACTCCGTAGAGGTACTCGTTACTCCACCGTCGCCACCCGACGCTCCTCTTCTTGCGTCGCTTGCGCCGCGTTAGCAGAGTTCGGACCTTCATTTCCAGATAGTCGCGTACCTCACTGAAGGCGCGACTGGCGTTGCCGACCCGAAAGTAGTTGACCCATCCCGCCACCGCAGCATTGAGTTTCGCGATCAGCTTCACGGCTGGGGTCGAGCCTCCATGCCGGATGATGTCGCGGATCCTCGCCTTGATGGCTTGGCGAGCCTTCTTCTTGGGGGTCATTAGGACGAAGGACCCGTTCCCCGCTCGTTTGCGCGCGCGACGCAGGTCGAACCCCAGGAACCCAAAGGCATCCCCCGTCAATGTATCCACCACAATGGTTTTCTCCGTGTTCAACTCGACGCCCAAGGGCACGAGTTGTTCCCGCAGACGCTGTAGGGCACGTTCAGCCCAGCCGCGCTTGGTGTGGTGGCCACTGACGGTGATGACAATGTCGTCAGCAAACCGGTGATAGTTCACTGCCTCGTAAGGGCCCTGTGCCGTCTTGCGTCGAATCTCGTCGAACATCCAGTCAATCTCATTCAAGTAGATGTTCGCAGCGAGTGGGCTGAATGGGCCACCTTGCGGTACCCCAACTTTGCCCGCTGCTTTGATAACCTGCTTGACCAGGTGCATGACCTGGGGATCCTGAATGCGCTTCGCGATCTTGCCCAACAGGGTTGAATGTTGAATTGTGTCAAAGTAGCGCGACAAATCCACGTCAACCACCGTCGACATGCGCCGCAGCACACTGCGTCTGACTTCCGCCAGCGCGCGGTGTGGGGACCGCTTCGGTCGAAATCCGTAGGAGTTCGGGCAGAAGTCCGCCTCGAATACCGCTTCGAGGATCAGTTTCAGCGCGCCCTGCACCACGCGGTCGCGGATGCAAGGAACCTGGAGAACGCGGACCTTGCCGTTACTCTTCGGGATCTCAACCCTGCGGTTCGGCTTGGGTTCATACCTGCCGGTTTTGAGGTCTGCCTGAATCTCCGCAAGGAATACAATGCGTCCCGATGCCTCGATGTCATTAAAGCTCAGACCATCGATTCCCGGTGCACCGCCGTTCCTCTTGGCGATACGGTAGGCCTCGTCTAGGGTTTCACTCTTCGCAATATGCACGAAGAGCCCCCAAAAGCGATGGGTCTTGTCAGACTTCGCCTTGCGATAGATCCGCCTTCTCAGTTCCTGCAGACTGCCGGATGCCTTTGTCATTTCATCCCTGCCTCACCTTGTTGGACGGAATACTCACCGGTCCGGGCCCTTCCCTCCGGGCGCGTTTTGCTGCACGTCCATCGACAGTACTACGACCCGATCCGTCACCCTGACACCTATGCCCGCATTTCCCACTCGCGGTTATAACGAGCATCTCCTCGACGGGCTTTCTCCGCCGGGTGCCGAGGGCTTCTCCAGTTTCCACGTTATCCTTCACACCATGTCGCCGCTGATACCCCGCCGGTGAGAGCTGCCGCATCGGACTCGTTTCGGACAACTCTTGCTGCTTTCGCGCGTTATAGACCGTCTCAGCCACCGGGTTTTCGTGTGACGAGGCTACATCTGCGTTCACTGCACGTTGCAACCTGGTGCGTTGCATATACTCCTTTCTGAGCATACTGTCGGAGGGCTCCGTCATCTTGCTTTCGCGCCATGACGCCTCCCAAGCTACGAGGCTTGAGTCTTTTGCCTCGGTCGGACTTTCACCGACTGGATAACGTGTCCTTATCTGGACACACCTATGCTCCAGCGTCGCCGGTATAGCCGGGCGACTGCCTCGGCCGTCAGATGGGCGGCCGGGACATTGGTCAGCAGGCGGATGACGGTGTCACCATCCTCGGTGGCGCCATCCAGATGCAGCTCGATGCGCCGCAGCACCAGCGGCGCGTTCGATTCATCTGGGATGCTGACCGCTTGCTCGTACACGATGCCGGTTTCGACCCGGCCCATTTCGCGTAACGGCTCCAGCTCGCTGGGGCTCGGATTGCGGCCGTGCTCCCGCACGATGAAGGCGCTGCCGCGACGCTGCCACCCGGCAAGAATCGCCCGGGTGCTGAAGTTGCGATCGGCGATCCACAGTTCGGCCGGCTGGGCCGATGCGAGCAGGGTTTCCATGATGGCCCGCTCCTGGGCATGCGCATCTTCACAGGGCACCAGATCGACGATCATCGCCGTGTCCGGGTCATAGACCACCAATGACTGCCCTGGCAAGGCCGCACCCCGAAACCCCCGCAATGGTTTCAGGCGCTTTTCGCTCGCCGGCAAATGGCTGCCATCCACGATGCGCAGGCGATAGCCATTCACCGATGGCGGCTGCTTGCGCAACATCGGTTGCACGACCGGCCCCAATCGCTGCGCACTGCCTTGCACCAGGGCACGAACCAGCCCCGGCTCGGTCCGGCTGAGCTTGTCGTACAGCGCGGTGATGGAAACCGGCAGCGCCGGACTGGCCTTGGCTGCCGCATGCACCGACGGGCGCAGCCCCACGGCGACCAGCGACATGATTTCCACCGTCGTCGAGAACAATAACTCCCGCGTGTACTGCGTTTCACGCTCTTGCTCGAACAACTCGTCGATCCAGGCCGGATCAAGGGCGCGTTGCAACCCCAGGCGCGCCATCACGCTGATCGGGCTGTGTTCGATAAAGCGTTCCACCACTGCGTCCAGTACCACGCCATTGACTCCGGTTTCTGTTCGAGAACACGGAGGGTGCCCCAATTTTCGTCACCTTGAAAGGGGTGAGTCTTAGAAGTCAACCGTCACGTAGCGCAAGAACAGGCCTGCCGTCGCCTTTCTGTCACAGTCCGAGCTTAGATTTATCTCATAGTCTTCCGACCGCAGGAGAACCTGTTTGTCAGGCTCCTAGTGCGATGGCGGGGCCCCACGCACGGTGGGGCCGTATGTTCAACCCCGAGCACATTGGGAAGTTCCGCCACCGGTCATGCCGCACCAGTCGGTTCACCAGGCCCTCCTCGGATGTGCCGTCAATGGCAGAGTTGGGCGCTCGACAAGTAAGGAGTTGCAAATGAATCAATCGTCCTCCAAGCAAATCGCTGATGTGCAGACGGCGAACCTTGACGCCTTAGTGGGGCTGGCCAACAACGCCTTCGAGGGATTCGAGAAATTGCTCGATCTGAATATGCAGACTGTGAAGACGGCGCTCGTCGAAACACAGGAGGGGGCACAAAAAGCGCTGTCAGTTAAGGACACACAGGAGTTGATTGCAGTTGAAACCGACTTGCTTCGTCCGATGTCTGACAAGGCGCTATCGTATCAGCGCCATCTGTACAAAATCGCGGCCGATACACAGGCAGCGCTCGACAAGGTGGCCGAAGCTCAATACGAGGCGAACAAGCACGAGATGACTAACTTGGTCAAAAGCGCTGCCGAGCCATGGGACTCCGGAACTGCAGACGCTGTATTGCAAGCCGCAATCAGGGCGACCGACTTGCTGTTCGAAGGTATGCGGAATGCCGCGAAGCAAATGACGCAAGCTGCTGAGAGTAGCCTTAAGGCATCCGCCGACGCTGTCGCCAGTGCCAGCCAGCCTTCCGACGAACAGGCGTCGCAGAAGGCTGCGCCGTAGTTCGCAGTGGGTAAAACGGAGTGGTTCGCCGCGCCGCGTGCTTGCTCCCATGGCGATGAACATTGCACTGGTCCATCGTAGGTCCCCTGTGTGCAAAGGGGTGAACGTCAGCTGAGTGAGGCCGCACGACGCCGGCGATGCGTGCAAGCCGCTGTCCTGGGAACCGGTCATGCTCAGTGGCCGGTTGCGTCCAGGCATCACGATGCGGACGAGCACCAGGCCGGCGGCGACAAGCGGTTAGTCCCGTATCCCGTCCATTACAGCCGGGCGTTCGCTTTTTCCGCATTCCTTTACCCACAGTGCCAACAGCGTTCCTTGCGGTTCGCCTGCCGTCGCCGGCGGCGCTATGGGCTTGCCCTGTTCCACATGAGTCTCCGAGTGGGGCGGACCCTTCGTCTTCGCCGGCGGTGTGCTGTCCATGATGGCCCAGTATTCAGAGACCATTCCTCACCGCATACCATTTTGGTTCAAGCCTATCAGCACGTTTGGCTTGTTCAAACTCACGACGTTTAACCGAAGTTCACATATGTTGGTCGTACCCACTCGTCCCTTGCTCCTCTCCGCCCTCGTGCTGGCAGATTCCGCTTCACCTTGCGGCTGGGCGTACCGGGTATCCGGCGGCTACGTTGTCCCCAGAGCTTCACGCCGAGCTGTTACCGGCTCCGCGTGTCTGGGTAGGGAACGGTTGATGGAACAACCGGTTTCATCAGGTCATAAATGCTCCAGTGAAACAGAAACTCACGCGACTTGCAGGTCGCACGAACACATGTTTGGCGAGATCAAAATCAAAGCCACCCCTGCAGGCACCGCGTGATCGTCGGGTCGTTGACTTGGTGGTCGGCCGTCGATGGGTTGAGCATGATGAAGCCCAGCGTCGGCCGGCTGGCATCCCAGTAGCGCCAGAGGCGATAGCGGTATTGCTCGCAGTCGGAGTGGACGCAGCCGGCCTCGCCGTCGAGGGTCTGGGTTGTCATGTGCTTCATGCTACGATCCTTGCAACGGAGAGGGCGCCACCATGAGCGAAGTCAGTACGTACCAGTATCGCGGCCATGCGATTCAAATTGCGGTAACTGAAAAGGGCGGGAATTGCTCGCTGAGCGTCCAGATTGCTTGTGCGGCAGAAGGGCATCTGCCCGTCTCGTCTTGGACGGGAAAGGAAGCGGGCACCGTCGAAGCTGTGGTAGGTCGCTCGCTTTCTCGCGCGAAACGGGTAGTCGATGTGTCGCTCGGCGAAGCTGCCGAACGTGGCAGGTAGCATGATCCAACCCGTGCCGGTCGGACACTTTGGTTTGATGATGAACCCGGTCAAGACAGCTCCTGCTCCGCTTGCCGCATCGCCACGGTGAGGGCAGCCATATCATCGTGCGAGCCCCCGCGGTCGGGATGCGCCGCCTGAGCGCGCCGCCGGAACGCCGCCCGGACGGCATCCAGGTCGCGTTCGCCAGTCGGCACGCCGATCACCTCGCGCCACGTGCGCGCTGCGCCGGGCGACGGTAGGGCGGTGAAGCCGGTGAAGGCTCGCTCGAGGATCTGGGCGCCACCATGCCGTTCGATCGCACGCAGCTTCCAGTGTCGCAGCGATGGCGGCTATGTTGGTCAGGTCCTGGCGCTGCTGCTTCGGAGGTAGTGTCGGGCGGTCAGGTCCAGCAGTAGCGTGCCGGCTGTGATGCCGCACAACCGCCGCGCGTACATCGCCAGCCGCTTGCAGCCGGCCAGCTTCTCCTGCCCGTGGGCATAGCGCGCCAGCACCGCGGCGTACTCCGGCATTCGCCACAGCCATCCTACGATGGCTCTCGCTCCGCGGTGGACGACGACCGAGACCGACCCGTTTGAGTCAGTCGGCTTCCGATCGTCGATGAACGAGATGGCCTAGATCCCGTCATCCGAACCCGGCTTAGTGGAGGTCCGGAGAGCAATCCAGGGTGGTCATCCATGCGCGGCGCAACCGGGATGTCTTTTGCCGCCCCTTGGCATTACTCGCTGGCGCAAACATGGTCTGCGTCCCCATCGACTGGCACAGCACATGATCTCCAACGATCCGGACTTCGAGACCAAGGCTGCCGACGTCATTGGCTTGTACCTGAACCCGCCGGCGCATGCGGTGGTGTTCTGCGTGGATGAGAAGACCGCGATCCAGGCATTGGACCGCAAAGACCGCATGTTGCCGCTGTCGCCCGGGCGTGCCGAAAGCCATGGATTCGAGTACAAGCGCAACGGCACCTTGAGCCTGTTTGCCGCGTTGAACACGGCCACCGGAGAAGTGCTAGGCAAGACCGCGGCGCGCCACACCAGCGAGCAGTTCGTGGTGTTTCTGACCGATATCGTGGCCCATCAGCCAGATGGTCAGGAAATCCACGTGATCTGTGACAACGTGAGCAGCCACAAGACGTCGCGCGTCCAGGAATTCCTGCGGGCCCATCGGCACGTGCACATGCACTTCACGCCCACATATTCGTCGTGGCTGAACCAGGTGGAGAATTGGTTCTCCCGTATCCAGCGTGACGTAATCAGTCGCGGTATCTTTACTTCCGTGAAGGACCTAGACCGGAAGCTGATGCGCTAAATCCGTCAGCACAACGAGAATCCGGCACCCATCAAGTGGAAGTACAACGACCCAACTCGGCGAATTCGCCCGGTGCCATTTAATTGACGCAGTATACTAGCAACCCGGCTAGGCCACTTGGCCACTTGGCACTTGGCCGGCACCTGTCGGGCCAACGTGAATGAGTTCCTGCCCATGGACTTGAATTCCGGCCCCGCTTTGGAGATAGCTGTCTCGGAGCCGGCGGTTGTCAACGTAGTTGTCGGTGTGCCAAGAAGGAAAGCGACAGTTTGTCGCCGTACATGCTGTATTCGTGATGAGGGTAGGCCCCTCGGTTTCGCCGATCAGGCGGTGATACCAAACCACCCAGAGCTGCTTCCGTTAAGAGCGGTTGTGGTGAGCGTCTAGGGAAAAGGCGAGATGAATCTCGTCAGGTAGGCAGGAAGGAGGCGAACGAAAGTGAACCATCGAAGAAGTGTCGATAATTGCAATGATGTCAAAACCGAGGATTCGACATCTCCTCGGGATCAGTCAGACGGCGACCTGGAAGTGGGTCTGACGGCATCCGGCATAGAGATGGCGCGACCTTCCTGCAGGCATGGATACGGAACTTGGGAACCTGTCGTCTCGATGCTAAGGGAGAAACTCAAGCGGAGAACCCGTGAGAGCCAGAGTACCAATGCGAGGCACAGGGGCGGAGTCATGCGTAGTAGCGTTGAAAGGGTTGTAATGACCTCTGGAGCGAAGGCATGACCTTGTCTGGCGAAGATCATAGAACAACCGCGTCGCGGGAGGATTCCAGGGTCGACGCCAAGTCGTTCGAGATACCCAAGCGGTTGATCTGGGAAGCCTGGAAGCGCGTGGCCGCCAATCAAGGAGGGCCGGGCGTGGACAGGGAAAGTATTGAATTATTCCGAAATCGCTTGGCGAGAAATCTATACGCCCTGTGGAATCGAATGAGTTCGGGGAGTTATTTTCCCCAGCCGGTCAAAGAGGTGCTGATTCCGAAGGGGGACGGGTTTCGCCCTCTCGGGGTGCCGACTATCACGGACCGCGTGGCTCAGATGGCGGTAAAGTTAATGGTTGAGCCGAGAATCGATGCGATATTTCATTCATCATCGTTCGGTTATCGTCCTAACAAATCGGCGAAGCAAGCTGTGGCGCAAGCGAGAAGAAACTGTTGGCGCTACGACTGGGTAGTCGATATTGACTTGAAATCCTTCTTTGACACAATCGACCACGGGCTTCTGTGGCGTGCGGTAGAAAAGCACGTCACGGAGCCATGGGCACGGCTCTACATTAGACGCTGGCTAGAGAGTCCGGTACAGAAGCAAACCGGGGAGTTGGTTGGTCGGGATCGAGGTACTCCGCAAGGCGGGGTGATCAGTCCGTTGTTGGCCAACCTCTTTCTTCACTATGCGTTTGATCGATGCGTCCAGACTGAGCATCCGGAGGTGCCGTTTGAACGGTATGCCGACGATGTGGTCTGTCATTGCAAAACGAAGCAGCAGGCGGAAAAGTTCCTGTCTGTCCTGAGGGAACGGCTCACCGCTTGTGGGCTTTCGCTACACCCGGAGAAGACACGCTTGGTTTATTGCAAAGATGGACGACGTCGAGAGGAACATACCCACACTAAGTTCGACTTCCTTGGATTCAGCTTTCACGCTCGGACGGTACAAGACCGAGAGGGAAACTTGTTCACGGGATTCGGACCTGCGGTAAGTCAAAAGGCGCTAACGCGAATGTCTCAGGCCATCAGAAGCATGAGTCTCAATCGAAGTACCTCATTGACGCTGCCCGAACTGGCGCGGCGCATAAACCCAATGGTACGGGGATGGGTGAATTACTACGGTGTCTTCTATCCGGAGCCGCTAAAACGGTTCCTGATCAGAATAGACTTACGGCTTGGCGGGTGGGCGCGAAACAAGTACAAGAAGCTGAGAGGACACAAACGACGAGCTTGGGCGTGGCTCAAACGATGTCGGGAAAGTTTTCCTCAGCTATTCGCGCACTGGGATTTCTGTTTCGAAGAACGGCGGACAAGAGGAGCCGTATGAATCGAGAGATTCACGTACGGATCTGTGAGAGCCTGAGGGGGCAGTTCCCTCGGGCCACTCGACCGTCACCTCACGCAACCTGCTTTAGTTCTGCTGGCTCAATCCGCTCCGGATTGAGCCAGACTTCGTCGTCCAATCTCCAGTTCCGCGTCGGCCCGGACCAACGCTCGGGCGTTCTGGCCTTAGCCTCAGCATAGACCGCTTCACGGTGCGCCAGGACCGCGGCGGCTACGCCACCGTGGCGCTGCACCGGTGTCACGAATTTCAGTCCACTATGCTTGTGCTCGTGGTTGTACCAACGCACGAATCGCTGCGTCCATGCGCGTGCCTCGTCCACGCTGTCGAACGCCTGGCGCGGGTAGTCTGGCCGATATTTGCAGGTCCGGAACAGCGACTCCGCGTAGGGGTTGTCATTGCTCACGCGCGGCCGGCTGAACGAAGCGACCACCCCCAGGTTTTCCAGGGTGGCCAGCATCGTCGCGCCCTTCATTGGACTGCCGTTATCCGAGTGCAGAACCAGAGGACGTCCAGCCAGACCTTCGGCCAAACTGGCTCGCCGCATGAGCAACGCCGCCAACTCCGCCGATTCCGCCCGATGCACTTCATGACCGACGATCTTGCGGCTGAACACGTCCAGCATCATGTACCAGTAGTAATACTGGCCCTTGATTTCCGCTGGCAGTGGAGTAAGAGACAGGGCGTAGTCGGACTATTTCCCTGTCTCTCCTCCCCGAACCGGACTTGCACCTCTCAGCGCATCCGGCTCTCCGTTCAAGTGTTGCTCATAGCAAAGGCGACAACGGGGTAGCGCGACTCGATGGTACGGCGTGTCTCATCGCGCAGGATGTACGGATTTTCCGTCGGGGTACGCCAGGTAAAACGACCTTTGCGGCTGGTAACCAGGCGCCGAAGCGCCACCACCCCATACCACCCTCGACTGTTCTGGCCTTGTAACACCCATGTTGTAGCCTGTCCCGGCTCCGGCGCTCGGATATAGTCGCGCATCAGCGACCTGAACCCACGCCGATACTTGCGCGCGAGCCAGTGTCCGAGTTTCCAGAAGACTGTTCGGTCTAGCTTAGTGAACATGGTAGTCGTGTAGTCGGTGTATTGATAGAAGGCAGCCCAGCCAGCGATCTGCCGATTCAGGCTTTCCATCAGGTCCATCCGGTTCATGCCGTAGTTGCCCGAAAGTTGCTTGACGAGCCTCCCGGCAAAGCCTCGATACTTCTCCCACGGTATGGTCGTCACAGGCCGCATGCGGCCGCGTGGCCCACGCTTGCGAATGATCCGGTGACCGAGGAAGACAAAGCCGTCGTTCACATGCGTGATATGGGTCTTCTCCATATTCAGCGTTAGCTTCAGCTCGCCTTCGAGGAACCCACGGCATGCTTCACGTACTGTCTCAGCATGTTCACGCGTCCCCTTGACCACGATCACAAAGTCATCCGCGTACCGACAATAGGATACCGCTGGTTTCCACTGCCGATCTTCTCGAACAGCAATAGGCCGCTGTTTAAGAATTGCGAAGTTCCACGCCCACCGATCCTTCCGCACTTTCTTGCTCAGGTAGTTCCGCTCCATCCACGCATCGAATTCGTGCAACATGATGTTGGATAAGAGGGGCGAGATGACACCGCCCTGAGGAACGCCTTCGCTTGCTGCACGAAACAGTTCGCGATCAACACAGCCCGCTTTGATGAACTTCCAGAGCAGGTCAAGAAAGCGCTGATCGGCGATTCGCTTGCGAATCCCCTTCATGAGTAGGCGATGATGAACCGTATCAAAGTAGCTGGCGAGGTCGCCCTCGATAACCCAACGTCCCGCAGTACTTTGTTCACCGCCGTCTTGTAGTTGGAGCTTCACCGCGCGAATCGCGTGATGTACGCTACGGGCAGGCCTAAAGCCATATGAAGCCGGGTGGAAATCGCTCTCCCATATCGGCTCCATCGCCATCAACATTGCCCGTTGCACGATCCGATCCCGCAGGCTCGGGACGGTCAGCGCGAACTGCACAAGCGCTCAACGAGCATTTGGGATGGGCTGAGATCCGCCATCCGTTTCATCCGCTCCGGGGCCAGCGTTATCCGGTCCTGAAGACGCGCCGGGTGGCGGGCGTCGACACATTGCTGCTGGGTCATGTCGAGCGCGGCAGCTTCAGCATTGCCCGCGAATGGACCGACTGGGGCGCGCCTGCTGTCGAAGACGATTGCGAGATCCCTGTGTCTCGCTTCGATCTGGGCATGCTGCTGGAGCTGATCGCGTTGATCGATCAGCTTGCCGCTTCGTCCTCCAAGAAGTCATCAACCAAAGGAGCTTGATCAATGCATTTCATTGCCCTACTATCAGACCAGTTTTTAACGTGGTCCGCCAATGGAAGATATTCCGTCGTCAACATTACGCAGGCGTCGCGCGCAATTGCTCAAGCAAATGCCGGCGTTGGACACGCTCTTGCGGGGCTCGCTCATCGAACGCTACAAGCGCTGTGGCAAGCCTGGCTGCAAGTGCGCCGATGGCCCAGGTCATGGCCCCAAGTACTACTTGTCGGTGAGTTTTCCCGGGCGCCGACCACAAATGGACTACGTGCCACAAGCCGATTTCGCCGACGTCACCGAACGCCTGGCGAGCTATCACCGTGTCCGCGAGATCATCGAGGAGATCTGCGAGATCAATCGCGAACTATTACGCCGCCGCGAGGCGCTATAAGGGGCGTCGGTGAGCCAGTGGCCGCTGTCGCTCACCGACTCCATCGACCTGCAATCGGCCGGCGTACTCATCGCCAACATGCTCGAAGCCTGGCTCACCGCAGAGCCCGCGCTGGAGTTGACCGAGGAGGCCGTCGATGAACACCAAGATCACCCCCCAACATCAGAGCAAGCCGGCGTACATCTATATCCGCCAATCGACGCTGGCCCAAGTGCGACACCATCAGGAGAGCACGGAGCGCCAGTATGCGTTGCGCGACAAGGCGCTGGCATTGGGCTGGCCACAAACGTCGATCCGGATCCTGGATCGGGACCTCGGTCAGTCAGGCGCGCAGATGACGGGCCGCGAGGATTTCAAGACGCTGGTGGCGGATGTCTCGATGGGGCACGTGGGCGCCGTGTTTGCGCTGGAGGTCTCGCGCCTGGCGCGCTCGAATCTGGACTGGCATCGCCTGCTCGAGTTGTGCGCGCTCACCGGTACCTTGGTCGTCGACGCCGATGGGTGCTACGACCCGGGCGACTTCAACGACGGCCTGCTGCTGGGCCTCAAAGGCACGATGGCACAGGCCGAATTGCACTTTTTGCGCGGGCGCCTCCAAGGCGGCAAGCTCAACAAGGCGCAGAAGGGTGAGTTGCGCTTTCCACTGCCAGTCGGCTTGTGCTATGACGACGACGGCCGCATCGTCCTGGACCCCGATGACGAGGTACGCGGCGCCGTGCAGTTGGTGTTTCATCTCTTTCGAGAGACCGGCAGCGCATACGCGGTCGTCAAGCGCTTTGCCGAAGGTGGCTTGCGCTTTCCCAAGCGCGCCTATGGCGGCGCTTGGGCGGGCCGGCTCATCTGGGGGCGCCTGAGCCATGAGCGCGTGATCGGCCTGATCAAGAATCCTTCGTATGCGGGCATTTATGTCTTTGGACGGTACCAGTACCGGCAACGCATCACGCCACAGGGAGAGGTCCAAAAGCGCGTGCAGCCGGTACCCAAGGCGGACTGGCGTGTCCATCTGCCCGACCATCACGAAGGGTATATCACCCCGGAGCAATTCGAGCGCAACCAGGCACGCCTGGCGCGCAACCGAACCAACGGCGAAGGTACCGTGCTCAGCGGTGCGGCGCGTGAAGGATTGGCGCTGCTTCAGGGGCTGCTGCTATGTGGCTGCTGCGGTCGGGCGCTGACCGTGCGCTACCAGGGTAACGGTGGCATCTACCCAATGTACTTGTGCAATGCGCAGCGCCGCCAGGGTTTAGCGACCAGAGATTGCATGAGCGTGCGCAGCGACCTGCTCGACAACGCGATCGGCGAAGCAATGCTCGCGGCCCTGCGGCCAGCCGAATTCGAACTCGCCGTGACCGCCCTGAACGAACTCGAGCAGCGGGATCACGCCATCATGCGTCAGTGGCATATGCGCATCGAACGCGCCGAGTATGAAGTCGCTCTTGCCGAGCGTCGCTATCAGGAATGCGATCCCGCCAACCGTCTGGTCACGGGCACCCTCGAGCGGCGCTGGAATGACGCGATGCTTCGCCTCGAAGCGATCAAGACGGAAGCCGCCCAGTTCCAGAGCCAGAAGGCGCGCGTTGCCACACCCGAACAGAAGGCCCAGATCCTCGCACTGGCGCACAATCTGCCGCGCCTCTGGCGTGCTCCGGCGACCCCGGCGAAGGATCGCAAGCGCATGCTGCGACTGCTCATCCGGGACATTACGGTCGAGAAACTGCCCGCAACCAGACAGGTGGTCCTACACGTGCGTTGGCAGGGAGGCAAATGTACCGACACCACCGTGACTTTGCCCAAGCCGGTCGCCGACGCGGTGCGCTATCCCACTGCAACCGTCGAGCACGTGCGCAAACTGTCGCAACATTTGTCCGAGCCACAAATCGTTGCGCACCTTAATCAGGAAGGCCTGCGCAGCCCAACTGGCAAATCGTTCACGCTCTCCATGGTCAAATGGATCCGCTACCGGTACGGGATTGCGGCGACCAACTTCATGCGGCCCGACGAACTCACGGTCCAGCAACTCGCTCACCGACTAGGCATCAGTCCACACGTCGTGTATTACTGGATTGAGCGCCAGGTGGTCCACGCTCGTAAGCTCGACGGGCGGGGCCCATGGTGGATCACGCTGGATCCCGTCAAGGAACAGCAACTGCGGGACTGGGTGCGCACTTCAGGGCATCTTCGGGGGCAACATTCCCACACTCAACTGTGAGAGGTGCATTATGAGATCACCGTCGGTATGCCGAGCGGCCTGAGCTTGCCGTTCGCTTTCGGTATGTACACGCGTCGCGCAGGCAACGGACTATATGAACCCGTCAGCAACTCGTCGCGTATCGTCGCCAGTTCATGCTGGAGATTCGCTTCCATCATGCACTTGTTGACCCCGTCCACGCCCGGCGTGCCGGCTCCACTGGAGGCCAGTGTAATGCGAGCCGCTTCGCTCAGCCAATCCCGATTGGCAATCAGCCTCAGGAGTCGATCGAACTTGCGTTCTTTGTTCTCCGTCGACCATGTCGCCAGTTTGCTTTGCATTTCACTGATTATCAAAGGTCTTCACCTCACTAGGGTCAGCTAGTCAACCAAACAAACCACTTCAACTGCCTCCCTTCGCCATGTGGCCGGCTTTCCCGACCTCGGACTACTACGGAGGCTCCGCCAGTTTGCACATCATCGGGGGCACACTCCCTTGGCATCTGTGCAAACCTTCCCCAGTTCACATGCTGGACTCACCGCATGAGCGAGGTTGCCTGTCGCAGTCTTTATCCTTGCTTGCCGCAAGTCGTCGCGGGCACCACGATCTAGCTGCGCGCTCCCCGTGGTTCCATGCTGACCAGCATACTTGTCCAGTCAGTACTCGTGCCCCCGGACCATGGATGTGCCCGGAAACAGCCCGCGTCCTGCCCATAAAGCGGTGTGGGCAGGGGTGACATTTCAACCCTCAGATGCGTTTCAACAGGTTCGTGTTCCTCAACCGTCCCATGCTCAGCCTAGAGACTCATCTTGGCGTAACCGCTTCGCCGCAAGCCCCGTTTCCCACGGACTACGTCACCCTGCCAGTGTCAGCAGGTCACCGCCGCTTCGGCTCACTTCCCCTCGCAGCAGAGGAAGGGCATACCCCGGTACTGCAATGTCACTTCCACCGGGTCCTGCATTCCAAACATGCTCAAGCAGCTTCACCCCCAAACGGGCGGGCTACGCTGGCTGGGCGTACTCCAGGTGATGTCCCAGCTCCACACCTGATTGGGCCCGGTGGCGCAATGGCTGGTCACCACCCGGGCCGAGGGCTTGCGCGCACGACCGCGGTGATGCTGCTGCGACGCGCTACGCAAGACACGATAGAAGCTCGACTCCGAGGCCACGTACTGGCCGCGGTCCGCCAGCGTCGGGACGATCTGGCTGGGCGGCAAACTGGCAAACTCCACGCTGTTGGCTACCTCAAGAATTAGCTGGCGTTCCGGCTCGCTGAACTTGTTGGCTGGCGCTGGCCGCTCAGTGGTGGTGCGAGCATCTGCGACCACCTCATCGCCCTCCTGAACCCAGCGCTGGAAGGTGCGCAAGCTCAGACCCAACTCGTCGCAAGCCTGGGCCAGTCGGCAGCCTGAGCGTTCTGCCTCTCGAATCAACGATATACACAACCGGCGATCTGGGACGCTGATCAGTCGTCCTCTTTTTCTCCCCAAATCGCCCGGGCTTTTTTTCTCAGAATCAGCAACGCGGCCGCTTCCGCCAGCGCCTTCTCCTTTCGCTGTAATTCCTTCTCAAGCTGCTGGATGCGCTTCTTGTCACCCTTGGACTGAAGCCGTTGTTCTCGCGCCTGTTCACCGGCGTTGGCATTGGCCGATCGACAGGCCTCTCGCCAGGCAGCGATCTGCTCCGCGTAAAGACCCTTGCGGCGGCAATACTCCGCCAATTCCGCTTCATTGAGCGGCGCGGTTTCCAGCACCACCGCAAACTTGTCTGCCGAGGACCAGGCCTCGGGGTTCTTTCCATCTCCCGGCACCGGGACTCCTTGCGCTTTCATCTGTCGACGCCAAGCATACAGCGTTTGCTCAGTGATCCCCGTCTGCTTTGCCAGCGCCGACACCAACGCGTTCTCGGGCGGCATCATGCGGCGCAACAGCGCTTCCTTTCGCTCTGCTGAATAGGCTCTCATTCACTCTGACTCTACCGCCCCCAGACTGGGTCAATCGAAATCAGGTAACACGACAACTATTCTGACGCCGGGGGGTAGCGGCAATGAAAGATGGTCGCAACGTTCAGCACGATAATATGTCGCTTACAGCACTTCAAAAACTGGAACGGGGCAGACAGCAACCTATTGATTTATCGGAAGTTTTTTAGATGGCCGCCGGGAAACGCGCGTGGCTACGAGGGGCGGCTACCCCGGTAAACTGCAGCGAAAACAAAGGGAGACCGACTACGGGCTCACCCTCGAAGACCTCGACGCGGCGGGGTGCTTCGCGCCGCCGCCTCCACCTCCACCGCCCGCACCAGCGGCGCCGGTGGTCTGCTACCGCAATGCGGAGGGGCTGACCTGGGACGGGCAGGGCGAGATGCCGTCGTGGCTCAAGCGGGCCTTCCATGCGGGGCAGAGCGTCGAGTTTTTCCGCGTCGGGTAGCGATGTCGGTTAACTCGGCATCGGCCGCGGATAGAACTGCGGCCGTAGCCCTTGTGATAGCGGATTCCCGTATCTTGGCCACGCCCCCAGATGGCCTGGCGGCCTCGGCACGCGCACAACTTGCTACAAATCCGGATGGCCGTGCTCAATGACCAGTTCCGATCGCACATTGAGCGATGGTATCCCTCCGTCGCCGGAGGAGAACGCCACCGCCTTGCCGCTTAGTCAGCCCCCGTTTTGGCGCGGTCTCCTACATTGACGCGCTGATCCAAGGAAGTGGCGCAAGAACCCGACAGGCTATGGCATAACTGCCATCGAACGCCGCAGAGCAAAATCTGCCACAGCTTGGCACACCGCAGTGGCTTGAGACCGAAATACGGCAGTACCTTCGCAGCGGTAGCTACGACAGCAGCTTCGCAGGCTGGCCAGGCAAACTTTGGCGAGACAGCGCCTGCCAACCGCGTACCAATCCGCAAAGAAAGGACGGTGCAGCGCGAAACGAAGAATCAATGAGTCATTGTTTTGGAACGTCTTTTCAAGCCTGACCGTATCAATCTGCTGCAAAAGGACGATTACCCCTATAGTTGGGCGGTCCTGGTAGGGGCAGTGTCGCAACGACGCATCGCGCCGGCGACCACTACGTCGGCACCAGCGCGAGATTTTTATGGGCAGTGCGCATTTCATTAATCCCAGTCCGGCCTTCCGGTTGCAATAATTCGCAGCGGATACCCCCGTTGTTCAAGCGGCTTGCGCAATACGATCCGGCTGGAAAATCTTTCGATCCCGATATCGTCTTTCAACAACTGCTCCATTAGTGTCTGAAAATAAGCGATATTAGGTGCGATGACTTTCAGAAGGTAATCGTAACCGCCACTGACGTTGTAGCATTCGACGATTTCGTGGTACTTCTCAACCCCTGCTTCAAATTTGCGGAAGTCTTGGGGCCGATGGCTGCTGATAGTAACCTCGGAAAACACGATTACGTGGCTGCCCAGCTTCTCCAGTGCGACCTCCGCACGGTAGCCACGGATAACGCCGGTTTCCTGAAGCCGTTTCGTGCGGAGAAGACATGGGCTTTCACTGAGGCCAATGGCTGCGGCCAGGTCGACATTCGAACAGCGTCCCTCGCGCTGAAGATGCACAAGAATCTTGATGTCAAACTGGTCGAGGGAAGCTGAAGCTCGCATGAGTCGATACTACCGTCAGTGTCGGCCCTAGTTACCTCCGCTTTGCGGATTGCACTGTGTTAGCGCTTCGTCGAGCGTTTCGATGACGATGCCGGCTTGTTCCGAGGATAGCACCAGTGGTGGTCGAATCTTGAGAACATTGTGCCCCATCGCACAGGCGCTGAGCAAGACGCCCTTGTCGCGCATTCGATTGACTACCCGGGTGGTAAGCTCGCGATCGGGCGTTCGCGATGCGCGGTCCGAGACAAGTTCAACGCCGACGAACAGGCCCACGCCACGCACGTCACCAATGGCCTCATGTCGGGTGGCGAGATCGGCGATGCCGTCACGCAGGATGTTGCCTACCCTGGCGGCATGCTGCACCAGGCTTTCCTTCTCGATCGTATCCAAGACCGCCAGCGCAGCCGCACACGATACGGTATTGCCGGCGAATGTGTTGAAGTATCTTGAGTTCTTTCCGAATTCTGCCAGCGCGTCAGCAGTGGCCAGCAGCCCCGCGACAGGCTGTCCATTGCCCATCGGCTTGCCGAGGGTGACGATGTCGGGGATGACACCGTGACGCTGAAAACCCCAAATATGCTCGCCGGTCCGGCCGAAGCCTGGCTGGACCTCGTCGGCGATAAAAAGGCCGCCAGCCCGCTTGATCGCGTCGACCGCGCCCTTCAAAAAGCCCGCTGGTTCAGGAAGGATGCCGTCGCTCGTGAACAGGGAATCGACAATCAGTGCCGCAGGCTTGATGCCGTGACGCCGAAGATCGGCGATCGCCGCCTCGACATCGCGCGTGAAGCGTTCTGAGAGGTCAGCACCCTCAGCATGATAGAGACGCGGTGCTGGAACCAGGCGAACGTGGGCGCCGAGATCGACTGTCACGCCGAGTGATGGCGAGAATTGCGACACTGCGTCGGTAAAGCCATGATAGGCGGTTTCGGTCACGATCACGCCCGTGCTACCGGTGCGCACCTTTGCGATGCGATAGGCAAGGTCGTTTGCCTCGCTGCCCGTGCAGGTCAACATGAGATGGGCAAGGTTAGTCTCAGGCACGCTCGCGAGCAGGCGTTCGGCCAGTTCGAGGATCGTGTCGTGCAGATAGCGGGTGTTGGTCGCGAGGGTCTGCACTTGCCTGCATATCGCCTCGGTCACCGCCGGGTGACAATGTCCAAGTGACGCGACGTTGTTGTAAACGTCGAGATAACGCCGACCTTCCGGATCGATCAGCCACACGCCTTCGCCGCGCACGATGTGAAGCGGATGTTCGTACATCAGCCTATATGCCGGCCCGAGCAATGCATCGCGCCGATCGATCATCGCCGCAGTGACAGGTCCCACGTTGGCACGTCCGGGGATATAGGCGTTGACCATGTTGAGGTCAGTGGTACTTTTCATTCACTTATCCTTTTCGTACTTCGGTTAGTAGTCGGTCGCGCGCCTCATTGCGGGAAAGAGCGGCCATCTGAGAGAGCGCTTCCCATGCTGCGGGATTGTGGCGCATGATGTAGGCCCGGTTCTCGGGGTAGCGGGCGGCGCGCCATTCGGAAATCAGCGCTGTGATCAGGTGGCGTGTCGCCATGAGATCAGTGATGATCTCCTGCTCGATTTCGGTAAGCGGCAGCGTCGCGTGATAGGCACCGACGAACTGCGCAGGCCCCTCGAACGGATCGGCGTTGCCAGTCATATGAAAGGCCGCCGCTGTAGCGACCTCGCCGACCAGCGGCGCATACAGCATGTCGCCGAAGTCGATAATCCCCAAAATGCGTTCATGATCGTCGGGTGCGACCAGAACGTTGTAGAGATGGTAGTCGTTGTGGATTACCTGCGCCCTCACCGAGGCGAGACGCGGCAGGACATGGTCGCTGAAGCGCGACATGAACGACTCAGCGAGCGCGCGACGCGAGGCGTCCACGATGCCATCGAGCTTCGCTGTCAGCCGGTGCGCCGCCGAAACATTCCAGAGCAGATTGTGCATCGCGGAAGGATGCGTGAAATCGCGCAACGCGAGGTTTAGTTTGGCGAGCACTGTCCCCATGGCCCGACGCTGTGCGGCGGTCCGGGGAGTCTCCCGAATCTGGACGCCGTCGAGATAGGTAAGCATCCGCACGGTGGTTTGAAGCCCATCGGCCAATGCCACAGTGTCGCGCGTACGTCCGCTAAGCGTCCGCACGACTCGGGGCACTGGCTGGTCGGGCGATACGCGGGCGATGTGGTCGAGCGCAGCGATCTGGAAATCGACCACCGAAACCGGCTCCGATGGATTGCTGATCTTGACAACGTAACGAGTCCCATCCGCTGTCTCTATGCAGCAATTCTGGTCGCGTTCACCGGCCAGCGATTTGACACTGCCATCGATACCGTAGAGACGACTGACCAAGGCTCCCACTTCGTCTAGAACAAGGCTGGGCGCCGCTGTGCTCAACGCCGCTGCCGTAATCGGGCGATTCTCCGGCATCATGCGTCTCATTTCACCATCGCGGTCGGAAACAGGCCTTCAAGTCCAAGCAAACCGGGAAGTTGGCGAACATCGGTCAACCTGTTGACACCATAGCTATCGGAAGTGGGCTCGTGACCCCGATCGATGAACGCTTTGGCCATGAATCCCAGATCGGACGCCGTCATGAGGTCATAACGAAAGCTCGACGAGACGTGCATCATCTGGTCTGGTCCGCAACCGAGCTGATCGAACATATATTCGAATATCTGGGCCCGCGGTTTGTAGGCGCGTGCTTCCTCCGCGGTGTAAACGGCGTGGAAGGGCGCCTTGAGGTGCGCGACGCTATGCGGAATCAAATCGACCATCGAATTCGAGAGAATCACCAGCGGGATGTGCGGAGCAATTGCCTCAAGCACCTCAACTACGTCCGGATGGGGCTGCCAAGTTGGGACCGCGTCGTACAAGGCGACCGCATCAGATGCGCGATATTCAACGCCATGTGCCTGGCACGCCCGTTGAATGGAATTTTCAATAACGTCAAAGAAAGGTTTCCACTCGCCTAATATTTCATCGAGGCGGTAAAATCGGAAGCTGTCAAGAAATGCCTGCATCTGATCAGTCGGAACGCGATCTTCGAAAATCTTTTTGGCTGTCGGCCCCATTTCGAAGTTAATGAGAGTGCCGTAACAATCGAAGCTGATGAATTTCGGTTTGTATGTCATTTGGTTAATTCTCTACAGGTGGACAAGTACAAATAAGTCTATTGGGATCAGTGCTAAGGAGGTGCTTTTTTGCCGGGAGAACCAGGCAGTTTCCACTTGAATCTGGAGCATGCTTGGTATTTCCTACCTCGACCGTTCAGGTCTAACTTTGTCGGGCGGCTCATTAAGGCACTGCCTGAGGAAAAGGGCACATTGAGGCTCTTACAACGCGAGACCGGCGCAAACATGTCATGTCGCGAACGAGGCCGCTCGCACAGAGGCCAGTTCTCCTAGTGGCGCGGCGGACGACGGTCCCCTCATGGCCGCGAAGGGGACTTTGGCCTGCCAGAAGAACGTCACCTTCGATCCTCGGGGCGGCCGGCACCAAGCTCTTCGAGCAGCGATTTGAGTGCATCGAGTTCTGAGCCGAAGCCGCTCCAGTCACCTGCCTTCAGGCGCTCGATGGCGCGACCATAGTGTGCGAGAGCGTCTCGCGCGCGCGTCCGCCGAACCACCGGCAGGTGAAGCCATGGGGCCGGCCTCCTTGAAGAGCGCCGCGATGGTTTCGTCCAACGCATTCTCCATCACCACACGGTCACCATAGGCACCGATTACCCGTTGGGCGGGCCGCATCATGTGTTACGAACGCCACTCGTTGGACTATGCCCGGCGTCGGCTTGCCTCTCGTCCAGCGAGGCACGCCACGAAGGCAGGCCCCAGTCGAACTGTGCCTCTCTGCTGAGGCGGCTTGGCCTTCAACGCGTCAAAGGCGTCATTGCGAAAGCAAGCGTCAGGTACGGCACTTACCCCAACGCCCTGCGCGCGACAAATACACTCCATGCGGCACATAGATGTGGCGCCGTGTAACGGAAGCAACCCCGGTGATGCAATGTAAGCGTATCTGCCCAACCGTGACCGGGGGCAGCACGAATCGGCCGATGTCCTTTCGCGGAACGGCGCAAGCTGGACCCCTTGAAATTTGGCTGCGCAATTACTATTTTATTTTCGCTCAGGCAGTCGCGACCATTGCGCGCTGCGTGTTTCTGTTTGTTTGCCAGCAGCTTGGCAGGTGGATGGGAGCGCGTATGCCCCTTCGCCTCCTTGCTGCATCGAAGGAGGGATACGACCATGAGCGATCTTTTCTTTGGAACCGACCTCTTCAGCGAACTCGACCGCATGCAAAGGCAGATGGCGAGTTTGTTCGGCGGCTTCCCATCCAGCATCCGCTCCGGCCGCTTCGGGGCATTTCCCCCGGTCAATATCGGTGCCACGGACGATTCCATCGAGATTGTCGCGTTCGCACCCGGGCTCAAGCCAGACCAGTTCGAGGTGTCGATCGACAAGGGCTTGCTGACCATCAGCGGCCAGCGCGAAGCGGCGCAAGCTGCGGAAGATCCCGAGGTCCGGTTGTATGCGCAAGAGCGGTTCACCGGCACGTTCCGGCGTGTGGTCGAATTGCCGCAGAGCGCCGACCCCGACAAAGTCCAGGCGCGCTATGCCAACGGCTGCTTGTCTATCAGTGTTGGCAAGCGCGAAGCCTCAAAGCCCCGGGCGATCACGGTCCAGTAACGCCAGGAGAAAGCCATGAACGACACTACCCAAATGGTTGAGCGCAACCAGAACGCGGTGGCAAAGAGCCAGGAGGACAGGTCGTCGCCGACGATGACGCTGCTCCCCGCGGTTGACATTATGGAGGACGCCAATGGCGTCACCCTCTGGGCCGACCTTCCGGGCGTGACGAAGGACAAGCTCGAGGTGAATGTCCACGACGGCAACCTCCATATCGAGGCGGAAGCGGTCGTGCCAACCCCCTCCGGATTGCGGGTCCAGCACGCGGAGATTCGCCAGCCACACTTCGCACGCGCTTTTTCACTGAGTGCCGACCTTGACGCGTCGAAGATCGAGGCGAACTTGCAGGACGGTGTGCTCAAACTGACAATCCCGCGTCGCGACGAAGCGCGTCCACGCCGCATTGCAGTCAACGTGGCGTGAGTTGCCGCCGCCGGGTACCGGTGGCGTCTGCAAGGGCGCCACCGCAGTACCCGCGGAAATGGGCTGGACATACGTCGGTGAGGACAAGATGAAAACAGACCTGGGCAAATGGAACCCATTCAAGTTCCTACGCAAATCGACAGAGGATAGGCAGCCGACGGGCGAGTCGTCGAATGTTCCCGCGCCAAGGCACTGGACACCGGACTGGCCCGACGTTTCACGGCTGTTTTCAAGCGATCCCCTGCGTGCGATGGGCGAGTTTCTGCATGAACCCTTCGCGGGCTTTGGCGGCTTGGATCGATGGTTCGGTGACTTCAGTTCGTCGCGCTTCCAACCTCGCATCGATGTAGTCGATGATGGCACGGCGCTGAGGATCACGGCGGAGCTGCCCGGCATGGATCGCGAGGACCTGCAGACTACCATCGAAGATGGCGCCCTGGTATTGCGAGGTGAGAAGAAGCAGGACATTCGGAGCGAGGAAAACGGCTGCTACCGCCTGGAGCGGGCATACGGCGCCTTCATGCGCAGTATCCCGCTGCCCGATGGCATCGACCTCGATCACATCGATGCGAAGTTCGACAGAGGCGTATTGACGCTGCGTCTACCCAAGACCGGAGCGCGGCAATCTGCGGTGAGGAAGATCGAGGTGAAGTGAGTGGAAGATGGCGAGCTGCGTCAAGGGCATAGACTCGCGTGAGTCTGTTGCGCTCAGCTGGGAGATTCCAGCTGGCCATGCAAGGTAGCGCGTCCGAGGCCCTTTCTGGCATAGGCGGCGCTCGGAACGCGCGGTGCTGGCTTGCAACCGCAGCGAATCCACGTGCGACGCTGAGGTCTTGAAATCGCCGGAATGGCCTCTATTTCCGCCGGTAAACACTTCCCGAGATGGAGACTTCGATGGAATTCGATTCTGAGTGGGTGACGCTAGGCAGGCATCGGGTGCGGCTCAAGTGCACGCGCGGCTTTCCTACCGAGCGGACGCGGCGCGTAGCGGAGTTGGTCACAGTCGCGATCGATAACAACCTCAGCGCGCGGGCCCGTTTGGTCGACGTCACGGCGCAAGGCGATGCTTACGTGATCAGCATCGGCACGACGTTCGAAAAGGACAGAGTGGCGGCCCCCCACCTGGAAGTGGCACTGGCCACGATGTTCGGCTTGGCGCCCGAGCAGATCACGATTGACATTGTCGTCGTCAGTCAGGCAGAGGTGGATGTGCATTTTGGCGTATATGAGCGGATGCTGGCAGAGAAGCTCGGCACCGTGCCGGCCATTCAGTGAAGCGCCAGGATCGGTGCCTGGCCAATAATGCTTGTGGTTTGAATCCACACGCCGGCGTTGACACGTGAATGTCCTGAACGGCGGCCCGGACACGACCCGATCGGCCGGACAAACTCATGATCACAGTGATGGGACGAGGAGCAAGGCTATGAACATCCGTCCACTACACGATCGCGTCATCGTCAAACGCTTGGACGCAGAACACAAGACGGCCAGCGGTATTGTCATCCCCGATACCGCCGCCGAAAAGCCGGACCAGGGCGAGGTCCTGGCTGTCGGCCCCGGCAAGCGCCTGGGCGATGGCCATGTCAGCGCGCCGAGCGTGAAGATTGGCGAGCGCGTGCTATTTGGCAAGTATGCGGGCACCACCGTCAAGCTTGAAGGCGAGGAGGTGCTGGTGATGCGTGACGAGGACATTCTGTGCGTCGTTGAATAGAGGAAGGAACAGAAGACTAGCGTTTCGCAAGGAGTCTCATCATGGCAGCCAAGGAGATCCAATTTCAGGAGTCCGCGCGCCGCCGCATCGTGGCGGGAGTCAACCTGCTGGCCAACGCGATCAAGGTCACGCTCGGCCCCAAGGGGCGCAATGTGGTCCTCGAGCGATCGTTCGGGCCCCCGCTGATCACCAAGGATGGGGTGTCGGTCGCCAAGGAAATCGAACTGCGCGACAAGTTCGAGAACATGGGGGCCCAGTTGGTCAAGCAGGTTGCGGCCAAGACATCCGACGTGGCCGGTGACGGCACCACGACCGCCACCGTGCTGGCCCAGGCGATGGTTCAGGAGGGCATGAAGGACGTGGTGGCGGGCCTGAATCCGATCGATCTGAAGCGCGGCATGGACCTGGCCGTGAGCGCGGTCGTCGAGGCGCTGCGCAAGCTGAGCCGGCCCTGCACTACGAGCAAGGAGATCGGCCAGATCGGCGCGATCTCCGCCAACGCTGATGAGACGATCGGCAAGATCATCGCTGACGCGATGGCCAAGGTCGGCAAGGACGGGGCCATCACTATTGAAGACGGCAAGTCGCTGGAGAGCGAGCTGGAGGTGGTCGAAGGCATGCAGTTCGATCGCGGTTATCTGGCCTCTTACTTCATCAACCAGCCCGAGAAGCAATCCGTCATGCTCGAAGAGCCGTATATCCTGCTGCAGGACAAGAAGATATCGGCGATTCACGATCTGCTGCCGGTGCTCGAGGCCGTGGCCAAGACCGGCAAGCCGTTGCTCGTCGTGGCCGAAGACGTGGAAGGCGAGGCACTTGCGACCCTGGTCGTCAACTCCCTGCGCGGCACCTTCAAGGCCGCCGCAGTGAAGGCACCGGGCTTCGGCGACCGGCGCAAGGCCATGCTGGAAGACATTGCCATCCTGACCGGTGGCACGCTGATCGAGGAACAGACGGGCAAGCAGCTAAAGAATGTCGTGCTGGAAGATCTGGGGCACGCCAAGCGCGTCGAAATTGAGAAGGAGAGCACGACCCTCGTCGGCGGCGCGGGCGAACCCGCAGCAATCGAGGCCCGCATCAAGGCCATACGGCGGCAGATCGACGAGGCCACCAGCGACTACGACAAGGAGAAGTTGCAGGAGCGGGTCGCCAAGCTGGCCGGTGGCGTGGCGGTGATCCGGGTTGGCGCGGCCACCGAGGTGGAAATGAAGGAGAAGAAGGCGCGCGTCGAAGACGCCCTGCATGCCACGCGGGCCGCGGTCGAGGAAGGCATCGTTGCGGGCGGCGGCGTCGCGCTACTGCGCGCCCGCACCCAGCTTGAGCCGCTTCAAGGCGCCAACGCCGATCAGGAAGCCGGCATCCGAATCGTGCTGCGTGCCCTGGAGGAACCGCTGCGGCAGATCGCCGCCAATGCCGGCGAGGAAGCGTCGGTGGTGCTGAACCGGGTACTCGGACATGACGGCAACTTCGGCTGGAATGCGGCCACCGGTGAATACGGCGATCTGTTCGAGATGGGGGTGATCGACCCCACCAAGGTGACCCGTACCGCGCTGCAGAACGCCGCGTCCGTCGCCGGGCTGATTCTGACCACGGACGCGTCCGTGGTCGAAGTACCGAGAGACATGGGCAAAGCCGCTGCAGCGTCACCGGAGCTGGAGTATTGAAGGGACGCATAGGCGCGCGGGGGTGGTGCAGCGCACGGCTTTCGATTCACGTTTCCAACCAAGACAGCGCCCAGGCGCTTGGACATCATGAGCAAGATCATCGGCATTGACCTCGGCACTACGAACTCGTGTGTGGCGCTGATGGAAGGTAACCAGGTCAAAGTGATCGAGAACTCCGAAGGTTCACGCACGACACCGTCCATCGTCGCCTATGTGAACGACGAGGAAATCCTCGTCGGCGCACCCGCCAAGCGACAGGCCGTCACGAATCCAAAGAACACGCTGTTTGCGGTCAAGCGGCTGATCGGCCGCCGCTATGAGGAAAAGGAAGTGCAGAAGGATATCAGCCTGATGCCCTTCACGATCTTGAAGGCCGACAACGGCGACGCATGGGTCGAAGCGCAGGGCCAGAAGCTCGCCCCGCCGCAGGTCTCGGCTGAGGTGCTGCGCAAGATGAAGAAAACCGCCGAAGACTATCTCGGCGAGCCCGTCACCGAAGCCGTCATCACGGTGCCCGCCTACTTCAACGACAGCCAGCGCCAGGCGACCAAGGATGCCGGGCGCATCGCCGGGCTGGACGTCAAGCGGATCATTAATGAACCGACCGCGGCGGCGCTCGCGTTCGGCCTGGACAAGAGGGAAAGCCGCGACCGCAAGATCGCCGTGTTCGACCTTGGCGGCGGCACCTTCGACATTTCCATCATCGAGATCGCTGACGTGCAAGGCGAGAAGCAGTTCGAAGTGCTGTCGACGAACGGTGATACCTTCCTGGGCGGCGAAGACTTCGACCAGCGCATCATCGACTACATCATCGGCGAGTTCAAGAAAGACCAAGGGGTCGACTTGTCGAAGGACGTGCTGGCGCTGCAACGTCTGAAGGAAGCCGCGGAGAAGGCCAAGATCGAGCTCTCGTCGAGTCAGCAGACGGAATCAGCCTGCCGTACATCACGGCCGACACCAGCGGGCCGCGGCATTTGAACCTGAAGCTCACACGTGCAAAGCTCGAACCTCTGGTCGAAGACCTGATCGAGCGCACGATGGAGCCGTGCCGTATCGCGATCAAGGATGCCGGTATCGCGGTCGAAAAAATCGACGACGTGATTCTGGTGGGCGGCATGACCCGCATGCCCAGGGTGCAGGAGAAGGTCAGAGCGTTCTTCGGCCGCGAGCCGCGCAAGGACGTCAACCCCGACGAGGCGGTGGCAGTGGGTGCGGCGATCCAGGGTGCGGTACTAACCGGTGAGCGCAAGGATGTGTTGTTGCTCGACGTCACCCCGCTTTCGCTCGGGATCGAGACCCTGGGCGGCGTGATGAGCAAGATGATCACCAAGAATACCACCATCCCGACCAAGTTCTCTCAGGTCTTCTCTACGGCCGACGACAACCAGGCGGCGGTAACCATCAAGGTGTACCAAGGCGAACGCGAGATCGTTACGGGCAATAAGATGCTGGGCGAGTTCAATCTGGAGGGCATTGCGCCGGCGCCGCGGGGCATGCCGCAGATCGAGGTGACGTTTGACATCGACGCCAATGGCATTCTGCACGTGTCGGCGAAGGACAAGGCCACCGGCAAGGAGAACCGGATCACCATCAAGGCTAACTCGGGCCTGTCTGAAGGCGAGATCCAGCGCATGGTACATGACGCCGAGGCTCATGCTGATGAAGACCATCGACAGCGGGAGTTGGTCGATGCGCGCAACCACGGTGACGCGCTGGCACACAGTTCGCGTAAGGCGTTAGCCGAATACGGCGAGAAGCTGGATGCGGGCGAGAAGGAGAAGATCGAATCCGCAATCAGGGACCTTGAGGCGGCACTGAGGACCTCCGACAAGACCGAGATCGAGGCCAGGACGCAGGCCCTGGCCACGGCCTCGCTGAAACTCGGTGAAAAGGTCTATGCGGACATCCAGGCTCAGCCGGGCACTGGCTCCGGTCGCGCCGCGGACGCGAAAGAGGCGAGCGCCGAGAAGAAAGGCGAGGACGTGGAGGATGTTGAGTTCAAAGAAGCGGGCGCCAAGCAGTAAATTAGCCGACGTCCGTCAAACTTGGGGTGCCTTCAAGAAACGGTTTTTTTCGTACGTTTGCGGCCTCTGTCGGGGTTTCTTGTAATGATTTCGCGGCCGGCATATACGGCGAAGAACACGCCTAAGTGGCTGCGACAGCCAGGGGCTTGTCAAACCGGTTAGCAACGACTGACGCCTTCGCATAGAACCGAAGACCAACCCCTACGGCTGTCATAACGTACCGAAAATATACCGGTCCTGCTTTCTGCAACTGCCATCTGCGAGATGTCTTCAGGGAGTTTTCCCCGTGCGCTATTCATGTACCGTCAGGAAACCGCACATCAGGGGGTTCCTACGGTCAATAGATCATCGACGATGCGGCTGACACCAACTGGAATCCGGTTCTCCTGCCAGACCTCTTAGAGGAGGATACGATGAACACCGACCCGAAAAAGTGGAATCTCTTCAAGTTCCTTCGCGGGGCGGCCCGCAAGTCCGATGGGGACAGCCCGGAAAGCACGCCGGCGAGCGAACAATGGCGCGCCTCCTTGCCTGACATTCCGCGACTGTTCTCACGCGAACCGTGGCGCGCAGTGGAGGAGTTCTTTCATGACCCGTTTGCCGGCCGTGGTGCACTCGAGCGATGGTTTGGCGACTTCAGTTCATCGCGCTTCCAGCCGCGCATCGACGTGGTCGACGAAGGGCAGGTGCTGCGCGTGACCGCCGAATTGCCAGGGATGGATCGCGAAGACCTGAACGTGAGCGTCGAGGACGGGGCGATCGTGCTGCGCGGCGAGAAAAAGCAGGACGTGCGCAGCGAGGAAGATGGCTGCTACCGGCTAGAGCGCGCCTATGGAAACTTCGTGCGCACGATTCCCATGCCGGAAAACGCCGACCCCGATCACACCCTGGCAAAGTTTGACAATGGTGTGCTCACGTTGACCGTGCCGAAATCAGAGGCGGCGCGATCCGCGAGTCGCACGATCGATATTGGCTAGGGCAAGCAGGCAAGAAAGGAAAGCGCGCCAAAACGGGGGCTGACGGCCGGACCGCTACTAAGAGGCCAATGAGGCACCTACAATGCGCGCATGGCTCCCGATCCTGGACCGGCGATCTCCGTCCTTCAACTTCGAATTGCTCTGCGCGGCCTGAGTCCGCCGGTTTGGCGGCGCGTCCTCGTTCCCGAGCACTTGACACTCGGGCGATTGCACCATGTCATCCAGGTCGTCATGGGCTGGGCCGACGAACACCTGCACACGTTCAGCATTCGTGGCAGGCGTTACGGCGAAGCTCAGGAGGGCGTCTTGCAGTTCTGCACAGTCGCCAGCGAACTGCCGCTGACCGCGTTTCATCTCCGCGAACACGAAGGCTTCGTCTATGTGTATGACTTCAACGCGTGGTGGCGCCACGAGATACGCCTGGAGCGGCGTATGCTGCGGCAACGGCCTGGCCAGTTGCCCCGTTGCGTGGCGGGTTGCGGGCCATGCCCGCCCGAGGACATTGGCGGAATCGAGAGGTATCTGGAGGCCAGGGACGAACACAGTGAATATGAGTTCGTCGATTGGATCGAGTCACTGCGCGAAGGGCCAATCGTGCTGGAAGACCTGCGCGACGAGGTCGATGGGTGGCTGATTTGGCTGGATCGTCGCTTTGATCGTCGGATCGTCAATGATCGGCTGCGAGAGCTCGAGGGGTAGACTGGTCGCCGCAGCTTCGAAGGAAGGAGGGCGGCCATGCGTATCAGCTTGCAACTCGTCGTGCAGGACGATGGAGGCGCGCCAGCCACCGTCACCGAGATAGCCCAGTTCGAGAGAGATGGCCTTGATGTGGGCTCGCTGGGGCTGCATCTGCAGGAGGCGAAATCATTGCTGGGCCGGCTGCAGCGCACGATGGTCACGGCACAGGTGGCCGAGGCAGTTGCCCGGACCAGCGTTTGTCCCACGTGCGGGGCGCAGCTGGCTTGCAAGGGCCACCATCACTTGGTTTTCCGTAGCGCGTTCGGACGGCTGTCGATTGACAGTCCGAGGCTGTACCCCTGCCGGCAGTGCCAGGGCGACGCCCCTAGCTTCAGTCCGGTCGCTAACTGCTTGCCTGAGCGGGTCAGTCCAGAACTGCAGTATCTCGAGGTGAAGTTTGCAGCGTTGATGTCGTATGGTCTGACCGTCAACGTCCTGCAGGAAGTATTGCCGCTCGATCATGTACTGGCAGCCAGCTCGATCCGGCGCCAGGTCACCAAGGTCGGTCGCCGGCTGGAAGCGGAGCAGGCAACCGACGTGCGGCAGCAGGCGGAGGTGGAGGCGAGCGTGCGCTCGCCCGAGATCCCCGAGCCCAGTCCGGTCCGCGCGGTTGGCATTGACGGCGGCTTCCTTCGGCGGGCCGGACACCGGCGCCGCCAGGACGGCTGGTTTGAAGTGATTGTCGGGAAGTCCCTGCGAGATCAGGATGGCGGGCATAGTTTTGCCTACGTGCATAAACTGGAGCGCCGACCGGCCGATCGTATGTGGAATTTCCTTCTTCGTGAGGGTGTGCAACCCTGTCAGCCGGTGACCTTTCTGTCGGACGGCGGGGATACCGTACGGTTTGCCCAACTCGGCTTTGGTGACCGCGGTGAGTACGTTCTCGATTGGTTCCACATCGCCATGCGGGTACAGAACCTCGAACAGATGATCAAGGGCCGGCCGGCCCACTGCGACGGCCCGACCAACGCGGCATTGATCAAGGATCTGCATGGCGCCAAGTGGCACCTGTGGCACGGTTGCCCCTATCCGGCGTTGCGCCGACTGGAAAGCCTGGGCTGGGATCTGGACGCTGAGGCCAGCCCCGAAGAGGCCAAACTCCTTGGCAAGCTCGAGGAGTTCATTGTCTACTTGGACAACAACCGGCACTTCATCGTGAACTACGGTGACCGCTATCGACATGGCGAGCCCATTGCCTCAGGTTTTGTCGAGTCAGCCGTCAACCAAGTGGTCAGCAAGCGGTTCGTCAAACGGCAGCAGATGGCCTGGCGGCCTCGGCACGCGCACAACCTGCTTCAAATCAGGCCGGCCGTGCTCAGTGACCAGCTCCGGTCTTACGTTGAACGATGGTATCCGTCCATCGCTGGCGAAGAAGGCCACCGCCTTGCCGCTTAGTCAGCACCCGGTTTGGCGCGGTCTCCAGCCCATACCGGGTCGCGCCCAGACACGCGGCGTAGCGAAGATTGGTGGAGGCGGGCGACGAGCATCCGCTTCGAGACGGTCGAAGGCTGGACCCTAATCCGCCCTTCGGCCGGGCGCGACTTCGACGGCAGGTCCACGAGGTACAACGGACATTCAAGCAGCCGACTCGGACGGTAAGTGTTCGACCAGAGCTGACAGTCGCGGTTCAAGGCGTATAGGCTTACAACTCCTGGGCTGCCTTGCGCAAAATTTCCTGAGCGCGTTGGGCGATCGGGGATAGGTAGCCGGCCCTTCGTATCAGTCCGACCTGACGCAGCAGGCCGTCGAACTGGATCGGCCGCACAGCAATGTCGAACGGTAGGGGGCCAGGGTCGAAGCTGCGCGCGTTGATCAAGCTGAGCCAAGCCAACTACCTGGTGGCCTCGGTGAGCAAGACGATCTGCCAAAGCGCGGCCGATATCGCCGTCTCGTCCCATCGTCTCGGAGGACGAAGCATCTACTCGTTCGCCGCAGTGGGCTTGACGGTACTTGCCGCAGCATCGCCCATCACGGTGGTCGTGAGCGGGACGGCGTGGCGTCAACCGGTGCGGGAAGTAGTGGGCCCAGGATGCACGGCCGGGTTTTGCAGAAGGCTCCGCTATCGACGAACCTCTCATCATCCGAACCAAGTTCCGGACTCAGGGCCTCCGGCTCCAAGTCTTGAGAGAATGGAAATAAGGGATTCCGGCGCGACCTACGCCAAAACCTACGCTGAAAATTTGCATCGTGAAGTGCGGGCGGGCGCGCAGCAGCGTAGCCGCCAGGTTGATCTGATCGTCGGCTGCCCTATACTTCTAGTGCTGACTGAGACACGCCGTAGCAAAGCGAAGGTACGTCAGCGAAAACGATCACGCCTTCCTAGATGGGAGCGTGGTTGTGTAGGTCTAATAGGCCTGCAAGTCCGAACCGGATCATGAGTTTGCTGACCCGGTTCGGACCCACGTGTGGAGGGCTGAAAGCGCTGAGCACCTGTAAAAGGTGCTTTTTTTGGGTCGCCGATTTGCGACCAGGCCGTCAGCCTGGAAAAACCGGAGCGGCAGGATTCCTTCACTGCACCAGGCCAACCGCCAATGACCCACGCGCAAAATGGTCGCAAAATGGGGTTACCCCTACCTTCGGGAGGGGCGCAGCAAAAGCACTCACAGCGCAAGTCGTGCCCGGCAGGGGCCGGGCAGGCACGGGAAGGCAAGGCACTCAATCCGCGCGGGCCATCCTCGAGCTACGATCCGGACGAGCCGGGCGTGCCGGCGAACGCGCCAAAACGCGTGATCCGCGGCGGCTCGTTTCTGTGCAACGCTGACTATTGCCTGAGCTACCGGCCAAGCGCACGTCGCAGTTGCGATCCGTTCAACCCGATGTCGCACCTCGGATTCCGGCTGGTTGTTGACGCCGACGCCTGGAAGGATCTCGGTCTAAATCGGAAATCCTGAGAAAGCTATGGCCAGATCATCAACGCCTGCATGGCTGGTACTTGCGTTCCTGCTTCTGCTCGGCGGCTGCGCGAGCCGGCCCGTCAATCCGCCGCTGGCCCACGCCGACCAGAATACCGGTTATCGCTTCTTTACTCGCCCGCAATTTTCGACGGACAAGGAAAACCTGGTGATCCTGGCCTTCTCGGGCGGGGGCACTCGCGCCGCCGCTTTCTCGTACGGCGTCCTCGAGTTCCTGCGCAACACCCAGGTCGAGGGACCGAGGGGCAGGTCGAGCCTGCTCGATCATGTGGGCGTCATCACCGGCGTGTCGGGCGGCAGCTTTACGGCGCTCGCCTATGGCCTCTACGGCGAGAAGCTGTTCGACGACTACGAACAGCGCTTCCTCAAGCGCGACGTGCAGGGCGAGATTACCTTCCGCACGCTCAATCCGGCCTACTGGCCATCACTGTGGTCTAGCGGTTGGGACCGCTCGGAGCTGGCGGCGGATCTGTACGACGAGATTCTTTTCCATGGTGCGACGTTCGGCGACCTCGATCGCGGGAACGGCCCGTTCATCGTCGCCTCGGCTACCGACATCACCACAGGCGCGCGCCTGCCCTTTACGCAAGCCACGTTCGATGTGCTCTGCTCGGACCTCAATGCGGTGCGGCTGTCGCGTGCAGCGGCCGCATCGTCCGCGGTGCCGGTGGTGCTCACGCCGATCACGCTCAACAACTACGGTGGCAATTGCGGCTACGCGCCACCGAGCTGGATCAAGGCATTTATCGACGCCGCCGAACCGCCCAGGCCAGCCGCGCGCGCGACCCGCCATATCAAGGAAGAGGCGGAATTCGGCGACAGTATCAACCGGCCCTATCTCCATGTCGTGGATGGGGGTGTCTCGGACAACCTGGGCATGCGTAGCGTACTGGATACGCTGGAGCTCATGGAAGCGCTGCACCTGATCGGGCAACATACACCGCTCGATCAGTTGCGCAGGATTGTCGTCTTTGTCGTCAATTCGCTGTCCGTTCCCAAGACGGCATGGGACAAGTCGGAATCCTCGCCGGGCACGATATCGATACTGGTGAAAGCCGCGGGCGTGCCGATTGACCACTACTCCTACGAGGCGACCGAGTTGTTGAAGGACAGCCAGGCGCGCTGGCAAGCCATGCGCCAGGTGCGCCAGTCCACCGCGTTTGCCGCGAACAAGGATGCAGCGGTTGCCACCGCGCTACGCACGCCGGACGCGACCATTTATGCCATCGATGTGTCGTTCGCCCAGTTGGAGGACAAGGCGGAACTGGCCTACCTGAATGAACTCCCCACGTCGTTTTCCCTGCCGCCCGAGGCCGTCGACCGCCTGCGCGCCGCCGCAGGGAAGATCGTCCTGGCATCGCCCGATTTTCAGCGGCTGCTGAAGGACGCCGGCGCCAGGATCGTGACCGAGCCGCGACAAGCGGGAGAGGCAAACGCAAGGGTTCCGTCGCAGTAAGGGTGTCGACGTAGAATGTGGGGTCTCGAACCGCGAAGCCAGAAGATGAGCCATCAGACCAAGCGCCCACGGAAGAGCCTGCCGGCAGGGATTGCCAAGGTGCTCAAGCGCCTGCACTACCCGCTGGACGTGATCCTGCTATGCGTGCGGTGGTACGTAGCGTACTCACTGAGTCTGCGCGATCTGGAGGAAATGATGGCCGAACGCGGCATCCCGGTGGACCATTCCACCGTGCATCGCTGGGTGATCAAGCTGCTGCCGGTATTCGAGAAGGCATTTCGCAGGCATCATCGTTCGGTGGGCGCCAGCTGGCGCATGGACGAAACCTACATCTTGGTCAAGGGGCAATGGAAGTATCTCTACCGGGCCGTGGACAAGGCCGGCAAGACCATTGATTTCCTGTTGTGTGCACGCCGTGACACGGCCGCTGCCCGGCGCTTCTTCGAGAAGGCCATCGCCGGCAACGGAGTTCCACAGACGGTCACGGTGGACAAGAGTGGCGCTAATCTGGCTGCCCTGCAGGCCATCAATGCCAAAAGGGAAACTCCCATCAAGATCCGGCAAAACAAGTACCTGAACAACCTCGTCGAGGTGCGACACGAAGTCGCTTACAGAAGTTGTTCGCCCTTCTCGCCGTATAGAAGGAGTGAACCACCGGTGTCACCCGGTGAATCCAGGAGCCTGAATCAAGAGCGGCTCTGACAACGTAACGAAGCGCCGCAAGGCGCGGGGTATCAATCGCGAGAGGCGTACCCTTCTGGCAGCCATAAGCCGGATGAGTGCCAGATAGTCGGTATGGTGAAAACATTTGAATCTGCAACAGGGTCGTTATGTTGAACGAGCGGAAATGGCTATTGCGCTCGAACCAAACGGTACTGGAGGTGGGAACAGCGTTTCTCGATTACGCGTTCGTGACCCATATACCTTCCGGCCCAGAGCAGGCACCTAACCCGACGTACTTCCGTAAGCGGAACGTGGAAACCCCGTATCGCTCCCTTCGGGGACAGCAGGCTGCGAGGCCTGCCCATGGCGGTGCGGGCACAGGATCGGGGAAAAAGCGAATGCCCGACTGTAATGGACGGGATACGGGTTGCAACATCACCCGACGCGAAAGCGGGCAGACTTCCTCATGGTCTCTCCTCACCAGAGAGTTTGCAGAATCATCTATACGGAAGGAAAGCAAATGAGTGCAGCAACACGGGCGCGTGCACCTTCTGGCGTGGCGTGGGACGGCATCAATTGGGCCGATGTTCAACGTCAGGTAAGAAGGCTGCAGTCGCGTATGGTGAAGGCGGTACAGGCCGGCCGCCATAACAGGGTGAAAGCCCTGCAATGGCTGCTGACCCACTCGTTCAGCGGCCGTGCATTAGCCGTCAAGCGGGTGACTGAAAACAAAGGCAGGAACACCCCCGGTGTGGACAAGGTAACGTGGAAAACACCGGCGGCAAAGGCCAACGCGATTGCGTCGTTGAAGAGGCGGGGTTATTCGCCCCTTCCGCTTCGGAGGGTTTTTATTCTGAAGAAAAACGGCAAGACGAGGCCCCTCGGCATCCCCGTGATGAAATGCCGCGCCATGCAGGCGCTACATCTGCTGGCGCTGGAACCCGTTGCGGAAACCACTGCGGACCTGAACTCTTATGGGTTCAGGCCGGAACGCTCAACTGCTGACGCTGGAGGACAATGCTTCATTTCTCTGGCGAAAAAGGCGAGTGCGGAATGGGTGCTGGAGGCTGACATTCAAGGCTGTTTCGACAAAATTTCCCACGACTGGATGATCGCCAATCTCCCCACGGACAAGGTGATCCTAAAGAAGTGGCTCAAAGCGGGCTACGTGTATCAAAACGAACTCTTCCCCACTGACGCCGGCACCCCGCAAGGGGGAATCATTTCACCGGTGGCAGCCAACATGACGCTCGATGGCCTCGAAGCTAGGCTAGCGGAAAAATTTCCGCGAGCCAGGCAGAGAGGACTGAAAATTAACATGGTGCGTTACGCGGACGATTTCATTATTACCGGCCACTCGAAAGAGTGGCTGGAACATGAAGTCAGGCCGGCAGTAGCTGAATTTCTGGCGGAACGCGGGCTGGTCTTATCCCCAGAAAAAACCAGGATAACGCACATCAAGGAGGGGTTTGATTTTCTCGGATGGAACATTCGCAAGTACAACGGCAAGCTACTGATGAAACCGTCGAAAGCGAACGTCAAGGCGCATCTTGACAAAATTCGTGAAATCATCAAGGCCAACAAGACGGCTAAACAGGCGAGCCTGATAAGGCTGCTCAATCCTGTTTTACGAGGATGGGCGAATTATCACAGCCATGTAGTCGCCAAGAAAACCTTCGATCGGGTTGATCACGAGGTCTGGTCAATGCTATGGCGATGGGCGGCAAGAAGGCACCCTAACAAAGGCGCCCGATGGATAAAAACGAAATACTTCAAAACCAAAGGTCTCCGGGACTGGGTATTTGCCGCCACAGAAAAAAAAGAGGATGGCACGACAAGAGAGGTCACCTTGCTGAAGGTATCGGACACGCCAATCAAACGGCATGTCAAGATCAAGGCGAGCGCCAATCCGCACGATCCGCACTGGGCGCCGTACTTCGAATCCCGATGGGGCCAGAAGATGCTGAACTCGGCGCGAGGGCACGGTAAGCTGTACCGTGTCTGGCTAAGGCAAGATGGCATGTGTTCCAACTGTCAGCAGCCCATCACAATGAACACCCGCTGGGATGTTTCGCATATTGTGAAGCAAACTGACGGCGGGACGGATGCAGCAAGCAACCTTCAAGTGCACCATCTCAATTGCCGTAGAACTCCGCAATACGCCTGAAAAGAAGTTGTGCCACCGGGTGTCGACAGATGCCTCTGTAGAGGCTTGAGCCGTATGCTCCTAAAGGCGCACGTACGGTTCTTAGGGGGCCGTACCGCAGCAATGCGGTACGGCTACCCGACCAGGACCATCGGGCCATCAAGCGCCAGACTCGACCAATGCTTGGCTTCAAGGACTTCCGCTGCGCGCGCATCTTGCTGGCCGGCATCGAGCTCACGCATATGATCGCCAAGGGCCAGATGCAGTGCCACGATGGGAGCAATCCGTCGGCTGCGCAGCAGTTCTATTCCCTGGCTTCATAAGGCACAGCGCCCCCAAGGTCCGGCCCGCGAAAAGTGGCGGCAATCAACTGGAGAGCCGCTTCCAGCAAGGCTCCGCCCCCTTCCCGCCTTTCGCGCGCGGATCACGCTCGCTCGATCCAATCAAGGCTTTGAAGGTGCCGGGCCAAGGGGCGGAGGCGGCGGCAGCCTGGATGGCGGGCCAGGGGGCGTTACCGGCGGCGGTGCCCCAGTAACTTCGGGCAGCGACGAGCCGAACACAGGAAATAGAGGTGGTGCGCCCTGACCACCGACGGTCACGCTCTCCGAAGGGGTGCGAAGCCCTCGGAGGTGCTCGGCGCAGAACCTTTCCGTCTGACGAATTCGTACATCAATCTGTGGGTTGCTGGCCAGAAACGCCGCATCTCTTTGTCGGTAAATCGCCAAGTATTTGAGTGTGCCCTCGCAGTCTCGCATGTCATACGCGTGCGTGGCTGCGACGAAGTTGGAATCATTCAGATCGGCTCGCCCTACCACCGGCATCGCGCACAGGACGAGGCCGCACGCAACCCCGCAATAGGAAGTTTTCGGGACGACTCTCACGGCAATTCCCTTTCTCCGTCCGCCCTCTGCCTTGCGTTAAAGTCATTGCCGCGCCGGTTTGGCCGGCGCGGCTTCCTGGCCGTTGCCTTGCTTAGGCAGAGACGGCGCCTTGTCGAATGGGACGACGCGTTCCACGGCGCCAATGTTCTTGGTGGCGCCAAGTTTCAGTCCGGTAAATACTGCGTAGAGGATGACGACCGCGCCAAGGACAACAAAGAAGGTTCCGGGTGCCGCACTCTTGAGCATCAGTCTCCAATCCTTGAAATTGGCCTCCAGGTTTCCGGCGGCCCCCCAGATTCCGGCCATGAAAAGGCGATACCCGAGCCAAGCGAACAGCGTGCCAACCGCCAGGCAGGCGAGCTTGTAGACCACAAGCCCGAGTACCACCGCAATTTCCGCGCTCACGATTTCCTTTGTCCACGCCAGCCCGAGGACTGCCCCCCATGCGCTAAATCTAGGCGCGGCCCAGGATAGGCGCAAGATCAGGCACAGCGCGGCGGCGCCTTGATGCTGCGCGGTCTCATGCAGTTTGCGCCATTTCACGACCTGCCAATCGTCAACCTGGTGGACCCAGACTGGGGCCAGGCCAAGATAGGGGAATCCGCTATCACAAGGGGTACGGCCCGAGACCGGCCCGCTGTTGAAGCAGGGATAACCCTGAGCCCCTATCCGACCCGGAAAAACTCCACCGATTGCCCTGCATTGACCGCCCGCCGCAGCCAATCGGGCATCTCGCCCTGCCCGTCCCAACTCACTCCCTTGGCGTTCCGGTATCAGACCGGTGGCGGAGGGGGTGGGGGTGGAGGTGGGTCGAAGCACCCCGCCGCCTTTAACTCGTCCATCGTCAGCCCATAGTCGGCCATCTGGTCCTGGATCCAGCGGATCGCCGCCGCCCGCTCATGGTTGGCTGTCATCGTTGTCGTCACTGCTATCGCTGCCGTCATCCGGGTTGGAGGCGGCCGTAGCCGCGCCCTGCCACCGACGAAGCCTTTGCCACCAATGCCGCCCGGTGCAGCGCCAGCAGCAGGTCATCGATGCGATCGAGGCCTTTACCGCGGTGCGAAGCAAGGCGGAAATCGCGGCAGCGCTGGGCGGCAAAGTGCCGTTCGGGCCGGTCTATACCTCAACCGAGATTTTCGCCGATCCGCACTACGCAGTGCGCGAGGTGCTGGTGGAAGTCGAGCAACCGGGCTCGGCCAGGGCTGTGCGGATCGCCGGCGTGCCGATCAAGCTAAGCGAAACCCCGGGCGGAGTGCACCGGCGGGCGCCGCTGCTCGGCGAGCATACCGATGAGGTGCTGAGCTCGGCGGGCTATGCCGGGGAAGACATCCGCCGCTTGCGGCAGGGCGGCGTGGTGCGGTAGCACTGCACGGCAGGCTTCCGGTGCTTTACGAAATTTCGTATAGTACTGCCGGTATCCGAATTTCCACCTGCCAATCCATGCCTACCCTGATCCCAGCCGCCGGCCGCGCCATGGCGGTCTTCGAAGTTTTCGCCCGCGAACGGCGCGAGCTGTCCAATTCCGACATGGCGCGCCTGCTCTCCCTGCCAGAGAGCAGCACCTCCGACCTGCTGCATACGCTGCATTCGCTCGGCTACCTGATGCGCACCACCCGCAGCCGGCGCTTCTACCCCACCGGACGCCTGTTCGAGGTCGCGCGCCAAATCGCAGAGAACGATCCGCTCAGCACCGTCGCGCAGGAAGCCGTGGAACAGGTAGGGGAAAAGACAAACGAAAGCGTCTTCTTCGGCGTGCTCGATACCGCCGCGGTCAAGGTCGTCGCCGCCCAGCCCAGCCGCCTGCCACTGCGCTACATCATCGAAGTCGGTTCGCGGGCCGCCCTGCATGCGTCCGCGCTGGGCAAGGGCCTGCTAAGCCTGCTGCCGCCCGAGGAAGCACGCGCCGCACTGGCCAGGAGCAACCTGCGCCCGCTCACGCAACACACCATTGTCGACGTCGACACGCTGATGGCGCAGATTTCCCGTGGCCACAAGCGTGGCTGGCATGAGGCGCGCGAAGAAGGCAGCGAGGGAGTGTATGGCCTGGCGGTGACCGGGCTGCTGGGCGGCCAACCGGCGGGCATCTCCGTGGCAGGCCCGGCGGATCGGATGAAGAAGTACCACGACGCCTACCTGGCCGCGCTGATTGAGGTGCGTGATGCGCTGATGGAGAAGGCATAGCTGCCGCGCCCGGTGCCATGGCGCGATACAGCCGATGTATTGCGCGACATACCGAAAGTATTTTTCACAGCGCCGCTCAGTCCGTAGCATCGAATGGAAATCGCCGTGCACGTTTTCGCGCCGGCTCCCCCTGTCCTTCTATTCGACCTAGACATGAGCAGCTTTCTGGATATCCAGCGCGAAGGCGCTGTCGCCATCGTCACCATGAACCGCCCCGAGACGCGCAACGCGATCTCGGACGACGACGCCATCGAGGCCCTGGTGCAGATGTGCGAGACCATCAACCGGGACCTGACGGTGCGCGCCGTCATCCTCACCGGCGCGGGGCCGACCTTCTCTTCCGGCGGCAACCTGAAAACGCTGCGCAGCAAGCTCGGCAGCGGGCTGGTCCAGCCCGTGCTGAGCCGCTATGGCTATCGCGACGGCATCCAGCGCGTGCCGCTGGCCATGTGCGACCTCGAGGTGCCGACCATCGCCGCGGTCAACGGCCCCGCCCTGGGCGCCGGCAATGACCTCGCCTGTACCTGCGATATCCGCATCGCGTCCGAGCACGCGACGTTTGCCGCCACCTTCGTCAAGCTCGGGCTGATCCCGGGTGACGGCGGTGCATGGCTGCTGCCCCAGGCGGTGGGCATGTCGCGCGCCTGCGAGCTGGCCTTTACCGGTGACGCCATCGACGCACGCCAGGCGCTCGAATGGGGCCTCGTGTCGCAAGTGGTGGCCCCCGACGCCCTGCTCCCGACAGCCATGGAGCTGGGCCAGCGCATCGCGCGCAACTCCGGCCATGCGCTGCGCATGACCAAGCGCCTGCTGCGCGAGTCCGTCCATGCACGATTGGACACCATCATGGAGATGTCGGCGGGCTTCCAGGCGCTGGCCCACAACACGCCCGAACACGACGCCGCGCTGGACGCCTTCCTCGAGCGGCGCGTCTGACCGGACGATGGCGGTACCCCGGCCGCGGCACTTGGCCCGGCCGGGCGAAAGACAGCAAGGAGACGACATGGCATTCCACCCCTTGAAGCATTGCCTGCTCGCGGCATCGCTGGCGCTGACCGGGCTGCCGGCCGCGGCGCAGTCCGATTTTCCGAACCGGCCGGTCAAGGTCATTGTCTCGCTGCCGCCGGGCAGCGGCGCTGACACCACGGCACGCTTCATCTCCCAACACCTGAGCGAAAAGTTCAAACAGCCCTTCGTAGTGGAGAACCGCCCAGGGGCGAACAGCTTCATCGGCGCGCGCGCTGTGGCCGAAGCCGCGCCGGACGGCTACACCCTGTTCGTCGGCAGCAACTCGTCGATGGTGACCAATGTGGCGGTGTTCCGGAGCATGCCCTACGACCCGGTCAAGGACTTCGGGTTTTGTCGCGATAAGGAGTAGTACCAGCCGGGGATCGCCGAGGTGCTGCGCTTATGCGACCAGCGAGTAAAATTGCTCGGCAGCGGACGGACTGCTCCCCTTTGGGGTGACCACCTGCCCTTTGCGGATCATGTGCATGGTCTCGATGCCACCCAGGATAATGCGGGCGCAACGAAAATTCTGGAATCCCAGCATCGGCCTGACCCGGCGTTTGATGGACCGGTGGTCCTGGTCGGGTAGCCGTACCGCATTGCTGCGGTACGGCCCCCTAAGAACCGTACGTGCGCCTTTAGGAGCATACGGCTCAAGCCTCTACAAAGGCATCTGTCGACACCCGGTGGCACAACTTCTTTTCAGGCGTATTGCGGAGTTCTACGGCAATTGAGATGGTGCACTTGAAGGTTGCTTGCTGCATCCGTCCCGCCGTCAGTTTGCTTCACAATATGCGAAACATCCCAGCGGGTGTTCATTGTGATGGGCTGCTGACAGTTGGAACACATGCCATCTTGCCTTAGCCAGACACGGTACAGCTTACCGTGCCCTCGCGCCGAGTTCAGCATCTTCTGGCCCCATCGGGATTCGAAGTACGGCGCCCAGTGCGGATCGTGCGGATTGGCGCTCGCCTTGATCTTGACATGCCGTTTGATTGGCGTGTCCGATACCTTCAGCAAGGTGACCTCTCTTGTCGTGCCATCCTCTTTTTTTTCTGTGGCGGCAAATACCCAGTCCCGGAGACCTTTGGTTTTGAAGTATTTCGTTTTTATCCATCGGGCGCCTTTGTTAGGGTGCCTTCTTGCCGCCCATCGCCATAGCATTGACCAGACCTCGTGATCAACCCGATCGAAGGTTTTCTTGGCGACTACATGGCTGTGATAATTCGCCCATCCTCGTAAAACAGGATTGAGCAGCCTTATCAGGCTCGCCTGTTTAGCCGTCTTGTTGGCCTTGATGATTTCACGAATTTTGTCAAGATGCGCCTTGACGTTCGCTTTCGACGGTTTCATCAGTAGCTTGCCGTTGTACTTGCGAATGTTCCATCCGAGAAAATCAAACCCCTCCTTGATGTGCGTTATCCTGGTTTTTTCTGGGGATAAGACCAGCCCGCGTTCCGCCAGAAATTCAGCTACTGCCGGCCTGACTTCATGTTCCAGCCACTCTTTCGAGTGGCCGGTAATAATGAAATCGTCCGCGTAACGCACCATGTTAATTTTCAGTCCTCTCTGCCTGGCTCGCGGAAATTTTTCCGCTAGCCTAGCTTCGAGGCCATCGAGCGTCATGTTGGCTGCCACCGGTGAAATGATTCCCCCTTGCGGGGTGCCGGCGTCAGTGGGGAAGAGTTCGTTTTGATACACGTAGCCCGCTTTGAGCCACTTCTTTAGGATCACCTTGTCCGTGGGGAGATTGGCGATCATCCAGTCGTGGGAAATTTTGTCGAAACAGCCTTGAATGTCAGCCTCCAGCACCCATTCCGCACTCGCCTTTTTCGCCAGAGAAATGAAGCATTGTCCTCCAGCGTCAGCAGTTGAGCGTTCCGGCCTGAACCCATAAGAGTTCAGGTCCGCAGTGGTTTCCGCAACGGGTTCCAGCGCCAGCAGATGTAGCGCCTGCATGGCGCGGCATTTCATCACGGGGATGCCGAGGGGCCTCGTCTTGCCGTTTTTCTTCAGAATAAAAACCCTCCGAAGCGGAAGGGGCGAATAACCCCGCCTCTTCAACGACGCAATCGCGTTGGCCTTTGCCGCCGGTGTTTTCCACGTTACCTTGTCCACACCGGGGGTGTTCCTGCCTTTGTTTTCAGTCACCCGCTTGACGGCTAATGCACGGCCGCTGAACGAGTGGGTCAGCAGCCATTGCAGGGCTTTCACCCTGTTATGGCGGCCGGCCTGTACCGCCTTCACCATACGCGACTGCAGCCTTCTTACCTGACGTTGAACATCGGCCCAATTGATGCCGTCCCACGCCACGCCAGAAGGTGCACGCGCCCGTGTTGCTGCACTCATTTGCTTTCCTTCCGTATAGATGATTCTGCAAACTCTCTGGTGAGGAGAGACCATGAGGAAGTCTGCCCGCTTTCGCGTCGGGTGATGTTGCAACCCGTATCCCGTCCATTACAGTCGGGCATTCGCTTTTTCCCCGATCCTGTGCCCGCACCGCCATGGGCAGGCCTCGCAGCCTGCTGTCCCCGAAGGGAGCGATACGGGGTTTCCACGTTCCGCTTACGGAAGTACGTCGGGTTAGGTGCCTGCTCTGGGCCGGAAGGTATATGGGTCACGAACGCGTAATCGAGAAACGCTGTTCCCACCTCCAGTACCGTTTGGTTCGAGCGCAATAGCCATTTCCGCTCGTTCAACATAACGACCCTGTTGCAGATTCAAATGTTTTCACCATACCGACTATCTGGCACTCATCCGGCTTATGGCTGCCAGAAGGGTACGCCTCTCGCGATTGATACCCCGCGCCTTGCGGCGCTTCGTTACGTTGTCAGAGCCGCTCTTGATTCAGGCTCCTGGATTCACCGGGTGACACCGGTGGTTCACTCCTTCTATACGGCGAGAAGGGCGAACAACTTCTGTAAGCGACTTCGTGTCGCACCTCGACGAGGTTGTTCAGATATTTGACCTGTCGAATGGCGATGGGAGCTTCCTGCTCGGCGTTGATGTCGCGCAGGGCCGCCAGGTTGGCCGGGCTGCCGTCGATGGTCACTGAGTCGGGCTGGCCGTTGTGCGCGATGGCCTTCTCGAAAAAGCGCCGCGCCGCAGCCTTGTCGCGCTGGGCACGCAACAGGAAGTCGATGGTATGGCCCGCCTTGTCGACCGCCCGGTACAGGTACTTCCACTGACCGCGTACCAGGATGTAGGTCTCGTCCATGCGCCAGCTTTTTCCCACCGGGCGCTTGCGAGAGCGAAAGATCTTGTTCAGCGCCGGCAGCAATTTCAGCGCCCAGCGGTGCACGGTCGAATGGTCAACCGAGATGCCACGCTCGGCCATCATTTGCTCGAGATGACGCAGGCTTAGCGGGTAGGCCACATACCACCGCACGCAGGTCAGCATCACGTCCAGCGGGTAGTGCAGACGCTTCAATACCTTCGCAACTTCCAAGTTCATGACCGCTGCCAACACTTGCTGAGTTCGACACCGGCCCATTCTACCGGAGGCTTATTGCGACAGAGCCGGCGATGGCATGCACGATAAGCGCGCGGTGCATGATGAGTTTCTTGAGGCTGTCGCGCATGTTGGCCAGCATCTTCTCGGCAGTGTCACTGTCGATACGATCCCTCTTCAACTGCGCAGTCCGCAGTTCCTGCGCAGCGATGCGTTTCCCCAAACGCTCGATGGCCAGATCCGTTTCGTCCAGATCCTTAAGATCCTCCTCTATGCTGCGCGTGACCTCTAATCCGGGTTGCATGATGATCTCCATGCTGGTGCCTATGCCTCTGTCATAGGTCAGGTGCGAAGGCGCAGGTTATTGGGCGGGATCCTACAAAGGCTCAGTATTGCGTCAGCGTGCGATGACCGGTGCATCAATCAGGAATCTCGCGCGGATCGCTCACGTGTATCTCCTTAACCTCATCGTCGACGCCCTGTCTTGGACAGGCTGAGCGTAGGCTGGTGCCGGCCGGCCACAGCATCACTCCTGTACTCCGAGCGGATCCTTAGCGAGGCCGCTGCGCAAGCGAACCGTTCCGTCTTGACGGTATATGTGCAGCTCGGCGTTTTCGCGCTTCGCTCGGTGCCATCCGGCAGCTATTGCAGCCTCAAGGGATGAATAGATCTGGAGCCTTTCCGTAGGACCTTCTATTTCGAGTGCCCAGCCATAATAAGCAGGCACAATGCGAACGATTCGCGTACGCATCTGCAAGACTCCTTGGCACCCGAGAAAAAAGGCGCCCGCTGTTTAGAGCGGGCGTCACGAACGCCGAACAAGTGAACGCATTTGACTTGTCTTATATTGTCTTATGTGTCTGGCGGCGGATAAGCCCACTTACTCATAGGTCAGAAATATAGCGGACAGATGGGTGCCTGAAAAACGAGCGCACGAGCTTCGGGTTGCGTCGAATTTTTGCAAGCTGCTCGTGAACTCGCGGGCCCAGCTCTTCGCCTTTTTGCAAAGGACGTCGCGCGACGCCGTTGCGCTTCACGTGACTCCACACCAATTCATCTGGATTTAGGTCAGGTGCGTAACCGGGCAGGAAATGCAAGGTCAGTTTGCCCTGCGTACTGGCGACGTAGGCTTTGACGATGGCTTTCTTGTGCGCTGGCAATCCGTCTACGATCAGATGTACTGCCTTCTTTCGATTGAGCATCAGCTTCTTGAGCAGCGTGACAAACAACTCGCCGCTGAGCCCGCCTTCGTACGTAGCAAACCAGAAGGCCCCCTTTGAATTGACGGCGGACGCCGCGCTCATGCTTTGCCGCTGGCCCGGTCGCTCGACAATCGGCGTTTCGCCGCGCGGCGCCCAGGTCTTGCCATGCACCGAGTCAGCTCGAAAGCCCGATTCATCCCAAAAGAAGATATCCGCCTTCTGCTCACGAGCCTGCCTGGCAATAGCCGGATACGTGTCGTGCTGCCAGCGATCAATTGCTTCCGGATCGCGCTGGTAGGCGCGCTGCAGTGGCTTTTGCGGCGTTAGGTTTAGGCGTGCCAGCATCGCACCGATCGATGCCAGGCTCAGCTTCACGTCGAATTTTTGCTGTACCAGTTCGCGAACCAGGTTGCGTGTCCAGAGGCCGAAATCGAACCCATACTGCATCGGATTCTTGCCGTTGATCCATCGCAGCACCCGCTGCTCCTGCGCAGACGTGAGCGCACGGGGGCGACCCGTGCCTTTGGTCGAGCGCAGCGCCCGTACACCTCGGCCGTGCGCCTGGGCGCGAACCTTGTATGCCCACGACCGATTCATCCCGAACGATGCAGCGACATCATCCGGATGCTCTCCCTCTGCCATGCGTTGCACCGCTAGGATGCGCATTTCTTCAAGCGTATTGTGAGCCAGACTACGACCGTCCCGTTTCATGAACGCTCCCCTCAATGTCTATTGCTCAAGCATAGATCATTTGTCCGCTAAATTCCTGACTTATGAGTAAGTGGGGCGTCGCGCAAATGCATCACTCCTTGATCTTGCGCGGACCCTTACTGAAGAAATTTCACATGCTGATGTGGCCGTCGTGGGCATAAACGAGAAGATCGACCTTCTCCTTTGCCCGCTTGGTCCGGGCGGCGATCGCTTCTTCCTCGGGAAGTGTATCGGTGGAGGCGGGACTGCCGCTTACTCTATCGCCGACGGTGACCGCCGAGCCGCAAGTGCAGGTGGTGTGGCAGCACCTGTCGGTCAATGACCTGACCGATCAGGCTTCCACGGTCGCGTTCGACAACGCGAACAGCACGCTGATGCGCGCCGGCGTGCGGGTGCAGAAGGTGATCCCATACCAGGGCGCAACCTGGCAGCCGTACTTCCGCGCGGATGTCATGCACATGTTCGACAGCACCGGTCAGACCATCTTTGCCGGCACCACCACCGTGCCGACCGGGCAAGACTACACCGCCGCGCGCTTCGAGTTCGGCGTCGTCGGCAAGTCGGGGCGGCATGGCAGCGTCTATGCCACGGCGGGATATCTGACCAGCCTGGGCGGGCCGCCGCGCGAAGGCTGGTTCGGCAACCTCGGCGTGCGTTGGTCGTGGTAGTGCTGGGCTCAACGATGTTCAGCCTAGCGATATGAAGCCTGGGTAGAAGCGCCGACCCTCTAAACGGATCGCCGCGTCAACCGTTGTGTATGTCCCAATGGTCGGAACAGTGGCACTGGAACTGTTCCAATAGTCATTGGTGAGTACCGGGCTGATCGGTACCATTGACACCATTGGTCGCACCAGTTGCTTCCATTGGCGGACAACCAACCGGGGAGAGCGATTTGACGGAGAAAAACAATGGATTCGCATTACTATTGAAGGCCCATGCGTCCAGTCCAGTGATCGGCGGACTGGTCGGACTGCTGATTGGCGATGCACTCGGCGTGCCATACGAGTTTCATACCCCCGAAGACTTGCCAAGCCAGAAGCAGATCGAAATGCAGCCACCGGTTGGCTTCAGACCGGCGCATGCCGGAGTGCTGCCCGGAACATGGTCCGATGATGGTGCCCAAGCCCTGTGTCTGCTTGCCAGCCTGTTGGAACAGGGCAAGTTCTCACTGACGGACTTCGCCGCCCGGTTGCTGCAATGGCTGGACGATGGCTACATGGCTGTCGATGGCGATGTCTTTGACTGTGGTATCCAGACTGCCGAGGCGTTGGGCTACCTTCGCGAAGGTGTCTCGCCGCACGAATCGGGTGGGACCGATGAACGCAGCAACGGCAATGGTTCCCTTATGCGGGTTCTGCCGTTGGCCCTGTGGCATACCGGCAGCGACGAACAGCTTGTCAAGGACGCACACCTTCAGTCCTTGCCAACCCATGCACATCCCCGTTCATTGGGGGCTTGTGCGTTCTACGTTCTGGTCGCGAGAGGCTATCTGCGGAAGCTGGACGAACCGTGGAGATGGGCTGACAGTCGTCTGGCCGACATCTACGAAGACTGGCCCGAACATCGGGAACGGAAGGCGCTTCTCGCCGAACTGGACGTGCTGCGCAGCTTTCCGACGACCGACAAGCCAAGCGGGACCGGATACGTACCGGACTGCCTATGGTCGGCGCGTCGGGCACTAGAAGAAGCGTCGTTCGAAGATGTTGTTCGAACTGCGATCCTCTTCGGTCATGACACGGACACCACTGCTTGTATTGCAGGCGGACTGGCGGGCGTCAAGTTCGGTCTGGCCGGTATTCCGGCGCGCTGGCTGGAACAACTGCGAGGGTTCGACATCGTGGAATCGTTGATCTTCCGATTCGATTCAACGAGGTCAAAATCAGGCTGACCCATCATGGCGGCTAACTGTGATGCAATAGGCATAATGCACCGCGCAACTATTAGAACAGGCGGCGCAGCAGATCGGTGGCAGTCTGCACCACTTGCACCACCGCATCGCCGACGCCCATCTCCATGCCCATCGCTTTGGCTGACGCATAGATGACAGCCGTGAGCAGTGCCAACACCATCAAGCCCATCTTGAAATTGTCATCCACCGCGCCCCCTTGCGTTCAGTCAAACTCGGGTCCGCAATTGGCAAAGGCGCTGAACAGCGGCGGCACAGTTGCACAAGCTGGACCACGTCCCATTTCGTTATAGGGACAGTGCCAGAAGCAGATGTGCCATTCCGTGCGGTTTCTCTCTTACCTCATGACGCGAAGGAAGCGTCGGCAGCGTAACCAAGCAACTACAGCAGTTGCAACCCCACACCACCCAAGCCGATTTTGGGAATCGGCACCCCTTTGCCTTTCTGTAACAGGACATGCTGCACGACGCGATCACGATGCAGAGCGAATGTCGCGGGGTCCAAGCGCAAGGCCGTACGTGCATAGTGCTCCGTCATCAGCTTGTAGACGCGATGGCGAAGCTGTAGGTTTTCGATCTTCGCTTCCAGCCTGCTGCCCTGATCAGCGTTCTCGTTTTCAAGCTGGCGAAGATTGGTCACTGCCCGGGCGTGCGTATGGCGATAGCGGTCCAGATCGGCGTATGCCTTCCGCAGTTCTTCCTTTAGTTCTCGCACTTGTTGGTGGAGTTTCAGATTGGCTCGCACGCCATGCTGGATGCGGGTGGCTTCCCCGAGTGCGAGGTCTGCCGCCGCAATGGTGTCCTTCCACCCCATGCATTGGTCAAGGCTTTGCAGGTGCGGCCACGCTGTCCGTGGCTCGTTGTTGTTCTTCATGCTGCTCCCCCGTCAACTGTCGGCTTCCTTGGCCGTCAGCGGTGCTTTGCCGCCAACGTGACCAAGGACCCTCGCGCTACTTCCCCCGTAACCCTTCGTGTATGAGTTTCACAGCATCTAAATCCAATTAAAGTATGGAACTAGATACATGGCAGCCTTTCTGCCACCCCTGGAACGTGAGGAAGCTGCTACTCAGGTTGTCGTGAAATGCATCCATATTCAAGCCACGTCGCTTGCATCGTATTATCCTGATTGAGGCAAAGGAATCCTCCGAATGGATGGCGCGTCGGACCATTCTTCAACCCTGCTAGTATTGCGCCCGGAGTTCTTGGCCTCATAGAGTAGGGCGTCGGCGGCAGCGAACAGGGATTTCTCGGTGACGGTCTTCCCTGCCGTCGCGAAATTTATAACCAACACACCAAAACTGGCTGTCGCAGTGATGCTTCGGGCAGTGTCGTCAATTGCCGGACTCCCCGCAATGGCGTTGTCACGTTGGTGAGGTAGTCGCGTAAGATGAGGCGATGAAGAAGAAATCGCTCTACCACGGGCACCGCTTCCCGGCGGCCGTCATCAGCTGGGTCGTGCGCTGGTATTACCGCTTCCACCTGAGCCTGCGCGACGTCGAGGAGCTGCTGTTTGAGCGCGGCGTGATCGTCAGCTACGAGACGATCCGCCGCTGGTGCTACAAGTTCGGCGCGGGCTTCGCGCATCGCGTCAAGGCTGCACGTCGCAAGCCAGGCAGCACGTGGCATCTGGATGAGATGTTCGTGTCGTTGCGCGGCGAGCCCTACCTGCTGTGGCGCGCGGTCGACGAACACGGCGCCGAGCTCGACATCCTGCTGCAAAAGCGGCGCGACAAGGCCGCGGCCAAACGCTTTTTTCCGCGTGTGCTGCGTTCCTGTCCGGCACCGCAAGATCGTCACTGACCAGCTGCGCAGCTACCCGGCCGCAAAGGAGGAGATTCCAGAGCTGGCAGGTGTCAAACATGTGTTCGTGAAGGCAGCCGCACGCGTGAACAATCGGGCCGAGAACAGCCACCAGCCAACCCGTGAACGCGAGCGGCGCATGCGCGGATTCCGCGACCCGAAGCGCACCCAGGCCTTCCTCTCAAGCTTCGGGCCGATCCGTCAGCATTTCGCCCTGTAGCGACATCTGCTGCGCGCTTCGCTTTACCGAAAACTCCTCACCGCCCGATTCTTGGCCTGGCGCGAATTTACCGAAGTCACTCAAAATCCGTCCCCCGCATGAGGCGGCAGTTCACGCCCTCCACGCATTGCGGCTTCGTTATGCCAACGTGACACCCATTAGCCGGCCGAAGTCAAGGTGCAAATCCTCCCCATCGCCAGATTGCCATGATGATGAAAATAACCATCATCATGGCAATCTGGCGAAATTCCTTCCATTATCCTGTCGCGGCTGCCTGCAGGGGCGGTATCGCATCCGTTTTCTCGCGGCTGGTTGCGAACCGGATCGCACCAGACACCCATCGGGATCAAGCGATCGGCGATGAATTGTCGATCACCCTGGCGGCGGTGCCGCCCCAGAGAAACGTTGGTGCCAGACAAGGTCCAATGGGTTTCAAAACCGTGGCTGTTGCCTGCGCAACGCCAGTCAAGCGTGGCTCATTGTCTAGGCGACCCGGCTATCTGCAAACAGGAGGCGGGGCAAAGGGAGGACCCAATCAAAACCATGGCTTTTCACCAGTCACGTTACCGGGCTCGTTCCCCTTGCACCGCCTTTTAGCCAAAGCAGCGGGTTACGTCAAATGGCTTGTGCTCCCGAAGCATGTGATAGCAGGCGCGCGCCAGCTTGTGCGCCAGCGCCTTGATCGCGACAATCCCGTTACGTGCGCGTTTCTTGCGCTCGTAAAAGCGTCTAGCTTCCGGGCACGAACGCATGGCGAAGTTGGCCGCCTCGACAAATGCCCACGCCAGATACTTGTTGCCGTTCTTTGTGTTGCCTTCGCCTTTCTTCCTGCTGTTGCTTTCGCGCCGGCTGTCCACACAGCGGCAGTACGAACTGAAATCACCAACCTCGGTGAAACGCGAGATGGTTCCGGTTTCCAGCATGATCGTGGTTGCGAGAACCGGACCAATGCCAGGCACCGAGTTCAGCAACACGTAGTCGGGTTGCAGTTTCACCCGCTCCATGAGACGCTTCTCGAGGATTCCGATCTGCTCCTGCAAGGTTTGCATCACCGCCAGATTGGCCTTCATCGCGAGCGCTACGTCCGGTGCAAAGCCGAATTCGCTGACCTGTGTCTTATCCAGATGCTTGACCTGTTCACCCCGCATCTGCCCACCAGTGTGGCGTGAGAACAGGTTCTCGATCGCGAGGATCTGGGCCGTACGACACTGCACCAGTTGCATGCGCTTGCGCGAGAGATCGCGCACCGGACGTTCTTCTGCTGGATAAATGTAGCCTTCTGGCAATAGCCCCAGACGCAGCAGTTGTGCGAGATGGGCTGCATCCGCGAAGTCCCCACTATATTTCAGCCCCTCGTACTGCTTGATCGCTGCGGGGTTCGCCAGATGCACCTGGTAGCCATCTTTCATCAGGTCATCAACCAGCCAGTACCAATTAAACGTGGCTTCGATTACCACCCCCACCAGCTCGTCACGATGCGGCGCCAGGGCCGTCCGGATCTGGACCGGATCGTTTGGTAACCGCCGCTGGTAGATAACCCGGTCAGCTTCATCGCTGACCACAACCACACTGTTGTTCGAGTGCAGGTCGATTCCACTAAACTTGTTCATGCCGGCCTCCTGTGCGTCACGTCGGTGTTCGCATCTCGACTCTACGCCAGCCGTTCGACCCGAACGGAGGGGAGGCCGGCTATATGATTATCAAAGCCGTGTAGTTCGGCACTGGCAAATCAGCCGCCCGGCACACCGCTGAGACCCGCATCAATTCAAGGCGGCATCCACCGGCGGCGCGCAACCGCCTCAACGCCGTGCTGTTTGCTGCATGCTCACCGGCGTGGCCCCGGGGCGCCGCGCTCGGCAGAGCCGCGCTGTCGAGGTTTGGCTGGATGGGTGTGACGGGGCTGGCCACGGCGTCGGGGCTAGTGGCGATCAGCGTGCGCATGGCCGCGCGAGGCGACGCTGATGCGTGTCCAGCGTCATAACAGCCGTTCGCCGGCCGACCCGGGCACGCGAGTCTCGCCTCGCAGTTAAAACCTCTCGAAATTCTGATCTGTATTTTTTTTACTTGCCGCCAATGGGTTGGCCGATAGAGTTATGCAAGGTGGAGCAATCACCGTCTTCCCGTGGTCTTGCCGGAGATCCGGCAAGACGATGGGCATCTGGCGCTCAGGCACAGGCGTTGCACGAACGAGGTCGGCCGAGAAGCAACCGTGGAGGTCCGCGATGAACAAGAGTGTCTACCCGCGCTTCCCCGCTCAAGCATTGGCAGACCGTTCACCAAGCCGGCCGGCACCGGCTGCAGTGGACCGTCGACCACGCCGGTTCCTGCGCTGATCCGCTGCTTCCGGCTACCGGATTTCTCATACCCCCACTATGCTGCAATTGCACTTGTTCGGCGTAGTATCGTACAGCGTCGACCCTGGCGATGCCGCCGCCGACGTGATGCCCACGCATGTGAGCGGACGTCCTGGCTGCCTGCTGGCCTACCTGGCGCTGGCGCGGGGCCGGTACTTCAGCCGCAGCGAACTGGTCTCTGTGTTGTGGGCGGAGCAGGCCGATTCGGTGGGCAACGGCACGTTCAACACCGTGCTATGGCGCCTGCGCAAGCTGATCGAACGGCCGCCGCTGTCGCCGGGATCGCTGATCGCCTGCGACCGGCGCGGTGCCGTCGGGATGCACCTGCAGGCACCCGTGCAGCTTGACGTGGAGGCGTTCGCGCAACGCGTGCTGCCGGTGCTGTCCAGGCCGCTGGAGCGGATGTCCGAAGCCGACGTGGAAGCACTGCGTGCCGCCATTGCTCTCTACACCGCCGACATCCTCACCGACCTCGCCGACGAGTGGGCACTGCGCGAGCGCGAGAAGCACCGGCGCTATTATCTCAATGCGCTGGGCCGCATGATGCAGGTCTGCTCGCTGGCCGGCGACTATGCCTCGGCCATTCGCTACGCCCAGGCGGTCCTCGACCGCGACGCGCTGCGCGAGGACGTGCACCGCGAGCTGATGCGGCTGTTCATGCAGAGCGGCCAGCGGGCGCTGGCGCTGCGCCAGTTCGAACTATGCCGCGCCGCGCTCCGGCAGGAACTTGCGATACAGCCGATGCCCGAGACGTTCGTGCTGTACCAGACCATCGTCCAAGGCGCGCTGAGCGCCGAGTGCGGAGCGCCTGCCCACGGCATGCCGACGGCGGTGTTGAGGCTGCCGGCGCTGATCGATCCGCCCGTGCAGCGCACCACGCTGTCGCCCCGCGAGCTGATTGAGTCGGCACGGCTACACCTGGCGCGCGCCGACGCGCAGCTTCAACTGAGCCTGCCGTTCCTGTAGTCCTCCCGCTGTCATCCCACTGTCGTTCCGCTGTCATCGCGCTGTCGTTCCGCTACACCTGCGGTCCCGCCTTGCGCTGTCCCGGCGCGCTGGTCCTCTCCTGTGCCGTCGCGTGCCATCCTGCGGCTGCCTGCTGCCGCCCCGGCATCACGCGCATCACCTCCATCACACCGGTATCACGTCGCGTCACGGCCGCGCGTGATGCACGTGATATCGGCGTGATGCCGGCGTGATCGGGGGGTGACGCCGCGCGCCAAGACTGGATTCCAGTCCACCGTCGTCGCAGGGAGTTGCTCTCGATGTCACTGCTGGAAGACCACAGCGCCTCATTCATCGTCCGCGTCTGGCGCGAGCGGGGTGAGGGGCAGGCGGTGTCGCAGGAGTGGCGCGGCTCGATCGAGCACGTGCAATCCGGCCAGCGGTCGTTCTTCCGGGACCTGGGCGCGATCGCGCGTTTCATGCGACCGCATCTCGAACAGCTCGGGATCGAGGCGCCGATGCGCTTCTGGGAGCAGATGACATCCGACCTGTTCGATCCGTCCGACGCCGCCGGGCCGCCAGACAACCCGCCCGAGCCGCGGCCTGCACGGGCAGCGGGGCGGCGCAAGCGCTGAAGCCAGGGTCTTGCCGGGCCAAGCATCCAGGAGAAGGTCATGCCCCTCATTCGCGTCAATCGTGAGTCCGTCAACGACCGCTTCAGCGTGCTCGGCTTCACCGTGCGCACCGAGAGTCCGTTGTTCGAGATCGGCATCGCCACCGATCCGGCGCTGTTCCAGGCCGAGAACCGCGCGCACCGCACGCGGCGCAACTTCTACTCGAGCCGCAGCGTGGGCGCCTTGCGCGCACGCCGCGGCGAGGCCGTGTACCTGGTGCCGCCGGACGTGCTGGCGAACTTCGTCGGCCGGTCCCGGCTGTACTTCGGCCTCGCCACCTATCGCGAGAACAGCGGCGGCGTGCCCGACTGGGTGCAGTCGCCCACCGAGGGCCATATGTACGTGGACCTGAGCGGGCTCACGGAGCGCGGACTGCGCCGCGTGGCCGGCCGGTCCTTCGGCGCTGGCGCCTATGGCGCGGTCAACGGTCATGATCCCAGCCTGGACTGGGGCGGCGATGCGCAGCCCCAGATACAGCCCCCTGCGTCTCACCCGGTGCAGGCGCAAGCGCCCGCGACGAACAAGGTGGCTGTTGCCACGCGGCCCGGCAACGGCGCCGCAACCACCGGCAACGGCAAGGCCGCCGCGCCGGTTGCGTCGGTTGCGTCGGTTGCGAGCGCACCCTATGACGACGGCTTCGGCGACTTCCCCGCGGCCAAGGCCGAGCACCCGCCGGCCGCCACACCCGTCCCGCCCGCGGGCGCCGGGCACGCCACGGCGCAGGCATATGCGCGCCATCCCCGCGCACTGGAGGCGGAGGACGACGCGCACGGCATCGACGGCCCGGTGCCCGACGATGAGGCCACGGCACAGGCCCAGGCACAGGCGGCCCATGCGCTGGAGGCGCCGACGCCGGAATACCTCGGCGCGAGCCGCTTCGCTCCCGCGCATCCGTCGAACTTCCGCGCGGTCAGCGCGCCGCGCGAGGTCAACCAGATCGTCATTCACATCACAGACGGCGGCAGCCGGATCGCCGGCACCATCGGCTGGTTCCAGAACCCGAACCAGCGTAATGCGCGCGGCAACCCGATTCACGTCAGCGCGCACTACGTGGTCGGCCGCGACGGCGAGGTGGTGCAGATGGTGCGCAACAATGACGTCGCCTGGCACGCCAACGTGGCCAATGCCCACAGCATCGGCATCGAGCACGTGGCCAACACCCGCGGCCTGCTGCCGACCGAAGAGCAATACGCTGCTTCGGCGAGGCTGGCCGCCTGGCTGTGCCGGCAGTATGGCCTGCCGATCGACCGCGTGCACGTGCTGGGACACGCGGAGGCCGACACGCATACCACCCATACGGACTGCCCGAATGCCGTGTGGGATTGGGACCACTATATGGACTGCGTGCGCGAGGCCGCGGCCGCCCCGGCAACCGCGCAGGGCCTGGGACGCCCCAACGGGCTTGCCTATGCCCGTGCGCAGGAGATCATCCAGCCGTACTACGACCCGGCCGACCCGGCCAGCGCGCTCACGTGCCAGAACGACGCCTTCAGCGAGGCGCGCGAGGAATGGTTCGCCGGCGTGCCCAACACCACATTGTTCCCGCATTCGGCGATTTGCCAGTTGCGCATGACCGCGCCGGACGGCAGCCGCTACATCGGCACCGGCTTCTACATCGGCGCCAACCGCATCCTGACGTGCGCGCACAACCTCGATGGCATGCAGAGCGTGACCATCATCCCTGGACGCAATGGTGCGGAGAATCCCTTCGGCGAATGCACGGTGAACCAGTGGCGCATCGCGCGGCCGCCATATACGGGCGACGGCAACTGGGAGAACGACCTCGCGGTGATCGACAATGTGCCGCTCGCCGCGCCCGGTGGGCAATGGTTCGAATACCTGAACGCGACGCCGTCGGACCGGCTGCCGATCGTCGTCTGCGGCTATGCAAAACGCTCGGTCACGATCCCCGAGCTGACGCAGGTGATCGACGGCGACAAACAGCATCTGCACGGCGGCTATGCGGCCAGCCAGAGCAACGGTGAGGTGATCGAGTACCCGATCCTGACGCTCAAGGGCAACAGCGGCTCGCCGGTCTACCACCTGGACAACAGCAGCGGCACGCTGCGCGCGCTGGTCTGCGCGGTGCATGTGACCGGCGAACCGGCGGCGCAGGGGCTGAACCGAGGCTGCTTCATCACGCCGAACAAGATCGACTGGATCGAAGGCCGTGCGACCGCCTTCGCGCTCGGCACGGCCCGCGCGCTGGACGTGCCGCTCGACCCGGGCGAAGGTGGCCGCTCGATCGGCCTCGACGCGCTGCAGCCCGCTGACATCATCGTTTCGACCGCTCGCCATCCGGTTTCGTACGCGATCCGCCTCGGCACCATCTCGGCCATCGGCCACGCGATGCTGTACGTGGGCGACGGCAAGGTCATCGAGGCGATTGGCAGCGGCGTGCGGGAGGTGCCGCTCGCAACGGCGATCGGCGACGCCATCCTGGCAGTGGCCTATCGGCATCCGTCGGTCGATGCCAGCCATGCGCAGGAGATCGTCGACCACGCGCGCTCGCGCGTCGGCTCGCCGTACAACTACGCCGGCGTGGCCTTCACCGGCTATCGCATCACCAATCCGCTGCCGGCGCGCGTTATCGACGCGCTTGCCAGTCGGCTCGGAACGGAGGTTGGCCAGGCGGGCGCCGCCTACTGCTCCGAACTGGTGTTCGAGTCGTTCACGCAAGGTGGCCTGCCGCTGGTGGCATCGGCGCCGGGAGCCAGTACGCCAGACGACATCGTGCGCCTGACCAGCGGTCTGCTGCAGTACGTGGGCCACCTGAAGGGCGAGGACGTGCCGTTCGGGATTCCGCTGTCTCTGGCGCAGGGCAGGGGCGCGGCGCGCGCACTGAGCCAGTCCTTCTCGCTGCACTGGGACGATACACCCTACCAGCCGCAGAGCACCGAAAACTCGTGCTGGGCCGCCACCGGCGCGATGGTGGTCGGCTGGCGCGATCGCGTCTGCATCCCCGACAGCGAGATCGCAGCTATGGTGCCGGTGTTTGATGCTTTCAACAACGGCCTGCCGCCGTCGAACCGCATCACGCTGGCTGAGGCCTGGAACCTGGTGGCCGAGCCACCCGCCTCCTATTCGATCGAGGGCTTCCGCCAGATGCTCGCCAACTACGGGCCGCTCTATGTCGGCATGCGCGCCAGCGCGCAGGGCGGCGGCCATGCCCGCGTGCTGGTCGGCATGGAGAGCGGCGGCGCGGAGGACGGTTCCGACACCACGATGTTCCTCTACGATCCATGGCCGGGTACGCCGGGGCGCATCCGCATGGCATTCGGCGAGTTCGTGCAGCTCTACGAGGGCCGCATGACGACGACCGGCGGCGTGGTCGACGTGCAGATCCTGCATGCCGACGGCGCCCAGGGCCGCTCGCCGGCTACCGCCGCGCCGTTCTCGCTGTCGCTGGCGGCCTCGCAGATCCGCGCGCCGGGCGAAGCCCGTGACGCCGTGCGGCCCGTGCTGCGCGCGGTGCCGTCGGCCAGGCCGCCCACCCATCCCCGCGCGCTCTCCGACGAGACCACCGACTACCCGATCACGTTGATCCCGCAGCCAAACAAGCTTGCCTGCTGGGCCGCCGCGATGGCGATGCTGTTGTCGTTCCGCCGGCACCAGTCCATCGATCCCGAGACACTGGCGCGCGAGGTCGGCAGCTCGCTGATGACCTCCTACGGCATGGAGTTGCTGCAGGCGGTGCGCGACCGCTATGGCTTTGCGGCGATCGAGATGCCCTCGAACACCAGCCTGTACTTCTCGCCCGCGCAATGGGCCCAATGGTTGCGAGACTTCGGCCCGCTGTGGGTCGTGATCGTCGGCATGCCGCACGCGGTGATCGTCAGCGGCCTGCGCGGCAATACCGGCGACGCCAACGCCTGCCAGGTGAGGATCCTGAACCCGTGGGACACGCGGGTCAGCTTCGACGAGGATCCCACTGAGTTCCATCCGGCCAACCAGGGCTATGCCGACTGGCTGTCGTTCCAGCAGTTCACGTCCGACTTCGGCAACATGGCCGAGCCGGACTACGGCAACTGGCGCGTGCTGCATTTGCCCGCGCAGGGCGCCAGCGCACAGGGGCTCGCCTATGGCGGAAATGCGCATCGCACCATCTCACCGGCGCACAGGCTCGCGCCGCCGCCGCGGCCGGTACGCGCGATGAGCCTGGAGGACACGCCACCCGCCGATGAGCCGATCGACCCGTCGCGCGTGCCGGGCACCACCATGCGCCGCCAGCGCGGCAGCCACGGGCGCGTGACGTGGGCACTGGATCAGCTCGACGGCGTGAAGCTGCCCGACCCCGCCGCCATGGCGGTGCCGGCGCTGGTGCCGACGACGATCACGCTGGCCCAATGGCCTTGCATCGGCCAGGATGCGGTGCCGCTGCCGCTGACTGTGCGCTTCGATGCGGGCGGCGGCGCGGTGGGCAACGTGCGCATCGGCGCCGGCACCGCGGCCGATACCGCCTACGACGTCACCGTGACCGCGACGATCGAGGACGACGCGCAGTCGTTGCCTGGCCTGCATGCGCCGCAGGCGGCGCTGCGCGTGACGATCGACTATGACTTCACCGGCGCGCCGGGCGGCGATGCCTCGGCGCGCGTGAAGCTGCGGCTGATCGGCAACGGCCGCTACGACCTGGACAGCAGCTGGCAATGAACGGGGCGGGGCGGCCATGACACAACGCACGCACGGCTCGATCTTTCCGCCTCACGTGAGCGGCGGCGCCCACGCGCGCGGCCTGGCCGAGGCCGCGCCAACCCCCGCCGCGCCGGCGCCCGCGCCCGCGCCGAAACCCCCGGCAACCGAATCCCTGGCCGGCCGCGCGGGCGCGCTGGTCAACGAGATCGACTTTCCAGGCTTCGTCGCCGGCCTCGTGCACGGCACCTTCGACGCGATTGTCGATGCCTCGATCCGGCAGATGGAGAGCTACTCCGGCCTGGTGGCGGCGGTAGCGAAGACGGTCGACCAGTTCACCGAGGAGAATGTCTCACCCAATCAGGCGCGCGACTGGCTCGCGCAGCGCTATCCCGGCGACGTGCGCGTGGCGCCGCCCACTGCCGAGCAGCCTTCGCCGCAGCTCGTGCCGACGGCCGAGGGGCTCACGCCTTCGTGGCTGGCCGATTATGGCGCCGGCGGCGAGGAACTGACCTCCGAGTTGCTCGAGGAGCGTGTGCTGCCGCAGGTCCGCACGCATGTCGGCGCCGAGCGCCAGCAACTCCTCGCCACGATGGTGATGCTCGGCATGAACCGCGTCGCGGTGAAGGACGGTTCCATCACCGCGAAGGTCATGTTCCGCGCCGCCGCTAACGACGTGGCGCGGGTTGGCTACGCCGCCGGCAGCGATCCGAAGAGCGTGGCGGACTGGGGCGAACGGGGCAGCCTGACATACAGCGGCGGCAGCTCGACGATGATCTCGACGCTGGGCGTCAATGCCCAGAGTGACACCAGCCTGCGCGCCGACCTGTTCGGCGAGGTCAAGCTTAATTTCGTCAGCGAGACGCTGCCGCTGGACAAGCTGGCCGATGCGGCGAAGATCGCGCTGGTGCAGCGCAATGCGGCGGTGGCCCGCGCGCCCGCGCCTCAATCGGCACCCGCCGCCGCACCTGCCGCCGCGCCCGTGGCATCCGCAAAGCTCGCTACCGCACCGGCCACGCCCGGCACACCGACGGGAGGCGGCGCCTGATGCTGCGCAGCCTCTCCACCGTGCTCGAAGACCTTCATGCGGGCATGCAGGCCGCGACGCGGCGGGCCGGCCACGGCGTGCGCATCGCACAGGCCGAGATGACGCTGCCGATGGACTGCGCGCTCGTGCTAGCGGATAGCGGCTGCACGCTGCTGGCCGACGTGGCGCGCAATCCGGCCGATGCGTCGTGGCGCGAGTCCGCCTCGCGCCTCGTGCTGCGCTGGGGTGAGATACCCACCGAGGAGTTGCCATGAACGCCGCGTTGCCGCCGCTGATGCAGGAGTCGGGCGTCCCGTTCGACGTCTTCATCCAGTCGCTCACGGAGCAACTGGACAAGGCCCAGGCCGCCATGGCCCTCAAGGCGCGCGTCGCCAAGCTGCCGCTAACCTTCGCGGTGAAGGACGTCTCGTTGGACTTGCGCGCCTTCGTGCAGATGGTGGACGACGACGTGTTCGTGCGTCCCGCCGGCCCCGGCGACACCGAGGCCAGCACGATCCGGCTCTCGCTGACGACGATCACGCGCTCAATGGTCGAGGAGAACGCGGTCGACTTCAAGGCCGAAGCCCCCGAGTTCTCGCTGCGCGAGGCGATGCAGGGGCAGCTGAGCGACGAAGACCAGCGCCGTCTGGAGCGCATCGGCGTGCGCACCGTTGAGCAGCTGACCGAATTGCGCAAGACCGCCGGCGCCGATGTGGTGGCGCGACTGGCCCGCATGCCGGTCAACCGGCTCCAGCAGGCCCTGTTGAGCGCCAGCGCGCCGCGCGTGATGCGCATCGAGGCCGCGCCAGCCGGCGGCCAGGCTGGCTCCCGCGTGCACCTGCAGGCGCCGGGCCTGCGCAGCGGACGCGTCCCGTATGTGCGGGCGGCGGGGCAAGACGTGCCGGTGGTTGAGTCGCATGAAGGGCGCCTGGTGCTGGCGCCGCATGCGATGCAACTCGGACTCGATGCCGAGATCGACTTCGGCGACGGCGAGGTCGCGCACGTGCCGCTGGCCGAGGGCAGCATCGGCCGCTGGGCGGCGGGTGCGCCGCGGGCGGGAGATCGGGGAGAGCGTCCATGAACGCCGGCCGGATCGACATGCCTCGCGTGCCGCGGCGTCTCGTGCTGACGCTGCGGCTCGGGGAGATGCCCGAGCACCTGCCCAGCCTGCGCGAGGTCCGCCGCGAGGGCGTGGAGATGGCCGCGCGCATCGATGGCGGCCCCATCGACCGGTTGCTGGCGCACCATGGTGGAGCCGCCCGGGCGGCCCGCCTGCACAGCGCCCGCGTCACGCGGCAGCAGCGCCCCGGCACGCCGGGCGCGCGCCGCTTTGACGAGGCCGAGCAACTGAGCGGCGTGGCGCGCGTGCTGCGGGTGGAGGTGGCCGACGACGCGGCCGTGCCGTCGCTCGTGCAGGCGCTGGCGCAGGTGACGCAGGTCGAGCGCGTGGCGCCGGACCGGGTCTGCACCACGCCCTTCGACAACCGGCCGGCCGAGGCACCGGCACGGCTGGACCCCGCCGCATCGCGGCGCCCGCGCACGCTGATCCGTCTGCCGCAGGCCCTGGCGATGGAATGCGGCGACCCCTCGGTGGTCATCGGTCTCGCCGACACCGGCGTGGCCCACTGCCATGCCGAACTCGCACGCCGCATGCGGCGCGGCTTTGACACGGTCGATCTGGACGCGGGCACCATCGGCGACCTGACGCTGGTGGGCGACAACGCGGCACGCGACGAAGAGCCCGACGACGAGGTCGGCCACGGCTCGGCCTGCGCCGGCATCCTGCGCGCCAGCGGCACCGGGATGCCAGGCGGCGGCGCGGGCCTGTGCGGCCTGACGCCGGTGCGCGTGCTCGGCGCGGCCCTGCAGGGCGGGCGGCGCGTGGGGATCGGCGCACTGGCGAACATCGACGCCGGCATGAAGCGGCTGATCGACCTGGGCGTGCGGGTCATCAACATGAGCTTTGGCACGCCCGAGTCCGCGCTCGCCGCCGGCGATCCACTGCCGCACGAGGAAGTGGTGCGCTACGCGCTCGCGCGCGGTGTGCTGCTGGTGGCGGCGAGTGGCAATTCCGGCGCGGGAGAGCGCTACTTCCCGGCCGCGCATGACGGCGTGATCGCGGTGGGCGCCGTCGAGGACTCGCTCGAGCCGTGCAGCTTCACCACACGGGGCGCGCACGTGGCGCTGTGCGCCCCGGGGCGCGACATCTGGACCTGCGGGCTCGATGGCTATGCCTGCGTCAGCGGGACCAGCTTTGCCGCGCCGTTTGTCGCCGCGGCGTGCGCGCTGCTGGTGTCGCACGCCGAATCGCGTGCCTGGCCGCTGGATCCGCACAGCGCGCGCGAGATCCTGGTGGAGAGCGCACGCCCGTTTGCTTCCATCCGGGGCACCGAGGGCTGCGGCGCCGGTGTGCTCGACGTTCATGCCGCACTGACGCTGCTGGATCGACGCATCGATGCGGCGCTTGAATCTTGAGGAGGGAACCTTGCCATGGCCACCACGCGTAACAACAAGACTGTCCGGCCCGCCGTCCGCAGCGCGACCACGCGCAACGACCCCACTACCGGCCACAACCGGCCGCCAGTGCCAGGCGCCCGGGCGCGGCGGATCCTGGTGATCGACCTGAGCCAGCGGGAACTGCAGGAGCGCCAACGGCTGCGGACACGCGCCGACCGGCTCGAAGCCGTCAAGCGCACGGAGGAGGCCAGCGGCGGCCTCTCCGCCGAGCAGGAAATCGAACTTGAGCGCATCAACGCCGAGCTGGCAAGCGACCTGCCGGTCGATCCGTTCTACCAGGCCGTCGCCTCGGCGGTGGTCCGCCGGGACTGGGACGACCTGGTATCGAGCCCCGACTACATGCTCGAGCATGGCCTATTCGGCTCCCAGCAGCTGACGCACGTGATCGGGGGGCTGGGCACAATTGAGCAGGAAATTGCCTTCGTCTGTGGCCTGCTCGAGCTGGACGGTACCACGGTCCCCGGCGCGCCGGGCTTCATCCGCAAGGTGAGCGAGGCGCAGGGCGAGTACCGCCAGAACGAGGCCCTGTTCAATGCCGCCTACGAGACCTTTGCGCGGCGCTTCGAGGCCACGGTGCAGAGCCAGATCGACACTGGCGTGCTCGACCCGGACATCATCGGCTGCATCGAGCCTGGGTGGCGGATCTACGCGGACCCGAATGATCCCGAGCAACCCTACCGCCGCGATAGCAAGGGACAACTGCGCCCGCTTCCGCAAGGCTACACGTGGGCGCCGGCGCCGAACGAGCGCGTCAATGTGATGTCGGCGCGCAACATTGCCGCCGTGGTACGCAAGCTCACCGCCAATGGCGTGACGGCCGACGACGCGTGGATCAGCAGCCGCCTGGAAAGCGCCTTCAACATGCAGACGGGCGCGACGTCGGGCGGCTCGCCGTCGGCCATGGAAATCATGCTGCCGGACCTCGAGGAGCAGGTCGACATCGAGATTATCACCGAGAACCTGCACGCGGTTCAGGCCATCTACTTCACGTGGCAGCTCGAGGAAATGCGCCTGTTCCAGGTGGTGGAGCGCATCGTCGACCTGTTCCGCCAAGGCCTGCTGCCGCTGGGCAAGGGCTTCGCCGGCGACTACCTCTTCAACTACTACAAGAAGGCAGGCGAGCGCATCACCGAGGGCGAGCGCCGCGACCTGTACATGCGCGTGTTCGGCGCGCCCGGCGGCAATCCGTCCAACGAGCCGAACCGCGACTTCAACGAGCTGTGGCTGCGCTTCGTGTCGGCCGTTTCCAGCTTCGCACGCCAGCTCACGGTGGAACGCATGCTGCGCAATGCCGTGCCCATGGCCGTGACGCAGGAGCAGGTGCGCAAGGCCGGGCGCGACCTCGGCGCCAATCTCTCGCGCAACGGCTACGGCATCGCCTACTTTGCGGCCACCGAGCTGCAGCAGACGATCCTGGAGTTTCGCGACGTGCTGCAGAACGCCGAGCTGCGCAACGCCTTTGGCGCACGCGACATGTGGCAGGTGATTGACCAGGTCAACGTCAATTACCTCGGCGGCGCACGCAACACGCACCGGTACCGCACGCAAAGCCGCTCCGGCGCAGTGATCGTCCGCTGGATCGCCAACAACGTGCAGCGGCTCGCCAACGTGGGCGGCCCAGTGATCTACGTCGAGCAGATCATCAATCCTCAGCTGCGGGCGGCCAGCGGCAGCAACAACCCGACCGTCGATCCGACCGACTGGGACCTGGTGAACGCCTGCGAACAGTGGCTGGCGGTTGGCGGCGTGCAGGAGCAGAGCATCGAGCAGTACTCGCAGCCGATCGAGGCGCCAACGATGACCAGCCGGCCGATCGAGATGCCGCAGGTGGCGCGCGACGTGCTGAGCGGCATGGGTGTGGGCCTGAACGGCGACGGCCTGGCGGGCGGCGTTAGCATGCCGACCTTCTGATGTGCGGGAGACAGCCATGCCTTATATCGAAACTGCCAAGCGTCCGATGGCCACGCATGTGAAGCGGTCGCTGTCGGACGCATCGCGGGCCCTGGGTGTGCGCGATCCGCTGCCCATCATGGGCTCGCTGATCGATCGCACGTTCTCCCGGCCTGACGACGACGTCTCGTACGCCGACAACCGGCTGACGCCAGGCGCCGTGCCATTCGAACCCTCGTTCTCGGAGGCCGAGCCCGACATGCTGCGCTTCACGATCGAGCCGCTCGGCCCCGGCGCCTCGCCGGTTGACCGGCGCGACGAGGCCACGCGGGAGATGCGCCGGCTGATTGCCCCGTTGTTCGGCCGCGATGCGCTGCACTGGTTCGATGCGCGCAGCGAGGAGTGGCGCGGCATGAGCGGGCTGGGCTGGATGTCCTACGGCGCCTGGTTCGGCAGCGCCTTCGACGAAGACGGCCTGTATGCCGCGAAGATCTACTACGAGCTCGCACCCACGCAGATCGACGCGCTCGCGCCCGGCCTCGCGCGACTCACGCGGCTGGTGATGGCGGAGATGCCGGGGCTGATGCCGATCTTCACGTCGATCGGCTGCAAGCGCGACGCCGGCAGCCAGCGCGTGACCTTCATGCATCGCGGGCCGCTCGCGCTGGCGGCGCTCGGGCCGCTGATGAACCGGCTGGGCATCGGGCACCAGTTGCCGAGCCTGATGCGCATCGTGGGCGTGGCGCTGGGCGGGCGCTTCGAGCTGCCTAACGGCGGCGTGCTGATCGGCCTGCGCGACACACCGAACGGCGTGGAGATGAAGCTCGAGGTGCTGCTGGCCGCGCTGCCTGACCTGCCGGCGCGTTTCGTCGACCTGCTGCGCCTGGGCCTCGCCGAGCGGCCGCGCCAGGTGGCCGCGCTCGAGCGGTGGCTGTCGGCGTTCGGCGTCGACGATGCCAGCGAGCAGGGCCATTTCTCGGTGCTGTCGGTGCGCGTGACGCCGCATTCGCAGGCGCGCATCAGCCTGTACGTGCGGCCGATCGAGTTCGAGATTCGCGACACGCTCGAGGAATCGCGCGATTTGCAGTAAGGAGCCCGCCATGCCCGCATCGATCTTCCCGTCCGGCGTCGCGCGACCGCCCGCCGCCCGGTTGCCGGCGAGCCGCGAAACAGTGGAGGCCGCGCGACACGCGGTGCGCAGCCTGCTGCAACGCAGCCAGGCGTTCAACGCGCTGCCCGAGGACAAGCGCCGCCAGCTCGCCCACGACCTGGTGCAGATCGGCAGCTATCTCGCCGAGCCCGACGGCATGCGCTTGAAGCGGCAGAGTCCGCCCGTGCGCGCGCTGGCCGATGACACGGCCGCCGAGCAGCCGCAGGAGTTCGGCCAGGCGGTCAAGGCGGGCGTGGAGAACATGGTAAGCCTGGTCCAGGGAGTGAATTTTCCCGGTTTCGTCTCCGGGCTGGTCCAGGGGGTGTTCCATTCCATCGTCGACAGCTCGATCCAGCAGATGGAGGCGTATGCCAAGCTGGTGGCGGACGTCAGCAAGAGCCTGAACCAGTTCCGCGACGACAACACCACCGACAACCAGGGCCGGGACCACCTGGTCGAACAGTTCCCGGACCTGTTCCAGCTGAGCACCGGCGACGATCCGTTCTCGGACTTCGGCGGCGATTCAAATGCTCCGCCGCAACCGCGCGTCGTGTTGCGCGAGGGCGTCGACGAAAAATCCGCGCTGGAGCGGCTGAACCGCTCGCTGCCACTGGAGCGGCCGCTGACGAGCCTCGATGACGATGTCGTGGAGGCTGCACTGGTGCCGGCCGCGCGCACAAGTGTCGCCACCGGCCGCCAGCAGCTGCTGGCGACGATGGTGATGATGGGCATCAACCGCATCGTGGTGACCGACGGCAAGATCTCCGCCAAGGTCATGTTCGACTTCCAGGCAAAGGACAACCGCAGGTACCGCTTCAGCGCGACCAAGTTCGACCACGAGAAGAATGCCGACGGCAGCCTCGCCACCACGTCCACTCGCGAGGGGACGATCGAGCAGAAAGGCGAGGATCATGCGCGCGGCGGCTCCTACTCCTACAGCAAGGACGGCTCCCAGTACGACGGCGGCACACGCGACGCCAGCTACTACGCGAAGGGCGATTACAAGTACTCCGAGCAGCCGGTCGTCAAGCTCACCAGCACGAAGCAGCTCATGGACGATTCCGCGCTGCAGACGAAGGCCCAGCTTGCCGGCGCGGTGGAGATCAACTTCAAGAGCGATTACCTGCCGATGGAGAAACTCGCGACGCCGGAGAACATTGCGGCGATCCAGATGAACGCGCAGCCCGGCATGGTGAAGAACCTGGCCGCACGGCCGCAGTCCGGCGCGGCCGCGCCAACGCCTGCAGCGGCGCCTGCGGCCCAGGCTCCCGCGCCGGCCGCGGCCACGCCGGTCCGTTGAGCGGGGCGACGCCATGGCTGCCGCAGCCGCCTCCACGCCGCACGAGCCCGCCTGGCTCGACGACGACACGCTTGCCGTCGTGCGCCCGCAGGTGCGCGAACTGCTGCAGCGCTCGCCGGGGTTCCGCGCGCTGTCGCCCAACCAGCAGCGCGACCTGGCACGCACGATGGTGCGCGTGGCGTCGTACATGGCGAACCCGGATGGACTCGCCAAGCAGGAGCTCACGCCGGGACGGGCGGTGCTGGCGCGCGCGCAGGACAGCGGCGTCGATGCGGCCAAGGGCAAGGCTTCGGACAAGGTGGGCACCTTCGCCGGCGCCGACTTCCAGGCCGGCGCGTTGCGCCAGGGCGTGGAGCAGTTCAGGAATCTCGTCGGCACGGTCAATTTCCCGAACTTCGTCGGCGGCCTGATCCAGAACGTATTCCAGGCCATCGTCAACGCCTCGATCCAGCAGATGAACGCGTACGGCCAGTTGCTGAAATCGGTGGCGCAGACGGTGGACCAGTTCGCGCAGGACAACATCAGCATGAACAATGCGCGCGACTGGCTGATCGACAAGTATCCCGACCAGATCGGGCTTGATGAGCAAGGCGCCGAAGAGGAGGGCGGCCAGCCGCGCCTGACAATGAAGGCGGAGGACGGCGACGCCGCGCTGGCGGGCATCAATACCGAGATGGGCATGGCGCAGCCCATCACCGACCTCTCGGACCCTGAGCAGGAGAGCCGTCTGGTCACCGCCGCGCGCCTGCAGATGGCGCGCAGCCGGCAGCAGTTGCTCGCCTCGATGGTGGTGCTGGGCATCAACCGCATCGTGGTGACCGACGGCGCCATCAACGCCAAGGTGGTGTTCGACCTGAAGGCCAGCGACCAGGCCCAGCGCCGTGCGCGGGCCTCGCTCTACGACAGCCAGTTGAGCGCGAACCGAAATACCACGGTGGCCGGGGGCGGCTTCCTCGGCTGGGGCGCGGCTACTGCCAATGTCAACGAGCAGCGCCACGTGACCACGGTAGGCTCCGCGGTGGACGAGACCTCTGAATCGAAGGCCGAGGTGAAGGCCAAGCTGAGCGGCGAGGTGCGCGTGAACTTCAAGTCGGACTACTTCCCGATGGAGAAGCTCGCCACGCCTGGCATGATCGCAGCGATCCAGGGCAACTCGCTGCCGGTGGACCCCAATGTCACGCCGTCGGCGCGCGGCGCCGCGGCCGGCGCACCGTCGCCCGCGCCGGCGGCGCCCGCCGCGCGATAAGGGGCGCGCCGCGACGCCCCGTCTTCGGATGACACCATGCCCGCTCCCCGCATCTTCCCGCCGACCACCCGCGCAGTGCACCGCATCGATCCGGCGCTGCTGCGCACGCTGGCGCAGGCGATGGACGCGGTGTGGCAGCTATCCGCGCGCCATGCCGCCCGCGCCGGTGCGCTAACGGAGCTGGGCGATATCGACCTGCCCGATACCGCGCCAACCACCGAGGATGCGCAGCACCTGGAAGCCATCGCGCCGCTGTACTTGGCGCACGAACTGGAACAGGCGGGGCTGCTGCGGACCGCGGAGCTGGTCGCGGGCCTGTTCGCCAGCGGGGCGATCACGCAGCCGCTGGGGCCATCCGCGCAACTGATCGCCGACTTCTGGCGGGGCCGGCGCGAGCGCCTTTCCGAGGCCGAGCGTCAGCAGCTCTTCGCCCAGGTGTTCGAGCCACAGGGCTTCTATCTGCTGATGCAGGCGCTGTGCGGCGCGCTGTCGGACCAGCTCGGCAACCCGCCGCGCGCGAGCGACGTACACGCGCAGGTTGTGTTGCACGAGGCCGCCGAAGCGCTCGGCGGCTGGCTCGTGCCGCGTGCCGTGGGCATGGCAGCCTTCGCGGCGCAGGACATCGTGCATGCATTGTCGCAGGCCACGCACTTCCTGCGGGACCGGCTGTTGCTGACGGCATTCGGCGTACATGACCTATGGGGCCTGCTCGAGACCGTGGGAAGCACGCAAGGGCAGGGGACTGCCGCCATCCGCCAGCACGTGGAGCTGGGCCGGCAGGGAACGACGGTGCTGGCCTGGCTGGCCGGCGCGGTACCGGCCGGCTATGCCTTTGACCCGGCCAGCGCGCAGGGGCGGCAGCTCATGGCCGCCGCGTATGCCTGGCGGATGACCTGGGAGCGCGTCCGGGGCAGCGTTCCGGGCAGTTCCCAGGCCGGAATGCCGGCCAGCGCGGGGAACCCGCTGCCCGCGGCCGTTGGCCTGCCGGCCGCCTGACGCGGGGCGGTGTTTCCTTCCATGCCCGACCTCACCACGCCCGCCGCCTCGCCGCCGGACTGGCTGCGGCACGCCGTGCGCGGCGTGCTGGAGCGGTCGCCCGGCTACCACCAGATGCCGGCGCACCAGCGGCGCTTGCTGGCGCAGGCGATGGTGAAGGTGAGCACGATCGCCGCCGCGCTGGTTGCGGAGGAGTGCGATGCCGAGGCGTCGCTGCCGGCACCGCACGCGGCGGCGCTGGAGGCCCCGGCGGCCTCCGCGACACACTCCCGGCAGCTGCTGGCGCGCGCTCAGGACGCCCCGCCCTTCGGCACCTCGGTCGACCGCATCGCCGGCATCACGCACAGCGTCCTCAACGCGGTGTCGTTTCCGCGCTTCGTGACGGACCTGGTCAACGGCGTGTTCAAGTCCATGCTCGATTCGAGCGCGCAGCAGATGCAGATGTATGTCCAGCTGCTGAACAACGTGTCGGCCTCGGCCGAGGGCTTCGAGCGCTCGCAGTTCGGCACCGGTGCGATCCGCCAATGGGTGGCCGATCATTTTCCGGAGCAGATCGAGTACGACCTGCCCGAGGTCGAGCCCGGCGAGGAGCCGCCGGACCCGGAGGAGGTGGCCAATATCCGCCTGTGCCTGAAGCCCAACGCCAGCATGCCCAGCCAGGAAGAGCTGCACGCCGTGCTGGGTCTGGGGCCGGAGGAGAGCGTGGATGCGAGCAACCCCGAGCAGTTGGTGCCGCTGGCGCGGCGCCACATCGCGCGGCAGCGGCAGCAGATGCTCGCCACGATGGTGATGCTGGGCATGCAGCGCATCGTGATCGACAGCGGACGCATCAATGCCTCGATGCGCTTCCATATCGACACGCGCAGTGCCGCCAGCGAAGACCGCGGCAGCCAGTTCGGCATGCAGAACCGCGTCAAGGCGGGAGGCAGCTTCGGCGTGGGTCCGTGGGGCGCCAGCGCGGAGGTGGAGAACACGATCAGCTACGTGTCAACGCAGCGCTCGCAGAATACCGAGGAGATCAACACCGACCTGAACCTCGATTCATCCGTCGAACTGGTGTTCAAGACCGATTACCTGCCGCTGGAGCGGCTGGCCGGCGGGGCGCAGATCGAACGGATCAAGGTCCACACGCTCAATCCGGAGGCCGAGGTGAAGGCGGTCAGCGATGCGCGCGCGACGCGCGACAGGGTAAGCCGCGAGGCCGAGGCAAAGCGCGGCGAGTCCATCGCCAAGGCGCTGCCGCCCGGGCCGGCGCCGCTTGCGCCCGGCAAGCCTGGTGACCGGGGCACCGTCAAGGATGCGGAGGAAGCGCGCAAGGAGGCGGCGAAGAAGGAAGATCCCGCAGCCAAGAAGAAGGAAGAGGCGCCGGTCGCAAAGAAGAAGGACGGCGACCCGGCGAAAGCCGACCCTGCCAAGGGCACAGTCAAGGCGGCCGCGCTCGAGGCGGACAACAAGGACGTGCGGCCCGACGTGGTTTTCATCCCGACGCCGCCGGAGTCTGTCGATGCCATACTCGCGCTGGCATCGCCGCGCCCAGGCGAAACACTCGTCGACCTGGGCTGCGGCGATGGCCGCATCCTCGTGGCGGCCGCGCAGCGCTACGGCTGCATCGCACTGGGCTACGATGTCGACCCGCAGCGGGTACGGGAGGCCCACGAGCGCATCGAGGCGGCGGGCCTGGGCAGCCGGGTGCAGGTCGAGCAACGTGACCTGTTCGGCATCGACCTCGGCACGGCTGACATCGTCGTGCTTTACCTGCTGCCGCAGCTCAACGGCCGGTTGATCCCGCAACTGCAACGGCTGCGCCCGGGCGCGCGCGTCGTCTCGCACGACTTCGAGATTCCCGGCATGGAGCCCGACCGCGTGGTGCAGGATTACCTTCCGCGCCTGGGCCTGTACAAGACCTACTTCCTTTTCCGCGCGCCATTACGGCCAGCGGCGGCGACGGCCCGGCATGAGTGGGCGGAATCGGCTCGCTTGCCGTGGGAGGGGGCAGGCCGGGCGGCCGTTTGAGGTCTGCGCCGGGTTGCGCCGGCATACCGGCTTCCCAGTGCACCAAAGTTCGTCGAGTCGGCCGTCAACCAGATAATAAGCAAGCGGTTCGTCAAGCGGCAACAGTTGGCCTGTTCGCTGGTGCATTGAACATCACGCCCGTTATTCAGCGAACCACAAGAAGAAAAGAAATCGCGATGATCTCGTCACGATGCCGTCCACGCTCTCCGCCATGCGCTTCATTGAAAATCGATCGAGCATCCAGGCCGCACACCGGTTACCGAGAGTGAGACGTGCCGGCGGCAGGTGTGAGCATCGTTCAGATAGGGGCCAGCGGATTTTGGGAGTGTTCGGTCAATTCGCGCCAGGCAACGAAGCGTGCGGCAAGCTGTTTGCGATAAAGCGAGGCGTCGCAGCAGATGTCGCTTGAGCGCGAAGTGCTGCCGGATGGGGCCGAAGCTCGATAGGAACGCCTGTGTGCGCTTCGGGGCGCGAAAGCCGCGCATGCGCTGCTCCCGTTCGCGGGTCGGCTGGTGACTGTTCTCTGCCCGATTGTTCACCCGGGCGGCGGCTTTGACGAACACGTGTTTGACGTTCGCCAGCTCCGGGATCTCGGCTTTCGCCGCCGGATAGCTGCGCAACTGATCGGTGACGATCTTGCGCGGCACTGGGCAGGAACGCAGCACGCGCTTGAGAACGTTTGGCGGCAGCCTTGTCGCGTCGCTTCTGCAGCAGGATATCGAGTTCGGCACCGTGCTCGTCGACCGCCCGCCACAGCAGGTACGGCTCGCCGCGCAGTGTCACGAACATCTCGTCCAGGTGCCATGTGCCGCCCGGTTTGCTGCGCGCGGCCTTGACGCGATGGGCAAAGCGGGCGCCGAATTTGTCGCACCAGCGACGGATCGTCTCGTAGGTCACCGTCACGCCGCGTTCGAACAGCAATTCCTCGATGTCGCGCAGGCTCAGGTTGAACCGGAAGTACCAGCGCACCGCCTGGCTGATGACCACCGCCGGGAAGCGGTGGCCGTGGTAGAGCGATTTCGTCTTCGTCATCGCGCCATCCTACGCGACCGCCCCACCAACGTGACAGTGCCCTCTCCAGTTCTGCCAAGGTCGCTTCCGTCAGCATTGCCAAATCGAACAGACAATATAGGTGATGCTGTCTGAAGGTAGTCCTCGGTTCCTTAAATCCACGTAGTAGGGCTTCGGATGATCGGACGGCGATGTGCTCAAGGCTTCTGAAGTGGACGAGAACGCCGAATTTTTTCCCCAGTCTCCGGAGCTAAAGGGCGTCTTCCCACCCCGTTTCGTAGTCGAGGTCAACCATGCCCTCGACACGTGAACTGATGCGCTCAATGGCGTTGGCTCGGCTGTGTGCGACGTAGGTGTTCATGGGCGGAGGGCACATGAAGTTCCGACGACAAAAATATAGCGCGCGATGGGCGGTGCGACAAGAGGGGAAGAAGGGAGCGCGGCACCCCGCTGACCCGCCCACGACGCTTGTCGGCTGAGCCTACATAGGCAGATTGGAGCGGCACCTTGAGTCGCCGCACACAGCCTCCAATAAAACAGCGACCAGGCATACGACCGTGTATTTATAATCGAAGCGAAGCAGGAATTGCTGGAAGCGTTAATGGAGTAAGATTGCCTCCGCTAGGGAACCCATGATCAGCGAGGGTGTCGGCCGAACAGATGACGCGGAATCTTGGCGTGTCGCTCCGATGCTGTATCAATGGGTACCCGCATCCGCGCTCCCAAAGCCCGGATATGCTCGTTCACGAGGGCTTGTCATGGGTTTTCTCATACGAAGGGCGTTCGCTCCCGTCATCTTACTCATCGCCTTCCAATCCACCTTTGCACAACCGCCGAAAACCGTGTTGCTTGAGGATCTGACCTGGACCGAACTGCGTGACCAGATTCAAGCGGGCAGGTGCACCATCATCATCCCCATCGGCGGGACCGAGCAAAGCGGTCCTCATGTTGCGCTCGGCAAGCATAACGCCCGGGTAAGGGGGCTCTATCAACGAATCGCGGAAGGACTTGGCAATGCGCTCGTCGCGCCAGTGATCGCTTATGTGCCCGAGAGAGAGCTACCAACCGCCAACAGCGCATATGCGTTTCCCCGGCACCATCACAGTGTCGGACGATGCGTTTGAGAAGACACTGGAGTCCGCCGCCAACAGCTTCAAGCTCCATGGATTCACGAACATCGTCTTTCTTGGTGATCACGGCGGCTATCAGAACGACATCAAGCGGGTAGTGGCTCGACTTAACAAGACATGGGTCGACTCGGGCGCCCGCGCGTTCGTCCCGCCGGAGTACTACGGCACCAGCTCGGATGGTTACGCCCAAATCCTGCGCGAGCACGGCTACCGGGACGACGGGATTGGCACGCACGCCGGACTCGCAGACACATCGTTGCTGCTCGCAGTGGCGCCGCAGATGGTTCGGCTGGAGCGACTGAGAAATGGCGCGAAACTCGGACCTGCTGATGGCGTCTATGGCGGCGACCCGCATCGCGCGAGCGCCGAACTCGGTCAGCTGGGCATCGATGCGATCGTGTTGCGTACCATCACTGCCATCAGGAATGAGACCGCGGCCGTTGAAGGGTTCGCCAGCATTCCCCTCCCGCCTTTCTGCACCGCTCCACCCGCTAACGGAAGGAAGTCGCCATGCATTTGTGTTCCTGTCGTCTGTCGCGCCTCGGATCGTCTGTTGTCCGCGCGTTGGCCGGTTTAATCGCCGCCGGCGCCGCATTCGCCGCGCCGGCTGTAGCCACAGTGGCAGGCATGCCGCCCGTCGTGAACGCGAGCAATCTCTACAGCGAGGCGGGAGCCGACCACCTCAGCCCGGCGGTGGCTGAGGCGTTGCCGCGGGTTTATGTGCCCAATCTGCGCTCGAACGACGTCTATGTCATCGACCCGGCGACGTTCAAGGTGGTCGACAAGTTTCGTGTCGGCTACCGGCCGCAGCACGTCGTCCCTTCGTGGGATCTTCACACGCTGTGGGTGACCAACAATGCCGAAGGCCGGCCCGACGGCAGCGTGACCCCGATCGATCCAAAGAGCGGGAGGCCGGGCAAGGAGGTGAGGGTCGACGATCCATACAACATGTACTTCATGCCGGACGGCAAGGAAGCGATCATCGTGGCGGAGGCGCAAGCGCGACTCGATTTTCGCGATTCGCACACGATGGCACTCAGATCTAGCCTTGAAGTACCGCAGTGCAAGGGAATCAACCATGCCGACTTCTCGATTGACGGCAAGTACGCGCTCTTTACCTGCGAATTCGATGGCAGCCTCGCGAAGATCGATCTTGTGAACCGCAACGTCGTCGGCTATCTGCAACTCGCCAGGAATGAAATGCCGCAGGACATTCGCATTGCGCCGGACGGCAAGGTGTTCTATGTCGCCGACATGATGGCCGGTGGCGTCCATGTGGTCGACGGCGATCGCTTGACTAAGATCGACTTCATCAAGACCGGCATCGGTACGCACGGGCTGTACCCGAGCCGTGACGGCACCAGGTTGTACGTCGCCAATCGCGGCTCCAATCGCGTTCACGGGCCGCGCCATGGCAAGGGCAGCGTGTCGGTGATCGACTTCGCCACGCGCAAAATCGTCGCGACCTGGCCCATTCCGGGGGGAGGCAGCCCCGATATGGGCAATGTTAGCGCCGACGGCAAGACGCTGTGGCTCTCTGGTCGGTTTGACGATGTCGTCTACGCGATCGACACGACGACGGGTTCGATCAAGTCCATTCCGGTCGGTATGGAGCCGCATGGCCTGACGGTCTGGCCGCAACCCGGTCGCTATTCGCTAGGCCACACGGGCAATATGCGTTGACCCATGATCGGCAGCCAGGTAATGTCAAGAGCGCCGTCACCGTCGAACAAACTGATTTTGCCACTACGCAAAGGGTCATGCCAAGAGACGGGCAATTTGCAAGGCCGCTGTCGAGCGCTGCGCCTACTATGCTCACATTCACACTCCATTGCACCCATCGAGCCCGCGGACCACACGGTGGCTGCGGTGCTGACCGGATATGGTGTGCCCCTCATCACGCAGCAAGCCATCGTGTCCCCGGCGGCGGGCGTGAATCCGAACCTGTCTATCTGATGAAAGGGCGCCGGCAATGCCGCGCCTTAATTCAGAATATGGGGAAGCAAACGAAGCTCATATTTGTTGCGACGCTGCCCCACCACGCTCATGGCCGGCTGGGCTCTCTACGCGCCGGATGCCGCCGTCGCGGATTCACAAGCCAAATGTGCTGACAGGCTTGAGCCAAAACGGCAATCGGCAAGGTATGGCCTCTGGGAGCTGGGCCATCATGGACAGAACGCCGCCGGCGAATGGGAAGGGGCTGACACGCTCTGAAGTTCATGTGGAACCATATAAGCCCACAGCGCCGCCCCCCAAGGCAGGCGAACCCCAAGGAACGCTGTAGTTGCGGGTATAGGAACACGGAAAAAGCGAAGGCCTTTCTGTAAAGGGCGTGCAGGATTGCCCATACTGCGCGCCGCCGCATTCTCTATACTGATTATCCGCACTGAGTCGCTGAAGGCGGCCGGCCTGCGTCACCGGGACGCAGGAAAGTGCGAGGTTGGTCGCGCCAGCGGCAGGCGGATCATAGTGAGCATGTACGATCCAGCCGAACCATGCCACCGGGCGCGAGCTGGTGAGAAATCGCCGGGCTTAATCGGGGCAAACGCGGACGATACCCGCAGCCCGCCGAACATGTCAGGGCTCGAATCACGATCCACACCAGTCGACGCCCGCCACACTAGTAGGGCTGGCTCCCGAAAGCGCCTCGAGGTATGAGGCGCATTTTCTTTTGGAGCGACGTAGGCCTCACGGTCGTTGCGCAAACGCCTGAGGCTATCGACCGCGGATTCGCGGATATGTGAAGCTTCACATACCCGCGAATCGCCGCCGACCCTCTCTATCGCGCAGCTGGACTCGGTAGGAGTTTCAGCCAGCCACTCCGGGCGCCGAACGTTCGCAAGCCGGCTCCTGGCACAAGGGCAGTCGCTCGATACGGTTCAGTTGCTGCTGGGGCATGCTGCGCTGGATCATGTGGCGCCGCATCTGGAGGTGTCGCGGCACGATCGGCGAGAGGCAGTTGTGCTGGGCGACGCTTTGGGCTAAAGCCATTGGAGACGGTGCCGATACATCTGAAGTGCAGAGCTGTAGACAACGCAGTATCTCCAGTTGCGCTGGAGCCTCGTCGTCTCGCTTCTCCTCAAGCACAGTCCGTAGCCAGAGGCCTACTTGCGAACGAAATGACTTGCTTAGATAGTCATTTGTAGTAGCATAATGACTATCGCTGATGACTAGGGGATATTGTGCACAGAAATCAAGTATCGAAAACCGAGTTTAAGGCGAAGGCGCTGGAGTTCTTCCGGCAGGTCGAGGCGTCGGGCGAGAGCGTGATCGTGACAGATCACGGCAAGCCCGCACTTGAGGTGCGGCGCTTCCGTAGCACTGACCGGAATCCGCTCGACGTCTTGCGGGGGACGGTTGTCCGCTATGACAACCCGACAGAGCCGGTTGACGTGGAGTGGGAGGCGGCTCGGTGATTGTCCTGGATACGCATACCCTCGTTTGGTGGGTTGCCGAGGACGAGACCTTGAGCAAGACGGCGAAGGCCGCCATCGATCGGGAACTCGAAGGCGGGCAAATTATCGTTTCGGCGATCTCCGCCTGGGAAATCGCCATGCTGGTGGAGCGCGAAAAGCTTGTCCTGTCGATGGACGTCGGAAGCTGGTTGGCCACGGTGGCGGAGATTGAGGCCGTGCATTTCTTGCCAATCGATATCGATATCGCAACTAAATCTGTCGATCTGCCTGGGGAATTTCACAAGGACCCGGCAGATCGGATGATCGTCGCTACAGCTCGGAAGCTCGCCGCACCCCTCGTCACGAAAGACGAGAAGATTCGCGCCTACAAGCACGTTAAGTCGATCTGGTGACAAGGAAAAGACGCGATGGCAATACACACGTTCGCCGAGATGGTCGCGCTGGCCCAGTCGAAAGGCGGGCGCTGCCTATCCGCGCCCTCCGACTTCGTCGATACCAAGTCGGTCCTGCGTTTCACCTGCGCGGCTGGGCACGAATAGACCACTCGCGTTACCAACCTCGTGCATCGCGGCCGGTGGTGCCCGGAATGCGGAGCCGCGCATAGTCCTGCTTTGACATTGACGGATACAACGCATGGCCGCTGACCGCGGCGGCGAGTGCTTATCTCCAGCCTACCTGGGCATTCACAGGAAGCACCTGTTCGAGGGTCGCCCGGCACACTGCGACGGCCCGAAAACAACGCGGCACTGATCGTGGCGCTGCGTGGTGCCAAGTGGCAACACCTGTGGCATGGCTGCCCCTACCCGGCGTTGCGCCGACAGGAAAACCTGGGCTGGGATCTTGACGCCGAGGCCAGTCCCGAGGAGAGGATTGGCCGGGATTCGCAAATATCTGAAGCTTCAGATATTTGCGAATCCCGGTCAACCTTCTTGAAGCCATCCCGCTCAATGCCCTGGCGTTCGCCGGCTCGTTGTTTGTCCGGGATGCGGCGCAGATGCGGGCCATTGACGACCTTGGCCCGATGAACCTCCTCCGGCTGGCCTGCGGCAGCCGGACCTTAAACAGGCCGCTCACTTCCGCTCATCGGCACCCCCGGCCCCGAGTGCCTCAAGCAGCGGCCGCAAGGCATCGAGCTCCGCGCCGAAGCCGCGCCAGTCCCCCGCCTTCAGGCGCTCGATGGCACGATCATAGTGCGCGAGTGCCTCGCGGGCGCGGGCGTCCGCTGCGCCCTGAGTCGGTATCGCCGCCGGGGCGGATTCCTTGAAGAGGGCCGCAAGGGCTGCGTCCAGGGTTTCTTCCATGACCACGCGATCGCCATAGGCGGCGATCACCCGCTTGAGTTCGGGCAACTGGCCGGATTCCGCGCGCAGGTAGAGCGGGGAGACATAAAGGATGGAGTTCTCGATGGGCACGACCTGCAGATGGCCGCGGATGACGCGCGAGCCCATCTGGTTCCACAGGGAAATCTGCTGCGAGATCTCGGTATTCTGCTGGATGCGCGCCTCGATCTGGAACGGCCCGTAGACCAGTTTTTCCTTGGGGAAAGTGTAGGCGACGAGCTTGCCGTAGTTGGGAGGATCGGAGCGCGCCGCCAGCCAGGCGATCATGTTCTCGCGCTGGCTGGGCACCATCGGCAGCATGAGGACGAACTCGGCGCGAGGTTCCGCCGGCAGCCGCAGGATCATGTAGTAGGGCATCATCCGCCCGCCGGTCATGTCCCCTGGGTTCATGCCCGACAGCTGGCGTGGGAACTCCCAGAGATCCTCGCGGTTATAGAAGACTTCCGCCGCTTCCATGTGGTAGGCGCGGTAGATCTGCGCCTGGATCAGGAAAAGGTCTTCAGGGTAGCGGATATGCCGCTGCAGGTCCTGCGGCATGGCTCCCAGCAGCCTGAACATGCCCGGGAAGATGCGCTGGTACACCTGCAGGATCGGATCGGCCGGGTCGCTGATGTAGAAGTCGACCGTACCGTTGTACGCATCGATCACGACCTTGACTGCGTTGCGGATGTAGTTGTCGCCGCCGCCTGTGCTGGGCTGCGAATAAGGGAACCAGCGGCTGGTGGTGTAGGCGTCCTGGATCCAATAAAGGCGCCCGTCGCTCGCGACAATATAGGGGTCATGGTCGAGGCTGAGGAACGGGGCAATCGTGCGCACGCGGTCCCGGATGTTGCGACGGAGCAGGATGCGGCTTTCCTGCGTGATGTAGCCGCTCAGCAGGATATTGGGATCGCCGAGCTGCCAGGCGAACAGGGCCCGGCGCGCCATGCCGCCGATTTCGATGCCGTCGCGCCCGCGGTAGGTCGTATAGACGTTGTCCTTGCCTTTGGGATAGTCGAACTCGGGCATGCTGCCTTTGACGATGACATAGCCTTTGCCGCCTTCACCGAAGTAGAGGCGCGGCTCCTGGATGACCGGGCCGCCGTTGGAGAGCGGGGGAATGTCATGCAGATAGAGCGAGGGCAGGCCTTCGGCGGATTTCTCGGTGACCGGCGACATCACGATGCCATTGCCATGGGTGAACAAGAGATGCAGGTTCACCCAGGTCTGGGCATTGGCCGGAATCAGTGCCGGCTCCAGCTCCCGCGCCGACAGCATGACCTGCTGGTAACCTGCGTCGAGCCGGTAGCGGTCGATGTCCGTCGCGAGGAACTTGTAATAGGTCCTGATCTCCTGCAGCTGCGCATAGGTAGCGCGCAGCGGCTGCAGGTCCCACAGGCGGATGTTGTCGATGGTCGGGCGATTGGCCTGGAGCGAGGCGAGATTCAGGCTCTGTTCAATCGGAAACGGCTTTGCCTCGATCTGCGTCAAGCCATAGGCCTCCCGCGTCAGCGCAATATTGTGTTCCAGATACGGCGTCTCCAGCTGCAGCTCGTTCGGCTTGACATAGAAACGCTGGAACAGTGCCGGCCAGATCGTGCCGAGCATGATTGCGCTGCCGACCACCAGGAGTGCCGAGGCCGCAGGCACCCGATAGTCCCGCCAGCGCATATTGGCCCATGAAGCGGCGGCAAGCACCACAGTCAGGCCGAATTGCAGCCACAGAACCGGCAGCCCGACATGGACGTCGGTATAGCTCGCGCCGACCACGACGCCGTTGTCGCCGTAAAGCAGCATGAAACGGTCGAGCCAGTAGGACCACGCCTGCAGCGCGAAGAACAAACCGAGCAATGCCGAACCATGGGTAGCGGCGGCCGGTGAAAGCCCGCGCGGCGACCGGATCAGCGCGATGTCGCCGCGCAACCCGTAGACCACGCCGGCAACCACTGCGCTGCAGCACAGCAGCAGGAGCAGCCAGTTCCTGAGTGCAAGATATGCCGGCAGCGAGAAGAAGTAGAAACCGACGTCCTTGCCAAAGATCGGATCGGTCTTGCCGAAAGGCACCTGATAGATATAGCGCAGCGCAATGTCCCAGCTCGACAGCTCACCGACGGCCATGAGCAGCCCCACGAGGACAGCGGCGCCGGCAATGGCGGCGCGCCAGGGGAGGGGCGTCGCAATCTCGCCGACCAGTTCGCTCAGAACCTCCGGCGTCCGGACCTGCGCCTGCCTCGCGTAGCGGTGCGCCAGCCAGCCCGATATCCAGAGCGCGCCTGCGGAAACGGCGAATACGGCAAGGAATAAAAGCGTCTTGGTGAAGAATATCGTGCGGAAAACCCCGGCGTAGCCAACCGAGGCAAACCACAGCCAGTCAACAACGAGGCCGGTGACGCGCCCGAGGGCGAACAGGGCGACGATGACGGCGACGACCCAGGTCGCAAGGCGTCTCAGGCGCGTGGCGTCCCTCGCTGGCGAGCGCATCGATCATGCTCCTTTGCCGCACCGCCGTCCGTGACCCACCGTGTGCCGGCCATGGTGCACCGCTGGTCTGCCGCAATCGCGACTGAACGGGCCGCCTGTGTATTCACGATAGCTGCCGCGCAGCAATGCATGGGTGGCGGGTCAGATCGTGCAGCCTGGGTAATTGTAGGCGAGACAATTCGGAGGCAGCGCGTCCTGCGCCGGCATCTGCAGGAAGCCAGGGCCTGTAGGCAGCAGGTTTCAGTGTTCCAGCGATAACGTATTGCATTGCAGCATTTTCTGCGCGCGCAAGCCGCCCCTACGCCAGCTACCCATTAGGGTGGTGCGCGGCAGTCGCGTGCCTGTCATTGTGAGGCCACTCGTCTCCGCTTGCCTGCCTGGCATCCTCAGGCTGGCCGGGCGCGCGAAGCGTCGATTCACGTAGCAAATGGCAGGAGTCATCACAATGGAACCCTCAACCCCCAGCGGAAATCCCTTGCAGGATCTTTCCGCCAACCTGGCGGCCATTGCCGAGCGCGTCGGCCAGAGTGTCGTCGCGGTGCACGGGCGGCACCGCTTTCCCTCCAGTGGAGTAATCTGGCAACCCGGCGTGGTGGTCACGGCGGCGCATACGGTCAGGCACGAAGACGGCATTGAAGTCACCTTGGACGATGGCCGTACCGTGGCGGCCGTCCTCGCGGGGCGGGACCTTGGCACCGACCTGGCCGTACTGAGGCTCGATGGCGTGGAGCTGAACCCGGTCGAGACGGGTGATGCGCGCTCCCTCAAAGCAGGCCATCTGGTGCTCGCGGTGGCGCGTGTGGACCGGCTCGGCACCAGCGCGGATTTCGGCGTCGTTGGCACTGCCGGCGGTCCGTGGCGTAGCTGGCGAGGCGGGCAGTTCGACGCCTTCGTGCGGCTGGACGGCGGCCTGCGCCCCGGTTTCTCCGGGGCGGCCCTGGCGGATATGCAGGGGCGGGTCATGGGCCTGTGCACATCGGCGCTCGCCCCTGGCGCTGGCATGCTGATTCCGACAATGACCGTGGCGCGCGTGAGCGATGAACTGCTAAGCAAAGGACGTGTGTCGCACGGCTACCTTGGCGTGGGCACGCAGCCGGTGAACCTGTCGGAGACCTGGAAGACGAAGCTGAATCTGGCTTCCGAGCGCGGGCTGCTGGTGGTATCGCTTGCCGCGGGCGGGCCCGCGGAGGAAGCCGGGGTACTGATCGGGGATGTGCTGGTCGAACTGAATGGCAAGCCATGCCGCGACATGGACGACGTGCATGCCGCGCTTGGCGGCGACCGTATCGGACAGTTGCTGAAGATCGGGCTGGTCCGGGGTGGCGAGCGCAGCGAGTGCTCGGTCACGGTGGGCGAACGGCAGCAACGGAATTCGTGCGGCTGAAATCCTTGCCAGCCGTCGCATGTCGGAGGCTAAGATGACACAGATGAGCCCGGTCAGGGTCGCCGTCGTCGCCGCCTCGCCGCAGGCGCGCGCAAGTCTGCAGGCGCTTGTCGAGGCGGCGCCGGCGCTGGATTTCGCAGGCAGCGCGGCCGACGCCGCAGCGATCGCCGACCGCTTTGCCGGCGACGTGCCGGATGTGGTCGTGGTCGAACTGGAACCGCAGGCCGGCGACTTGCCGGTGCCGGAGGCGGACCGCGATCCCGCAACGCCGGCGCAGGTCCTGCTCACCGACGAGGCGGACACCGACTGGATCCATGAGGCGCTGGGAGGCAGCGCAATGGCACTGCTGCCGCGCGGCGCGACGCCCGGCGAAATCATCGCCGCGATCGAAGCAGTGGCTGCGGGACTTTGCGTGCTGTCCCCGGAGATTCTCGCCAGGCTGCTGGCGCAGCGCAGGGCGCCTCGCCAGATGGCATCCGCGGCTCTGATCGAAGCGCTCACCCCACGCGAGATTGAAGTGCTGACCATGCTCGCCGAAGGGCTTGGCAACAAGGAGATCGCGCGCCAACTCGACATCTCGGACAACACGGTGAAGTTCCACCTCTCCGCCATTTTCGGCAAGCTCGGCGCAAGCAGCCGCACCGAGGCCGTCATGCAGGGCATGCGGAACGGCCTCATCATGGTGTAGGTCGGAAATCAGGCCGAGTGTTCTGGATGGCCCCGGTTTGCCTCTTCGAAACAACAGGAAGCTTCAGAGTCCGGCGCCGGACCTTGCCCGACGCCAGGCTCAAGGCGATCAGGCTGAAGAGGTCCAACGCGGCGAGCTTCGCTGCCAGCCCCGCAGCGATGTTCCGTGCCATGCTTGCCGCAATACGTTCCGACTTCTGCCGGTGCGGCGCCGACAGTGTCTGTCTTTCCTCTTTCAACGCGCAGTCCCGCAGCCACCGCTCAGGGCGCGGCAGACCTGTGGCTGCCACCCGCGATCCGGGCGCAGGTGCCGGCGGGCAGCATCAGCCATTCATCGCCGGCGGCGTCGTGGCGGGCGCGGCCCGCGCAAGCGTGCAGCGCGGTGCCGCAGTCGTTCCTGCCTGCCCTGGCTACGCCGAAGCACCGTTCACGGTCCAGGGCAAAGTGTGCCGGGGAACTGGCCAGCAGATGCGTGTTCTGCCTGATCGCAAGCCCGACGGCAGTGAGCGCGGTCGCGATCACCAGCGCGTTCCCGATACGGTGGCTCATGCTTACTCCTTCAGACTGTCAGCAATGCAACACGACTGGTCCTGCTAGCCTTGCCTAGGATTGCGGGGCGCCCGGGGTCGCAGCGGCCTGGCCAAGCCGACGCCGAAGCCATTGCGCGAGCGCGATGGTGACGCACATCGTGCCGAATGCGACCCATGCATACGGCCACAGCAGGGGCATGCCGACCAGCAGCAGTCCATCGTTGCCGCCCGGAATCAGCATGCTGCCCCAGCCCATGATGGCACCGCCCGTGAAGCAGCGGAGACACTGCGCACTGGAAGTCGCGGGACCTTCGCGGCGGCCAGCGCTTATCCCGCCGAGGATGGCACCAGCGAGCAGCCCCAGCGACAGCAAGGCCCGTGCCGGCAGCATGGCAGCGCTGCCACGTGCCAGTTCGGCCAGCACCTCGGTGTATGACCACGCGCCTGCCAGCAACAGGAGCAGCAAGAAGGTGAGACCGACCACCGTGGTGGCGTGGTGCGGTGACCAGATCCGGGCGCCAACGCGTGCATGCCACGTTTGCACCAGGGTTGCAGGAGCGCAATGACGTCGCGCCCGCTGCCACAGACGGAGCAGCCGCCACCCGACGAACAGAAGGAAAAGCGGTGTCAGCAGCGGCGCAGCACTCCATACCGGCGAGGCGGTCGCGAGCACCGGGCGCTCCGCTTGCGGCCACAGCGCAAGCAGCCCCACGCAGCCCACGTAATATCCGAGGGGCGTGGCGGCGTACGCCCATTGCCCGCTGCCCAGCCTGGCGACGGCGCCGAATACGCACGCGCCGTTGATGAAGGCGCCCAGCCCGAGCAGGGCGCCTCCCAGGACAGTCAGGCCATCGACCGGATAGCCGGACGGCATGATGGGAAGCAGATGCAACCGCTGCGCGATCAGCAGTCCGCCACACACGTACAGCGACGCTTCTGCCATGGCAAGGAGGCGCGAGCAATTGCGCGATGACGTGATCTCGCTGACCGCGGCGACCGCGCAGGTTGCGCCGCGCTGGATGGCGAATCCCATCACGGCGGCGCAAATCAGGGCGCCGGCAAAGGACAGACTCAGCAGCATGAGTTTCATGGGCGCTTCATCCTCGGGCATGCGCAGGTAGCCGTCCCCACACCTGTTCACATAGTATGCGGGTCCATCTTCATTTCGACCGGGAAGAGATCGGACGACAGCAAGACTGCGGGGCTGCCGCCTTCATTCTTCCACCAGTGGGAAGTCCCGTTCCTCTCCGCGGTCACGTCGCCGGCGCGGTGTACGATCGGCACCGCGCAGTTGCTCGCATATTCCACGATCTCGCCGGAGACGATATAGATGATTGCCGGGCGGTTGGACCCAGCACTGAGGGCGAGCCATGTCGACCGATCCTGGAATGCGAGATGCCGGAGAAACCGGCCAAGCCGTGAAGCCGATCACGCTGGCGTTGCAAGGCGGGGGTGCCCATGGTGCCTTTGCCTGGGGCGTGCTGGACCGCCTGCTCGAAGACGGCCGGCTTGCAATCGAGGGCGTCAGCGCCACCAGCGCCGGCGCGATGGGCGCCTTGAACGGCGAAGCCACCAGGCCATGGGCCGAGGCGATATTGATGATGCGGCCCCAGAGCCTGGCCTTCATGCCGGGCAGCACAGCCTTGATCACGTGGAACGCTAAGGACAGGTTGATGGCAACGATCGCATCCCACTTGTCGTCCGGCATCTCTTCGGTCGGGGCGACATGCTGGATGCCGGCGTTATTCACGATGACGTCGACCTTGCCGAACTCCGCTGCAGCGAATTTGGCCATTTCGCGCACCTGGCCGGGCTGCCTCATATCCGCGGGCGAATAGCGCACGCGCACGCCGTACTCCTGCTCCAGCCCCGCACGCGTGGCTTCAATCTGATCGGCATCGCCGAAGCCGTTCAGCAGTACATCGGCGCCTTGGGCGGCAGGCGCGCGCAATGCCAAGCCCGACACCGCTGCTGGAGCCGGTGATGATGGCGGATTTTCCTTCAAGCATGTTGATCTCCAGTTCGCGTGGGGGCGGCGGGGGTGGCGTAGGGCGCCCGCGGTATCCCGGAAAAGTCATGCGTTGCAATGCGGGTTGCCGATGCACCCGGCGCTTGTGGGCGGTGGGGTGGCAGCGCATCGGGTGGCGATTCGTCTGCCTCGCTGGTGCGTGTAAAGCGCAGGTGGGTGATGTCAGTCGGGAAGAACATGGACAACGTCCATTCCGCCCAGAGGCGCAGCTTGCGCCCGAGCGTCGGCATGCGCATCAGGTACAGCGCACGCCAGGCCAGCCAGGCCGGCAAGCCCGAGAAGCTGAAGCCATAGACCTGAGCAACGCCCTTCATATGCCCGATGCTGGCCATCGCGCCCTTGCTCTGGTACGAGAACGGCTTGCTCTCACGCTGTTCCAGGTGGCCGGCGAGGTTATGGGCAAGCTGGCGCGCCTGAGCCACGGCGAACTGCGCGGTTGGCAGCGAATCCTCATCGGTGGCGGCGTTGGCCACCTGTGCGCAATCGCCGATGGCCCACAGTCCGGGCATGTCGCGCACCGACATATCCGGGTTGGTCTCGATGCGTCCGCGCCGGGTGGCTAGTGCGAGATTGCGCTCCAGGGTGGCGACCAGCGGATTCGGTTTGGTGCCGACGGTGCAGACCACCGTTGCACCTTCGATCATTTCGCCGTCAGCCAGCACCACCGTGTCGGCTTCGAAGCGGACGGCCCGGGTGCCGAGCCTGAGCCGGATGCCGCGCGCGGCCATATGGCGTGCCGCGGCCATGCCAAGCGAGGCGGGCAACTCGGGAAGCAGTTGCCCGGTGTCATGGAGCAGCGTCACCGCCAGCTCTTCGCGCTGCACGCGCGGGTAGAAGCGCCCGATGCTGCAAAGATAGTCGGCGAGTTCCCCGGCAACCTCCACGCCCGAAAAGCCCCCGCCGACCACGATGAAATGGCCCAGCAGGCGGCGCAGGACCGGGTCCGACTCCAGTTCCATGCGGGCCAGCTGGCGCAGCACGCGGTTGCGGATAAACAGGGCGTCACCCACCAGCTTCAGGGGCAGGGCGTGCTCGGCCATACCTGGCACCAGGTCGAGATTCGCGCGGGTGCCGAAGGCAAACACCAGATGGTCGAAGGGAATCTCGCGCAGGCCCGCCAGGGTCGTGCAGGATAGCTTGCCCTGGGCGTAGTTGACGTCCTGCACGGTGCCCATGATGAACTGGGTGCGCCTGAGCATCTGGCGGATCGGCACGATTACGTGTTCAGGGAAGACCGAGGCACCCACCACCTCGGCCAGCATCGGGTTGAAGGTGGTGTAGCTTTCGTCGCTGACGAGGATCAGCCGGTGAGGCGTCGGCAGCAGCTTCTCCAGCGCCTGGGCCAGCGTGGTGCCGGCGAATCCACCACCGATGATGACGATGTTGTTCTCTGCAAGCATGACGGTTCCTTTCGCCCTGGCATGGCGCCCCGGGGCTTTCGAGCTAGTGGCTGCCCCTGCCGCGCAGCAGGAAGCGGTCGATCAGGTGGTCCAGCGACAGCCGGCCGGGGCCGTGCAGCATCGTGACCAGCAGCAGGAGCCCCCAGTACTGGTGGTCCCTCAGGCCAACTTCGCCCAATCCCGGATACGAGATCACCGCGACGATGTTGAAGACGAACAAGGCCAGCGCGGCTGCCCGCGTACCGAGCCCGAGCACGAGCAGCACCGGCAGGCACAGCTCCGCGGCGGTACCGAGATAGGCGGCCAGGGTCGGACTCAACAGCGGCACGGCGTACTCGCTTTCAAACAGCGCTAGCGTGGTGGACCAGCTGGCGAGCTTGGTCAGCCCGGACTGGAAGAACACCAGGCCGATCAAGACACGAATGCCGAGATCGAGCGCGGGAGCCAGCATTTCCAGCAGGCTGATCGCCGCCTGCCCAGCGGCGATGATGCGCGAAGGCTTTGCGCCGGCCACATCCAGCGGCGCGGACGACAGAGGGGTGGTGCATTTCATTTGGGCTACCTCGCGAAGCGGTCAAGGACTTGGGGTGCGCTGGGCAGCCGTGACGCGGTTACGTGTCACGGCTTTCCGCTGCAGGCTCGGGTGCCGCTCAGGCCGGGTGGGCCGCCTTGGCGGCCGGGCTGAGTTCGCCGCTCTTGCCACCTGGCTTGGCGAACTCGGACATCTGCAGCCGCCCCCCCGCGATCTTTTCGCATGTGCCCTTGGGCACCAGGATCCAGGCTTCCACGTCGCGGTCAACCTTGGCCGTGGCAGCGCAGGAACTTTTGCTGGTGCCGCAGTCGTTCTTGCCGGCCTTGGCGATGCCCGCACATTTTTCGTTGTCGCCTGGCGCTGCCATGGCCTGGGAGGCGGCGCCGGCAATGCCAAGCGCCAGCATGCCTGCAATCGCGCCGCGGATGATTTGATCGCTATTCATGATGCACACTCCATTTGGGTTCAGGACAGGAGGGATACCTGTCTCTGGATTGCAGTATGGAAAGGCGAGTTCACGCTGGTTTCGCTCAAATTTCAAATTTTCTTCACGAGGGCGCGGGTCGTGACGGGCCGGGACGTCAGCCACGCCGGCGGATGGCTTTCCATCCACGAAATGCGTTCTAGAATGGTTCAGTGACTGCCCGGCCGCAAACCGGGCGGCAAGGACGGTGTTGCCGACATCCCGCATGCTTCAACGATGAGGTGAAACCATGTCGCGCCAGGTTCTGGTGATCGAGGACGACGCAGATATCGCCGAACTGGTACGGCTGCAGGTGAGTGGCCTGTCTTGCGACGTGAAGGTGATCAACCATGGCAGGGCGGGACTGGAAGAGGCGCTGAGCCGTCCCTATGACCTGGTCATCCTGGACCTGATGCTGCCGGGCGCCGACGGGCTGGAGATCTGCCGGCGCCTGCGCGCGGAGCCGCGCTATACGCCTATCCTGATGCTCACCGCACGCTCCACCGAACTGGACCGGGTGCTGGGACTGGAGATGGGCGCCGACGACTACCTGACCAAGCCGTTCAGCGTGCTGGAGCTGACTGCGCGGGTCAAGGCGATCTTCCGGCTGGTCGACACCCTGGCCAACCCGCCAGCGGATGGCCGCAGGACGGTGCAGGTCAAGGGCCTGCACATCGATATCGACAAGCGTGAAGTGAGCGTGCGCGGCACGCCGATCTGCCTCACCGCCAAGGAATTCCAGCTGCTGCTCTACTTTGCCAGCAATCCGGGGCGCGTCTTCAGCCGCGCCCAGTTGCTGGACCAGGTCTGGGGCTATAGCCACAGTGGCTACGAGCACACGGTAAGTTCGCATATCAACCGGCTGCGCGCCAAGATCGAACTCGACCCCAACGAGCCAGAGTACATCCAGACCGTCTGGGGCGTGGGCTACAAGTTCTGCAATACGTAATAGGGCGCAATAGGGGAAGGGAAAGGGGATTCCATGTTCCGCACCCTTTACGGCAGGCTGGCGGTGGTGCTGATGGCGGTGTTCATTACCATTGGCGCGCTGATGATCCTGGCCTCCCAGAAGATGATCGAGACGCAGCGCCTGATCGAACTGGCGACCGATCTCATTATCGGTACGGTGGCCTTCAGCCTGGTGGCGGCGCTGATCGTGTTTCGGCTGTTGACGGTGCGGCTGCGCGTGCTGTCGGAGGCCATCGAGGCATTCCGGGCGGGCGGTTTTTCCACGCCGGTGAGACTGGCGCAAGACGGCCGTGCGGACGACGAGATCCAGAAGCTCAGCACGGCGTTCGAGGAGATGTCCGAGCGGATCGTCACGCAGCTCGCCCAGCTGTCACAGGTGGACCAGCAACGGCGCGAGCTGCTTGCCAATGTCTCCCACGACCTGCGTACGCCGCTCGCATCGATGCAGGGTTACCTGGAAATGCTGCTGCTGAAGGCCGAAGAGATGACGCCCGAGGACCGCAATCGCTACCTGCAGGTGGCGACCAGGCATTGCGAACGGCTCGGCAAGCTGGTGCAGGACCTGTTTGACCTGACCAAGCTCGAAGCGCGGGAGGTCCAGCCGCGGCTGGAGAGCTTCCCGTTGTCGGAACTGGCGCAGGACGTGGTCCAGAAGTTCGCCCTGGCGGCAAACAAGCGCGGGCTGGCCCTGCTGGCGACGTCAGGTCCCGGTTGTCCGCCGGTGAGCGCCGATATCGGCATGATCGAGCGGGTGCTGGAGAACCTGATCGAGAACGCCATGCGCTATACGCCTGCCGGCGGAGAAATCAGCGTCGACGTCCAGGCCGCCGGGGAGCGCGTCGAACTGACCGTGCGCGATACCGGCCAGGGCATAGACGCGAGCCGGGTGCAGGGTGTGTTCGACCGTTACTACCGGGTGGATCGCATGGCGTCTGACAATGGCAGCAACGTCGGTCTCGGGCTGGCCATCAGCCGGCGCATCGTGCAGTTGCACGGCGGCGAGATCCGTGTGCGCAGCGCGCTCGGCAAGGGCACTGCCTTTACGATCGACCTGGCGCGGGGATAAGGCCGGCGGCGCAGGCGTCGAAATCAATGATCGTCGCGTCCAGGATACGTCGCTGGATAAAGCCGCCCAGTGCGAAGGCGGGCGCAGTTTGCAGCGCCCGCTGGTATGCCGGCTCGAGCGCGGCACCGCCATCCAGTGCGTCAAGCATGGCGTATTCCCCGACATCCAGGGACTGCACTTCGACCACAAAGCCGCTGCGCCTGACCAGCAGCCAGTCGCCGCCGCTGTCGGCGTCGATCTCGATAGCGTCCGCATGATCTGGCTGGTTCGCCTGCCAGATATGCAGCACCGGAAATGGGGACGCGAGTAACCGGCAGGCCGGATTCAGCGTCAGGCGCAGGCATGCGGCATCGGCCTCGGCGAGCGCGCCCAGGCGCTTCAGCGCGAGCGGCTCGGCGTCTGCCGCATGGAAAACCTCATGCGTCAGCCATTCGAGCCTTGCCACATCGGGCAGGTAGCGCAAGCCCGCTGCCGGTCCGAATTGCGCGAGGAAGTCCGGAAAGTTCTTGCCGAAGCGCTGGATGTCGCCGCTGGTGGATGGGCAGGCTCGGATATACCGGCCCGCCGTGGCATCGAAGAACGGCTCGCCCACCAGGCGCACGATCACGGGGAATACGGCGCGCAGGGCCTCGCACAAGTTGTGGCGCACGTTGCCGGCGTAAATGCCCAGGCTCCGCTGCGCGTCCATGGCGCCGCCGACGATGTGGTCGGACAGTGCAGCCGGGTCCTGCTCGAGCACCGCCCGGGCAAAGCGACACTGGATCTCATGCAATGAAGGCATCGTCGGTCTCCAGCATCTGGTCTGCCCTGCGGGCTTCGTCGAGCAGTACCTCGAGCGGGGGAATGTCGGTATCCCACTCGATCAGGGTGGGAACCGGGCCAAAGCGGGCGAGCGCATGTCGATACAGGCTCCATACCGGCTCTGCCACGCGCTGGCCGTGGGTGTCGATCAGCATGCCGCCGCTGTGGTCAAAGCCAGCCAGGTGGATTTCGTTCACCGCGCCCACGGGGATCGCATCGATATAGCCCGATGCATCGGTGCCGTGGTTGACCGCGTTGACGTAGATGTTATTGACGTCAAGGAGGATGCTGCAACCGGTTCGCGCCACCAGCGCCGCGATGAACTCGGGCTCGGCAACCGTCGAGTGGCTGAACCGGAGATAGCTGGTGATGTTCTCCACCAGCAACTGCTGTTGCAGGTAGTCCTGTACTTCCTCCACGTGTTCGCACACGACGGCGAGCGATTCCTCCGTGTAGGGCAGCGGCAGCAGGTCGTTGAGGTAGCGGTCTCCAATGCGGCCCCAGCTCAGATGTTCGGATACCAGCCCTGGCTGGGAGCGCCGGATCAGGGCAGCCAACCGCTGCAGGTGTGCGCGATCCGGGCGGTCCGTAGCGCCCAGGCACAGGCCGACGCCGTGCAGGCTCAGCGGGTAAGAGGCCCGCACCTGCGCGAGGTAGTGCAGGGGCTGACCGCCATCACCGAAGTAGTTTTCACTATGGACTTCGAACCACCCTGTCGCGGGCGTTTCCGCCAGGACCTGGCGATAGTGCGGGGCGCGCAAGCCGATCCCGGCCCGGGGCGGGATGGCGGCTACCATATTGGGGTGGAGGCTGGTGGGTAGCATCGGAAGTCCTGTCGGTGGCGGTTTCCTTCAGTCCCACTCTGGCCGACAAAGATCACGAAACTCTCACGCGGCCTTCAATTAAGTCTGCCGATCAGCGCTATGGGCAGGGTGCGGGCGTGATTCCGCGGTACTGGTTGGTGGCGGGATCGTGGGCTATGTTAGGAAGGGCTCGCACCGGCGTGTCACGCGAGGGTGGTGCGGACGTGGCATGCCTCCACAGAACCGCGCAAGCTGTAAAGCAAAAAGCACCTGTTGTGATGCGCGTCTGTAGCGACGGGGCGGAACAGAAAGAGAATCATGATGGGCCTGAGAGCAAAGCTGCTGCTGCCGCCGGCATTGATCAGCCTGGTGCTGATTGCCTATCTCCTGCTCGGCTGGGTGCCCGGCGCCGGCCCGCCCGGCACACGCACGGGCGTCGCACTGGTGGCGGCGGCCGGGCTGGCGTTTCTGCTTGGCGTGCTCGCCCTTGCTATTCACGCCTTCTGGGGACGTCCGCTTAGCGCGCTGCTGCGCAGTTGCGCCACATCCCAGGTATCACGCAACGATGGCGCCGGCCGCGGCAAGCCCCCTGATGAATTCGAGCAGATCCGCCAGGTCGTCACGGACTTGCGCGCACGCGTCGAGTCGTCGCAAAGCACATTGGCGTTGTCGATGGAACAGCGCCGACAGCAGGAGATCGCGCTGCGTTCCAGCGAAGAACGCTATACCCTGGCCATGCGCAGCGCCGATGACGGCCAGTGGGAATGGAATTTCCAGACCAACGAATTCCACCTGTCGCAACGCTGGAAGGCCATGCTCGGCTTTGAAGAAGACGAACTGCCGGACAGCCTGAAGGCCTGGAAAGAACGGGTACATCCCGCCGACCTGCTCGCGGTCGAGCAGGCGATGGCACGCCACCTCGAGGGTGCCAGCCCGCGCTATCAGCAGCAGTGCCGCTTGCTGCACAAGGACGGGCACTACCGGTGGGTCAATTCGCTGGGCAGCGCCATTCGCCATGCCAACGGCAAGGCATTGCGGCTGGTCGGCCTGGATACCGATGTGACCCGTATCAAGCGCGTCGAAGAGATTCTCAAGCACATCGTCGAGGGCACCTCCGGCACCTGTGGCGATGAATTTTTCCGCGCACTGGTCCGCCACTTCGCTGCCGCACTGGACGTCCCCTGCGCCTTCGTTACGGAATGTACCGGGTGGCCGCCACGGCGTGTCCACACGCTGGCCTTCTGGTTCAAGGATGACTTTCGCGAAAACGTCGAGTACGACCTGGCCGGCACGCCTTGCGAGGCAGTTTTCGACCATGGCTTACCGGTGTTCTACCCGGAGGGGATTGGCAAGCTGTTTCCGCGAGAGCAGGGCTTCGAATGCTATTACGGGTTACCGATCCAGGACAGTGGGGGCAAGGTGATCGGGCACATGGCCTTCCTCAATATTCGAAAGATGAAGGAGGAAGAAGTCCTGATGGACTACGTGTACCGCATCTTTACCGCGCGTGCCGCCGCCGAGATAGAGCGCAAAGCCGTCCTTGAACACCTGACCCGGGCGCAGGCGGCGCCCGGTGCCGGGTAGCGCAGCGACGGGCGGCGCGAGAACGCCGCTTGTCGGCCATGTGTCGCCGCCTGACGCGTCATGGCGCGATGCGCGGAGCCAGCAGATCAGACATCCCCCCGATGCAGCTTCCGCCCGCACGCGATCGAGCATGGCGAAGCCCACATAAGGAATCACGATCCGTTCTTGCCACCGTCCCACTCTTACGTCGCACGACAGCGCAACCGTTTTGCTGCTTGACCAGTTGCTCGATGGGGTGTCGGCTTTAACCATCAGAGCGTGACGCGGCTAGCTTCATCGCTTCTGCATGGATAGGGGGGCAAATAAGCACTCAGTGGTGCGCCGTGATGAAAAATTGATCTTTAACGGATCAATGCGTGAGTTCCGTTGCGCACACTACATCCAAGGACAAGCAATCGGCCTGTCTGAGTCTAAACCTTGCGGCGTCCGGCTCAGCCCCGCAGCGCACAAGTCATAGTGAACGGAGCCCTGTAACCACCTGAAAAGGAGTGGAAAATGCTGAAGAACGTCTTATTGCTCGTTGCGGCGAGTGCCGCGCTCGGTGCTGGGGTAGCCCATGCCGGCATCGGGATGCGGGACGTCTATACCGATGGCGCTGTGAAGGGGCCGGACCCCTACACCAATGGTGGCAGAGCAAGCACCGATCGACGGGATGTGTTTACGGACGGCGCGAGAATCACCAACCGCGATGGGTATATCGAAGAGCGCTCACAAAAGTAAGTGCCGACGGACTTGAAGAAGCCACCAAGTGATGGGCGCGACCTCTATGCGACCATTTGCAGGTCCCCCCGAGAGAATCCCTTTGCGGGGGGCCCGCTAGCGGGGCCTTCATTGCGGCTCGCTCAGGCGAGGGCGGGGTAGTCGATATAGCCTTCCGCTCCAGGGTGATAGAAGGTGTCTGGCTGCGGTGCGTTGAGCGACGCGTCCAGCTCAAGCCGGCGAGGCAGGTCCGGATTGGCGATGAACAGTTGGCCGAACGCAACGGCATCCGCCTCACCCGCGGCGAGCACGGCTTCAGCGGTTTGCTTGGTCATCTTCTCGTTGGCAATATAGACGCCGCCGAACGCTGCCTTCAGCGCAGGTCCGAGGCGGCCGTCGCCCAGCGCCTCGCGCGAGCAGATGAAGGCGATGCCGCGTTTGCCGAGTTCGCGGGCCACATAACCGAAGGTCGCGGCCGGATCGGAATCCCCCATCGAATGTGCATCGCCGCGCGGGGCCAGGTGCACGCCGACACGGCTGGCGCCCCACACTTCGATGCAGGCGTCGGTGACTTCGAGCAGCAGCCGCGCACGATTCTCGATCGGGCCGCCGTAGGCGTCAGTGCGCTGGTTGGTGCTGTCCTGCAGGAACTGGTCGAGCAGGTAGCCGTTGGCGCCATGGACTTCCACGCCGTCGAAGCCCGCCGCCTTGGCGTTCTGCGCGCCGCGGCGGTAGGCCGCGACCACGCCGGCGATCTCGTCGGTTTCCAACGCGCGGGGTGTCACATAGGCGCGCTTCGGGCGCACCAGGCTCACATGGCCTTCGGCGGCAATTGCGCTCGGGGCGACAGGAAGTTCACCGTCCAGGAAGACGGGATCGGAGATCCGGCCGACGTGCCACAGCTGCAGCATGATGCGGCCGCCGGCGGCATGGACCGCCTCGGTGACCTGCTTCCAGCCGGCCACCTGTTCATCGGTCCATATGCCGGGGGTGTCGGCATAACCTACGCCTTGCGGCGTCACCGCGGTGGCCTCGGAGATGATCAGGCCGGCGGAGGCCCGCTGGACGTAGTACTCGGCCATCAAGGCATTCGGCACGCGGCCGCCACCGACCGCGCGCGAACGTGTCAGCGGCGCCATGATGATACGGTTGGGCAGGTCGAGATCGCCGACACGGATGGGATCGAAGAGAGTGGGCATGGGATTCTCCTTTGTTGTCGAGGGTGAAGCGCGCACGATCGCGCGCAATGGCATGGCGCCGTGTAATCTGCGGCGCAGGTTGTTCAAAGGTCCTGGTGGACGTGTTCGAGGAAGGCCTGGATGGTCTCCTCGTTGCGCTTGAAGAAGACCCACTGTCCGATGCGTTTCGAACTAACCAGGCCGGCGCGCTGCAGCGTTGCCAGATGAGCGGAAACGGTTGATTGCGATAGCCCGGCCTGCGCATCGATCAGCCCGGCGCAGACGCCCAGGTCGAGCGGATATTCCTGCGCCGAGAAGTACGCATCGGGCGTTCGCAACCATGAGAGGATGTTCCGCCGGACGGGGTTGGCCAAGGCCTTGTGAATCGCGTCCACATCAAGCGCCGGCTTGACCGAGGGCGTGGCAGCCGGGCGCTGTTTCGGTCTCTCACGAACCATATATCGCGCTTTCTTAAAATTAATATCGTAATTGTACGATATCTATCTCAAGCGCGTTGCAAGTGGTGCACCGATGGCCCCTAGCCGAAAGTCGAGACCGCTTCTGAGAGGCCAATGAGCCACCTAGAATGGGCCCATGGCATCCGATCCTCAGCTGGCGATCGCCGTCCTGCAACTCCGGATGGCTCTGCGCGGCTTGAGCCCGCCGGTCTGGCGACGTGTGCTCATTCCTGGGCACATCACGCTGGCTCGCCTCCATGAAGTCATCCAGGCAGCCATGGGCTGGACGGACGATCATCTGCATCGGTTCGTCATTCGTGGCCGGAGATATGGCGAAGCCCGCGAAGGCGCTCTGCAATTTTCCACGGCGGCAACCACGCTGACGCTAAGCGAATTTGCTTTGCGCGAGCACGAGGCTTTCTTCTACGTGTACGACTTCAATGCATGGTGGCGGCACGATATACGCGTCGAGCGGCGCGTACTGACGCAGCATATCGAACTGTTGCCACGTTGCGTGGCGGAGTCTGGGGCTTGTCCGCCGGAGGATGTCGGCGGGGTGGAAGAATACCTGGAGGTTAGAGAAAGCCGGAGCGAATGGGAGTTCATGGAGTGGCTCGAGTCCTTACGTGAGCGCTCCATAGAGCTGAACGAGCTTCGTGATGAGGTCGACCAGTGGCTGACGTGGCTGGACCGCCGCTTCGACCGCCAAATCGTCAATGATCGGTTGCGAGAGTTGCAGGCGTAGACTGGTCGCCGCAGTTCACGGGAGGAGGGCGGCCATGCATATCACTTTGCAAGTCGTTGTGCAGGACGAAGGGGAGACGCCCGCCACCGTCACCGAGATCGCCCAGTTCGAGCGAACAGCCTTTGATGCCGGATCACTGGGCTTGCATCTGGCGGAAGCGAAAGCGCTGCTAGGCAAGCTGCAGCGCACGATGGTTTCGGCACAGGTTGCCGAGATGGTTGCCCAGTCCAGCGTTTGTCCCAAGTGCGGTGCACCGATGACCTGCAAGGGGCACCATCGGCTGGTCTTCCGTTCGCCGTTTGGACGACTGTCGTTTGATAGTCCCAGGCTGTATCCCTGCCGGCAATGCTCGGGCAGCGCCTCCACCTTCAGCCCGCTCGCAAGCTGTCTGCCTGAGCGGGTCAGTCCCGAACTACAGTATCTCGAGGTCAAGTTTGCCGCGCTGATGTCCTATGGCTTGACCGTCAACGTGCTGCAGGAGATTTTGCCGCTCGATCACGCCCTGGCAGCCAGCTCGATCCGACGTCAGGTCAGGCGCTCGGTCGCCGGCTGGAAGCGGACCAGGCGACCGATGACAGGGAGCAGGGGGAGATGGCCGCGGGCACCTGTTTGCAAGTTGTCGCGGAGCCCAGTCCGCTCCGCGCCGTCGGCATTAACGGCGGCTACCTTCGGCTGGCCGGCCACCGGCGACGGCAGGACGGCTGGTTTGAAGTGATCGTCGGGAAATCAATGCGGGATCAGGATGCCAGCCACAGTTTTGCTTACGTGCACAAGCTGGAGCACCGGCCGGCCGATCGTATGTTGAATTTTCTGCTTCGAGAAGGTGTGCAACCCAGTCAACCGGTCACCTTCCTGTCGGACGGAGGCGATACCGTACGGTTTGCCCAGCTCGGCTTTGGTGACCGCGGTGAGTACGTTCTCGATTGGTTCCACATCGCCATGCGAATACAGAACCTCGAACAGATGATCAAGGGCCGGCCGGCACACTGCGACGGCCCCACCAACGCGGCCTTGATCAAGGCACTGCATAGCGCCAAGTGGCACCTGTGGCACGGTTTGGATCGATAGCTGTGTCGCTCGTCACTGCCCGGAACGCGCGACGGATCCAACAGTTGCAGATCGACCGCGATAAGCAAAGCAGAACCAGGATCACTCAGGAACCGAATCTCGCAGAGGGAATAGACGAGAGCTGATGGCACTGAGTCCGTCAGTTGCCCAAACCCAAGCAGATGCCTAAGTGTGGGTACTGCTCATACCTTTTTATTGCTTCATTTTGCAGCGCCAGTAGAGGCCGCCACATACTTCGCCAGCGTCGCGACTTGTTGATCGGTCAGGCCTTTGAATGCTGGCATCTGACCAATACCGTTGCGCACCGCTTTCTCCACACGCGATGCATCCGGCTTGAGTTCATCCAGATTCGGGCCGATCGCGCCTTGTGCGCCAGCGTGTTCCAGCGTGTGGCACACCGCGCATGCCGGTACTGCAGTCTGAGTGAACAGCTTCTTTCCCTCTTCCATATTTGCCTGGGCCAGTGCATTGCCGCCAGCGAGTGCAGCGATCGCAGCAAGCGCTGCGCTTGCTGCCTGTCTTACGTAAAATGGCATTCCTTTTCCCTTTAAACTACAGTGATTTGCATTGCGTGGTCGCGCCAGCTGGTGTTGTTATAGCCGTGAGCGTTTTCCACACGCTCTTCCGGTTGAACCTTACCCTTGGAGTCTGTTGCGCGGCAAGCGATCGTGTACGTCCCTGGAGTCAGCTTCACCGGCAGCACGAACTGGCGCCACGCATAGCGACCCAGATCCGGGCCGACGAATTTTGCAGCCTTCCAGGTCTTGCCGCCATCGATGGAGACTTCCACGCCTCGCACCGCATTGATACCGCCAAAGGCAACACCTTTGATCTGCACGAGACCCGCCGAAACCGGACCGCCGTCGGAGGCCGGGCTGTTAATCCACGACTTGACGCTCATTTCCCAAATCGAAGGCTGACTGGGATCTCCCTTCTCTCCCGGAGGCGAGAAGCGATAGCCGGTCTTCTGGATCGCCGCGTCCGTCTGCTCTGTGGTAAAGGCGAGGCGCTTGATGTATTTGACATTGTTCACGCCGGAATAGCCGGGCACGATGATGCGCAACGGCCCGCCGTGGGCATGGGGGATCGGCTCACCGTTCATTTCCCATGCCAAGAGCGCGTCGTCGATGGCGCTCTTGGGCACCGAACGCTCCACGATCACGGTCTTTGGATCAATCCCCTCCGGAATCTTCTCACCGCCAGTGCTGGTCATGTACGCTGCGCCAGCCACCACGCCGCCCAGCGCTTCGATCACGGCACGCACCGGCACACCGCTCCATATCACGCATCCAGCTGCACCTACTTGCCAGGGCGTGCCACTCGGCTTGCTCGGAAAATAGCCGCGGCCGTTACCAGAACACTGGAGCACCATCGCTACGGTATCCAGCCCCATGGTCTTGAGTTCCTTGACCGTCAACTTGCGCGGATTCTTCACGCCTTCAACTGTGAGTTCCCAACCATCGCGGTCGGCAACGATGCTCACATCGGGCGCAGGAAGGTTATTGCGAATATACAGTTGGTCAGCCGGCGTGATGATGCTGGTGCCATACGCAGCCCGCTTAGTTTCGAGGGTGTTGCTTGAATGGACGATCATTGCATTCGGATCTTTCCATGCAACATAAGCCGGCAGCGGTTTCCCCCCGGCTGCTGGTGTAGCGGCCGGCGTGTCGGCAGCCTTTGCCAAGCCTGACATGGAGGCCGCGATCGCAGTTGCGCTGCCTGCCATCAGACGGCGACGTCCAAGATTAATTACCGAGTCTGCAGGAATCGATTCAGTTTTCTCTGACATTAGGGTCTACTTATAGCGATGATTGTTCAGATCACCGAGCCCGTTGTCTGGCAGCGACTCGGCGAAGACGGAAGGCGGATGGATAATGTCAGGAACAACTAACACCACAGCCGCCGTTGACTTGCATGGAAGCGAACACAAGCATATGCCAGATTTTAGAGGTGGTGCCGGAAATTCGGACAGCCGGATCCCCGTCGCAGCTCCGTTGCAAAGTGCTTTTCCAGATACTGGTCCTGATGCGCCTTCGCCATCTGGCCCCAGCTCCTGTTTAGAGCCATCACAGCGACAACGATTATCGTCAACAACAAGGCGAAGATGCCTGAAAGCAGCAACCTTGCGCTACTCATCATGTCGCCTGCGCGTTGGTGGGGTGAGCAGGTTAGCATCATCGATCGATGGTTTTTGCATATTTACGGGCATGTCATCAATAGACAAATAAATGTCGCGTTAGGAAAAACAGAGCAACCTGATTTCAGGGCGCAGTTTCCGTTGGCCGGATAGAGTGCACAGTATTCCCAGTGCCGAGTATCCTGCGTACCTGTCTGTGCCGCTTGCTTTTCGGGATATACATTTGCCAATTCGGGACAGTCGCCAGGTAAGCGTGACAAGCCGCCAGCCGCCTCAGTAAGGTTGCACAGCCGAGTGGTCGCCAGCGGCTTGCCGGAGCGGGTCAGTGCAGAACTACAGTATTTCGAGGTCAAGTTTGCAGCGCAAATGTCCTACGGCCTGACCGTCAATGTCTTGCAGGAGGTGTTACCGCTCGATCATGTGCTGGCGGCCAGTTCGATCCGGCGTCAGGTGACCGCGCTCGGTCGCCGGCTGGAAGCGGAACTGGCTACCGATGCCCGGCAGCAGGGGGGAGATGGCCGCGACCGTCGGTTCGCCCGATATCCCGGAACCCAGTCCGGTCCGCGCGGTAGGCATTGACGGCGGCTACCTTCGGCTGGCCGGACACAGGCGCCGCCAGGACGGCTGGTTTGGGGTAGTCGTACTTTTTGCGCAGGATCTGGTGGTAGCAAGCTGGAGGAGCCACTCGCAGCAACGGTTCTTGACCATCCCCATTCTGAGCGTTAGACATGTTTGCAAAACATTGATTCGTATGGTTTTTTAAGTCAAACCAGCAGATTTCGCACCAAAAGTACGATGACCCCGATATGGTGCGGCGGTCCACGCCACTCAAGAAGCAGGTACGTATCCTGGCTACGACCACCTCAATCTCAGAGTCTCTGCCAGACGAAATCGCTGCATTTTTAAAGGCCCTCGGCCGGAGTGGTCGAGGGCTAGAAGTGGTAGCGGGCAGATCGCAGAACCACCCGAACGGAGGGACCGACCGGGTTTGGGTGTATCGAGATCACTCATGGTGATGTTGGTTCGGAGCGACAGCCAGGGTGAAGTTGCTGCTGTCAAAGGAGTGGATACAAAGCCTTACAAGACGCTCACGCCGCAGTGGTCAACCGTGACAACCTACCGCCGTTACACAAGGTAACCGGCTTTAGGTTCTGCTCATATCAGACTGGGCGAGAACGCCCTAAGGTGTGAGCATCATTGGACGGAACAGCATCATGCAGAAGATCTTGGCAGTATGTGTAATCGCAGCCGCCTCCGCGCTTGCCTCAAGCGCTGCGCAAGCAAGAGTAGACGTCGGAATTGGCATCGGTATTCCAGGTGTCGTAGCACCTCCGCCCCCGGTGTACTACGAGCCGGCCCCTGTCTACGTTGCGCCGCGCCCAGTGGTAGTGGCGCCTGGTTATTACTACGACGATTGGCAAGCACGCGCATGGCGTGAGCAACAGTGGCGTGAGCAACAGTGGCGTGAGCAGCGGTGGCGGGAGCGCCATCGCAAGTGGCACCGTTGGCACGATGACGAAGACGATTGAAGCCGATTCTCAGGGCGACGCGGCAAGCCCGAAGGAAGCATTGGAGGGGCCCGGACCAGACCAAGGATGTCGTCCCGAGCGCTTCCCGCTCTTGCCATGCTGGCGGGAAGTTCCGCCCGCGCAGGGCACAGCCAAATGCGCCACAGGATTCAGTGAAGGGAGGGCGCCACGAGTACCTTGGATGAAACAGTTTTTTAAGGTTAGGGGTCCTGCTGGCTGCAGATCTCCGCCCCCCTCAAAGGAGGGCCCAGGACTTCGTACACCATGACTGACCTCGACAGACTGCTCGAGTGGGGCGTCCATGCGGACCAGCGAAGATACGTGGATTGACCGTCCCTGGCCGCCCAAGCGGAAGCCGCTATATGACGATCGGCAGGAGGTAGACCGGAGGTACTTTGCTGCTCGCTGGCGTTCAGTCGCACCCGCGAAGGAGCTTGTACTCGAAGCCAGGTCTGGCCGCTCAGCGCGCCGGACTTGCCCAGACGTCCGTTCTTGCTTCAACCTCAGCCGTCGAATCGGGCTTTATCCAACGACAGCTACTGGCCGATTGTGTTGAAAAACTCGGCAGGCGGGGTTTCCAGCTAGATTTTTGGGGTTACCCGAACCCCCAACCGATCGACGATCGTTCAATACAGGGCGATCTGATAGGTCGAGTTTCGCCAGGCACGGCCTCCTCACTGGCCACAACGAGTTTTTCAACACTATCGGCCGGCAAGTGACCTACGGCAGCCGCTCACCGGTCGTCGCTTTATGACCCCTTCTCGATCGTTCGGAGGCTTTGGTTCGAGAGGCCGTGCTGGCCGAAAAGCGGACTCTTGGCTTTACGACGAAAGTGAGCTCCGCGTCGGTAAAGAATTGAATTCTTTCGTAATGAGACACTGCAAAGCTGCTCTTCCCTCCACTCAATACGCCCTTTGGCAAGGTCATCACGCACGCTAACTCGGCACTGAAGTGCCGGTCTTCCATGGTGCGGCACTGGCCGCCACAGCTCATTCTGACGTGTTCGTTTAGAATCGGGGCGCATCCCTACAACGCGCCGCTGATTCTGCCAGCACCATGAGCAAGAGGCTTACCAGTATCGACATTGCCCGCCTGGCGGGAGTGTCCCAGACCACCGTCTCCCGTGTTCTTCAAGATCTGCCGTCAGTAAAACCGGAAACAAAGGCTCGGGTACTCAAGGTCATCCAGGATCATGAATACTCCCCCAGTGCCGCAGCTCGCCAGATGAAAACCAGGCGCAGTGGCACGGTTGCTGTCGTCGTCGCAAGCCTTTCGAATCCGCTCTACCCGTTGCTGCTTCAGCTATTGGTGGAGCGCCTCGCGAGCCACGGCTTCCGAACGACGGTCTGGGAACTGGACGGCGTGATGGACGATGCAACAGTGCGCGCGCTGGCGGAGAGTGCGACGGACGGCGTGATTTTTGCCGCCGCGCTCGATGAATCCAGGGAGCTGCTGACCAGGGTGGCGGCAGAGAAGCCGATCATTCTGATCAACCGATCCGTCGGTACCAATCTTTTCGATACGATCGTCAGCGACAACTACGCCGGTGGCAGACGCGTCGCGGAGTATTTCCTGACCGCGGGCCGCAAGCATATTGGATTGATTTCCGCAAAATCGAGCAAGAGTTCGAGAGCAAGCACGATTCGCGAGCGCGAAAGGGGGTTCATGGAAGGGCTCGGGGATGTGGCACTTGGCCCGGCTTTCACTCGTGCTGACGCGGCGGACTTCGGCTATGAATTCGGTTTCCGCGCCATGCAGACGTTGCTGACCGACCGCCCCGAAGTTGACAGCGTCTTCTGCACCAATGACATCGTCGCAATCGGCGCACTGGATGCCGCAAAGCGCTGTGGGCGGTCGGTGCCCGATGAGATGTGGATCGTGGGCTATGACGATATTCCGATGGCTCGGTGGGAATGCATCGGCCTGAGCACCGTTCAGCAACCGCTGCCGGCGATGGTGGAGCAGGTGGTTGAGCGGCTTGAACGTCGCATGGCGGACCCCGGGCTGGCCCCGCACACGTTCGTGTTGCCGAATGATCTGGTGCTGCGGTGCACAACATCTTGAGGTTGAATCCGCAAGGCTTGCGCCTATAATGACTACGTAACCATTTCTACAGGTGCGGTTGGCTCGCATGAATGCGCCACCGCAATTTTTTGGAGACAGAATGACTACGTATTCATTGGGGGCCGTTGCCGAACCGCCGCGTTCGACGCCGGTGGTCCGGACGGCGGATATCTGCGTGGTGGGCGGGGGCGCCGCCGGTGTGGCAGCCGCCATATCGGCAGCGCGGGCCGGTGCGAAGGTGCTGCTGCTGGAACGCGAGGGCTTCCTCGGCGGCACCTTGACCTCAGTCAGCCTGGGCAGCATCTGCGGTCTATATGCGGTCACCGAGTCGGAAGTCCGCCAGATCGTCGGCGGGTTCTGCAATGAGGTTATCGAACGCCTGCATGCGCTGGACGGGGTAGGCGAGCCAACGCGATGGCTGGAGACGGCCTCGTTGCCCTATGACCTTTTCGCGATGAAGGTCGTGCTCGACCAACTCATCCAGGACGCCAAGGTCGAGGTGCTGTTTCACGCCCTGGTCGTGGATGTGGCCATGGATGGCGAGGACGTCGATGCCGTGCTCATCGAAACCAAGCAAGGCCGCCTGGCGATCCGCGCGAAGGCATTCGTGGACTGCTCGGGCGATGCGGACGTGGTGAAGTTCGCCGGCGCACCGTTCGAAATTTCCACGGGTGACCTGCAGTTTCCGACCACAATGGTGCGCTTTGGCGGTGTCAATACCACGGCGCTCGGCAACCTGAGCCGGGCGGCGTTGCGCGAGTGTCTGGAACGCGCCGTGGAAGACGGCTACGACCTGCCTAGAACGGCCGGCGGCGTGTTTGCCGAACGGCCGGGTCTGGCGCATCTGAATATCACGAAGGTCGCGGTGGATGGCAAGTCTCCTAATCCGTTCGACGTCAGCGTGATGTCGCGGGCGGAGTTGGCCGGGCGGGAACAGGTTTGCCTGTATCTGCAGGCGTTCCGCAAATTCGTACCGGGTTTCGAATCAGCATTCGTGATGGATACCGGCGCAGTGATCGGCGTGCGCGAGAGCCGGCGCACGGTCGGCAGCTATGTCCTGACCGATCAGGACGTGCTCGAAGGCGCGCGGTTCTCCGACGCTATCGCCTGCTGCGCCTGGCCAATGGAGGACCACGCGGCGGGCCGTGCAACCAAATGGATCTGGTTGCAGCCGGGCACGTACTTCCAGATTCCGCTGCGCTCGCTGACGCTCCCCGGCTTCGACAACCTGATGGTGGCGGGCCGCTGCGCATCGGCCACACATGGCGCGCAGGCGTCGATCCGCGTCACCGCGCAGTGCTTTGCGATGGGCGAGGCGGCGGGCCAAGCCGCTGCAGCCGCCGTGGCGCGGCAATGCAGCGTGCACAGCGTTCCCGTCACTGACATCCAGCAGGCCCTGGCCCGCAACGGCGCCTTCCTTGGAGACGCGCAATGACTTCGCAGAAATACCGTAGCAATTTCGTCCCGGGCACTACGCGCTGGGCGCTGCGCAAGGCGCAATGGCAGGCGCTTGGCCTCAGCGATGCGGACATGGAGAAGCCGAAAATTGCCGTGGTCAACACGTCATCGGAATTGTCGAGCTGTTTCAGCCACCTCGATGGGGTGGCCGTGCAGGTGAAGGCAGCGATCCGCGCGGCCGGTGGCGTGCCGTTCGAAGTGCGCACCGCCGCGCCGAGCGACTTCATCACCAGTGCGGGCAAGCAGGGGCGCTACATCCTGCCGTCGCGCGACCTGATCGTCAACGACATCGAAGTACAGGTCGAGGGTGCGCAGCTTGACGGCATGGTTTGCCTGGCATCGTGCGACAAAACCACCCCCGGTCAGATGATGGCGGCGGCGCGGCTGAACATTCCGACGATCGTCGTGATCTGCGGCTACCAGGCCAGCGGCCAATACAAGGGCGAGCATGTCGATATCGAGGACGTATTCGAGAAGGTCGGCATGCATGTGACCGGGCAACTCTCGTTCGAGGATCTCGACGGCATGTGCAAGCGCGCGGTGCGCAGCCCGGGCGTTTGCGCAGGGTTGGGCACGGCCAACTCGATGCACATCGTCTGCGAGGCACTGGGCCTGACGCTGCCGGGCGCGAGCCCGGTGCTGGCGAATTCGCCGGCGATGGTGGAGCAGGCCAGGGCTGCGGGGGCGCGCATCGTCGAAATGGTCAACGCTGGCCTGACGCCGCGCAGCATCCTGACGCCGGCGGCGTTTCGCAATGCCGTCAGGGTGGCACTTGCACTTTCGACGTCGATCAATGTTTTGCGCCATCTGCAGGGCGTTGCCGAGGAGGCGGGCACCGATGTCGATCTCTACGACCTGTTCGACCGCCTTGGCCGTGAAGTGCCGCTGCTGGCCACCGTCAAGCCGAATGGTCCTCATCGCACAGAAGAACTGGAAGCGGCGGGTGGCACGTTGGCCACAATCAAGCGCTTGGCGCCGATGATCGAGCAGGATTGCCTGACAGTGTCCGGCAAGACCTGGAGTGCGATTCTGGACGACTATGAAGCGCCGTCGCCTTCCATCCTGCGTACGCTCGACGATCCCGTTTCGACCAAGCCATCGCTGGTCATCCTGAAGGGATCGCTGGCGCCCGAGGGCAGTATCCTGAAACTTGGCAATGCTGGCGAAAAGGCGGAGCGCTTCCGTGGCAAGGCCATGGTGTTCCACTCGCAGGAGGAGGCCATTGCTGCGCTGGCGGATGGCAGGATCACCGCCGGCACCGTGGCATGCCTGCGCGGCATGGGCCCGATTGGCGGGCCGGGCGTGGCGCTGGCCTCGTCGTTCGTGGCAGCGGTGGAAGGCGCGGGATTCAACGGCAAGGTGGCGGTCGTGACCGATGGTCAGTTGTCGGGCCTCAATCGCGGCGTGGCCGTCGGTCAGGTCTGCCCGGAAGCCGCCGCCGGAGGGCCGCTCGCGCTGGTTCAGGATGGCGACGACATCGAAATCGATATTCCCGGCCGGCAAATCAACCTGCTTGTCGACGAGCGCGAGATGGCCGCACGGCGAGCCCGGACGGCGCCGATCCTGGGCGCCACGGAGCAGGGCTGGCTGAACATCTATAGCAAGACAGTAAAGCCGCTGGCTCGCGGGGCCGTACTGATTCCGATCCATCCCCGTTGACGATTATCTGGAGGAGACATGAAAGCAATCATCAAAATCACCTGGCGCACGGCCATCGTTGCTGCAACGCTGGCGTCGGGCGTGGCCGCGGCAGCGTACCCGGACAAGCCGGTACGCATTGTTGTCCCGTACCCGCCCGGCGGCGCATCCGATACCACTGCACGTGTGCTGAGCGAAAAGCTCAAGGAAGTGACCGGCGGCACCTTCGTGGTGGAAAACCGGCCTGGGGCCAATGGCAACATCGCTGCGGAAATGGTGGCGAAATCGCCGGCAGACGGCTATACGCTGCTGATGGCGAACGTCGGTCCGAACGCGATCAGCCAGACCATCTATCCGCACTTGAACTACGACGTCAACAAGAGCTTTGCGCCGATCGGCCAGACCACCACGGTGCCGATCGTGCTGGTTGCCGGCCCGAAGGTCAAGGCGACGGACATCAAGGGCCTCGTGGCCGAAGTCAAGGCCAACCCCGGGAAGTACACTTTTGCCTCCGCCGGCAATGGTTCGTCGAACCACCTCGTTGGTGAAATGTTCAGGTCGGGCCTGAAACTTGACATGATGCATGTACCGTACAAAGGGGACGGCCCGGCGATGACCGACGTGATGGCCGGTCAGGTGTCAATGATGTTCACCACGGCGGTTGCCGCGCGTCCGTACATTACGGGGGGCAAGCTTAAGCTGATTGCAGTGGCCAGCAAGAAGCGCGTTCCGGCATTTCCGAGTGCACCGACCATTAATGAGACGGTGTTGCAAGGCTTTGATGCCTCCTCCTGGGGTGGTCTTGTTGCCCCGGCGGGAACTCCCCCGGAAGTTGTCAAGCAGCTCAACGCCGCGCTGGTCAAGGTGTTGGCCATGCCTGACGTGAAGGACAAGCTCGCGACCCTCGGTGCGGAAGTTATAGCCAGCAAGCCCGAAGAGTTTGCCGGCTATATCAAGAGCGAAACTGACAAGTGGGGTGCGGTCGCGAAGGCGGCCAATGTCGTGGCTGAATAACCGCAATAGGGCAGCGCGCGGGATGGGCGGTGAGCGGCGATCTGCTGCTCACCGCATTCTTGCGTCAACGATGGAATGAAGTTCTGCGATCGCTACTCCAGATGGACGTTGGCATCCCGGACGACACCGCTTCATGAGGGCACCGCTTTGCGGCAGTGTGAAATTTCAGGGTTCGCTCGGCAGAAGAAGTGACTGCCCGCGTGGCTTACTCTGACATGCGTTTTCGGTCTGCGGCGCTGTGGGTCACGGCGGGCCTGCTGCTGACGGCACCAGGTCTGCCGCCGTGCGCCAAGCCCGTGGTGATCGAGGGAACTCGTTACGAATCTCAGTCCCTTAGCATCCGGTCAGGTGACATCGTCGTGTGGGTCAACAGAGATCCCTTCCCTCACACGGTGACGGCACAATCCGGTGGATTCGACTCGAAGAACATCGCGCCGGGCATGTCGTGGATGTATGTAGCGAGGAAGGCCGGGGTTTCCCCTTGCACCTGCATATTGCATTCGACCATGAAGTCCACACTTCGCGGTGAATGAGTCGGTGCGTCGGCCGCAAGGACGGATGTTCACGCCGTGCCGCCGGTGAGCGTGCCTGCGCCATTAGGTAGATACTCCGCAGTCGAGCCCGCCGGTGCAGGCCAAGTGATTGCTCCGGCTGCCAGGGGACGAATTCTTTCTGGCCATGGCCATGCAGCTCGCTTTTCGAGTGTTGACCCGAAGCCACCGCCAGCATGAGTTGGAAAATCCCTCCGCATGCCAGTGCTCCAGATGTTTGGGCGCGTTCTCTCCGGGGGGGCTGGCAGACGCCGTGCCACCCGCGAACGTTTCCTGCAAGCCTCCGCCACGCGCGAGGTAGGAATGTTCTCCTCGAGATTGTTCAGCCCGACGGCCGTCGCGGCTTCGGCGAGGGCAATCTGCCGACTTTGGGGCGGCACCGCATAAACAAACTCCATGACAGTGGAATAAAGCGCCGCCGCGGCGCGTTTACCCATTGACAGGACTGTGGCAGCAGCAACATGCGCTGCCCGGGTGCGGCGTTTTCGACGTGGAGAATGCTGCTCCGCGGCCTACCCTCTGGAGACCGAAATGAAAATGCTCCATCTGATTTCTGGCTTGCTGCTTGCCATGATGGCGGTGGCGGCGTGCTCCACCGACAGTGGTACAGATCCGTCGGGCAGTTCGTCCCAATCCCGCAGTGGCAGTAGCCGGAGCACGGGCGGCGCAATGTATCCCGGCGGCTACTAATTGGTCCTGGCCGCCGGCCCGAGGAGAGTCCATCCCGGTGAGCTTGCGCGACGACCTCGCCGCCTGCCTGCCGCAACTGCGCCGTTACGCGCGCGCGCTGACGGGTGATGCCGCATGGGCGGACGACCTGGTGCAGGACACGCTCGAGCGCGCGCTCGCGCGCACCTCGCTGCTGCGCGCCCACAGCAATACGCGTGCCTGGTTGATGGCCATATTGCGTCACCTCTATATCGACCAGTTGCGCAAGCGCCGCGAGCTGGCGCTCGATGCCGATGACCCTGTGTGGCAGCGGCTGGAAGCGCCGGCCGGGGAGGTCGACGGGCTGCTACTGCTCGATGTGCAGCGCGCGCTGTACTGCTTGCCGCTGGAGCAGCGCGATGTGCTACTGCTGGTGGCACTGGAGCAATTGAGCTACCGCGAAGCCGCCGCGATCCTGCAGGTGCCGGTGGGGACGGTAATGTCGCGGCTGTCGCGGGCGCTCGAGCACCTGCGCGTGCTGCTCGGCGGCGGCGACGCTGGAAACAGCCCTGGGTTTTCAAAGTCGTGAGGCACAGGCCATGACTGACAAGCGAAGTTCCACCGCGCCGGCGACAGACCCGGAGCTGAAGCGGCTCTCGGCGCTGGTCGATGGCGAGCTTGCGCCGCACGAGCAAGTCGAGGTCGTGGCCGCGCTGGCGCAAGATGTACAGGCCGCCGCACGTGTGGAGGATTATCGGCGTCAGAGCGCCGCTCTCAGGTCACTGTTTCCGTTGCCGACGGATGCGCACTATGTCGTGGTGATGCCGCGCCGCGCGTGGTGGTGGCGTGCGGTGGCCGCGCTGGCCTGGGTCGGTGCGGGGATGTTGCTGGGCACCGGCGGCGCCTGGCTGTCGTTGCGCGGGCCCGATCCCTGGGATTTCGCCCGCCATGCTGACCTTGCCTACGCGGTCTTTGCGCCGGAGCAGGGCCACCCGGTAGAAGTGGCGGCCACCGATCAGGCGCACCTGGTGGAGTGGCTGTCGCGCCGGCTGGCGCGCACACTGACGATTCCAGCGTTGAACGAATACGGCTACACGCTAATTGGTGGGCGGCTGTTGCCCGGCGCGGCCGGGCCAGCGGCACAGTTGATGTATCAGAACCAGGCGGGCGGGCGCCTCACGCTGTATATCACCGAGGCAGCGCCGCCGACCACCTCCTTCCGTGTGCTGCGCCAGGACGACCGGCGCACGTTCTATTGGGCCAGCGCGGGTGCCGGTTACGCGCTCTCGGGCCAGCACAGCGAGCCGCGCCTGCGCGAGATCGCGATGGACGTCTGCAGCAGCCTGGGCGGCAATTCGCAAGCATGGCAGTGAGGCGCGGCGTCACCGCCGTGTGGAATAAAACGTGGCTCTAATCCGTTTACTTCATGCAGGACTGGCGTGGCTGTGGGTAGCGGACGCGGTCCGGCAGGCAAACCGATGTGCCATGAGATCCGCAAGGGCATACGTCGGGACTTTGAGATCAGGGTGAAAATGATGGGCAAGGCTTTGGCGGCCGCGGCGGCCGTGTTCGCAGGCCTCAGCTTTGGCGTGGCGGCGTCGGCCGAGGAATTGGTGTCGGCGCCCTGCCAGCAAGTGGTCGGACAGGCCGAGATTGGCGGCGTGCTGCAGGAGATCTCGGGTGTGGCCTGCTTGCAGCCGGGCGGGACCTGGCAGTTGGTCGACGGAGCGAGCGGGGCGGTCACCTATGCGGCCCCGGCCTACTACTACGATCCCTGGTACTGGGCCCCAGTCGGCGTCGGCTTTGGCGGCAGTGTGATCTTTGTCGACCGCTTCCATCATTTCCACCACATGCACCATGTGTTCTTCCGCAGGCCGGGGGTGATCGTTCGCGGTGGTTTCCACAACGGTTTCCATGGGGGCTTCCATAGGGGTTTTCACAATGGGGGGCGCGCGCGTGGTGGCTTTCATGGGGGCGGCATGCACCACTGAGGAGCGCGGAAATCGCATCTGAAAACATTGCAACGCGCCGCTGTCCCCTTGACTTGCGCGCCTCCGGGTAGCAACCCTGCTGGCATTCTGGCACCAGATCAAGGACCCTGCCCGACGGAGAAATCCATGTGTCGGTGGCCGCCAACGCAACGTGAACACCGTGATGAAGGTGAACTGGCGGACGAAAGAACGCGCAGCGCCAGGGCGACGCGATGCTGGAACACTATCCGGACCACAGCGGAAATGTTCTACGTGCCGGTGCTTTGGTCGCCGGTATTTCACTCACGAAAAGTACGACAGGCGAATCGGCGGTTCCGGCGGTTCCGGCGGCGGCACGGATACGCGACTCCTCAGCGTCCATTTGTGCCGCCAATGTCGCCAACTCCTCCTTTGTCAGCTCTTCCATGGCTGGCCTCTTGAATGACATCCTTGGGATCGCACGCTGGCAGACCGTCCATTTGCCGGCATAGCAAATACCACGTGGCTCATGCACGACTACCACGTGTCATTGCCATGCCGGCGCCGCAGTCACAAATGCCTAACGGTGGCTGCCAGCCAGCGCGACGATAGCGCCTGTGGTTGCCGCGATGGCGGCCACGGTACCAATGCTTTGCCACGGATGCTCATGGACGTAGCGATCGGTCGTTGTCGCCCACTCGGAGACTCTGGCGCGGCTCTCTTCACGCAGCGCAACGAGGCGGTCCTGCAGCGCGCGCTGCCGGGCTTTGAGTGCGTGGCGCTCAAGGCTGGTCCCTACGCCGGTTTCGGCTTTGACTTCATGAAGAAGCGCCTGCACGTCGGCCATCAGCGTATCGACGTCGCGGGCCAATGCGTCCTTGTGCATGGAGAAATCGGATCGGATGTCGTTCATCTTGCCCTCCTGTTAGCGAAATCATCGCGGTGCGTCGCACAGCACGACTGGCACTGTGTCAAATATAGGCTTGGGTTGACCGCCCGGCATAACAAGCAGCAAGCCACTACGCAGCGGCCCGGAACGGGGGCAGAGGACGGTGGAACAAATACGACGGAAGTATCGTCACGTCTATGCCGCGAAAGCCTGGAGGATCCCACGCTATCGGCTGCTTGGCAGGGGGATTTTAACGCCTGCCCGGCTGCCCTCACGGCGAGTGCGGGGTATAGGGCGGCGCCCCAGCAGGTGAACTACGTGGGTGCATGGGGCTCTGCCAGCCGCGGCGCAGGTGCCAGAGGATCATAGATTGGTAGCTCCCCGTCACATAGCAGCTGCCCTTCGGAAAGCACTCTTGTAACCGCCAGGCACGCAGCACGATGCTTTGAAGGCGCGCGATCTCCCTTAACAACGCATGCACCTCCGGCCGTACGATCCCTCGTATCACAAACGGCGTAGCGAGGAATGGCTACAAGATGGCGGCCGTCTACCCCAGGCTTTTTGTCCACTGGCACGTCATCCGGCGTAACGGTTTGGATAACAGGAGCCGTCTGAGGCGCGAGTCTCACATAAGGTTCTGCAAGAAAACTCCCCGGGCTACTCACCATTCGCAGATATCTGAAGCTTCACATATATGCGAATCCCGGCCGACCCTCTGCCCTTGGGCGGTGAACCTGAAGCCGGTGGAGGAGCAGACCTGGGCTCGTGAATATGCGAAGCTTCACATAATTGCTTGCCAATCCCGGCCATCCTTGATGGTCGCTTCCATCAGCTTAAGGTGGAAGACGTGGACGCTTACTGAGGAGACAACGATGTTCCAACATATCTTGGTGCCAACCGATGGGTCGGCGCTCTCGGAAGACGCGGCCCGTATGGCGGTGCGACTCGCCAAAGTGTTTCATGGCAAGCTCACCGGATTGCATGTTCTGCCGGAGTATCGTGTTTTCACCCACCGGATCGACATGCTGGAAGATGCAACAGAGCGCTACGCGCAGCTTGCCGAGCAGCATGCGGAGCATTACCTGGGCGTAATTGCGCGAGCGGCCAGGGATGCGTCCGTGGCATACGAGACGATTTGCGTCACGGGCGATCACCCCTATGAGGTGATCATCCGGACTGTCGAGGAACGCAACTGCGACCTGATCGTCATGGCATCGCACGGCCAAGCCGGCGTGCGTGGCCTCCTGATCGGCAGTGAAACCCAGAAAGTCCTGACGCACTGCAAGATCCCAGTGCTGGTGTTCCGTTAGTTCGCAGCGGGCTGTGCACGACATCGGGTCATCAGCATTTCTGGCGAGCATGACGCCATAGCGAGATGGGGCCGCTGTGCCGGTTCGCCCCGGCGGCTAAAGCCTTACCTACTGGCCATTCTGGCCCACACCCGCTGGCCCTTGGGCACCAATCTGGTCGAAGGCATCGACATGATCAAGGTGATCAAGCTTACGGCCTGCGGCTTCCGTGATGACCACTACTTCTTCCTCAAGATCCGGGCGGCCTTCCCCGGAAATCGGTCATGTCGCACCAATGACCTTGCGTTTTGCCGGCGGCAAGGATCTCCTTGGCGCCATGGTGGCGGTCAACCAGCGCCGCGTCGATGAACCCATTCACAGGCGATGGAGAGATGCCATTGCTGGACGTACTTGCGGGGCCGATCACTGAGTACGTCAGCCCTGACCCGCGGAATTCAGCGGAGTCAGCGCATATTTCCCGTGTGGCCTAACGAATAGCGACCGGGTTGCGGCCAGAAGGTAAGGCCGTGCGGTTCCATGCCGACTGGAATGGCTTTGACGAAACCGGTCGTCGTATCGATTGCATAGACGACATCGTCAAATCGCCCCGACAGCCACAGCATCTTGCCATCTGCACTCACGTTGCCCATGTCGGGGCTGCCGCCACCTGGGATCGGCCAGTTCGTTATGACCTTGCGTGTGGCAAAGTCAATCACCGACACACTGCCTTTACGGGCTGGCCCGTGGCAGCCCGATAATTATTAAACCTATTTACGGGATGTTGTACTAGTTCGCGCCATGGCCCGAATCCGGTGCCAAAACTTACCGGCAACTTGCCTCGGCCCCGACTAGGGTGTGTTGACGTTAGGCAAGGCCGAGGCACGAAGGGGTGTTAACTTCGATCGAAATCTGTTTACATCCTGTCTTTTGGGCGAGGCAGGGATGGCAAGAAGGCTGTTGCGAGACGACCAGTACGAGCGCATCGCGCTGCTGCTACCCGGTAAGGCCGGGGATCGGGGACGAACCGCCGCCGACAATCGGGAGTTCGTGGAGGCCGTACTGTGGATTGCCCGTACCGGCAGCCCGTGGCGAGACCTGCCGGAAGAATTTGGCAACTGGAACAGTGTGTACCAGCGATTCGCTCGGTGGTCGCGTGCCGAGGTATGGCATAAAGTATTTGCAACGCTGGCAGGTGACGCGGATTTCGAGGAAGTCTTCATCGACAGCACCATTGTGCGCGCCCATCAGCATGCCGCTGGCGCGCCCAAAAAAAGGTGACCAGGCGCTCGGGCGATCGCGCGGTGGCCTGAGCACGAAGATTCATGCACTGGTTGACGGACTGGGCATGTTGGCGAGATTTCGCTTGACCGGCGGACAGGCGGGCGACAGCCCCGAGGCGTTGCCTTTGCTGGGCAGTTTGTGCCCGGGCAGTGTTGCCGCCGACAAGGCCTACGATACCGATGCGCTCATCGAGCATCTGCACAAGTTCGATGTCCAGGCTGTCATCCCGAGTCGGGCGAACCGGCTTGTACAACGTCCATTGGAAAAGCATCTCTATCGGTCCCGCAATCTGGTCGAGCGCTTCTTCGCCCGCATCAAACAGTTTCGACGCATCGCCACGCGATACGACAAGCTCTCCGAGCGCTTTGCTTCCTTCGTTGCCCTGGCCTCCGCGCTCATCTGGCTCGTCTAAACCGAAGTTCCATGCCGACGCCGCGGCTGCGGCGTCGCGAAGCCCTTTTCCTGATTGAGGAATCGGCTCATCGGGGGGCGTTCGATGCCCTCATTTTGTAGTCACTAAAAGTTCTTGACATTGGCGGGTTTTCTCCTATTCTGCTGGCTATGCCAGCACGAAACGGAACCGCTCACGTCGTTACGACGACCCGCAAGTACAAGGACCAGATCTATCGCACCCACCTGTTGCGGCGCAGTTACCGCGAGGACGGCGTGGTCAAGAACGAGACGCTGGGCAACCTGTCCCACTTGCCCGAGGCACTGATCGAGATCATCCGCCGCTCACTCAAGGGCGAGACCTTCGTGCCGCTGGGCGAGGCGTTCGAGGTGACACGCTCGCGCGCTCACGGCCACGTGCAGGCGGTGGCCACGGCCATGCAGCGTCTGGGCTTTGCCTCGCTGATCGCCTCCAAGCCTTCGCGCGAGCGCGACCTGGTGCTGGCGATGGTGGCCGCGCGCATCGCGGCGCCGCACACGAAGCTGGCCACCACGCGCTGGTGGCACACCAGCACCCTGGCGGAGGACTTCGGCGTGACCGAGGCCAACGAGAACGACCTGTACGCGGCAATGGACTGGCTGCTCGCGCGCCAGGGCACAATCCAGAAGAAGCTCGCCGCGCGCCACTTGAGCGCCGGTGGCCTGGTGCTGTATGACCTGAGCTCCAGCTACTTCGAGGGCAGCACCTGCCCGCTGGCCAAGCTTGGCTACAGCCGCGATGGCAAGAAGGGGCTGCTACAGGTCAACTACGGCTTGCTCACCGATGCGCGCGGCTGCCCAGTGGCGGTGTCGGTGCATGAGGGCAACGTGGCCGACAGCCAGACCTTCATGCCCGAGGTGCGGCGCCTGCAAGAGGAATTTGGTCTCTCCCGATTGGTCATGGTGGGCGATCGCGGCATGATCTCCAGCAAGGCCATCGACCAGATGCGCGAAGGCGGTGACCTGGGCTGGATCACCGCGCTCAAGAGCGCCTCGATCCGCCCGCTGCTCGAGCAAGGGCAACTGCAGCTTGGCCTGTTCGACGAGCGCAATCTGCTGGAGCTGAGTTCACCGGACTATCCGGGCGAGCGGCTGGTGGCGTGCCGCAATCCGGAACTGGCCAGGCTACGTGCCCACAAGCGAGAAGAGTTGCTGGCGGCCACCGAGGCGTGCCTGCAGCCGATCGTTGCCCGCGTGCAGGCGGGCAAGCTTGCCGGGCGCGATCAGATCGGCCTGCGCGTGGGCAAGGTGATCGACAAGTACAAGGTGGCCAAGCACTTTGCGCTGAGTATCGACGACGCGGCCTTCACGTTCAGCCGCAACAGCGAGGGCATCGCCCGCGAGGCGGCGCTCGACGGCCTCTACATCATCCGCACTTCGGTGAGTGCGGCGCAGATGGACTCGGCCGAGTGCGTGCGCAACTACAAGGCGCTGGCCAACGTGGAGCGCGCGTTCCGTTCGCTAAAAACGGTGGACCTGAAGGTGCGGCCAATCCATCACCGCACGGCCGATCGGGTGCGTGCGCATATCCTGCTGTGCATGCTGGCCTACTACGTCGAATGGCACATGCGTGAGGCTTGGCGCGAACTGATGTTCGCCGACCCGGATCAGGCCGCCAAGGCCACGCGTGATCCGGTGGCGCCTGCCGTGCGCTCTGCGGCAGCGCTGGCCAAGGCGGCGCGCCACACACTTGACGACGGCACGCCCGTGCACAGCTTCTCGAGCTTGATGGCCGAACTCGCCACGATCGTGCGTAACACCTGCCGCACACCCAGCGCTGGCGCTGAAGTGCCGACGTTCGAACACGTCACCACGGCAAACGCGAAACAGAAGCAGGCTCTGGAATTGCTTCAGCAAATCCGCGTGTAGACAGAAATCGGAACCCGGGAATTACGCCAAGTGCCTGTCGCACAAGGGGAAACTCGCCCAGGGGGTTGGGGAACTTCGGTCTAAATGTCAACACACCCTAGGGTTTTTGTGGAGGGAGGGCGGATAGCGTAGCAAGCAACCCTTCGGCATCTGGGCGGCGGGCAATGGAATAAATCCTGGCCGCCAGGCGTTTACTCAAACGGACCATCGTTTTTCTGCCGATGAGGGGTCGTGCGCGATTCGCCACGCCGGTTCCTGGCCACTCGCGGACACGCGATTGCCAAACTTGTGCTCGCCACTTTCGCATCGCTAGCGGGTGCCGTCTGCCAGGCCCAGCTAGCCGAGGCGGACGGGTGGCTAGATCGGTACGTGCTGGAGCCACAACGCTCGAGCGTCACGTTCGACGTCGACGCCTTTTCGGACTCGCATATCAAGATGCGCTTTCACCGTATGCATGCCCAGCTTGAAGGGACGCAGGCCGGGCTTGACTCGGGCCGCGTGACGGTGACGATCGATGCCTCAAGCGTTGAGGCGCACCCGCGCTTTCTGTCCTTGATCATCCGGGGCGGCGGCATGCTCGATGTGGCCCGCTATCCGGAGATCCGCTTTGTCAGTACCCGCTTTGTACGGACCGGGGAAGGCAGTGGGTGGCTTTTCGGCAATCTTACGATTCACGGTACTACGCGCCCGGTCAGCCTTCTCGTGACCCCCGGCGGCGCCATCGGAAGTCCGAGGCGCGACGGCACGCTTGCCTTCTCCGCGGCCGGGGAAGTCAGCCGCCGGGAGTTTGGGCTGTCAGCATGGTTCCCCACTGTGGGCGATGCCGTGCACGTGAATATCCAGGTGGAGTTCGTGCATGGACCTTGAAGCGCCGGGCAATACCAGGGGTTTGTTCACCAATGCAACACAGGAGAACATCATGTCGACCCGAATTGTTGCGGCGTTGCTTGCCGCGTTCCTTCTTGCGGCTTGCGGTGGAGGCGAGGACGATTCCGGCACCACTGCCGGATCGGGGGCGGGCATGACGGGCGGCGCCTCGTCGGGAAGCGCTCCCGGATTCCAGCCTACGCCAGGCACCGGGGGCGGCGGTGTCAGGCGCCGGCGGGGCAGGGGCAGGGGCAGGGGCAGGGTCCGGAATGTAGCCGGTGGATCATGCCTGGATCGAATGCCAGCCGACAGAAACTGCGCCTTTCGGCATTGGAGGATGGTCATGCAATATCGTTTCGCCATGTGGCTGGCTACCGGCAGCGCGGTTGCGCTGGCTGCCTGTGCGTCCCTGCAACCGCTCCAGACAGCACTGAAAATGACCGGCAGTCCGGCAAGCTCCGTGCGTGAGACCTTTGGCGCGCCCACGGAGGCCTATCAGCTTGCCGACGGCACCAGCCGCTGGATCTATTCGCACCGGCCCCTGGGGTATGAGGTCTACGCCGCAGATTTTGACGCGAACGGAAAGCTGGTCAGCTTCCGCCAGATGTTGACCGAGAAGGAGATCTACGAGGCAAAGCCGGGGGTCTGGACCAAGCGCGGCGTGGCCGAGCGCTTCGGCCTGCCGCGCGAGCCTGTCCAGTACTACGCGCTCATGAAGCGCGAGGCTTGGTCGTACCGGCTCTATGCGAGTGGCTATCAGCCGGCTCACCTCAGTGCCTACTTTGATGACCGGGGGGTACTGGATCGCACGATGATCATCGTTGATCCGCGTGGAGGCGACCGGCGGCGCAAGTAAGGCTGCAACCTGGTGATGCCCCCGGCTTTCGACGTCGGCCAGCGATGGCCGGAGATCGGTGGCCTCGCCGGGAGGCGCCTTACTCAGCAGTCCCAAATATATGCGACAGATGGGGCATCAAAGAATGATCGAATGAGGGTGCGCTTTTTCTGCAGCCCACGCAGTTGTTGCTCGACGCGAATCTCCAGCTTCTCGCCGGTGCGCAGCGGATTGCGCGCCACGCCGGTGCGCTTGAGGTGACTCCATACCAGCTCGTCCGGATTGAGGTCCGGCGCGTAACCCGGCAGGAAGTGCAACGTTAATCTGCCGCCAGTGGATTCGACGTACTCGCGCACACTTGCCTTCTTATGGGCTGGCAAGCCGTCAATGACAAGATGCACCGGCTTGCGCCTGCCCCTCATCATCTTCCTGAGCAATTCGATGAACAGCTCCGCGGTGAGCGCGCCCTTGTACGTCGCGAACCAGAAGCCGCCCCGGGCGTTGACCGCCGAGGCTGCCGAGATCGATTGGCGCTGGCCGGGGCGCTCGATCACCGGACTCTGCCCTTTGAGCGCCCAAGTCTTGCCGTGCACCGTGTCGGCTCGAAACCCGGATTCATCCCAGAAGTAGATTTCCGCCCCACTACGTCGGGCCCTTGCTGCAAGGTCAGGATAGGTCTCACGCTGCCAGCGCTCAATCGCCTGCGGATCTCGCTGATAGGCGCGCTGCAGTGGTTTTTGTGGCGTCAGGCCCAAACGGGCCAGCAACCTCCCCACTGCGGTCAGACCCATGCGCACACCAAACTTTTGCTTAATCAAGGTGGCCACGATTTGCCGCGTCCACAGCCCGAAGTCCAATCCGAATTGCCGCGGGTCCCTGCCGTTAATCCAGCGTAGAACCTGGGCCTGCTGGTGCGCTGTGAGCTTGGGCGGTCGACCGGTGGCAGGCCGCGCTGCCAGTGCCCGCTCCCCATTGCCGCGCCCGCTGGCAGCCTTGAGCCATCGGTAGATCGAGGTGCGATTCATTCCCAGGGACTTCACTACCTCCGACGGCTTCTCGCCTTCCTTCACCCGGCGCAACGCCAGCAGCCGAAATTCTTCCTGCGTCGCGCGATCCAGTTGGCGGCCATCTCGTTTCATGGCTCATGAGACTACCGTCGATCCCATTCGTTCAATTTTTGTCGCCTTATTTTGGGACTGGTCAGTAATTTGCATGCGTGGGCATTCACGGAGATCCATTAGCTGGTGTCGACTTCTCGGCCGTTGCGAGTACCGGCAGGTGAACGGCCGCTTCCAAAGTACAACCGCCATCTCGACACCCTAGTCCCCGTTGGCCTCGCCGTCAGGCCGTGTCGCCCACCTCGCGGATCGGGATCATGGCGCGGCCGCCGCAGTTGCGCAGCACGTCTCGCAATTCGATGATGACCGGAAATACCTCGTGGTTCCAGTCGGCCCCCTGCTTGTCGTGGGCCTCTTGCTCGCGCTCGACGATCCAGCGGTCCTCCTTGAAGATGCGTTCTGTGAACCAGACCAGCAGCGGCCATGCCAGGTCCAGTGCAAACGGAATGCCGGGCTTGCGGATGGAGAGCAGGCCAAACGTCCGGTTGGTGCGCTGCGCCGCATCAAGCGGCACGTAGACGATCCACAGGTCCATCACTAATGTGCCGTCGCCCGAGCGGATCTGGAGGGTCTGGTACGGATATCCGGTGCGCACCGTCATCACGTCCTTGCCGTCCCGGTCGCCGTTCTTCTTGCTGGCGCCAAACACCAGCGCCTCACCCACAGGCTGCTTGCCTTCCATGCGCGCGAACGTGTAGTCCACTTCCACCCAGTCCTCGCCGCGACGGCGGCCCAGCGAGCGCGCACGCATCTGCCCCATCTGCCGCCGGTGTAGGAACTGGTGGTTCATGTCCATCAGGTTCTCGTGCATGAAGGAGTAGTGGCACTTGACCTCGCGGCCAAAGCGACGCGTCTTGTACGCCTTGTCCGCCACCGATGGCAGAGCGGGCAGCAGCCGCTCCTTGGCGAGCGCCACATCGCCAGGAAAGACAAAGATCAGGCCGTGCACCTCGCGGCAGGGATAGGCACGCACGCCGTTGGGCAGGCGCTCACGCCCGAGGTATGGCACATCGACGCAGCGGCCGGTGCAGTCATAAGTCCAGCCGTGATAGCCGCAGCGGATGGACTCGCCTTCCACCACGCCCGCGTGCAGCGGCACCTGCCGGTGTGCGCAACGATCTTCCAGTGCGAATATCGTACCGGACTCGGTACGAACCAGCACGATCGGATCGCCGGCAAAATGCACCCCGAGGGCTTTGCCCCGCTTGACCTCATTCGACCAGGCCAGCGGAAACCAGTGATCGGGATGGATGGGCACACGGCGCAGGTCGCGCACGGGCGCGTTAGCGTGCGGGTCGATGGCACTGCTATCCGGCAAAGGCATTGCATGCATAGACGCCTCCTCGCATAACGGGAGTTTCTACCGTCGCCACAAGCCGACCAACTAGCGAACGGGGGATCTGGCGCAGTTTACGCGAAGTCTGCCGAACTCACCGAATTCCGTTCTTTCTATGGTGTGCTTGGAAGGCTGAAGGTCATGGCCACCTTCGGCCAATCGACCCCGCATCCTATTAGGGCTGGTATGGCCGACACCGTGACGGGGTATTGAGGCGGCGAGCGTCCGGTGCCTGGTACGGAGCCGACGCTCAACTGTCCGCGCTATGGCGCCGGGCAACGGCCGAAACTGGCCGGCAAGCGCCTGATCGACCCCGAGATCCGCTACGACTGCGCCAGCCGGCAGGAGCCGACCCTTATGGGGCGTACAGCAGGTTGCGGCGGGATGGCCGAATCGCACCGAAAAGCGGACGTATGAGAGCCCCCCATAATACCGCTCATCGGCAATGAACGATCATTGGATCTCACGTACCGTGCCAGGCGATGAACGTCGGATTGCCAGCGTGAATCAGCGGAGGCCATCTGCAATTTAATTGCTGCCCTTATTAGGCGTCGACATTTTTTTCATTGCTTCGTCGATCGCTTTCTTCATGCTGAGCGTGTCCGCACCCTGGCGTGGTGGATATTCTTGCATCGACTTCAAGTGAGCATCCAGGAACGGCACGGCTGCCGTCGGTGCCCAGAGCTTCTGTCCGACAAAGCGTCGGCCCGCATAGCCCCATTCGTGCGATTCCGGATCCATCTTCTCCAGCGGGTCCATCAGCAGGTTGAAAATGTACGGCACGCTTGGGTAGTACTTCGTGTTGAACCAGCTTCCATCCTTCTTGACACCGATATGCATCTTCCAGCCGTCAACCCGAATGGCCATTAGATCCGTCTCGTCGTAGTAGATGAACTCGCGTCGTGCCGATTTGTCGGTCTTGCCCATCCAGTAGTCGAGATTGTTATAGCCATCCAGATGCGCCTTGTACCGTGTGCCACCCATCCGATACCCCTTCAGCATGTCGTCCTTCAGCGTGGGCAGACCTGCTGCCGCGGCCAGCGATACGAACAAGTCCTCGTGATTCTGGACCCCGTTGAGATCTGAGCCTGATGGAATCTTGCCGGGCCAGCGAATCAAGCAGGGCACCCGCACGCCGCCTTCCCAAGTAGTGCCTTTCTCCCCTCGGAACGGGGCGTAGCCACCGTCCGGCCACATCATCAGTTCATTGCCGTTATCAGTGGTGTAGATGACAATCGTGTTCTCAGCCACGCCCATTTCACGCAGTTTGTTGAGGATGTGCCCGACTTGCTCGTCATGCTCGATCATTCTGGCGCGCACCACGTCCTGCTCTGCACGCCCCTCGGCAACGGCCTTCTGCACATACTGATGCTGCGGGTGCGACCAAATGTGAATCGCCGTAGAATTGAACCAGAGAAAGAACGGCTTGTTGTCCTTGCCGACCCGGTCCATCCAGTTGAGCGTGTGTTGGAGGACCTCGGCGTCGAAGGTTTCCATGCGCTTGCGCGTGAGCGGTCCGGTATTCTCAATCCGCTGTTTGCCGACGCGGCCGAACTTTGGATCGGTGGTCGAATCGTCCTGGGTGGTCGCCCAAGCGTGAAGTACGCCACGCGGCCCGAACTTCTTTAGATACTCCGGGTTGCGTTGCCCCGGATAATCAAGCTCCTCCGGTTCTTCTTCCGCGTTCAGGTGATACAGGTTTCCAAACCACTCATCGAACCCGTGCACGGTAGGCAGGAACTCGTTGCGGTCGCCAAGATGGTTCTTGCCGAACTGACCGGTCGCATAACCTTGAGTCTTCAGCACTTCGGCCAGCGTGGGGTCTTCCTTCTGGATGCCGCGTGAAGAGCCCGGAATGCCGATCGTCGTCATGCCGGTGCGCACCGGCATTTGGCCGGTGATGAACGCTGCGCGCCCGGCGGTGCAACTGGGCTGGCCATAGTGATCAGTAAAGAGCGCGCCGTCACGCGCCAGGCTGTCGATATTGGGAGTCCGGCCCATCATGCCGTGCGCGTAAGCCCCCACGTTCCACATGCCAATATCGTCGCCGAAGATGACAACAATGTTTGGCTTCGTGGCAGGCGTCTGGGCAAAGGCGAGAGCCGGGATCAGCGTCAGAGTCAGCGCAATGAGAATGCATGTGGAGGCGTAGCGCCATGCCGAGCGGAGCAGCGCCAGTATGCTGCGAATATCACTTTTCATGGCTTTCTCCCTTGTGCGTTTGGCCGTTGGCGCCGAAACATCACGTGCGATACTGGCTCTTGGCTATTGATTGGCATTCCAGTTGTCGATCTCCAGCCAATTTAGGATCTACTAGGCGCATGCCAGTTTGAAGTGAATCTTTTGGATTGGCGTATGAAAGGAATTGGCCGCTGGCGGGAAAAGTGCGGACCGGACTCGTGCCAAGGTTGGGAAGCTCGACGCAGCACTAAATGCTGCGAAGGCGCGAGGCTGGACCGTTATCAGCATGAAGCAAGACTGGCAGCAAATCTATCCAGCGCAGGGCCGTAAGTAATGCGCGGGAGAGCTAGATTCTCGAAATACTCGGCGAGGACTTCTGCCCGAGCCGGACGATGAAAGACTCATTTCGCATTGCTCAAACCGTTGCTTAGTAAGGCATTGCCTCTCGTTTGGCGGCTACGCGGTCGCCCGTTGACGGGGTCGGCTGCCGGTTGCGCCACGCGTTGATCGCGTCCTCGATTGCCTTGATGGAGAGGTTTGCCGCGCCTGTCTGGCATGTTGCGGTCATGGGCCCCTCACTGGTGAGCGCCCCGAGATCAGCGCCCATGGGCTGCTAGCGACGGGCGGCATAAGCGCCGTGCCGTTTCGGACTAGAATCCTCTGAGGAGGTGTCAGTCATGTCAGCTATCAAGCGCATCGATCCGGGCCATTCCGCCTATCAGGCCGCGCCGCACAGGACGACCCGCTACCCTGCGGAGCACGTCACGTTGACGGCTGGCTCCAGGAAGAGGCTGCGCCCCTGTGTGCCGCATCGAAAGGTCGGGCGCGGCAAGGTCGGCGTCGGCGGCAAGTAGGCACCTGCAACCCTTGTATGGCGTCGGGCTTTAGAAGGTGGCTTGACGTGAATTGGCTGTCCGGCGCGAGGGCGGATGAAACGCGGTCGTTCCTCCAGCTCTACCCTGCCGACTTGATGTCCGCCGAAGCGTATTCGCTGCCTCCGCGCAAGCCAGCGCACTCGATCGGCATTGACGGGCAGCCGTGCTTCTAAACATGACGACATAAGTATTGCAGCATGTATGATTGCGTGGTTACTCTAATGGAGAGGCAGCCATGCGCAGACTCGAGATTGCAGACGCACAGATAATGCAGTTGGCGATTCGACAGGAGATCGAGCGAAGCGAGGAGTCGCGGTATGACCACCGCCTGCACGGGGTGCTACTGGTCAGCAGCGGTTACTCGTGCACTGAAGTGGGCCAGATGTTCGGTCAAGCAGCCACGACAGTTCAGCGATGGGTCCGACGTTTCGAGCGGGGCGGTTTCGACGGATTGCGGGAAGGTGAACGGCCCGGTCGCCCGCGTGCGTTGAATGACTCGCAATGGCGTCGCATCGAGGCGGATCTGCGCAAGACACCACGCGACTTCGGATTTGAAGCGGGCCTGTGGGATGGGCCCGTTCTATCGGAGCACTTGCGTCAGCGCTATGGCATCAAGCTGGGCGTGCGGCAGTGCCAGAGGCTGTTTCGCCAGATGGGTTTCCGGCTGCGCAAGCCGCGCCCGCAGGTTGCCCAGTCTGATCCCGTTCGCGTGGCGACGGTAAAAAAAACTGCGGCGACTGGCAAAGCGCGACGACATTGAGTTATGGAGCCTGGACGAATGCCATTTCCAGCAACACGGATCGCGCTGTCGCATGTGGGTGGCCCCGGAGATCCGCGATCCGGTGTTGATGCATGCGCCGACGCGAAAGTCGGTGGCATGTTTTGGCGCCGTCAGTCTGAGCACGGGTCGCTTCGTCTGGCAGGTATGCCCTGTCTTCAACGCAGAAACGTTTGCATCCTTTCTTCGCCAACTACTGCGCCATCGACGTCGCGGCAAGCGCATCGTCGTGGTCCTGGACAACGCAAAGTACCACCATGCCGTCCTGCTCAAACCGTTGCTGCACAAATACAAGCGGCACATGACGTTGTTGTTCCTGCCACCATACAGCCCGCAACTGGCGCCTATCGAACGGGTATGGAAACTGACACGCCGCCTGGGGTTACATAACCGGTACTTCGCCACCCTCGTAGAAGTTCTCTCGGCAGTCGACGCCTGCTTCCAGCAATGGAAGAGACCAAACGAGGTACTACGACGGCTATGCTGCATTATTTAAGACGCTGTGTTTAGTGTCTTGAATCGTCGACCATCTACCCCTCGATGTCGAACGGCCGCTTCTGGCCGACTTCGGCCTTCAGCCCTTCCTGGCGAACCATTCACCCAGCTTGTTCAGCGTAGCCTTAACGGCTAGCGCCTCCGGACCTCTCTCTAAATCCATTTGTCCTTGGCCGTCACCTGCGCTGAGACTTCGACCGTCTTGTTGGCAACGCGATCTGTGACGGTGGCAACAAATACATACCTTCCCGCGGGGTCGTCGTGGTTGAATTCTAAGGTCACGCCGGAATCCCCGAGCTCCGTGATTCCGGGCTTCGGTGCCGCTCGACGAGAGACCGGTGTCGTACCAAAGTCGTCGCTCGAGCCGTTTGGTGAGATCAGGAGGTATTTCACGTCCACATTACATCGCCCATCTTTACCAGGCTTACATCCAGCGAACAGGAGTATGGTGCTCACCGACTCCCCCTGTTGTACGATCTTCGTGGTAGGGAGGATCGGCGTGCCCGGGCGGTTCCACGTGTCCCGAAACGTCTTGGCATCGCCTGTCAACACAAGTTGTACGCCAAAATCGCCTGAGGACTTGCGATCGTCACTATCCGGCACCGGGCGTCCATTACCATCTATCCATCCCGCCATAGCCGGAAACGAACACATGAGAACGGCGGCCAACAGGAGTCTTCTCTTCATGGCAGTTGGTCCTGGGTCAAAAGACGGCCGCAGCCTGGGAGCCAAGGCAATATTGGGTAAAGCGCCGGATTAGCCACCCCTCCGAGGCGGTGGTTTTGTGGCGCAGCGCACCTAAATGCTGGAAAGAGGCCCCAACAATTGGGCCGGAAATTGGGAACTTCGCCGGCCTGTGGGGTGGATGAGGGGCTCAAAGCGACCCGTCACGGTCATTCGCGCGCCCATCTGCGAACGACCGGAGTTCGGCGGAACCGGCCGGTCGCAGGTCGCGGCCAGATAACGGCCAGCTCGCGCCGGCTCTCTGATGGGAGGCGCCCGCCTTCCGTTAGAGAGACGGGCTGATCATCGTTCGTGCTTGGCGATGAAGGCTTCAACAGCGTCGTGCAGTAGTACGGGCTTCTCCAGGAAGATGAGGTGCCCACCGTCAAGGGTGGCAAACTCGGCTCCCGGAATCCGCTCTGCAAGCTCCGCAGAGAAGTACGGCGGGGAGCAGAAGTCGCGCTCGCCCACCAGCACCAGCGTCGGTGTCGTGATCGACTGAAGATCATCGAAGGCGTTGTGCCCTACGATCATGTCGATCCGGGCAAAGCCGATCTCCGGTTCGAATGTGCCAGCCGATGAAGTGTTCACCCATGCCTGCACCTGCTCCGGGTGCTCGCGAATGAATTTCGGATCGAAGAGGAATAGTGCGTTTGCCTCGGTGGAGGCGCGCAGCCCGGAATCAGTCAGCATGCGTCGCCGCATGGCGAACTGACGACGGTAGAACGCGTCCGAGCGCGCAATCGAAGAGGCAATGGTCGCGCTGCGCAATAGTTCGCGATGATTGATCGCCAGCAACTGCGCGATGGCGCCCCCGGTCGAGGAGCCGACCACGTGGACCGGCCCGCATCCGACCGCCTCGATGACCCGCGCCATGTCCCGCGCGTGTTGCGTAATTGTCATGTCGCGTGCGGTGCGCTCGGACTCGCCGGTGCCGCGGTGATCAGGTACGATCACTTGGTGATGCTCGGCGAATAGATCGATCTGTGGGCCCCAGGATGCGCCCACTCCTGCAAGCCCCGCCAGAAGAAGCACGGGCGAACCTTGGCCCTTGACCTCGTAGTGGATCGAAACACCGTCGGACGTTACGTATGGCACTTTGCTTCTCCGGGTTCAGAGCGAGGCGAAGGAGAGGTCGGGCGCGTCGACGATCGCGCCGTCGAGATTGATATTAACGGTGCCAGGCGTACGTGACGAGCGCTAGCGCTGGTGCGGAAGCTGTATCCGGGGAGGCACCTCAGGGCTATAACGTAGTCGCTAGGGCCCGCATTGACCGGTGATCGGCCATTCAAGCGCTGCGCCATGAGCGGCTGAGGCTGGCCGACTTCGGCTAGTTGAGGGGAGGGCGCCGATAGGCAACGGACGCGTCCAGCGACACGAGGCATATCACCTGCGGGGTTGGATGGTCGCCACCGCGAGACCCGCTCCGACGAACGCGCACACAGCGGACACCAGCGCAACGGCGCGCAGCGCGTCGGTGATAGCTTCGGCTTCCGCCTGCGCCACGGGTGTCTGAGTCGGCAAATGGGCGTCGCCCGCTGCCGCCCCGGCTTGCGCGCCCGGCTCCAGCAACTGCCCGGTCCGGCGTGCGTCCCTAGGAACGTCCAGTTCATCGAGCCGCGCCGAAAGCGCCGCTTGGTGCGACCACACGAACACGATGCCGAGCACCGCAATCGCCAGCAGGCTCGCCACACGTGCAACCGCATTGTTGATGCCGGATGCAACGCCTGCGTGGTCGCCCGGTACCGAGCCCATCACAATCGTCGTGAGTGGCGCAACGGTGATCGTCATGCCAAGCCCGAGCACGGTGAGCGCAGGGAAAAATCCGGCCCAATAGCTGCCGCGCACAAACGGAAACGCCAGCATCACGAACCCGATTCCGGCGACGCCCGGGCCAGCACTCAACAGGATCCGCGAACCGAAGCGGCTCGTCAGGCCGCCGGTGAAGCGCGACAGCAAGCCGATGATGACCGGCACCGGTAGCACCGCCGCACCCGCTTCGGTTGCGGTGTAGGCATGTGCGCGGATCAGCGTGAACGGCAGGAAGAACAGTGCGCCGCTCAGACCGAAGTAGAGCAGCAGTGTGACGAGGTTGGCGCCGGTGAAATCGCGCGAGCGGAACACGTCGAGCGGCATCATGGGGTGACGGCTGTTCGCTTCGATCATCACGAATGCGACCAGCACGAACGCGCCGGCGCCGATCGCGCACAGTACAAGCGGATCTGCGAAACCGCGCGAAGACGCCTCGGTCAGACCATAGGTGAGGGCAGCGAGCCCCGCTGCGACGCTAAGCGCGCCGGGCCAGTCCAACCGTTGAGGCGCATCGAGCTTGTGGCTGTTCGGCACCGACGAAATCGCGAGCGCGACCGTCACCGCTGCAAGCGGGACGTTGAGGAAGAATATCGCGCGCCAGGACAACACGTCGACGAGCCAGCCGCCCGCCACCGGCGCCGCCGCGGACGTGATCGCCCCGACGGCCGCCCAAGTGCCGATTGCCCGTCCGCGCGCTTCGCCTTCGTACACGGCGCCGATGATCGCGAGACTACTGGGTATGAAGAGTGCTGCACCAATGCCCTGCACTGCGCGCGCGGCGATCAGCGAATTCGCGTCCGGCGCGAACCCGCAAGCGGCCGACGCCAGCGTGAAGACCCCGATGCCCGCAATGAACACCGTGCGGCGGCCGAGCTTGTCGCCCATCGATCCGCCCACCAGCACGAGGGACCCGAGAAAGAGCAGGTAGGCGTTAACGATCCACTGCATTGCCGCGACGCTCGCGCCGAGTTCGCTCTGAATGGCGGGTAGCGCGACATTGACGACGGAGCCGTCGATGAACGCCATGCTTGAGCCGAGGATCGTCGCGGCGAGTGCTAGACGCTTGCGCTGGCACGGGCGGTCGACCGCGGTGGGCTGGGTGCGGATGACGAGTTCGTCGCACGGGCTTGCTTGTGCAGCGACGACGTGCGCGGTCATTTGGTCGCTATCGAGAAGATCCGGGTTGGCCAAGCTCGCTCCCGTGCCGGTCGGTGGTGACTAGCAGCATAGTAACGGGAGCGCGGGACCGCAGATACGGTTGGTCGGGTGCGTGCGAGCGCGATGCGCTACTTATTCCGCGGAAGCGAGGCGAGCGAGCCGTCGGTCGCGGCGCCCATCAGTTGCGCGATCCGCTTCATCTAGCTCTAGCGCATGGAATCAGGCGTGATCGCTGCCATCGATCTGCACCAGTCCGCCCCGGACATGTTGTTCGACGCCGGCTTCCGGGTGTTCGGGAAGCTGCACCCACCCAAAATGCCTCAGCCGCGCAACCGGTGGGAATGTATGTTATCCGGCACACGAAGGCTGGCGAAATGTGTAAAGCTCACGCCTGGTTCTCACCGTTTCAGGCGATGACCTTCTACTCTGCTGCAGGCTGCTCGCGCATGCGACGGGCTTCGTCGCGCAGGAACTGCTGGTAATCGTCCAGATCGCCGTCGAAGGGCTCGACGCCGCCCTTGGTGACCAGCCAGAACTCGTCACATACGGCGCGCAGCAGGGCCCGGTCGTGACTGACCAGCATCACTGTGCCGTCGAATTCGTTGAGCGCCATGCCTAGCGCTTCGCGTGTGGCCAGGTCGAGGTGGTTGGTAGGCTCGTCGAGCAGCAGCAGGTTGGGGCGCTGCCACACGATCATGCACAACACGAGCCGCGCTTTTTCGCCGCCGCTCATCGTGCTAACCGCCTGATGGACCATGTCGCCACTGAAGTTGAAGGTGCCGAGGAAGGTGCGAAGGGATTGTTCGGTTCCACTCTGGCCGGGGGCGCGCATGTGAGCCGGCGTGTCCTTGGCAAGGCGGATCATGTGTTCCATCGGCGTATCGAGCGGGCGCAGCACGTCGAGTTCCTGCTGTGCGAAGTAGCCGATATTCAGGCCTTTGCCTTCGCTGATTTCGCCGGCAATCGGCGCCAGCGCGTGCGCCACCGTCTTCACCAGCGTGGACTTGCCTTGGCCGTTGGCACCGAGAATGCCGATGCGCTGCCCGGCTAGCACGGAACGGTTGATGCCCCGCACGATGACCGTGGGCGGCGTGCCCGGCAGTGCGCCGGTCGGCGCCGGGTAGCCGAAGCTCGCGTCCAGCATCGACAACAGCGGGTTCGGGACGTTGAGCGGCTCCTTGAACTCGAAGTTGAACTCTGCGTCGGCAAGTACCGGTGCGATCTTCTCCATGCGTTCGAGCGCCTTGACCCGGCTCTGCGCCTGCTTCGCCTTCGAGGCCTTGGCCTTGAAACGGTCGATGAATTTCTGCAGGTGGGCGATCTTGTCCGCCTGCTTGGCCATCGCGGCCTGCTGCAATACGAGCTGCTCAGCGCGCATGTCTTCGAACTTGCTGTAGTTGCCGCCATAACGCACGAGCTTGGCGTTGTCGACGTGCATCGTCACCTGCGTCACCGCGTCGAGGAATTCGCGGTCGTGGCTGATCACTACCAGGGTTCCTTGATAGCGCTTGAGCCAGGCTTCCAGCCAGACCAGCGCGTCGAGGTCGAGGTGATTGGTCGGCTCGTCGAGCAGCAGAAGGTCGGACGGGCACATGAGCGCGCGCGCCAGTTGCAGTCGCATGCGCCAGCCGCCGGAGAAACTGTTGACTGGCTGGCTAAGCTGCGCAGCACTGAAGCCAAGGCCCAGGATCAGCGCTTGGGCACGTGCGGGGGCATCGTGCGCACCAGCGTCGTGCAGGGCCATGTAAGCGTGCGCCATGCGCATGCCGTCGTCGCTGGCCTCGGCGGCGGCTACTTCGGCCTGCGCGGCCAACAGCACGGTGTCACCCTCGACTACGAAGTCGGTCGCGCTCTGCTCGGTCTCCGGCATCTCCTGCGCGACCTGGCCCATCTTCCATGCAGCGGGAATCGAGAACTCGCCGCTGTCTTCGTGCAGCGTGCCGTTGAGAAGGCCGAAGAAGGACGACTTGCCGGCGCCATTGCGGCCGACAAGACCAATCTTTTCGCCGGGGTTGAAGGTGACGGATGCGCGGTCGAGTACGACATTGACGCCGCGACGCAGCGTGACATTACGGACGGAAATCATAGGGAGCTATTTCGGAGAGGATTGGCATGATAGCCGACCGGACGTGCAGGGCTGTCTCTTTTCTGGCCGCACGCGTGAAGAGCCGCTTGCGCTTTGCGGCGCCCACCGGCCACAAAGCAAGGCAGCCCCTGGGCGCACCGGGCGTTCCGGCTGCGGGGCCAGCGAACATAGCGGTGAATGACGGCTCCTGGCCGGCGCGGCCGTCTCTGACCAACCCCTCACGGTCATTCGCACACTGCTCTGCGAACGACAGAAGTTCGGCCGATCCAGCCGTTTGTCGGATACGCCCAGTCGCTCCAAAACTGAACACATCGATTCAAATTACAACACTCCACGAGGTGCATCTGATGGACAGCGTCTGAAAAAGACGTCGCCAGACACGGGTACGGTTCATGCGTCAAGGCTTGCGAGGACAGGAGACCTCATATTCATTACAACCTTGGAGACGACATGACCCACCTGAACATCGCTAATCGCGTCGACAGCTTCTTCATTCCCTGCGTGAGCCTCTTCGGTCCGGGCTGCGCGCGCGAAACGGGCGCTCGCGCCAAATCACTCGGGGCCAGGAAGGCTCTCATCGTCACGGATGCCGGCTTGTACAAGATGGGGCTCTCCGAGGTCGTCGCGGGGCACATTCGCGAAGCCGGGCTCCAGGCCGTCATCTTTCCGGGTGCCGAGCCCAATCCCACCGACGTTAATGTTCACGACGGCGTAAGGTTGTTCGAGCGGGAAGAATGCGACTTCATCGTTTCGCTCGGCGGCGGCTCATCGCACGACTGCGCGAAAGGCATCGGCCTCGTTACCGCCGGAGGCGGACATATCCGCGACTACGAAGGCATCGACAAATCAACGGTGCCAATGACGCCGCTGATTTCGATCAACACGACCGCTGGCACTGCTGCGGAAATGACACGCTTTTGCATCATCACCAATTCGAGCAATCACGTGAAGATGGCAATCGTCGACTGGCGTTGCACGCCGTTGATCGCCATCGACGATCCGAGCCTGATGGTCGCGATGCCGCCCGCCTTGACGGCGGCGACCGGCATGGACGCGTTGACTCACGCCATCGAGGCATACGTTTCCACCGCCGCCACGCCAATTACCGATGCCTGTGCGGAAAAGGCGATCGCTCTGATCGCCGAATGGCTGCCCAAAGCTGTCGCGAACGGGGACTCGATGGAGGCACGCGCGGCCATGTGCTACGCCCAATACCTTGCCGGCATGGCCTTCAACAACGCATCACTCGGTTACGTGCACGCGATGGCCCATCAACTCGGCGGCTTCTACAATTTGCCCCACGGCGTGTGCAACGCGATCCTGCTGCCGCACGTGTCGGAATTCAACCTCATTGCCGCGCCGGAGCGTTACGCGAGAATCGCCGAACTGCTAGGCGAGAAAATTGGGGGCTTGAGCACGCATGACGCCGCCAACGCTGCCGTCTCGGCGATCCGGACCCTTTCCGCGTCGATTGGCATTCCGGCGGGTCTGGCGGGCCTGGGCGTCAAGACGGACGACCATGAAGTGATGGCAAGCAATGCGCAAAAGGATGCTTGCATGCTGACGAATCCGCGCAAGGCCACGCTGGCGCAAGTCATGGCAATCTTTGCTGCGGCGATGTAATGCGTATGCCCCCCTGCTGCGAAGGCAGGAGGGGCGGGCAGACTGCGGACATTTAGAGAGCATCAGCGAAGGTCCCTTTGTGGCCGGAAGGCGACTGATGATTCGCGTTCCGGCTCATGCTTTGCGAAAATTTCTGGTGCTACAAAAAGGCCCGGAAGGCGTACTGGCTCCTTGATCTCTGCCTGGCGCGGCGCTCGCAGGCGCGCGATTGGCCTGTTCTTCTAACATGCTTCTCGCATCTGCCCGCGAAAGGAGCCTGTGGCTACTGATGCAGACCTTCGGCCCCTACGCCTTCTTAGGACTCGTTCCCCTTGGTCACAGCGACGCGACGCTCGCGGCCAACCCGTGCGTCACCGCGGCCATGCGACCATAGTCGAGTGTGGTGGGGACATCGTGCGCGGTATGGTAGTTCGGATTGCGCAGATAGGCGGTGTCCGTCACCATGATGGCCGGATAGCCGTGGCGCCAGAAGGAGGAGTGATCGCTCAAGGCAACCCCGGGTACCCACCACGGCAGCGCCGCTGCTTCGAGCGGAAAACTGGATGAGGTCTGGAACGCCTTGACCACCCCTCGCAGTCGACGCCACGAGCGAAGATTGGAAACGAAGGCGATAAAGTTGCCACGCACTGGATAGAAGTAACGTAGCAGAGGCGGATAGCTTTGGGTGCCAGGTTCGTCGCGGTAGTAACCCAGCATCTCGAGCGAAAGCATCACCTGAATGCGGTCCCCGCGCAGCCGCGCGGCTCTTGCATACCTCAGGCTGCCCATGTCCTCGCGGAAGAAGAATGGTGCTTCCTCGTTCACGAACGCAACGCAGCGCACAGTGTGTCGGTGCGAGAGGGCCTGAAGCAGACCCACGATCTCGAGCAGCGCGGCGACCCCACTGGCGTTGTCATCAGCCCCTGGGCTGTTCCGCACAGTGTCGTAATGCGCGCCCAGCACAATGATTTCGTCAGCCTGAACGCAGCCTGCGAGCGCAACCTCGATGTTGGCGCAGGGGACGCCTCGTACCTGATAATCCTGACGCGTCACCGCACAGCCACGCTTGGCCCATTCCTGTGCGATATAGTTCGCTGCGGCATGCAGCGCGTCCGGCCGAAACACGTTGCGTTCGCCAATGTCTCCGGCAAGGACCTTTACATGACGCTCCAACGCCGCAGCCAGGTCGGGGTCGTGCGCAGTCAGCATGAGTTCGATAGTCCTTCTTATCAAAATGCGAGATGGCGATGCTTTGGACCGACCGATCCGTTCGCGACCCGCCCCATCAGTGGCTGCGCGAGTACATCCGAGGGGCTTTACCGATGGCCGTCCATTGACTCTAATGAATCAAGCATCAACATTTTCGGAGTCCGCTGCCAATGTTCCTGCGGAGGTACATATGCGCTACGAAGCCTTTTCTTTTGGATCCATCTGCATTGATGGCGTGACTTATGAGCATGACGTAGTAATCGACCACGGAATAGTCCGCAAGCGCAGGAAGAAGCCGTCGAAGGCGTTCCGCGAGGCCTTCGGCCACACACCGCTGTCGATCAAGGAGGACATCCCCTGGAACTGCAGCCGGCTGGTGATCGGTACCGGTACCGGAGCCTTGCCAGTGATGGACGAAGTGAAGCAAGAAGCGCGGCATCGCCACGTCGAGCTTGTCATCCTGCCGACCGCCGAAGCCATCGCGAAGCTGGAGGAACAACCCCGCGACGCCAATGCGGTCCTACACCTCACTTGTTAGTATGGGTCGCCCTTAGCGGGGTGGGCTCTTCCTTGATCGCGGTACCAGGCGCCTTGACCGGCCTTGCTACATAAAACTGCGTGCGAACCATGAGCACTCATCGCTATATCGTCATGATCGACCAACCCAGGGACGTCTCCGAGGAGCAGATGGCGGAGTACATCAAGCTTGCCATCGTCGGCTGGGGCGGTGGACTACCGCCGCCGCCCAAGGACAGCCCGTTTTTCGACCTGGATGTGTTGTCGGTAACAAGCAGCCCCAGCAAGCCACACAAGAACGCGTCATGAGACGCTGGCGCCGCCAGTGGCCAATCGATGTCTCGCTATCGGCGCACCGCTGGCAGGGGGCCGAGCGCTACCTGGATGCGCTGGCAGCCTATGACGCGCAGGATGCGTTTCCTTGGCAGACTTCCTGATCCGCCGCGGGCGCGCGCTGATCAGCGCAGGGCAAAGGGTGGGCAGGAGGGCGCCGGTGTGCGCCCGGTGCGCCTCGCAGAAGAGGCGCGTGCGACCCGACTGCACGATTCGCTGCGCCGCCTTGCGCCGGATGCCCACTTGCAGTCCATAGTCAATGGCCAGGACCATGTTTCAAACACGGCAATGCGTCGGCGTATTCCGGCATGAGTCACATTCTAGCTGCCGGCCACAGCGGTCCATCTCTCGCCCGATACGGTCATTGGTCTGCCATTGGTCGATCGACCGACGACATCAATGCTTCTTGTGTTCAGGGAAGAGAAAGGGCGGCGATCCTGTCGGAACTTTGTCATCGAACGACTTTAGTTTTCCGGTGGACGATTGCGACCGGCGTGTTCCGATCCGACTCGGAGCTAGGTGATTGCTTTGTCACGGCGGCGCCTGAACTTCCGAAGGATAACCCCTGTGCGGCCAAACATTTTGGCCTGACTAACCGGCCCGTCACGCCTCAAGAATCTCGAGCCCGTTTTCGGCACACCATTGTCTCAGCGCTCCTTCGACAGAATCGGCTTCAAACGTATACCAGACTTCGAGAACGCCTTCGCGCCGCAGCAAATCCTTGAAGTGCGAGTAAGCCCCTTGCCTTTGGAAAATTCCTTCGACCTGGTCGTAACATGCAGGCAGCTCTTGTGCGACAAAGCGCAAGGCGAGAGCTCTTCCAAGACCAAGATCGTTCTTATGTGGTATCGCAAGGTATCGGTCCGAAGTTTCAAGGTCGTCAGGAATATCTTCGTCGAACGTGTCATTGGAATCAGAGGTCCAATAGACTTTGCCCGTATCGAGCGAGACATAGGCGTTGTGCTCCATCGGCGCCGCGTAGCTGACGAAGTCGAAGGCCATAGAAAGATCGTCGTGTTTGACTGCGACCATGGCTCTTCTCCCATAGGTTGTAGCGTGCGAGTTGGACTGGCACGGGGATATTCGGTGACCCCCGAAAAACGCTTCAAGGACGGATGACTTAATGTGACGCGATCCAGCTGCGAACATTTCGGCCCTTAGACTTCGCCAAGGGTCAACGCTTGATAGTACCGCAGCGCGCTTCACAGTCTATGGCGCGACCCATGGTCACCGCGTCCGCCAAGGACGCGCCTTGTTCAGCGGTTGGTTCTGACCTGGGGCTAGCTTACGCGGCCGACTCATGTCGCCCCCTTTCGGTCCGAAGTGGAGGAGGCGTTCCAGCGGCCAACCGGCCAAGATGGTTGTCGCTGGACAGGCCGTCCTGCTTGACGCCATCTAGTCCGGCCATTTGGCCGCCGACCCTGACGGCGGCGGTCAGCCGCCGTGCGGGCGTCTCGAAGAGTGTGAGTCGGCCGTGCCGTCCTGACCGACGACAACCTCGGACGCGTCATCAAGGCGCGATAACGTTGTGCTTACCGCATGCTTCTTGCGCTTCGAACTCTCGCATCCATGGCAGCACACTTTCTATGCATCGTCGAGGCAGCGCAACGATGTCAGCCTTGCTCCCAGGCGCTACACCCCCTTGCCGACACCTGAGTTCCTCGCCCGGGAGCTTGCGCAATCCGGAGTGGTCTGGGGTGACGCAAAATGCGAGTCAACACTCCGTCGGAGACCATGGCCGAACCGAGCCCAACGCCGCAGCGCCCGTGCTCTTTGTATCAAATCACTGCAGTGTGGAGGGAACAGCACGCCTGAGATGGGGTTGGCCCACCGCTTGGGTGATGACTTTTTCCATCATGTAGGTGCATAGTCTCGTCTTCCGATGTGCCTGCTCACGGCGCGTCGCCTGGCGAGCGACACAGTTGTGGCGAGGTACCATGATGTGAGAATCAATAATGATAGGAAGGACCCGCCTTCGTGCTGCAAAGACACAGGACCTGGAGGCAGTAGAACAAGTGTTGGCGGCATGCGGTCTGCCGCTGACCTTGTCCAGTGAAGCAACACCGCTTCACCATGTTGCAGTCGTAGGGGATAGCGTTGTTGGATGCGCCTATGGCGAACAGCACGGTCAAACGTTCGTCCTTCACACGGTCGCAGTGTTACCTGCCTATCGTGGACACCGTCTTGCTACTCACATTGTCAGCGTGCTTCTGATGAGAGCGCGCGCGAACGGCTGCACCAAGGCGACCGTCTTGACCAATGACCATCCAGGATTCTTCGCTCGGTACGGCTTCACGCTCGCCCCGGTCGACAGCATCGTGAGGGAGATGCAGTTGCCCAGGGACTTCCTTCGCAGGTTCGGCGCACGCACGCACTATATGTGCCGGCGGTTATGACAATCTAGCCCCGGTCCATCCAAAGCAAGTCAAGGACATGCGACTCCTTGTCACCGGTACGGGCGACGCTGGCGCGCTTTCGCAGGCTCTCGACAGCCTCGCGAACACGAAGCGCTTCGGAGCGGGGAACCTCACGTGCCCAGATGACTTCGCCACTGCGATACAACTGAACGGAGAATCGCGGCGCATCCCAGTCGTTCACCCAAGCAGAAAAAATGTGGTCGGGATTCCAGTGGTTGACCTTCTTCTTCGGATGCGACTCAATCTTATAGAAGATGTCTGCGGCTGGAACGACGCCGCTGATGTCGCGCCCTTCTCGATACCCGACTAGCTTGACCTGATTGCCAGCCACCGGGGTCAGTACGAGGCCGTGGAGCAGAAGGTGAGACTGGAAAAACAGCTGGTATCTACGTCGGAGATGCAGAACGACATAGGCGAGTACTCCTGTCAAGACGCCAGCAAGAATAGCTGTTCTTTCCATGTCTCCTCCCCACCGCGGACTTTGATGGCGGCTAACTGCCAGTCTAGTCGAACAACGTCGGGTCATCGACTCGTTGCTGAGCAGCCACATGCCACTTGCCCTTCGCGTCAATTGTCCTCCGACGCCGGCAAGGTCCATGCGCCATGGCGCTTTCCGGGCTTGGCACGCCGGCATCGGACTCACTTCTAATAAGCTCATGGTCAGGCAATCTCGAGTGGGAACGACGGCGGCACGTAGACGGCTTTGGTGCTGGACTGGCTTCCGCGCGCCGATAGGGGCTCTGCAGAGATAGCCTTATCTTGTTGCAGGCCGATTACACCAGCGTGAAGCCCATTTGAGCGGTGAGGATTTGCGTTCTTACAGGGTGAAACGTCGAACGGCGATACCGGCCGCAAGAGGGCCGAATATATAGAGCTGCGGCCCATCCTGTCACTGTCTGAACAAGCGAAACCCGGTGCAAACAGGACGCGTTCATATTGATTACCCCTAGTTCAGAGCATAGGTGAAGTTCGAGAACAGTTGGAGCCGGCTTTTGAGGGCGCTTGGCCGGCGACTGTCGCAATTGGCCGACACTGCTGAGCGATTCCGGTCGTCGGTTGCTGGCGCTGAACGGATTGCGCTCCTAAGCTCGAACAGGCTGCCCGGCAGCATTGCAAAGTCAGGCATACAAAGAATGAAGTTGTGGCTGGGACCACCCAAAGCAAAAAAGAGAACGAGAGGAGAACAGCATGTCACTGAAACGCATGGCCCTGGCGACTCTGCTGGGATGGCCGCTGGCAACCCTTGCGCAGTCAAGCGTCACGCTGTACGGCGTGATCGATGCCAACGTCGAATACGTCAACCACGCGGGCGTCGTGCCGACGGCCGCCAACGGATTCAACCCGGGACCGGGCAACGATGCCTACCGACTGACCTCCGGCGGACTTTCCGGCTCGCGCTGGGGCCTGCGCGGCAACGAGGACCTGGGCGGCGGCATTAAGGCTATCTTCGTGCTGGAAAGCGGCTTCGGCCTCGATACCGGCCTGTCGCAGCAAAGCGGTCGCCTGTTCGGCCGCCAGGCGTTCGTGGGCGTCCAGAGCGACCGCTTCGGCCAAGTCAGCCTGGGCCGGCAGTACACCTCGATGTTCGAGGCCTTGGCGAACTTCTCTCCAACCGGCTATGCCACGCAGTATGAGCCGGTCGTCATGCAGTCCGGCCCCAACTACCGCGAGGACAACACTATCAAGTACACCGGGAAGTTCGGGGGGCTGACGGCCCTCGCGCACTGGTCCTTCGGCGCCGGAGTGGCCCTGCCCGCCTCGGTAGGGTTCCCCATCCCGATCGGCGGCAATGGCGAAGTCCCGGGGCAGTTCCGACGCGACACCGCCTACGGCGGGGCACTGGCTTACACGTTCGGCCCGTTCGCTGCGACGGCCGGCTATGACCAGTGGAATCCCACCATCGGCACCGGCACCGGCACCATCAAGAAGGCCGTGGTAGGCGCCAGCTATGCGTTCGGCCCTGCCAAGATCATGGGCGGCTACCGCTGGGGCCAGAACAAGAACGCGGCCGATGTCCTGATCCAGCGCGATGACTTCTACTGGATCGGGGCCAACTACCAGGTCACACCGGCCATCGGGCTGACGCTGGAATACAACTACGATGACGTCAAGAGCCTGTTCGGCAATACCAACGTCGCCAATCCGTGGCAGGTCGCCTTCGTGGCCAACTATGCATTCTCCAAGCGCACCGACGTCTACCTGACCACGGCCTATGCCAAGAACGCCGGGTTGATGCTCGAATCGCTGGCGACCGTTTTTGCCAACAGCCTGTCGCTAGGTAACAGCTATGTCCTCGGCAACGGGCAGAGCAACATGTTCGGCGTCGCCATAGGCGTCCGGCACAAGTTCTAAGTGGGCCGGGAAGACCGGCGATAAGTACGTACGGGCCCGGCGGGATAGCCGGGTTTAGGTTGAAAGAGGGAAAACCGATCCACCATCGGCTTTGACCGCACACTCAATGCGTTGGAGCATTCAGGAGAGCCACATGATAATCCGAAGAACAGTCCTTTCTGTCTGCGTGGTGATAATGCTTTCGTCGGCATGCTCGACTACGCCCATAGCGGCGAGCAAGGCGGCACCAGCACCTTCAGAGAGACTTAGCGGATTGCAAACGCCGCCGTCCGGCGAGTTTGCGACGTTAGTCGTGACCCGGGATGAAGGCCTCTACGGCAGCGCTTGCGATACAGTCGTATCCGTTGACGGGAAAGAAGTGGGCCGACTCAGATCGGGTGAGGTAGCTCGATTCTACGCCAAGCCGGGGGCGATCATTCTTGGCGCTCAGACGTCGACAATGTGTCCTGGCGGGTTGAAGGAGAGGGAGGTAAAACTCACTCCAGCCTCGACGGTCCGTTATCGCATTTCGATCGATTCGAGCGGCGGCTTGGACCTGTCGCCGACTGCATTCTGACTGGTGAAGTCTCGCTACGCCACGCGGCCTCTGGAGCGACTGGGGATACTGCACGACGTTGCTTCGACCGCGGCCGGTCACGATCAAGGTGGTAGATGCGAAGCCATCAATAGCTAGCGCGAGAGGACACGAGCAGCCCGCAGCGCTAATACAACATCCCGTAAGTGGGTTTAATAATTATCGGGCTGTAAATACGGCTGCAGGAGTGTGACGACCACCTAGGCCAACCTGTCGAAACGGCAGCAACGGCGCTGACGCTGGGCGCGTTCGCTTTGCGCGGGCTGATGTCAGTGCCAGTGACATCAGCCGCGCCGTACGGACCAGGTTCGACATCCGTCCACTCATTTGTCGCCAGCTTTTCGTGACGAAGACGGTGGTCCAGGGAGGTCCGCGCCAAAGTCTGAAGCGTAGATTCGAGTGTCCCTCGTCGGGCGTTGGCGATGGACTGGGGGGAAAGGTGGCGTGAAGGGGAGGAGTGGGTCGCTAGCTGCTATCGCGGTCAGGCCGGCGAAGATTGGCTGGAGCCAACCCTCCTGCTGCGCTAACGGCGGCGCCCCGGCCTGCGTGGGACGATCAGCCAAGTATATGTCTCGCTTTGTCAAATGAAGGCGAGTGCCCCTTGGTAGAATCCGGTGCCCTATGCAGCCAGTTCCGCCGGCAGGTCACGCCGCCCAGATCCATCTAAGCGTGCCGCCGGTCTGAGTTAACGCGCATGCCGCCACCTATCATCTCCGTCGTTATCGCAGACGATCACCCGGTAATTCAGCTCGCAGTCAAGGCCACCTTGAGCGAGATTCCGAATGTCCGGATTTCCGCAACGTGCTCGTCAGGAAAAGAGCTCTTTTCGGCACTACAAACGCAACAACCTGACCTCATCGTCACGGATTTCACGATGGAGCGTTCCGAGGGCAATGAAGACGGCCTTCGACTGATCCACCGGCTCAGGCAGTCTTCCCCAAATACGCCGATCGTGGTCTTCACAATGTTGACCAATGGCGGACTGCTCACGCGCATCAAGGAGACGGGCGTAGAGGGAATCGTCGGGAAAAACGAGGAGCCGGGCATCCTGAGGCAAATCTGTGTCGATGCAATGACTGGTACTGGTCAGCGCCTGTCACCGGGCATAGCGGCCAGGATGTCAAGCACGGGGGCGTTGGTCAACGGCACGGCAAGCCCGCTGTCCCCGCGGGAGATCGAAGTTGTGCGGATGTTCGCGACTGGCAGCACTCTCACGGAAATCGCGGGATATCTCCATCGATCGCTCGCTACCGTCGCGACGCAGAAGCGCTCGGCAATGCGCAAGCTGAATATCACCAGTAATGCGGACCTTGTCACGTACGCACGCGACAACGGTCTTACCTGATGCAGGACGAACGCGAGCGCTCGCAGCAACCGCCACTACACGCCGACCACTCGGTTGAGCGGAATCTGCAGCGGGAGCGCCGTGTGTTCTCGATGGTGGTCCTGCTGCTGGGGCTGGTCGCCATCGCGATCGCTTCGGCAGCCATGCTTGCCCGCCTGAATGGATCCCTGCGTGCCCAGGAGCAGGTCGTGCGCCTGTACGAGCAAGGCGTAGTCGATGCAGTGCTCGAACGCCGCAGCACCCTGACGGCGACGAACTTGATCCTTGAGATGCGCAGCAATGGCAAAGTCCCCGTGGCGCAGCGCGGGCATGCCGGCAGTCTATGCACGCAGGTGTCTCCGTCCGCGCCTCCCGATCCCGTGTTGGAGCAGAGTTGCGACCAGGCTGTCCGGACGCTGACTGCCGCAAGCCAGAAGCCTTCGATCGAGATGATCTCGATTGCGAACGGGGCGACGTATCGGTATGAAGCGCCTGACGCATCGGGATCCGGCGTGGGTGCGACCCTTCCGCCGCTGTCGTCGTCAAGCATCACCACGATGATTCTTGAACGGTTCCAGAGCCGCGACATGGATCTCTTGCAGGCAGCACGGGAGAAGCGCGTCGTATGGCTGGGCATCCCGGCGAATGCGGCCGGAAGGAGTCCGGAGATGATTGGCGCATCGCTGGTCGCGAAAGGCGACGCACTCTACGCCATCGTCTTGACGCGGATCCCGCTGCAAGACTTGCTTCGGCCAGCTTGGCCGAACTTGTCGATCCCGGAGCCAATTGTCGTCGATCGCCTTGGCACGCCCCTGGTTGCTTCAGCTGAAGGGGCCAACGCACGGCGCCTGGACGCCAGACTGGAGAGACTTCCGGAGGGGCTGTTTCATTGGGTCCAGGACTATGGGTGGGCCCTTCGGCGCCCGCCGCTCGTTGCGGATTTCGGCCACCTTGTCTTCGCGCTGCCGCTAGGGCAGCAGTTCCGGGAAATGCGGGAGGAACTGCTTGTTACCGGCCTGATGACCGCTGCGCTTCTCGCCTTGCTGTTTGCGATGTATCGCTACTGGAACTATCGCTTCCTGACCGGCACCTATGCCGAGGCGGCACGCGCACAGCAGCTATTGCACGAAGCGAGACTCGCCAGCGAGGCTGCGGCCAAGGCCAAGGTGGCGTTATTTGCGTCGATGAGCCACGAGATACGGACGCCGCTTTCCTCGCTGCTGGGAAACATGGAACTCGTGGCCCTCGGTACGCTGGAGCCGGAGCAGCGGGCGCGGGTAAGCGCCATGCAGGTGTCGGCCGAAGGGTTGCTGCAGATCGTTAACGACGTGCTCGATTTTTCGAAGCTCGACGTGGGAGCGATGCGCCTGGCGGAGGAGCCCGTCGTCGTCACGGAACTCCTCGGTCGCATTGCGATCTCGCACGCGCCGCTTGCGGCGCGGCGTGGGCTGAGCTTCTTCGCGGTATATGGCAAGGAGATTCCGGCGCGGCTCAATCTTGACCCGGTGCGCCTGACCCAGATCATCAACAACCTGCTTGGCAACGCGTTCAAGTTCACCGAGGCGGGGAAGATTGTCCTGCGCGCGCAGTGGGTGGATGCAAACCTTGAGATCGTCATCACCGATACCGGCGTTGGCATACCGGAGGCGTACAAGGAACGGCTCTTCCAGCCATTCTCCCAGGTCGGCAACAATCGTCTCGCGCAGGCCGGCGGGACCGGGCTTGGACTGTCAATCTGCCTGCGACTGGTGGAGCGGATGAACGGACATATCACGCTGGACAGCGTACTAGGCGTTGGCACGCGCGTCACGTTTCGCCTGCCGCTCAGCACGCCGGGTGGGCACCAGACCCCGGCGCAATGGCGCTTGGCGCCGCACCGCGCGCTGGTCCTCTCCCGTGAGCCAGAGTGCCTCGAAGGAATGCTGAACCATTTCGACTGGGGATCATGCCAGCCATCTTCCCGGTCCAGCATCGACGAGCCCATTGACGGGGACAGATTCGACTGCCTGCTCGTGACCGAGTCCCTGGATCCGGCCCAAGTCATTGCGTGGTGGCGGAAGCCGGCCTCTATCATATGGCTCAAGCAACTGGGCCCGCTCGTCCCGACCGTACGGCCGGATGGCAGCCGGGAGGTGTCTGCCTATAGCCTGGCCGGTATCTATGCCGCTGCACAGGCGGTCCTCAAAATAGCTCCGGAGACTAAGCATGTCGACGAAGACCATGGAGATAAAGTCAAATCTGGTGTATGAAGGTTGATCGTGGCCGGTCGTCAGGCGGCGAGTTTCTGCTGAACCGGCGGATTGTCTTGCGCCGGGGCACCGTCCTTGAAGGGGACGCCCTTCAAGAGCAGTTCGATGTGTTCGGCACCTTTGATGCGGCGCCATGTTTTCTCGGCTTCCTCGATCAGCTTGAAGGCCAGGCCAAGGAAAGTCGCTCGTGACACGCAATTGCGCGTGCGCGTCGTGCGGTGACGCACGGTCGCGAAGGTCGACTCAATCGCGTTGGTCGTGCGGATGTGCTGCCAGTGCTCGGCCGGGAAGTCGTAGAAGGTCAGCAGGCTGTCTCGGTCCTTGGTGAGCACGCCGGTGGCCTTGGGGTACTTGGCGCCGTAGATCGTCGCAAAGCGATCGAAGGCAGCATAGGCATCTGCCCTGGTGGCCGCCATCCAAATCGCCTGCAGATCTGCCTTGGCGCGGCCGTGCTGGGACTTGGGCAAGGCGTTCAGGACATTGCCCATCTTGTGGAACCAGCAACGCTGGGCGCGCGTGGCCGGGAACACCTCCTCCAGGGCAGCCCAGAATCCCATGGCGCCATCGCCGACCGCCGCCAGCGGGCCAGCCTGCAGGCCGCGGGATTTCAGGTCCAACAGTACTTCCACCCACGATGCCTTCGATTCCCGATAGCCGTCACCGATCGCCACGCGCTCCTTCCTGCCGTCTGGCGTAACGCCGATGATGACCAGCAGGCATTGCCCGTCCGATCCCTCGCTACGCAGACCCGTGTGGATGCCGTCCACCCACCAATACACATGGCGCGCCGCCGACAGATCACGCTGATTCCAGCTCGCATGCTCGTCTGCCCACTGCGCCTTCAATCGGCTCACCACGTTGGCCGATAGCCCTTTGGCATCCTCACCAAGCAGCACCGACAACGCCTCGCTCATGTCGCCTGTCGATACTCCCTTCAGATACAGCCAGGGCAGCGCTGCACTCACCCGCGGCGACTTCCTCACATACGGCGGCACGATCGCCGAGTTGAACTTCACGCCAGACCCGGACCGATCGCGCACCTTGGGCACCTTCACGGCAATCGGGCCGGCCCCCGTCAGCACCTCGCGCTCCGGGAGGTAGCCATTGCGAACCACGGCGCGCTGCCCGCTCAACGTCTTGACATTACTGAACTGCTCAAGCAGCTCTGCCAGCTCCACTTCAATCGCCTCCTGGATGACCCGCCGAGCCCCGCGCCTGATCAGCTCCTCGAGCCCAAGCCCGATTTCCGATAGACCGACTGCTTCTTTCCCTTTATCCTTGCTCATGGTGGACCTTTCTTGTGCTGGTTTCCGATCTCGACAATCAGATTCTCAGCGGAAAGCTCCACCGCCCTCTACTCCGCGCCTCAAATTCCCCGCCCGTACACCAGTTTCGACTTTAGCTCAAGACCATGTCGGGGCTGCCATACACGATCAGTCTGCAGCTCCGTTCGCGGGCCTTTCCGTGTTGGTCGCGGAAGACAATCTGCTGAACAGGAAACTGCTGCGCGACCAGCTTCACCTGCTCGGTGCGAGCGTTATCGAAGCCGGCAACGGCAACGAGGCGTTGGCAGTGTTGTCGGAGCAGGGCGTGCATGCAGTGCTGACGGACGTGGACATGCCCGTAATGAATGGATTCGACCTGCTTCGTGAAATCAGGCGGAGCGGGCTAGAGATACCCGTCTATGGCGTAAGCGCGAGCGCGAGACCGAAGGATGTTACCGAGGGGCTGGCAAGCGGGTTTACCGGCTATCTCACGAAACCGGTGTCGCTGGCGACGCTGGCTTCGGTGCTCGATGCTGTTGCCGCGCGGGCCGACCCGCTACACACGGATGATGGGGCGGCGCCAGTGCTGCTAACCGATGACGATCTCCCTGAACTGCCGTCGGTCGCCGAAGAATACGCCGAAGCGTTCCTGGCGCAGACCATGGTGGACCTGGACGAATTCGAGGCGATCCGGGCAGCGCGAGACATCCGCCACCTGGAACGGCTGCTGCATCGTATCGCGGGGACGCTCGGGGTCGTCGGGCGCTCAGGACTGTCCGAACTCTGCGCTGACCTGCACAACCATGTGGCTGAAGCCAAACGCTGGGACGATGAGATCGAACTGCAGTCCGCCTTCATCATGCAAGGCCTGATGAGCGCATGCGAGCACGGGCGTGGTGAGAACCGGGCCGCCTGCGGTTCCCGTCCGCTGGCTTTCTAACTTCTATGATTGTGAACGCTCCTGCGCGCGGTCAGCATTGAGGGGACGGCTGGATGCCTGCTTAAGGCACCACTCGTCTTGGGTACTGCCCGCTTGCGAGGCCCTTGGTTTGCCCGCCTGTACGGCGGGCATTTTTTTCTGTGCCCCGGCCGGGCGCTTCGGCTAGCGCTGATTGCCGCCACACCGAGGCGCGAATCCCTGCCACCGGGGAAAGATGGCGCAATGCCCCGGAATGGCACCTCCTCAGGAGAGTTCATGAGCAATCGTAGAAGTCTTGCTCTTGCCGCGTGCACGGCATTGGTTCTGATCTCGGGTGCGGCCAATACGGCGCAGGCTCAGGCCTTGCTGAAGCCCATTGCCTATCCGCTGAGAGGACAGTCGGCCTACCAGCAGGCCAACGACGATGGGGCCTGCTATGGCTGGGCCCGGCGGGAGACCGGCGTCGATCCGGCCCGAATAGCGAGCACGCCAGCGCCGGTCATCCTGCCTGGCGGCGAGAGGATACGGGGCGCAGCGGGTGGGGCGGCTGCCGGGGCAGTGGTGGGTGCGATCGGCGGTGACGCGGGCAGGGGAGCTGCTGCGGGCGCGGCGGTCGGCACGGTCGCTGGTGGCGTCGCCCATCGCCAGCACCGCCGGCAGGCTGCAGCCATCAGCGCACAGGCGCAGGCCAGCAACGACTGGGCCATGACGTCGTACTGGCAAGCCTGGCGTGCCTGCATGGCGGGCCGCGGTTATTCAGTACAGTAAGGATCACGGAAGGTGGACTGGGCTGGCGTCAGCCGGTCCACCCCGGGAAGCAACACGTCGGAGGCGTCCTAGAGAACGGCGCAGGCTTCTGCACTGGCGGTAACGGCAAGATCTACCCGCGCATCATTGCGCAAGACTACGCAGAGGAAGTTGCCGATGGGTTCGCCAGCGTGAGGATCTTCCCGCCACAGGTGTGGCAGGGGTGCCGTCGAAGCATGTAGCTCGCCCCGTTCGGACGCGGCATGGGATTCCGTGCCGGCTATGGCATCGCTCCAGGTTATCGCGATGGGCCCCTCCGGCTTGGTGCCAAGGAAGCAGAAAGAAGGCGCCGACAGCGAGCGCCCCGACGCGGGTCCGGTCTCGCAAGGGCCGGCGCGTAATGCCAGCACGTCATGATCGGTCTGATTGACAGTGACGATCTTTGTCCACGGCCAGGGCTCCTGGAACGGACTCCACGTCTCAGTGGTAGGGATTGCGCATCCGGAGATGGCGCTTGCTGTGGCAATGGCAATGACACATGCAGAAATCGAGGAAACAGCATTCATTGGATAGTCAATTCAGGTGAACCTGATATTCACCTGGGAGGGCATATGACGGCGCACAGGGTAAGCCGGCCTCGCCGTGGCGGCTATCAAAGGAATTCGAAATACCGGGCCACGCTTGGGGCGCATCCATTCGACGCGCCCTCACTTTCTAATTTCTTTGATAGCCCCGCCTGCGCCACCGGCATAAGGTGTGCACATTCACGTAGATGTGACTGGCCGCGCCGGTTTGCGTCGACGGTATCTGATCCACTTCGAAGGAAACTACAGGAATGATCAAGCACTGCCTTTCGGCTGTCTCGATAGCGGGCGCGGGCGCGCGCGGTCGTGGGGTGCCCAACCTTGTCATGGCCCTGCTGATTGCCGGCGCCGCGCAATCGTACGCGCAGATCCTGCCCGCTCACGGGCAGCGAGACACCGTCGCGCAGCCGGAAGCCTGCTCAGGTACCGGCGCCGGCCTGCAATCTGCGGCCTGCCGTGCCGCCAGCAATCCCGACCAGAGCAAGTACAACCTCCTGTACGCGGACGATGTGCCAGCCGGCAAAAGCGAACCGTCTTCCGGGCCGGTTTCAGACAGCCCGTGCCGGAGCTGCCCGACGGATGCACAATCCGGCTGGCAAGCCGGGCGCATGCCGGACAGCGCCGCCAGCAGCAGCCGCAGCGAATCGGCGGGTACTACCGCGACCAGCACACTGTAGTTCTCAACGCAGCCGAGTACCTGGCAAGTCAAACACCGGGCCCTGGTGCCCGATCTCTCTATTTCCCCGATGAAACTGCGTCAATATCTGCTGGCGGGCCTTGGCCTGCTGGTAATGCATGAACCAGCGTTCGCCTCCTTCCTCAGCGGAAAGGCCCTGGAGAGCGCCGCCAATGCCATCTCCTGGGTGGTGATGATATTCGTGCCGCTTGCAGCCATCTACCTGTTCTGGATGCTGCATATCTGGCCGGATAAGGTCGCCCACCGGAAGCAGCATCCGCAAAGGGAAGCCATCCATGCGCTATGCCTGCTTTCGCTCTTCTTCGGCGGACTGCTGTGGCCGATGGCCTGGCTCTGGGCACACACCAAGCCGGTGTTCTACCGGGCGGCCTATGGCACCGACAAGCTGCCGGAAGATGAAGCGGCGCGAGGCGCGGGACATGCCCCCATCGGCCGTCCCGGGAACGTCGCGTCCCTGCGGGCGCCGGCACGCGGAGCCACGTCCGGCGCAGGGGAGCAGAGCTGAATGGATGCGCTGCTGCTTGCAATCTACGCGCTGGCCGTCTGGCTGGTCTTCTTCAAGTTCAAATGGCTACCATGGAACACGACTTCCATGGTCGTTGTGGTCACGATTCCGGTGGTCGCCCTGACGCTGCTGGTCCTGACGCTGAACGTGGTGGCGCCTTCGTCCCATGATGTCAGGGTGGTTGGCAAGGTCCTCCAGGTGGTGCCGCAAGTGCGGGGGCGTATTGTCGAGCTTCCGGCCGAGGGTAACCGGCACTACAGCAAGGGCGATGTCCTGCTGCGCATCGACCCGACGCCGTATCAGGCCTCAGTCAAACAACTCGAGGGCAGGTTGATGGCGGACGATGCCGGGTTGGCTGAAGCGCAGGCAGCGGCGCGCCAACTCAGCGAATCCGTGCGCGGTGCGGCCGGCAAGGTTGCCACGGTGCAAGCCAAGCTGTCGCTCGCCCGCCAGCGCCTCAAGGAACATGAGGCCCTGCTTGCAGCAGGGGCCGGTTCGAAGTTCGACCGGGAAGATGCCCTGGCCCGGCAGCACGAGCTGGAAGGCGAACTGGTCAGTGCGCAAGCTGTCGAGGACGAGGCGCGGCAGAAGCTGTCGGCCAGGAGCCAGGGGGAATTCGCCGCCATCGCCACGGCGCGTGCCAAGCGTGCGGAAACTGAAGTCATGCTCGACAACGCCCGATGGGAACTTGGCCAAACCGAGTACCGGGCGCCCGCAGACGGCAAGGTCGTGAACCTACAGGTGCGCGTGGGCACGATGCTGGTCCCGTTTCCCTTCTCACCGGCATTCAGCTTCGTGGAGGATGAGCAGGAGGTGGTCGCCTTCTACAAGCAGAACGAGCTTTACAACGTCAAGGCGGGGGACGTTGCCGAGATCTACCTGCCGACGCATCCAGGTGAAATCATCAAGGCAAAGGTGGATTCGATCGTCTGGGCACAATCGCAAGGCCAGTTCGCGCAGGGCGGAATGATCCCGAACACTGGTGCCACGGAAGCAGTGCCGAACCGATTCGCGGTCAAGCTGGACCTGCGCGACGAATCGAAGGGCCAGATGCTTCCGGTCGGGGCAGTCGGCGCGGGTGCCATCTACACCACGCACATGAAGATGTTCCATATCGTTCGGATGGTCTTCCTGCGCGTCAGTTCCAAGCTGAACTATCTGGTATTCAAGCTCCACTAAAGGCAAGCCTGTGTCGTCATCTCTCAACAAGACCATTCCGGTACTGCTGGCGCTGCCGCTCGCCATGCTCTTTGGCTGCGCCCTGCAGGCGCCGCCGGATAGCGCCAGCCTTCGAGGCCAGGCCGTCCCGGCGCTTGAAGGGCAGCGCACCTGGGCAAACGCGGCCGAAGCAGGCGAGTCCGCGGGCGACTGGCTTGCAAGCTTTGACGATGCCGAGTTGCAGCGGCTGGCCCGGGAAGCGATCGCGCACAACGGCGATCTCAGGCTGGCAGCGGTGCGCGTCGAGCAGGCGCAGGCACTCGTTACCATGCAAAGCAGCGGCCTGTTACCGAGCGCGGGCGTGAAGGGCAGGGCCGGCCATTCGGAAACCCAGTTCCTCTCGATTGGTGCGAGCTGGGAGATCGATCTCTGGGGCCGCATCCGTGCACAGTCGCGCGCGGCAAAATCCCAGTACGCCGCTACCGCGGACGAATATCTCTGGGCGCAGCGCGTCGTCGCAGCCACCACTGCTAAAGCATGGTTCACGCTGATCCGGTCCGCAAAGCTGGAGGACCGGCAGCGGCAAGCCGTGGCCGTACAGGAGCAACTGGTGCAGATCAGCGAGCGGCGGGTTGCCATTGGTGCGGCACCGGATACTGAACCGGTGGAAGCGAAGAATGCGCTGCGCGCGCAGGTGGATTCGCTCCGGAAGGCCGAACTGGCCAGGAGCCAGGCCGCGCAAGCCCTGGAGCTGCTGCTGGGCCGCTACCCTGCCGGGGAAATCGGGGATAGTGTGGCGAAGCTCGAGCTGCCCGCCATGCCCGTAGCCCCGCAGGCAGGCCTGCCTGCAGACCTGCTCGATCGCCGCCCGGACTTAACGGCCGCGGCACACCGCGTCGCCGCGGCCTTCGACCTGAGGCAGTCCGCCGAGGCAGCGCGGCTGCCAAGCATTTCAATCAGCGCGGCCATTACTGGCATCCGCAGCGACGTGCTGCTGCTCAACCAGGCCGGCACTCCGATCAAGGGACTGAATGGCGCGATCTTCGCGCCGCTGTTCACGGGGGGAGAGCTCAAGGCCAGGGCGGACTACTACAGCGCCGAGCAGAAGGCCGCCATGATCGCCTATGGCAACAGTGCCCTGCAGGCACTGGGCGAGGTCGATGCGGGGTTGCGTGCTGAATCGAATCTTGCAGATCGCACCAGGCAACTGCAGGATCGGGTGAACGAGAGCCAGCTATTGGTACAGCGCGAGGAAGCACGCCTAAGCATTGGTGCTTTCGACCCGCGCGGCGTCCTGAAGGCTCGGCAGACACTGCTGGCTGCCGAGATGGATCTGATCAACGTGCGGGGCGATCATCTCAATCAGCGTATTGCGCTGCTGTTGGCGCTGGGGGGAGATTGGAGCGGGAGAACCAGGGAAAGCGCTTGAATGAGCCAGCGCCCTCGCATACGAATTCAGCCTTTTGCTCCGCGGATATCGCACCGGCACTTCTCACTATTGGTCCGGTATTCGGTCGCCGAGGGACGTCTTGACCTTCGCGGCTGCCTGGGAAATCCGGTCTCGGACGACGCCAATCGCCTGCTTGAGGGCGTAGACATCCTGGAAGTAGCGCTGCGGCAGCCGTATCTGGCTCGCGTGCGCGTCGATGTTCTCGATCTCGTCGCGCCATTGCGCCACCTGCTCTGTGGTCGGCTCGCCGTTTCTCCAGATTTCATCTTCCAGCGCCTTGATCTCGTGGTACCAGACTACAAGCCGCTTCTTGTACCGCGCCTCTATCATGCGCGGCAATGCCTGCAGCAAGCCGAGCAGCAAAGCCATGAAGGGCAGCAGGATCAGCAGGCGCCGTTCGATGAAGCTGGCGAGCCAGAAAGGGAGGTAGCGCTGCAGGAAGGGGCGTCCGGACTTGAAGTAGCGCGTGCTTTCGTCCGAGATCGGAAACTCGCTCGTATTCAGGTTGGGAAACGTGCCCAGCCGCGTGAAGTAGTCCTCGCCGCCATGGACGGACTTGGTTGCCTCCAACAACAGGTAGACCAGGGCAGGGTGGAGGGTGTCCTTGGAGACCAGCAGGCCCGTGGCGGCCAGCAGCGTGACATCCGCTTGCGGAAGATCCTTGGAGATACTGGTCGATGCGCGCGGGAATGTGAGCTTGGAAAGAGAGGGAAACCTCTGCACCAGGGCGTCGGCCTGAGCGAAATTCATCAGCTTCAGGTCGCTGTTCAGCAGCTTCTGCTGCATGTCGGCATCCGGCCTCCCGATGAAGAAGGCGGCGTCGAGCTGGCCACCGAGGAGGCGTTGATAGGCCTGGGTAGCGTCCATTTCCAGCAGCATGCTGTTGCTCGCGTTGACGCCACTATGGTTGAGCAATACGCGCGAGACATTCAGCAGGCCGCTGCCGGGTACGCCGATCGAGATCCGCTTGCCGCTTAGCTGTGCCAGCCGGTCGATCGTGGCCTTGCCACGATAGAACACCCAGATCGGTTCGTAGGCAACTGCGGAAATGGTCTGCAGGTGGTCGGCTTCCGTCGGGGTGGTGGTGCCTGACTGGATGAAGCCGACGTCGTATTCGCTGCCGGGATCCGTCAGCCTCGCATAATTCTCGACGGATCCGGCGGAGTTGCGGATATCAAGTGTGATGCCGTCGCGTTTGAGGAGAGGGGCATAGCGATCTGCAAAGCCGCGGTAGATGCCCTTGTCCGCGCCGGTTGTGATTACGATGGTGCGCTGGATAGCGGGTTCGAGGACGACCTCCACTCCCCAGCCCAAGGCAGCGACCAGCATGATGGCGCCAGTGATCACAAGCCGCCGGCGCCCCGGTGTCATGGGCGCCTTCTGGCTGCGTCGGAGCGCTGGGTTGGGCCTGGGCATTGCTTGGCTCCCTTGTCAGGTTTCTTCTATGCCGTATGGCTTGGGCGCCATACGATATCAGATTGTCCTGTAGCGAAGCTGGCGATTGCGCCAGCAGGCGGGGCAACGCCGCGTTCCGTAACGCCAATGCGCGACGGTACCTGGCGCCACCGTACCAGAGTTCCGGTGCTCACTCATTTTCCCTCGCTGCCCCGCGGTACCGTGATCTATGCTAATCACATCGAAGAACCGGCCGGAGTTCGAAATGGCGAAACTGCGCTGGCTGGCAACTGTGCCGGCAGTGACCGCACCGGCGGTCTATACGGTGACGGGGGCCAACAGCGTCGACAATGTCCAGGCCCTGTTGACCATCGAAGTGGCTGCCCTGGCGGTGCCGCCGGCTGGCCTCGCCTATGTGGATCCGCTTCCTGAATACATTATCGGTGTGCCGATCGTGTACAACGAGCCCGTGTTGGTCGTACGAGCGTTACGCGGGCTCGTCTCATTCCACGCGATTTGCGGACCACTGCACAGCATTGCGAGATGAGCCTGTACGAGCTCGTGCCTGTCGATACGGCTCGAAGTAGCGGTAGACATGGGTGAGCCCAGCGATTATCAATTCCAGCAACGCTTCGCGCTTCTCGGGAGGGATAGGTGGTGGTCGCATCTGGGGATCCGGATCATGTTCGTAGTGCAGGATCATGATCGCTAGCATCGAGCCACAGTGATTCTCGTCATGGATCAGGTGATTCCAGCTTCCCGAGCGCATTTGTACGCCACGCATGAACCCGTGTGCCCAATCGTTGCCGGGCGCGACACCATCATCCCGTTCGATCAAGATCGGCAGATATACGTTCTGCTCCTTCAGAGTACTGTGCAATTCCGCGGCGATCGCGTTCCAGTGACGCATCAGCAGGCTACGGATGTCTGAGACCTGCTCATCAGTGTTGAAAGAAGACTCCGCACCGCACACCTCAGGCAAGTACTCGCACGGCAGCACCATGTCGGGCCCGCAAATCAATGCTGTGAAGTAGCCGTCGAGCATTTCGATGTTCATCGCGCCGATGGTGTCGAGCAATGCGGCAAGGTGAGCGAGCTCGTCAAATGAGAGAGGCTGGCTGGATCTCGGATTCATCAGAACTGGCTCCATGATTGCATGCCATCACTGAATGCGATCGCTGCTGGATCGGATGTGCCACGGGCTGAAATTCCTGTTCTGTCCGACCAGCGCTGTCAGCGTTGCCAGCGTGACGCCGAAGGACTCATATACGGCCTCTTCAAGAAGATGCAGATAGTTGAAGCCGTATTCGTCCGAGAGACGATTGTCGACTTTTGGCAGCTTCGGAAGATCCACCAGGAACCTGCAGAGGCGGGTTGAGCGGACGGTATCCCGCATGCATTCCCCTTCAGAGAACAACAGACGTGACACGTCACCTGTAGACAGGCGCAGCATCGACGCAAACTCATGTCGTGTCCAGTTTCGACCTGGCTGGATGAAGACGCATCGGGCGAGAAAGTGAGTCAGCGCTTTCCTGTCCTGTCGCGCTGAACCTTCCATGCTGGCAATTTCGAAAGTCGGACTTGCACATACCTGGCTGTTGCCAGTCACCGGGTTCGCAAGGTCATTCCCAACTTGGACTTGAACACGTACGCTGGCATTTGCCGAAAGATGCAAGTCAAACCGGGTGAGCGATGGCAATATCGTCTGTCGGCCAGGCCGCAGTGTTCTTGACACCGATCGGTCGTTGCACCAAGCTATTTGCCGCTCCAGGTCGACGGAGACCGTATAGGGAAAGGAAAGCTGGCGCAAGACAACGTCCCTATATTGGTAAGCAGAGAGGACAACGCAGCCATCAGGAAGACTTGAGATCTTGCTGCTTTCTGTATCGTCGAAACCACTGCAAGAAGTTCCTGGTGGCCCCATGCCGGTGCGACAATGCCGGTTCATGGGCTCAGCCGGAGGTGCCGAAAAGGTTGGCACGTTTGGCCAATAGAGCGCTTCCGACACGCGATAGGTTTGGTCGTCCCAATGCTTCGGATATGAACGCTCCTGCTTCCACAATTGCGTCGAGACTGATGCCGGTTTCGATTCCCAGCCCGTGCAGGAGATAAAGCAAGTCCTCGGTGGCGACATTACCCGTTGCACCGGCGGCATAGGGGCAGCCGCCGAGCCCGGCGACGGAGGAATGAAATGTACTGACGCCGACCTCAAGGCTGGCGAGAATGTTTGCCAGTGCCTGGCCATACGTGTCATGGAAATGACCCGCGAGGCCATCCAACCGGAACGCGCTGGCGGCCGCGTCCATAACTTCCTGGACTCGCCCTGGCGTACCGACGCCAATGGTGTCGGCAATGTCGATTTCATCGCAGCCCAGGTCTGCGAAGCGAGCCACTACGTCCCGAACGGCATCGATGCGAACGTCCCCCTGGTATGGGCAACCCAAGGCGCAAGAGACACTCGCTCGCAGTCGCACGCCGGCTGCTTTTGCCGCGATGGCTACCGGCGCAAAGCGCCGGATGGATTCCTCGATCGAGCAGTTGATGTTCCGATTTGAGAAAGCCTCGCTGGCAGCGCCGAAGATGACGACCTCTTCGGCGCCGGCCAGCATCGCGCTTTCAAAGCCCTTCATATTTGGCGTGAGAGCGGAGTACGTCGTGCCTGGAACACGGTCGATGGTATGCATGACCTCATGTCCGTCTGCCATCTGAGGGACCCATTTCGGAGAGACGAAGGATGCGCTTTCGATGGCGGTCAGTCCGCTACGTCCAAGGCGGTTGATGAGATCAACCTTGATGCTGGCGGGTACATACTGACGTTCATTCTGCAGGCCATCCCGTGGCCCGACCTCGACGACTTTGACGTGTGTTGGAAAGCCGGCAGGGATGCGTGGGGAAGTGGAGCGTTGCATGGATACGCTACGTTATGGAAGCAGAGAGTTGCCCGGCGGAGTTCGTGCTCGCCGCCGAGGGGCTGATTTAAGCGGCCGCGAACCAGGACGGCTTGCGTTTTTCGAGGAAGGCGCTCACACCTTCGCGACCCTCTGTGCTGGAACGGACCGCTGCGATCAATTCCGCGGTTTCGTTGATGAGATTGAGGCTCATGGGCCGGCCAGCGATATTCTGGACCAGACGCTTGCTTTCGCGCACCGCGGCGGGGCTGTTTGCGGCCAGCGTCTTCGCGATCTCGGCAACCTTCGCATCCAGCGCATCAGGTGCGACCATCTCGTGCACGAATCCGAGTCGGAGCGCCTGCGACGCATCGAACCGCTCGGCAGTGACGAAGTATCGGCGCGCCGCCTGCTCGCCCATTGCACGGACCACATATGGCCCGATGGTGGCGGGTATCAGGCCGATTCGCGCTTCGGAAAGGCAGAAATTTGCATGATTCGCCGCAATCGCGATGTCGCAGGCGGCGACCAGCCCCATTCCGCCCGCATAGGTGTCACCCTGGACCGCCGCGATGACTGGCTTCTGGAAAGTCCAGATCGTATGGAGCATGCTGGCAAGTTTCTTGGCATCGTCGAAGTTCTCTTCGCGAGAGTAGCCTGCCATCTTCTTCATCCAGTTCAGGTCGGCGCCTGCGCAAAAGGCAGTGCCACTGGCAGCAAGCACAACGGCACGAATGTCCTCGGCTTCCGACAGGGCGTTGAACACGCTGGTCAGTTCGGAAATCAGGATGTCGTTGAAAGCATTGCGAACGTCGGGTCGATTTAACGTTACCCGTGCAATGTGCTCATCGCGGGCCAGGGAAAGGGTTGTATAGCTCATCGTTCTTTCAAGCCGAATGCCGCCATGCAGCTACGCCATCCATCGATGGATCGAATTAAAGAGGATCGCGTCGCGGGAGGTGCTGCGCCGAAGGTGTATGAGGATCGGAGATAGAGGGGGTAAGTCTTGCGCGCCATTTGGCAGGCGGGCGTTGCATCAGGTTGGAACGATCAAGGCTGAGCTCCGTGCGAGACAGAACCCAGCGCGCAGACGCTTCAGGCAAGACTTGAGGTCAGCTTACTTGCAGGCCCACTCAATTCACCCGGATCTTGGCTTGCTCCACCAGCTTGCCGAAGCGCACGTATTCGCTGCGCATCTTCTGCATGGTGGCATCACCATCCAGATAGCTGGCCTGCACGCCCAGGTTGGCGAACTGGCGCTTCACCTCCGGATCGTCCATCAGCTTGCGCACCGCGTTGCTCAGCACAGTGCGCGCGGCGGGCGGCGTGGCTGCCGGCGCGAACAGGCCTACCCAGGCCATCACGTCGGCCGACGGATAGCCCGCTTCGGTGATGCCGGGCACCTGTGGCAGGTCGGGCAGGCGGCTCGACGACGTGACCGCCAGCGCGCGCAGTTGGCCAGACTTCACGCGCTGCACCGAGCCGATGGCCGTGTCGAAGGCAAACGTGACTTCGCCGGACAGCAACGCCTGTACGCACTGAGCGCCGCTCTTGTAGGGCACTTCGACAATGTCAGTGCCGGCGGCGACCTTGATCGCCTCGCCGGACAGCTGTGCGGTGCTGCCCACCCCGAACGATGCGTAGCTGATCTTGCCCGGCGACTTGCGCGCGGCCTGCACCACATCGGCCACCGTCTTGTACGGCGACTGCGGGGCGACCAGGATCAGGTTCGGAAACGACGCCAGCGTGCCGATTGCCGCGAAGCTGCGCAGCGGGTCGTACTGCACGTTCGACATCACCTGCGGGCTAATGGTGAAGGCCGCATTAGAGCCGAGGAACAGCGTGTAGCCGTCGGCTTCGGCCCGCGCCACGGCAGTGGCGCCGATCGTGGTGCCGCCGCCGGGGCGGTTTTCCACCACCACCGGCTGGCCCAGTGCGGCGTGCAGCTTCGGTCCCAGCATGCGCGCCATCAGGTCGATGGTGCCGCCGGCGGCGTAGGGCACTACCAGCCGGATCGGCCGGCTCGGGTAGTCCGCGGCAAGGGCGGAGCCGGCGGCGCCGGCGAAAGATGCTGCAACAAGGACAGTGGCGAGCGTCTTAGTGGGTTGCATGGTTGTCTCCTTTCAATGTTCTAGTGAGGTCAGAACTGTTCGCCGCGGGCTGCCTTGTCCTTCAGCAGTCGTGGCGGCGCGAAGCGCTCGCCATAGTGTTCGGCCAGGTACGTGGCGCGTGCCACGGCCTTGTCCAGCCCGTACTGGTTGAGGAACTGGAACACGCCACCCGTCCAGCGCGGAAAGCCGATGCCAAGCACCGAGCCGATGTCGCCGTCGCCCGCACTGTCGAGCACGCCTTCCTCCAGGATGCGCACCGATTCCAGCGCCATGGAGAACAGAAGCCGGTCCTGCTTGTCATGCGGCGGGAACTGCTCGTCGGGGTGCAGGAAATGGCGCGCCAGTCCGCTCCAGAACACCTTGCCGCCCTCAACCGGGTAGTCGTAGAAGCCGCCGCCGGCCACGCGACCCTTGCGGCCGAATTCGTCGAGCATGCGCTCCATCACTGCGTCTGCCGGGTGCGCAGGAAGGGGCCGGCCTTCGGCTGCATGCGCTGCGAGCGTCTCAAGCCTGTTGTTGTAGGAGAGGCTCAGACTGACTTCGTCCAGCACCGCGAGCGGTCCCACGGGAAAACCGGCAAACGCGGCCGCTGCCTCGATTGCGGCCGGGTCCTGGCCTTCACCCAGCATTGCCACGCCCTCGCGCGTGAAGGTGCTGAACACACGGCTGGTGAAGAAGCCCCGGCTGTCGTTGACGACGATCGGGGTCTTGCCGAGCTGCATGACGAAGTCCAGCGCGTGGGCCAGCGTCTCCTTTGACGTGCGCTCGCCCTTGATCACCTCCACCAGCTGCATGCGGTGCACCGGCGAAAAGAAATGCAGGCCGATGAAGCGGTCCGGGCGCCCGGACGCCTCGGCCAGGCCCGTGATCGGCAGCGTGGACGTGTTCGATGCCCAGAACGCCTGGTCGGCCAACAGCGGCTCCGCAGACCGCGTGATCTCGGCCTTCAGCGCAGGGTTCTCGGGCACGGCTTCAATGACCAGGTCGACGTGGGACAGGTCTTCAAAGCGCTCCACCGGGCGGATGCGCTCCACGATCTCGCGGCGGCGGGCGGCATCGATCTCGCCCTTCTCTTCGCGCTTGGCGAGCAGCTTGTCGGCGGCATCGCGCGCGCCGGCGGCCTGCGCCAGGGTCGCGTCCTTGACCCACACGTCGATGCCGCGTGTTGCGGCCACGTAGGCAATGCCCTTACCCATCATGCCCGCGCCCAGCACGGCCAGCGTGCCAATCTTGCCCTTGGGGACGCCCTGCGGGCGCTGCGCGCCCGACTTGATCTCGTTGGCGCGGAACCAGAAGGTGCGCAGGATGTTCTTCGATACCTTTCCGGTAACGAGTTGGATGAAGTAGCGCGTCTCGATGCGGCTGGCGGTATCGAAGTCCACTTGCATGCCTTCGACCGAGGCGCACAGGATGGCTTCAGGCGCGGGGTAACAGCCCTTGGTCTTGGCTCGCACGGTGGCGGCGGCGGTAGAGATCCAGCGCTTCGTGCCGTCCGCATCCGTCCAGCCGCCCGGCGGCACATAACCCTTGGCGTCCCAGGGCTGGGCGCTCGCAGGATGGCCGATGATCCAGGCGCTCGCTGCGTCAAGCAGCGCTTGCCGCGAATCGGCCAGCGCGTGGACCAGGCCGGCCTTGACGGCCTCGGCGGGCGACATCAGCTTGCAGTCCTGGAGGTACGGCTGGCTCGCGGCCAGGCCGAGCAGGCGGGTGAGGCGCACCACGCCGCCGGCGCCCGGCATCAGGCCGAGCGTGGCTTCGGGCAGGCCGAACTGGACCTTGGGCTTGTTCAGCGCGATGCGATGGTGGCAGGCCAGCGCGATCTCGAAGCCACCGCCCAGCGCGGTGCCGTTGAGCGCGGCCACCACCGGCTTGCCTAGCGTTTCGAGCCGGCGCAGGGTGTTCTTGCCGCGCTCAGTCGCATCGAACAGCCCCTGCGCGTCGGCGGGCTGCATCTTGTAGAGGCGGTTCAGGTCGCCGCCGGCGAAGAAGGTTTCCTTGGCGGACGTCAGGATGACGCCGGCGATATCGTCTTTCTCCGCTTCCAGGCGGGTCACCATGTCGGCAAAGCATTGCCGCATGGCGTCGGACATGGTGTTGACGCTTTGTTCCGGCGCGTCGAAGGTTAGGGTGACGATGCCGTCGGCGGACTTGTGGTACTGGATTGGGGCTTGCATCTTGGGGTCTCCGGCAGGGCGGGCTGATAGCGCCGCGTGTGTGGTTCTGGATCTCTCAGGGGGGCTCAGAGGCGTTCAATGACCGTGGCCACGCCCATGCCACCGGCCACGCACAGCGTGGCCACGCCGTAGCGCTGCTGCCGGCGTTCCAGTTCATCGAGCAGGGTGCCGACGATGATCGCGCCGGTAGCGCCGATCGGATGGCCCATGGCGATGGAACCGCCATTGACGTTGATCTTCTGCAGCGGCACCCCGAGTGTCTTGACAAAATGCAGCGGCACCGCGGCAAAGGCTTCATTGACCTCGAACAGGTCGATCTGGTCGGCATGCAGGCCGGCCTTGGCCAGCGCCTTCTGCGTGGCCGGCACCGGGCCGGTCAGCATCAGCGTGGCTTCCACCGACGCCAGGCCCGTGCCCAGGATGCGCGCGCGCGGGCGCAGGCCAAGCTCCTGCCCGATGCGCTCGCTGCCGATCAGCACCAGGCCGGCACCATCGACGATCCCCGAGGAATTGCCGGCGGTGTGCACGGCATCGATATGGTCGAGTTCCGGATAGCGCTGGCGGGCCACCAGGGCGTTGGCTGCGCCAGCTGGGCCGCCAAAGGCCGGCTTGAGCGACGCCAGCGAGGCCGAGGTGGTTTCTTCGCGAATGTATTCGTCGTGGTCCAGCACCAACAGCCCGCTGGCATCGCGCATCGGTACCAGCGAGCGCGCAAAATGCCCCTCGCGCCGGGCCGCGGCGGCGAGCGCCTGCGAGCGCAGCGCGTACTCGTCCAGCTGTTTGCGGCAAAAGCCATGCAGCGCGGCGACCATGTCGGCGCTGAACCCCTGCGGCACATAGGCGATCCTCAGGCTGGTGGCCGGGTCGTAGATCCAGGCCCCGCCGGAGGCGCCGAGGCCCAGGCGCGACATCGACTCCACGCCGCCGGCGGCGATCAGGTCATGCCAGCCAGAGCGAATCTTCTCCGCGGCGATATTGATGGCTTCCAGGCCGGCGCCGCAGAAGCGCTGCAGTGCCATGCCGGGCACCTGGGTCCAGCCGCGCGGCGCGCTCAGGGCAGCGATGCGGGGCAGGCAGGAGCCCTGGTCGCCGACGGCCGAGCTGATGCCCATGATGAGATCATCCACGCGCGCTGGATCCAGATCGTGGCGCTGGCGCAGCGCCTCCAGCAATGTGACGACAAGATCAATCGGCTTAACCTCATACAGCGCGCCAGCGCCGGGCTTACCTTTCCCGCGCGCGGTGCGCACTGCGTCAAAGATGAATGCGTCGGTCATCATGTCTCCTAAAAAAGTGAGATGAGTGTCTCGAAAATAGTTGCGCAAGTCAAATCGTTTGTCCATAATTTATGTAACGGAGGTTAATAATGAAACGTGAATCTCAATTTAAAGAGCTCCAGTCCGAGTTGCAGGCCGAAAGTGGCGCAACTGCCGCAGGCAGTGCGCTGGCGCGCGGCATTCAGATCCTCCAGGCCTTCACCACCGCAACGCCGGAGCTGAACGCCCGCGACCTGATGGCTGCCACCGGCCTGCCGAGGCCGACGCTGTTCCGCCTGGCCTCTACGCTGTGCGAGGCCGGACTGCTGCGCTACGACGAACTGACCGGCCGTTTTCAGCCGGCGCCGGGGCTGGCGCGCCTGGCATCGCCGCTGCTGGCGCGGGTGCGTATCCGCCAGTTGGCTTTCGGCCCCATGCAGGCACTGGCCGACCGTGTGCGGGGCCAGGTCTCGCTGGGGCTGGGCGCGGGCCTGGACCTGGTCTTTATCGAACTGGCCCAGGCCAAGGAATGCGAGACCGTGCGGCCGGCGATGGGCAGCCATATCTCGCTGTCGCGCACGGCAAAGGGGCGTGCTTACCTTGCGGCACTGCCGCCGGAGCAACGGGAGCGCTATGTCGAGGCGATGCGCGCCAGCGATCCCGAGCACGGCGCTTGGCTGGCCGATCGCATGTCGGAAGCGCGCCAGAACCTGGCCGAACGCGGCTTCTGCATCAGCCACGGCGACCTGCATCACCAGCTCGATGCCGTCGCCGTGCCGGTGCGGTCCAACGTGCCGGACGAGATCTACGTGTTCGCCTGCACCGTGCCGAGCTTTGAATTGCGGCCGGGCCAGCTGGAGGAGGAGGTAGGTCCGCGCCTGGCCACGATGGTGCGCAGCATTGAGGCCGCGCTTGGCATTCCCGCCGCCAGCTATGGCTGAGCTGGCTGTGGCGGGTTGACGTAACGGAGATCCGGGCCCGCGCAGACGAGCAGGGCCGGACCAGAGGAGAGAGGAGACAATGGAGACACTACAGACCGTGGACCGGCTTGCCCATTGGGCGCAGGTCCAACCCGACCAGGCCGCCGTACGGCTGACCGACGGGCAGGCGACATTGACCCTGACCTACGGTGAACTCGATGCGCGCGCCAACCTGGTCGCGCAATGGCTGATCGGTGCTGGCTTGAAGGAGGGCGAGGGGATCGCGCTGCTGATGGAGAACCACCCGGCCATGTTCGCCCTGGCCTGGGGCGCACGGCGCGCGGGACTCTACTACACGCCAGTGAGCGTGCACCTGAACCCTTCGGAGGTGGAATACATCCTGCGCGACTGCGGTGCCAGGCTGCTGGTCGCCACGCGCAAGACGGCGGATCTGGCTGCCGCCACCGGCGAGGGCTGGACCGGCGACAAGTACCTGCTCGACGGCGAAGCGCCCGGCTTCCTGTCCTTTGCTCAAGCCCTTGCCGGCTATGACACCGGCACGCCCCTGCCCGAGCGTGCGGTGGGACGCGACTTCCTTTACTCCTCCGGCACCACCGGCAAGCCCAAGGGCATCCGGCGCCCGCTGGTGCCGTTCGCCGACCGCTTCGGCGACGCCTATGACGCCGTGGTCTGGCGCGAATTCTTCCAGTTTGGCCGTGACACCGTCTACCTGACCATGGCACCGCTCTATCACGCGGCGCCCATGCGCAGCGTGATGCGCAATATCGACTGGGGTGGCGAGAATATCGTGTCAAGCCGCTTCGACGCCGAACAGGCGTTGCGGCTGATCGTGCAGTACCGCGTCACGCACAGCCAGTGGGTGCCGACCATGATGATCCGCCTGCTGGCGCTGCCCGACGCAGTGAGGGAGCAGGCCGACCTGTCGAGCATGCGGGTGGCGATCCATGCCGCCGCGCCGTGCCCGCCCGACGTCAAGCAGCGCATGATCGACTGGTGGGGCAAGGTCTGGTACGAGTACTACGGCGGCTCCGAGGGCATCGGCCTGACCGGCGTCGACAGCGAGCAGTGGCTGCGCAGGCCGGGCACGGTCGGGCCCGCGCTGCTGGGCAATATCCACATCAAGGACGAAGCGGGCCAGCAGGTTCCGGTGGGGCAGCAGGGCCGCATCTGGTTCTCGGGCGCGCCGCGCTTTGCCTACCACAACGATCCGCAGAAAACCGCCGACGCCTACGATGCACAGGGCTGCGCGACCTTCGGCGATATCGGCCACGTCGATGAAGACGGCTATCTCTATCTCTCCGGGCGCCGCACTGACCTGATCCTGTCCGGCGGCGTCAACATCTACCCGCAGGAAATCGAAAACCTGCTTGCCACCTATCCCGGCGTGGCGGATGTCGCGGTCATCGGCGTGCCGCATCCGGAGTTCGGCGAAGCAGTCAAGGCGGTGGTCGAACTGCAGCCAGCACAGCAGCCCACGCCGGAGCTGGCCGCGGCGATCCTTGACTTCTGCCGCCAGCACATCTCGCACGTGAAATGCCCGCGCAGCGTGGATTTCGTCACGGCGCTGCCGCGGCTTGAGAACGGAAAGCTCTACAAGCGGCTGCTCATCAACCAGTACGCAGCTGCTGCCGCAAGCTCGGCAGCGGCAGCCAGCTGAGCCGCACGCCTGCCTATCTCGACAAGCACCATCCAAAGGAGACATCCCCATGCGAACAGCCCTCCGTGAAGATCACGAACAGTTCCGCGACCAGGTTCGCAAATTCGTCCAGCGCGAAATCGCACCCCACCACCACGAATGGGAAAAGGTCGGCTGCGTGCCCCGCGAGACCTGGCTCAAGGCTGGCCGCGAAGGCCTGCTGCTGTGCGCCATCCCGGAGCAGTACGGTGGCGGTGGCGGCGACTTCGGGCATTCCATTGTCGTTATCGAAGAACTGATGCGCGTGCTGGCCACCGGCCCGGGCTTTCCGCTGCACTCCGACATTGTGGCGCCGTACATCCTCGCTTACGGCACTGAGGCGCAGAAGGAGAGCTGGCTGCCGCCGATGGCCCGCGGCGAGAAGATCGGCGCGATCGCCATGACCGAGCCCGGCATCGGCAGCGACCTGAAATCGCTGCGCACCACCGCGCGGCGCGACGGCGACAGCTACGTCATCAACGGACAGAAGACCTTTATCACCAACGGCGCCAATTCGGACCTGGTGATCGTGGCGTGCAAGACTGATCCCGCCGCCGGCACGCGCGGCATCAGCCTTATCGTGGTGGAAGCCGGCACGCCCGGCTTCACCAAGGGCCCGCTGCTGGAGAAGATCGGCCTGAAGGCGCAGGACACGGCCGAGTTGTTCTTTGACGAGGTCCGCGTACCTGCCGCCAACCTGCTGGGCGAGGAAGGCAAGGGCTTCGGCTACCTGATGCATCAACTCGCGCAGGAGCGGTTGATGGTCTCGGTGCGCAGCCCGGTGGTAATGGAAACCATGCTGGACGAGACCATTGCCTACACCAAGAGCCGCAAGGCCTTCGGCCAGCCGGTGTTCGACCTGCAGAACACGCGCTTCAAGCTGGCAGAAATCAAGGCGAAGACCGTCGCCTGCCGCGTCTTCATCGATCACTGCATCGCGCTGCATTTCGAGAAGAAGCTCACCAGCGAAATGGCGGCCATGGCCAAGCTCTATTCCACGGAAGCGCAGGGGCAGGCAGTCGACGAACTGCTGCAGCTGCATGGCGGCTACGGTTTCATGCGCGAGTATGGCATCGCACGGGCATTCGTGGACAGCCGCGTGCAGCGGATCTATGGCGGCACGTCGGAGATCATGAAGGAGATCATCGGCCGCAGCCTGTGAACCGGCACAACCCAGTCGCCGGTCAGCTGGGATCGGCGGCGGCCGGCTCTGCGGATGGCAGAAGGCGGACCGCGCCGTAGCTTGTTGGGGAGGAGAAGGAATGCTGTCGGGATTGAGAATTGTGGAAATCTGCGGGATCGGGCCAGGACCGTTCTGTGCCATGCACCTTGCCGATCTGGGCGCAGATGTCATTGCGGTGGAGCGTCCGACGAGTACGGCGCCGGGCCTATCGGCAGCTGATCGCCATGTGTTGAACCGGGGCAAGCGCTCGATCGTTGCAGACCTGAAGACCCCGGAGGGCCGCGAACTAGTCTTGCGCCTGATCGAGGACGCCGATGCGCTGATCGAGGGAATGCGGCCCGGCGTCATGGAGCGCCTGGGCCTTGGCCCGGATGTGTGCATGGCGCGCAATCCGCGCCTGGTCTTCGGCCGCATGACCGGCTGGGGCCAGACCGGGCCCCTGGCCCAGGCTGCGGGGCATGACAACAACTACATCTCGCTGTCCGGGGCGCTGTACTACGCCGGCAGCGCAGCAGAGCCGCCGTCGTCACCCATCACCGTCATTGGCGATGTCGGCGGTGGCGCGCTCTATCTCGCGGTGGGAATTCTGTCGGGCGTGCTGAATGCACGCAGCACTGGCAAGGGCACCGTAGTCGACGCAGCCATCGTCGACGGCTCCGCTCATATGCTCCAGTTGCTCCTGGGCACGCGTCGCAAGGGCTTCATTGGCGGTGAGCGAGGCGCCAGCATGCATGACAGCTCGCACTTCTATTCGACCTATCGTTGCGCCGATGGTGCCTACATCACGGTTGGCGCGCTCGAGCCCCAGTTCTACGCATTGCTGCTGGAGCATCTCGGCCTCACCGCCGATCCGCGCTACAGCTCGCAGTGGGACCGCCAGCATTGGCCCGAATTGCACAGCCACCTGACCGGGATCTTTGCCAGCAAGACCCGTGCCGAATGGTGTGCGTTGCTGGAAAGTACCGATGTCTGCTTCGCCCCCGTGCTCAGTCCGGATGAGGCAGCCAGACATCCGCACAACGTCGCACGCGGCATTTACTTTGAGGAGGATGGCGAGCTCCAGGCAAGGCCGGCACCGCGGTTCGATGGAAAAGCTGTGGCACCCGGTCCGATTCCAACGCGCGGGCAGCATACCGTGGAGATAGAGCGTGCACTCGATGACCCGGCACAAGCTCGGCTCTGGCGCTCCTGAAACTGGCCCATTTTCCATTCCGGCACGAGCGCCTGTGGCAAACGACTCGGATTCCGGGTCGGAACACCTTTGATCGACATCCCGAACCAGCGGTGCAGCCATCCTGATCGAATCCCAGGGGCGGGCACGGCGTCGTTCACGATCTCAAACCTCAATCTGAGCAAGGATCAGAAATGAACTTCCAATTTTCCGAAGAGCAGAAGTCCATCGTGGAGGCAGTCCAGGCGGTCTGCTCGCAGTTCGACATGGAGTACTGGGACCGGCTCGACAAGTCCGGCACCTATCCGCATGAGTTCTACAAGGCGCTGTGCGAAGGCGGCTGGCTGGGCGTGGCGATGCCGGAAGCGTTTGGCGGCGCCGGCCTTGGCATTCTGGAGGCCGCGCTGGTGACGCAGACCATTTCGCAGTCGGGCGCGGGCATGACCGGCGCCTCGGCAGTGCACATGAACGTGTTCGGCCTGAATCCGGTGGTGGTATTCGCTACCGACGAACAGAAGCGCCGTTACCTGCCGCCCCTGATCGCCGGCCAGGAAAAAGCTTGTTTCGGCGTGACCGAGCCCGATGCGGGGCTCGACACCTCCAAGCTCAAGACCTTCGCCCGGAAGGTGCCGGGCGGCTATTCGGTGAGCGGCCGCAAGATCTGGATCTCGACCGCACAGGTGGCGGACCGCATGCTGCTGCTGGCGCGCACGCAGACGCTGGAATCGGTGAAGAAGCCCACCGACGGGCTGTCGCTGTTCTACACCAGGATTGACCGCAGCAAGATTGAGATCCGCGAGATCGACAAGATGGGCCGCGCCGCCGTCGACACCAACATGCTGTTCATCGACGACCTGTTCATTCCCGAGGAAGACCGCATTGGGGAGGAAGGACGCGGCTTTGAGTACATCCTGCATGGGCTTAACCCGGAGCGCATCCTGATCGCATCCGAGGCCGTCGGCCTGGGCCGCGCGGCGCTGGCCATCGCCACGCAATATGCCAAGGAGCGCGTCGTGTTCGGCCGTCCGATCGGCATGAACCAGGGGGTGCAGCATCCGCTGGCGCAGGCATGGATGCAGCTCGAGGCGGCCAATCTCATGATGCTCAAGGCTGCCGCGCTGTACGACGCCGGCGAGCCTTGCGGCGCCGAGGCCAACACCGCCAAATACCTGGCCGCGGAAGCGGGGCACAACGCTTGCCAGACCGCCATCCTGACGCTGGGCGGCATGGGCTACTCGCGCGAGTACCGGGTCGAGCGATTGTTGCGCGAGTCGTATATCCCGCGTATCGCGCCGGTCAGCCCGCAGCTGATCATGTGCTTTATCGCTGAGCGCGTGCTGGGCCTGCCGAAATCGTACTGAATCGACGCGCAAACGCTTCCCGCTGGCCGCCGCTGCTGGCGTCCGCTACGCGCCTGGGCGCATGACCAACGCCGCAATCGTTACGCGGCGTTGACCCGGATCGCGAAAGTCGATCCAGGGTGGATTACACCAAGAAGGATAGGAGAACCAAGATGAAGCTTGAAAACATGTCTGCCGTGGTTACCGGGGGCGCCTCTGGTCTGGGACTGGCCACCGCCCGCCGCTTGCTCGAACGAGGCGTCGCCGTGGTCATCGCCGACCTGTCGGCAGAGCGGGGTGCCGCCGCCATGCAGGTACTTGGCGACAAGGCGCGATTCGTGCAGGCGGACGTCTGCGATACGGAGCAGATGGGCCGCGTCTACGACACGGCCGAATCGCTTGGCCCGCTGCGCGCGCTGGTCCACTGCGCGGGACTGGGCGGTACCGTGCGGCTGGTCGAGAAGGACGGCACACCGGGATCGATCGAGAAATACGAATCGATCGTACGGATCAACCTGATCGGCACCTTCAACTCGCTGCGGCTGGCGGCGGCACGCATGGCAAAGAACGAGCCCGTCGACGGTGAGCGCGGTGCCTGCGTGCTCACCGCCTCGGTGGCTGCCTACGAGGGTCAGATTGGCCAGATCCCCTACGCTTCGGCCAAGGCCGGCGTGGTCGGCATGACGCTGGTGGCCGCGCGCGACCTGGCCCAGCGCCTGATCCGCGTCAGCACCATCGCGCCGGGCGTGTTCGATACCCCCATCCTGGATCGCTTGCCGGAGACTGTACGAGCCGCGCTCAGCGCTTCCGTTCCGCATCCGGCACGCCTGGGCAAGCCGGACGAGTTTGCTTCGACGGCGCTGCACATCCTTGAAAATCCGATGATCAACGGCGAAACCATTCGCCTTGACGGTGCCATCCGGATGGCCGCGCGCTAAAGACCGCGCTGGACGCACACAGATTCGCTCAGTGGGGCTGCAAGAGCCGGAATGATCCGGCCGGCCCACTGGCGACAACACCACTACATGGAGGAGAAGAACTATGCGTTTCAAGCTATTGATCAAGGCGGCGCTTGGGTTGTCGCTGGTGGCCACTGCCGCCGTCACGACGCCGGCGGCAGCGGCCTGGCCGGAGCGGGCGATCACCATCATCGTTCCGGGCGCGCCGGGGGGCACTATCGACATTCCAGCCCGCCTCATGGCACAGAAGCTCGCTGGCCTGCTGGGCCAGCCTGTCATCATCGACAACCGCCCCGGAAGCGGCGGCATCATCGGCGTGCAGGCACTGCTTCGGGCGCCGGCAGACGGCTACACCCTGGTGGCGGGCAATACCGGTTCCCACGCTATCAACTACAGCGCCTACAAGCAACTGCCCTATCGCCCCGCAGATTTTGTTCCGCTAACCGATCTGATCGTGTTCCCGAATGTACTGGTGGTCAACGCGCAGTCCTCGATCAGGACGGTCGCGGACCTGATCGCGGAACTGAAGAGTCGGCCGGGGCAGCTTAGCTTCCCCTCCGCCGGCATCGGGCAAACCACGCACCTGAGCGGTGAAATGTTTGGGATGCGCACCGGCACCAAGGCCATTCATGTGCCTTACCGCGGCTCGGTTCCGGCGACCACCTCGCTGGTCTCCGGTGAAACCACCTTCATGTTCGACAACCTCACGCAAGCGCTGCCGCAGATACGCGCGGGGAAACTGCGTGCCCTGGCAGTTACCAGCGCCGAACGCGTTGCCAGCCTGCCGGAGGTGCCAACCATGGCGCAAGCAGGCGTCAATGACTTCGTGGTGACGGGCTGGGCCGGATTCTTCGTCTCGGCCAAGACCTCGCCGGCCATTGTCGCCAAGCTGCAGGACAGCCTGATCAAGGCCATGCACGATCCGGAAGTCGTGGCCAAGATCAGGGAGATGGGAAGCCTCCCGGGAGGGCAGCCGCAGGCAAAGTTCGCTGTCTTCGTCGACAGCGAGCAGCGACTGTGGGGCCAGATCGTCCGCCATTCGAATCTGAGTCTTGACTAGGCTGATCGAAGCGGCGCGCCGTGCAGCGCTGGGCAAGTCACTCGCTGGTTGCAAGGTGCCGCGAGTAGTCTGGCGCGGTTCGCGCTTCTATGGATGAAACCATGACTGCAATCGAGATTTCTATGACCGAAGCTTCTTGCGCTGATACGCCGGAAACTCATGCCGGCGTGCCGGAAGGCTTTGTCGCCTTTCGCAAGCGAGGCGGTTACATGGCAAACTTTGGCGAGCTCTACGTTCACGAGGAGCGTCGAACGCTTGCGGTGCGTATCGACGAAAGCCACTTGAACCCCCTTGGTATGCCCCATGGCGGAATGCTGGCGACTCCCGCAGATACAGCGATTGGCGCAATGATGTTGTTGGAATTGGGGCGGTCAGCGACCGCCGTCACAGTGAACCTGAGCCTGGACTATCTGGACTCGGCGCGCCTTGGCGACTGGGTGGAAGCACGGGTGGAGTTCGACAAGCTCGGCTCGCGCCTGCGTTACGGGACGTGCCGACTGGTTGCGGGCGACCGCTGCCTGGTGCGGGCCACCGCGATCTTTGCGGCGCTGGCGCCGCGGGTATAGCCCAAAAATCAGCAATGCGGTAAACCCGCAGCGCGTGATCGGAGTCCGCGCCAAAGCGGGGGCAATCGACCTTACCGCTTCTGAGAGGCCAATGAGCCACCTAGAATGGGCCCATGGCATCCGATCCTCAGCCGGCGATTGCCGTCCTGCAACTCCGAATGGCTCGGCGCGGCTTGAGCCCACCGGTGTGGCGACGTGTGCTCATTCCTGAGTACATCACGCTGGTGGCACAACTCAGTGACGGTGGTGGATGACTGGCATGGGCTTGGTCTTGCCAGCCGACTGTTGAGCGTATTGATCGACATTGCTCGCCGTCGCGGATATCGATGCATGGAAGGTAATGTTCTGTCATCGAATACCGCGATGCGGCGATTAGCCAGACGGCTGGGATTTGCCGACGTACCGTGTCCCGACGATGCCACGCTGCGCGTGGTAACCCTTGCGCTGTAAGGACGGATGTCAGTTCGGAAGCGAACAGAAGCGACGTTGAGGCTAATGCAGGCTGATTCACCCACTAGACCCTTGGGGACTTCTAATGCGCACCCAATTCTCCTTCCTTTTTGCATTCGCTGCGCTAATGCTTGCCGGGTGTAATACAGCACCGATCCCGCCTGGCAAGCCAGTTGATATCCCCACCGCCTTGCAGCAAGTCTCCGCCGGACTGTGCGCATTCAAGAAGGACGCGGAGGCAAGAGGACAGGGGTCCTTTGACTCGGTCAATGTGGAGCTCGACCTGACCATCGATGGCGCAAAGAATCCGCCGGTAGCTGTGGCACCCGACATTCAATTCATGCCCACTGTCAGCTACGGACAGACCATATCCGTCACCAAGGGAAGCAAGCTGACGCTGACGTTCAAGATGCCAGCGACATGCCCAGGTAGTTAGCCAATCCGGACTGGCCAGGCTCCCCGTGGCGCTACGGCGTTGGCGCCACTTCCGCGTGCTGGGTGGTGGTAGCTCCGCACAATGCAGCAAAGCGACTTGCTTCAGAGAGGGTTCATATTCGACTTGGCATGTAATGCAAAGTCGTTGGCATCCTTTGCATGGCGGGCACTGTGTTCCATGTTGCATCCTTCCGGGATGGGAAATTGCATAGTGTGCCCGCCTGCGTTTCCCGATTGGCCAGGATGGCGGGCCTGATATCGAGATGGCTGGCGACCTTCATCGATGCATTGGAGAGACATGGATGTCGGTAAGCTTCCTCAACCCGAGCTTGTTAAGTACCTTCCGGGCATATCTGCCCGGTTTGGTCATCAGCGCGATCGTGACAGTTGCCGCGATGTCGCTCGCCGCGCATTACCAGGCACCGGTGATGCTGTTCGCCTTGCTGTTGGGAATGGCGCTGAACTTTCTGTCACGGGAATCCTCCAGTGCTGCCGGCATCGACTTCAGCGCCAAGCAGGTGCTTCGCCTGGGTGTCGCCTTGCTGGGATTACGCATTACGGCCTCGCAGGTGGCGGCGCTGGGCTGGCACTCCGTTGCCATGGTCGTGCTGGCGGTCGCGCTGACCATCCTGTGCGGCATCGTGCTGGCTCGGATGATGGGGTTCCAGACGTTCTTCGGCTTGCTCACCGGGGGCGCCGTGGCCATCTGCGGGGCTTCCGCGGCGCTGGCCCTGTCCGCGGCCATGCCACAGCATCCGCTAAAGGAGCGCGCGACGCTGTTCACGGTGATCTCCGTCAGCACGCTATCCACGGTGGCGATGGTGCTATACCCGATGCTCACGCAGCTGCTGGCGCTGCCTTCATCACAGGCCGGAGCCTTTATCGGCGGGACCATCCATGACGTGGCCCAGGTAGTGGGGGCTGGCTACAGCATTTCGCACGAAGCGGGGGATGCGGCGACGCTGATCAAGCTGATGCGGGTGGCCATGCTGCTGCCGGTGATCGCGCTGGCTGCATGGTTGTCGCAGCGTCATCAGCGGGCACAAGGGGAAGCTGGACAGGGGCCGCGCCCGCCGCTGCTGCCGTGGTTTGCCGTGGCGTTTGCGGTGCTGGTGGCGATCAACAGCACCGGCTGGTTGCCCTTGGAACTGGTCAAGGCGGGGCAGTTCGCTTCGCAGTGGTGTCTGGTCATGGCGATGGTGGCTATCGGCATGAAGACTCACCTCAAGGATATCCTGTCCGTAGGCTGGAAGCCGGTGGCGCTGATGGTTCTGGAGACGCTTTTCCTCGCTGGGTTGTTCTACGGCATGCTGGTGCTGATGCGATTCTGACGATCGCTAAAATTTAGGGGAGCCTGCGGCTGCCGTAAGGTGCAATGAACCGGGCCCTATAAGTCGCGCTGGCTTGCGATGCAAGCCAGTGCTCCTACTCGGGCCGGAGTCCCGCGCGCCTGACGACAGCGGGCCATTTCTTCTGTTCGGCCTCGATCAGGCTGGCGAATGCCTCTGGCGTACTGCCGACCGGCTCGAAGCCCTGGCTTGTCAGGCGCTGGTGGACGGCCTCGACAAGAGGCGCTGGAACGCGAAGCACAATCGAAATGCGCGCCGGCATATACGGCGTTGCACGCCCAAACTTCTTCGCTTGCCTTATAGAACGTGACCCATTTGCCGTCGCTGACGCAGTGGGCGCCAGGAAAGACTTCGTCATGGCCGTTCGGACCCTCCAGCGGAGAGGGGGCGTGGGGTGTGGCCCAGTATTGGCCGCGCGGTAGGGGCGCGATCGTCTTTGGCATGCTCATCCGGCCCAGTGCGGTGTTACTGAAGGCCCCGGCCTCACCACGGCGAAACGGAGGCGGTGTCAATCGTGCAATGGCGTAGCCCCCCGACTCGTGGCAGCTTCGTGTAGTCTCGCTACCCCCCCTGCTATCCGGTAGGATTTCCATGGCACGATACCTTCCGACTTTGGCCCGGGCCTTCGGCGTCGGCGCCTTCATCGTGATCGCCGCCATCGTCTCCCGGCAAGTATATCTGCGCAGCGCCGCGGAGGCTGCCGACGCCGGCGCAGACGAGGCGCCGGCGACAATGATGTTGATACGCTGCGAGACGATGCACGAACGTCTACAGAATAGGGACAGGTCGACTGCGGAGGCTGACGAGCGGCCACGCGCTCGATGTAGAGAGTCCTGACTTTCCGAGAACGTCTGACTAGTACCGCTGCGCGAGCGATGCCTGCTTGGCGGCGGATCAATCCATTGCGTTCGAGGTTGAGCACCATTTGATGGACGGAAGGAGCCGTGACGGCGAAGAAGCGCTGCATGTCGCGCTCGGCCGGAGAGCGGCCGTTTATCAAGCTGTAGGCCCATATGAAGGCGAGATACTGACCTTGCTTGTCGGTGAAGCTCGGACAGGCTGAGCGCTCGCCAGACAATGGAAGCGATTTCTGATTCATTCGGAACCCCCGCAGTCGAAGGAGGCCCCCCAGAAGGAGGCCATCCGAATGAATTTACGCTATCGAGTCGAGCTCGACCAATCCGAGCGTGAGGCGCTTGCTGCCATGCTAAGCGGCGGCAAGCATGCGGCACGCAAGCTCAAGCGAGCGCAAATCCTCCTTGCAGCGCATGCAGGCCAGGATGACGCGAGCATTGCAGCCACCGTGGCGGTTGGCGAATCCACGGTGTACCGCACCAAGCGCCGCTTCGTGGAGATGGGTCTGGAAGCGGCGCTGAACGAACAGCCTCGACCCGGGGCGCAGCGCAAGCTCAGCGGCAAGGAAGAGGCCCTGCTGATTGCCACCGCCTGCACCAACCCGCCACCGGGACGTGCGCGCTGGACGCTGGAATTGCTCGCCGACACGCTCGTCAAACTGACCGAGCACGAAGAGCTATCGCGCGAGACGGTACGCCGGCGCCTGGCCGAGAACGATCTGAAGCCCTGGCGCAAGGACATGTGGTGCATTCCCAAGATCGACGCGGAGTACGTTGCACGCATGGAAGACGTGCTCGACCTGTATGCCGAAACCCCGGACCCGCAACACCCGGTGGTGTGCTTCGATGAAAGCCCGACCCAGCTCATCGGCGAGGTACGCCAACCGATTCCGGCCGAGCCGGGTAAACCTTTGCGCTACGACTGCGAATACAAGCGCAACGGCACCGCTAATCTGTTCGTCTTCCTCGATGCGCACCGTAGCTGGCGCAAGGTCAAAGTCACTGAACGGAGAACGGCAGATGACTTCGCCCAGTGCATGCGCGACCTGGTCGATATCCACTACCCCCAGGCACCGCGCATCCGGGTCGTGCTGGACAATCTGTCGACCCACACGCCGGCTGCGCTCTACCAAGCCCTGCCACCAGCAGAGGCACGCCGCATCCTGCAGCGGATCGAATTCCACTACACCCCCAAGCACGCCAGTTGGCTCAACATGGTCGAGATCGAAATCGGCGTGCTGCGAAGCCAGTGCCTGGATCGCCGCATCGACTGCCGCGATCGGCTGATCACCGAGGTCGCGGCTTGGGAGCAACTGCGAAACGTCAGCGGCGCTCGCATCAACTGGATGTTCTCTACCGAAACGGCACGGGAGAAATTGGCCAAAGCCTACCCAGTACCGACCTCTGACAAACCGTCATAACCTCTGTGCAGTGGTACTAGTCGATCGGGAGCACAGGCAAAAGAATGCCCGCTGCTCGGGCGGGCATGAATCCCTTTCAGAGAAAGAGAGGAGACGAGGGTAAGTATAAACCCTTGAGAAGACTCTCGCAGAGCGCTTCACAGAGGCCCGGAGATCTAGGCTGCACGCCTGGCCGGCGACAGTTCGAAGCAGTGCCCAATCAATAATTTCATGATCACGAAATTATTGGGCTGTGACGAGGGACCCCGCGGACGGTCATGCTCGTCGTCTCTAGCCGACCCCTATGCGACATCCGATTGCTTCGAGGCGAACGCCCGGTTCTTGTATGACTTCGGTCAACCAAGATCGGTGCGTCGGACCAATCTTCCCGACCCTTTAAGGAAGAGGACCCTGGCCTTTGAGTCCGGAAGCGTTTAGAGCCTCGATCCTCACGCGCGGTGTCCGGGATGCAGTCCAGCCAACTACTGGTTCCGCTCTCAGACTCGACCGGCAAGGACCTGAATAGCTGATAAGCAATTGATAAGCAGGGCGGTGCAATCCAGTCATGTTGCTTTGTCACACGAAGCCTGGATGGCCGCTTATGTTGTGAGTTGGGTCGCCCATATTCAGTCGCGGCTTTGACCGCAACTGGCTACGGCCGTTGCGCCTCCGCCATCCCTGGCGAATCACGGTTTGCCGCAGCGCGCCGGGCAGGGATGGGACGTGACGCGCTGGCATTGCGGGATGCAGCGATAAGTCACGATAACGAGGCCTTGCCGCGCATCTCAGCAAGTTGGCCGACTGGGTCTCTACACGCCGGACACTGGGTCGTGACCCGATCCTCGACAACGTCTCGCTCTAATGGCTGACGAACACCGACGAGTCCAGCGCCCGGATCTACAGGGAGACCAGCGTGGCACCAGCAAAGACCAGCCGCGTTACCGTTCCGGCGGCATTGACCGTCTTTCCAGGCGAGGTTTACTGGCCACCGAAGGCTTGGCTGGCGCGGGCATATCCCAACCGGGTCTATTACAACCAGGTTGGCAAGGTCGGACACTTTGCCGCTTGCAAAGAGCTGGAGTTGCTTAGATCATCGATGCGATGAGGCCGTTGCGCCGCCTCGGGTTTTGGAATGCCGCGATAAGGTTGCGGTATGCGACCATGTCAACGTTCTCTACACCTTCCCAAATCTTGATGCGATCGAACATGTTGCTGCTAATATCGAATGCCGCTTCTTCGATCAGGAGAGATGCCCGTCCATCATTCTTGCAATTTGAGCCAGAAACATCTTCATGCACAATGACCCGGATTTGGTTGGACAAATTTTCTGCAAGTTTTCGGATTTCCCCTTCGTTCTTTTCGCCAAAGGGCAAATCGTAGATGATCGCAGGCTGCTTCTTGAACAATCCAAACATGATTAAGACTTCGTTTAGGTAAATTACAAACTCAAGGGCTACAAGCCGCTCCACCTGGCCGATGAGGAGATCCGACTCATTACCAGAGTAGGTGTTGCGGCAAGCCCCAACTTTGCATGGACTGCCGCAGACTTTGCATTTGATGCCATGTGGCGATAAGTGCGCCTTGGTATCCGCATTGGCTGAGTGCCGTGTAGTCACGAAGGGGCGGGCGCGCGTTGCGCCTGCGTCCCGCAGGTCATGCTGACTGCGCGGGAGGCGCGCGGGTGATGAGAAGGCAACTGCCCGTATAGGCAAGGGTGGCAGGCAATCAACGCGACCAGATGGGTGGCCGTAGGATCACGCCCAACCGTTTCACCCGCTCGGAATAAAAGACGCAGTAGAGTCGGGACTCGGCGGCGCGGTGGCTGCAATCACAAATGCGGTCGCGGGCGCGGTGGTGGAATACGTTCCGGCGCCAACTGCGCGTGTCATCGGCGCATTGAACGGACGTCGCGCATGATCCAGCCAGCTATTCAAGTTCCACCGACAGGCGGGGTAGCGCTAGGTTGTCCAGGACTCACCTTCGCCACCACCTTAGCCGTCGGCCGTTTGCTATTGCAACGCCGAGGTTAGCTGGGAGGACAGCCAAGATCGCCCGTCTGGCTTCGTCGAGCGGCCAACCCTCACCTACGTCTTCGCATCCCCGAGTGCTCCGAGGTGGAGCTCTCGGGCGCACTTGCAGAAAATGTGGTGCGTAGCGCAGGAAGGGGTTCCTTCTTCTCAGGGGGGGCCGAGACCAATGAGGCCGTGCCATCGTCCTCGCTGCTTACATTGAGTGAGACATAAAACGTGGAATTTGCGACGAGCAATTTGCCAAGTTGCGTGATGGTCTTCTCGAGGACCAGATCCGTCAAAGCTGCGCGCTCACCAGAAGCCAAGCACCTTCCACCAGACGCTCCCGACCACGGCAAAAATCAGCAACTCCACCACGCACATCACGAAACCGACGCGCCACCAGGTTCCCATCGTGACATAGCCGCTGCCGAAGATGATCGGCGAGGTGCCCGTCGCATAGTGGGTCAGCGTCATCATGATCGCCGAGCCGGCCGCCATCAGCAGCATGAACGGCACCACATACGCTGGCGGTATCAGATGGACTCCGACCGTCAGGAAGGCGAGCATCATCGCACTGATGTGCGCCGTCGTGCTGGCGAACAGGTAGTGCGAGAAAACGAAGACCGCCACGAGGATCGCGGCCGTGCCGCCCCAGCCAATGCCGCTGGCCACGATCGCGTCGCTCATGCCCTTCGAGAACCACCCGATCACACCTTGCTTGTTCAGTTGCTCAGCCAGCATGATCAGCGCACCGAACCATATCAGCGTGTCCCAGGCGCTTTTTTCGGACAGCACGTCGTCCCAGTCGATGGTGCCAGTAATGATCAGCACGAACAGGCCGACCAAGGCGACCACCGTCGGGTCCAGCGTTAGCGACGGACCGAACACCATCGCCGGAACGTTGGCCCACAGTAGCAGCAGCAGCGCAAAGGTGAAAATCATGACCATTTCCTTTGGCGACACAGGACCCATCTTCGCCATTTCGGCGTGCGCATATTCCACCGCATTGGGTGTGGCCTTGAGCTGCGGCGGCGACAACACATAGATCACGAGCGGCATCAGCAGCATGCATAGCAGGCCGGGCACCAACATGCAAAGCGCCCAGTCCGTCCAGCTCAGATGCAGATTCTGATTGGTCGCCTTGGCGATGTAGTCCACCACCAGCGGGTTCGGGGCGGTGGCGGTCACGAACATCGCCGAGGAGAGAGGGTTGGCGTGATAGTTGACCAACGCCAGGTAGGTGCCGACCTTGCCCTCAGTGCCCTTGGCCGGGTCCGAGTCGAATGCGTTGGCGATCGACTTCATGATCGGATGCACGATGCCGCCACCGCGCGCGGTATTGCTCGGTGTGAAGGGCGCCAGCACCAGTTCACAGGTGACCAGACCATAGCCGATGCCTATCGTTCGTTTCCCCATCAGGGAGATGAACATCAGGCCGATACGGGTGCCCAAGCCGGTCTTCTTCACGCCGCGGGAGATCAGGATGGCCACCACGATCAACCAGATTAGCGGACTGTCGAAGGCGGTCAGCGCATCGGCGATCGCCCCCTTGGACGAGGTCGAGGTCACCTGCGACAGCGAGAGGACCACGATCGCCATCATTGCCATCACCCCGATCGGCATGACCTTCAGGATGATCGCAACGATTGTTGTCAGAAAGATGGCAACCAGGCCCCAAGCCTTGGGCGTGAGCCCCTCTGGCACAGGCAGCAGCAGCAGGGTGACCAGCACGGCCGTCGTGATCAGGGCGGGGCCGAGTCGAAACGGGACCACGCTGTTGAAGTAGAGGAACGCCGCTTTCAGTCTTGTGAGCATTTTGCGATCCTTCTCAGAAGAGTTGGTGGAATTCTCGATAAACCCGTGGCTGCGCTCCGCCGCAATTGACCACCATCGGCAGCGACAGACATATCTCTGCCTTCGACTTCAGCATCACGATGCAGACTGTGAGAATGAGGTCGGTGTTGTGGACGATGGCCTGGAAATTTCGCGCGATGCACTGGCGATCCCACAGTGGATGGCACCCTTGCAGAGTCTGCCCAGACTTCACACCGACGCTGACGGGGATCACGATGATGTCCGCGTCCTGCGCGTTCTCGTAATCACCGGCATAGAGGGGCAGTGTCCCCAGAATTCAAACAGGACCGCCCACCCACCGACCACTGGAACGCGACCTACACCACTCCAAACGGGCATTGGTTCCCTAACGTCGTCCACCGCCACCTCGTCCGCCACCAAAGCCGCCCGCGCGTGCGCCACCGCCAAAGCCGCCGGCCCGGCCGGACCCTGAATGCAGGCTCTGGTTGCCGCGACTGACGTCGCGCTGCACGGCGCTGCCGCCACGGCCCACGCCCTGGAAGCCATTGTCCCGGCCGCCGGTTGCATGGCGCCCGCGGAATCCGGCGCGGCCCGACGCATCGGCCGTGCTCCTGCCGAATTTCTCGCGCGTGGCGTTGTCCCGATAGGCAACACCCTGCCGGTGCCGCGCATCATGCTGCCATCGGCCTTTTTCCAGCTTGCTGGCGTCAAAGTTGCGGTCGATATTGCGGGCCTTGTGGTGCTCCACATGGACGCCGCCGTTGTTCCAGTCGCAGTCGCCGAAGACGGCGATCGCCGCAGCCAGGCCGATGCCCCATGCGATGCCGCCGAGGAAGGCGTCGCCGGGATAGTAAGGCCCGTAGGGCGGCCAGTAGTAGTATGGATATCCGGCATAGCCCCAGCCGCCGTAGACAATGGCGGGGTCATACACCGGAACGTAGATCACCTCGGGATTCGCCGGTTCGATGCGCACGATCGTTTGCTGCGTGGCTTCGGTGGCCGTCGCGGGTTCCACGATCACGGTCTGCTGTGCGCCTGACTTGAGGTGACCGGCTTGCTGGGCGCGCACGCGCAGGCGTTGCACGGCAGCCAGCACATCCTTCTGCTGCGCCAGGAAGGCGTCTCCCAGCTTCTGGGTCCAGTCGAGCTTGTCACCCATTGGCCCAAGTATCTGCGGAAAGGCCACCAGCGATTTCACGCTGACGTCCCAGGACTCGTTCTGCACCGCCTTGACTGCGGCGTCGCCCTTCAGGTCCGGGTGTCCCTTGAGCCAGCGCGCGGCGAGGGCGACCTCCAGCGGATAGGTGGAAGCCATCAGCACCTGAGACAGCAGCGGATCGGGATAGAGCGCGATCGGGGCGACCAGCGCCTCGATTTCTTCCGCCTTGTAGGGAGCGGGTTCGCTCTGGGCCTGTGTCGTGCCGCCGCCAGGCAGCTCGGATGCCGGCTTCACAGCTGGTGGGCTGGCGCTCTGGCATCCGCCCAGCGCCAGCACGCTGCAGCAAGCCATGGTCAGAATGCGATGCCTCATGGCGATACCCTCCGCCAGCCGGGCGCCGGGTCAAATGACTTCGTTGCCGCTGCCTTGGCCGCGCTGTTGGGTCCAAGGTCGCGTTCATACACTTGCCCTTTGTGGCTGACGATGAAGCTCATCACGCCGGTTTCGCCGTACCGCACCGGCCAGGCCATGACCGCAAAGCCGCCGAACAGCTTGCCGTCGACGACATAGTTCAGCGCACCGCCGTCGCCATGCGGCCCTTGCGCGGTCAGCAGCTTGTAGTGGTAGCCGTGGTAACCGTCCTTGCTTGCATTGCGCGTGCCGGCGTCACGGAAAGCCGGGCCCAGCGGGCTCGGTGAGTCATTCGAGGCGGTCGGCCAATAGAGCCCGTCGTGCTTGCCCGGGGAACTGGACAGCCTGTTTGCGTAGACCAGTCGCTTCTCGCCATCGTGCATCGTCTGGGCATACTCGGTTTGCGCATCGCAGATGGCCTGCATGGTCTGGATCACGGCAAGCTCGTTGCGGCCGATGCGGCGCACGCGCATTTCCTCGACGCCCGCCCGCGTGTCGAATTGCCAGCCGCTCGCCGATTTGACCAGCGGCACCGGCAGGGTCCAGCCATCGTCGCCGACAGCGATGAAGGCGTGCTTGTCCGTCTGCTGCAAGCGGTGCGACTGCGCCCAGGCACCGTTGAACCGGTTCCGCACTTCGGCACCGGCTGACGGAATGATGTCGCGGAAATTGGCGCCCAGCATGCGGCGCATGGCCGCTTCGTCGTCATTGCGCACCGCCTGCCCAAAGGCCGCCATCGCCGCATCGGGCGAGTCGAAGACCTGCCGCGCCAAGGCAAGCGCCGGGGTTAGCGCGAACAGGCAAAGGCAGGCCACCGCAGCGGCCGCGCCCGAGGAAACACCTCGAGGTCGCGCAATCGCCCGGTTCCGGGAAGAGGGGATCGTGTAGTGCAACATGGTCGAAGCTCCGTTTCAAAGCAGGAGCGGCACGCCGATCGCCAGGAACACGGCGATGTAGATCACGCCAAAAATGGCGCCAAGCCTCCAGTAGTCGCTGGCAGGGAGATGGCCGCTGCCGAAATAGACCGGGCTCGGACCGGTGCCGTAGGGTGTCAGGATGCCCATGAGGCCCAGCGTCAGGGCCAGCATCAGCGCAAAGGATTCCATCGGCATGCCGGGGATGGTCGAGCCGACGCTAAGCATGACCGGAAGCATCGCCGTCGTATGGGCGGTGACGCTGGCGAACAGGTAGTGCGTGAAATAGAAGACCAGCACCAGCGTCACCGCCGCCGTCATCGGCGAATGGCCGCTCATATGGCTTGCCATGGTGTCGGCAAACCATTTGACGAAGCCGGTCCGGCTCAGGCCGTCCGCCAGCGCGATCAGCGTCGCAAACCAGGCCAGGGTGTTCCAGGCCTGCTTGTTGGCGAGCATGTCGTCCCAGGTCACGACACCGGTCACCAGCATGAGGGCAATGACCATCAAAGCCGCAGTAGTCGCATTGACGTGCTTGTCCCCGAATATCCACAGCGCCAGCGCAATCAGCACCAGGACCGCGAGCAGCAGTTCGTGCCGGGTTGGCGGGCCCATCTTCTGGAGTTCCTGCGCCGCCCAGGCCGGCACCTCGCTGCCTTGCTTCACTTCCGGCGGATACAGCAAGTAAGCGAGGAGCGGTACGGCTAGCAACAGCAGGATCCCTACCGGCGCGAAGGCCATGAACCACTGCATCCAGCTCAAGTCGACCTGGACCGTCGTCCTGATCAGCTCGGCGGCGAGGAGGTTGGGCGCCAGTGCGGTGAGGAACATCGAACTCGTCACGCAGGTGGTGGCTATGGCGGTCCACATGATGTACGAGCCGATCCGCCGCGCCGACGGATCGTTTGGCTTCGAATCATAGAGCGGCGGCAGATTGCGGATGACGGGAAAGATCGTGCCGCCGCTGCGCGCCGTATTGGAGGGGGTGAACGGCGCCAGCAATGCATCGGCCATCATCACCGCATAGCCCAGCGTGAGCGTCCTGCGCCCGATCGCGCGGACGAGCAACAGTGCGATGCGCCTGCCCAGGCCCGTCTTCTCATATCCGAGGGCGAACATGAAGGCGCCAAAGATCAGCCACACCGTGCTGTTGGCGAACCCGGAAAGCGCCCAGGCGAGGGCCGCGTTCGCCGGGTTGAAGCCCGGTTTCGCGAGCTGCTCGGGGCTGTAGAACACCAATTCGCAGAACACGGTCACCAGCGTCACGGCGATCAGGCCGATCGCCGCGCCCGGAATGGGCTCAAGCATGAGCCCGACAATCACGCCGACAAAGATCGCGAAGTAATACCAAGTGTGCTGTGCCAGGCCCTCGGGGGCGGGAATGAGGGCGATCGCGATCACCGCAAGCAGCGGCGCGAGAGGTCTCCAGTAAGCCTGCATGCGACGCCCCCTTTGCAATGACCTCCCCTGTGCTAAGGTTTATATGACCTTTTCTGTGGAAACGCCAGTGTGGCGCTGACGACGCCGGGCGAAAGAGGCGACGCGATGGGACTGGTAGGCTTGAGTATCGAAGGACGCACGGTCGAAGCACCGGCAAACTGCTCCATCCTGCAGGCCTTCCTGCACGCGGGGGAAACGCTTGTCGAAGGCGTTGGCTGCATGGGCCAGGGGGTATGCGGTTCATGCCGCGTCATGGTGCGGCGCAGCGGCGAGCAGGATGTCAAGACCGCGCTCGCCTGCGAAACGCTGGTCGAAGAAGGCATGCAGGTGGCGTTCCTGGATTACTTCACGGCGTCGGAGCGGCACGTCTATCGCATCGAGGAGATCGGCGACAGCTGGGACGCCTTGGGGGCGATCGCTGAAGTATTCCCGGAGGCCGCCCATTGCCGTCACTGTAGCGGATGCGATCGGGCCTGTCCGAAGGGACTTGATGTTCAGGAGGGCGTGAAGTTCGCGGTGGAGGGCAAGCTGACAGCCTCGGGCCAGGTGTTCGACGAATGCGTCATGTGCAACCTCTGCACGCTGGCCTGCCCCGAGCATATCCGGCCCAACCATCTCGGCCTGTTCGTGCGGCGGATGATCGCGGCGCAGACGCTGCGGCCGGCCAATCTCATGCTGCGCCTGCAGCAGATCGAGAGCGGCGCGATGAAGATCGACTTCGACGCACCCGGCGCGCGGCCGCCGCGCTGACGGGACGAACAATCATGCCGGCTGGTATCCCCTACGAAGACGCGCGAAAGCGCTACCGTCCCGGCGTGGCGCCGGCGGTGCGCGGCGATGACATCTCCGCCGAAGAACTGCTCAAGGCCTATCACCCCGACCACGGGCCCAATGCGCGCGTGGCGCTGACCGTCGGCGTCAACCGCGGCGAGCCTTGTCAGCCGGATCTCGCCCGCTATCTGCAAGCCAACGCGCTGATCGACGACGTCGACATTGCCGGGGCGCAACTCGTCTCCACCGATGTGCTGATCATCGGCGGGGGCGGTGGTGGCTGCGCGGCGGCGCTGACCGCGGCCAGGCAAGGCGCGCAGGTGATTCTCGCCACCAAGCTGCGCCTCGGTGACAGCAACACCGTGATGGCCGAAGGCGGGATCCAGGCGGCCATTGGCGAGGACGACAGTCCCCAATTGCACTTTGAGGACACCTTGCGCGCCGGGCACTTCTGCGGCGAGCCCGAGTTGGTCGCGCAGATGGTGATGGATGGACCCGACGTGATCCGCTGGCTGATCCGGCTGGGCATGATGTTCGACCAGGAGGAAGACCGGCCCCTCGGCGGCAATCTTCTGCGCAAGAAGCCAGGGGGAGCATCGGCCGCGCGCATTCTCTCCTATCGGGACTACACTGGCCTGGAAATGATGCGCGTGTTGCGCGAGGCGGTGGACTTGGAACCCGGCATCGCGGTGTGGAACCGCTGCCCCGCAGTCGAGCTGCTGTCCGACGAGCGTGGCCAATGCGCTGGGGCGGTGATCTACAACCTCGAATGGCGCACCTTCGTGCTGGTACGCGCGCGCGCCGTGGTTCTCGCCACCGGCGGAGCGGGGCGCCTGCACCTGAATGCCTTCCCGACATCCAACCATTACGGGGCTACTGCAGATGGCCTGGTGCTGGCCTATCGGATCGGGGCGCGCCTGCGCGAGCTGGACTCGTTCCAGTACCATCCCACCGGCATCGCCTACCCGCCGCATCTGGCGGGCGGCCTGATCTCGGAAGCTGCCCGCTCGGCCGGCGCGAAGCTGATCAACGGCGAGGGCGAGCGTTTTGTCGATGAACTCAAGCCTCGGGACATCGTGGCCTCGGCAATCCTGCGCGAATGTGCGCAGGGGCGCGGCATCGAGCGGGGTGGCCAGGTCGGTGTCTTCCTCGACACGCCGACGCTGGAAATGGAGAACCCCGGCATCCTGGCCAAGCGGCTCGTGACGCTGCGCCATCTCGCCCACAAGTGCGGCCAGGATCCGTCCCAGGAGCCGTTCCTTGTCTACCCGACCTTGCACTACCAGAACGGCGGCGTGACCATCGACAAGGAGGGTGCGACCAGCGTGCCAGGGCTGTACTGCGTTGGCGAGGTCACGGGCGGCATTCATGGGCGCAACCGGCTGATGGGTAACGCGCTGCTCGATATCCTGAGCATGGGCCGGCGCGCCGGCGCCAGCGCGGCGCAAGCCGGGCGCAGCGTCATGGCCGCGCGCGCCGGAATCGGCCACGTGCACGCCTGGCAGCGGGAATTGACGCTTGCCGGGCTGCCCCTGCATGTCAAGGCACCGCAGCTCTTCCCTGGCTACGCGAATTTCGATCTGCGCGTCGACGCAGGGTTGCGCACCGGCGCGTGGGGCCGGGCGGTCGGCGGCACCCGGTAAGCGGGGCACGGAGCGCGCTGATGGAACAGCTCAATCAGGTTCTGCTCAACGAGGACATCCGGGTCGGCGCCGACCTGGATGCCTGGCTGGCCCGCGGCGGCGGCGAGGGGCTGGCACGGGCGCTGCGTGAGCCGACCGCGGTCATTGCCGAAATCGAGCAGGCGGACCTGCGCGGGATGGGTGGCGCCGGCTTCGCGACGCATCGCAAATGGGCACCGGTGGCCGCCGCAGCGGCTGGCGACAAGTACATCATCTGCAATGGCAACGAAGACGAGCCGGGGACGTTCAAGGACCGCTTCCTGCTTGAGCACACGCCGCACCAGGTGATCGAGGGCGCGCTGATCGCCGCGGCCGCCACCTGCGCCAACCATGTGGTGCTGTACGTCAATCCCCATCAGCCGCTGTCGCTGGCGAGGACGCGCGAGGCGGTGCAGCAATGGCAGGCACACCCGCAATTCGCCGAGCTGGCCGGGCTGGTCGGCGGACCGGTATCGCTTCGCGTACTACCCAGCTCAGGCTTGTATATCGGCGGCGAGGAAACCGCGGTCATCGCGAGCGTCGAGGGCGGGTTTCCGTTTCCGCGCCGCAAGCCGCCTTTTCCCGCCGAACACGGCGTGCATGGTGCACCGACCGTCGTCAACAATACCGAGACGCTGGCTCACGTACCAGGCATCTTGCGCAACGGTGCCCAGTGGTATCGCGGCCTCGGCATCGGCCATGCCGCGGGAACCAAGCTGTATTCGCTCTCGGGCGATGTCTTGCGGCCTGGCCTGTATGAGCTGCCGATGGGTACGAGCCTGGAGACGCTTGTGTTCGGGCATGGCGGCGGCATGCTCCAGGGCAAGGAATTCAAGGCCGTCTTTACCGGCGGGCCCTCCAATACCTTACTGACCAAGCGCGATCTCGACGTGGCGCTGGATTTCGATTCCGTACGGCAACGGCGTTCGCGGCTCGGGACCGGTGCGATGATCGTAGTCTCGGAAGGGACCAGCATCGTCCGCAAGGTCGCCGAGTACGTGAGCTTCTTCGCCCAGGGTTCGTGCGGTCAGTGCCCGCCGTGCAAGGGCGGAACCTTCCAACTGATGCGCCTGCTCAATCGGATCGATACGGGCCGCGGCGTGCGCGCGGACCTGGAATCGTTGGAAAACCTGTGCCGCATCCTTCCCGGTAGCGGTCGCTGCGGCCTGATCGATGGCGCCGTGACGGTGGTGGACAGTTCCCTCCATCAGTTCCGGGAAGAATACGAGGCGCTCCTGATGGCATAGGTCCAGCATCGAACGTCCGGTTTGCGAGGCGTCGCGCCATGCGAGCGCGCTGCCGTGCGCAGCGATGTCTTAGCGTCTTGTGGGTTCCCCGAACGACGGCCAAGCGGGTTTCCAATGGATGCGATGGGCGAGATCACGGAGCCAACCATGCACTACATTGCACCTTATTTGTTGTGCTTGTCGATGGCTTTAGTCGGGGCATGCGGCAACCCCGAGCAGCCGCCAGCCCCGGCAAGCGGTAAAGCACCCGTCGCCGCTGGCAGTGAAGCGGTTGCCATACCGCCGCCCCAGCGAGCCGATGACATGCCGCAGCAGGCTGGACCTGGCCGCTATCAGATCGTGAGTCATCCCCAGGTCCGCGCAGGCCCCTTCTTGCTCGACACGCAGACGGGTCGCATCTGGCAGTTGAGGGAATTCCCCGGACTCGAAGGCGCGCCGAGCGCGTGGCGCGAGATGACGATCATCGATGACAGGGGCGCAATGGGGATCACGACGGCACAGTTCCAGAAACTCTATCCGCCGCGGCATGCTGCGCCGCGGCGGCGGTAACGGGCGTGCCCTAATGCCAATGTCGCCGACGGCAGTCCTTTGAAGCATCGCGATGATCGTACGGCCGGCTCGTCCTTTGCCGCCGGCTTTGACCGGAGGAGGGTGTCACCATGATGCGCGTTCGCAATGCCCTTGGCTTCGCTGCCATGGTTGCGCTGGCGGGCTGCACCTACTATGGATATCCGGCCTTCGACCGCTCGTTCTACGCGGCTGCGGATGCCATGCGGGACCAGGGCCTGGCGATCACCACCCAGGAACCCGGCGCCGGCACGGTCGTTGGCACGAAAGACGGCGATGCCGTCACGGCCAGTGTCCGCCAGCAGGCCGACGGCAGCGTGCGGGTGGAATTCAATGCCGCCAGCCCGCGAGATCCCGGTCTGCTTGACCGTATTTCGCGCAGCTATGACCGTCGAATGGGCGCTGAAGCAGGCCGCGGCAGCTCTCGAGGCTTGCAGGGCACGGCAGGACTCTCGCGAAGCAGGTAAGGTTGCTTCGCGAGCTAGCGCGGCAGGAAGAAGAACGTGAGGGCGAGGGCAAAATAGACGACCAGGAGCTGCGTGCCCTTGAACCAGTCGGCGTGTCCGTCGCTCGCCATTTGCGCCGTGACCAGCACGGACAGGACCACCATCAGGACCAGGGCGGGACGAAAGGCCAGGTCCATCGGGGCCGGACCGAGAAAATGGCTCGTCAGTACCAGCACTGGCGCGACAAAAAGTGCCACCTGGACGCTCGAGCCGACCGCAATGGAAAACGACAGGTCCATGCGATTTCTCATGGCTGCGCTAATGGCCGATGCATGCTCGGCTGCATTTCCGAGGATCGCCACCACAAAGGCACCGACGAATATGTCGCTGAGGGCGTAGTCGCGCATCATGGGGCCGAGCGCACCCACCATGATCTCGCTCATCCACGCCGTCCCTACGGTGGCTGCTGCCAGTATTGCTATCGCCCGCGCTACGGATGAGGAGGGCTGGTTCTCCACGCCTTCCAGGGCAACGGGCTCTGCTTCGTATGCACTGCGGAACAGCGCAGGGTGAGTGACCAGCGAGAACACCAGGTACAGCGCATAGACGACCAGAAGCGCGACGGAAATCCAGGCGCTGAGCCGGTACAGCACCGCTGTCGTGCCCTCTACCGCTTCGAAGCTGGCCGGCAGGATCAGCGCGATCGCCGACAATATGAGCATGGTCGCCTGGGAACGCGCGCCGCGCGGGTTGAAGCTTTGCTCGGGATAGCGAATGCCGCCTGCGAGCATCGCGGCGCCAAACACCAGCAGCATATTTCCGACAATGGAACCGACGATGGAGGCTTCCACCACCTGATGGAGGCCGGCACGCAAGGCGACAAGTGCGATGATAAGTTCAGCCGCATTGCCGAATGTCGCATTGAGCAGTCCCCCGACCGCCTCGCCCATGCGCTCTGCGAGTTGCTCGGTGGCATGGCTCATCCGTCCCGCGAGCGGCAGGATGGCCAGGGAGGAAGCGATAAAGATCAGGAGGTGGTGATCGGAAGCAAGGAATTCCAGGGCGATTGCGATCGGAACAAAGATGAGAAGCAAATTCATCCACATGGCTTGCCTCCTTCGTCCAGTGATGACAGCTCGTCCTCAAAAGGTCTTCTTATCGCCTACTGGGGTTACAGGTAAGAGACAAAACAGCTTTGCAGAGCCGCGCCCAGTTTACACCGCGTCCGGCCAACGGCCAACGAAGTAGCGTGTCTGCGATCGTGAGATCAAGGACTGCCGACCTAGCTGCACCCCACGCCACGCATGATGCAGGGCACAGAAAGCGGGACGCAATGTTTCACTGCTAGCTTTGCTGTGTACCCAAATCTCGATGGGAAGTCTAGTCGGCTAGCCAGCCGCTCCATGGGACCGGCCATGGGTTGACAGCCCGCCAATGCAGCCATTACGACTTGTTTTCTGGGCCACGTTGGCAGACCGAAGTCTTCCCACGCATTCATGATTTGATTCGGCGCTACGCCTAATTTCGCCGTCGGCCCCCGCCCATAGGCAAGAATTCACGGTTCTCGAAAGCGTGTGCCCGAGCATGGGCACACCAGCAGAGATGCTCGAGAAGCGCCCCTCGTGGCGGTTCTCGTATTTTTGATTAATTCCGCGACCACTACCCGTCTTACGTGACTTCCCGCCCCCGGGGCGGATAAGTTCTGGGAGAACCTCTTGGCTGGACTAATCTTGTGTTATCCCGTCGATGGTGCCCGCCGGCGAGCGGACAGACCCGGCTTCGACGCCATGGGGCCGAGCCATGAATATTCAATCTAATGGGGTGAGCGATGACCGAGCACGTGAGAATGGAGCGCGACACATTCGGCGAGATCGCCGTGCCGGCCAGCCAGCTGTGGGGCGCGCAGACGCAGCGCTCGCTCCAGAATTTCCGCATCTCTTCAGAGAAGCAGGCGCCCGAGCTGATCAAGGCGCTTGCATGGATCAAGCGCGCGGCGGCCGAGGTCAACCTCGAACTCGGCGTGCTCGACGAGCAGAAGGCGCGGGCCATCATGGCGGCCGCAGACGAAATCGTCGCCGGACAACATCCGGATGAGTTTCCGCTCGCGGTCTGGCAGACCGGTTCCGGCACGCAGACCAACATGAACCTGAACGAGGTGATCGCGAACCGGGCAAGCGAACTGATCGGCGGCGAGCGCGGCGAGGCGCGCAAAACTCATCCTAACGACGACGTCAATCGCGGCCAGTCATCCAACGACGTGTTTCCGACCGCGATGCACGTCGCCGCAGGGCGCGCGGATGGGGTACTGGCCGCGGCGAAGGCGGTTGCCGCCGAGGCCCGGCAGCGCGCCGCCCAAGCCGTGAATTCCGAGCGCTACACACGGCTGATCCTGACACTGAGCCATTGGTTGGGCAGCGCGGACTGGCGTCATGGCCTTGACGAGGCGCAGCGCGCGGCACTCACCGAACCTGTCCGCGAGTTTCCCCTGACGACGTTACGCGAGCGGCAACGCAGGCTGCTCAAGCGGGGGCGAGGCATGGCAAAGATTGACGAGCAGCGGCGCCATCGTGCGCGTATCGCTGCAACGAAGCTGCGTTACGCGACCGAGTTTTTCGAATCTTTGTTGCCCGCGAACAAAGTGAGCCGCTATCGTCGGCAACTGTCGCGCCTGCAGGATGACCTGGGATGGCGCAATGATATGGCTGTTGCTGAGGGCTTGTTGCTCCGCCTGGGAGCGGAGCGCCAGCAACTGGCCATTGGCCTGGCTATGCGCGCGGCTATATCGCAAGATGTCTCAGCGCTGACGGGGAGCCGCTGCGCCGCCTCTGGAAACGATTCAAGGCGGCTAGCCTACCTGTTTAGCGCAGCAGATCGCCCGAACTCCGTCACGGGCGTTGTGGACATCTTGAGTTCGCGCGCCGCGACGGCTCCGACTTGGGGTGATCGTACTTTCCGTGTAAAAAGTGGCGGTAGCAGGGCTCGCAGCCGCCTGTGGCAAGGCTTCTCGCCGCAATGAGTCTCGCGCGATCTGTGTATGTGTAAGTCCTTGATGGATCGGCACTTTCCGGGACAAACTGCCAGAAAATGCACGGAAAGTACGATCACCCCATGTAGGGCTACGTGCACTCGGCAAGGTCTCATTTCCGAACAACTCGCGGGCACATAGATAGCCTTCCTTCCCATTGAAATGGACAAGGCGTTCGGCTTCTGACATTCCGAGGAGAAGCGTATGCGCAGCACTCAGCACCCAACAGCCAAGGACGCGGCGGCGCAAGGCTTCATCCAACGGTTGTTTTCTTGGCTCTGTTTCACTGTGCTTATGTTTCCCGGTGTTGCGCTAGGGATGGACTTCAAGATCTACTACCAACCCCAACTTAAGCTGAAAATGCTTATCGGGGATGGGAGGATTCAGGAAGGTGATGCAGAGAAGTTTCTGGCGTTCGCCAAAATGGCTAACCGTGATGACGAAGGACTCGTTACCCTTGTTTTAAATAGTCCAGGAGGAAATGTTGAGGCTGCTTTCCGAGTCGTCGATGCAATGGATAAAGTTCGCGTCTATACAACAGTTCCAGATAATGCCAGGTGCGCGTCCGCTTGCGCTTCCATCTTGTTCGCTTCAGGGGAACGCCGAAGTGTTGTTGGTACTGGGATGCTCGGTTTTCACAGTTGCTACCGGCGCGATGGGCGAACCTACGCCGAGGACTCGCTTTGCAACGAAATAATCGCGGCAAACGCAATGCAAAGAGGGGTCAGCCACGCGGGCATCAATCGTTTCGTTAAGCAATATGGTGCGCGAGACATGGCATGGGTCGGGCGCCACGTCGCTTGTAAGTCGCTGCAAGGTCTCTGTAAGCCAGGGCTACTGGAAACTCAATACGAGACGAAGACTGCGTTGATTCAAAGTTTTGATTGCAGCAAGCTCATATCTGTTCAAGCGCAGCTTATTTGTGGGGATGCGGAACTTGCCCGTGTCGATAAAACATTGGCAGAAATCTACAATCAAATGATAAAAACATCGACAAACAAGACACGGTTACGAGCGGATCAACGAGCATGGCTTCGCGATTCTCGCAACGCCTGTGGCGATAAAGCTTGTCTACTACGAAGCTATCATCTCCGCATCGATGAACTAAAGCGGATGCGGTCGTAATGACGTGTCGATTGACGTTTGCCATGCTTAACCGCCAGAGCGGGAGCGTCACCCGGCGCCGCAGCAAAACCGCGTTCCTGAGAGGCGCGCGCGACATGAGGTGATTCCGCCTGCTCACCGTACCCTCGCACCACGCCTCGCTGACACGCGTCTAGATGCGCTGGCGGTCGACCAGAATCGCCAGAAACCGTGCAGTGCCGTCAATCGCGGTCCAGGCATGGTTGGTACCGCGCTGATTTACCACATCTCCCGGCACGAGCTCCGTCTCCGCGATTTCGAGGATCGCCCGGCCTTTGAGCCGAGGACGATCTTGGGTTCCCGCATGGCATACCTCCGTCGTGCCTGGATAATCGAATACCTCAACCAGGCGCCGGTCCGTGCGCGGCCAACTTATAGGTGGGGCGAAACCCCTGTGGGCAGGCGGATAACCTTCCGTATGCTATGGCTTATATGACCTTTTCGGCAGAAACGCCAGTGTGGCGTCGGCGGCCGCGACACGGCAGAGTGCGACGATGGTACTGGTACGCTTGAGCATCGAAGGACGCCAAGTCGAGGCGCCGGCCAACTGTTCTCCTGCAGGCCTTCGTGCATGCGGGCGAAACGCTTGTCGAGGTGAAGACTGCACTGGCTTGCGAGACGCTGATCGAAGATGGTATGGAGGTCGCCTTCCTCGATTACTTCACCGCCCCGGCACGCCACGTCTATCGCATCGGCCAGAGATTGATCATGGCCCGTCGCCCGTCTGCCTGGCTAATCGACACAGTGGCAATCCTGGGACGCAATGCCTCCGGACGCGCGGCGCGGGCGGGGGACGCGACAGCGGATTCCAGGGCGTAGGCAGCGGTGGCAGCGAATTGCAGTGCGACATCAGTTGCGGCAAAACGAGCCTCGGCTCAGGGTCGCGCGCGGCGAGCGGTGGCGCCCGGGGCGGCTTTGGCGGCCGAATCGGTGGAGGCTTTTGCGGCGGGCGCGGCGGTGGTGGCCGACGCTAGCGAATGAATACCTGACTCCGGAGGGAATCGATGGACTTGGCGACAAGGCGACATACCAAAGACCTGCATCCGGCTCCACACTCCCCGGCCCGGCACTTTCTCCTTCTACGCGGCCCGGCCCCTCCGTACAGGCAGGCTATCGCCGGCACGATCCTCGCGCTTGCCGCCCACGGCTCGCAGGCGCTGCCGGTGGACCTGCCGGGTGCTATCCCCAACTTTTTCGGCATCGGCATCGGGTCGACCACGCAGTACGCCGGCGGCAACGAACGGATGATCGGCGCAGTCCCGGGCCTGCGCTATACGACCGACGGCGGCAAGCTGCTCGAATGGTATGGCCCGTATGCGCAGTTCAACTTCGGCAGCCTGACGGGCTGGCAGTACGGGCCTGCCGTCGCGCTGCGTCTCGGGCGCAACAACGTCGACGACCCGGTGGTGGCGAAAATTCACGAGATCGACACCACCGTCGAGGCCGGCGGCTACTTCGGCTACGAGTACATCCACGCCGGGGGCATCCCCTTCCGTCTGCGCGGCAGCATCAACGTCATGACCAATGCCGGCATCGTCTACGGCGGCCCGCGTGTGATGACGAATGGCAGCCTCTGGGTGCCAGTACACCACCGCGTGCTGCTGGGCCTCGGGCTCGGACTGACGTGGACAAGCGGCAGCTTCAACCGGACCTACTACGGCGTGACGCCCGAGGACAGCGCGGCCAGCGGACTCCCCGTCTACACTCCGGGCGGCGGACTGCAGCAAGGCACCGGGTGGCTGGCAGCCGTCTACCAGATCGACAGGCACTGGTATGCCGGCGCAATGGTCTACATGCAGCGCATTGCCGGGAGCGCCGCTGACAGCCCGATCGTCAGCCAGCGCGGCACCCGCAATCAGATCACCTATGGCGCAGGTCTGGCTTATGCGTGGCAATAGATCAAGCGTCGGCATTGAACTTCGGCAAAGGCTGATATCCATCCCCGGATCGCCCCCGGACCGGGTCTGGGCGATCCGATACCGAGGCAGTCCCTAAGCCAAGCGAGCCGGGCGAGGCACATCAACGGCGCGCGTGCTGAGTGAGGCCGACCTGACCGGGCTTGCGGTTCGGCGCAAAGCCATTCTCCGCCAATGTCTCATCAGCGCTGTCGTAGAACGTGCCGATCTTGTAGATCTCACGCGCTTCCTTCGCGCTGGCGACGTCCCGGCCAAATTCACGCGAGATGCGCACGAGCTGCTCGATCTGTTCGACCGTGCCCATCTTGCGGTCCCGTCGCTGCGTCCAGATGTTGTCCTCGATACCACAACGCACGTGCAGGCCCATGGCGATCGCCATCATGTTGAGGGGCAGCACGTTGAGCATCGAGGTTTCCAGGGTCAGCACCGAGCCGTTCGGGCAGGCCCGCACGAAGTTTGCCAGGTTGTAGAGGTTAGGCGCCTCGAAGCCGCCGCCGATCGCCACCCAGGTCAGGATCAGGGGCACATTGCAGGTGCCCCGGCGTATCATCCGCTCCACCGTCTCCAATTGCGCGATGCTGGCGAGCTGGAAGTGCGTCTGGATGCCATTGCTGCTGAGCCGGCGGATATGTTCTTCCACCCATTCCGGTCCGGCGGGGATGGTCATCTCGCGATAGGCGCGGTAGTTCGCCGGCTCAGCGAGGGAGGTGCCGGCAACGTCGGCTGCGCACATCTGTTCGACCACGTTCATCTGGTTGGTGTTGATCGCGATCGTCACCTGGTCCGGCGTCGGCTTCAGTTCCGCCAGCATGTGGCGGGTATCGTCCGACAGCCACTTGGCCACATCCCCTTCGTTCTCCGGCGCGAACGAGATCGACCCGCCAACCTGCAGGATCATGTCCGGCACCCGGGCGCGGATGCCGGCAAGCAGTTCATTGAACTTGGACAGGCGCTTCGAGCCCTTTCCATCCGCTTCGCGCACGTGAACGTGCAGCACGGTAGCGCCGGCGTTGTAGCAGTCCACAGCCTTCTGGATCTGTTCCTCCATCGTCACCGGGATGTCGTCCGGAAAATCGGAGGGCTGCCATTCCGGACCATAAGGGGCTGCGGTAATGACAAGCTTCTGCTGATTTTCAGGAAACAGCGAACCGTCGATGAAATCCATGTCTCTCTCCTTGGGATAAATCTTTCAGGCCATGACCGGCTGGGCCATATGCGCCTTGACTTCGCCTTCGCCTTCGCCAATGCCGAAGGGCTTGTCGCCGATGATGCCGGCGCGCTCCATCTTGCGATGGCAGGGCGCGTAGTCCATCACTGCGTAATGCTGGGTGCTGCGGTTGTCCCAGATCGCCATACTGTTGGCCTTCCAGCGCCAGCGCACCTGGTATTCGGGAATGAAGGCCTGGGTCACCAGGTAACGCAGCAGGTCGGCCGCACCCGGGTTGTAATCCTGGCCGTAACGCACGTATGCGGGCGTATGGAAGTTGGTGAAGTGCGTGGTGAACGCGTTGACGAAGAGGATGTTCTCGCCGGTTTCCGGGTGAACCCGTACGACCGGATGCTCGGCATCCGGGTACTGTGCCTTCAGCGCCAGGCGCTTCTCGATCGGCATAGCTGCGCCAAAGCTCGCCTCGATGCTGTGCCGTGCCCGCAGGCCGGCAATGTCCGCCTTGACGTGCGCGGGCAGGTTCTCGTAAGCGAGAACCATGTTCGCCCACATCGTGTCGCCCCCGACCGCGGGCGTTTCCACACAGCGCAGGACACAACCCATCGGAGGTGCCTCACGCCAGGTCGCATCGGTGTGCCAGGCGTTCTCGTAACGGTCGATCGGCTGGTCCGGCCGCTTGTAGATCTGCACGAGCCCCGGGTGCTCCGGATGGCTGCCGGCTACCGGGTGATCTTCCAGCTTGCCAAAGCGCTCGGCAAATGCGACATGCTCGGCGCGGGAAATGTCCTGGTCCCGCAGGAAGAGGACCTTGTGCCGTAGCAAGGCGGCGCGGATCTCGTTGAACAGGCCGTCGTCATGAATAGCATCAGCGAGCTTCATGCCTACGAGTTCGGCGCCGATGCTGGCGGTCAGTTGTTCTACGCGCATCATTCAGCCTCCGAACGCACCAAGACTGAATCGGAACGTGCGATATTCGCAAGCCAGACCGCGACACCATGGTCCGTAATAAAGACTGGATGTATCCATTCTATGTCTCCTCTTGATATGGACTTCCAACGCACATCGCGTTGCCATCAATGTAGGAGTTGCGGGTCAATCCGGACTTTGCTTTCCGTGCCAGGAGCCTTGCATTTGGTGCCAGGGAACGGCGCCGGATCGCTCGGACTTGATCATGGTCAAACTCGACTCGTCAGCCGGCCAGTGGTCGGCGATGATGTGACTTAAATTCTTGGCCAGCGAAAGTCCGTTAGCTTGGCTGAAACCGACGTTCGAACGGCCGAGTGATCGTGCGGGCCAACGACGCTTCATGGCCGGTCTCGGCCGGCTGCCCACCGCCAGGCCACGGCTGTCTCTGTGCCCCCCTTCTGCCGTTCGGCACCGCGCGGCCCCAACGACTGCTTCCAAGGTAGTAGCGCCGTTCGCTCAAGTGGGTAGTCCAGTTCGTCGTCGCCCGTTGCGGAAGATCCGGATGATGGACCGCACGGCCGAGCGGCGATCGCACCAGAGCTGTGCGTAAGTAGAAGAATCTCTTATGCGCGTCCAACCTCGTCTGTAGTTGTGCCCGCCTGGCCAAGAATCCATCATTCGATCAAGGAATCGGACTCGCCGGACTGAGCGCGCTGCGCTCTTCGGTGAAGGTTCATTTCGATATTTCGCCCAGCGCAATATGCTTGAGCGCGCCTGGAGAACCCCTGTCTGATTTGATTGTTGCCGGGTAGAAAAGCACCACCACACAAACCGGATGCTGATCGCCCCCACTTACCGACATGACTTCCGCGACATCCCAAGAAACGACACTTGCCGAGGCTCGACTCAAATCGCCCCCCGCTTCTCGGCTGACGAAGCACTACGCCCTGCCGGGCCTCGAGCGCGAACGCAGGCAGTTTCATGAGTTCGTTGCCGTTGATCTCGCCCATACCACCATGCTCGTAGAAGAGGGCATCCTTTCGGTGGACACCGGTCGCGCCATCCTGGAGCAGTTGCTGACCATTCGGAACATGCAGCCTTCGGAGTTTCCAATTGATGCGCGCAAAGGTAGCTTCCTGTTGCAGATCGAGTCGTATCTCTTCGGCACCATTGGAGAGGATGTGGGCGGCCAGATGCACACCGGCCGCAGTCGGATTGATCAAGGCGCTACGGTACGCCGACTTTATAAGCGCAACCGCATTCTGGATGTGATGGACCGGCTGAACGAATTCCAAGGGGCGATCGCTGAGCAGGCGCGCCACCATGCTCATACGATCATGCCCGGCTATACGCATATGCAGCAAGCCCAGCCTTGGGTCTTTGGTCATTATCTCCTCAGCTTCAGCTCTCGTCTGCATGACAGCTTTGAGCGTCTGGCTCAAGCCTACGGGCGCGTCAACCGCAATCCACTGGGAACGGTTGGCCTTGCCGGCACGTCCTGGCCGCTAAACCGCGCGCGAACCACGGAACTGCTCGGGTTCGATGGTCAAGTTGAGAACTCCAAGCTTGGTCGTGAAGCTTTTGACTCTGCAGATGCCATTTGTGCTCTGTCTTTCATCATGGCCGATCTGAACGACCTGGCTACCGATCTGCACATCTGGTCCAGCACCGAATTCGGGTTCGTGGAATGCGATGACAGCTACTGTGGTACGAGCAGCATCTTCCCGCAAAAGAAGAACCCGGTAGCTCTGGAGACCATTAGGAAGGCGGCCGGTCCCGCAGTAATGTGGCTGAGCACCGCCTTGGCTACGTTCCGGGCGGAAGGAACGGGCGACCAGGCTATGCGCACCGTCTCTCATATCGATGAAGCCATGGCAACGACTGAGGGCATGCTCGATCTGTTCACCGGCGTCATCGAAACCCTAATCGTGCACCAAGACCGTATGGCCGATTCGCTCAAGGGTAGTTGGTGCACCGCGAGCAACCTTGCGGACGTTATTGTGCGCGAACGAGGCCTGTCCTTCCGCCAGGTGCACCACATCGTCGCCCGTGCCGTGCGAAACTGCGTGGGGCAAGAACTGCGCCCTGATCAACTGACTAGTGCTCGTCTCGACGAGGCTGCGCTCGAAACGGCTGGCATCGCACTGCACCTGGGCGACGCCGCCGTACGGGAAGCGCTCGATCCGCTTCGCTTTGTCGAGACCCGGATTACTGACGGAAGCGTCGGGCCCCACCAGGTCGCACGCCTGCTCGAGCGTGCAGCGCAGGAGCGCGCTGCAGATCAGCAATGGGCAAGCGAGGCACGCAGCCGATTGAAGCGTTCGCAACTGGCACTCGACGAGGCTGTTGGCAAGCTGGTCGCTTAAGGCGAGATGCTCAAGGAGAAGTTGATTATGTGGAAGTCTATTGCAGTGTTCATATCCATCGCCGCGCTCTCGCCGGGTGTTGGCGCGGAGACTTATCCCTCGAAGCCAATCATGCTGGTGGTGCCCTTTGCTGCTGGCGGCACGGTCAACATGATGGGTCGCCTGGTTGCCGAGCAAATGGGGGAAAAGCTCGGTCAGCCAGTTGTCGTCGACAACAAGGCCGGCGCGGGTGGTGCAATTGGTGCCGGATTCGTTGCCAAGGCCGCCCCGGATGGATATACCCTGTTGCTGGGCTCGATGGGACAGGCAGTTCAGCCTCTCCTTACCAAGAGGCTATCGTACGATCCCAAGAAGCTCATTCCGGTCGCGATGTTCTCGACAGTGTCGAATGTGCTGGCCGTATCCAACAATACTCCCGCGAAGAGCGTCTCGGAGCTGATTAGCTATTCGAAGGCGAATCCCGGCAGGCTGAATATGGCTTCGGCCGGCATGGGCTCGATCAATCACCTCATCGGTGAACTGTTCATGTCCAGGACAGGAGCCAACTTCGTACACGTGCCGTACAAGGGCGCTGCGCCTGCAAGTGTCGACTTGCTCTCGGGGCAGGTGCAAGTGATCTTCGCGAATCTGCCGAACGTGCTTCCCTATGCGAAGGCAGGTAAGGTCCGCTTGCTGGCTGTCGCTAGCGAAAAGCGCGACCCCGCTATCCCCAACGTACCTACCTTCGCTGAAGCAGGTGTCAAGGATGCGGTTGTCGAATCGTGGTATGGCCTGATGGCGCCTGCCGGTACCAAGCCGGAGATAGTGAAGAAGCTGCAGGATACTTTGCTTGTTGTGGCCAATGACAAGCGCTTCATTTCCCAACTGGCGGAGCAAGGCGCACGACCGTACTCTGGCTCCAGTGCAGACATGACTCAGCTCCAGGAAAAGGAAGGGAAACGTTGGGGTGAGGTGATTGACCATTCCAGGATTTCGCTGGACTGAATTGACACACTGCTGAGGCCGGTGCTGGCTGCGGAGCACCGAGCAGTACTGGCTCCTCCCATGCGGAGGGCCTTTTTGGTTCATCGCCGATTCCAGGCAGGCCGCTTCCGGTGAGGAAGAAGTAATGGTCATCACGGGAGCCGTAGGCCATGCGCTTGATCACCTTGATCCGATTGTTGATGCCTTCGACCAGATTGGTGCCCAATGGCCGGCGAGTGTGAGCCAGAATGCCTGGTAGATAGGGCTTGAGCCGCCTATGGCAAAGGCACGTTGGCTTTGAAGAGTTCCTTGACCACTTTGATGAAATCCTCAACAACCTTTGATCGAGGTTGATGGGTAGGCAGAACCATCGAAAAGTGAAACTTCACGGCGGGCAACAAAGGGCGCCAAACTACGCCGGAATCACGCACTCTGCGAGCGGTGAAGGGATCGACTACAGTTAGGCCAAGTCCGCCTGCCACCAGACTGCATGCCACGTGACCGAGCGACGTGACCACCGAGCGTTTGCATGTCACTCCGGCAGCTTCGAGTTCCATCTCCAATCGCATACGCACAGGGCTATTGCGGCTCAAGGAGATAAGCGGCTGATCTTGCAGGTCAGTAATTTTCAATGACTTCTTGCGGGCCAAGGCATGGCCGCGAGGGAGGACGCAGACTGCCGCGACGCTTGGTAGCGGGAAAACATCCACCCCTGGATACTCAGTGCCCGACATCTGAACAAAGCCGATATCGATTTGGTGCGCAGCGGCGAGCTCCAGCACGCCTAGAGAGTTTCGAACGTCCAGCGAGATCGCCAAATCGGGGCGAGAGAGCGAAAATTGCCTGACTCCTTCGGTGAGCAAGCTCAAACCCAAAGTATGCATTGACGCAACACGCAAGGTGCCGATGCGCGCTGACTTGAGGTCCAGCGCCACTCGCTCGATCTGCTCCATACCCTGGTAGAACTTGTCCACCTCACGGAACAGCCGCTGGGCTTCGGCTCCGGGAATGAGGCGATTTCCCTCACGCCTGAATAGACGAATTTCCAGTCTTTTCTCGAGATCCCTTATGAGCGCGCTCACTGCGGGCTGACTGATCTTCAGCAGTTCGGCCGCGACAGTCATGCTGCCGGACACCATGACACTACGGAAGGCTTCGAGTTGGCGGGGGTTCAATGGCATAGGTAGCTAGGCGAAGACATTCTGGCAAGCGTAATCAACGTCACAAGCTGATGCAAGCATGAGATCCCGAGTCACCTGTGGCCGCGCTCGCCATGGCAGCCTACTGGAGGTTCACTACTAGTCTACCCCTCGGGCCGCCTCGTACTATTCAAAGGAAATACCACATGCAAGACCGCGAAGTCATCGTTCCTCCCGCAATGCAATCAATCATGGACCGTGCTGGCTATGCACCGGCGGTCAGGGTTGGTGCGACTGTCTTCTGTGCCGGACAGGTTGGCCGGACGGCAGGCCTTCACGTAATTGCTGACCCTGAAGCGCAATTCTTCGCTTGCTGGGAAAACCTGCGAGTATTGCTGCAAACAGCCGGCTGCACGTTTGAGGACGTCCTTGACATGACGACATACCATGTTCATATGAGTCAGCATATGCCGACTTTCAGAGAGGTAAAGAATCGCGTGTTTCCGCGCGGTACGTGCGCATGGACTGCTATCGGCGTATCAGAGCTTGCTCATCCCGGCCTGCTAGTCGAGATTAAATGTATAGCAGTAAGACGGGATGCGGCAGTGGCATGAATCTCCCGTCGGAATTTCACCCGTGCTGCCAAAATTTGTACTTGACGCGCCAGTCGCCCCCTTAGACCGCCGAGGGGAGCGCAACCCTAGATTGGGTGATCCTAACCCTCTCCGGGGAAGTCGGGCTCTCTGTGAATGTGAAACCAATCTCAGGGCTCGAGGCCCCAGTCGCCTCCACTTATCCAAGTGTCGATTTTTGCGAGGCAAACTGTCCCAATTAGGGCTGGCCGGACAACGACCGTTCCCAAGGCGAACCGGCCGATCCAATGTCTGGTTGCTGCGACGGGCGAGTGACGCTTCATGGCCGGCTACCGCCGTTGCGAATCCGCCAGCTTGAGGCAGTAAGCGACTCGTTGAAGCGAACGGAGCAGGGGAGGGCGTGCCAGGCCGCGGCGATAAGGCACGATAACGTTGTGCTTATCGCGTGGTCCCCACGCGAAGGGGGGCAGGCTTGGTGATCTTGTATCCGAGACAGCCACGTGCGGAAGGCAAGGAAGCGTAGCCGGAACCCGGAACTGCAGCCCTTGAAAGCGCAGTGAGCCGCGGTGGGCTAAAGTGCAATGAATTGGGCCGCAAAGGACGACTTGCGTCTACGATGCAAGCCATCGGTCGGTCGATGCCAAGGCTGCTAAGCTCCTCTGCTGAAGTCACAAGGTCTTTGGGGGCCAAAATTACGTCTTGCGGCCCAATTTGTTGCACCCTCAGGTCATTCCTGCGTAGCTGGCTTGTCTAGCCGCAAGATAGGAGACCAATATTCGTCTCTCCAACGCCTGGCTTGTGGCCAGGTTCCGGCTCAGTTCTGCGATCCCAGAGCGCTAGAGCGAGTCACAGAGCTTATACGAGCATGTCCTCGCCTTATGCCAAGATGACTGAAGTGCGGAGATGGCGAAACAAGTCCCGCCGGCGACCCCGAGGCTGCGCTAACGGACCTGTCCGGCGAGCGAGGGGAGAGGCCATGCGGGGACGTCGTCGGGCGGCCGCACGACGGTCTCAGCGTCCGTGTCGAGCACCGAATACGAGCCAATATGTGAACTCTTCTTGCTGGGGAACCTAGCGCTCCCCAACTTGCCTGGGGCGTTTGCAATCCAATACCCGCCCCAATTGTTCACGCGGCCTTGCCGAGAGCATCACACTGACTCTCATAGCGCTGGCGCCATTCCGCTTTGCGCTCACCGCGCTAATCGATAATGTGCTCGGAGTACGGCTTGATTCAGGTGGCATTACATCGATGTTTTTCCATTGGATTGTGCGCCCATAAGGATAGGGTGAAAAGAATTTTGCGTCTAAGCTTGATTAGCTTTAAACTATCTTCTCTCATCCCTCGCCTGGAAAGGAAACGCGCATGGCATCCTATAAGGAACTCATGTCCCAGAAGCAGGCCCTCGAAGCCCAACTGGAAGAGGTACGCGCTAATGAAGTAGCGGGCGTCATCGAGAAGATTCAGACCCTGATGGCGGAGTATGGCTTGACGGTCGAAGACATTGCCAAGCGCCGTCGCGGCCGTCCAGCGGGCAGCGGTGCAAGCAAGCCGAAGTCGGAACTGCCCCCTAAGTACCGTGACCCCAAGACCGGGAAGACTTGGTCCGGCCGTGGTCGCCAACCGGCCTGGCTCGGTAAGAACCCCAAGAGATTCCTGATTGCAGAAGACGCCTAAACCTCAGCTTCTGCCCCCCAGAATAGAATTCGCCCCTGCCCGCAATGCAGGGGTTTCGTTTTTTTGAGAGCAGCACCATGTCCTTTGAAGCGATTCACGCCGAGATCATGCTTGCCCGGCCATACCTGATTCCTCACGAACGCACAGAGAAAGGGATAAGGAATGGGTATTCTTATTGGCTGCGGGTTCCGCCCAGCAAGGAACTGCGAGTCATCCGTTTTTCGCAAGAAGGTGGTAGCTACGAGCTCGTGCGTTCAGCCAGCGAGCGCAAAACACGAGAGAAGGTACGACAGCATTTCTCCGGCTCAGTATCCGAGCTCTTGGCCATTATCGATGAGCAGGTTGAAATCATCCGAAAACAGTCGCGCTAGTCACATTTGCCGGCGGGGACCGACGCAGCGGTTCGGCCATGGGGCCATCCCTCAATCCACCCAAGATAAGCCGTCAAATAGAATCGCAATTTGCCACGCGCACGCTTGACAGATGACGAGGTTCGAGCGGCCGCCGCCCTGCTTGCGCTGGCTGTTTAGCGCAAGCAGGGCGGCGGCCAATAGAGGATCGTTTCTCGATCTTCGCTTGGCTCTCATGCCCCTGTCCGATCTGTTCGCTACGCTTACCCAATATCTGCACACCAAGGTCTTTCACGATCTTGCCCGTCATCCCGAATATCCAGCCGCATTCACCCGTCAGCGCAAGCTCACCCTGCCCACACTGATCGCGTTCATGCTTGGCAACTTGCGCATGGGCGTTCAAGCCGAACTCGATCAATTCTTCGCCGCGCTCGCCCGCCAAAACACCTTGTGCCGGCGAGTCAGTGAACAAGCCTTCGCCCAGGCTCGCAGCAAACTCAGCGGCGATGTCTTTGCTCACCTCAATGACTGGCTGCTTCAGCAGGTGTCCAACCATTTGCCGCGCTGGCATGGCTTTCGGCTGGTCGCAGCCGACGCCTCGCACCTGCGTTTTGCCATCCGCCACAGCCATCTGCCTCGAGCCGCCACCCGTGATCAACTCGCTTTCGGCCTGTACCTCCCCGGGGCCGAGATGATGCTCGCCGCCTCACTGCACAGCGTGCTCGAGAACGAACGCCAGATCCTGTTCGAGCATCTGGACCGCCTGCAATCCGACGACTTGCTGTTGCTCGACCGCGGCTACCCGGCCCGCTGGCTGGTAGCCGTACTCAACCAACGAAACATCCCTTTCTGCATGCGCGCCGACGGTAGCGGCTTTGCTGCCCTGCGGGACTTCGTCCGCTCCGGCCGCGCCGAGACCGTCGTCACGCTCCCGGCTCCAGCCCGCAATGACGCGCGCGACTATGAATGTGCGTCCGTCCCGCAGACCGTCCGGCTCATCCGGCAGATCTCGCCAGCCGCCAAGGTTCGCGTGCTCATCACCAATCTGCTCGACAGGCACCGCCATCCGGCTGCCACCTTCCGCGATCTCTATCACCAGCGCTGGCGTCTCGAGGAGGCCTTCAAACGCCTCAAACACCGCATGGCACTCGAACACCTGTCCGGCCTCTCACAGTTGGCCGCCAGGCAGGACTTCGGAGCCAAAGTCCTGTGCGATAACCTGCACGCCCTGTGCTGTCTTGCGGCCGCGCAGGAACATGACATTGACTCGGATCATCGGATCAACCGTGCCTACGCCATCACCGCCCTTAAACGTGTCCTGCCTGCACTGCTGCTCGGCCTGCGCTGGGCCAAGGCTGCCCTGAACGAGACCTTGACCTTGATCGCAACACGTCTCCAGCGCGTGCGACCAGATCGCGCCAAGCCCCGTCCACCACGCCACAAGCCTCATCGACATGCCGCTTATAAGGCTTGTTGATGCTGCTTATCTTGGGTGGATTGGGCCATCCCTCCGCATGTTCAGCCATTGCCGCATCGAGGTCCAGCGCCATGAGCGGCACGCTGATCGTGTACTGGCCGCTCCCGGCGGCGCAGCAATGCTGCCCAACTGCTCGGGGACTGGATGCGATGATTCGCATTGGCGTGCTGCGGCTGGCTGTCGAGCCCATCGACGTGCTTGCCGATACCGAGCGGCTGCTGGCGCGCGTGGTGCAGGTCTTCGGCACAGCCCAATCTCATCACGCTTACCTGTTTGCGAACGCCCGCCACACCCCCATCAAGCTATTGATACTTGACGGCCTCGGCGTCTGGTGCGCCGCTCTCCGCCTCAACGAAATCATAAACTGGTGCAGATGATCGTCCGTCCAGCCCATGGACGCCTGGATGATCTCGTGAAGCTGAGCCGACGTGATGTGCTCATGAATGAGCACGCACAGGTCGCCAAATCGGCGACTCGAGCCATACAGCGTAAATCGGAGGGACGAGCGTTCCTACATCGACGATGATCGCCGCGACCAAGGAATCAGTTTTTCCACCGATCTTTGGCACTGCAGCAATAGTTGCCCCGCCTATAGTGAAACTCTGGTACAGCCCCTGCACCCGCATAGGTATGGGGGCCGCAGACGAGATCCAGCGGTACGTCTGCCTCGACATCGCCCTCATCAAAGCGATCTGGACCGATGAGGTCTGGAGCTTGGATCGTGGCCGCCGGCCAGCCCGGTGTACTTTCTTGGAGGCCTCCATGCTCTACCGGTTCATGGAGTATCAGCGCGCAATGTTCGCGCCATTCGCTGTGTGGGCAGCGAACGCGGCAAGCGCGTTTTCCGATCATGAGAACCCGCTGTCGCAGATACCGGGCGCTCCCGCCTTTGCCACTGGTTACGAAATGCTGTCCCGTCTGGGACAAACCTACGACAAGCCGGGGTTCGGTATCGCAGCTGTTGAGCACAACGGCTGCGTCATCCCTGTGGTCGAGCAAGTCGTCCTGGAAAGGGCATTTTGCCGCCTTTTGCGCTTCGCACCTGATCCGGTCACACTTGGCGCCGCCGCTTCGCATACAAGACCTGCTGTGCTGGTCTGTGCGCCGCTGGCTGGGCATCACGCCGTCATGCTTCGCGAGGTCGTCGAAACCTTATTGCCCGAGCATATTGTCTATGTGACGGACTGGATTGATGCGCGCTGTGTTCCACTGGTGGACGGGCCGTTTCACCTGGATGACTACGTCACCGAACTGCAGGCGTTTATCCGTCAGATTGGCGCGGCGGAACCACTGCACGTGATTGCCATCTGCCAGGCCACCGTACCGGCCCTGGCGGCTGTTTCCCTGTTGGCCAGCGCGGACGAGCCGACTCCCAGGAGTCTGATCCTAATGGGCGGGCCGATCGATGCGCGTCGCAGCCCCACCGCAGTGGGAAGATTCGCCGCAGACCACTCCCTTATGTGGTTTCAACGGAATTTGATCTATACAGTGCCCGGTCGCTATGCCGGTGCCGGTCGCAAGGTGTACCCGAACTTCCTGCAGCTTGCCGGCTTGATGGCGGCACAGCCAGGTCTTTTGGCGACGTCGCACTGGGACTACTATTTGGAACGCGTGGTGGGTGACTACGAGCGTGCCGAAGCCCTCCGGCGCGTTTGCGATGCCTACCACGCGGTGCTCGACATGGCGGCCGAGTTCTACCTGGATACCATCCAGATCGTGTTCCAGGAATTCCGTCTGGCGCGCGGCAATTGGTTCGTGCAAGGGCAGCCCGTGCGTCCGCAAGACATCCGCGCCACTACGCTACTGACCATAGAAGGCGACCACGACGCCATTTCTGGCTGCGGGCAGACCCACGCAGCGCACGGTCTGTGCCGCGGCATTGCGGCACGGGACAAGCGGCACGTGACGGCGCGCCGGTGCGGCCACTATGATCTTTTCTCTGGCCCCCGGTGGCGCTCCGAGATATACCCTGGCATCCGCGCCCTGACTCGACAAAATACCTAGCCGCGGTGCCCGCGCCCATCATCCAAACACCACAGTTGGCCCTGCAAGTGGCAGTCGCAAGAATTCGATGTCGGCCGTCCACGATGACGTTGCTCACCACTGCGCCTAGCAATACCGCTTCTCCAACGAGGCAATGGTGATCCGCGACATTCGGCGTTAGCAATCCTTCGCGACAAATAGGTCACAACGTGATAGGGGCCTCTCGATACTTCATACAACTCATCTCGAGTCTCGGAGGTGGACACCATTCATGCCCGGTGCCAAGAACGAAGATCGCGCCGCCTGCGGCAGGAGCCGTGTTACGGAATGCGGCGCAGGGCTTCAAGCATAGAAGCCCCTTGACTCGTCAAGCGAGGGTGGGCATTTGGGCTGCCGTGGCCATGCTCCATCGTCACCAGTTTGTGGACCAGCAAGCCGTCTAACTGTTCCGGTTCGAGATCGTCGATGTCTTGCGCATCGCCAAGCAGTAGCAGCGCGGCAATTTCATGCGGACTGAGCATGTCAGGCTCCTTTGTCGGGGGGCGGAAAAGGAACTACGACTGCTGGTCCGTGGACGGAGTTCCACGGAGGATGACAGGACCAACATTGAGTGAACTCGGTGCGAGGACGCGCTGAGTATGCGCACACCAAGCATTGACACTAAACGCTCTTGTCCCCGGATTCAAGCTCTACGTGTGCTGCAATGCAGCGGAGCGAAGCTGAAACACATCGGATCGTTGGTTGATATTTCAGCCGTTTGGCAACCCCATGGTGAGCCCACGGATCACTGCAGATCGCGACAAAGGTTATACTCCGCGCTCCAACGAATAACGGATAATCAACATGGTCGCAGAAGCCAAAGCATCGACGCCGACGAGCGCGGTTACCAAAAGGAAGCCTGTCGCAAAGAAGTTGACGGCACCGACGAAGAAGGCGAGCGTGCTCGCACGTGAAGCCCAGGCAGCGAAAAAGCGCTTGCTGAAACTGCGCGCCGACACGAAGAAGGCCATTGAAGCCGCAAAGCGTGAGGTCGTGAAAGCCACTGAAGCCGCAAAGTCCGCAGCGCGTTTTGAGAAGCAAGCCGCAAAGGACAAGCTCGCGGCGAAAAAAGCGAAGGCTGTAGGCGTCAAGAAGACTTCCGGCAAAGCTGCCGCCACGAAGGTCGCCTCGAAAAAGGCTGCTGGTAGCAAAGCCGCCGCGACTGTTGTGCCGAAGAAGGCTGCGGTGACGTCCGCAACGAAGAAGCGAGCCCCGGCGAAAAAGGTGGCACAGACCGTCGTGACACCCGAAGCTTCGGCGTGATCTTTCGCCTCAACCGAGTTGGCCTTCGGCAACCGGTCGATTGAGGCAGGATGGGCGCTCACCGGCGCCCCGTTTTGATCGCCCCGGCCAGGCCGCACAGAGCGCGCCGTGGCAAGCAGCAACGTGCCGCGCCATGAGGTCAACTCCGCATGCCGAGCGCTAGACCCATGCCCATGACATCGGTCTGCGACTGTGCGTACCCATTTCTGCGAACCGTGAAGAGGGGCGTCTCCTGATAATGTGGGCCTTCGTGCCGCTGCGCGACGCGTGGAGCAGGCCATACATCAGTTCAGAGATTCTCTATTCCTTTTTGCGTTGCGAGGTTTGGCAAGCGACCCAAGCACTGTCTCGTTGAGCAAGAATGACCGACCGGTCGGTTGGCGCGCCAACATGATTACTGGTGGCGGGAGCAACTTCAGCGTGGTCATGTGACAACACGTGTTGGCTGCGCAGGCGCTTGAAATTGCCGATCACCGCCGTCCCCAGGACACGGATGTCAACGCAGCGCGCGCTCTCTTCCGCGAGGTGGAGAGCATTTTTTTGTGCCCTGCGAGTGCGTGCAAACGCGAAAAGCCCGAGACGTTACCGCGTACGGATGTAGGCCTCGAAGAGGCCCGCGTGCAGGCCGCGTAAGTCCTTTCGCCGTTCCAGCAAGTCATGCTGGCGACCCTGGCGCTCAAGGGTCAACAACTCCAGCATGATCCGCAATCCCTGTTCGGGTGATGTGCCCGTCGAGGGCTCGGACGCGCGTAAGAGGGCAGCAAGTCCGGGTTTTTCGGCCAAGGACCAGGCGGGAAACCAGCAAAGATCCTCGGGTGTGCCGTCACCGTCGAAATTCGCATCGAACCGCCGGCGCAGCGCCAGCAATGACGAATCCCCGAGCGTTTGTATGAGCGCGCCGAGCTTCTTCGGGGATAGCCAGGCAAGCTCGGCCAAGAGTGGCCATGCCGGGTCAAGCCCCTGGAGCCGGTAGACCGTCTCGGCCATCCAGGCGAGGGGAGCTGGAATTCGTCGCCATGACCCGATTCGCTTGATGCTGTTGCATGCCGCAGTCCATTCCCCAGCGCGCATCCATAGGGGTGCCGAATGCCATTCGGGCATCTCCCGGTGAAACGGCAATTGAGAGGCGGCCCGGGCGACGGCACGCCACAGCGGTAGGCACCAAGCCATGCCCGCTACGTCGCCGAATGCTCGGCGCGCTGCCGGCATGCTCGGCAAACACCACACTTCGCAGGTGTCGCGCAGCGCCGTGTGAGTCGCGAAGTGTTCGTGGACAGGAGCCTCCAACACACAGACAAGTGTCTCCAGGGTCGGCACAAGCGCGTCGTCTGGATATTCCGCGACCAGGCGCTGCAGTGCTTCACGCCCGGCGGCGGCATTGCGTTGCTCCAGCGCTGTGAGCACGTCGTTGCGAAGCATGACATCGCGGCCATCTTCAAATAGATCGAGCTGATTCGTCACGGCGTTCCCGTTGGTAGTCAGATTGCGCCCCTGCAGGACCGGCCCGACATCGCCGGGCACAACAAGTCTTCAGGGATGGTAGCTGCTGCCACGACGACGGGCAATCCGCAACCGGCCAACCATATCTCTACGAGATAAGCGCTACCCGAGGGCGGCCAGGCAAATCAAGGCGCGACTCGCGGCGCTGATTCTGTTTTGGACTTCAGGATGGCTGCATGGCAATGCTTTATTCCGTCCATACAGCATCGACATCCCTCGTTAGATGTCCAGCGAGGATGTAGTCTCCGAGCTTCTCCGCTTTTCCCTCCAGGCGCTCCAAGTCAGCCACTGGTAGCATGCTGAGGTCAAATTGGCAGTAAAGATTGCGCTGACGGAACGTGAGCTTTGGACGACTCAGTCCGGCAACGAGTGCAGCGGGCGAGCTGACGGCAATACTCTCATGGCCGCGATACTGGACACGTATGCCAAGCTTTTCGCCCAGCCTGCCCAGCCCAATCGCATCCTTCCATCCTGATTCGTAGTCCAAATCCACGACCGTGACGCCCTCTGTTTCCAGGAGCTTTAGTGCTTCGCCTTTGGTCGCAGCCAGAGCTGTCGCCATTGCCGCCTCCCCTGCTAGTAGGACCTGTGGCGATTCGCGCGCTTCTACGGCCCAGATTCATATTGCATAGCAACATTGTAAGCGGGGAACGGTCTACTTCGTTAGGTCTTGTCGTCCCGCGTACCGCTTTGACTTAAGAACCCGTACTGGTGGATGAAGTAACCTTGCGCGGGCGCAGTCGCGGTTACGCATTCGACAGACTGGTGATCAGGTAGATTGGTGATCATTCAGAGATAATCGGGTGACAGCGGACTGCCACTTTGCAAACGGAGCGCGCCCGATAGGCCATGCACAGGTGCACGAGGTCATACGGGGCGCGTTTACCCAGACCGTGGCCGAGACGCATGGCGGGCCTACACCCGCCGGCCGTTCAGGTTCACCGCCGTCGATTCCATCGAACCAAGTCACCTATCCGAGACCGATGTCTGAAGGCCACGTATTCATTTGCGGCGACCCCCATGGCGAGTTCGGCCCGCTGATTGAAAGCGTCCACCGTCACCGCCCCGAGGCGGTAGTGCTCGCTGGCGACATCCAGGCCAGGCGCCCACTGGATGAAGAGCTCGCCAGCATCCTTCCCCTGACGCAAGTTTGGTGGATTCCTGGCAATCACGACACCGACAGCGATGCCGACCACGACAACCTGTTCGGCTCGGGCCTGGCCGACCGGAACCTGGATGGGCGGGTGGTCACGATTGCAGGCCTTCGGATTGCCGGGTTGGGAGGGATTTTTCGCGGCCAGGTCTGGATGCCGCCCGAACCATCGCGCGTAGAGAGCGCCACTGACTATCTGGCCAAATGTGGGAAGGGGAATTACTGGCGGGGTGGTCTGCCGCGGCGCCATCGCAGCACGATCTTCCCGCAGACCTACAACGCGCTACTGAGTCAGCATGCGGATGTCCTGGTCAGTCACGAGGCTCCGGCTTGTCACCCACACGGGTTCGAGGCGATTGACACGCTCATCGAAGCGATGGGCGTGCAACGCGCTTTCCACGGCCATCACCACGAATCCACGGCTTATCCGAACACAGGACCGTGCCGCATCTTCGGTCTCGGTGCGTGCGCGGTAGCCACGATCGAGGGAGAGTTCTTGCCCAGCGTCCTGACTTGTCCAAATCAAGACGAAGGAGGCTAGACCGGCGGTTGAGGTTCACTGGCAACTCCGTTGGGCGCCAGCGGGCCGGGCAAACGACTGGCGCGCTTTCGGATTGTGCGCGCAGGCCAGGCCGCCCGCAGGTCGACATGACACCGGCAGATCCGGCGCTCGACCGCGCAGCTGCGGCTGCCGTCGGCAAGTTGGACGCGCCGCTTGCCAAATAGTGAGCGCGACCAAAAAAACAGCCCTCGCTCCGATGGAGGAGAGCCGCAGAACGTCCAAGAAGAAATCGGGTAACACCTTGCGGCGCCGCCCACATTCAGTATCCGCCAGGTTGCCGTTGACGGCAATCCAGCCTGCGCCGCGCAGTTCATCTGTTCGCGAAAAAAGAACCCGCGCTCATCAGGGGACGGGCGCGGGTGGTAGCAGGACCTACCGGAGCAGGATACGGCGATATAAACATCGCGCAACACAGGATTAGGAGCCATTTTTCCCGGCAGTTCTTTTGCCAGCGAAAAATGATCACGCAGCAGACCATTGCACGCTCGGTGGAGCATCCTCGACCTTGCAGGGCCGCCACAATTCGAGGCTGTTTGAGCGCTCGGCGTTGCGCCTTGAGTCGGATGCACTGCTCGCCGGAGAACTCACAAGCGCTGCGGACGATAAACGCGGGAGTAGGGCGTTGCAAGCGGGACGCAAGAGGCGAACTAATCACGCACGCCCACGGAGTTGAACCCGCGATCCGTTATGTGGCGCAATCGGTACATCGTTACTGGTGCGTCCGCCGTGAGGGATCGGTAGTGGTATCTTTTTGTGCCAGTCCGCCGTCTCGATGGCCGAAGCACAGTCCCGGCCCGCAGACCATGAGCGAGGTGAATCTGATTAGCCGGTGATGATCGACTACTACAACACTCTCGGCGTTTCGCCTCGCGCGACCGAGGCGGAGATCCGAGCGGCCTACAGGCGGCTCGCGATGAAATTTCATCCCGACCGACAGCACGGCAAGTCTGCCCTGGAAAAGAAGCAGGCCGAGGAGAAATTCAAGGAAATCGAGAGGGCTAACCGCATCCTTGGCGACGCCCAGAAGCGCGCGGAGTACGACCTGGGCAATGGCGCGGCCCGTAGCGGGAATCCCTGGTGGGCCGGGCCGGACAAAGACGACGCTAATTCCGAAGACCTCTTTCGCCAGCCGTTTCACCAGCGCCAGCGGAGACGCCGTCAATCCAGACCACCACCTGTACGAGGCGAGGACATTCGCTGCAAGACGTCGATTGACGCTGACACGGCGGTCCGTGGTGGCCAGGCAACCATTGAGGTCAAAGTTGAAGACACATGCCCGTCTTGCGGGGGCTCAGGGGAAACGGACGCTCCCGTAGCGTGTGAAAAGTGCGACGGCGACGGGTGGCATCCTTCCGCGGATGGTTGGGGGCAGCGTACCTGTAGCAAGTGCAAGGGGTCGGGGGTGGATTGGCGCTGCAGCCCGTGCAAAGGGAAAGGTACCCTCAAACAAGCCAGGCACTTCGACATCCAAGTGCCGCCGAACACCCCAGCCGGTCGTATCCTTCGTGCAGTCGGTGGCGGCATGCCAGGGGAGTTCGGTGGCGCGGCCGGGGACCTGCTCTGCGAAATCCGGGTGGTGAAGTCCGGGACTACGTACCTGAATGGTCTCGACATCCACTGCGAGGTGAAGATCGATTGCATCACGTCGTGGATCGGCGGGAAGACCACCATCGAGATCGTGGGACGAACCTTCGAGGTAGACGTCCCGCCAAATACGGGCAGCGGCAAGTCTTTGCGCTTTGCCGGCAAAGGCCTGCGTGACACCAAGACTGGCCGGACGGGCGACGCCATTGCGAAGGTGGTCTTGACCCTGCCGAAGGGGCCGTTCGCGGAAGAGCAGCTCGATCACCTGCGCCGGTTTGCCGGGCGCGAACCCGTGATCAAGCCGCGGCCGGCCGCGCCGGCGAAGCAGGCGGCAACGGAAGAGCGTCCGGCGAGTCCCGCTCCCGCGCCTGAACCGCCCCGCGAAGCGGCGCACGACTTTGCGAGTGCCACGAAGGCCCCAGCGCGAGCGACCGCCTCGTCTGGGCGTCGCAAATTCCAATGCGGCGGCTTTGAAGTCCGCCATCTGGAGCGCCTTGAGTTGGAGCAGTATGGCGTTGCATGTCAGCGCTTTGCGGAATGGGAGGCCGCCGTGCGCGCGGAGGCGTCGGGGGCGACCCGCCCAGGCCGCGCCGCGGCCAAGCGGCTGGAACTGACGCGAACCGAAAGCGAGATTTCCGCCTACGCGCCTGGCAATGCCCCACAGATTCTGGTTCAGTTGTTGGAGGCGTTTCGCCGCGCGGGTTTCGCGGAGACGATCTCGGTGATTGGGAACTACGCGATTCTTGCCTATGCGTCCGCCGCGGGCTGCCGCATCGACGATGCCGTCAGACTCGGGCTGTACAACAAGCGCGTGCAGTTCGTCACGGCGAAGCCCATCGCAGAGTCAGTCATCCTGCCCGCACTCCAGGCAGTGGATCCGACCTTCATGCTCGCCCCCAGGATGGGGTTCTGCGTGCGCGGGCGAAACGAAGTCGGCTTCGTGGTCGACATCGTTGGCGCCGTGCAAGCGAGCACGCCGGAAGCGACGCTGTCGACCACGATTGCGGATGACAGTGGGGCGGCCATGTCCTATGGGATGACCAAGCTCCTGCGTGGCGGTCGGGTAAGCACGATTGTCTTTACCAAAACGGGCGTCATGGAGCGCCTGACAGCGATCTCCCCCGAGTCCTTCTGCGCGTTCAAGGGATGGATCGCCGCCCAGCGGGGGGTGCCAGAGGAGAAGCGAAAATTCTGCCAGAACTTGACGGCGCTGGCGGCCAAGCTCGGCGACGGACTCGTGCTTAGCCCCTGAGTTCGGCAGTCACATCCAACGCGCGGCAACAATCTCAAAAAGGCAGTCGACGAGCTGCCGCGACGACCAGCGTCGAAGCCGGCGCGCCGTGTTTGCGCGTCCAGGACGACGACGCCAGGCAGCGCTAGTGCTTGGAGGTCTCAGGCGGTCTGTCACGCAAAAGGCTGGTGGCTTCGCCAAGGGCGAAGCCGAAGGCGCGTCGCGGCAGGGCGGCGCACCCATTTTTTGGTCAGTCCTCGCCTGGCTCAACCGGGCGACGGCCATTGCTGCGCGGCATGGAGTACCCGCAGGATCCGGATGGTGGTGGCATCCACGGCGTACACGACCAGGTAGTTGGCCGCCACGACCATCTCGCGCGTGCCCGCGACGCGGCCGGCTCGGTAGAGCTCGGGGTGTTCCGGCAGCCGTGCCGCTTTCGCTTCGAGGTCGTCCTTCAGGCTCTGGGCCGCATCCGGATTCTCATCCGAGATGTAGTCCACGATGGCGAGAAGATCGGCCCTGGCCCACCGCGTCCATTCAACCGCGCGCACGGCGTTTCCGGTCGATCAGCGCCTGAACGTCGTCCATGACCTGGTCATGCGGGAGCGGCGGGGCAGGGTCGGTCAGCGCTTGCTGGACCTTGGCGCGGAACCAAGCATCATAGGTCTCGGGATCCGTCGTCAGACCGGGCGGCAGCCCGCCCTCCTTGGCGATTCGTGTCAACAGGATGCGAACTGCGTCGGACACGGTTAGCCCGACGCTGGCGAGGTTTTGCGTGGCCCGGGCTTTGAGGTCGTCGTCCACGCGGATGTGCAGCATTGAGGTATGCGCCATGGAAATCTCCTATGCTTTGACCTACATTATGCATCTCAATTGAGATACAACCAAGGGTAAGCGCAGGGCCGTGGTACCCGCATGCGCCACTCCACGTTCAGCGAGTCGTTGTCCGGGTCGCCAACGGGTAGTTGACGTACAATGCCTGAATGTGCCTTAAACTTAACATAATGTTAATTATGCGAAAGTGACGTATACGCCGCTAATGGAAAGCTGACATCCGGCGAAAAAGCAAATAATACGTTCTGTTTTTAGCGATTTAGACTATTATTATTTGCATCATGCCTAGGAAAGCCAGCGCAGTTTCAACCCTACCAGGCCCGGTCAGCCGGTCGCTGATCCAGCTCGGTCTCAATCTGCAAGTTGCCCGCAAGCGGCGCAAAGAGACAATGGTGGCCTTCGCCGAGCGGATGCAGGTTTCAGTGCCGACGCTCCGGAAGATGGAGCAAGGCGATCCGTCGGTGTCAGTCGCCGTCTATGCAATGGCGCTCTGGCTGGTTGGACGCCTCAAATGGCTTCCAGAGATTGCGAATCCTGCCGCGGATGAGGTCGCGCTGGATCTGGAGATCTCCCGCGTTCAACGGCCTGCCGCCAAGTCGCAGTCCCAGTGGAAGAAACCATGAACGATCACCTGTACGTTTGGTTTTACCGACCGCACAGCCATGAACCTGTGCTCTGCGGCCGCCTGGATCTAATCGGTGGTCGGCAGTGCCTGTTCTCTTACGTGCCTGATTATCTGCAGCGTAAGGACGCCATCGCTCTCTCCCCAGACTTGCCGCTCCGTGATGGCAAGTATTCAGCGCCGTCCGGCCTAGAGCTACACCCTGTTTTCGAAGACGCTGGACCGGACCGCTGGGGCCGGCGCGTTATCGATCGGGCCTTCAATCCACGCAGGCGCGCGGCTATTGACTACCTGGCCTTGGCCGGCGAGGACCGGATCGGCGCGCTCGGCTTCGCCGGGGTGGCGGATCGGTATGAGGTCAATCATCCTCCCGTGTTCCATCGCGGGGATCTGCCAGGATTGCTCGAGGCCGCGCGCGCCGTCGAACTGCAGCTGCCAATCGACGATCGTCTTCGCCAGTTGCTGCGACCGGGCGGCACCGCTGGCGGCGCCCGTCCCAAGGCGATTGTCGATGATGAAGGAAGCTCCTGGATCGCCAAGTTCCCAGCAGAGGGCGACGAGGTGGATTTCTGCGCGATTGAGCATGCCTCACTCGTGCTGGCGCAAGCGTGCGGCATCGAGGCGCCCGAGTCCAGGCTCGTCCAGCTGGGCAGGAAAAACACGCTACTGGTCAAGCGGTTTGACCGGGAACCTGGCGGCGACCGCATCCACTTCGCGAGCGCGCGCACGCTGCTGCTTGCCGATGGCATCCCTGAGGAACAAATGTCCTATGCAGACATCGCGGAGGTGGCGCGCCGCTACTCACCCTGGCCTCTCGACGACTGTCTCCAGATGTTCCGACGCATGGTCCTGAACATCCTCATCGAAAACACGGACGACCACGCCAAGAATCACGCCTTCCTGCATCAAGGTGGGGAAGATTGGCGGCTGTCACCGGTCTATGACGTCCAGCCGCAATTGCAAGGCATTCCCTACCAGCAACTGATTGTCGGCGATCACGGCACGGACCCGACGCTGCAAAACGCCCTGACCCAGGCCACCCGCTTCATGCTCACGCCCGCGGAGGCGCATGCTGAAGCCGAGCAAATTCTGGAGATCGTTTCTGGATGGAGGAACACCTTTGCGGAAGCCGGAGTTTCCGACCAAGACATCGAGGCCTGCGCACGCTACATGATGCGTGACACCAACCTTCCCCCATTGCCAACGCGCCGTCGCACCCAGAGGAAGGCCTAGGCGCTACGCGCGCGAATGCGCCACCGAGGGATTTGTCCAAGGAGATCCGCCGGTGACCTCGAGAGATGAGGAATGTGAGCTACTGGAAAGGTGCACGGCTGCCGCGTGGTCGACTGGCCGTGGCCGGCAATCAGCGGGAGGCAAACGTTTTCCGGCTCGCCGCGATGGTTCTGAGTCCGAATCTGCCGGTCGAATCTCGCCGCCTCATGGCTGCGAGCGAGCGCTACTTCGCGGAGCACCCGGATCACCTGGTTCCGTCCGTGGATATCGTGCGCAATGGCTGGATCATCGGCTTGCCGCGCCTGCGGGACATGCTGACGGCGCAGCTCCGTCCTCAGGACCCGGTCCCAGTCAAGCTGCAACGCACGCCGAAGCAGTCATGACCGATCACCCCATAGGCCCGAGCGCGTAGCATTGAGGGTCTGTGCCAGGCGCCGCAGGTTTTTCCAGATCTCGGTAGTTTCGCGGTGCCGCTTGGCGGCAACTTCAGCCACCACCTTGCAGACAAGCTGAAGCGGCGCTTCGTCGAGTACGTGAGCCAGTTGAGCATGATGTTGGGCAGGGATTTCACCGGATGCCAGTGCCTGCTCCAACTCCTCTGGCGTTAGCTCGCCGCTGTAGCTGACGCTGGAGCTCTTGGCCGCGAGCCATAAAGGCCTGCGACCAAGATACGCCCAATCCGCTATCATAAGCCTCCCAGTTATGATGAATTCGCCTAACTGTGCATCTTCGATATAAGGCGAGCGCTCGAGGCGTACCAAAGGCTTTTCTGGTGCTCAGCCGGAATGGCTTGCAGGCAGCACAAGATGGACAGTCGGCTATTGCAGGCCGGTGCACCTATCGATGCAGCAAGCCTGTCACGCGTCGCCGGAAGGTCGGAGAAGTTCTAGTGGGCGCAGCGCGTGCACGGCGCGTTGGAGCATCCGTGTCAAGTCTTCCAGTTCCTCCACAATGGCCTCGGCCTGCTCGACCAAGGCTGGATTCGTTGCTCCCGAGACGAGACTGGCACCATTGAGAACCGTATGGGCCATGCCATGTAACTGGAGTAAATCGTCGCGAATGCCTGCTGGCTCGCTGACTCGGGTTCGTATCGTATCGACGAGGTCCACAATGCGCAGGATCTCGCTGGTGTCGAAACTGTCCTGCAGGCGATGCAAGGCATCGGTGTCAACCGGGCCAAAAGGGGTCTGGGTGTTAGGCATGGCGTGGTTTCCGAGCGGAGAATGCGGGGGCAGCGAAGAGACTGTCGCGGATCCAAGCCTCCGGAGTCCGCTCAAGGTTTAGCTTGTAGTCGCCAAAGCGCTTGATGTTGCTGGTGAGATAGGGGCTGAGGAAGCCGATGTCGTCTACGTCGACCTTGATACCATCCTTCTCCATGGCGCGAAGTGCCTGCATCATGTCGGCGGTGTTCTGAAGGATCACTGCGGAGGCGATCAAATCGTTGTAGCGCAATCGCTTTTGCTGCTCGTCGGGATCGTTCACTGGCAGCACATCGCCGCCGAACGAAAACCACTTGGCAAAGCCATTGTAGGACTCGATCTTGTTGGTAGTCGCAGTGATTTCCTGGCGCAGTTCGCGGCTGCCGATCCACTCCAGCAGAAACACGGTGCGAACAACCTTGCCCAGTTCCTGGGCGGCCAGCAGGAGGCGATTCTTGCGACTATCCGATCCCAAGCGGCGCAGCAGTAGGGGAGAGGATATGGTTCCGGCCTGGATCGACAAAGCGACCTGCATCAGGTCCTGCCAATGAAGGGCGATCAGGTCCCAGTCCACCGCGCCCGAGAAGAGACGGTCAATGTGACGATACTTGGAACTGGGGTCGGCTCGGTAAAGTTTCAGATCCTGCCAGTTGCGAATCCGCGGCATCAGGTTGATGCCAAGCAGGTAGGTAAAGGCAAAAACCGCAGCCGACTGGCCCTGGGTGTCGGCATGCACCGTGTCTGCCTCCACGCTCAAGCCTGCCTTGAGCAAGCCCTCGATGACGTAGACAGCCTCCCACACGCCGGGCGGGATGAAGTGTCGGAATACGGCAATGTAGTTGTCTGCAACATGCCGGTAGGCCACCGCGCCCTTCTTACGGTAGCGGAAGTGGTAGCCCGTGAGCAGGTTATTGTCGTAGAAGTCGTATTGCGTGCCGTCGGCCGCCACGGTCTTACCGTCCCCCCAATGCTTGGGCAGGTCGAGCTGAAGATACAACTCGATCAGTTCGCGCTGCGCGGTTTCAAGCCGTTCGAGACTCATATGCCGCCGATTGACGAACGACATCATGTGCGGCGTCACCCGTTCGCCCATGTGGCGAGCTGCTTGCGTGGGTCCGAGATTGCAGCCCATCGCGAAGATCGTCAGCAAGTAGCGCTCGGCGGCGTGGCGGATCTTGGGATCGCTGCCTGAAAGCGGGCCGAAGTGGCGCGTGAAGTGGGTCCAATGCTCGATGTTGGCCAGGACGTCCAGCAGGTTGCGGTTCGGCATGTGGCGGATCAGCGTCTGCTGAAGCGCAAGCGCGCTGGCGGGGATTTCCTTGGCGACGGTCCGACGGAATACCGGCTCGCCGTTGCGGCCAATGGTGACGTGCTGACGCTTATCCGGAAAACTATCGTCCAGGTTCTGTGCCGTCGCGGCCAACCACTGACGTAGGTGTGCAACGAAATCCTGCGCGTTGGTCGGCATCTCCAACTTGGCGCAGTAGTCAGGGAGGCGGCGCTCGCATTCACGCCAGCGCAACAGATGCAGCCGGTAGTCGGCAAACGCGTCCGAGCCGACGACACAGAGGTCGCCAGAGCGCAGTTCGCCAACCATATGCGAAAGCACGCAGAGCTCCAGATAGCGCCGATTGATGCCAGGCCCCAGAATGTCAGAGCGCTGTACGAGCTTACGCCAGCGCTCCGAGGCGAAGCTCAGATCGACGTCGGCGGCAAACCATTCGCGGTGCAGGGCCGCATTCTTCAACACTACTGCCAGTGCGGCCAGCAGGGTGCACGACTGGCTGGTTGACTGCCACTTCAGCACTTCGGCCAGGCGCAACATTACCGAGCGGTGCGGGCGAAAATGCCGCCACAAAAGGGGCAAGTAGTTGTTCCCGCTGAAGGCGCGGACCTCGGCGCAGCTCTCGCGTAGAGGCTCCAAATCGCCTGAGGGGGCAAGAAGGCGCCTTACCTCTACGCCGATCTGAGCATCATCCTCGCCCTCGGCAACGATCTCGACCACGCCGTCGAGCAGCGCGACGAGCTTTTCCATTTGCGCGCGGCGGCGGGACTGGATTTGCTCCAACTCCTCCCGTGCCCGCTTGTGGATGGCGCTCATGCGCCGGATAAACATTTCGGCGAGATCGTCCCGCACCCGTACCCGCATTTGATTGAGGAGCGCCACCATCAGCGCATAACGCTTTTCCGGCAAGATCTCCTTGAGATTGGCCGCGTCTAGGCTCATAGCCTGGCTCGCCAAGGACCGCAGCTTGGAAGCCGGCACGCCTGCCACGGTCTTGGAAAAGTCTCCAATGGTGTCCAGCCAGGTTAGATGCTCGATCAGCAGAGTCAGGTGCTTGCGCGAGGGACGCAGCGCGTGGCGCTTGATGTTGTGATAAGCGGTTTGACGGCTTGCTAGGTCTCGGGTCAGCAACCGGTCAAGCCGGTGCTGCTCGTCCTCGGACAGGCGTCGTCTGATGCGGCGAAACAGGGCAGTTTGCGTGCGAGCGTGGACCTGCTCGACGATGGCATCTAACGTGGAGAAGGATGGCAGTTCGATCTGACGCAGGACCAGGGCATCGATCGTCGCGTTGATGATGTCAACCGGCTGGTCCATCGTTTCGGCGGCGTCGCGCGCAGCACGGATAGTGACCTCGTTGGCATCGGTGCCGAGGTAGGCCTGGATGCCAAGGAACTCTCGCACGGCCGTGTAGTGCCGGAACAAGGTCGGCGACACCTTTCGGTCGTAGCCAAACTTCGTACCTGGGTTCAGGCCGGCACTGATGCGCACCAGTTCCGGCACGCTGGCAGGAATCGTGTCAAGGTTCGGGAAGTGGTGTAGCTGCTGAAAGACCTTCAGGAGCACCAGCAGACCAAGTCGCGATTCTTGCCCGCGTGTGGACCGCGTCGCCCAGTCCAACTCTTCCGCGCTTGGTGTGTAGCAGGCCCGCAATACCTTGAGGGAAAAGACCTTTGGGAAACGCGGGTAGGCGGTACGCTCGACGGTGGCCATACAGGATCTCGACAATCGCTGAAAGGCCGGCCAGCGTAGCTGGGGCAGGTGACAGTTTCTTGCTTATTTCCTCAAGTTATTATCATTGCCATCTATATAACCAGAAGGCTTATGATAGCGGTTTGGGCGTATCTTGGTCAGGGGCCGTCAACCCGGCGGCCAAGACCGATCCCAAGTCGCCGATCGCGGGCATGCCGATCCTGGAGGCGTACAAGGCCAAGACCATCATCGTCAACAAGCGCTCGATGGCCGCCGGCTACGCCGGCCTGGACAACGAGCTGTTCTACATGGACAAGACCATGATGGTGTTCGGCGACGCCAAGAAGGTAGTCGAGGACATGTTCAAGGCAACGAACTGATTCCGGTGACGGCCTATGCCAGGGCTATTCGGCAACTTGTCCGATGCACCTGCTATTGGCCAAGGTCAACGAATAGGCCTGCGACCAAGATACGCTTTATGCTCTGCAGCACATAAACCTTTATCTTGGTCAGGGGCCAGGTATGGTTTGTCGAGGGACTAATCGAGGTGACGGCACATATAGTGAGTCCTTATGCCGAAGCGTCGGAGCGTCTCTCTGGATAAGTGCAGCTCATGCGTCACGCTGTCTGCAGGAGTTAAGGTGAAGCCGCATCGGGCAAAGAAGCCAGGTTGCTCGGGGTTGAGGACTGTTGCCTTTATGCAGCCATGGGCCCGTGCGCGCATCAGGAGTGTGCTGACCAGATAGGTTGCAACACGGTGCCCGCGGCACTCCGGAAGGACAGCCGCCGCGTGAATGGCGAAGGTGCGACCATGCTGTTCGCCGTAGGCACAGCCGACCACCTTTCCGCCCATGGTGGCGATATGAAATAGGCTGGATGGGTGTTCTATTTCGTCATAAGGCAAGCCGCAAGTCTGCAGGACTCGCGAGATGGCCTCTGACTCCGCTGACCCAGCAGCCCGTAGTCGGATATCTCTTATCATTGTTGACCCTTTTTTGCTGCGCTGCACGGGTGTTAGCGACCACCTCTGAAAGCAGCTTCCTCCAAAGCCCGACAATATGCATCGAAGTTGTTTTGAATGTCATCACCCGTCCGTGGGGTGTTGGCTCACAGTGTGATGGATTTTTAGTTGCAGTGATTTGTAATTCTCTTGCATTCCGTACTCCCCCAGGCGCGACCGCAGCGGCTTTGACCCCCGCAGTTACAACCAGTCGCCCCGAGCGCGCGGGGCCTTGCAGAACGTGAGACCGACGTTGCCTGGACGCGATAGGGGACGATAACGGGCCTTGCCGCGCATCTCAGCAAGTTGGCCGACTGGGTCTCTACACGCCGGACACTGGGTCGTGATCCGATCCTCGACAACGTCTCGCTCTAATGGCTGACGAACACCGACGAGTCCAGCGCCCGGATCTACAGGGAGACCAGCGTGGCGCCAGCAAAGACCAGCCGCGTTACCGTTCCGGCGGCATTGGCCGTCTTTCCAGGCGAGGTTTACTGGCCACCGAAGGCTTGGCTGGCGCGGGCATATCCCAACCGGGTCTATTACAACCAGGTTGGCAAGGTCGGACACTTTGCCGCTTGCAAAGAGCCGGAGTTGCTTAGATCATCGATGCGATGAGGCCGTTGCGCCGCCTCGGGTTTTGGAATGCCGCGATAAGGTTGCGGTATGCGACCATGTCAACGTTCTCTACACCTTCCCAAATCTTGATGCGATCGAACATGTTGCTGCTAATATCGAATGCCGCTTCTTCGATCAGGAGAGATGCCCGTCCATCATTCTTGCAATTTGAGCCAGAAACATCTTCATGCACAATGACCCGGATTTGGTTGGACAAATTTTCTGCAAGTTTTCGGATTTCCCCTTCGCTCTTTTCGCCAAAGGGCAAATCGTAGATGTTCGCAGGCTGCTTCTTGAACAATCCAAACATGATTAAGACTTCGTTTAGGTAAATTACAAGCTCAAGGGCTACAAGCCGCTTCACCTGGCCGATGAGGAGATCCGACTCATTACCAAAGTAGGTGTTGCGGCAAGCCCCAACTTTGCTTGGGCTGCCGCAGACTTTGCATTTGATGCCATGTGGCGATAAGTGCGCCTTGGTATCCGAATTGGCTGAGTGCCGTGTAGTCACGAAGGGGCGGGCGCGCGTTGCGCCTGCGTCCCGCAGGTCATACTGACTGCGCGGGAGGCGCGCGGGTGATGAGAAGGCAACTGCCCATATAGGCAAGGGTGGCAGGCAATCACCTCGACTAGATGGGTGGCCGTAGGATCACGCCCAACCCCTTTTACCCGCTCGGCATAAAAGGCGCAGGAGAGTCGGGACTCGGCGGCGCGGTGGCTGCAGTCACAAATGCGGTCGCGGGCGCGGTGGTGGAATACGTTCCGGCGCCAACTGCGGAGACCGTGCCAAACCGGGGGCTGACTAAGCGGCAAGGCGACGGGCTTCTTCTCCGGCGATGGAGGGATACCGTCGTTCAACGTAAGACCGGAGCTGGTCATTGAGCACAGCCGTCCGACAAAGAGCAAAGCCCTCGGCCGAGGAGGCCCGGAAGTTGGCAGGGCGGGTCGCGTCTGTCATTTCCTATACTTTCACAACGGAAAAAGCTACGTTCCGGGCACCCGCACCGACCGCCTTACCCGACTGGGAGGGGAGATCAACATGGCAAGCTTAAGACTCTTTGTACGTTCACTGGCTTTGTTGCCTCTGCTGGGGCTGGGCAGTTGCTTCTCATTTGAGCGCCATGTCATCGAGTCGCCTTCGCCTCCCCCGGCGAGCGGTCGTACGGTCATTGTGCCGCCAGGGTCTACCGTGACATGCACGCCCGGACCCTGCCAAGTGCGGTGAATGGCGTGAAGCGCAAGACAAAGCCCTCGGCCAAACGATGGTGAGGGCTTTAGGCAGTGGAGCCGTGCTCAGATCTCGGCCTCGGATATCAGTTATTTTTTTGATGCCAGCATCAGGGCGGTTCTGCACCCGCCCGATCAGTCTTTTCAAGTCCTCGCCCTCCCCGGCCGAGGGCTTTTCTCTTTTGTCGGACAGCGCCTGATAGGGGGTGATCGTCCTTTCTGCGCAGATTGATACGGTCGAAGGAATAATATTCCGATAACTCAACGACTCACGCGTGCCACGTGTTGTTTTTTCTTCCTGTCCCGTAAGTCGTTGATGGCATTGGAATTTCCGGATCTCAGCGTGACATTCTGCGCCCAAAGCACGATAACCCCGACATGGGGTGATCTTAAATTTTTAAACATTTTCAACTTAAAGAAAGTCAGATATAAACCCGATCTCCTTGTAATTCCAACGCGAGAAATCTAGGCTCATAAGCTTGAAGTACGTTCATGTTACTGCCAGCACGCATTCAACTGCGAGCATCTGTCGGGATGCGAACAGAGCGAATACGACGTGGCGGTACGCTAATGGTCAGTGTGCCGAGACCGCCCAAGCCGGATGCCTGGCGCGACTCCGATGCTTCGCCGCCTGCAACAAGAGAACAGAGGGAGAGCAGCATGACAAAATTTGTCGCCGCAGTGGTGCAGGCCGCGCCGGTTCCCGGGGATACGGCGGCCTCGGTGAACAAGGCTGCGGCTCTGATTGCAGAGGCACGCCAGCGCGGGGCCGAGGTCGCGCTCTTTCCGGAGGCGTTCATTGGCGGCTACCCCAAGGGAGCGGACTTCCACATTTTCATCGGCGCTCGCACGCCAGAGGGCCGGCAGGAATACGCCCGATATCAGGGTCGTGCGATTCGGTTGCCGGGCCCTGAGACCGATGCCTTGGGACAGGCCGCGCGCGATGCCTCGATGTATGTCGTGATAGGCGTGATCGAGCGGGAGGGCGGTACGCTGTACTGTACCGCGCTGTACTTCGGCCCCGACGGCGCACTACTTGGCAAGCACCGAAAACTGATGCCAACCGCGGCAGAACGCTTGTGCTGGGGATTTGGCGACGGATCTACCCTCGACGTCGTGGAAACGCCCTGGGGTCCGCTGGGGGCGGTCATCTGCTGGGAGAACTACATGCCGTTGCTCCGCACGGCAATGTATGGCAAAGGGATCGCGATCTACTGTACCCCGACTGCGGACGATCGGGATAGCTGGGTGGCAACAGCCAGGCATATTGCACTCGAGGGCCGGTGTTTTGTCTTGTCGGCATGTCAGTATCTGACGCGCGCAAGTTTTCCCGGCGACATGCATAACCGCCTCTCCGATGACGGGAATGCCGTGCTGATGCGTGGCGGAAGCATGATCATTGATCCGCTTGGCCGGGTTCTTGCAGGCCCGGACTACAACGGCGAAGTCACCCTGACTGCCGAGCTCGATACTGAGGAGATTGCGCGTGGCCAGTTTGACTTCGATCCTGTGGGCCACTACGCGCGTCCGGATATCTTCAAGCTGATCGTCAACGAAAGTCCGACGCCAGCGGTCATTTTTTCTCAAAGAGGCGTGGCTGGCGTGGATAAGTAGGCCGTGCGGAGGGTGCTATGTCCAATAGTTACGATCTGTCGGGGAAAGCGGGGTCGCTCTCAGCTAACGCGGTGCGGCAGCGGTCCAGCGCCGAGGCGCTACACGCTCGCGACAGGGAAACGGCTATCGACGCGTTGAACGAGCATTTGCGCCCAATCGAGCACAGTTCCTTCACTCGGCACCCATGAAAATTTACAGACAGTCGAGGAACGTGTGCGGCGCCTTGACTTGCCTTTGTCGTGTCCGACAATGAATTCTTTTGGTCCGCCGCGCCTTCGCTGGTTCCGACTCCACGGTGGCGCCTGGCTGCTGTCATCCACCTGCTGATGCTTTCAAATGTTGCAAGGAGGCGATCATGGCGATCGACACTCGGTTGACTGCACTCCTTGAGGTTGACCACCCTGTTTTGCTGGCGCCGATGGATCTGGTAGCCGGTGGGGCGCTTGCTGCCGCCGTGTCGACGGCAGGCGGATTCGGTCTGATCGGGGGCGGATATGGTGACGAAAGCTGGCTGGAACGGCAGTTCGCTGCCGCCGGAGATGCGCGAGTTGGCGTCGGCTTTATCACGTGGACCCTGGCACGCAATCCGCGCTGTCTCGATTTCGCGCTGGAGCGCAAGCCCGCGGCGGTCATGCTTTCGTTCGGCAACCCTGCGCCGCATGCCGAGACGATCAAGCGTAGCGGCGCTCTCCTGATCTGTGGTGTGCAGGCAGTCGACCAGGCACGAGAAGCCCTTGCATGTGGCGCAGATATTATCGTCACCCAGGGCACGGAGGGCGCAGGTCACGCTTGTTCGCGAACGACGTTCACTTTGGTTCCCGAGGTTGTCGATCTATGCGGCGAGGTGCCAGTAGTTGCGGCTGGAGGCATTGCGGACGGACGCGGATTGGCGGCGGCATTGATGCTCGGGGCGAGCGGCGTGTTGATGGGAACGCGCTTCTACGCGACGGTCGAATCCGCGGGCCATGCCGATGCCAAAGCGCGAATCGTGTCCGCCGTCGGAGATGAAACCATCCGCAGTATTCTGTTCGATATTGTGCGCTGCAACGTTTGGCCTGCACCTTACAACGGGCGCGTGTTGAGGAATAGCTTCTCGCAAGTATGGGAAGGACGCGAAACTGCACTGCTTCAACACCCGCAAGAGGCGGAGCGCTATCGCCAGGCCCGTGAGCGAGGAGATTTCAACGTCGCCGCAGTCATCGCGGGTGAGGTGGTTGGCCTGGTTCATGACATTCCGCCCGCCGCCGAGGTAGTTCGGAATATCGTCGCCGAGGCTGAAGGCAGGCTCAGGAGTTTCGCACACTAAAGATCTATGTGTCGAAACAGTGTTCGGGATAGAAGCCTAATCCAACAAGGCCCGGCACCCCATCGATCATTACCCGCCTTTACCTAGGTCCATTTAAGCTGAATCTCCATAGCGAGAACTATGACTGGTTCGTAGTTGCTGGCGCCCGCGCCCAATACAAGAGGACGGGCACTATCAACGGTACAGGCAACTACAAGTTCCTCCTGACGGCGATCGACGGAAATCTTGTGGCAAAGGGAACGCCGGATCGCTTCCGCATCAAGAACTGGCACTACGATGCTGATGCCGGGGCCGATGTGGTGGACTACGACAATCAGATGGATAGTAGCCCTGACGGCACGGTGAACGAAGGGACCGTGATCGGCGGCGCCAGTATCGTGGTTCAGAAGAACTAGTGTAGCGTTCTGTTCTTGATGGAACTTATATGAGTCCGGCGTCTCCAATGCGCTACTGCGACACAGCGTGGAGAGAGCGAGTGCGAGTTGCCCCCGAGATCATGTTGACCGACGAGGAGCGAACCAAGTTGACGAGGCTGGTTCGGTCGAAGCTCACGAGCGTTAGGCTGGCGCAGCGCGCGCGTATCGTGTTGCTGGCCGCCAACGGAATGCAGAACAAGGACATCGCCGAGCAGTTGGGAGTCGGACGCGTGCAGGTCTCGCGTTGGCGTGAGCGGTATGCGCAATCGGGGCTGGCCGGTATCGAACGCGACTTGCCGCGCGGTGCGCCGCCGGTGAAGGTGGACACGGCGCGGTTGGTGGAGCTGACCACTCAAGCCAAGCCCGTGGCGGCCACGCACTGGAGCACGCGCAAGATGGCCGCCGAGTTGGGCGTGAGCGCCAGCACCATCATGCGCCATTGGCACGCCCATGGGTTGAAGCCGCACATCGTGCGCGGCTTCAAGGTCTCGCGCGATCCGAAGTTCGTCGAGAAGCTTGAGGACATCGTGGGCCTGTACATGTCGCCACCCGAGCACGCGCTGGTGCTGTGCTGCGACAAGAAGAGCCAGGTGCAGGCGTTGGATCGCACACAGCCCGGGCTGCCGCTGAAGAAGGGGCGCGCGGCCACCATGACCCACGATTACAAGCGCAATGGCACGACCACGCTGTTTGCCGCGCTCAACGTGCTCGATGGCCAGGTCATTGCCCAGTGCCAGCAGCGCCACCGCCATACTGAGTGGTTGAAGTTCCTGCGCAAGATCGACCGCGAGACGCCCAAGGACAAAACGCTGCATCTGATCGCCGACAACTACGCCACGCACAAGCATCCTGCGGTGCAAGACTGGCTGGCCAAGCATCCGCGCTTCAACATGCACTTCACGCCCACCTCGGCGTCATGGCTGAACATGGTCGAGCGGTTCTTTCGCGACATCACGACCGAGCGACTTCGCCGCGGCGTATTCACCAGCGTGCCGGAGCTAGTCGCCGCCATCAGCGAATACATCGCTCACCACAACACCAACCCCAAGCCGTTCATCTGGACCAAGAGCGCTCGCGACATCTTGCAGAAAGTCATTCGCGCCAACCGCCGCTTAAGTTCCAAACAGAATGGAACACTGCACTAGCTCTCCGGCTCGATGCAAGGCCCTGGGGGAGACCTAGGGCCTTCCTCGAGGCGAACCTGCGGAAGGGCAATGACTCCATGCCGGCAACGACCAGCTCCACGCCCGCCACGCCAACATGTCGGGAACGGGAGACGTGTCCGATGGGATTCGACTGCGGGTTAGCCGCCGCCCATGTCCTGGCCGCTTCGGAAGAACTAGTGTAGCGTTCAGTTCTTGATGGAACTTATATGAATTCGGCGTCTCCAATGCCCTACTGCGATACAGCGTGGAGAGAGCGAGTGCGAGTTGCCCCCGAGATCATGTTGACCGACGAGGAGCGAACCAAGTTGACGAGGCTGGTTCGGTCGAAGCTCACGAGCGTGAGGCTGGCGCAGCGCGCGCGCATTGTGCTGCTGGCCGCCAACGGATTGCAGAACAAGGACATCGCCGAGCAGTTGGGAGTCGGACGCGTGCAGGTCTCGCGTTGGCGTGAGCGGTATGCGCAATCGGGGCTGGCCGGTATCGAACGCGACTTGCCGCGCGGTGCGCCGCCGGTGAAGGTGGACACGGCGCGGCTGGTGGAGCTGACCACTCAAACGAAGCCCGTGGCGGCCACGCACTGGAGCACGCGCAAGATGGCCGCCGAGTTGGGCGTGAGCGCCAGCACCGTCATGCGCCATTGGCACGCCCACGGCCTGAAGCCCCATGTCGTGCGCGGCTTCAAGGTCTCGCGCGATCCGCGGTTCGTCGAAAAGCTTGAAGACATCGTTGGCCTCTACATGTCGCCACCCGAGCACGCGCTGGTGCTGTGCTGCGATGAGAAGAGCCAGGTGCAGGCGCTGGATCGCACGCAGCCCGGCTTGCCGTTGAAGAAGGGACGTGCGGCCACCATGACGCACGACTACAAGCGCAACGGCACGACCACGCTGTTTGCCGCGCTCAACGTGCTCGATGGCCAGGTCATCGCCCAGTGCCAGCAGCGCCACCGCCATACCGAGTGGCTGAAGTTCCTGCGCAAGATCGACCGCGAGACGCCCAAGGACAAAACGCTGCATCTGATCGCCGACAACTACGCCACCCACAAGCATCCTGCGGTGCAAGACTGGCTGGCCAAGCATCCGCGCATCAACATGCACTTCACGCCCACCTCGGCGTCATGGCTGAACATGGTCGAGCGGTTCTTTCGCGACATCACGACCGAGCGACTTCGCCGCGGCGTATTCACCAGCGTGCCGGAACTGGTCGACGCCATCAACGAGTACATCGCTCACCACAACACCAACCCCAAGCCGTTCATCTGGACCAAGAGCGCTCGCGACATCCTACAGAAGGTCATTCGCGCCAACCGCCGCTTAAGTTCCAAACAGAATGGAACATTGCACTAGCAGCCAAAGATGGAAGCGGAATGGGTAGATCCGGCTGCCGGAGCACGGCTCCTTAAATCCCTCCCGAATGGGAGTGCCGCAGACAAAATCCATGATATGTAATGGAAGTGGATCGGCAGGCAACGCCAGGATCCATTAGCCGAACCTCCTTTGGCCAACCTCCCGATTCAGTGCCAACTAAGGCACTTGAAGACACCGCTTCTCACCATCAGCGGAGGTACACCATGACTCAAATGCACAAACCCACGGGGATGTGGCACTTCGCGAGCGCGGCTATCTGCGCGCTATTGCTGACAGGATGTGGTGGCGGTGAAGATGCAGCGAACGCGACCGTCGTTTCACTCCAAGCGGTCGCTCACGTGGCGATCTTCATGCGCTAGATGTCTTGCATCAGCAGTTTGGCAACTACGCCCCATCGGTGCGCTCAATCCGGCCCGGTGGGCAGAGCAACCCGCAGGACTTATCGCCTGCGGATTCTGGAGTTTTGCCATGAAAACACCAAGAATGAATACGGTCGCGGTTGCGGCCACCATGGCCACCCTATCAATCTTTGCATTTCAACCTGCATCAACTCAGGCACAAGTCAGCGGACCTGACAACCGACTGGGCTGCGTCGTCAAGATTGACGGCATGTTTCATTTCCTTGAGCAGACAGCAAGGGATCAACCTCCGCCTACGCTGCCTGATGGGGCACGCAAGGTCTTTGGATCTTGTGTGGCCGGTTCCCCTAACGGGATGCTTGCCATGGATTTTGCAGCCAAGGCATCGAGCCGACCCGACAAATTCGCGCCGCTCTCGCCGGCGCAGGTACGCCCAGCCAAGGCGCAATATACCGGTAACGGACGCTCGCCGACATACCAGTATGAGAGATACGCTAACGGGGGCTACACGTTTTCCCTCGTCGGTATTGATGACAAAGGTCTTGGTTATGGCGCTGCTTTTGACGCGAACTTCGTATCGTATGTCGCCGTTCTCGAAAATGGTCAAATAAGCATCACGCACAGTAACGCCGAGCCCTGGGTAGTCAATCGGCACGGTACTCAAGGTGGCATCGTCTGGATGGATCCGGTCAATTTTGTCTTTCAAGCAGCAATATTCCGTGGAAACGCCGTGGAATTGATACCGCCTCAGGCGGGAGAGGGCATGTCCTATGTTGCTGCCATCAACGACAAGGGCGAGGCGCTGGTCGTATCCGTCGATAGCGTGACCAGTGTTGGCACGCTATTCCTGTACGACCACGGGAAGAAGACGCAGATCAATCTGCCCGTCGACGTTAATGCAGTCAACTTCTTGGGATTGAACAATGCCAGGACCATGATCTACACGTACGAAAACATTGGGCATAAAGTGGACCTTTTGACGATGAAGGATACTGTGCTAGAACCTTTGCCAGGCAATAAAAGTTCATGGGCCGTGTCGATCAATGATCGTGGTGATGTGCTTGGGTACTCGTATGATCCTGGGGAGAATGTTGGTGTGTGGCACCCCAACAGCGAGTTCGAACTGTACTTCGCGGAGGGGAATCAACAGTACCCAACGGTTAGCTTTAACCTTGCCTTTAATGAAAGAGACGAGATCGTGATAAGCAATGTCAGAGCGCCGCTAGCGGAGCAGGGCAATGCCTACCTTCTCACTAAGCCCGGCGTACGCATCAACTTGGCGGACGTCACCGTTGGGCAGCCACCTGATGCCGGTACATTCTTCTTTATTTCTGGCATCAATAAGCGTGGCGACATAGCGGGCACCACAGATACCGCGGAAGCCTATATCCTGCGCGGGAAGAAAGGCGACCGGTAGCACCCTGCCGGATACGCAATGACGGCGAGCGCGCCCGCTCGCCGTCCTCTCCCAAGGTAGAGTCTGTTTTCCGTTCACGCGCTTGGCATGCTACCCCGTAGCAACAGCGACACGAGCTCTCCTTGCCGATGCGTCCCCGTCTTTGCCAGCACTTGCTTGAGGTAGCCGCGAGCCGTGCCAATCCCGATACCGAGTTGAGACGCCGCGTCATTCAAGCTCAATCCTGTCGCGAGCAGGGCAGCGACCTGCGACTCCCGCTGTGTGAGATTGAACACGATGCTGCGCGGTTCAGCGCAGGGTGGCATGTCGGGTGAGACGATAAAGAGAATTGCGCGTGTGCCGGCACTGGCTCCGCTTACCAGGCTAGGGTCGTGGACAGGGACGATTGTGACCGTGAGCGGGGGCCGTGGCGGCATGCGCGATAAATAGCAGCGTAGCATTGGCTGGTGGATAGCACTCTCGCTGGCATCGCGCGAGCGATGGTTGAAGGCTATCGCTCGTGCAACCAACCCCTGTAGCGTCCTTGTCTCCTCCGGGCTCGATGCTGATACAGCTCGACCACTCACCAGAAAACCGTCATCGGCGACGGCAATCGCCTCGGCCCGGGTGTTTACGAAGATCGGCCGGGCCCAGGCGTCGAGAAGGACGACGCCAATGTTCAACTGTCCCAAAGCCTCGTACGCCGCTCGCGCCTTCAAGTCAACGGCATCCGTGCGTCGTCTGATCTCAAGCGCCGTCAAGATATGGGGCAAAAGCATGCGGAAGGCGCCAACATCTTCCTCGGTGAAGTCGGCGGCGCCTAAATCTCGCCCCGCGGAGAGGTGAATCCGATGTTCGGGCGTCCGGGCCAGGGGGGCGATGATCCCATAGAACCCGCCAGCGGGTCCGACTACTTCTCTATAAATATCGGTGCCTCGGAAATCGGCGTCGGAAATCATGGACGTTTGCCGCGCGACCCCACCAACCGGAATGGCCGCGATCCAGCCAGGTAGCCTTGTCTCGAATTCTCGTTGGAGCCGCCACGCATGCTCGGCGGCCAATCCAGTGGAAGCTACCAGGCCAGGCCCATCGGTTGTCTGTGCAACCAGCATGCCACGATTAGCCCCAACTGTCGCCGCGATCGTCGTGATGGCGCCGGGCCAATCGTCAGGGGCGAGCGCAGCTTGGTAAAGCATTCGGATCGCTTGATGAATGGTCTCGGCTCGCGTCATCAACGTCTCCCGCTTGGCTCAGCCCTCCCAAATGGGAGTGGCGGAATCTCGCACCGCATCAATTCTATGTAAAGACAATCGGTTTCTCTAGGCGACAGGCGCCGTCGGGCACCACGGCGACCTTCAGCGAGTTCAGCAACGTGACGATCGATCTCGCGCATGTGTTGTTCGAAGCGTGGAGCACAGGGGCGTGCGCCCGTGCCCGGCCTTTACACAAACAAACGTGAGTCGGATTACGGCAGACGCGCGCCGGTCCAACGGTGGCGACGAGAGAAACCTCAACGTTTGGGTTCGACGGCGGGCCGGCCGGCGCGTTCGGAAACGCGGTGAACGTGCCGCTGCCGCCGGGACGGTGGAAGGTGTCGGCCAGCTTGCCCAATACGCCAAAGCACCGCGCGCAGATTCCCTGCTGTCCAGAGCCCAGCGCGCCCCGGAACGCGACCTTGCTCGCGCTGATGGACCGGCGGCCGGATCATAAATGCGGATCTGGAAATTGCCCGCGACGAGGTATAGCCTCAATGGCGAACCCCGCCTTCTGACCCACCAGCCGTGCGGCGGGCAAGACTCGAAGGGATACCGGCTCGAAGATGAACCAGGGCCGATGTGCTCGACACCTCCCGGGACGAATGAGTAAGCGAGAACCTCTCCATCGGGGCTTAGCCCCTTGCCCAGGTGTTGGTGTCTCCAATGAACGCCCGCGTAAGACCCTAGACTTCGATACCCCGGCTGAACGATTCCATCAATACGTTGCAACCACCGGTTGAATCCGCACCTCATCATGGCCATTCGGACCGTCCAGCGGAAAAGGCGCATGCGGCGTGGCCCAGTAGCGGCCGCTCGGTAGGGGCGCGATTGTCTTTGGCATGCGCTTCAGGCCCAGTGCGTTGTTACACAAGGTGCGCTCCGGCCCCGCTATGAGGAAACGGGGGGCGTGTCATCCTGCAACGGCGTTACCCCCGGGCTTGGGCATCTTCGTGTAGCCTTCGCCACCAAATTACCTGCTTCCACCCGGTGCGATTTTGATGGAACGATACTTCCGTTTGTGGCCCGCGCCATCGGCGTCGGCGCCTTCATCGCGATCGTCTCCCGGCAAATATATCTGCGCAGCGCCGCGGAGGCTGAGGGTCTGGCAAGCGACAGCGGTGAACGAGCCATGCCTGACCAATAATTTCATCATCATGAAATTATTGGCTTGTGACCGCGGGCGGTCATGCTCGTCTAGCATCAGAGATGCGTTTTTTTCTATTGCTGACATGCGCGCGTCAGGCCGCCAGCGCAGCAACTGCGGGGCACGGATCAGCTTGGCCAGCGGTGCCTCAGTTCGCGGCCACATGTTGGGCGCACCCGCCGTGCGTGGTGACAATCCTCGTTCGATCAAGACGCAGGCTATTACGTCCTTATACGCCACGGTTTCCTTCATCGGGTGGCACTGGTAAATCGCGTGCAGATTTCCCTTGTTGGAAAAACCATCAAGCACGCGACTGTGCGCGAAGCCCCGTGATGCCGGTCCTTATCTCGGATTGCCAGCCTGCTGTCAGGCCATTTCACTGGCAGCTTCGCCAGTCAGCGCGACTTCCGTCTCGTCGGTCGCCGTGCTTTCCGCTATCGCGTTGTCGTCTCCAGAAACCATGTCGCCCAGACCGATGACGACAGTGATATTCGGCGTCCAGTTCTTGCGGTCGGTGCTGACCTCGGTAAACGTGGTCACCGTCGCGGTGTAGCCCTGCGCTCTGAGGTCGTCGGCTAGCCGTTGCGCGCGCGGTTCCAGCGCTGCTTGCGGATTGTCTTCGTCGATGTCGAGTACCAGTCTGGTCTCGAATTCTTCCTTGCCCCTCTGGATTGCCGTTTGCATTGCCTTGAGTTGCTTGTTCGCGAGCGCGACGAGCTTGCTGTACCTGGACTCTTCCTGGCTGGCGCGCAATGCCTTGGCGGCGTTGATGATTTCGGTGCGGTCCACGAACATGATTACCTTTCGAGGTGGGGAGAGAAAGCACAGGCGCCGCACGGGCTCGACTTCAGGAGCCAGCTTTTTCGGGATGCGACGACAACTGTATAAATATACAGTGTTTGCCGGTTAGCCGGCAAGGCATATCTAGAGGCAGATCGATTGCAGCTTCTGGTCGGTCTCAGCCCTCGGTCCGACCTGGGCAGGGGCATGCCGGCGCCAGAGGCGATTACCGACCCCTGTACTGCCCTTCGATCGGGGCAAGCTCTACGGGCTGCATCCGAAGTCAAACGGTCATTCGAATGATCGCGTCGATCGCGCCGAACTCCCGCTCGGTTTCGAGCGGAACAGTGTTCTTACGTGGGTCAACATTCGATGCCGTGCAATTTACGTCCGCCACCCACGCCGAGAGGAGACGTGGGCCCTTCGTGAGCAATACGCATAGCAACAAGCACCGTCACGCGCCAGATGACCCTACCTATCCAGTTCCCTGCCGGAGGGCCTAAGCTTTCAAGCTCGTCGATAGCGGCGGGTACTCCAAGTATGCAGTGCCGCGAGCGTGAGGTACCGCACGTATCTCCACGAACCATTGTTCGAGCAACCGAATCTGCCTACCAGTCAGAGACTGGCGTCGGAATGCGAACGGAACCATAAAGACAAGCGGCTTACCTTCTGTTTGCCGGCCTGGTGCTGCGCCACCGCGTCGGCGTCATGCCGAACTGCGCCGCGAACCAACGGACGAACGAGCCATAAGTGGAGTAGCCAAGCGATTCGGCAATGCGTCCGAGCGAGTAGCTTCTGTTGTCCAAATAGTGGATAACGAGATCGCGCCGTACTCCATTGACCATGTCTGAGAAGACCTTTCCGCCGCCTTCGAGTTGGCGCTGCAGGGTACGCACGTTCATCCCCAGGCCCTGCGCAACCTGCTCAATCGTCGCGCGTCCCGCGGGAAGCATCAGATAGATCGCCTTGCGCACCTCGAGCACAATTGACGGCTCGTTGGCTCCCGGCAGACCTGCAAGCAGGCGTTGTGCATGGCGTGCCATGACCGGGTCGGCAATAGGGTTGGGCAAGTCCAGGTCGGCTGCGCGGCAAATCAAGCCATTGAAAGAGCTTGCGAACTCCAGCTTCCCCCCGAAGATGCGGCGGTGCAGCCGCAGATCAGGGGGAGCGTCATGGGTGAAATGAACGCTGAGGGGCTGCCAGGACGTGCCCAGCAGTGTGCTGCACATGCGCGAGAGTGAGCCCAGTGCCAACTCGATTGACTGCATGGACGGCCCGGCGTCATCCGCGACGACGTCCTCCCGCACGATGACCTTCTTGCCGGTCTCCTCAATACGGATGACCAGAAATTCATTCATCAGGTGCCGATACTGAATCAAGGTTCCAAGAGCGTCGCGCAGGGTCTTTTGATGCGTGAGCAACACGCTGACGACACCGAGGTCAGACAGTTGCCACAGGTCGGCCATCCGCAGCCCAAATGTCGGGCATTGCGTGAGTCGCGCTGACTCTTCCAGCAAGGCAACGGCACCACTTCCGGATATCCAATGTTCCGGGTCCGCAAGCATCTCGCTGCTCAACCCCAACTTGCGCAGCACCGGCTTCGGTTCAAGGCCCAATTGCTGCGCAACCTTGAAGTAGTTGGTCAGCACGCCAGTGCGAATCAGTGTGCCCATTGTTTTCTCCTTCACCCGGTGTGCAGGCCGGATACGAGGCCTTCCGGGGAAACCCGGATACCCCGACATTCTGTCACGAAATGAGACATGAATGTCGTGAAATGAGAGACAACGGTCAACCCGGGATTACTAGACTAGTCCCGTAAATCGACGACAGACGGAACACCATGGCAGCCTCTCAGAACAAGGTCATAGTCACCTGCGCAGTAACGGGCGGCATTCACACGCCTACGATGTCCCCCTACCTGCCCATTACGGCAGAAGACATCGCAGGCGAGGCAATCGGTGCGGCCCGGGCCGGCGCCTCGATTGTCCATCTGCATGCGCGCGAGCCGGAGAATGGCCAGCCGTCCCAGGATCCTGCGCTCTTCCGGGAATTCCTACCCGAGATCGCCGCGCGTACCGACGTCATCATCAACCTCACCACCGGTGGCGCCCCCAACATGCTCGTCGAGGAACGACTGCAACCGGCGCTGCAACTCAAGCCCGAAGTCGCCTCTCTGAACATGGGGTCAATGAACTTCGGGTTGTACCCGATGCTCGGCAGGCACAAGGAGTTCAAGTACGACTGGGAACGTCCTTACCTCGAGGGCTCCGAAGACCGCGTCTTCCGCAACACGTTCAAGGAAATTCGCTACATCCTGGAATCGTGTGCCGGCAACGGGACTCGCTTCGAGATCGAATGCTACGACACCAGCCATCTCTACACGGCGGCGCATTTCATTGACCGTGGCATCCTCAAGCCGCCGTTCTTCATACAGTCCGTCTTCGGCCTGCTCGGCGGCATCGGCACGCATCCCGATGATGTCATGCATATGCGCCGCACCGCCGAACGGCTGTTTGGCAAGGACTACTACTGGTCCGTGCTGGGTGCGGGTCGCAGTCAGATGCCGATCGCTTCCATGGCGGCTGCGATGGGCGGAAATGTCCGCGTGGGTCTGGAGGATTCGCTTTGGGATGGTCCGGGCCGGCTCTCGACCAGCAACGCCGATCAAGTCAGGCGCGTCGTCGGGGTCCTGAAATCCCTGAATCTGGAGGTGGCCACGCCGGATGAGACGCGCGAGATGCTCCGACTGAAGGGCAAGCACGCTGTTGCCTTCTGAGAAGTTTATCGGCGACAAGCCATTTAAGTGAATTGATACCCGACCCGGCCTCCACAACCAGTTGCGGCGCCGATAACCAACGTCATTATCAAGGAGAACGAAATGCAATTTCTGGATGATTCGCTGCACCCGGAGACCATGGACAAGGTAGTAATCACCGTGGCCCCGTACGGCCCAGAGTGGATGCCGGAAGATTTCCCGGAAGACATCCCTGTGACCATGGAAGAGCAGATCCAGAAGGCGGTGGATTGCTATGAAGCCGGCGCCAGCGTGCTGCACCTGCACGTGCGTGAGCTGGATGGCAAGGGCTCCAAGCGCCTGTCCATGTTCAACGAACTGATCGCCGGCGTGCGCAAGGCGGTGCCGGACATGATCATTCAGGTCGGCGGCTCGATTTCCTTTGCACCGGAAGACGAAGGCCAGGCTGCCAAATGGCTGTCAGACGACACCCGTCATGCACTGGCCGACCTCGACCCGAAGCCGGATCAGGTGACGGTAGCACTCAACACCATCCAGATGAACATCATGGAGTTGATCTACCCGGAATACTACGAGAGCACGCACATGGCCAACCCGGCCGTCTACAACGCGTATCGGGAAATGATCGTTCCGGCCGGCCCGACCTGGGCAGAAGAGCACTTGCGCCGCCTGCAGGACGCCGGCATCCAGCCGCACTTTCAGTTGGTTGGCATGCATGCGCTCGAAACGCTGGACCGCATGGTGCGCAAGGGGATCTACAAGGGCCCGCTGAACCTGACCTGCATCGGCATCGGTGGCGGCCACCATGGACCGCATCCGTACAACCTGTTCGACTTCATCCAGCGTGCGCCGGATGGCTGCACCATTACCGCCGAGTCGCTGTTCAAGAACGTACTTCCGTGGAACACGATGGCGTTGGCAATGGGTATGCATGTGCGCTGCGGCATTGAGGACACCCTCATCGATCAGCACGGCAAGCGCTTTACCTCCGTGCAGCAGGTTCAACAGCTCGTGCGAATCACCAAGGAGTTGGGCCGTGAGATCGCCGACGGCAAGGAAGCGCGGGAAATTTACCGTATTGGCACCTGGTACGACGATGTCGATGAAACCCTGGCCGCCAACGGCATGACCCCGAACCGCAAGCCTGGTGTCAAGAACGTGCCGCTGCGCCGCGTAGCCTGAGTCGGCTACGGCACCGACTAAGAATCGGTCCGGTTGATGTGTGCACGCCAGCCTGAATGGCTGCAACTGGATCGATTCGATTTGTCTCAATTCAAATAAGGAGTTTCATGACTCATACCGTCGTCCTTGTTACGGGCGCCACGTCTGGAATTGGCCGCGCAACTGCGCTGGCTTTTGGCCGTGATGGGGCACATCTGGTTTGCTCCGGCCGCAATGCCACTGCAGGCGCCGCACTTGTGTCTCAACTTCGGGAACTGGGTGCCGAGGCCGAGTTCGTGCCCGCTGACGTAAGTCATGAGGATCAAGTCCGCCAACTCGTCGAGCATACCGTCACCCGCTTTGGACGGCTCGATGTCGCAGTGAACAGTGCAGGGACTGAAGGCACGCCAGGGTCGATCGTTGACCAGACCGTTGAATCCTATGCAGCGACCTTCGACGCGAATGTCCTTGGGACGTTCCTTAGCATGAAGTACGAGTTGCGCGTCATGCTGGAGCAGAAGGAGGGCGTTGTGATCAACCTTTCCTCCACCATGGGAAGCCGCGGCAACGCACAGAATCCAATGTATGTGGCGAGCAAGCACGCGATCGAGGGCTTGACCAAGGCTGCAGCACTCGAGGCAGCCAGATCGAATGTCCGAGTGAATGCGGTCGCGCCTGGCCCGATCGAGACCGGGATGCTGGACCGCATTGCGGGAGGCGCCAGGAACGTTGCGGCAGTTGCCGCGACTATCCCGGCGGGTCGCATTGGGACCCCGGAGGAGGTCGCCGACGCCATTGTGTTCCTCGCGTCCGCCCGGGCCAGGTACATAACGGGCCAGATTCTCGGAATCAATGGCGGCAAGACAGCGATGTAGTTGCCGACACGCTGGGCTTGCCCCAGGCGCGCTCAGACGCAATGAATAAACTGTTTCAGGAGACAAGTCATGGCAAAAGCAATTCGGTTCTACGAGACGGGCAGCGCTGATGTCCTCAAGCTCGAGACCGTGGAAGTCGGCGATCCAGGCCCCGGCCGGGCACGTGTGAGGCACAGCTACATCGCCGTCAACTTTATCGACATCTATTTCCGCACCGGCCACTATCCGCTGGACCTGCCCAACGGCCTGGGCTCTGACGCCGTGGGTGTGGTCGAGGCCGTTGGCCCCGGCGTAACTGACATCCGCGTGGGCGACCGCGTGGGCTACCTGCTCGGCCCGCAGGGTGCCTATTCGGACGTGCGCGTCATGCCTGCCGAGTGGCTGATCCCGCTGCCGGACGGCGTCTCCGACCGCGTCGCCTCCACGCTCATCATGAAGGGGATGACGGCGCAATACCTGTTCCGCCAGGTCTACCCGCTGAAGGGCGGCGAGACCATCCTCTATCACGCCGCGGCCGGCGGCGTAGGCCTGATCGCCTGCCAGTGGGCACGCTCGCTTGGCGTGAACATGATCGGGACGGTCAGCACCGACGAGAAGGCGGAACTTGCAAGGGCCAACGGCTGCTCGCACGTCATCGTCACCTCGCGCGAGAACATCGTCGACCGCGTGATGGAAATCACCGACGGCAAGAAGGTCCCCGTGGTGTTCGATTCGGTCGGCAAGTCGACGCTGGACGCCTCGCTGTCCTGCCTGCAGGTGCGCGGCACGCTGGTCAGCAATGGCACGACTTCGGGCCCCGTCGAGATCGACAGCCGCACGCTCGCGGCGAAGGGCTCGCTTTGGGTCACGCGTCCGGCCATGGTGCACTACGCCACGCCGCGCTCGCACATGCTCGCCATGGCCAACGAGGTGTTCGACATGGTGATGGCCGGAAGGATCACCAGCGAGCCGAAGCAGTCGTTCGCGCTGGAAGACGCCGCGCAGGCCCATCGCGCCTTGGAGAACAGGCAGACGAGCGGCGCGACGGTACTGGTGCCGTAAGGCGAGCCTGCTTTTCAATCGATTGCGGCAGTTTCGCAGTCCAGCCGGCAGTCGCTTCGCTCACCAGGCCTAGTCAGGTTGCCGGGCGGCGGCTGCTTCTAACAAGGCAAGTGCACATTGCCGGAAGTTCCAAAACGGAGACTATAGATGTCAAATCGACCTGCCGTCCTGCGCGTGCGCCGCGTCGTCGCCGCGACGCTCCTGGCGCTTGCCATGCCTGCCGCCATGGCGTGGACCAACAAACCGGTGCGGGTGCTGGTGCCCGCGCCTGCCGGCGGCACGATGGATGTGATGGCCCGCATGCTGTCCGAACAACTCACGGCAGACTTGGGGCAGCCGGTGGTCGTCGACAACAAGCCGGGAGCTGGCGGCGCCATCGCGGTCGGCGCGATGCTGGCGGCGCCGCCCGATGGGCAGACCATCCTGGTGTCGGCGACCAACGTGTTTGCGGAGATCCCGCACGTGATGAAGGTGCCCTACGATCCGATGAGGGACGTGAAGCCGGTTGCCGCCGTGGCCAGATCGACTCTGCTGCTCGTCGGCGCGCCCAGCCTGCCGGCGAAGGACCTGCCGGGGCTGATCAGCTATGTGAAGGCGCATCCGGGCACTCTGAGTTTCGCAACCTATGGGCCGGGCACGGCTTCGCAGTATGCCGGCATGATCATAAACCAGAAGGCCGGGATGGACCTCCAGAACGTCCCGTTCCCGGGGTCGCCGGCGGCATTGACGCAGGTGATGGGCGGGCAGATCGCCGTGATGTATGACGGCATGGTGACCTCGCTGCCTTATCTCAAGGCAGGCAAGCTGAAAGCCTTTGCCGTGGCCGCGAAGCAGCGCTCACCGATGCTCCCGCAGGTGCCGACGTTCGCGGAACAGGGATATCCGGAAGTTGACTTCAGCAACTGGACCGGTGTGTTCGTGTCGTCCAGGCTGCCGGCAGACCTGACCGAGAAAATCCAGGCGGCCGTCTACAAGGCTACCTCGAGAGCCGGCGTAAAGGAGCGGATTTCCGCCCTCGGGTTCGAGCCGCTGGGGCCACAAGGCCTTTCCCAGCTCAGCCACGACTTGCGAGCCGACTTCGATCGGAACGCCGGCATCGTGAAGACCTTCAACATCCAGGCGCAGTGAAACCCATCGACCATGCGAGTTGAACAACTTACCTGCGCAATCGGCGCAGAACTCATTGGGGTCAGCCTGGCCGATGCTATCCATGATGATGGCTTGTTCGCCGGAATCCGCGAAGCGCTGCTCAGGCACCGCGTCCTGTTCCTGCGCGACCAGGACGTCACGGCTGCCCAGCACGTGGCCTTTGCGCGCCGCTTCGGGGATCTGGAGGATCACCCCGTGACGGGTAGCGACCCAGAGAATCCGGGGTTGGTGCAGATCTACAAGACGCCCGCCAACCCGCCGGATCGTTACGAGAACGCCTGGCACACAGATGCAACCTGGCGCGATGTACCGCCGCTTGGCGCTGTCCTGCGGTGCTGGGAGTGCCCGACCGTCGGGGGCGACACCATGTGGGCCAACATGGTGCTGGCGTACGAAAACCTGCCCGCCCACGTCAAGGAGCAGATTGCCGACCTTCGGGCGCGTCACAGCATCGAGGCGAGCTTTGGCGCCGCCATGCCAATCGAGCGGCGCCTGGCGCTGAAGAGTCAGTTCCCTGACGCCGAGCATCCGGTGGTGCGGACCCACCCAGAGACTGGCGAGAAGGTGCTGTTCGTCAACGGGTTTACCACTCACTTCACCAACTTCCACACGCCGGGCCGCGTGCGCTTTGGGCAGGACCACAGCCCCGGCGGCGCCGACCTGCTGCGCTACCTGGTCACGCAGGCGTACATCCCCGAACACCAGGTCCGCTGGCGCTGGACGAAGAACAGCGTGGCTATTTGGGACAACCGGTCGACCCAACATTACGCCGTCATGGACTATCCGCCGTGCCACCGGAGGATGGACCGCGCTACGATCATCGGCGACCGTCCATTCTGATCAGATTGGGCTGACCCGCATACCGGGAGGTCCTGGCTCCAGGTCGTTGATCAAAAAGGGGGGGCGGATTGCAGAGTCCGCCCTTTGTAGTAGCGGCGCACTTGGCGCCGGAAGTCGTAGTGACTATGCCTGAAAACAATCAAATGAGAACGATGAACCATGGAGGATGGGAGTAGATGAAAAGAGCGTTTCTTGCCCTAGCCGCCGCAATGGCATGTGGTGCGGTCCAGGCGCAGTCCAGCGTAACGTTGTACGGCGTGATCGACGTCAACCTCGAATACGTCAACAAGGTCGGCGTCGTCCCGTCGGCGGCCAACGGCTACAATCCCGGTACGGGCCATTCGGTGTTCCGTGAGAACTCGGCGGCTACTCTGGCTCGCGTTGGGGCCTGCGCGGCACGGAAGACCTCGGTGGCGGGCTGAAGTCCATCTTCGTGCTGGAAAGCGGCTTCAACGCCGATACCGGTACCCAGCAGCAGGGCGGACGCATGTTCGGCCGCCAGGCCTTTGTCGGCCTCAAATCGGACTACGGGCAGGTCACCTTAGGCCGCCAGTACACGTCGCTGTTCGTGTCGTTGGCCAACTTCGTGCCGGCCCGCTTCGCCACGCAGTATGAACCGGCGGGCGTCATCGCCGGCGCGAACTTCCGCGAGGACAACGTGGCGCAGTACACGGGCACGTTCGGTCCCGTGACTGCCATGGCGCACTGGTCGTTCGGCGTCGGTACGACGCTATCGCAGATCAATCCCGGTATTCCCACGTTGGGCGGCAACGGCGAAGTGCCGGGCCAGTTCCGCCGAGATTCGGCCTACGGTGCGGGCGTGACCTACATGAACGGCCCGCTCGGCCTGGGCGTTGCCTACGATCAGTGGAACCCGACGATCGGCACGAGCAACGGCACGTTGAAGAAGGCGGCCGTCATGGCCAGCTATTCGATTGGCGCGGCCAAGGTGATGGGCGGCTACCGCTGGGGGCAGAACAAGGACCAGACGGGCAAGGAGTTCCTGCGCGACGACTTCTACTGGATCGGTGGCCAGTACCGCGTGTCGGCGGCGCTGGACTTCACCCTGGAGTATGACTACCAGAACCTGAAGAACGTCGGCGGCAACACGCACGCGGCCAATCCGTGGCAGATCGCTCTGATCACGGACTACTCGCTGTCGAAGCGGACCGACGTGTACCTGACCACGGCGTATACCCGGAACGCCGGCCTGACCATGGACTCGGCGGCGAGCGGTTTCGCCACCAGCCTGGCGCTGGGCAACAGCTACTCGCTGTCCAGTGGGCAGAAGTCCATGTTCGGTGCGGCTGTGGGCATCCGCCATATCTTCTGACCACCCGCGTGGTGGCGATGCCGCGGGCAGGCAGCAGCCCTGCGCTCACGGTATCTCGCCGCGCGACATGCCACGCTTCGCGCGGAAGGGAGCGTGGTAAGTTCAACCGGCGGGCGCAGAACGATCACGCTCCGGATTTCAAACGAGGAAATCGAATTCCATGACTTCTACCAACCTGCCGACTGTCGTCATTGTTCCCGGTCTTCGCGACCACATGCCGGAGCACTGGCAAACGCTGCTCGCCGAACAACTGCAAGCGCAGGGAAGGGCGGTGCTGATCGTGCCGCAGATCGACCATGACAAGGCGCTACGCAGCGCCAGGGTGGCGAACCTAGAGCGCGTCGTCAGCGGTATCCAAGGGCCGATCGTCCTGGTGGCCCATAGCATGGGATGCTGCATCACGGTTCACTGGGCGCAGCAGACGACGCGCGAGGTCCAGGGCGCGTTGCTCGCGGCCCCCGCCGACCTCGACACGCCCCTGCCCGCCGGCTACTCCGATCCGCAGACCCTGGCTGCCAGCGGCTGGACACCGCTGCCGAGGGCGCGCCTGCCGTTCCCGAGCATCATGATCGGCAGCCGCAACGATCCGATCGGGGAATTCGAGCAGGTCCACGCCCTTGCGCAGGCTTGGGGCAGCCGCTTCGTCGATGGGGGCGACATTGGCCACCTCTCGCCGTCCGACGGATATGGCCACTGGCCGAAGGCCGCGGAGTTGCTCCGCGAGCTGTGAGATTCACCATTCATTGCGTCTCCACTCCGGGTGCCGACCTCCGGTCTTGACGACACTTTCCACGGCAGCCGGTTTTCGGAGATTCCACACATCACGAGCGAGTCGAAGCAGACCTTTGCGCTGGAGGATGCTGCCCAGGCACAGGCAGGCGAGCGGCACTAGCGTACTGGTGCGAAAACGTTGGCAACCTGGCGCGAGGGGGTTAGTGCCCACGTGCCAAGTTACGAACGGCCGATCACACGGCCAATCTCATGCATGTCATATTTGAAGCCTCTGGAGGGAATCGAAAGCCATCTATCTCGAACAACCGGAGGGCTCCACCGCCTCGTCGCGGGGATGGCGGAAACCCGGCCGCCCGGCTTCGGTGAGATCACAGTTCGCATCCATGCGAGTTCGCTGAACTATCATGACTTTGGCGTCGTCAGTCTCGTGGCGGGATCTGTGCTGCGAATTCCGTTGTCAGATGGCGCGGGTGTTGTCGCCGAAATTGGAGCCGGGGTGAAGGAATTCTCGGCCGGAGACCATGTCGTCAGCACGTTCTTTCCGACGTGGCTGGATGGCGAGCCGAGCCTGTCAGACTTCGCAACAGTTCCCGGAGACGGCATCGATGGTTTTGCGACGGAGACCGTCACACTGCCTGTGACCGCCTTCACGAGTGCACCGGCGAACTACAGCCATGCAGAGGCCGCCACGCTGACGGCCTCTGGACTGACTGCGTGGCGCGCACTGTTTGTCAATGGCGCCCTGAAGCCCGGGGAGCGTGTTCTGGTGCTTGGCACTGGAGGTGTGTCGATATTCGCCCTCCAGTTTGCCAAGGCTGCGGGCGCCACCGTGATTGCGACTTCAGGCTCGAACGACAAGCTCGCACGCCTGCGCAGGCTGGGCGCGGACCATGTGATCAATTATCGCGACGACCCGCAGTGGGGCGATGCAGTACGGGCACTGACCGGGGGCGCTGGCGTGGATCACGTCATCGAAGTCGGCGGCGCGGCAACGCTGGAGCAGTCCATCAATTCCGTGCGCACGGGTGGCCATGTGGCAATCGTCGGTGCCTTGCCCGGCGCGGACTCGCCCTTCAACGTCAGACAGATCCTGCGCAAGCAATTGCGGATCACCGGTTTGCTCGTGGGCAGCCGGCGCCACCAACTCGACATGGTGCGCGCGTTGGATGCGACCGGCATCCGCCCCGTCATTGACCGGCACTTTCCGCTGCACGAGCTCGCCGATGCCTTCAGCTACCAGGCGGCGCAGCGGCACTTCGGCAAGATCGTGGTGGACATTCGATCCCAGGACGTGCGGACAGGCCGAAAGCCGGCAGCCGTCACGTTCAGGATTTCAGCACCAGCCGGGTCCCGGGAATCGCGCGCGAGCAGCGCATCATCACCCGGGGGTGGACTCACGCTCGCCACGCGTGAGGGGACACGTCCCGGTGGTCGACCGCGCCATCCAGCACGCGCACTTCTGCCTTGTGGACCGACATCGTCGCGAGGGCTTCGCGGGTGGCGCCTAATAGCCGTCGGAGAAGCCAATGGTCTGGCCAATGACTGCCTGTGAGTATCAGGTAGCCAACGTCCGCAGCGGGAGGTAAATCGGACGTCTCCATGAACGAGCACAGGTCTCAGCGAAGGACCGTTCATGGCCGGCTACTGCCGTTGCGTTCCGCCGGACTCGCAAACAAGGGGAGCTGCTGCGCGCGTGGTCAGGATGCTCGTGACGCCGGCGTTGCCAGGGTGCGGCGATAAGACACGATAACGTTGTGCTTATCGCGTCGCAACGGTCCGAATGCAGATGTATCCTCCGATCTATTCACTCCTGAAACATACCTTTGGCCGATATTGCGTCGATAGTTCGATCGCTACGATTCATTGCGATGTAATCAATTGCATTCTGATACCCGCATCGCATGAGTTGGTCGCGTGACATCGAGCTTAGCGTAGGGGCCCAAGCAAGTGACCAGCATGTAAAACACGGGGCACGTTGGGTAAGGAGGGAGAATCCCATGACCCAAGACATCTTCGAAGACGTGGTGATGATCCAGAATCGGTACCGCGAGTGGGTCCAAGGCGGCCGGAAGGATGAGGCTCTGGGAGACGCATTGCTCCGTGAGTTAAGGAAGCGCCTCACCATCTTGTTCCGCGTTCCTGGTGACCTGACTTCCCTAAAGCAAGCCAAAGGGGGCTCAGGCTTGGAGTTGACGGTGCTGCGGACGGACAAGATGACGTTAGATACGCCACCGTTCTACATCGAGTAGGACTGGTCGGATAGAAGCCAGGATCCTGGGAATTTAAGCCACGAGCCTTGACACAGTTATCGCGTACGGATGTAAGCGTCGAAGAGGCCCGCGTGCAGGCCGCGTAAAGTCTTTCGTCGTTCAACCAAATCATGCTGCCGGCCTTCGCGCTCAAGGAGCAATAACTCCAGCATGATTCGCATCCCCTGTTCGGGTAACGTGCGCGTCGAGGGCTCGGACCCGCGTAGGAGGGCGGCAAGCCCAGGTTTCTCTGTCAGTGCCCACGCCGGAAACCACGCAAGATCATCGATTGTGCCGTCACCGTCGAAATTCGCATCGAATACCCGGCGTAGCGCCAGCAAAGACGAATCACCGAGCGCTTGCATCAGCGCGCCAAGCTTCCTCGGCGACAACCAGGCAAGCTCGGCCAAGAGCGACCACGCCGGTTCAAGCCCCTGGAGCCGGTAGACCGTCTCGGCCATCCAAGCGAGCGTGATTGGAATACGTCGCCACGACCCGATCCGCTTTATGCTTTCGCGTGCCGCAGTCCACTCCGCTGCGCGCATCCATAGCGGCGCGGCATGCCATTCCGGCATCTCGCGCTCAAACGGCAATTGCGAAGCGGCTTGCGCAACGGCTCGCCACAGCGATATGCACCAGGCCATGCCAGCCGCGTCGCCGAATGCGCGGCGGGCCGCCAGCACGCTCGGCGAACACCATGCCTCGCAGGTGTCACGTAGTGCCGCGTGACTAGTGATGGGCTCTTGGACAGGATACTCAAGAACGCGTACCAGTATCTCGAGGGGCGGCACGAGCGCGTCGGCTGGATATTCCGCGGCCAGCCGACGCAGTGCTTCACGCCCGGCGGCGGCATTGCGTTGCTCAAGCGCGGCAAGCACGTCATTGCGAAGCATGACATCGCGGCTATGTTCGAAGAGATCGAGCTGATTCGTCACGGCGTTCAAGTTGATATGCCCGATTCCAGCCCTGTAGGGGGGCTCGGAATTACTGGGAGGCAACAAGTCTGCGAGGAATGGTAGCTCGTGCGGCCAAGACGGGCAATCGGCGACTGGCCTGCTTTAACTGCCGTGCAACATATGAGGGTGCGGTGCCTTCATACACATCAGGCGTACCTGTTTCTGCGAAGGGCACGTCCGGAGAAGGTTGGCCGCCGCGCTGCGACGAGCCGAGCGGGCCGAAGCGGAGGGGGCGCTGGCCAGCCAACTGCTGGCAGGTTGTTCGTACTGCGTTGCGCTGCTTGGGGCCGCCAGCCCTCGGACAACTGCGGATAGCGCCATGGCGTCAAACTTGCCCGTACAATCTCGCATCTTCGTTGGGGGCACAAGGCATAGAGGACGTTCTGATTCTCGCCGGCGGAGGCCTATTGCTCGTCACGCCCTATACTATTCCTGCCAAAAAAAGTGAACGATGCAGTGGCCTGTCGCTCGACTGCCAGCCCTGCGCAAAAATACCCTGCCGCCAGCACCCTGGCCATTGTCAAGCCGTAAACGCCATCTGCTCCCGGAGCCCGAACTCCGCTATATCAGCTCGTGGCCCGCATTAACGCACGCACGCCCTGACCGACGCCACCTTTTTATCTCAGCGGCCGGCGACGCTCATCGCCTACTGGAGTGGGGCGGTGCGGCAGCTCAATGAGCCGCTGGCCCTGCTAATCTACGAGAAGCTTCTGATCTACCCGACTTGCACTTCGGGGCGGGGTAGTCCATGTGAATCCAAACTTCCGTTTTTCTGCAGGGGGGCTCGACGTGACGATGTCGCGCAGCCCTGGCGGGCAGAGCCCTATCAAATGCTTCGCAGGGCTTCGAACATGGAATGTCCTTGGCTCGTCAAGCGGGGGTAAGCCTTGCCGCTATCGCTATCTAGTCGCCACGACAATCCTGGCTGTGCGCCAGGGCGACTACGTTCTGCCCCGCGCAGCCGCTTCCACCGAGTCTTATGAGCGGGCAGTCGTGGGGCTGATTGCGTAGCTGAAGCAGCAGCTGCCACATCGCAGTAGCGGAAGCCGCGGTGGCCACCGCCGACGCAATGGGCTGGATCCTTGGCCCGACCCGGCAACGGTCGCGGGAATGGACCTACAATGAATACTTAGGCAGGCGGGATGTGAACAGCACAGCACAATCCCGCGGATCCGGCCCGGAAATCGGAGTCGACACTTATCAAGCTGCTGATCGGCTTGTTATCGACAGTTGGACCGCAGCCAGAGGAGCCAAATGCCGAGTGACACGAGCGGGGCCGGTGGCGAACGGTCGACGCGGTTACAGGTCCGCCTTCTTGGTGCAGTCGAGATAATCTTGGACGGCCGGCCTCTTCGCGCCTTCAACTCTCTTCGCTTGCAACGGTTTCTGGGGTTGATCGCGTTACAGAGAAACCCGCAGCACCGCTCACGACTCGCGTTCGAGCTCTGGCCCGACTCCGACGAATGTCAGGCGCGCACGAACCTCAGAAAGCTGCTCCACGATTTTCGTCATTCCCTTCCCGACATCAGTGAGTTCGTCGAGATCGACAACGAGACTGTCCGGTGGATTCCGAGTGGGCCGAGCGAGGTCGACGTGCTCAGGTTCCAGGAGGCCATCGCGACCGGTGATTTCGAGCTCGCCGCACGCCTCTATTCGGGCGATCTCCTCCCGGCTTGTTATGACGAATGGGTCCTGGATGAGCGAGCGAAACTTCGAGCTGAGGCGTATGGGGCCCTGATGCGGCTGACTGAAGAGGCTGCGAGGCGCGACGACCACAAAGCCGCGATCAAGCATACCCAACGCATTATCGAACTGGAGCCGACCGACGAAGCGGCCGCTCGAATTCAGATAGAAGCACATCTCGCGCTTGGCGATAGAGCCGCGGCGCTGCGCTCCTACCACCGGTACGCGGAGGTGCTCGAGCGCGACCTCGCGGTGGCACCAGGCGAGGCGCTCCGAACCATGTACCAACAGCTCCGGGCTGGCACACTCAACCGCAACGAAGTGCAGGGCAAGGACCTACCTGTCGCCGAATCGTCTTTCGTCGGCCGCGAACTTGAATGGAACCAGCTCATCGAGGCTTGGAACACAGTACGGGAGAGGGGGGCACATCTCGTGTTGGTGACCGGGGAACCGGGGATCGGAAAATCCCGTCTCGCACTGGAACTCGGCCACCGTGTCCGAGCAGAGGGACACGTGGTGGCATCGGCTCGTGCATATGAGGCAGCGGGCAGATTGCCATGGGGTCCCGTCGTCGACCTACTCCGATCTGATGCTATTAGAAGCCACATCGACACGCTGGGCATGGTCTGGAGGGCTGAGCTTGCTCGTCTGCTGCCCGAACTCCGCCACGTTTCCCAGCCATCTGAACGGAGCCAGTCGGGCGACCTGGCCCAGCGGCATCGGCTGTTCGATGCTGTGAGCCGAGCCATTGTCGCGGACAATCGCCCGCGCTTGCTGATCATCGACGATCTCCAGTGGTGTGACGCCGAGACCATCGAGTTGATCGGTTTCGTTGTCCGTTCCGGACAGACGGCACCGGTCCTCATCGTCGGTACTGTCCGCTGGGAGGAGATCCCACAGCATCATCCCCTCGTTGGACTCGTCGACGCCTTGGGCCACGACCAGGCAGTGACCACCGTGCCACTCGACCGACTCGCCGAAGCCACCACTGCGACGCTCGCTGCTCGGCTACGCGCTGAGGATACGATTGATGCGAAACTGGCGGCACGTCTCTGGAGCGAGACCGAAGGCAATCCACTCTTTGTCATTGAGGCTCTTCGAGCAGGGATCTCCTCTGATGGAAGTCAAGCAGTGCTCACGCAGACGATGCGGGCGGTGCTGCGCGCCCGACTGGGCCAACTAACTGACGGCGCTCGACAACTAGCCGAAGTGGCGGCCGTTATCGGTCGGCCTTTCTCAGTCGGTCTGATGGTCTCGGCCACTGGGATCGACGAGCACGAGCTCATTGATCACGTCGATGAACTCTGGCGTCGACGGATCATCCGCGATCAGGGGTTCACATACGATTTCAGTCACGACAAGCTTCGGGCGGTCGCGCTGGAGATGGTCGGCCCAGCGCGTCGACGCCAACTCCACCGGGCTGTCGCCGAGGCGATTGCGGTCGAGCTTCACGGCGATATCGACGCGGCCAGCCCGCAACTGGCCGCACACTACGACCAGGCCGGCATGGTCGAACTGGCCATCGACGCCTACCGCGTGGCGGGGGGCCGAGCGGTGGCCGTGTCGGCCCTCGAAGAAGCGGTCACCATGTTTCAGCGAGCACTCGCACTGCTCGCCGACCTGCCACCGTCACGCGACCGCGATGCACTCGAACTCGAAATCCGGATCGCCCTCGGACCCCCGCTTGTTGCCCTCGACGGTTACGGCTCCAAGGGGGCGCACCAACTCTACGAGCGAGCCCTTTCGCTTTGCCGCAAACTTCACAGACCGGTGGTGCCGCCGATCCTCCGTGGTCTCGGCCTCGCCCGGCTGCAGGGCTGCCGCTTCGACGATTGCGATGAACTCGCTCGTGCCCTTCTCGAGCATGAGAGTCATGATCCGGTCGCCAGGACAGAGGGCCGGTATCTTCTCGGCGTGAGCGCGTTCTGGCGGGGCGATCTGGCCAGAGCACGTCACTATCTCGATGGCGCTATCGAAGCCTACGACGTATCCCATCGCGACGAGCATCTAGCGTTGTACGCCCAGGACCCGAAGGCGGTTTGCCTCGTACGGCTGGCCCTCGTCGAGCTGTGGGCCGGAGATGCCGGCAGAGCCGGCGACACAGCTCGATCTGCACTTGAGATCGCCGTGGCTCTCGATCATCTGATGACGTTGGCGTACGTCATCACTTACGCGGCAATTCTAGCGGGCGAATCCGAAGATCTCGCGCGCCTCGCCGAGCTCCTCGCGGCCGCCGACCTTTTATGGAAGCGTCTTTCGGAGCGCTACCTCATGGTCGTCGTGGAAGCCCTTCGGGGCTGGCAGGAGGTCTGCGCGGGATCGGCTGGCGGCATTGAGAAAATCGTGCGGTCGGTGGGGCGCTCGCGTACCGAAGGGGAGACCTTGCACCTGACCTACACACTCCTTCTTCTCGCCCGGGCTCGCGGCATGGTCGGCGAGTTCCGTCAGGGACGAGCCGCCACACGCGAGGGGCTCTCGTTGTCACACAGGTGGAACCAGCGCTATCTCGAGGCCGAGCTGTGGCGAGTCGACGGTGAGCTGGCTTATCGCAGCGGGGAAACCGAAGCCGCTGCCGCTTCTCTGCGCAGCGCCATTGAGACTGCCAGCGCGCAAGAGGCGGGCTGGCTAGAGCTTAGGGCGCTCCACGCCTTCGCCAGGCGATTTCCCGATCAGACACTGCGTGAGCGACTTGGGGACCTCATCAAGAATATCCCGTCGGGTCATGATCTCCCGGCGTTCCGGGCAGCCTCCAGCCTTCTGCGCGAGCCCGGTTGAGAGGGAACGCTTTTGGAACGCCCCAGGGCCTATCCTTCGCGCATCCTTGGTGACGCGGATGCAGAGGAGCGCCCCATGAGCGACACGATCAAGGCATTGACCGAAGCGGTACGGGGCCGCATCTCGACGACCGGGGTTGGTGGCCTGACGCTGGGCGGCGGCATCGGCTACCTGACCCGCGGCGTCAGTCTCTCCATCGACAACCTGCTGGCGGTCGATGTCGTTCTCGCCGATGGCCGGCAGGTCACCGCGAGCGATTACCAGAACGCCGCCGCTATTCATCCCCACTCGGGCGGCGATGGGGGCTACGTCAACTTCATGTCCAGCGACGACGATCACCGTGCGCCCGCAAACTATGGCGCCAACTACCAGTGGCTTGCGGCAGTGAAGGCGACGTATGATCCGGACAACCTCTTCCACCTGAATCAGAACATCGCTCCAGCAAATGGGCACTGAGAATCATGCCTTTCATCCAGTCAGGGGGGCAGACGAAATGAGTAATCGATGGCTTTTCAAGAGTGAAACTTATGACAACTGCAATTGCGCTGTGAATTGCGGTTGCCAGTTCAACTTGCCGAGCACCCACGGCTATTGTCAGTCTGCCTTCGTCGGTAAAATCATTGAAGGCCATTTCAACGACACGCCGCTGGCGGGGCTGAATTGGGCGGCGCTGTACAAGTGGCCTGGCGAGATCAAGGACGGAAACGGGAAACGCCAGATCGTTATCGACGAACGTGCAGATAAAGCTCAACGGGTAGCACTGGAAGCAATTATCTCGGGCGGCGCATGCGAACCATTGAGCAATCATTTCTCCGTATTCGCAACCACATGCTCAGAATTTTGCGAGACATTGTTCCTACCGATAGATCTCGAGGCAAACTTGGAACTCAGAACCGCAAAAGTTGATATACCAGGCATCATGAGGAGCAGCGGCAGACCAATAATCAACGAGTTTACTGGTCAACCGTTCCACATTGCGTTGGCACGGCCTAGCGGCAGTTTCGAGTTTACCTACGCGGAGATCGGGCAAGGGACGACCTCGGTGACAGGTGACATGGAGATGGCGTTCGAGGATTCATGGGCGCATTTTTGCGTTCACCACTTCAATCAGGATGGGCTGGTCCGCGAAAGATCAAGGCTCACGGCATGGCTTGATACCTGACGTTCCGGAAGGGACCGTTGTCGAGGTGGCGCAGACAAGCCATATTCGGAATTCGGCGAACATGATCGGGGGGCAAAGTGAGAACGGTACCCATCGACGCCACACTTGAGGCAGCGGTCAGGCGCGATCGCTTGGTCGTCGTTACCGCGCTTACTGCGGTTATCGCTCTGTCGTGGGCGTATCTGCTGGCCGGCGCCGGCATGGGCATGTCGCCGTTCGAGGTGACCCGCATGTCGCAGCGCGGGATAGCAACGGGCATGTGCGACGGGGGCATGTCCGGCATGGCGATGGTGGCGCCTGCAGTGTGGACGCCCGGCTATGCAGTCCTGATGTTCTTCATGTGGTGCGTTATGATGGTGGCGATGATGCTGCCCAGCGCGGCGCCGATGATCCTTTTGTTTGCTACGGTCAATCGCAAGCAGCGCGACACCAGGCGTCCCTATGTCCCGACAAGCATATTCGCAATGGGCTATCTTGCCGCCTGGGCTGGCTTCAGCTTGATCGCGGTGATCCTGCAGTGGGGGTTCCAGCGGACCGGTATCCTTTCACCGACGCTCGTCGCCACCAACACGATCTTCAGCGGTTTCCTGCTGCTCGCCGCCGGCGTTTACCAGCTCACCCCGATCAAGCATGCCTGTCTTCGCCACTGCCGATCGCCGCTTGCATTCCTTAGTACCCGTTGGCGGTGCGGCGCCCGCGGGGCGCTCCGCATGGGTCTTTTGCACGGCGCTTTCTGCGTCGGCTGCTGCTGGTTCCTGATGGGGCTAATGTTCTTCGGCGGCGTGATGAACCTCTATTGGATTGCGGGACTCGCGCTGTTCGTACTGTGCGAAAAGACTGTCCCTGCGGGGCACTGGCTCGGCTACGCAACGGGCGTCGCTTTGCTCGTCTGGGGTGCCGGGATGCTGGCGCTCGCGTTCTGAGGCGGCATGCAGGCATCACGCCGCCTGTCTAAGAGGAGACCGCGCCAAAACGGGGGCAAACGACCTTGAGGTTTCTGAGAGGACAATGAGCCACCTAGAATGGGCCAATGGCATCCGATCCTCGGCCGGCTATCGCCGTCCTGCAACTTCGAATTGCTCTGCGCGGCTTGAGGTCAAACCGCAGCAGGTGCGCTCCCTGAGTCTCGAAGGCGAGAAGGACATCGACTCGGTCAACCCGAAGGTCCTGTACTTCCACGTCGATGGCGGCTATCCGAGCGAAGTCACGCTGTATCTGCGCGCGCGCAGGTTCAGCTCGCTCTACTACACGGAACTGGGCAAGCACAGCCACACCGCCAGCGTGACGATCAACGACACCTCGATCGTGCTCACCCACAACCACACCGCTTCCGCCACCGAGACCGACCCGGCCGGCGGCCACGGCCACAACCTGCTGATCGACGTGAAGGTATCCGAAGGCGATCCGCGCGGCGTGGACATGCAGGACGTCAGCGACTGCGGCTGGCCGCCGGACCAGATCAGCACCGTGGCCGATCACACGCACAAGATCACCAAGCCGCAGATCGACAACTGGGTCAAGACCGATGTGCACCACCACTCCGGCAGCGTGGTGACCAACAGCAGTTTGAGGGCGGCCTTCACGGTTGGGATCATTATTGTTATTGTTGGTCGATGGGTCACCCGACGCCTCGGAAGACGTAGTACCGGCCGCGGAGGCGGCGACACGCGCATGTATTGCACGCGCTGCCATAACAGCGGTAGACGCGTCTGCGACCGTTGCGATGGTGCCGGCTTCGTCCGCGACTTCCAGGGGAATCCCGGCACTTGCCCACGGTGCGTCGGGGCTGGTCGGCTGAGCTGTGAATGTGGGCGCAGTTCTTACTGATGGCATGTTCCCCCAGCGCCTGGGTGAGGACCGGTCGAGAGCCGCCTGGAGAGCGCGCCTGCGAGCGTGCGTGCAACGCTGGACAGTGTCATGAAGAGTTCCGGGGCAACCGTCATGCGCGACGACGTACTATCGGCGCTGAACGCGGTCGCGCCGCTGTCTGTTCACTCGGCATCGAGCTGCATCAGAGCGCTGACATGAGCCATCGCACTCGTGGCCAATGCGTCAAGGCTATAGCCCCCTTCCAGGATTGATACGATGCGGCCGTCGCACGTCTCGTCGGCAATCTGCATCAGTTCCTTGGTGATCCAATGGAAGTCGCTGTCCTCCAGGTTCATGCCAGCGAGGGGATCCAGGCGGTGCGCGTCGAATCCCGCGGAGACAATGAGGATTTCGGGGGCGAACGCCCTTAGCGAGGGAAGCACGAGGGCGGAAATCGCGGCACGAAACTGCGCCGGCTCACAGCCGCGAGGCAACGGAACGTTGACGATATTGTGGTTCACCCCTGTCTCGGACCGGGCTCCGGTACCGGGATAGAAAGGCGACTGGTGGCTGGATGCATAGAACAGCTCCGGGCGGTCGAAGAATGCTGCCTGGGTTCCATTGCCGTGATGCACATCGAAATCCACCACAGCGACGCGCTCGAGTTTGTGGACCTCATAGGCGTAGGCTGCCGCGATCGCCGCCTGGTTGAAAATGCAAAAGCCCATCGCCTTCGCCGGTTCAGCGTGATGGCCGCACGGCCGCGTCGCGCAGAACACGTTACGCGCCTGGCCGTCCATCACCGCATCGACACCCGCGCAAGCAGCGCCGACGCAGCGCATGACGGCTTCCCACGAGCCCGGCGACATGACCGTATCGCCCGCGTCCAGCGGCACGTATCCCTGGGTGGGGGCGCTTTGCGCGATCTCGTCGATGTAGTACGAATCGTGGATCAATTGCAACTGCTCGACGGTGCCCATTGGCGCATTGCGCCATTCCAGCGAAGCGAACTCCGGCGTTCGCAACGCCCGCACGACGGCTCTCAGGCGTTCGGGCGACTCCGGATGGTGCGGCCCGGGGCGGTGCTCGAGACACGCGGTGTGGGTATAAATAATCGTAGTTGTCATGTTCGGCTGTACTCGGTTTCAACCGGCGACGTTCCCTGAATCGCTCACCGGTGGCCTACGTCGATCGTCACGCCAATCCTATCAGATATGTAATATATCAGGAGGGCCCGGTGTCGCCGGGGCGCACGAATACCAACTGTCCAGCCGGTTTTGAAGAGTCGCAGCGCCAGCCAAATAAATGTCGGTACGGCCGTGCGTTTTGTGCTGGGTATTGATCTTTTTGATGGGTGGTCCCGTCGGGCGGTGGCGCTGGCAGGAAGGGGCAGAGTCCCGCTCAGGGGGGCGGTTGAAGCCGCGATGGCCCGCTCCAGGTCCAGCCGGTTGAGAGCCGCTGCCGCTTTGTGCCCGGCGCCTTGGCCAGGGTTGCCTTGATCTTGTCGCATTCGGTCTTCGGCGGACTCTTTCCGCCGAACGCCCGGGTCAATCATGAACCGCCGATCATCCGCGAAGAAGGTCTCTAGCCGACCCTTGTCGGACACCTGGAGAACGTTGGACGAAGGGGGCAACATGCAGCGATGCGGTCATTTGTTCCTAGCTCGGGAGGAAGAAAAAGGTGAGGGCAAGGGCAAGATAGACGACCAGCAACTGCGCGCCCTTGAACCAGTCGGCGTGCCCATCGCTCGCCATTTGCGCCGTGACTGGCACTGACAAGATGACAATCAGCACAAGGGCCGGACGGAACGCGAGGTCCATCGGCGCCGGACCGAGGAAATGGCATGCCAGCACCGGCGAGACGAACAGCGCCCCCTGGACGCTCGAGCCGACCGCAATGGAAAGCGACAGGTCCATGCAAGGGCCGGCACGGCCCCAGCAACGCGGTATTGATCAAGGCACTGCATAGCGCAAAGTGGCACCTGTGGCACGGCTGCCCCTATCCGGCGTTGCGCCGATTGGAAAGCCTGGGCTGGGATCTGGACGCTGAGGCCAGCCCCGAAGAGGCCAAGCTCATCGGCAAGCTCGAGGAGTTCATCGTCTACCTGGACAACAACCGGCACTGCATCGTGAACTACGGTGACCGATATCGGCACGGGGAGCCCATTGCATCGGGGTTCGTTGAGTTGGCCATCAACCAGGTGGTGAGCAAGAGGTTCGTCAAACGGCAGCAGATGGCCTGGCGGCCTCGGCACGCGCAGAACTTGCTACAAATCCGGACGGTCGTGCTCAATGACCAGTTGCGATCGCACGTTGAGCGATGGCTTCGCGCTCTGCCTCGGGCCCGTTCGCCAACTGTTGGGCAGCGAGACCGCGCCAAATCGGGGGCTGACTAAGCAGCAAAGCGTTGGGGTGTAGTGGTCAAGTTATTTCGGACAGGCAGATAGGTTCTTTCACTGTCGTTTCCGTCTCGTAGGCGGCGGGCGACAGATAGCCCAAAGTGGAGTGCAAGCGCACCGGATTGTAGAAAGCGATGATGTACTGGTTGATGTCGCGCCGTGCCTCATCGTGGTTGGCGTACTGCCGCTGCCACACGCGTTCCATCTTGAGGTTCAGGAAGAACCGTTCCATCACCGAATTGTCCCAGCAATTTCCCTTGCGGCTCATGCTGCAAACCACGTGATGCTGCTTGAGCAACGCCTGGTATTCATCGCTCGCGTACTGGCTGCCCCGGTCGGAATGCAGGACCAGTCCCGGCTCTGGCCGGCGCTGCTGCAACGCCATGGTCAGTGCCGACATGACCAGTCCGGCCGGCATGGTGGGAGCCATCGACCAGCCAACCACACGACGCGAGTACAGGTCCAGCACGACCGCCAGATACAACCAGCCCTGCGCCGTGCGGAGTAGAGTAAGAGACAGGGCGTAGTCGGACTATTTCCCTGTCTCTCCTCTCCGAACCGGACTTGCGCCTCTCAGCGCATCCGGCTCTCCGTTCAAGTGTTGCTCATAGCAAAGGCGACATCGGGGTAGCGCGACTCGATGGTACGGCGTGTCTCATCGCGCAGGATAAACGGATTTTCTGTCAGGGTCCGCCAAGTAAAACGACCTTTGCGACTGGTAACGAGACGTCGAAGCGCCACCACCCCATACCACCCCCGACTGTTCTGGCCTTGTAACACCCATGTTGTAGCCTGTCCCGGTTCCGGCGCCCGGATGCAGTCGCGCATCAGCGACCTGAACCCGCGCCGGTACTTGCGCGCGAGCCAGTATCCGAGTTTCCAGAAGACCGTTCGGTCTATTTTCTTGAACATGGTGGCCGTATAGTCGGTGTATTGATAGAAGGCAGCCCAGCCAGCGATCTGCCGATTCAGGCTTTCCATCAGGTCCATCCTGTTCATGCCGTAGTTGCCCGACAATTGCTTTACGAGCCTCCCGGCAAAGCCTCGATACTTCTCCCACGGTATGGTCGTCACAGGCCGCATGCGGCCGCGTGGCCCACGCTTGCGAATAATCCGGTGACCGAGGAAGACAAAGCCGTCGTTCACATGCGTGATATGGGTTTTCTCCATATTTAGCGTGAGCTTCAGGTCGCCTTCAAGGAACCCACGGCACGCTTCGCGTACTGCCTCAGCATGTTCACGGGTTCCCTTGACCACGATCACAAAGTCGTCCGCGTATCGACAGTAGGACACTGCTGGCTTCCACTGCCGGCTTTCTCGAACAGCAATGGGTCGCTGTTTGAGAATTGCGAAGTTCCACGCCCACCGATCCTTCCGCACTTTCTTGTTCAGGTAGTTCCGTTCCATCCACGCATCGAACTCATGCAACATGATGTTGGATAAGAGAGGCGAGATGACACCGCCCTGAGGAACGCCTTCGCTTGCAGCACGAAACAGCTCGCGATCAACACAACCCGCCTTGATGAACTTCCAGAGCAGGGCAAGAAAGCGCTGATCGGCAATCCGCTTGCGAATCCCCTTCATGAGCAGCCGATGATGAACCGTATCAAAGTAGCTGGCGAGGTCGCCCTCGATAACCCAACGTCCCGCAGTACTTTGTTCACCGCTGTCTTGTAGCTGGAGCTTCACCGCGCGAATCGCGTGATGTACGCTACGGGCAGGCCTAAAGCCATATGAAGCCGGGTGGAAATCGCTCTCCCATATCGGCTCCATCGCCATCAACATTGCCCGTTGCACGATCCGATCCCGCAGGCTCGGGACGGTCAGCGCGAACTGCACAAGCGCTCAACGAGCATTTGGGATGGGCTGAGATCCGCCATCCGTTTCATCCGCTCCGGGGCCAGCGTTATCCGGTCCTGAAGACGCGCCGGGTGGCGGGCGTCGACACATTGCTGCTGGGTCATGTCGAGCGCGGCAGCTTCAGCATTGCCCGCGAATGGACCGACTGGGGCGCGCCTGCTGTCGAAGACGATTGCGAGATCCCTGTGTCTCGCTTCGATCTGGGCATGCTGCTGGAGCTGATCGCGTTGATCGATCAGCTTGCCGCTTCGTCCTCCAAGAAGTCATCAACCAAAGGAGCTTGATCAATGCATTTCATTGCCCTACTATCAGACCAGTTTTTAACGTGGTCCGCCAATGGAAGATATTCCGTCGTCAACATTACGCAGGCGTCGCGCGCAATTGCTCAAGCAAATGCCGGCGTTGGACACGCTCTTGCGGGGCTCGCTCATCGAACGCTACAAGCGCTGTGGCAAGCCTGGCTGCAAGTGCGCCGATGGCCCAGGTCATGGCCCCAAGTACTACTTGTCGGTGAGTTTTCCCGGGCGCCGACCACAAATGGACTACGTGCCACAAGCCGATTTCGCCGACGTCACCGAACGCCTGGCGAGCTATCACCGTGTCCGCGAGATCATCGAGGAGATCTGCGAGATCAATCGCGAACTATTACGCCGCCGCGAGGCGCTATAAGGGGCGTCGGTGAGCCAGTGGCCGCTGTCGCTCACCGACTCCATCGACCTGCAATCGGCCGGCGTACTCATCGCCAACATGCTCGAAGCCTGGCTCACCGCAGAGCCCGCGCTGGAGTTGACCGAGGAGGCCGTCGATGAACACCAAGATCACCCCCCAACATCAGAGCAAGCCGGCGTACATCTATATCCGCCAATCGACGCTGGCCCAAGTGCGACACCATCAGGAGAGCACGGAGCGCCAGTATGCGTTGCGCGACAAGGCGCTGGCATTGGGCTGGCCACAAACGTCGATCCGGATCCTGGATCGGGACCTCGGTCAGTCAGGCGCGCAGATGACGGGCCGCGAGGATTTCAAGACGCTGGTGGCGGATGTCTCGATGGGGCACGTGGGCGCCGTGTTTGCGCTGGAGGTCTCGCGCCTGGCGCGCTCGAATCTGGACTGGCATCGCCTGCTCGAGTTGTGCGCGCTCACCGGTACCTTGGTCGTCGACGCCGATGGGTGCTACGACCCGGGCGACTTCAACGACGGCCTGCTGCTGGGCCTCAAAGGCACGATGGCACAGGCCGAATTGCACTTTTTGCGCGGGCGCCTCCAAGGCGGCAAGCTCAACAAGGCGCAGAAGGGTGAGTTGCGCTTTCCACTGCCAGTCGGCTTGTGCTATGACGACGACGGCCGCATCGTCCTGGACCCCGATGACGAGGTACGCGGCGCCGTGCAGTTGGTGTTTCATCTCTTTCGAGAGACCGGCAGCGCATACGCGGTCGTCAAGCGCTTTGCCGAAGGTGGCTTGCGCTTTCCCAAGCGCGCCTATGGCGGCGCTTGGGCGGGCCGGCTCATCTGGGGGCGCCTGAGCCATGAGCGCGTGATCGGCCTGATCAAGAATCCTTCGTATGCGGGCATTTATGTCTTTGGACGGTACCAGTACCGGCAACGCATCACGCCACAGGGAGAGGTCCAAAAGCGCGTGCAGCCGGTACCCAAGGCGGACTGGCGTGTCCATCTGCCCGACCATCACGAAGGGTATATCACCCCGGAGCAATTCGAGCGCAACCAGGCACGCCTGGCGCGCAACCGAACCAACGGCGAAGGTACCGTGCTCAGCGGTGCGGCGCGTGAAGGATTGGCGCTGCTTCAGGGGCTGCTGCTATGTGGCTGCTGCGGTCGGGCGCTGACCGTGCGCTACCAGGGTAACGGTGGCATCTACCCAATGTACTTGTGCAATGCGCAGCGCCGCCAGGGTTTAGCGACCAGAGATTGCATGAGCGTGCGCAGCGACCTGCTCGACAACGCGATCGGCGAAGCAATGCTCGCGGCCCTGCGGCCAGCCGAATTCGAACTCGCCGTGACCGCCCTGAACGAACTCGAGCAGCGGGATCACGCCATCATGCGTCAGTGGCATATGCGCATCGAACGCGCCGAGTATGAAGTCGCTCTTGCCGAGCGTCGCTATCAGGAATGCGATCCCGCCAACCGTCTGGTCACGGGCACCCTCGAGCGGCGCTGGAATGACGCGATGCTTCGCCTCGAAGCGATCAAGACGGAAGCCGCCCAGTTCCAGAGCCAGAAGGCGCGCGTTGCCACACCCGAACAGAAGGCCCAGATCCTCGCACTGGCGCACAATCTGCCGCGCCTCTGGCGTGCTCCGGCGACCCCGGCGAAGGATCGCAAGCGCATGCTGCGACTGCTCATCCGGGACATTACGGTCGAGAAACTGCCCGCAACCAGACAGGTGGTCCTACACGTGCGTTGGCAGGGAGGCAAATGTACCGACACCACCGTGACTTTGCCCAAGCCGGTCGCCGACGCGGTGCGCTATCCCACTGCAACCGTCGAGCACGTGCGCAAACTGTCGCAACATTTGTCCGAGCCACAAATCGTTGCGCACCTTAATCAGGAAGGCCTGCGCAGCCCAACTGGCAAATCGTTCACGCTCTCCATGGTCAAATGGATCCGCTACCGGTACGGGATTGCGGCGACCAACTTCATGCGGCCCGACGAACTCACGGTCCAGCAACTCGCTCACCGACTAGGCATCAGTCCACACGTCGTGTATTACTGGATTGAGCGCCAGGTGGTCCACGCTCGTAAGCTCGACGGGCGGGGCCCATGGTGGATCACGCTGGATCCCGTCAAGGAACAGCAACTGCGGGACTGGGTGCGCACTTCAGGGCATCTTCGGGGGCAACATTCCCACACTCAACTGTGAGAGGTGCATTATGAGATCACCGTCGGTATGCCGAGAGGTCTGAGTTTTCCGTTTGCTTTCGGTATGTACACGCGTCTTGCAGGCAGCGGACAATATGAGCCCTCCAACAGTTCGTCGCGTATTGTCGCCAGTTCATGCTGGAGATTCGCTTCCATCATGTCCTTGTCGACCCCGTCTACACCCGGCGTGCGCGCTCCGCTGGATGCCAGCGTAATACGAGCCGCTTCACTCAGCCAATCCCTATTGGCAATCAGCCTCAGGAGTCGATCGAACTTGCGCTCTTTGTTCTCCGTCGACCATGTCGCCAGTTTGCTTTGCATTTCACTGATTATCAAAGGTCTTCACCTCACTACGGTCAGTTAATCAACTCAACAAACCACTTCAACTGCCTCCCTTCGCCATGCGGCCGGCTTTCCCGACCTCGGACTACTACGGAGGCTCCGCCAGTTTGCACATCATCGGGGGCACACTCCCTTGGCATCTGTGCAAACCTTCCCCAGTTCACATGCTGGACTCAACGCATGGGCGAGGTTGCCTGTCGCAGTCTTTTATCCTTGCTTGCCGCAAGTCGTCGCGGACACCACGATCTAGCTGCGCGCTCCCCGTGGTTCCATCTGTCCGGCATACATGTCCAGTCAGTACTCGTGCCCCCGGGCCATATGTATGCCCGGCAGCAGCCCGCGTCCTGCCCATAAAGCGGTGTGGGCAGGGGTGACATTTCAACCCTCAGATGCGTTTCAACAGGTTCGTGTTCCTCAACCGTCCCATGCTCAGCCTAGAGACTCATCTTGGCGTAACCGCTTCGCCGCAAGCCCCGTTTCCCACGGACTACGTCACCCTGCCAGTGTCAGCAGGTCACCGCCGCTTCGGCTCACTTCCCCTCGCAGCAGAGGAAGGGCATGCCCCGGTACTGCAATGTCAACTCCACCGGGTCTGCATTCCAAACATGCTCAAGCAGCTTCACCCCCAAACGGGCGGGCTACGCTGGCTGGGCGTACTATACGTGATGTCCGAAACCCACGCGCGATTGGGCTCGGCCACGTCAAACTGCCGGTCGAGCACGTTCTCTGCCACAGGTAGCGTATGCCTGCTGTCGGTCGTCGAGACGAACTTGCGCTTCCATCTCGCGCGCAATCCCGTTTCGCGCATCAGCGTGCGGACCCGATAGCGGCCAATACGTAGTCCTTGTGCCCTCAGCGCATGCATCACGCGCCGGCTGCCGTAGTTCGCACCACTGGCAGCAAACGCTGCCTTGACGTGGGTCTGTTCCTGCAGGCTCTTTGCGCTCGGCTTGGCACGCCGGTGCGCATAGTAGCCAGAGCGGCTCACCTGCAAAACCCGGCAGGCATTACTGACCGATACGGCCTCCTGTTGCAAGTGAGTTACCACGCGATAACTCACTTCAGTTCTCGTGCAAAGAAGGCCGACGCTTTTTTTAACAGCGCATTGTCCTCGCGCAGTTGTCGGTTCTCCGCTTCGAGCTGCCGAATGCGCTGCTGTTCGGCCGTCAGCGGTTTGCCCTCGCCCGGGCCGCCGGCGCGCTCGGCGTCGTATTGCGCCACCCAGCGGCGAACGGCCGTCTCACCAAGTTCCATCGACCGGCAGACTTCGCTGACCGATAATCCCTGGTCTCGTACCATCCGTACCACTTCCAGCTTGAAGCTGGCGTCAAATTGTCGGCGCCTTCTTGTCATCTAGCTCTTTCCTCGTCGATTCCGGATTGTCCTCCTATCGACCTGTCCGAGGAAATTAGACCACTACAGGGTTCTCCTCCGGAGATGGATGGTCTGCCCCTCGCGGGCGAAGAGCACCCGGGTCTTCCCATAAGGAGAGCCTCTGGACATAGCAAAAACTGGATCTCGTCAGTGCACTCCCAATGAACTACTTTGTTAGAAAAACAATGTGCGGAGGCGTCATGGCGAAAATTGGCATTCCGGTTCAGTCTTTAGAATTGTTCAGACTGGACGCTGCTGCGAAATATGTCACTGAATTCGAACCAAGGCAAAATCAGAAACTATTTTGTGTTATCAACGTCGTTGTTTGCGTATTTGATTCCAGCGGACGCGCAGTGTCCGGAATTCGATATAGAGAGTTCAAGGCTTCTCGATTTGCCGATATGGTTGGTATGTGGACAAATGTCGACCTGCAAACCGTGGACGAACTATCAAGGCCAGGAACATATTTCCTTAAATTTTTCCCTTATCGGTCGACGCGTCCCGATCCAAATGATCTCATCCCGGATGCGCTGGCTTCGGAGATCTATCTGATTTAATTCCGACGTTTGCTGGCTCCCAGACCTATTGGAACGGGCATTGGGCAAGCGATTGTCCAGGTATCGAGAGTAGCGATTCGTGAAAGCCAGTTGGTGGACGACCCTTGGAAAGAAATTTAGGTAGTGGCACTAGTGAGGGCTTCTTTCTGGTGTCGGCACCGCTTGCAACTTTCTTCTATCAAGGGGATCATTCCTCCATGTCACTGAGGAAACAGATACCGTTGACTTCTCAACCCTGTTGAGGGATTTCCTAACCAAGTTCTTCAAAATATCGAGGCTCTTGTGGCTGCATCAGGGCGAGGTTGAAGAATAGACGGGTGAGTATTCCGCGAGTCCATTTGTCGCCGCTGACACAGTGGGCGCCTGGGAGCGGAAAGGACGGAGCAACAATCATCACGCGATGGATGACTGCTCATGTTGTGGGTTTCCGCCATTCGATGCTGGCGGCTTCTGCGTCCGTAAGTGAGAGCTGCCCCTGTCAGCAGTTACAACCAGTCGCCCCAAACGCGCTGGGCCTGGAAGGACGTGAGACCGATGTTGCCTGGACGCGATAAGGCACGAGAACGGTGCCTTATCGCGTCCCTCTCGCTGGCTTGATCACGTGCGTTATCCGCAATTCGGCATCGGCCCAGCGTACAAGCTGCTGCGCCCCTTTTGCGCCGAATGCCCAATATCGTCGGGGCCCAAACGACACGGCGAAACCGGTTTGGCCCGGCTTGTCTCGGTGCAGCAAAAACTATGAGGCATGATAGCCAGTAAGTTTCCCCTCTATGTGAACGACCTCCAGGCGGGGATCTTTACTGATGTCGCCGGGATTGGAACCCGGTTCGCCATCCGGCACTTCCATCCCAAACTGCTGATAGTAATGGGTCCACGCTTCCAAAATCTCACCGGTGACCTTGTCCCTAAAACTCATCGGTCGCTCAACAAAGAACGGTTCTCCCCCGTTTGCTGCTTTGAACATGTCGACAACGAGTTCGCTGCAGTACAAGGCTTTTTCGTCTGTCAGGTAGAACTGATCGTACGGAAGGTCGCGTAGCTGAAGCCCGTAGTCAATGGCCAAGGGCACAAGTGATGAAAAACTAGAGTTCAGTCGGCCAACCAAATAGCGCGGCTTCTTTTCCGCATCATTTGACCGCCGTAGAAAAACATCAATATTGGTCACTCTCACTTCCGGCGGGAACGCCTCGAGAACAAAGGTTCCTTTGTTGTTCTTTAATGCGACCCCAACGTGGTTGACGTGAGCACCCCGATAGCCTTCGGTTACTGCGGAAATTGCATTTTGACTTGAACCTATTTGCGTGAATATGATATCGCCATGCTTGATCACGAAATTCTCCTCCCAAAAATTTTTTTCTATGGCCACACGGTAGCTTTTCGCCTGAAAAAACGCGTCGCGGCGGTGAATTATGGCAGAACCGCCACAACCCATGCGAATCGCGGCTCTCTGCATAAGCGCCTGCAGCGTGTGGAAGACATAGCGCAGCTACGTCAACGCCAGCAGTGCGTGTCAGGATGCACGCACACCAGCGCTGGAAGTGGCGTGCCGGCCATCAGATGCGCCGCGACGTCGGCCCCGACCAAACTAGCCAGCGCGAGCGCCGACGCGTGGAGCTGGCGGTACGCCGCGAAGCCCCGAGCGTAAGTAGTCGTTCTCGATTCCGACAGATATTTGTCGTTTGTAGCCAGTCAAAAGGCAGGTTTGAAGTAGGGTTGTCGGTCCCTGATCTGGAGTCGCTCGAATGACGTCGCCGAGGTTGTCGAGTACGCTATTTATGCTTGGGTGTGAGAGAAACAGACAATGAGGCTCATTAAGCATTCTGCTGGGTTGGTTGTGCTCCGACCTACTGCTGGTCAGTGGCTCTGCCTGATCCTACGTGCATATCGAAATTGGGACATGCCCAAAGGCATGCCAGAGTCTAACGAACAGCCGTTATCGGCCGCGATGCGGGAATCCAGGGAGGAAACCGGCTTGTCAATGCTTGAGCTTCGTTGGGGGGAGGACTATCGCGAAACGGAACCTTATGCGAACGGCAAGATTGCGCGCTTCTATCTTGCGGTGTCCCCCAACGGGGAGGTGAGCTTACCAATTAGCTCTGAACTAGGGCGCCCAGAGCACCACGAGTTTCGCTGGGTGACATTTGCGGAGGCCCAGCAACTGCTGCCATCTCGGTTCGAGCCGATACTGGAATGGGCTCAGAGCATGGCCGGAGCGCCGAGTTAAGGTCAGCGGATGCCCTTCGTCCCTCGCTGCCCAATCGCTAGTCCTTGTCCTGCGTTGACCCATATTGCTGCTGCAAGCATGCAGGAGAAAAAAATATTTCTACTCGAGATCTTTGGGATCGGACTACGCACTCCTGTGATAAGGTGAGGGCAGTTGTGCATTCCAGTTTTAATTCACACTGTCTTCTCTCAGACCTAAGAAAGGAAGAATCGTATGGCTACATATAAGGAGTTGATGGCCCAGAAGCGGGCGCTCGAAGGCCACCTGGAAGAAGTGCGTGCCAAGGAAGTAGCAGGTGCCGTCGAGCAGATCCAGACTCTGATGGCGGAGTATGACCTGACAGTCGAGGACATTACCAAGCGCCGGCGCGGACGCCCGGCGGGGAGCGGTGCAAGCAAGTCGAAGTCCGAGCTGCCTCCGAAGTATCGTGACCCCAAGACCGGAAAAACCTGGTCGGGTCGGGGCCGTGCGCCCGCCTGGCTGGGTAAGAACCCGAACCGGTTTCTGATTGCAGAAGAAGCTTAACTGCGCTCGACGCACGACTCGGTAGAATGCATTCGCCCCTGGACAGCTGCAGGGATATCGCTTTTTGAGAATAGCGTCATGTCCTTTGAAGCGATTCACGCCGAAATAATGCTTGCCCGGCCATATTTGATTCCCCGCGAGCGCACGGACAAAGGGATAAGGAACGGGTATTCGTACTGGCTGAAAGTTCCGCCCAGCAAGGAGTTGCGGGTTATCCGACTTTCGCAAGAGGGCGACAGCTATGAACTCGTGCGTTCGGCCAGCGAGCGAAAATCGCTTCAACGGGTACGACAGCGCTTCTTCGGCTCAATGGCTGAGCTCCTGGCCATCATCGATGAACAAGTAGAGATCATCCGTGAGCATGGGCCTTAGTTTAGCAGGCTGCTGAAGTACTCCCCGCACAAACGGTATGCTTTCCGCCTGTGCAGGTAAGCACTGCTTGATTTCACAATCCGAAAGCTACGCGCCCCTGAATCGAGTTTTTCGGCTGTTGGGCGCCCATTTCCGGCCTTCTTTGCCCGCTTACTGCAACTGCGGACGGATTTGTCCCAGCGAACGCATGCGCACGAGGTTGTAGGCGGCCATGCTCAGCACGAACATCTGGTCGACTCGCTTCAGTCCGCGCACCATCACCTGGCGCATGCGCCCAACCGTCTTGACCCAGCCGAAGCCTTGCTCGATCAGCTTGCGCTTTTGCTGCGAGATGGCATATCCCTCGCTGCGGGCAATGGCATCAGGAACCGCCGAGCGCCGACCCGAGGTGTTTTGCGCCACATGCGGCGTCACCTTCATCTCCAGGCAGGCCTCAATAAACTCCTGCGCGTCGTAGCCCTTGTCTGCGCCCACTGTGATTTCGGTGTCCGGATTGTCCGTCACCTGCCGGGCATCGTTGAGCATGATTTTGGCAGCCTCGCGCTCGGCGTGTCCATCAGCGGTGCTCACCAGGGCGCTGACCACCAGGCCGTGGCGGTTGTCACTCAACGTATGCCCCATGTAGCGCAGTTCACTGCCAGTCTTGCCTTTGCGATAAAGCTTCGCATCTGGATCGGTACTGGATTGATGCGTCTCGTTGCTGCGCTGGTGCCCCCTGAAGTTGCCGCTATCGTCGTCGCCGTCGCTTCCATCCTTGCGGACAAAGCTCTTGTGGCCTGCCCACGCCTGAATCAGCGTGCCGTCCACGCTGAAGTGCTCGCCCGACAGCCAGTTCTTCTTCTGCGCAAGGGCCAGCACCTCGTTGAAGAATTCGATTACCGCGTCGTGTTGGATCAGACGCGCGCGGTTCTTGGTGAATACCGTGGGCACCCAGACTGCGTCGTCCATCGACAACCCGATGAACCAGCGAAACAGCAGGTTGTACTGCGTCTGCTCCATAAGTTGGCGCTCGGACCGAATGCTGTAGAGCACCTGCAGCAACATCGCTCGCAGCAGCTTCTCCGGCGCGATGCTCGGGCGACCGCCCTTGATGTCGGCCTCATACATCCCCGCGAACAGCCGATCCATCTTCGCCAAGGCCTGATTGACCATGGTGCGGATCGGGCGCAGTGGATGGGACTTGGGCACGAAATCGTCCAGCCGCCGCATGGTGAACAAGCTTTCGGTGAAGGTGTCTGCGCCGCGCATGCGATGTCGGAGAGTGAAGTCGGAGAGTGAATCGTGTTGAGTTCTCAGATCAACGTTTCGACCTGTCGATGCGCTGACTCGGGGTCGAGGTACTTCAGCAGCCTGTTAGATTAGGCGAATCCATTTGGTGCTTGGGATTGGCGTCACGCTCGCAAGTCATTTCCTCTTGCACAGCACCGTCGGTCCCGTCCGCGGCGGGACCAGAGCGCGGATTTTAGGTTAGAATGCGAAGCTTGAAACGATTTCCGAGCGTATGGGGCTTAAGCGAAGGCAAATGTCTCTGCGAGAGTTGGAAGCCCTGAAATCCCGGACGCCAGGCAATATTGTTTCTCCCCAGCCGACGTGGTGAAATTGGTAGACACGCTATCTTGAGGGGGTAGTGGCGAAAGCTGTGCGAGTTCGAGTCTCGCCGTCGGCACCAAACAACTTAGAAGCAGGATGCAGACGGTCGCGGTTCTGGATTTTGAAACGACGGGATTGTCGCCAAGTCTCGGTGACCGAGCCACGGAAATTGCTGTCATCTTGCTGCGCGACGGCGAGATTGTCGACAGTTATCAAAGCTTGATGAACGCTGGAAGGCGTATCCCCCCGCAGGTTGTAAGCCTGACCGGAATCACCAATGACATGATCGCAGATGCGCCTGCCGCATCGAAGGTCATGAGTGAAGCGGCCCGGTTTGTCGGCAGACATCCGGTGGTAGCCCACAATGCCGGATTTGACCGAAGGTTTTGGCAAGCCGAGCTTGGGCTTCTGGACATCGCAGCCAATCAGCACTTCGCGTGTACGATGCTCACCTCCAGGCGTATCTACCCACACGCTCAAAATCACAGGCTATCAACACTCGTCGATTTGCTGCAATTGCCCAAGACCGGGCGCGCGCACAGAGCGATGGCCGACGCTGAAATGACCGGTCATTTGTGGCATCGACTGCGACACGATATCGCTCAGACGTACGGAGTGAGGCAGGTCGATTACGCGCTCATCGCCCATGTTCAGGCAACCAGCCGCGCGAAGGTACCGACGTTCCTTCGTTCGCTGGGCGAATAAGGCGGAAATTGTTCGCTGGTCGGCCCGACACTGATCGGCATGGTGCTGCCGCTAGACAGACAGCCTGGCGTTTTCCCGCTGAGCGCCGCCCGCTTCCTATCCGCATCGTTTATCGTCTATCGCCTCGGCATCGAGACTCGCGGCAAGTCGCTTGAGGCGATCTCGGCCCATTAGTCGGCGCGATGGGCCCGGCCATCGCACGCGCCGGTCCGCCTACAGACAAGCCCTGCTTTTCGCCGATATGCGTTCGATCGCCGACAAGAGGAAAGCCCTCGGCCAATTGGTCGAGGGCTATGAGTATTGACGGGTTGTTCGCAGACCTGTCACCGACATCATCACATTTACGCTCCATCCTGGGCTCCCCCTATTGGTGGGAGACCGAAACCTGCGCATAACGACACGGCAGCATCCTTTCGCCCCGGCCCGGCCAGCTCGGCTGGTGCCGACTGCACAATGTCTACCATCACGGTGCTGCTGTCCAACGACGACTGCCGGACGGTCACTGCCGTTGTGCTTTCGCCATCCTTCGACCCTATACAAGCGAGGGCGTACGTAGGGACGGCGTTGCCGGAACGCGGCGATAGACCAAGCTCGGAAAGACTTACCGAATGCTTCGGACGGCCTCGAGCATCGAATGTCCTTGGCTTGTCAGGCGGGGATAAGCATTGTCGCTATCATGCCCGTGTTCCATCGTGACCAGTTTGTGAGCCAGCAAGCCGTCCAGTTGTTCCAGATCATCGATATCCGGTGCATCGCCGAGCAGTAGTAATGCAGCGATTTCGTGCGGACTTAGCATGGTGGCCTCCTTTGCCGGGGTCGGAAAATGGAACCTACGACAGCTGGTCCGTGGATCGAATTCCACGAAGAGTGATGAGAACGGCAATCAGCGCCGCGGTGCGAGGGACGCGCGGGGGATGCGCACACCGATCCGTTACCGTAAACTTCTTTGCCACCGAGGGCGCGCTAGGTCTATGCTGCGTCGCAGCAGCAGCGGTATCAGGCAAGGGCCGGGCGCTGCGAATGCAATGGAAACAAGGCCGTCAAAGTCGTCCAACTCGTATCTGCCAACTGGCTGATGCGATCGGAGGCAATACCCGTGTGCGACCGCATTCTCAGAGGGAAAAACCGAGTAGCGTTCTTTGCCAGTGCTACAACGGCTTAGTCGCGGGTCCTCGGCTTACTGCGAAGAACACTGCAACGGCAAGCTTAACCGCTTGACCCAGCCTCGCAGCTCGGCTGCATGAAAGGATTGGAATTTCCCCGAGACCGCCAACAGAAGGTCCGTCTGGGATGTACCAAGAAGGGTAGCAGCCTGCGAGACCGTCAGCCCGGCACCTCGAATCCGGTCGGTGATGTCTTTCACAATGCCCGCCTTAAGCGGGATTTCATCGGCGTCCGCAAAGCCAAGCTGCGCATAAACATTGCTCGTTCCATACTCGAAGCAAAACATGTGGACACTCCTCTGTTCGTGGACGACAACGTCTCCCTGCACCGGCGTGATGGCGGCTGAGGGCGCGATTATTCAGGGAAGGCAATGTGAAGGCAACTTCGGGGAAATACCGAGGATCCCCAGGCGCCCTAGCGACTGTTGTGCCATGAATTTGACACAGAACGCGCGTCCGTGACTTGATCCACCGCAAGATCAAACAGTCGGTCCAGCCGCAAAAGCAAGGCACGCAGAAAATCGGGCCCACGACAAGACCATTGGCTCTCCAGCCGTCCAAATCGCCATGTGTTAAACAGGGGGAGGTGTGGCCTGAGACAAAAAAGCCTTTAGCTATTCATGGCTCTGCACCCGATGCCCATCGGCTTAGCGCGATGCTGCATTGCTGCAATCTCTGGTACCCGGCATCCCCGTTTCTGCGAGTCTGAGAACAAAGCAAATCGGTACAAGAAGCGACCGACTTTACTTCAGAACGCCATCCCCTTCACTATGTTCTTCGCCTTGACGCGCGCAAAGAAACCACGTTCGAATACAGCGTGCCAAATTGCATTCGGGGCCGACTTTAGACAGTGAATACCTTGCAGGTCTTCTTTGAAATGCGTATAAGTTAATGGTGATCGAAAAATTGGAGGCAAAAATGGCAACGTATCAGCAACTGCTGGAGCAAAAGGAAGCTTTGGAAGCGCAGATCGCAGAGGCGCGTTCGACTGAGGTCGCGGGCGTTATCGAACAGATTCGCGAATTGATGATTCGGTATAACCTCTCGCCCGAAGATGTGGCGCCTCGGCGTCGTCGTGGCCGGCCTGCCGGTGCAGCATCCGCTGGCACGGAGAAAACCCCGCTCCCGCCGAAGTACATGGATCCTAAGACCGGGAAAACCTGGTCGGGTCGCGGCCGGACGCCGGCGTGGCTGGGCAAGCGGCCCGAGCGCTTTCTTATCGAGCAGGCTTGAGCGAGGACACGCGCCCGAGCCGTTGACGACTACGGCGGGTCCGTCATGGGGTCTGCCCATGTCTCGTCTCCGGCGATCGGCGCGGAAAAAAGGCGGCTCTCGAGCCAGTAGCAGAGAGCCGCGGAACGTCCATGAAGAAATCGGGCAATGGTTGCATTACCCGCCCTCAGTATGACTCCGTCGCACCTTGCTAGGCAATCGACCTGCCCAACGGCTCGCCTACGTTCTGCCTTACCAAAAAAATGAGCCCGCATGCCGAGGGACGGTGAATGCGGGCGGTAGTAGGACTGCCCAGCAATCATAGAGTGTCGCGGTCAAAGAGAATGGTCTGCGGTGCGATCATCTGCACGCTGCCACGGCGCATTGCCGGTTTCACGCCGGCCGCCATGGCCAGCGGCGACGCCAAGTGCACGCGCTCCTTGTCCAGGACAGCAACCGCCAGCTCAGTGGACCAGTTCGGCCGAAAGACTTCGAGTGGCAGGGACGACAGGCGTAGGCAGATCCACAGGCGCAGCATGGCGATACAACTGAACGGGGGAGGGCTGCAGCGCCACGTCAAGCGGCGATTCCTGCTGCGGGCCTCGACGCTTAACGAACTGCACACGAATTCCGTCCGATGCGGGCTCCAGCGTGAGGCGCAGCGGCGCCGGCGAGGCATCGCGTGCACAGGCCGTCGGACGAACAACGAAGAAAAGGACATCCGAGGCTTGGGCAGCAAGATGCAGACGCCGAAGCGCATCGTTACGCAGGTGCGACTGCCAAAAGACGAGCGCTCCGCAGGTCCCCGGTGCGCAAGATCTGCTCCGCGGCCCACAAAGCATCAGCGGTGTTCCGGGTTTCGACCCAGAGAATCTGGGCGGGCGCGACACTCCAGTTGGCGAGTGCCAACGCTTGAGGCGCGTGCGGCGGCGCCAGAAACGCGACAGGGCGGTTCGCGCGCGCAACGAGAGCAGGGCGTAACAAGGGCAATTCGCCGATCCGGTTGACGCTGCAGCAACTCCGTCAGGCAACTGAGCGGCCAGCCGCCGCCCGGCAGCTCCTTGTCGAGCGACGGATACCCGGTCGGAACGGTGCGTGCGCTACCTCGGGCAAGCTGTGAGGCAAGCCATAGCGATGGATGAATGGATTCAGCGGTGACGGTTAGCATGGTGAGCTCCTTCCACCAGTGCACTGTATATCCATACAGTATTCACCTGTACGGAACGCCAGGCAGCAACCGCCTCCCTCGTCGCCGCTTCACAAGAAGCTCAAAATGGTTACGGACAAGAGTCGCACTTAGCCGTCGTCAGTTGTCACGTAACAATCGAAAACTGTGAAGGCGTGGCCAAAAGCGCGACAGGGCGGTTTGAGCGTCAACGAGAGCAGAGGCGACTCGCCCATACCCGGCTGGCGCTGCAGCAGGTTTCTTGGGCGACGGTTAGCATGGCTAACTCCAGTCGCCGCTGTAAAATGAGGCGAATAGTTAATATCTAGGATGCGGATGGTATGATATGAATGGGCGGTTTGTAGGGCGTGACTCTGTCCACCGCACCTAGGCCATCGCATCGCTCTAGAGCGATGCCAATTTATTGGCACGGCCAGCCCTGCTGCGGGAAGCGCATCAGGCCTCTTATAATTGGGGTGTTGCAGGCAAGCGCAGAGCTTGTAGAGGTCGTCGAAAGACGGCAGCCCGTCTTGGGTGGGATCCTCGAATCCGGGGCCTGCAACCGTCTTATTCTTAATTGTCGCGAACCGCGGCAATCACACGTTGGCGCTCAGCATCTTCTGTGTCGCCGCACCAGAACTTCAAACCATACCCGTCCACCTGCCCGTTGCGCCGGCACAGATTGCGCGCGAGCATGCGCAGGTAACGGTCCTCCGTCTGTGCAGTGAGCTACTTGTCGCCGTAGTGGTAGCGGCAGGCGGCGATGTAAACCGCGTCGTCGTCAGCCGTGTACACGAAGCGGTTGGCGTCATCGATGCGGCGTGACCAGACACCAGACAGGTTGCCCTTCAAGGGCTCCGGCTTTCCGATGCCCTCAAAGGGGTCGCGCTGGCACTCGACGATGAGTTGGTTGATGCGCTTGAGGATCTTCTTGTCCTGGGTCTGCCACCAGACATATTCCTCCCAGGCGTGCGGGGCAAAGATGACTTTGCGCGTCATTCAGCGTCCGGGTCGATCAATTGGCGCTCCACGCCCTTACCCTGGCGCAGCTGCGCGAGCGATTCCATCAGGCGCTGGGCGTTGGCCGGATTCGACATCAGGTACATTGTTTCCATCCAGCTGTCGTACTGCTCTTGCGACATGATGACGGCGTTGGGCGCGTCGCGGCGCGTGATCAGCACGGCATCGTGGTCGTCGATGGCTTGGTCGATGACCGCCTTCAGGTTGTTGCGGGCATCGGAGAAATGAACGGTGCGCATGCGCCTCTCCCAAAAGAACTTGTTCAACTACTGAGACAAGTATAGCAAACCTGCGCGCAGAAGGACGGGTGGATCTGCGCGCAGCCTGGGAGCGCGCCGGGAGGTGGTCAGACGGCCCAGAGCTGCTTAACGGCCCGAAGGCGCAAAATATTTAACATAACGATTATTATGCGTCTTTTGTTTGTTATGAATGAATGAACACACGCAAAAATTCGCTCTACGGGCGTTATGTTCAACCGCCTCTTGGCCCGCCCTCAGTTGGGCCCATCTGCCAAAGCGCAACTGAACTTTATGAATGAGCCGGCTCGCCATGCGCAGGACGGACCGCCAAGCGCATTCCCATCGCTTTGAGGATCGCCGAGAGATTGCTCAGTACGGGATTCCCGGTCGGAGACAGCGTGCGATAGAGTTGGGTCGGATTCAAGTGAGCTTGCTGAGCTACGGCCTGGACACCGCCGAACGCCTTGGTCAGCTGACGAAGCGTAATCATCAGTTCGGCTTGATCACCATCCTCGAGAATGGCGTTGAGTGTCTCTAAGGCGAAGGCCGGATCCTCGCGGAACATTTCGGCCATCGCGTCATCGTGGTGTCGGTCTTTCATTAGTTGGCCCTCCGTTGCCAGTCTTGCCAATACGCGCAAGCACGGTCAATGTCAGCGCTCTGCGTGCGCTTATCACCACCGCACAACAGCAGAACGATCTGCCCCTTTGCGATGCCGTAGTACACGCGATAGCCGGCACCCACGTCGACACGCAACTCCCAAACTCCATCTCTGCAAAACTTGTGATCGCCAAAGTTGCCCTGCTCGGCTCAAGCGGCGAACGACGGAGACCTTGGCGGTGCTGTCTTTCAAGCCACTAACCATTCGTAGAAGATGTCACGCTGATCCGGAGTCAGGTAGTGTCGAATCTCATACATAATCTATTTTCGTCTATAAACGAAAAAAGGTCAAGGCCGCTCGTTGCCTGCCCCACTATCGGCGCCAAGCAGCCGGTACCGCTCCAAGAAGGATACGCCCGTGGCAAGGTGCTTTTACTTCACAATGTGCGGCCACTGACTGCCTCTTTTGCTGTAACAGGCCTCGAACCGGGATACCCATCCCTCTCCACAGCGGCCGAGGGCTTACAGCAACTCCGGCAGTTGGTGCGGCTGTGCCGCCGACCTTGCCCAGTTTCGGCAACGCCCGCCGCAGGCTGGCTCGGCGCACCCTGAAGGCGGCCCCGTTCCGTCGAGAATTGGGTACTCCGTGCCACGAACTGCCAGCCGGCCTCACCAAACTCCCCCTCCCCGGGGGCGGCGCGTCGCCGCTTGATAAGCACAACGTTATCGAACCTTATTGCCGCGCCCTGGCAACGCCGGCGTCACGTGGATCCTGTCTACGCGCATGCGAGTTTGGAGGGAGCGCAGCGGCAGCAGCCGGCCAGGAAGCGACGGTCGACAGCACGCCCCGAACGGCGGCTCTACGCTTAGCTGCGGCCATCCAAAAGATCCTTCCTCATGTCCAGTTCCCGACCTACTTCTGCGCGACGTTCGTTCCCCGGAGCGGACATCCGACTGATACGTACGTCAAAGAACGCCTGAGCCTTCGCAGACGTCCTTGCAAGCTCCGGGTGTTCAGGAACCAGGTCGATGTCCGAGTTATGGCTCCATTCCTTCATCGTAGTGGGCGTGCACCCCTATTCCTTCGGTCTCCCGGCGCGTTCAGAACTTGTGCCTGACGCCGACCGCCACCCCAAAAATGTGATCCTTGTCTGTACCGAGGTAATAGCCGCTTGTGTAGCCGATCGCGGCGGAATAAATGTTCAATGCCGCATTGCGCGTGTACGCCGATACACATCGGTCCGCCTAGAGAAGCTGTAGTCCGCGATGAACATCCGGCCACGGATGACCGGTTGCTGGAAGCTGATATGGAATCGGACCGCAGGGGTCCGGGACAATCCGAGGTGGGTGGCCGCTGAGGTGCTTACTCGACGACGATCCCGCGCTCCTTGATCAGCGTTGACAGCCGCCTGCTCTCGTCAGTCAGCAGGTTTCGGAAAGCTGACTTGTCCAGTGCCACCGGTTCGGCGCCGAGTTGCGCGAACCGTTGCTTGAGCACTGGCGAGGCCAATACCTTCTTTAACGCCGCAGAAAAGCGCTCGCTGATGTCGGCCGGGACCTTATTCGGTGACCAGACACCGAACCAGACATCAAGACTCGCATTGCGGATGCCCAGGTCCGCGTATGACGGTGCGTCCGGAAAGAACGGCGACCTGCTCTCGCTCGCCACTGCCAGCAGCTTGACCTTGCCACTTCGGATGTGGGGGAAGCCAATCCCCGGGTCGAATACGACGTCCGTCTGACCGGCCATCACATCCTGCAGCGCAGGGGCGGAGCCTTTGTATGGCACCTGCGTGATCGACGTGCCGATGCTCTGGTTGAATAGCTCGGCGGCGAGATGCGGTGCCGTCCCGGTTCCGGCCGACGCGATGGTGATCTTGCTCGGTTGCGACTTCGCCAAAGCGATGAACTGCTTGGCGTCCCTGGCCTCAAGCGTTGGACGGGCGACCAGATACATCTGGGCGCGTCCGATCGCCATGACGGGCGTTAGATCCCGGGACGGGACGAGATTCGACTTGAACAGATATGGGTTGGCCGTCTCAACCGAGGTGGGCGCAATCAGAAACGTGTACCCGTCCGGCGCCGCCCTCACGACTTCGCCGACCGCCAGATTGCCGCTCGCCCCCGGCTTGTTGTCGACGATCACTGTCTGCCCCAGTGCTTCATTCAGCAACTGTGCAATCGCACGCGCCATCACGTCCGTTCCGCCGCCGGGAGCGAAACCCACCACTAGGCGGATGGGCCGTGCCGGCCACGCGGGACTCTGGCTCGCGGCCGGAAACGCTGCACCAGCCAGCATGACGGCAGCCAGCGCCAGTACCGCGCGGCGTGAACGGAAATGAGAAATGGGGCTGAAGCGGTGGGTCATGGTGGTTGTCTCCTGGGTTGTCTTTGCGGTCGGAAGCGACCGTCGGATCGAACCATAGACGGAGCGCTCGATGTTGTAAATAGGGTTTCATGGTTATCCATAGGATAATTTTTTCGGGGAGCGCCCCTTGCGTCACCTCTACAATAATTATCCTATGGATAACGCTTACACCCTATTTACAATCTCACTTCGATGTTCTACCGTTCGGTTCATTGGCAGCGGCCCTGCGCCGGTCGGCCTGCCGCAACGCAAATCAACGAGAGACAACGTGCTTGAAAAGAGACAATTCCATATCGATGGGGAGTGGGTCACGCCCGCACGTCGCCAAGACCTGGCGGTGATCGACCCATCCACCGAGCAACCCTGCGCGGTGATATCTGTCGGCGATGCGCTCGATGCCGACCGCGCGGTGCAGGCGGCAAGGCAAGCCTTCTCAGGCTGGTCTCGTACCAGCCCGGGCGAGCGCCTTCGGCTGGTAGAGCGCTTGCTGGAGATCTATGAACGACGCGCCGCGGAAATGGCGCGGATGATCAGCCTTGAGATGGGGGCGCCCGTCGACATGGCGCGGGCCGAACATGTCGGTGCCGGCGCGTATCACATGAGGAACTTCATTGCCGCGTTTCGCACGTTCTCGTTCGAACGTTCCCTCGGCACAGGTGCACCCAACGATCGGATCCTGATGGAGCCGATCGGCGTCGCCGGCCTCATCACCCCGTGGAACTGGCCCATGAATCAGGTCACGCTGAAAGTCGTGCCCGCTTTGCTGGCCGGATGCACCGTCGTGCTGAAGCCATCCGAGATCGCGCCGCTCTCCTCGATGCTCTTTGCCGAATTCATCGAGGACGCCGGCTTTCCGAACGGTGTGTTCAATCTCGTGAACGGGGACGGCACGGGAGTCGGCGCGCGCCTGTCGTCCCATCCCGATATCGACATGATCAGCTTCACGGGCTCGACCCGTGCCGGCATCGCCATATCAAAGGCCGCAGCCGAAACGCTCAAGCGAGTGGTGCTCGAGCTCGGCGGAAAAGGGGCCAACCTCGTCTTTGCCGACGCGGATGCGGATGCGGTCAGGCGCGGAGTGCTCCATTGCTTCAAGAACACCGGCCAAAGCTGCAACGCCCCTACCCGCATGCTGGTCGAGCGCTCGGTCTATGCGCGCGTAGTCGACGAGGCCCGGGAAATCACCGAGAACTTCGCGGCCGAGGCGGCGCGCGCGCCGGGGAAGTTCTTCGGCCCGCTGACCTCGGCGGCGCAATTCAGGAAAGTCCAGGAGATGATCGAGACAGGCATGGCGGAGGGCGCGCGACTTGTTGCAGGCGGCCCCGGGCGTCCCGAAGCGCACGAATGTGGCTACTTCGTGCGGCCAACCGTTTTCGCCGACGTAACCAACCAGATGACCATCGCCCGCGAGGAGATCTTCGGCCCTGTGCTCTCGATCATTCCCTTCGACACCGAGGAAGAGGCGATCGCCATCGCGAACGATACGCCGTATGGGCTGGCCAATTACGTGCAATCGACTGATGACGAACGATGCCGCCGCGTCGCGGGCCGGCTGCGTTCGGGCATGGTGGAGATGAATGGCAGGCCGCGCGCACCGGGATCTCCTTTCGGTGGCATCAAGGCGTCCGGACGTGCCCGCGAAGGCGGGATCTGGGGCATTGAGGAGTTTCTTGAAGCCAAGGCGGTTTCCGGCTGGACGGATCCTGCCCGTTCGCGCTGCCCCCACGCGAACCACCTTCATCGAACCGGAGAACACACAACATGAATGGCGCCGAAAGTCTGGTCACCACACTGCTCGAGTCGGGCATCGATACCTGCTTCGCCAATCCCGGCACCAGCGAAATGCATTTCGTCGCGGCCCTGGATCAGATTCCAGGTATGCGGTGTGTGCTGGGGCTGCAGGAGAACGTCGTTACCGGCATGGCCGACGGCTATTTCCGCATGGCTCGGAAGCCCGCGAGCACGCTATTGCATTGCGGCCCGGGACTTGCCAACGGCTGGGCGAACCTTCACAACGCTCGCCGCGCTAATAGCGCGGTCGTCAACATCGTGGGAGATCAGGCGACCTATCACCGCCCGTATGATGCGCCCCTCACTGCCGATACGGCCGCGCTTGCGGGCGCAGTATCGGCATGGGTCCGCACGAGCCAGTCCGCAGCCGACGTCGGTCGTGATGCGGCCGCCGCGGCAGCCGCTGCGCGCACCGCGCCCGGACAGATCGCCACACTGATCCTGCCTTCCGATACGTCCTGGGATGCGGGCGGCGTTGCCGCGCGCGCATTGCCCGTACCGTCAGCGCCATCGATCGATACATTTGCCGTCGATAATGCGGCGCGCATTCTGCGCCAGAACAGCAATGACGTGCTGATCCTGCTTGGCGGCGAATGCGCGCTGCCCGAAGCGCAGGCGCTCGCCTGGCGCATTGCCAGCGCGACGGGCGCGACCCTGAAGTACGAGTACGTGATGGGGCGGGTCTCGCGTGGACGAGGCCGTCTGCCGATCGAGCGGGTGCCCTACAACACCGATCAAGCCATCACGATGATGGCATCGTTTCGGCACATCATCCTGGTCAACGCCAGGCCACCAGTCGGATTTTTCGCCTACCCCGGCAAGCCGTCCCTCCAGTATCCGCGCGAAGCCCAGATCCATCATTTGTCGCGCGTCGACCAGCATCCCGAAGCGGCCCTGCTCGCGCTGGCGGAGGCGCTGAACGCGCCAGTGGTCGATATGCCGCCCGCGCAGCCCTGCCCGGAGATCGTTACCGGTGCACCCACGCCGGAAGGGCTGGCCCAGACGATCGCCGCCTTGATGCCGGAGAACGCGATCGTATCGGACGAAAGCATTTCGTATGGCCGCAGCTTCTACCGATTCACCCACGCTGCAGCACCACATGACTGGCTCTCACTGACCGGCGGTGCCATTGGCGACGGACTCCCGGTCGCAACCGGCGCGGCGGTGGCCTGTGGGGGCTCGAGACGGGTTATCAGCCTGCAGGCTGACGGCTCGGCGATGTATTCGCTTCAGTCGCTTTGGACGCAGGCACGTGAACGACTCCCCTGTACGACGATTCTGTTGGCCAACCGCAAGTACAACATCCTGATCGGCGAGTACAAGAACGTCGGAGCATCACCGGGACCCACGGCCATGAGCATGCTCGATCTGTCGAATCCCGATCTCGACTGGGTCAGGCTCGCCAACGGCATGGGGGTGGAGGCCGCACACGCAACGACGCTCGAGCAGTGCGCCGACCTCATGAAGCAGAGCTTCCGCCAGGACGGCCCCTTCCTGATCGAACTGTTGATCTGAGTGAAGGCCGGCACTGCAACGCTACCCGAAGCACACCGCACGCGGCACCAACTGGTAGACGCGGTGCGCGGAAATCTACCCAGATACGGAGACATACGAACGTGAGCGAGATTACCCACGTCGGCTTTTTAGGCCTTGGCAACATGGGTGCCGCGATGGCAATGCGGCTTATTCATCCCGGGTGCCGACTGCACGTCTACGACCCTAACGCGGAAGCCGTGTCGCGACTTGTGGACGCTGGCGCGGTGGCGCATGCCAGTCCGCGTTCGGTGGCGGATGCCGCCGCCATCGTCATGGCCTGCCTGCCAAGCCAGGCGGTATGCGAAGCGGCGATTTTCGGCCAGGACGGCGTGGCGGCCGGCAACGCGCTGCATACGTACGTCGAGATGTCGACGATCGGTCCGACTGCGGTGTCCTCCATCGCACAGAGACTTCATCGTCAGCATATCGCCACGGTGGACGCGCCAGTCAGTGGTGGGCCGTCCGCCGCGCGTGCGGGCACGCTGTCCATCATGCTGGCCGGCGCGAGCCATGACATTGCGCGCGCCATGCCCTCGCTGGCTCGCATCGCGAAGACGATTCACAACCTGGGCGATCAGCCCGGCCAGGCACAGGCGATGAAGCTGGTGAACAACATCATGCTGGCCGCCAACATGGCCGTTGCATCGGAGGCGTTGGCGATGGGCGCCAAAGCAGGCCTGAACGCCGACGCCATGGCCGACGTCATCCGATCCAGCACCGGCCAGAGCGCAGCAGCAGACATCCTTGCTCGCTTCGCCCTCCCTGGATCGTTCGACTTCGGGGCACACATGTCAATCCTCGCTAAGGATGTGGAGCTCGCCATCACAGAGGCCCGCAATCTGGGCGTCCCGGCGCGCGTTCTAGAGCAGGCCCGGGGCGTCTGGCAAACGGCAATGGAAGAAGGACGCAGCCAGGACGATTTCACTTCGATCATCAAGAGTGTGGAAGAACGCGCCAACGTGCTGGTACGCGGGGCACCACGGCGGCAACCCGCCAATCAGCAAATTTAACAACGACAACACCCACGGAGCAGACCATGGACTCATCCACCGAACACGTTCATTCCGCCACGTCGATTGCCGACGCCGAAGCGCTTGCGCAAAGGCTTTCCTATGCCACGCCCGAAACGGCGCCACTGGTGCCGGGACGCCGCTCATTCTTCAAGTATCGGGACCTGGGCGTGACGACTGCCACGGATGGCCGCATGCGCGCGCAGATAACTCTTGCAACGGGCGAAATGCAGCAAACCGGCTGGCACTATCACCTCTGCGATTCGCAGTTCATTTATACGCTGCGCGGCTGGGTCGACCTGGTCTTCGAGGACGGCCGCCATATTCGCGTCAGCGCGGGAGAATCGCTCCTGATCCCTGGCGGACTCAAGCACAACGAGCTGGCGATCTCACCAGACCTCGAGCTTCTCGAAGTCTCGATTCCGGCAAAGATGGGAACGGTGGCCTGCGACCCTCCAGGGAACTTCACCTCATCCTTCTGACGGGAGACGAAATGACGAAAGGTTACATTTTTGCCGAGGTAGACATCCATTCCCCCGGCGCGGAGTGGGATGAGTACGCCAGCAAGGTCCAGCCCACGCTGGATTCCTATGGCGGCGTGTTCCTGATTCGGGGAGGCACGCCCCACGTGCTCGAGGGCAACGCCAAAACCGGGACGTTCGTGGTTCTGGAGTTCGAGAGCCCCGAGGACGCCACGGCCTGGTACACCTCCACAGACTATCAGCGCATTTTGCCGCTCCGCCTGCGCAATGCCGATGCGCGCGTCATCTGCTTGCCTGGAGCTGGCTGAATTCCCGTGTCATCGCCCGTGATAAACTTAAAGGCCGTTCGCGCACCCTGAATCCGAGGTTCGCCCCTTCCGAGAGGAGTATCGACGGCTTTGACAGAAGCAAAAAAAACCATCGCAAAACCATCGGCGGTGTCGACGGACGACCCGCCGCCGACTGCTACCGGCAATGGCGGAGGACGACGCCGGATTCAGTCGGCCGACAAGGCAACGGAGGTTCTTCTTGCGCTTGTCGAGGCGGGTAAGGCGACACCCCTCCGCGATCTGGCGCGCGCCATCGGCATGCCAAACAGCCTCGCGCATCGCTACCTCGCGAGCCTAATGGCAAGCGGTCTCGCGGTACAGGATGAAGTCACCGGTCTCTACGACCTTGGGCCGACGGCGGTACGCATCGGCGCCTCCGCCCTCGCGCGTGTTGATCATCTGCGCCTCGCCAGTGAAGCGATGCCACAGCTAGTTTCTAGCACGGGATTGCCCGCCCTCCTGTGTGTGCTCGGCGATCGCGGCCCCACTATCGTGCGATGGGAACGCAGCTATGTGCCGTTCATTACTACGTTGTCGGTGGGCTCGACATTCCAATTGACAAATTCGGCCACGGGTCGCGTGCTGCTCGCCTTCACCCCCGATCAGGTCAGAGATGACCTGATCGAGTTGGCCGTTTCGAAGAACCATGAACAGCCGCCAGTGAAGTTGCTTGAGCGTCTTTCGACGATCCGGCGAGCCGGATACGACGAAGCAGAATCGGTTCTCATCCCAGGACTGTCAGCCATGAGCGCGCCGATTCTCGATGTTCAGAACGAGGCAGTCGCGTGTCTGACGCTAATCGGCGCAAGCCCTGATGTCCGGCGCATCAAGACAAAGGCAATCAAAGCGCTGGTCGAGGCAAGCGTGAGCATCTCGCGATCTTGCGGGAGCAACCTGTCGTTCGCCCCGTCATTGGCCGATCCGACAACATAAGCCTGATCTCCTGCATTGCCGCCTGATCGTCTGCCAAAACCTGGCATCCAACTTGCGGGCGACGGTCGCAACACCGACCCGGGCGACCGCTCTTGTCGCGACTTCAGTCAGAACAATTGGACCGGCCGACCGGCGGAGAAGGGTCGATCAGCGACCACTGGCAGAGGCGCAGACTGGTTTCCCTTCACCCGAAAGGAGACCATCATGGAAACAACCGCTCTCGACCAAACGCGTCACGTTCCATGGAACAAAGGGAGGCTGACGGGCCAAAAGCCTCCACTGAAGTTGAACGAGATATGGGCGATACGAACTCGGCTTCAGCTTACGACGAATGTTCGCGAACTGGCGATGTTCAACCTTGCCATTGACAGCAAGCTCCGAGCGTGCGATCTGACCCGCCTGCGCGTGCAAGACATCTGCGTGGGCAACCAGGTTGGCACTCGCGCAACGGTCATGCAGCAGAAAACTCAGCGGCCAGTGCAGTTCGAAATCACCGAACAAACTCGCCAAAGCGTTCAGTGTTGGATTCATGCTCGCGGACTTAAGCTGGGCGACTATCTCTTTCCGAGTCGCTTGCACGCATCGCCGCACCTGTCAACGCGACAGTACGCGAGGATCGTTCATCGCTGGGTCGCCTCCATTGGCCTTGACGATTCAGCTTACGGAACGCATTCCATCCGGCGCACCAAACCATCGCTGATCTACCGGCGCACGAAGAATCTGCGAGCCGTTCAACTGCTTCTTGGGCATACCAAACTTGAGAGCACGGTGCGCTACCTTGGCATTGAAGTGGACGACGCGCTCGAAATGGCAGAGCAGACCGAAGTGTAGTTAGGGAGCGTGGCCGGCTCGCGGTCGCTTGCCGGCCACAAGGCGCGACTGGCCAGACTGCGTGATCAGCTTCACCATCCCGACCGTCAACGCGCATAGCCCCACCCGCTGCTTCGCCGGCTTCACGCGCCCGGCAAGAAGAACCAGCCCGACCGAGGCAGGCCGGGCTTCAGGGGATCGCTGCAGCAGGATCAGGCGGAAGCTGAAGTCTTCTTCGAGGTGGCACGAGCCGTCACGCCGACTTGCTGTGCGGCATTGGTTGCCACCGTGGCAGCGGCCTGGATGTTGGATTCAGCAATTTCCACGGCCTGCGCCGCGGCCTTCTCCACCGACTCGTAGGCGTTGTCGGCGGCGGTAATAGCCGACTTCACGATCGCTACGGCCGATTCCGTGCCGGCCGGGGCATTCCTGGCGAGGTTGTCGACAGCCTCCCGCAGGTTCTGCGAGCCCTCCGTCAGCATGGCCTTTGCCACTTTGGCGAGTTCTTTCTGGGTTTCCGATGTGATCTCATAGAAATGGCGGGCGTATGCCATAGCCTTCTCGCCAGCCGGCTGCACCAGCGACGCGTGGACCTCGAGAAATTCCCGCGGATCTTTGGCGGAGAGCGCGCGCCTGGCGCCGTCCAGATTTTCCGTCAGCGCCTTTCTCGCGACCTGCATATTCAGCTCAACGAGCTTCTCGAAGCCTTCGATGGCCTTGGATGTCAGGCTGTACAGGGATTCGAGGCTGCATTGCTGTACCGACAAGATTTGTTCCTGAGTAAAGATCACGCTGCTCTCCGATGGTGAATGATTTATCGCTCTACCGACACGCGTCTGTACGCTCAGTCGTCTTCCTAAAAGGCGGGGGACTGATGATGGATCGCGTGCGAAGTAGATCTCTACGTGCTCCCACGATCCGGAGTCGCAGAGGGGGCAGAACCATGTTCCGCCCCGTCAGTTCATTGCATGTGCTGCCCGCCGTTGATCGCAATATTGGATCCGGTCACGTAGCCTGCATCCTCGGAGCACAGATAAGCAACCAGGGCAGCCACTTCCTCCGGCTTGCCGAGCCGCCCCACCGGAATCTGAGGCAGGATCTTCGTATCCATGATCTCCTGCGGCACGGCGGTGACCATCTTGGTCGCCAGGTAGCCGGGAGAAATGGTGTTGACCGTCACCCCCTTGCGAGCGACCTCCAGCGCCAGCGACTTGGTGAAGCCATGCATACCCGCCTTCGCGGCTGCATAGTTGGTTTGGCCGAACGCACCCTTGGAGCCATTGATGGACGATATATTGATGATGCGTCCCCAGCCCCGCTCCACCATGCCGTCACACAGAGGCTTGGTCACGTTGAACACGGAATCCAGGTTGGTGCGAATCACGGCGTCCCAGTTCACCTTGTCCATCTTCTTGAAGGCCATGTCGCGGGTAATGCCGGCGTTATTCACCAGAATGTCGACCTGGCCGACCTCGGCAAGAATCTTTGCCACCGTTGCCTGGCAGGCATCGTAGTCCGCAACGTCCATCGCGTACGCACGGAGATTGCGGCCGGCAGCCTCCATGGTGGCGAGCCAGTTGTCCACATTCGGGTTGCCTGGCGTATGCGTCACGACCACGTCGTAGCCGGCGTCGTGCAGCCTGAGGCTGATGGCCTCCCCCAAACCGCCCATACCGCCAGTCACCAATGCAATGCGTTTCGTCATCCTGCTTGTCTCTCACAAAGTTTGTTTGACCCCTGTCTTCCGGTCGTCCCGATTCTGTGTTCGGCTTTCGACCACTACCACCACGTATGCACGTGGCGCCAACAAATAGCGCTGCCGCGCCAGATTAGCGCGGTGATTTTTCAGTTTTGTGTCATTCGCCTGTCTGGGGCACCGAATGGTGCTGGATACCGGCTTGGCCGGACAACCCTCTTCGGGGTGATGGCGCTGCAATCACCACAACCGCGAGCTAAGGCGCGCGAGCCAACCGCGCAACTCCTCTGCGCCGATGTCTTGAAACTTGCCGCAGAGAACCAGGGCGAGATCCGACGGAAGTGTCCCGAGCATGGCTGCAGCGTCGGACACGGTAAGGCCCGCGGCTCTTATACATGCCGTCATGTCCTTCACGATTTCCGCCTTGAGCGGAATTTCCTCGGCGTCCGCGAAGCCAAGCAGTGCGTAGACATTGGTCGCCCCATACTCAAATCGAAACACGCGGGCCTCCTCCTATCTTGTTGTTCTTGAACATGGCCCTCGAGCGTCGATGCGCCAATATGGTGCCGGCAGAGGGCAGGATTATTGGTGCATACATTCGATAAGACAATCGGGGAAACACTAAGACGCTTATGGCCACAGGTAGACCACGGACCCTACGCGATTTCATCACCTCGTAACAAGGACAAGGGGGTGGAGGCAGCCAATCTGGCCGGGCCAACCATCCAGAAGTTGCGTGGAGGACGCTGTTTGATGTGGTCGCGACCTGCGCTGGCCAACCAGCGAGGACTGAGCTCAAAGGGCGCGGACAAAAAACCGGAGGGTGACGGAGGCGTCGGTCCGGTCCTAGGCAGCGGCGTACAAGTGGTGCAGCACGATCCGCTGCGGATCTGTATTAAACCGCGTCGAAATCTGATATTAGCGTCATGAATGTCACCTCCCGTAATGCGGCAACGACTGTCTGTGCAGTTGGATCTTGCTGAAACCGGATCGATTGAGAGTGGATTCCGGACACAGGATTCACCGTCATCATCACGTGACCAAGTTCTTGCTCGCTCCAAGGAGCGCGCTATGCGTGAAGGAACGATAACCGCGGATCGGCTGACTGCATTTTCAGACGCGGTCTTCGCGGTGATCGTGACCATAATGGTCCTGTACTCGTGCGGACGCTACGCAGATGTCCGCACGACGGATGCGGCGTGTCGCGAGGCGCCGATCACTTGCTGTCCTTGCGGGCTTCACGACCGCAACGCTGGTTGCGCTCGTCGCGCCGCGCCTAGGCTTCGGTCTCATATGCGCGGCGTTGATACTCCACACTCGACCAGATGTCTCAGGCAATCGGTCGTGGCGAAGCCGACCAGACCCCGGAGGCCGAGATGATCTGGGCGCATCTCTGCGCTGACATTGAAGATCACTCACCGATCTTCCGTCCGCACCATCGCCTTGCAGGTTTGGTCGTGCGCTATCGAGAGATAGTGCGGCTTCGCTACGCCTCCCTGGGCGTGGCTTACGTCTGCGCCAGGGCGCCGAAGCGGCGGCAAAAGCTGACGTTCCCCCGAGAAACGCCGAACGATCGAGTAGGGTCCGATAGCGGGTAACTGGCTTGCTACCGTCCCGCCCTCTCCCGACAGATTTCGACTGACTTTCCGACGACTGGCATTCCCAATCAACATCTCTTAAGATTTCACTTACTTGTGCTAGGCGCAGATTGTTGCCCTAAGGAAGGAAAGCCCTATGTCTATCGAAGCTTATCGTGGATACATCGCAGAAGGCTTCGCAAGCCCCAATGGCGACGGTGGCTTTGAGGCACAAGGGCGCGTACGTTTGCGGGAGCGAATAGTCCAAGAGTCGGAATCATTGGGTCATTACGAAAATAGCGAAACCGCCCAATATCGAGGGCTCCTTTGGGCTCGCAAACTCATTGAAACTTTGCCCTCTTCCTCGTTGATGCAGGACGCGATGTTCAGCAAACGGTGAGTTTCCCAGCCGTACGCGTAGCATAGCCTCAACGGGCAATAGTCGACGGGAAGGCGTGGTTGTTGGTGCAACCAAATAGTCGAAGAGGCAGCGCACTTGACGGACAAGTGCGTCTGAGCAGAGCTTGCGGCGGCGACAAGAGCCGCAGCGGCAATACCATTCCACTTCGTTACGAAATTCCTTCAATGCGAAGCGCTCGCGGACAACCTATGATTCAATGCCCACCTCCTGCTCCAATTCGGCGAACCCGAGGAGGCGAGATCGAGCCTGCTTTACCTTGGATATCGGGATTTCGTAGCCTCGCGTCGTAACAGTGGTGTCGCGTAAGATTGTAGGCGGGCTGAAGGCTCACGCTACCACGTCTGCCCTCGCAAGTTCTACCCAGGCTAGTGCCTTGATTCCCAACCAGCCAGATTGATTGATCTCGGCCCGCCGATCCCTGCTTTGGGGGTAATCTGTTTTGCTTCCTTTCCAAATACGCCATATGGCTCATACCGTGCACTGTTGCAATTTCGTAACCTTCGCGATACAGCCCGCCGATGGGGGACCGGGGCTGGAAGTGAATAGCGAGGTCGGAGCACAGGGTTTCCAGAAATTGCCTCCTCTTGGTCGCTCGTTTCACATATTCACTTCCAAGCAATGGCGGCGGGCTGTACCTTTACTATGGGGATTTCGCAGTGGAGTTGCTGGTCGATGGCCGCGACGGGATGGCACCATGCGATCCTCCTAAGATCTGAACGCCTCGCACCGACCGCTTTCTGACGCCACTGCACACGCCGAGCGGCACGACTCCGAAGGATCTGGGGTGTTTGCGTTGGCCCTCTGTGCCAGCTACTGCTTCATCCATAATGTAAATCTGCCCTTCGAAGCCAAGACGCCGCATTTGCTCGCTCATAGCCGCGATGTCCATATCAGCATGCGAAATTCCTTCTGCAAAGACGTGCGAACCTACAGAAGTGATGCAATGGCGCGACGCCCGCCCCTCTTAAGTAGGGATATGATGTTGCCCCTGTTTGGTGTAGCTCTTAGCTCCCGAGTTATGCGGCCTTTTTACGCTGTGCCGCGTGCCAGCGTTGCTCGTACTGCATGGGGCTGAGGTAACCCAGCGTAGAATGCAGCCGCCGGTGATTATAGAAGGCTATCCAGTCGAGCACCGCGTCCATGGCCTCCCGCCGGGTGGCGAACTTTCTTCCGTGCAAACTTGCAGTCTTGAGCCGTCCCCAGAAGCTCTCGGTCGGCGCGTTATCCCAGCAATTCCCCTTTCGGCTCATGGACGAGCGCATGCCCCAGTCGCGCATGGTGCGCTGGAACTCGTGGCTGCAATACTGGCTGCCACGGTCACTGTGGAAGATCATCCCCTGACCCGGGCGGCGCCGGAACCAGGCCATCCGCAAGGCGTCCTGGACCAGGCTGGTCTGCATGTGTGGCGCCATGCTCCAGCCCACCACCTGGCGGCTGAACAAGTCAATGACGGCGGCCAGGTACAACCACCCCTCATCGGTGGCGATATAGGTGATGTCTCCACTCCAGAGCTGATTCGGGGCCTCAGGGGTGAACCTGCGCTGCACCAGGTCGGCGGCCACCGGCAAGTTGTGTTTGCTGTCAGTGGTGACAACAAACTTACGCTTGGTGCGCGCGCGTAGGCCATGCCGCTGCATCAGGCGACGCACCCGCTCCTTGCCCACCCTGACACCGCGCGCGAGCAGCTCCTTATGCATGCGCGGCCAACCGTATTCCTGCTTGACCTCGGCATGGATGGCGCGCAGGTGGGCCAGCACGGCCTCGTCACTCTGGCGTTCACCGGAGCCGGGGTTGGTTGATTGCCGTTGGCGCCAAGCGAAATACCCGCTGGCGCTCACGCCTAGCACCTCGCACGAGATACTCACTGGCCAGTGCTTTCTCACTTGGTAAATCCAGGCATACCTTGCAACACGTCCTGCGCAAAGTATGCCGCGGCTTTTTTTGCGATATCGCGCTCCATTCTCAGGCGCGCATTCTCCGCCCGCAGCCGAGCCAGCTCCATCTGCTCAGGCGTGACGGTCACCGGCTTGCCAGTCGTCCCTGCCGCCAGTTCTCCCTTTTCACTCTGACGCATCCAAGCCCCAAGGCTACCCTTGGGAATGCCGAGAACCTTGGCCGTGACCGCAATCGATTGGCCAGCCCTCACTTGGCGAACCGCCTCCAACTTGTATTCCTGCGTGTATTTCGCTCGCGTTTGCTTGCCTGACATCTCTTAGCTCCTTGCTCGTATTTGAACATAGGGCTAAGAACTCCACTCTTCGGGGGCAAGATCAATATGCTACCGAGAACATAGATGGGCAATATCGACCCTGTCGAATGCGCTCCCCCATTCGGCTTTCACGACGCCCGCTCTTTGTAGCGGACTCCTTTTATGGGGGCGACCTGCGACGCCGCGGCGGCCCACGAGCTCCAGGAGAGATCAATGCTCGCGCGAAGCATCCGCGTCGTACCTGCCGAATGTGGCTGGGCCCTCCAGGTAGACCACCTGCGAGAGCCCCTACGCTTTGCCACGTTGGAAGCAGCGATCGCTGCGGGATGGGACTACGCACAGCGAGAGAGGGCTGAGCTGCTGATACATACACTTGACGGCCATGTGCGTCTGCGCAGTGCTTGAAGCGACGACCACCAAGAGCCACAGCGGTAATAATCAGAACTTGTACTTGACCCCGGCGTAAAACGCTCGGCCCACACCGGGATAGAACACCGAGGTATTGGCCGTTCGCGCGTCAGCGACCGTGCTGAAGTCGCTGACATAGCGCTTGTTGGCCAGGTTGCGTGCGTCAAGGAACACCGTCACGCCACACTCGAAATTCGTACCTGGCTTCGATCCCGAACAGCACATAGGACGGCACCTTCAGCGTGTTGGCGTAGCCCATGTAGGCGCCGGTCGGCACCCAGTCGATTGGGCCGGCCACACACGCAGCCGCGATGCCGGGGAGCATGACACACTCGGCTAAACGCTGCCGGCGTGGCGACGAATTGGCGAATGATCGAGTTTGGCAACAAACTTCGGTCGTTTGGGGGCACGGAGCGCTAACGGCCGATAGCCAACAGGCTCGCGACCGGCGGAGGTCGCTTGGCGGCCAGTGGATAGGGGTAGGAAACGGCTTTCGCCGTCCCCTCCCTCCGAACCCGGTGTGCGGTTTTCCCGCGACGGGCTCTCCAGTCAGTTGTTTCCACATCGGGATTGGCGCGCCAATTGATGAGCCTCGTACATCGTGAACAGCCCAAGATTGGCGAAGAAGGCATTTGGCCATTGACTGTGATCGCGAAAGCATCGGCCCTGACCTGGACGATGTAGCTGTCGGCGCAGGACCGCTCGCAGTCGACGACGAACAAAGCCGTCGACGGACGAGAAGGTGTATCGGTGGGCATGCCGGAAGTATCCGAACCAGCCCCGCAGGATCGGATTGATCGACGCGATGATGCTCTCGATCGAATCGCCCCGGTGGCGCTTGGTCAGGGCACGGATTCGATCCCGCAGCCCCATCAGACTCTTCTTGCGCACCCAGCGTTGGCCCGCCTCGAACCGGTAACCCAGAAACTCGAAGCCATGACCCTGCAACCGGCAGTCCCCAATGTGGGTCTTATCGGGATGCAGTTTCAAGCCGTTAGCGTCCACCCAAGCCCGCAGGCGAGTGAAAGCAGCTTCTGCTTCCTCACGCGTACGGCATAACACCACGGCGTCATCCGCGTAGCGCACCATGACCAGCCCTGCCTGGCGCATTTCTACGTCAAGTTCGTGCAGGTACAGATTTGCCAACAGGGGGCTGACAACCGCCCCTTGCGGACTGCCAGAAGTCGGCGTCCAACGCGTCATGTCTTCCATGATGTCTTGCTTGAGAAAGGACTGGACGAGCTCCAGAACTCGGCCGTCCGCGATTCGCCCGGCCACTCTCGCGAGAAGGGGCAGGTGTGGGATCGAGTCAAAATAGCTTTGCAGGTCAGCATCGACCACCCAGCAGTAACCCGCTTTCACATGCTGGTCAACTTCTCGGAGCGCCTCCTTGCATCCCAAGCCCGGGCGGAAGCCGTAGCTTCTTGGCTCGAACTCGTGCTCGAAGATCGGCTCGATGACCAGCTTCAGGGCCGCTTGAACTACGCGGTCCTTCACAGCGGGTATACCGAGCGGGCGACGTCCTTTACCTTTCGGTATGTAGACGCGCCGCACCGGCTGCGGGCGATAGCTACCGTCCTGCAATGCATGCGCCAGTTCAGCAAGATAGCGGTCCCGCGCTTGCGCGAATCGCTTCACGCTCATGCGGTCCACTCCCGCCGCCCCGGCGTTCTTCTCGACCTGAGCCCATCCCAGCGCGAGCGTGTCCAGGCGAAACACCTTGTCAATCAGACTGTGCCATTTACCTCCCTTAACTCCGTTTTGTAGAGCAGCCAACATAGCGTCCGTCCAGATTGAAGCTGACGCGAATTTCCGCTGCACGCAGCTTCCCAGCGCGTTTGCATCTCGTCTAGTCGTTTCCGACACTGGCGATGCTTCGATCTTCATCTCTGCTTCCTTCCGGTCTTTTGCTATCAACTTTCCTGCCCCGCTTCCCTAGTGCGCCTTTTGCTCTGACGCAGGTCTCCACGGCTTTACCCTTCCGTGTGCAGTACTATCGGGACTCTGACTCCTGCCAGCGTTCACCTCGCCGGCAGGTCTCCCCGCTTGCTTCGTGCTACCGTCCTATCGTTCCGTCCTCAACCACGTGGTACGCCACCGCACCGCTTTATCCGCCACGACAGCGTGCTGTGTTGCTTCCAGGCTTCGCCACTTTAGTGCAGGCTCGCCGCCATACCCCGCCGAAACAGGTTCGTTAGCCTACGGACCGACAGTTCGCTTCCGGTTACTCCCCACCCCGCCTCGCGACGACGCAGTTACCTTCAGCTACGGAGCTGTGGCCAACTCCGGCGGGGACTTTCACCCCGCAGATCGCACGCTCTCACGGGCGTACACTAAACCGCTCGCGCGGTAACCCTCCGGCCATCGCGCAAAGTGACTGAACCGCCTGTGCTGTTCCCTATGTTGAGGACCGAGGCAATTGGCCTCGATTCTCGACAGGAGCACAGCCATGTCAGTCGCGACGCCTACCATCAGCCCGCTGCGCCAGCGCATGATTGAGGACATGCGGATGCGCAAGCTCGCGGACAAGACTCAGACCCACTACATCCGCGCCGTGTGCCAGTTCGCAGCCTTTCTCGGCCGCTCGCCGGACACGGCCAGCACCGAGGATCTGCGACGCTATCAACTCCATCTGGTCGATCACGGCATCTCACCGACCTCGCTCAACGCCGCGATCAGCGGACTGAAGTTCTTCTTCGAGGTGACTCTCTGCGACGTCGACCGGATGGCCAGGATGCGCCCGGTGAGCGTGCCGCGCGTCCTGCCTGTCGTGCTCAGCCCCGACGAAGTCGGCAGGTTACTGGCTGCCGCCAGCAACCTGAAGCACCAGACCGCGCTCGCGGTCGCCTATGGCGCAGGCCTGCGCGCCAGCGAAGTGGTAGCGCTGAGGGTCAGTGACATCGACAGCGAGCGCATGACCCTGCGGATCGAACAAGGCAAGGGTCGCAGGGACCGTTACGCCATGCTCTCGCCAGTCCTGCTCGAACGCCTGCGCGTCTGGTGGCGCGTGGCTCATGCTCAGGGCAAGATGCTCGATGGTGGCTGGCTGTTTCCGGGCCTCAATCCCATCGAGTCACTCAGCACCCGGCAACTCAACCGTGCCTGCCACGCAGCCGCGCAGGCCGCAGAGATCGACAAGCGCGTATCCATGCATACGCTACGCCATAGCTTTGCGACGCACCTGCTGGAGCAGAAGGTCGATATCCGCGTGATTCAGGTGCTGCTTGGACATAAGAAGCTCGAGACGACAGCGCTCTACACCCAGGTCGCCACCGATCTGCTGCGCGAGGTGATCAGCCCGCTCGAACACCTGCGTTCCGACTAGGGATCCTGCCACCGAGCTCATTGTGCTCGAGGTCGCGGATATCTTCCGCCTCCACGGGCCGGCCTGGCGACAGACTGCACACCTGAGCCTGAGTCAGTTGCAAGTCATGTCGGCCATTGAACGGTGTCGCACCGCGGCACTGGGTGGGCATGTGCTGCGCTGCTCCGGCTGCGCCAAGCTTGAGGTTGCCTACAATTCCTGCCGCAACCGCCATTGCCCCAAGTGTCAGGCCAATGCTGCCCGGCGCTGGCTCGACGCACGCAGCGACGACCTCCTCCCCATTGAGTACTACCACGTCGTATTCACGCTTCCCGCAAACATCGGCGCCATCGCCTGGTACAACAAGGCGGTGATCTACGGACTGTTGTTCGATGTCGCCGCCGACACCCTCCGGACCATCGCCGCCGACCCGAAGCACCTCGGAGCGCAGATCGGCGCCACCCTGGTGCTGCACACCTGGGGATCGGCACTCACGCATCATCCACATGTACACGGCATCGTCCCCGGCGGCGGCCTCTCACCGGATGGCGAACGCTGGGTGGCCTGCCGCCCGGGCTTCTTCCTGCCAGTCCGCGTGCTCTCCCGCCTGTTCCGGCGGCGCTTCCTTGAGGCACTCCAGACAGCACACGCGATGGGGCAACTGCAGTTCTTTGGCGAGTTCAGTTCGCTCACCGACCCGGACGCGTTCGCGCAGTGGTTGGCGCCACTACGCGTCACCGAATGGGTCGTCTACGCCAAGCGACCATTCGCTGGACCGGAAGCGGTACTGGCCTACCTGTCACGCTACACCCACCGTGTGGCGATCTCCAACACACGCCTGGTCTCGCTCGATGAACGTGGCGTGACCTTCCGCTGGAAGGACTACCGCGCCAAGGGACGCACGCGCTATAAGACCATGACGCTGGATGTCGGAGAGTTCATGCGGCGCTTCCTGCTGCACGTGCTACCGGGCGGCTTCCATCGCATCCGCCACTACGGTCTGCTTGCCAACCCCGTGCGCCGCGCGAATCTGATCAAGGCACGCGAGCTATTGAACGCCGTGCCGACGGTGACCGCTCCGCCTGACGACACCGATGTCGCTACACGTCCGTCCTTCCTTTGCCGGCACTGTGGCGCACCGATGCTCATCATCGAGGTCATCCCGCGCAGTCCCTGTATCCGCGGACCGCCACCGCAGCGAGCCCTCGCATGAGCCCGCACGTCCCACATCTCCCACTCAACCGACGGCGCTCCGGAATCCGGCGCCGCAAGCGGACAGTTGCGCTCGCCGACTTGCTCGACCATGTTGCATGCTCAGCCTATCCACACAATCCTGACCTACCCCGACCGTCGCGCCATGACAGGAGCCGACTGATGCCCTGCCTCGCCCTTCCAGCCACAGCGCTACGGATCGGCCGAACCCATCAATCGCCATAGCCCGCATCACCGGCATCGCCGGACTCCGCGGTTTCCTCCCTTGAGGTTTGTTCAACGCCTGCCCTCATGCGCCTGGAGTTCTGCAGCCAAGGGCAGGCATCAAACAAACCTAAACAGGAGCGGACGCTCGAGACGATCCTATTGAACGGCAGGACTTGGGGTTAGAAGCGACGCGGACATCTTTGCCTACGTTCGCGGCCAGAGGGTATACGAGCCTACCAGGCTAGTGTCCTGTTCCGTTGTTAACCGATCTATGTTTGCGTAGGATGTTGGTATCAACGGAACGGGAGATACCAGCATGCCAATGGGCCGACCGAAGGTAGAACTGGTGTTGAGCCAAGACGAACAGTCGCAACTTGCTTCGATGGCGCGTTCGCGCGCTATCCCGGCTGCGCTGGTGACGCGCGCGCGCATCGTCTTGGCGGCGGCTACAGGCGAGCCCAACAGCGAGATCGCCAAACGGCTGCAGCTCACGCGTGCCACTGTGGGCAAATGGCGCGCTCGGTTCCTTGAACGGCGCATCAATGGCCTGTACGACGAATTGCGCCCGGGCAAGCCGCGCACAATCGACGACGAGCGCGTGGCGGAACTCATCAAGACGACGCTGCATACGAAGCCTGCTGACGGGTCGACACACTGGAGTGTGCGGGCGGTGGCGGCCGAGACATCTATTTCGCCTACCAGCGTGCACCGCTATTTCAAGCTGTTGGGGCTGCAGCCGCATCGTAGCGAGACCTTCAAGCTGTCCACCGACGCGTTCTTCATCGAGAAGCTGCGCGACGTGGTGGGTCTGTACCTGAACCCGCCCGAGAACGCGTTGGTGCTGTGCGTGGATGAGAAGAGCCAGTGCCAGGCACTGGAGCGCACTCAGCCGATGCTGCCCATGGGCCTGGGCTATGTCGAGGGTGTCACCCACGACTACGTCCGTCACGGCACAACGACTCTGTTTGCCGCGCTGAACGTACTCAACGGTGCGGTGCTGGCCGAGTGCAAGCCGCGTCATCGGCACCAAGAGTTCCTCGCCTTCTTGCGTTCGATCGACAAGGCCGTTCCAGCCGAACTCGATGTGCATTGCATCGTGGATAACTACAGCAGCCATAAGCACCCCAAGGTCAAGGCGTGGCTGGCAGCCCGTCCGCGCTGGCACATGCATTTCATCCCCACCTACAGTTCCTGGTTGAATCAGGTCGAGCGCTTTTTCTCGATCATCACCGGCAAGGCCATCCGTCGTGGCTCGTTCACCTCGGTCAAGGAGCTCGTGCAAAAAATCGATCGCTTCGTCGCTCACTACAACCAGAATTGCAAGCCATTCAACTGGACGGCCACCGCGGATTCGATTCTCGCCAAGCTAAATAGACTTTGTGAACGAATCAGCGGAACAGGACACTAGCTGCGACGATACTAGCGCGCAAATGTGCGAATCTGCATTTTGCGTTTTAGTCGCTCGTGGCTGCATACCGCGCGACGGAATATGCGGCATTGCTGTCCGCCATCTGCAATAAGAGCGGATGTTGGAAGTCGCGACCTGTGGCTACCGCAGTGCTACGCAACGCTACATACTAGGGCGATAGCCCATCAAGTTGTTCCAAGTATTTTCGCAAGGCCGACACAGCATCTGCGGGTCGACGCGAACGACAATGCGCCACAATCGCTCCCAACATAAGAAGCGGAATACCGTGCAGACGATGGGAGGGTGGCGTCGAACCTCTTATCGCGTCATTCAGAACCATCACCATGGCTCGATTGGGATGCGTTGAAATGAAGGCTAGTTGCAAGGCCACCTCCAACTCAGTGCATCGGGCCGGTTCCATCGTCGAATTTGCCAAGCTGCACAGCAGTTCGAACAGCGCCTCGATTCCATCCAGATCGGCCGGTGACATCAAAGGCACCGCCGACCCTAGCGCACGGCACTGAAGCACCCTACGCAACTCAATCCAATCGCGGCGCAACGTCTCGTCGGGTCCCACAACGGTCGCACCACGGTAGCGCTCTTGGCGAACCAGTCCTTCCGCCGCTAGCAGCAGTAACGCCTCGCGGACTGGCATCCGGCTCGACTGAAACCGCTTCGAAAGCGCATCCTGTCGCAGCACTGTTCCGATCGGCAACTGCCCGGTCCGTATGTCTTCTCTCAACCGAGCTACGATTTCTGAACAGCGCTGCATACTGCGGGCGATTGGAAGATCAGTCCATGTGCGGGTAGCGATAGCCCGCTGCAGGTACCCAGGTTTCCTTGATCGTCCTCGGCGACGTCCAACGCTGCAGGTTCAATACCGAGCCTGCCTTATCATTGGTTCCACTGCGGCGCCCTCCCCCGAACGGCTGCTGCCCCACAACTGCGCCCGTCGGCTTGTCATTGAAGTAGAAATTTCCTGCGCTGAACCGAAGGTGCTGGCTAGCCTCCTCCATTGCCTGCCGGTCATTAGCAAGGACCGCACCGGTAAGAGCATAAGGACTCGTACTATCCACAGTCGCCAGAATCTCCTTCCACGCGTTGTCCGGGTAGACCATCACCGAAAGCACTGGACCGAAGATTTCTTCACGCATTGTGACCGCCTGCGGATCCTTGACTTCGATAACAGTTGGCGTGACGAAATAGCCGTAACTATCGTCGCACGTACCCCCGGCCAGGATGTTCTCGCCCGCCGAGCGAGCATTTTTGATATAGCCTGAAATTCGTTCGAAAGCTTTCTTGTCGATGACAGCACCGATGAAGTTCTCCAGATCTTCAACATCACCCATACGCACGGTCGCCAAGTCGTCGAGCAGTCGAGCTCTAACCCGCGGCCAAAGGGAGGCGGGAATATATGCGCGCGACGCGGCACTGCACTTCTGGCCTTGATATTCAAAGGCGCCCCGAAGGAGTGCGACGGCTACCGTCTCCGGATCGGCAGACGCATGCGCAAGCACAAAGTCTTTCCCACCGGTTTCCCCCACGAGTCGAGGATAGCCACGGTAGTCCGGCAGTCGTCGGGCGACTTGTTGCCACAGGGAATCAAACACCTCCGTAGAGCCAGTGAAGTGCAACCCCGCAAAGTCCGGCGAGGCCAAAACCGCCTCCGATACAGTCGCTGCTGATCCGGGTACGAAATTGATGACCCCAGGAGGCAGACCTGCAGCCTCAAGCAGTTCCAGAAACAAGTAGTTGCTCAGTGAAGCCGTGAACGCCGGCTTCCATACGACGGTGTTGCCGAGCAGTGCTGGCGCCGTGGGCAAATTTCCCGCGATCGCAGTGAAGTTAAAAGGCGTCACTGCGTAAACAAAGCCCTCTAGCGGCCGATAGTCCATGGCATTGCGCATGCCCGGGCCGGAAATCGGTTGCTGCTGCAGCATGTCACGCGCGAACGAAACGTTGAACCGCAGGAAGTCGATCAGTTCACATGCCGAATCAATTTCGGCTTGAAATACCGTCTTGCTCTGGCCCAGCATCGTTGCGGCATTGAGCCTTTGTCGCCAAGGTCCAGCGAGCATGTCTGCCGCACGCAAGAAAACCGCAGCACGCGCCTGAAAAGGCATCGCGGCCCAGTCACGCTGCGCACAAACAGCGGCGGAGATCGCCTGGCTTACTTCCTCGGCACCGGCTTGACTGACCGAAGCGATCTGGCGCCGGTGATCATGGGGTGCATGCAGTGACTGCTTGCGGCGACCGTTATACCGCTTCCCGCTGATGACAAGCGGGATGTCTTCAACCACACCGCTGCGCTCCTGGAGGGCAGCGATAATAGCTGCACGCTCGCGGGAGGAAGGGCTATAACTGAGAACGGGTTCGTTCTGTGGAAGGTCGTACGTCATAAAGATTCCTGTTTGGATGGACAGAATTGTGATGCGGCTACTTGGGTTTCTAGTCTCGACTTAATCGACTCAGTATCGATCTAGTTCAACGGATGTAAGTGGCAGGCGAACGTGATCACTTGGCTGATTTGAACAGTCGCGCCGCCATTCCGACCAGTCCTTGCCGAAAAGTCAGAACACATACGATGAAGATCAGGCCAGTAACCATGGGCACAGATTCACCCAGCGTCTCAAACCACGTAAAACCCGTCGAACTGGCCAGGAACGCGCCGACATCCCCCAACTTGTTTTCGATCGCAACGATCACGACAGCACCGACAATTGGACCGGTTAGGGTCCCGAGTCCCCCCACGAGCGTCATCAGAATGACCGCCCCCGACATAGTCCAATGCACGTCCGTAAGGGTTGCGAAACCCAGTACCAGGGCCTTAAGTGTTCCCGCAAGTGCAGATAGACCCGCTGAGATCACAAATGCAATGAGCTTGAATCTGTCGGTGTCATAGCCAAGGGAAATTGCCCGCGGCTCGTTCTCCTTGATCGCTCGCAGAACTTGACCGAAAGGCGAATGCACGGTTCGAACGACTAAAGCGAATGCCGCCACAAGTATCGCGATAGCAAAGTAGTAGAGCGCCAAATCGCTGTCGAGGGAGAATGTGCCAAATAGTTTTCCTCGCGGGATACCTTGCAAGCCGTCCTCTCCTCCGGTAAACGGCGCCTGGAGAAAGATGAAGTACAGCATTTGAGCCAGAGCGAGCGTGATCATCGCAAAGTAGATGCCTTGTCTACGAATCGCCAGCGATCCCACCACATAGCCTAGTGTCGCCCCTGCTGCCGCCCCCAGTAAAAGGCCGAGCTCCGGCGGTAGGCCCCACGCCTTCATTGCATAACCGGCCACGTATCCGGCTCCACCAAAGAATGCTGCATGTCCGAATGACAGCAGCCCCGTGAACCCGATCAGCAAGTTAAACGCACAGGCGAACAATGCGAAGCAAAGAACCTTCAGCACCAGTACTGGATATGCGCCGTAAAAAGGTGCCAAGGTCAACGCCGCAAGCACAACGACACATGCGATGGCCCGTCCCTTCCACTGAGATTGCTCAGGCTCCGCTGATCCCGCCGAAGAATGCCTTACCTCGATCACTTGTCCTGTAGGTTCATTCATTATTTGTCTCTCCCAAACAGTCCGGCAGGACGAAGTAGCAATACGATTACCATGATGAAAAAGACGACGGTGGAAGACGCTTGGGGGTAAAACACCTTTGTTAGACCTTCGATGACACCGAGCGCCAGACCAGTGACGATCGACCCCATAATCGACCCCATGCCGCCAATCACAACCACTGCGAACACGACGATGATCAGGTTCTGCCCCATCAGCGGCGACACCTGGATCACCGGGGCGGCTAGCACGCCTGCAAATGCGGCCAGCGCCACGCCGAAGCCATAGGTCAGCGTGACCATCAGCGGCACATTGACGCCAAAGGCTTCCACGATCTTGGGGTTCTCGGTGCCCGCGCGCAGGTAGGCGCCGAGCTTGGTCTTCTCGATCGTGAACCACGTGGCAACGCAGACCACGACCGAAGCCCCGACCACCCAGGCACGGTAATTCGGCAACACCATGAAGCCGAGGTCCGTGGCGCCTTGCAGCGCGTCGGGCGGCGAGTAGGGCAGGCCGGAGACGCCGTAGGTGGAGCGCATCACGCCTTCGAACACCAGCGTGATGCCCAACGTCAGCAGCAGGCCGTAGATGTGGTCGAGCTTGTAGATGAAGCGCAGCATCGACTTTTCGATGGCCACGCCGATCACTGCCACCACGAGCGGCGACAGCACCAGCATGACCCAGTAGCTTAGGCCAGCGTATTCCATGCCGGCCCACGCCAGCACGGCACCGAGCATAAACAGCGCGCCGTGCGCGAAGTTGATCACGTTGAGCAGGCCGAAGATCACGGCCAAGCCCAGGCTTAGCATCGCGTAGAACGCACCGTTGACGAGCCCCAGCAGCAACTGGGACAGCAGCGCGGGCAGGGGGATTCCAATATCGAAGTTCATGTGAAGCGGGTTCCCTCGTTGTGCCGGCTCATACGCCAAGCAGTTCGTTCAGCACCGGCATCTTGGCCTGCAGCTCGGCGGCGGCAAAGCGCTCGACGATGGCGCCGTGCTCCATCACGTAGAAGCGGTCGGCCAGCGGCGCGGCAAAGCGGAAGTTCTGCTCCACCATCACCACGGTGTAGCCCTTCTTCTTCAGCATCAGGATCATGCGCGCCAGCGCCTGTACGATCACCGGTGCCAGGCCCTCGGATATCTCATCGAGTAGCAGCAGGTTCGCGCCGGTGCGCAGGATTCGGCCAACGGCCAGCATCTGCTGTTCGCCGCCCGACAGCCGCGTACCCTGGCTTTGCTTGCGTTCCCGCAGGTTCGGGAACATGTCGTAGATCTCGGCCTCGCTCATGCCCGGCGTGTCGCCACCCTTGGCGCCCTTCAGCACCGGCGGGAGCAGCAAGTTTTCCTCGCACGACAGGCTGGAGAAGATCGCCCGCTCTTCGGGGCAGTAGCCGATGCCGTAGTGCGCGATCTTGTGCGTCGGCAGGCCGATGGTCTCGTTGCCGTTGATCCTGATCGATCCCTTCCGCGTGCCGGTCAGGCCCATGATCGCGCGCATGGTGGTAGTGCGCCCGGCGCCATTGCGGCCCAGCAGCGTGACCACTTCACCACGGTTCACGGTCAGGTCCACGCCATGGAGGATGTGCGATTCCCCGTACCAGGCGTGCAGGTCCTTGATTTCGAGTGCAGGGACGTTGGATGCGGTGGATGCGTTTGCGCTCATCTCAGTGCGCTCCCTGCAGCTCGGCGTCGGCGGTGCCCATGTAGGCTTCCATCACGCGCGGGTCCTTCGACACTTCGGAGTACGGGCCTTCGGCCAGGATGGCGCCGCGCTGCAGCACCGTGATTTTGTCGGCGATCGACGACACCACGTTCATGTTGTGCTCGACCATGAGGATCGTGCGGCCGGCAGCCACCTTCTTGATCAATTGCGTCACGCGGTCCACATCCTCGTGGCCCATGCCCTGCGTGGGTTCGTCCAGCAGCATCAGCTCGGGCTTCATCGCCAATGTCGTGGCAATTTCTAGAGCTCGCTTTCGACCATAAGATAGATTTACTGTCGCGGTTTCAGCGAACTCCGCGAGCCCCACTTCTTCGAGTAGTTCAATCGCTCGACGATCTAGTACCTTCAGCGTCTTCTCGCTTCGCCAAAAGTGATAGGACGTGCCAAGCTTTCGCTGTAGTGCAATGCGCACGTTCTCGAGCACGCTCATGTGCGGAAAAACCGCAGAGATCTGAAACGATCGGATGATTCCTCGTCGGGCAATCTGAGCCGGCTTGTCCCTTGTAATATCCACACCATCAAAGAGAATGGTGCCTGCCGATGGCTCGAGGAACTTCGTGAGCAAGTTGAAACAAGTCGACTTGCCTGCGCCGTTCGGCCCGATCAAGGCATGAATGCTTCCCTTCCGGACGCATAGATTCACGCCATCAACCGCGCAAAAGCCATTGAAGCGCTTTGTCAGCCCCTCAACCTCCAAAACATTCGACGACATTGACGTACCTGATATGTTTTCTGGCCCTCCAGCTTCTGGCGGCCATGACGGCAGAGCCGCGTTCGCGACCCTGCTACCTGCTTATCGCTGCTTACGGGACGGGCCGAGATAGTTTCGGGCGTAGTCGGGGGTTGTGATGCCGGGCTTTAACCGCGCATCGTCTTGAACATCCCCTGGCACGATACTTAGGGGAATCACGCCTGCCCAAGCGTCAAGTTCGTAGTCGGACTCGACATCCTTCACCCCGATATCGCGGACTTTGGCGGAAACCTCCTCGAGAGGAAACTTCAGGACCAAGGTTGCGCCTATCTCGCTATCCTTGTGCTGACGCACGCGGTGCCCAGGCAGAACATCGTCGATGACGGCGTAGAGCAACTTGGCCTTCTCCGCCGGATCGTCAACGACGACTCCCTTGCCGAAGATCACCACCGATCTGTAATCGACGCTGCATCCGAAACCGGACCGTCCAGCGACGATGCCGTCGACATGGGTAATGGAGATGCATGCGGGCACACCTTGGGCGAGCGTTGTCAACATGCGATTCTGAGGACTACCGTGCAGGTAGACGTTCTCATCCACACGAAGAATCGTGGTTGGAATGATTCGTGGTGCACCGTCCGCTACGAAGGCGACGTGGCACACCAACGCTTCATCAATGATCGCGTGCACGAGTTCTCGATCATATTGCCCGCGCTCCGGACGCCGGTGGATGCGGGTATTTTCGGTTACCTGATAATCTGACACGGCGATTACCTCAGGCTTCGGCCTTGTGCGGGCCTTTGATCAGGTCATCACCTTCATAGGCATTCCGCTTGCCCGAGTATTGGCCTGTGCTGTACTCCAGGAGTTGCTCATACAGCGCGGTCGGCACAGTCACACCCTCAACGGCGGTGCGCTTGCGCGCCTCATATCGGCGGTCGGAAGGCAAGCGTGTACCCTTTTGCTCAAGGATCTTGGTAAACAGGCGTTCACTATGCGCGAGCTGAGCGGCACGGTCGCCGTTTTGAAGGCAGCGAACCGGGTCGATGGCAATGATAAGTTCGCCGCCACAAGGCGCGCCGGTGTTTGCCACGTCCTTCTCCCCGGCTTCAAAGCTGAGCAGGTCACCAACAAGCGGACCTGCTAGCAGCTCGACCATCATGGCGATCGCTGCACCCTTGACGCCCCCGAATGGCAACTGGGCGCCGGCGAGCGCAGTTGCGGGATCGGTCGTCGGTTGTCCGTCCGGACCAACCGCCCAGCCTTCCTCCAACTGCCGACCGTCACGCAGCCGCACCTGAATCTCGCCGCGAGCGCTCGCGCTCGAAGCCTGGTCGAAAACCACCGGCGGGTGATTTGCGCGCGGCCAAGAGAAGGCCATTGGATTTGTGCCATAGAGCGGCTTGGTGCCGCCTGCAGGCGCGACGTACGGACTGGCGGCAACAAAGGCGAACCCCACGAGTCCCTTGTCTGCGAGTCGCTCTACCTCCGGCCAGAGTGCGGACACACTCAACGCGTTGTTGATTGCCACGGCAGCAATGCCGGTCTCTTTGGCCAGCTCTGCGAGGGGCGCGTCGGCAACTTCCAGTGCAAGCGGGGAGAAGCCATAGTGCGCGTCGACTTTGATCACCGCCGGCGCCAGCCGGGATACCGTCGGTTCGGCATCGCCCGACGCTTGGCCTGCGCGAAATGCATTAACGTAGAACGGGATGCGGAACAGTCCATGATGACGGCATTCATCGCGTTCCGCCGCGGTCACGGTATTGGCGATAGCCGTCGCATGGCGTTCATTGAAGCCTTGCGCCAGAAGCAGACGTTTTGCAAGCGCGTGGACTTCTTCAAGCTTCAACTGGATATCGTAGTGCACAACTGTTCTCCTGGATCGGATAGGTGGAAAGAAGTTCTGGTGTCTCGATTACTTGCGCACGAGAGGACATGCGCTATCCGAGAGAGGCTGGAATGCCTCCTTGGCGGGCACCGTTTCGATGACCTTGTAGTAATCCCACGGGGCGTTAGATTCGGTGGGCTTCTTGACTTCAACGAGGTACATGTCGTGCATCACCTGGCCGTCTTGACGGATCCAGCCGTTGTCGGTGTACATGTCCTTAATGGGAATTTCGCGCATCTTCGCGGCGACCGCTGCTGCGTCGTCCGATTTCGCTGCTTCGATAGCCTTGAGGTAATGACGCACTGCGGAGTAGACGCCTGCCTGCGTCATGGTCGGCATCGACTTGCGGCGCTCGAAGAATTTGCGCGACCACGCACGGGTCGCGTCATTGCGATCCCAGTAAAAGGCCGTCAGAAACTGAAGACCCTGTGCACTCTTCAGCCCCATACTGTTCACATCAGTGATGAAGACGGCGGGCGCAGCCAAGGACTGTTTGCGCGTGATGCCGAATTCAGCGGCTTGCTTCACAGTGGAGGCCATGTCGCTGCCTGCGCTCGCAGAGACCACCACCTTGGCCCCCGAGTTCTGCGCTTGAATAAGGTAGGAACTCAGGTCGGGCGAATTGAGAGGGAATTTCACCTCCCCCAGAACCTTGCCTCCAGCGTCCGTAACTGTTTTGCGGATGTCTGCCGCAAACGCATGGCCGAAAGCGTAGTCGACGGTCATCAGGTACCAACTGTCATATCCTCGCTTGGTGAGCAGCTTCGCGAGGCCGTGTCCATTGCTGTACGAGTTGTAGACCCACTGAGTCGAGTATGGGGAACATGCCTTGCCGGTGAATTCGCTGGAAGCCGCAGCAACGAGCGTGATCTTCTTACGCTCGGCGGCAAGTCCCTGCACGGCCAGGCCGACACTGGAGTTGGAGAAGTCGGCAATCGCGTCTACGCCGTCGCGGTCAAACCACTGGCGTGCTTTCGTCGCACCAACGTCAGCTTTGTTCTGATGGTCCCCAACGACGAGTTCAACCTTACTTCCAGCAACCTTCCCCCCAAACTCCTCGATTGCAAGCCGTGCCGCTTCAACGGAGCCCTTACCAGCCAAGTCGGAATACGGGCCGGATTGGTCATTGAGAATGCCGATCTTGACCACGCCATCGGAAATCTGTGCATGTGCACTGAACGAAACCAACGCTACGGGCATAGTTGCCAGGAGATTGCGTGCTAAGAGCTTTACGGCCTGCTGGATTCTCGACATGATGGGTTCCTTGAACGTGGGCAAGTGCAAATTGCGTGTGGTGCAAATCTTATTGCATCGTACACACTATTGCCTGCTACGAAATGTTTTTTCGCATGAGACAACATTGCGCGGGGATGTGTTGTCAAAGTGGACGATCAAAGAAAAGCTGTATGACGAAATTTCTGGCCACATTGGCTACAATTCTGAGGCGGACTCGCCTTCATTCTTCGAATTTTCGGCAGAAGTGAGCGGGCCTCATGGTTTTCCCTAGCATTCCTTCCGAGGCAAGTCGGCATACACGGCCGGCGCGCGTACGCCTTTGTTGTGCATTACATGTACAATTTTGTGCATGACATGCACTTTTTTGATACTTCCCTATGAACGTTGAGCAACGCGTGGAAGCGGTCTCGCGGCAGCTTGGAAGGCGCATTCGTGCCGCCAGGAAGGCTAAGGAGTTCACACTGGACGCCCTGAGCGAACAGACGGCTCTGTCCGCGGGGTTTCTGTCGCGCTTGGAACGCGGCGAGACCAACGCGTCAATCTCCAATTTGATTGTGATTGCGGACAGACTGGGAATTCCGCTTCGCGACTTTTTCGAAGGGTCCGGCGAGGAGGCGCAGCCCGACTTTGTTGTCAGTCGAGCAAGCGAAAGGAGTCGTGGCGCCCCCCTGGAAGGCAAGGGGTACACATATCGACTGACAAGCGGTACCCTGCCCGACCAACAGATGAGCGCCTTTGAGTTGAGCTATATGCCCGGCGAGTCGCTACCCAACGAATCGCTCGTTCACAAGGGGGAGGAGGTTTTGTATCTGTTGGAGGGACGACTCGAATTTGAAATTGATGGTCACGTCGCCGTCCTGGAGCCAGGTGATTGCGTGCACTTCAACTGCGAAAAACCCCACCGGGGAAAAAACGTGGGCGAGTCAGTAGCAAAACTACTGATGGTTGTAACACCCGTCGATTCCTTAGCTAGCTAGAATCCCGACCGCCAAACATGTCGGAATTCCTCCCCCGCCGCATCGGCTGTTAGCCCTCCGTCGGCAGGAATGCAGATGTTCAACTGCGGGTGTGTGCTCTGGCTTGCCTAAAGGAACGGAGCATCGTCGTCCGGAACGATAGGGCGTACACGAGTACAAGGATCAAGGCATCATGATCTATGTCTAGTCGAGATGGTTGGCGAGGCATAGGGCTCGGAACCTGCCGGGTTAAGCGACCGCTTGCACGCGTTCGATTTCCGCGATGACGGCGTCTCCCATTTCTGACGTCGAAAGACAGCGTCCCCCCGACCCAATAACGGCCGTCCTCGCCCGCGACGCAGCGCAGCGGCCACGGCACCCACAAGCACCCTGGCTTCCGTTTCGCGAAGGAACGAAAACCGCAACATCATCGCAACGCTCAATATTGATGCGAGGTGATTGGCCACACCTTTCCCCGCAATGTCAAGTGCGCAGCCGTGAACTGGCTCATAGAGAGCCCGGTTGGTCTACAGTGGCGCGCGTCACCTTTGCCCGAAACACCGCGGCACTGGCATCGCTTGCCTCCCCTGTACTGCAGGACCCGTTTTCGACGGTCTACGCTCGACTCATCGTTCTGGGCGCGTCGTTAAGGCTATTGCTGTGTCTCCGATGAGGCGGCTACTCACGGACTATCGGCGATCGAAAAACAAAGGATCGCATTACAACTGGATGGCTGATTGTCGTTCAGCACCGGCCGCTCGGCCCCACGCAGTTGGACGGCTGCGATGGGTCGGGAGCGGCCGTCGTCGTAGGCGTGTTAGCAAGTCCTTGCAAACAGAATCGGTAAGTTTCGGTCACTCGCCGGCGCTGGCGTCGCTAGCCGCGTTGGGGCGCGAACGGGGCAAGGTGGTGCGGGCGTCGCTCCAGCCTTGAATCATTCAAGCTTGTCTATCTTGGACTTCTTCCATTCAAAACGGTGCTATGTCTTGATTTGTCGGCACTTTTTTCACTTGGCATGGGCCTTGCGGTAGGCTGATGCCTTTGGCCGTCGGGCCCCAGGCGCGCGGGCGAAGCCGAACTCAATACGGATCACGCGACCACAATCGCCGCTGGCCGGCCGTTTGATCAGTGCCTTACTTGTCGGCTGCTGATCCTGCCGGCGCGGACATGCGGCAATCGCGGCTGGTCCTTGGCCCGAATAGATCTCGGCCAATTCGGCGAACGATGGGGAGATCTAATTTGGAACGCCGACTCGAAATTCTTGCCTTTGCGCTCCTTACAGCTTGGAGTTCCGCTCACGCCGACGACGGGCTCGGGTTGGCCCGCGGCGGTAATCCCAACGATGTCACCATTTCGGGAGTTTCATCTGGTGCTGCCATGGCCATTCAGTACGCCGTAGCGCATTCCAGTTCCGTCCAGGGAGTGGGCTCCATTGCAGGCCCCGGTTGGGGTTGTGCCGATGGTCGTATATCGGTGGCGATCAATAACTGTATGTGCGGCCGACAGTCCCCAGTCCCTAACGTTGCCGCGGCCCGCACGCTGGCAGGTAGAGGGGCGATCGACAGATTGGCTTCAGGGAGACCGCAGGCACTCAAACGTTCCTATGTCTTCCAGAGCGGAGCAGACCATACAGTGGTGAAGCAATCCGGGCAGGCAAGCATCGACTTCCTGACTGCGTTCATCGGCCAGACACCCGCAGTAGACCGAGGGAACGCCGTCGACGGCAGTGACCGGGCCGGTCATGGCATCGTGTCTCCCGATGGGATCGATTCATGCCAGTTCGACGGAAGCGAAAAGTCCTACGTTCGCCGCTGCCGCGCCGAGGACAATGCCGGCAAGCTCTTCCTGGCGCTCTACGCTCCGGACTCAGCCTACGATGCGAACAAGCGCGTCAAATACATTCCCGAAACCGAGGTGTGGAAGTTCGGACAACAGCCGATCATCGACAAGATTGGAAAGAGCGACGCCAAGGTCGCCGGAGACGCTATCTGGGGTCTACCCTACAGCACTGAGCGGCGCAAGAACTTCGATATGGCGGATACCGGATATCTTTACGTTCCGTCATCCTGTCGAAGTAGTGGGAGTCGTTGTCGCATACACATTGCTCTTCATGGCTGCAAACAGAACGCAAAGGAGTTTTCCAATACTGCCGGCTACAACAACTGGGCGGACTATTACCATGTCATCGTCATCTATCCTGCGCTCGAACCGGTAGCGCTCCCTAGTGAAGAGGTGTGCGCAATGCCTCCGGCCTTTTCCATTGCCGACTCAAGTTGGGTGAAGCCGAACCTCAACGGGTGTTGGGATTGGTGGGGCTATCTGGACAACGAGCGACCCCAGGCTAAACGTTACCTGACCAAGAAAGCGCCGCAAATCCGGGTGATTGAAAGCATCATTGACGAAGTCACACGTTAGCGCCGACCGATGGCCCTCCTTCCAATCGCCGCTCTGACTTGGTGTGGAGAGCGGAATTTTAGGAGCTGACTCAAATGACAATTGAGTATTTTGCAGAGAGCAATCCCGTCACACGAACCTTGCCACGCTCGCTAGCGACGAAGGCCGGCGACTTTGTATTTGTGTCCGGTCAGGTAGCCAGAGACGAAGACGGCAGCATCGTTGTCGGCGGGATAGAAGCTCACACCCGCCAGACGCTGAAGAACGTCGCTCACGTACTCGCCCTCGCAGGTTGCACGCTCGAGGACGTAGTGAAGATAACAGTCTGGCTTGAAGACGCTCGCGACTTTGATGAATTCAATCGCGTTTACGGAGAATTCTTCCGCGAAAGCAAGCCGTCACGGTCGACATTACAAGGGAAGAACATGGTCGGCACCAGGGTGGAAATCGAGGCGATTGCTTATAAGCCTTGACCCTCCGCGCAGCGGCTTAGGTGCTCCCTGGGATTCGCTCTCACTCCAATCGACCGCCTGCAGCGGGTCGGTCGGAGACGGCCGCAGTTTCGCGGCGCGCATCCGCCCAAGACCGGCCACGAACCGCCCTTGGTTGAGGGTTGGAGTAACCGTTCGAACGACGGCTTCGAAAGGCACAAGCAGCCGCTGGTGTTCTGAAGGTCGGATGTCTCAGACGGTCGACTAGAGACGACCGTCGACTGCCCGCGGGGTCCATCGTCACAACCCAATAATTTCGTGATCGTGAAACTATTCATTGGGATCCGGGGCTGAACACGGCGGTGCCGACAAACGTCCGCCCTGCCCCGTTCAACATAACCTCCTGGCAACCAGAAAAATTTCTGAGTACGGTCGTTATGTTGAACGAGCAATCCAGCTTACTCATGACGGGGCAGTCCAAGCTTCGGCGAAAGCCGAAGCCCTGCGGGATCGGAGCCACGCCTTGAGTTGGGCAACGATTTTCCACCTATCTCAAGCAAGGCGACCAATCTCACTCTGGATCGCCCTCCTCCGGCCGGACATCCAACTCCAGTTCTTGTGTCAATGTTTCGACGCTCGGCAGGCTTTCCTGCAACTCAGCGGGGAGTTCCGCAACGAATTGGTACTGGGCCACGCCGATCGGATTGCCCATACCGCGTAGTGCGTATTCCACCACCAGCCGATTGTGCTCCTGGCATAGTAGCAGCCCAATGGTCGGATGGTCGCCCTCGGTTTTCATCTGCGCATCGACCGCGGATAGATAGAAACTGATTTGACCAGCATACTCAGGCTTAAAGGCGCCAGTCTTCAGCTCAATGACGATATAGCAGCGCAGCTTGAGGTGATAGAACAGTAGATCAAGATAGAAGTCATCGCCTCCAACTTCGAGGTGAACCTGCCGGCCGACATAGGCGAAGCCGGCTCCAAGTTCGAGAAGGAAACGAGTTATATGATCGACCAGTGCTGCCTCCAAGTCTCGTTCGGTCGCTTCGGCACGCAGACTCAAAAAATCGAAGACGTAGGGATCCTTGAGCGTGGCCCGCGCCAAATCAGACTGTGGCGATGGCAACTGAGCAGCGAAGTTATTCGGCGCCTGCGCTGCGCGGTCGATCAGCCGCGTCTCGATCTGCGCCAGCAGTACTGCTCGGGACCAGCCATACGTTAGCGCCTGCTGTGCATACCACTCGCGCTGCTCGACCGACTTGAGCTTCTGTAACAGCACCTGGTTGTGCCCCCAAGGCAATTGTCCAACAAGCTGTTGGACAATTGCCGCATCCGGCCACGCCTCCGCAAAGGCGCGCATTGCCATCAGATTGGAGCGCGACAGCCCGCTCATATCGGGGAATGCTTGCCGTAAATCTTGCGCCAGACGCTCGATTACTTTAGCGCCCCACCCCTGTCTCGCCTGCCGCTCAAGGATTTCATTGCCGATATCCCAGTACAGGGCAACCAAGGCTTGGTTGACGGCAAGAGCCGCGCGTTGCTGGGCGCGTCCAATTCGAGATTTGAGCGAAGCGAGCCAATCGATGTAGTCGGGAGGCAGAAGTAACGAAGCCATGGCAGAGCTGCAAGGAGGCCTAATCGAGCAGTATAGAGCACGTGCTTACCAGGTGGCCAAGATCCAATGTAATGCGCTTTATTGTGCACTTACTCATAGGTCAGAAATATAGCGGACAGATGGGTGCCTGAAAAACGAGCGCACGAGCTTCGGGTTGCGTCGAATTTTTGCAAGCTGCTCGTGAACTCGCGGGCCCAGCTCTTCGCCTTTTTGCAAAGGACGTCGCGCGACGCCGTTGCGCTTCACGTGACTCCACACCAATTCATCTGGATTTAGGTCAGGTGCGTAACCGGGCAGGAAATGCAAGGTCAGTTTGCCCTGCGTACTGGCGACGTAGGCTTTGACGATGGCTTTCTTGTGCGCTGGCAATCCGTCTACGATCAGATGTACTGCCTTCTTTCGATTGAGCATCAGCTTCTTGAGCAGCGTGACAAACAACTCGCCGCTGAGCCCGCCTTCGTACGTAGCAAACCAGAAGGCCCCCTTTGAATTGACGGCGGACGCCGCGCTCATGCTTTGCCGCTGGCCCGGTCGCTCGACAATCGGCGTTTCGCCGCGCGGCGCCCAGGTCTTGCCATGCACCGAGTCAGCTCGAAAGCCCGATTCATCCCAAAAGAAGATATCCGCCTTCTGCTCACGAGCCTGCCTGGCAATAGCCGGATACGTGTCGTGCTGCCAGCGATCAATTGCTTCCGGATCGCGCTGGTAGGCGCGCTGCAGTGGCTTTTGCGGCGTTAGGTTTAGGCGTGCCAGCATCGCACCGATCGATGCCAGGCTCAGCTTCACGTCGAATTTTTGCTGTACCAGTTCGCGAACCAGGTTGCGTGTCCAGAGGCCGAAATCGAACCCATACTGCATCGGATTCTTGCCGTTGATCCATCGCAGCACCCGCTGCTCCTGCGCAGACGTGAGCGCACGGGGGCGACCCGTGCCTTTGGTCGAGCGCAGCGCCCGTACACCTCGGCCGTGCGCCTGGGCGCGAACCTTGTATGCCCACGACCGATTCATCCCGAACGATGCAGCGACATCATCCGGATGCTCTCCCTCTGCCATGCGTTGCACCGCTAGGATGCGCATTTCTTCAAGCGTATTGTGAGCCAGACTACGACCGTCCCGTTTCATGAACGCTCCCCTCAATGTCTATTGCTCAAGCATAGATCATTTGTCCGCTAAATTCCTGACTTATGAGTAAAGCGTTGCCTGCCCGCCCAGCCAGCGACCCACGACAAGCAGAACGTTATCGAACCTTATCGCCGCACCCTGGCAACGCCGGCGTCACGAGCATCCTGACCGCGCGCGCAGCAGCTCCCCTTGTTTGCGAGTCCGGCGAAACGCAACGGCAGTAGCCGGCTGCCAGTTCCCGCCGCTCCGAGCCAGCTTTCCCGATATGAAGGTATTCTCACCGCGCAACCTCAAATACAGCGCGCCCTAGCTGAGACTGGCTGGACGTCGAATTTGTGCAGCAGCCTGCTGCACAATTACCGTTTCACCTCTGCACCTTGCTAGACAAGGTGAAGAATACGCCGCTTCGCGAATGGTATGCCGCTCAAGCGCTCGCCCATGGTTGGTCCCGCAACCTGTTGGTGATGCAGATAGAGACCCGATTGCATGACCGCCAAGGTCAGGCCGTCCTTGGATGCTGATCGCGCACAGGATTGAACTAGACCCTACCCGAGACCAAGAGACGAACCGGGCTGCCGCAGTCCATGTGGCTAACTTTGGCGAGATATGAACGTAAATTGTCATTCGTGCCACTAGTTCGTTCAAGCCGCGCTCCCTATCCTGTGCTCGGTGGATCGTGGCCCGACAGGGGCAGAGTCCGCCAGAAACTTCAACTTACTGTGAGATAGAAATTGAAAGACAAGCTACTGATGCTCCGCCCCGATTTTACTCAAGCCTCGGACACAGCCAGCTAATGGACATGGACCGCTACGACAAACAAATCCTTGACATCCTGCAGGAAGACGCCACTGTCTCCGTAACGGAAATTGGGGACCGCGTCGGCCTGACCTCGACGCCGTGCTGGCGCCGCATCCAAAAGCTGGAAGAGGCCGGCATCATTCGCAAACGGGTTGCATTGCTGGACGCAGACGCGTTGAACGCCGGTGTCACAGTCTTTGTCTCAGTGCGTACCAGCCAGCACAACCTGAAATGGATCAAGCTGTTCCATGGATTGGTGACATCGATCCCGGAGGTGACCGAGTTTTACCGGATGGCCGGCGACACCGATTACCTGCTGCGCGTGGTAGTACCGGATATCGCGGCCTATGATCGCGTTTATAAGAAGCTGATCCAAGGGGCGGAGCTTGCCGATGTTAGCTCCAGCTTTGCGATGGAACAGATCAAGTACACCACTGCGCTACCATTGGATTACGCGTAAGCGGGCACCGGTCATCCTGGACTGGCGAAGAAACCTACTATCTCACGCGTATAGGTGGCTCGGTTGGATGGACACCCCGTGCCACCATAAAAGAGCGCAATGGCAACTGGGCTCCGCCATTGGCCGGAATCAATGCAGCGCAGATGTACTGAAATGTCGTCTGTAGTGTCCGGGACTTGTTCCGAGCCGGATCCGGAAGTGATTGCGCAACGTGGCTGCGGCGCCGAACCCCACTTGCACCGCGATGTCATCCACGGATGCATCGGTCTCTTCGAGCAAGACCCTCGCTCGGCTTAAACGCTCTATCAGCAACCACTCGCCAGGCGGCATACCCATCATACTGACAAAGTGCCGCTGGAACGTGCGGGCACTCATTGCGGCTTGCCTTGCCATCCTGGCAATCGGCCAGTCTTCGTCCAATGTTGCGCGCACCGCGTCCACCAAGGGGGCCAACGAAGCACTGCTGCGCTTCGAGACCGGCTCGGCAATGTACTGGGCTTGGCCGCCTTCACGGTGTGGCGGCATGACAAGTCGGCGTGCGACCTGATTGGCCGCGCGAGGGCCAAAGTCCCGGCGGATCAGATGCAGGCACAGATCGATTCCTGCTGCACTTCCGGCCGACGTCAGGACATCGCCGGCATCGACGTAGAGGACATCTGCCTCCACCCGAATTTCCGGATATCGCTCCGCTAGTGTTGCCGCGTGACGCCAGTGCGTCGTCGCGCGCTTACCGTCGAGCAATCCTGCGGCGGCCAATACAAAGGCACCCGTGCAGATCGACATGATTCTCGCCCCTCGCTTGTTCGCCTTTCGCAAAGCGCGGCAGAGCTCCGGTGGCACAACCGCTTCAATATCCCGCCAGCCCGGGATGATGATCGTCTTCGCCTTCGACAGAAGTTCAAGGCCACCGTCAGCCTGTACTTGGATGCCACCCGGCCCGCGCAACGTCCCGAACTCGGCCGAACACGTCGCAAAGCGATACCACGTGCTTCCCATTTCCGGTCTGGGCAAACCGAACACTTCAACGGCGCAGCCGTATTCAAAGAGGCTCAGGCCGTCGTAGACGACGACTGCGACAAGTCCCCCATTGGCGCCCGATTTCGATTCGTTTCTTGGCACGATGCAGATAGAAATAGGCATTGATGCCATCTCGCCAGATTTTGCGCCCTCTGCCTCGCGTCTCGCAAGCGTCGAAACGGGTCAGTTTGACAGCGCCGGGAGCATGCCAGCCTGCTCGCAGGCGCTGTGGGCATCATGCGGCGCACTTCGGCATGATCGAGACGAAAAGTGTCGTTCGTGCCTCTAGTGCGTTAAACGCTCGCTCCCTATCCATTGCTTGGTGGATCGGCGGTCCGACTTTTTTCGCGAGACTCCATGTGCTTCGAAAAATGGTCTTCACCCCGGCTTGTGCCGGTCAACGGCGACACCGGCGGCGCGTCGAAGGCACGAACCTCCGGCGGTTCTCCGTTGGACCACGGCGCGATCTCGACCAGTGCGGAATGCGCGCTGCACCCTTGGGCCAGGCGGGACGTGCCGCGGTCCATTGTCAGGACGTTGGGATTGCCGTGGCGCTCAAGCGAACTGTTGCTCGCATCGAACCAGGCACCGGTCGACATCACTACGACTCCTCGTATCAGCGTATCGTCCAGACGGGCGCCGGCCAGGCATGCCCCGCGCTCGTTGAACACGCGTACGATCTCGTTCTGCACAATGCCGCGCTCTGCCGCGTCCAGCGGGTGTATATGGACTGCCTGCCGGCCTCTGACCTTCAGTGACACGGAGTGGCTACCCGCGTCCAGCTGGGAGTGCAGCTTGTCCGCCGGCTGGGACGTGATGAGGTGCAAAGGCCAGCGCTGGGCTGCGGCATCTCCAAGCCATTCGGCAGGTGGCAGCCAGGACGGATGAGGAGGGCAATCCTGATAGCCGAATTCTCCAATGCGCCGGGAGTAGAGCTCGATCTTGCCGCTGGGTGTGCTCAGGGGACTGCCCTGTGGATCGGCACGGAAGTCCGAGAACAGCACGAACGGCGTGCCCGGCTCCGGCAAGCCGGTGTACCCCTCCTCCCAGAACTGTTCAAACGGCGGCGCTTCGAAGCCTGCCTCGGCCCAGCGTTCCACCATACTGTCGTAGATATGGCGAATCCACGCGAATTCGTCGCGGCCTTCCGTAAACGCGAATTCGCAGCCGGCGCGCAATGCCAGGTCTCGATAGATGTCGAAGTCGTTGCGGCTGCTGTACTGGGGCGGTAGCGCCTGATGCATCGCCAGCACGTACCGGTCTCTTGAGGAGCCCCCGATGTCGTTGCGCTCCAGCGTTGTCGTGGCCGGCAGAACGATGTCCGCGCGCCGCGCGGTCGGCGTCCACCAGCTGTCATGCACCACGATCGTCTCCGGCGCTTGCCAGGCGCGCACGAACCTGTTCAGGTCCTGATGGTGGTGGAACGGGTTGCCGCCGGCCCAGTACACCATGCGGATATCCGGATAGATGCCTTCGCGGCCGTTGAAGTCGTAGCGCTGCCCTGGATGGAGGAGCATGTCCGAAATACGCGCGACGGGGATGCTGCTGCGCGCGGGATTGGCACCCGCGCCCATCTCCGGCGCCGCAACGTCGGGCCTGGGCGTTCCGGCGCCGTTGATGGAGCCATGCCCGAACGCAAAGCCACCGCCCGGCAGCCCGATCTGCCCCAACATCGACGCCAGCGCGATGCTGGCCCAGTAGGGCTGTTCGCCATGATGCGCGCGCTGCAACGACCACGTGCAATTCAGCATCGTGCGCTGCCGGGCGGCTTCCGTGGCCAGTTCGATGATGGTCCCGGCCGGCACCGCGCAGATCGATTCCGCCCAGCGGGCGTCCTTGGCCTGGCCATCGTCCCGGCCCAGCAGATAGGCCGCGAACGCGTCAAAGCCCTCGCAATGGCTCGACAGAAACTCCGCGGCGTGCAGGCCGCGCGTCAGCAGGGTGTGCGCGATGCCCAGCATCAGCGCGGTGTCGGTGTTGGGCCGGATCGGCACCCATCGGGCCTGCAGGCCGTCGGGTATGTCAGCGCGCGTCGGGCTGACTACAACGAATTTCACTCCTGAGCGCTTTGCCCGTCCGATCCACTCGTGCGAGCTGTGCGCACCCGCGCCGCCGGAAGTGATCTGGGTGTTGCGCAAGGGCAGGCCGCCAAAGGCGATGAACAGCTCCGTGTGTTCAAGAACGCTGCGCCAGTCGGTTACTCTTCCCGTGACTGGCTTGTAGGTGCCGATCACATGAGGCAGCAGGAACTGCGCAGCGCCCCAACTGTAGTTGCCCGCCTGCGTGGTGCAACCCCCGCCTGCGAACAAGAAGCGGTGCGTCAGCGTGCGGGCATGATGCAGGCGCCCGGCGGAGGACCATCCGTAGGAACCGCCAAAGACGGATGCATCGCCATGGTCGGCGCGCACCCGTGCCAGCTCGCCGGCCACCAGATCCAGCGCGGTGTCCCAATCCACCTCGACGAACTCATCGTTGCCCCTCTCGCTGCGCTCCGCGTTCTCGCGCTTGCGCAGCCAGCCGCGCCGCACCGAAGGCCTGCGGATGCGCAGGGGCGAATGCACCATGCCCGGCATGGATTGCAGGATTGGTGAAGGTGCGCTGTCGCAGGGAAACGGCTCGCACGCGACGAGTTTTCCGCCTTCTACGACCGCCGTATATGCGCCCCAGTGCGAAAGTGTGGGAAAGCGGCTGCGAGTATTGGCTGCAGCAAGCTTCGTTGTCATGTTGGTCTCCTCCACCGGAATACAGGCGCCCGCTACGGGCGGCACAAGCACCCAATGTTGGGCGGGCCGCGCGAGCATTTTTTTCTCTTTTGGAGGGGATACGCCGATTAAATGAGATGAATTTGCTCAGGACGCATCCCTAAGCTGGTCGACATTCCAGCGGCAATCACGAACATGAAAGCCGCACCGCTCAGCCACGGAGATCCGATGAAAGAAAGCACTCAGTTAGTTTGCGCTGGCCGCCACCCGGAGCGGTTCGGCGGGGTCGTCAACACGCCGATCTTTAGGGCATCGACCATTCTCGCCGGGTCGATGGCCGAATGGGAGGAAATGAAGCGCGCCCGCGCTGCGGAAGAGTCTGGCGCGACGACCTACGGACGCTATGGCACGCCCACGACCCATGCGCTAGAAGAAGCCGTTGCCGCGCTGGAAGGTGGATACCGGTCGCTCGTGTTTCCATCCGGCCTCGCGGGGATCAGCACCGCGCTGACGGCGCTGCTTTCGGCCGGTGACCACGTGCTGGTCACCGACAGCGCCTATTCGCCCACACGTTCGTTCCTGGAGCGAGTCCTGACGCGCTTCGGCGTCGAAGTCGAGACCTACGATCCTGCCGGCGGCACGCCGATCGAAGCATTGTTGCGGCTCAACACGCGTGTCGTGTACGTCGAATCGCCAGGTTCGGAGACGTTTGACATCCAGGACATCCCGGCCATTTCCGCCGCCGCACATCGACATGGCGCCGTCGTAGTCATGGACAACACGTGGGGAACGCCGCTCTACTTCAAACCGTTCTCCCACGGTGTCGACGTTTCGATCCAGGCCGCCACCAAGTACATCGTCGGCCATTCCGATGCCATGCTTGGCGTGGTCACGTGCAATCGGGATACCTGGCCGCTAATCAAGCAGACCACGCAGGACATGGGACAGACCGCGGGGCCGGACGATGTCTACCTCGCACTGCGCGGCCTGCGCACGATGGCGGTTCGGCTCCAGCGCCACTGGGAATCCGGGCTGCGCGTCGCCCAATGGCTAGAGCGCCAGCCGCAGGTCGAGGCAGTGCTGCATCCCGCACTGCCGTCCCATCCCGGCCACGTGCTGTGGAAGCGCGACTTCACCGGTGCCTGCGGCCTTTTTTCCGTAGTGCTGCGCACGAACTCGAAAGCCTCGCTCGCTGCCTTCATCGATGCACTGGAGCACTTTGGCCTGGGGGTTTCGTGGGGCGGCTATGAAAGCCTCGCCATCCCGTTCACGCCGGGAAAGAACTGCACCGGCGCGCGCTGGCCGTATCAAGGGCAGGCCGTGCGCCTGCATGTGGGTCTCGAAGACCCGCAAGACCTCATCGACGATCTGCAGCGCGGCCTGATGGCGCTTTCCGCGCATGGTTCCACCCTGGAGGCATTGCAAGACGCCCAGGCCGACCAGGCTTGCCCGACCTGAACGACAACGCAGCCTAAGCCGGGTTTTCCCGGCACTTACCCCTACACGAATCCACGACGGAGACAGACATGAGCAAGATGAAGATTGAAGGGTCCTTTGTTGCCCTGATCACCCCCTTTGCCAAGGACGGCAGCCCGGACTTCGGCGCCTTTCGCGAACTGCTGGATTTCCAGGATCGCCACGGCACCTCGGCGGTGCTGATCATGGGATCCACAGGCGAGGTATCGATGCTCTCGCAAAAAGAGCGCGAGGCCATCATCGTGGAAACCGCGAAGATGAAGACCGGCAAGATGAAGCTGTTCTATGGCTGCACCGGCAACAACACCCAGACTACCAAGGACTATCTGCGCTTTGCCAGGGCCAACGGCGCGGATGGCGCCATCATCGCCGCGCCCGCCTACATCTGCGCGCCGGAGGCCGACATCGAAAGCTACTTCCTGGAAGTGGCCGACGAGACCGACCTGCCCCTCGGCATCTACAACAACCCGCCGCGCGTGAAGACCGACCTGAATTGGGACAGCCTGCTGCGCATCTTCAAGCACCCCAACTATGTCGTCCACAAGGAGTCGACGACGCGCGTCGGACAGGTAGCGCAAGTGCTGCGCGGCGCGCCGGATGTCTCCGTGATGTGCTGCGACTCGCCCAACCTTGGCCTAGTCGTTCCAACCATGAGCCTGGGCGGCCATGGCACCGCAAACATGACCGGCAATATCGCCCCGGCGGAGCTGACGCAGATCTCCCGTCCGTGGACATCCCCCGACACCGCGGCCAGCTTTCACAAGGCCTACCTGCAGAACCTGCAGTTGCTGCACTATGCCTACTCGGCCATCAACCCGGTGGCGATCAAGTCGCTGATGAAGGCAGTGGGCCTGCCTTCGGGCGAACTGCGCAAGCCGCTCACCGGCCTGGAAGGCGAGCCCCTGCTGCGCGGCCTGCGCGTCATCAAGGAGCTCGAACTCGACCGGAAGTACGGCTGGTCGTCGCCGATGCTCAAGGCCGTTTGAACCGAACCGGGAGCAATCAATGGACCTCGGCATTGCAGGGCGCCATGCACTCGTCTTCGGCGGGAGCAAGGGCATGGGGCGCGCTTGCGCGCACCAACTGGCGGCGGAAGGCGTGAAGGTATTCATCGCCGCCCGCACGGAGAGCACGCTGGCCGCGGCGGCAGCGGAAATCGGCGCCGCGACGGGTGGTGATGTCAGCTACGTGGTAGCGGACATCACCACGGACGAGGGGCGCGTCGCCGCGCTGGCGGCATGCCCTGCCCCCGACATCCTGGTCAACAACGCGGATGGTGCCCCGCCCGGTGATTTTCGCCAGTGGACACCGGCAGACTGGCACGCCGCGATCGATGCCATGATGATCGGGCCGATCGACATGATCCGGCGCACCGTGGACGGCATGATCGAACGCCGCTTTGGCCGCATCGTGAATATCGTCTCGCGCAGCGTGAAGACGCCGCAGCTGGAACTGGGCCTGTCCAATGGCGCGCGCTCTGGCCTCGTCGGCTTCGTCGCAGGGCTTGCGCGCCAGACGGTTCGCCACAACGTCACGATCAACAACCTGCTCCCGGGCGTGTTCGCGACCGATGCCCAGCGCCACCACATCGAAGGCATGCTGGAATCGACTGGCAAGAGCTTCGAGCAACTCTGGAACGAACGCGGCGCCAACAACCCGGCTGGCCGCTATGGCCGGCCGGAAGAGCTCGGGGCACTCTGCGCCTTCATCTGCTCTGGGCAGGCGAGCTATATCTGCGGTCAGAACATCCTGATCGACGGCGCAGCTTACCCCGGCACCTTCTGAGCCACCAGCTTCACCGAAGCCATTTCAAGGCAGCGCCGCCCGCCGCGCCCGACGTCATCGCGCGCGATGGCGCTGCCTTCCCTTGTCCAGCAAGTTACGTTGATCCGGCCATGCAACTACGCCCACTTACCAAGATCCGTTCCCGCCACATGCCCGTCGTACGCTTGGGCATCTTCCTCCTGTCCGTTCTGACGTCCGCGGGCGTCGCAAAAGCGGACTCCAGGTCTGACAGCCCCTACCCCGATCGTACGATCACCATCGTCGTGCCGCATGCGCCTGGCGGCTCGGTGGACGGCCTTGCGCGCGTGTTCGCGATGAAGCTCGGCCAGGAGCTGAAGCAGACCGTCATTGTCGACAACCGGCCGGGTGCATCGGGCCTTGTCGGGGCCGGCATCGTCGCCCGCGCGGCAGCTGACGGCTACACCCTCTACATCAATGCATCGATCCACAACATCAATCCGATGCTCTATCGGAAGACCATCAAGTTCGATGCGGTCAAGGATTTCACGGCGGTCAGCATGCTCGCGCAAGGCGCGCTGATCTTTAGCGTGAATCCGCAGGTGCCGGCGAACTCGCCGCAGGCACTGGCGCGCGCCGTGAAAGCCAACCCCAAGCTGTACAACTTCGCGACCAGCGGCAACGGCTCCGCCGGCCACCTGGCCCTGTCCCAGTTCATGTATGACAGCGGCATCGCGGACCTGCAGGTGCCCATTGCCCTGTACAAGGGCGGCGGTCCTGCGCTGACCGACCTCATGAGCGGCCAGGCCCAGGGGATGATGGATCCCATGCTCTCGTCGCTGCCCGGGGTCAAGGCCGGCAAGCTGCGCGCGATCGCGGTGACCGGGCGCACGCGCAGCCCGTTGTTGCCGGATGTCCCGACCATGCAGGAAGCGGGATTCAAGAACTTCGAGTTCTACTCCTGGTACGGCCTGTGGGCGCCGGCCAAGCTACCCGATGGGATCAGGAAGAAGCTCGACAGCGCCTCGGCGAAGATCATGTCGTCGCCAGACATCAAGGATCGCCTGTACGGACTGGGATTCGAGAGCGCCTACAAGGATGGCGGCGAATTCGAGCAATACATCGACAGCGAAACCAGGCGCTATCGCGCGATCATCGATCGTGCACACATCACGGCCGACTGAATCTTTGGAACGGGGCAGCAGACATGCGCGTACTAGTGCTTGGCGCCGGCGTCGCCGGCGTATCCGCCGCCTACCACCTGTGGCGCGACGGCCATGAGGTGACCGTGCTGGAGCGGCAAGCGAGCCCGGGGATGGGATCGAGCTTCGGCAACGCAGGCGGCCTTTGCCCCGGCTTTGCCGGACCGTGGGCGTCGCCGGGCATGCCGTACAAGGTGCTGCGCATGGCCATGCAAAAGCATGCGCCGGTGCGCTTTTCGATGATGCCGGATGCCGAACGCCTGCGCTGGCTCGCCAAATGGCTCAAGGAATGCAATGCGGAGCGCTTTGGCATCAACAAGGCGCGCATGCAGCGCTTGGCGCACTACAGCATGCGCTGCATGCAGGCCTTGCGTGACGAAGTGCCGGAGCTCAACTTCGGCTTTCACCGCGACGGCACGCTGCAATTGCTCCAGACTGACCAGGAAGTTGAACTGGCACAGCTGGCCACGCGCACACTCAGTCAGTTCCAGGTGCCATGGCGAATGATTGGGCGCGACGAAGCCATGGCGCTTGAACCCTCGCTGCGGGCGTCTGCCGCAGCATGGCAAGGCGCATTGCATCTGCCGGACGATGCATCAGGCGACAGCGCAAGGTTCTGTGCAGGCCTCGCCAGCTATCTTGCCCGTCGCGGCGTGTCTTTTCACTACGGCGTTTCGGCAACCCGCCTCGTCCATGCGCACGGCCGCCTTCGCAGCGTCGAGATCACGCATGGCGGGCAGACGGATCAGCGCCAGGCCGATGCCTGCGTGGTGGCGCTCGGCTGCCAGGCGCCCGCGCTACTCGCTGCTGCAGGCCTGCGGATCCCGATCTATCCGCTCAAGGGCTATTCGATCACGATCCCCATTGCCGACACCGGGGCTGCACCGCGCATGGCGATCATGGACGAGCACAACAAGATCATGCTGACCCGCTTGGGCGACAAGTTGCGCGTCGCGGGAATGGCCGAGTTCGTCGGATACGACCTGTCAGTGCGCCGGGTCCGCACGGAACTGCTGTCGGCACTGACGCGACGGCTCTTTCCACGCGGGTTCGACTATGCCGCGGCCACGTCGTGGGCCGGGCTTCGTCCGATGACGCCGGACGGGCCGCCCATCCTCGGCGCGACACCGCTGCAGGGCCTCTACCTGAATGCTGGCCACGGCTCCAATGGCTGGACACAGGCATGCGGCACCGGCCGGCTTGTTGCCGACGCGGTCACCGGCAGGCCGCCAGAGATCGACATGGACGGACTTACCGTCGAGCGCTTCGGCATGCACCGCGCCGGACGCGCGCCGGCTCGCGTGGCCTGATCCATTCACTTGCACGGGCGCCGCTGCCGGCGGCCCCGTTCGCGCCGAGTGCCATCGGCGTGGATGGCAGCGCCTGCGTGACACGCACGGCCGCCCGCTGAATAGCCATCGCCGCATCACCAGCTATCGCCGCATCGCCCGTTCTCGGGCTGTGGCGAGCGCTGCCCTGCGCGGGCATCAACTCAAACATACATACGGAGGAGAACGATGAAAACATCAGGAAAGTGCGCCATCGCGGCATCAGTGGGGTGCCTGCTTGCCGCGACGACACAGGCGCAGGCACAGGCGCAGTCGAGCGTCACGCTATACGGCGTCATGGATGCCGGCGTGGAATATGTCAGCCATGCCGGCACGAATGGCTCGGGGTCCGCATACCGCGTCACCTCCGGAAACACCGCGGCATCGCGGTGGGGCATGCGGGGCAAGGAGGCACTGGGCGCGGACATGAGCGCGATCTTTGTGCTGGAGAGCGGCTTCCTGACGGACACCGGTATGGCCGGATTTGGCGGCCGCCTGTTCGGCCGGCAGGCATTCGTCGGCATCGCGGGGCCTTGGGGCCAGGTCACGCTCGGGCGCCAGAACAATATCCTGTTCGATTTCTTCATCCCCTTTGACACAAACCGCTATGCGCCGTACTCCGTGCTTGCCCACGATGCGCAGTTCGCGGGTCGGGCAGACAATGCCATCAAGTACACGGGCAACTTCGGCGAACTGACCATCAGCGGGCTGTACAGCGCCGGCTACGACTCGACCATTGCCAACGGCGGCGAAGTCCCCGGCGCGCCCCGCGTCGGCCAGGAGATCGGCGCCGGCGCCTCGTACACCATCGGCAAGTTCGGACTGGCCATTGCCTATGACCAGCGCCGCGGCACATCCACGGCCACGGCAGGCAACATTGAACGCCGCTACGCGGCGGGACTTCTCTACACCAGCGGCCCCTTCACGGCCGAGGCCGGATACCGGTTCCTGCAGAACGGACTGGGCGCGCCCGCCAGCCGCTCCCATCTCTACTGGCTGGGCGGTGCCTATGCGGCAAGACCGGCACTGACGCTGCGCGCCGGTATCTACCGGACGGATAACCGCGCCTCGGCTGACGACGCCATCAGCTACGTGCTGCAGGCGGCGTACAACCTGTCGAAGCGCACGGAGCTTTATGTCAACGCGTCCTACATGGACAACGCGGGCCGCTCGACGCTGGGCGTGGCGAGTGCGACCAAGGTCGCGCCAGGCGTCGGACAGACCGGCTTGGCAGTGGGCATGAAGCATATTTTCTAGTCCCACACGCGGGGCGCGATAGATATCCCCGGCCGCCGCGACCCAACATCGATCATCATCCAAGGAGACAGAGATGTACATAGGTATCCCGCGCGAGACGCGGGCCGGCGAAACTCGCGTCGCCGCCACCCCCGAGACGGTCAGGAAGTACGTCGCCCAGGGCCACAAGGTGGTCGTCCAGGCCGGCGCCGGCTTGAGCGCAATCCAGCCCGACGGCGCGTATGAAGCGGTCGGCGCCACCATCGGCACTGCCGCCGAAGCGCTGGGAGCACAACTGGTGCTCAAGGTGCGCGCGCCGGACGACGCGGAACTGGCACAGATGAAGCCGGGGGCCGTACTAGTGGGCATGCTCAATCCCTTCGATGCCGAGAACAACGCGCGCATGGCGGCGGCCAACCTGACCGCCTTCGCGCTCGAGGCCGCACCGCGCACCACGCGCGCGCAGAGCATGGACGTGCTCTCGTCGCAGGCCAATATCGCCGGCTACAAGGCCGTGCTGGTGGCCGCGCACCACTACCAGCGCTTCATGCCGATGCTGATGACCGCCGCCGGCACCGTCAAGGCCGCGCGCGTGCTGATCCTTGGCGCCGGCGTCGCCGGCCTGCAGGCGATCGCCACCGCCAAGCGCCTGGGCGCGGTGATTGAAGCGTCCGACGTGCGCCCCGCGGTGAAGGAACAGATCGAATCGCTCGGCGCCAAATTCCTCGACGTGCCGTTCCTGACCGACGAAGAGCGCGAGATCGCGCAAGGCGTGGGCGGCTATGCGCGCCCGATGCCGCCGGACTGGATGAAGCGCCAGGCCGAGCTGGTGCACCAGCGTGCGATCCAGGCCGACATCGTCATCACCACCGCGCTGATCCCGGGCCGCAAGGCGCCGGTGCTGCTGCAGAAAGCGACCGTGCAGCAGATGAAGCCGGGCTCGGTGGTGGTCGACCTGGCCGCCGCGCAGGGCGGCAACTGCCCGCTGACGGTGGCCGACGAAGTGGTCGAGCGCCACGGCGTCATCCTCATCGGCCATACCAACCTGGCCAGCATGGTGGCGGCCGACGCCTCGGCGCTCTATGCCCGCAACGTGCTGGATTTCCTCAAGCTGGTCATCGACAAGGAAGGTCGGTTCACGCTCAACCTCGAAGACGACATTGTCGCCGCCTGCCTGGTGGCGGGACGCAAGGAAGCGGCGCTGGCCGGCTGATTCAAGGAGAAATCAATGGAAATGGTTAGCAACACGGTGATCAACCTGATCATCTTTGTCCTGGCGATCTACGTGGGCTACCACGTGGTCTGGACTGTCACGCCCGCGCTGCATACGCCGCTGATGGCGGTGACCAATGCGATCTCGGCCATCATCATCGTCGGCGCGATGCTGGCCGCCGGCCTGACCGAAGGCAATGTCGGCCGGGCCATGGGCACGCTGGCGGTGGCGCTGGCGGCGGTCAATGTGTTCGGCGGCTTCCTGGTCACGCAGCGCATGCTGGAGATGTTCCGCAAGAAGGCACCCAAGGCACAGCCGCGGGGCAGCGCGCAGGTGGGCGGAGAGCTGGCGGAGGTGGCGCGATGAACGGCCTGTTGATGAATCTGGTGACCCTGTCCTACCTGGGCGCGTCGGTGTGCTTTATCCAGGCGTTGAAGGGGCTGTCGCACCCGACCACGGCACGGCGCGGCAATGCCTTCGGCATGGCCGGCATGCTGGTGGCCGCGCTGACCACGGTGGCGCTGATCCTGAAGCTGAAGAACGAGTTGCTGTCTGGCGCGGGTGCGGGCGAGGCCAGCAATAACGGCAGCGGCCTGGCATTGATCCTGGCGGCGCTGGTGGTCGGCGGCGGCATCGGCGCCTATGTGGCCAGGAAGGTGCAGATGACCAGGATGCCCGAGCTGGTCGCGGCGATGCACTCGCTGATCGGTCTTGCGGCGGTGTTCATCGCCGTGGCCGCGGTGGCCGAGCCGGCCGCGTTCGGCATCGCGCCGGCGGGCTCGCACCTGATCCCGCTGGGCAACCGCATCGAGCTCTTCATCGGCTGCTTTGTCGGCGCCATCACCTTCTCGGGCTCGGTGATCGCCTTCGGCAAGCTGGCCGGACGCTACAAGTTCCGCCTGTTCCAGGGCGCGCCGGTGGTGTTTGCCGGCCAGCACTGGCTGAACCTGCTGCTGGCGGTGGCGATGGTCGGCTTCGGCATCATCTTCTTCATGTCGCAGGCGTGGCTGCCGTTCCTGATCATGCTGGCGATCGCCTTCGTGCTGGGCGTGACCATCATCATCCCGATCGGCGGCGCCGACATGCCGGTGGTGGTGTCGATGCTGAACTCGTACTCGGGCTGGGCGGCGGCGGGCATCGGCTTCTCGCTGAACAACCCGATGCTGATCATCGCCGGCTCGCTGGTGGGATCGTCCGGTGCCATCCTCTCGTACATCATGTGCAAGGCGATGAACCGCTCGTTCTTCAACGTGCTGCTGGGCGGCTTCGGCGGCGCCACTGGCGCGACGGCGGCGGTGGACCAGGGCCAGCGCAACGTGAAGTCCGGCTCGGCCGACGACGCCGCGTTCCTGATGGGCAATGCCGAGACGGTCATCATCGTGCCCGGCTACGGCCTGGCCGTGGCGCGCGCCCAACACGCGCTGAAGGAACTGACCGAGAAGCTGGCCGAGAAGGGCGTGACCGTGAAATACGCGATCCATCCGGTGGCGGGCCGCATGCCGGGCCACATGAACGTGCTGCTGGCCGAGGCCGAGGTGCCGTACGACCAGGTCTTCGAGATGGAAGACATCAACAGCGAGTTCGGCCAGGCCGACGTCGTGCTGGTGCTGGGCGCCAACGACGTGGTCAACCCGGCGGCCAAGACCGATCCCAAGTCGCCGATCGCGGGCATGCCGATCCTGGAGGCGTACAAGGCCAAAACCATCATCGTCAACAAGCGCTCGATGGCCGCCGGCTATGCGGGGCTCGACAACGAGCTGTTCTACATAGACAAGACCATGATGGTGTTCGGCGACGCCAAGAAGGTGGTCGAGGATATGTTCAAGGCGCTTGCGTAGTACCCTGACCGCTCTTGCGCTCGACGTATGCACACTGCAGAAAACCGGACGCCGGCCTTGCGCCGGCACACCGAGACGCCCTTTCACGGCGCCCCAATCACTAGCCCACGATGACGCCAGCCAAAAATTCTTCAACGTCCATGGAAGTCGACGCCTTCTTCGACCCCGATACCGGGACCCTGAGCTACATTTTGCTCGATAGCTCGACCCGGCAATGCGCCCTTATCGACAGCGTGCTCGACTACGACCCGAAGTCCGGCCGCACGCGCACCACCAGCGCTGACCGGCTGGTAGCGCGCGTGCAGGAACTGGACGCCACCGTGCAATGGATTCTGGAAACGCACGTCCATGCCGACCATCTCTCGGCCGCGCCATATCTTAAGCGGCGACTCGGCGGACAGACCGCCATCGGGAACCAAATCACCACAGTACAGAAGGTCTTCGGCAAGCTGTTCAATGCCGGGCCGGAATTCTCGCGCGAGGGGCGCCAGTTCGATCGGCTGCTGACCGATGGCGATACCTTTGCCATCGGTAGCCTGCAGGCGCGGGCGATGCACACGCCCGGCCACACACCGGCCTGCATGACCTATGTGATCAGCGACAGCGACGGCCACGAGATGGCAGCCTTCGTCGGCGACACGCTATTCATGCCCGACTATGGTACCGCCCGCTGCGACTTTCCAGGCGGCGATGCAGGCACTCTTTACCGTTCCATCGGCAAGTTGCTGAGCCTCCCGCCGGAGACTTGCCTTTACATGTGCCACGACTACAAGCCTGGCGGCCGGGAACTACGCTACGTGACCACGGTAGCGGACGAGCGCGCGAACAACATCCATGTGCGCGATGGCATCCCGGAGGAGGAATTTGTCGCGATGCGCGAGGCGCGGGATGCCACGTTACCGATGCCCGCGCTGATCCTCCCCTCAGTGCAGGTCAACATGCGCGCCGGCGAATTGCCAACGCCAGAATCCAACGGCGTGCGCTACTTAAAAATTCCGCTCGACGCGCCTTGATGGTAGGAATGCCTTCGCTAGCGCCGTAGAAACTGGAAAAAAGATACGGACTAACTTCGCCCTCACCGCTGACCTTTGGGCCAACCGAGGAAGGGACAGAGCTAAAGTCGAAACTGGTGTACGGGCGGGGAATTTGAGGCGCGGAGTAGAGGGCGGTGGAGCTTTCCGCTGAGAATCTGATTGTCGAGATCGGAAACCAGCACAAGAAAGGTCCACCATGAGCAAGGATAAAGGGAAAGAAGCAGTCGGTCTATCGGAAATCGGGCTTGGGCTCGAGGAGCTGATCAGGCGCGGGGCTCGGCGGGTCATCCAGGAGGCGATTGAAGTGGAGCTGGCAGAGCTGCTTGAGCAGTTCAGTAATGTCAAGACGTTGAGCGGGCAGCGCGCCGTGGTTCGCAATGGCTACCTCCCGGAGCGCGAGGTGCTGACGGGGGCCGGCCCGATTGCCGTGAAGGTGCCCAAGGTGCGCGATCGGTCCGGGTCTGGCGTGAAGTTCAACTCGGCGATCGTGCCGCCGTATGTGAGGAAGTCGCCGCGGGTGAGTGCAGCGCTGCCCTGGCTGTATCTGAAGGGAGTATCGACAGGCGACATGAGCGAGGCGTTGTCGGTGCTGCTTGGTGAGGATGCCAAAGGGCTATCGGCCAACGTGGTGAGCCGATTGAAGGCGCAGTGGGCAGACGAGCATGCGAGCTGGAATCAGCGTGATCTGTCGGCGGCGCGCCATGTGTATTGGTGGGTGGACGGCATCCACACGGGTCTGCGTAGCGAGGGATCGGACGGGCAATGCCTGCTGGTCATCATCGGCGTTACGCCAGACGGCAAGAAGGAGCGCGTGGCGATCGGTGACGGCTATCGGGAATCGAAGGCATCGTGGGTGGAAGTACTGTTGGACCTGAAATCCCGCGGCCTGCAGGCTGGCCCGCTGGCGGCGGTCGGCGATGGCGCCATGGGATTCTGGGCTGCCCTGGAGGAGGTGTTCCCGGCCACGCGCGCCCAGCGTTGCTGGTTCCACAAGATGGGCAATGTCCTGAACGCCTTGCCCAAGTCCCAGCACGGCCGCGCCAAGGCAGATCTGCAGGCGATTTGGATGGCGGCCACCAGGGCAGATGCCTATGCTGCCTTCGATCGCTTTGCGACGATCTACGGCGCCAAGTACCCCAAGGCCACCGGCGTGCTCACCAAGGACCGAGACAGCCTGCTGACCTTCTACGACTTCCCGGCCGAGCACTGGCAGCACATCCGCACGACCAACGCGATTGAGTCGACCTTCGCGACCGTGCGTCACCGCACGACGCGCACGCGCAATTGCGTGTCACGAGCGACTTTCCTTGGCCTGGCCTTCAAGCTGATCGAGGAAGCCGAGAAAACATGGCGCCGCATCAAAGGTGCCGAACACATCGAACTGCTCTTGAAGGGCGTCCCCTTCAAGGACGGTGCCCCGGCGCAAGACAATCCGCCGGTTCAGCAGAAACTCGCCGCCTGACGACCGGCCACGATCAACCTTCATACACCAGATTTGACTTTATCTCGAAGGGACATCCGGGCTTTGATAAGGCAACGTTATCGTGCCTTATCGACGTGTCATGGCAGAGCTAACGCTTCACGTTCATCCCGGCCTCGCGCGCTGCTGCTGCTGAGCAGTGCTTGCCAAAGATGGCGGAAGCGCAACGGCGATAGCCGGCCAGTTTGATATAGCGCGGGAAGACCTGATCTTAGCTCTGATCTTAGCTCCCGCTCTTGCGCGCTCTCAATGCTTACTGCAAAAGATCTGCGAGCGGCAATCAAGTGCCGCCTGGATCCCCGGCAGGGGCAAGTGCTGCGCTGGCGGGTCACATCTAAGCCATTGTTAGCAAGCTGGGCGCTGCACGGCACTTGCTCATAAGATCGTGCCCGGCCGGTTCAGCCCGGACGCCTTTTCTGCCATAGCAAACCGTCGCGCCCGCACCGCCGTCCGGCGTCTGCCTGTGCGGGCGGATGCCTGGGCAGTTCCCCTTCATCTTCGTCAACTTACCTGCAGACCGATGCCTGGGAAATCCTTGCTTGCGAATTCCTCCATTCAACCGCGCGCGGCGCGCCCTGCTTACATCTATCCGGCGCTCCACCTGATCGCCGCCTGCGCCGCTGTAGTGCTGTCCGGCTGCGGTGGCGACGGCGACGGAGGTGATAGTGCCACCAAGGCAGTCGCCTCAGGTAGCAACTCCGCGACTCAGCCATACACCAGCAGACGAGGCGGCTCCGGGAGCCCGACGACGCCGACAACGCCCGCCACTGGGGGGCGTGCTACACCGTCAGCGGCAGCGTACCGGCACCGGCCAACACCACGGTGGTCAGCCTGCTGCCCGCCCGCGGCGCCGGCGTTAGCAACTACACCGTGCTCGGCGAGCCGCGCAGTGCAGGCCTTTGCTATGTCAATTTCCGGCGCGAACAGATCGGACTGCCGCCGTTGGTGGCACGCGATGCGCTCGGCACGGCGGCGCAGAACCACACCAGTTATATGCTGGCCAACAACATGCTGACCCACTCCGAACAGTCGGGCAAGCCTGGCTATACCGGTGCCACGCCAGACGCGCGTATCCAGGCGCTCTACCCGACCAAGGCCACCGCTGAAGTGGTGGCCGGCGCCAATAGGTGGACCTCAGTCGCCAATGCGCAACTGTCGCTTTCGCCCAAGGATGCCCTGGTGGTGGATCTGCTCAATGCTCCCTTCCACCGCGCTGCGCTGCTGGGCAGCTACCAGTCAGCTGGCAGCGGCTATGCCGAGAGCGTCGGCCCCAACGGCAGCGGCACCGCCGCGAGGTACTTCCAGACTATCGACCTGGCCGACGCGAGCAAGCCTGGTACCGACAACCAGATGGTGGCCTATCCCTTCGATGGCCAGACCGACGTGCCGCCGAGCTGGGTCAACAATGAAAGCCCCAACCCGGCTCCCGGTTACGAGGGCAAGACGGTAGGCTATCCAGTCTTGCTGCAAGCCATCAATACCAGCCTGCAGTTCGCCACCGACACCTTCACACTTGCCGACGCCCAGGGCCGCAACGTCTCCTGCCTCAAGGTCGATAGCCGTTCCACCGGAATGTCTAGCTACGCACGCGGGCTGGCCATCTGTACGCCGCAGACGCCGCTGGCCAGCAAGCAGCGCTACTCTGTGACCGTAGCCGGCAAGCTGGGAACCCAGCCGGTCAACCTGAGCTGGTCCTTCACAACCCGCTAAGCCATCAAGCCAGACGGGCGACCGCCGGGATCGCGAGGGCGTCACCGGAGCATCGCAGGCCTGGCGCAAAATCAGGGCCCTTCAGGAGGGTCCGCTTTGAGATCTCTGGCGGCGAAGACGGTGCGATCGCTGGGACGCTGTTCATCATGATCGTCGATGGCTCCCCCCGGCGTCAGAATAGTTGTCGTGTTACCTGATTTCGATTGACCCAGTCTGGGGGCGGTAGAGTCAGAGTGAATGAGAGCCTATTCAGCAGAGCGAAAGGAAGCGCTGTTGCGCCGCATGATGCCGCCCGAGAACGCGTTGGTGTCGGCGCTGGCAAAGCAGACGGGGATCACTGAGCAAACGCTGTATGCTTGGCGTCGACAGATGAAAGCGCAAGGAGTCCCGGTGCCGGGAGATGGAAAGAACCCCGAGGCCTGGTCCTCGGCAGACAAGTTTGCGGTGGTGCTGGAAACCGCGCCGCTCAATGAAGCGGAATTGGCGGAGTATTGCCGCCGCAAGGGTCTTTACGCGGAGCAGATCGCTGCCTGGCGAGAGGCCTGTCGATCGGCCAATGCCAACGCCGGTGAACAGGCGCGAGAACAACGGCTTCAGTCCAAGGGTGACAAGAAGCGCATCCAGCAGCTTGAGAAGGAATTACAGCGAAAGGAGAAGGCGCTGGCGGAAGCGGCCGCGTTGCTGATTCTGAGAAAAAAAGCCCGGGCGATTTGGGGAGAAAAAGAGGACGACTGATCAGCGTCCCAGATCGCCGGTTGTGTATATCGTTGATTCGAGAGGCAGAACGCTCAGGCTGCCGACTGGCCCAGGCTTGCGACGAGTTGGGTCTGAGCTTGCGCACCTTCCAGCGCTGGGTTCAGGAGGGCGATGAGGTGGTCGCAGATGCTCGCACCACCACTGAGCGGCCAGCGCCAGCCAACAAGCTCAGCGAGCCGGAACGCCAGCTAATTCTTGAGGTAGCCAACAGCGTGGAGTTTGCCAGTTTGCCGCCCAGCCAGATCGTCCCGACGCTGGCGGACTGCGGCCAGTACGTGGCCTCGGAGTCGAGCTTCTATCGTGTCTTGCGTAGCGCGTCGCAGCAGCATCACCGCGGTCGTGCGCGCAAGCCCTCGGCCCGGGTGGTGACCAGCCATTGCGCCACCGGGCCCAATCAGGTGTGGAGCTGGGACATCACCTGGAGTACGCCCAGCCAGCGTAGCCCGCCCGTTTGGGGGTGAAGCTGCTTGAGCATGTTTGGAATGCAGGACCCGGTGGAAGTGACATTGCAGTACCGGGGTATGCCCTTCCTCTGCTGCGAGGGGAAGTGAGCCGAAGCGGCGGTGACCTGCTGACACTGGCAGGGTGACGTAGTCCGTGGGAAACGGGGCTTGCGGCGAAGCGGTTACGCCAAGATGAGTCTCTAGGCTGAGCATGGGACGGTTGAGGAACACGAACCTGTTGAAACGCATCTGAGGGTTGAAATGTCACCCCTGCCCACACCGCTTTATGGGCAGGACGCGGGCTGTTTCCGGGCACATCCATGGTCCGGGGGCACGAGTACTGACTGGACAAGTATGCTGGTCAGCATGGAACCACGGGGAGCGCGCAGCTAGATCGTGGTGCCCGCGACGACTTGCGGCAAGCAAGGATAAAGACTGCGACAGGCAACCTCGCTCATGCGGTGAGTCCAGCATGTGAACTGGGGAAGGTTTGCACAGATGCCAAGGGAGTGTGCCCCCGATGATGTGCAAACTGGCGGAGCCTCCGTAGTAGTCCGAGGTCGGGAAAGCCGGCCACATGGCGAAGGGAGGCAGTTGAAGTGGTTTGTTTGGTTGACTAGCTGACCCTAGTGAGGTGAAGACCTTTGATAATCAGTGAAATGCAAAGCAAACTGGCGACATGGTCGACGGAGAACAAAGAACGCAAGTTCGATCGACTCCTGAGGCTGATTGCCAATCGGGATTGGCTGAGCGAAGCGGCTCGCATTACACTGGCCTCCAGTGGAGCCGGCACGCCGGGCGTGGACGGGGTCAACAAGTGCATGATGGAAGCGAATCTCCAGCATGAACTGGCGACGATACGCGACGAGTTGCTGACGGGTTCATATAGTCCGTTGCCTGCGCGACGCGTGTACATACCGAAAGCGAACGGCAAGCTCAGGCCGCTCGGCATACCGACGGTGATCTCATAATGCACCTCTCACAGTTGAGTGTGGGAATGTTGCCCCCGAAGATGCCCTGAAGTGCGCACCCAGTCCCGCAGTTGCTGTTCCTTGACGGGATCCAGCGTGATCCACCATGGGCCCCGCCCGTCGAGCTTACGAGCGTGGACCACCTGGCGCTCAATCCAGTAATACACGACGTGTGGACTGATGCCTAGTCGGTGAGCGAGTTGCTGGACCGTGAGTTCGTCGGGCCGCATGAAGTTGGTCGCCGCAATCCCGTACCGGTAGCGGATCCATTTGACCATGGAGAGCGTGAACGATTTGCCAGTTGGGCTGCGCAGGCCTTCCTGATTAAGGTGCGCAACGATTTGTGGCTCGGACAAATGTTGCGACAGTTTGCGCACGTGCTCGACGGTTGCAGTGGGATAGCGCACCGCGTCGGCGACCGGCTTGGGCAAAGTCACGGTGGTGTCGGTACATTTGCCTCCCTGCCAACGCACGTGTAGGACCACCTGTCTGGTTGCGGGCAGTTTCTCGACCGTAATGTCCCGGATGAGCAGTCGCAGCATGCGCTTGCGATCCTTCGCCGGGGTCGCCGGAGCACGCCAGAGGCGCGGCAGATTGTGCGCCAGTGCGAGGATCTGGGCCTTCTGTTCGGGTGTGGCAACGCGCGCCTTCTGGCTCTGGAACTGGGCGGCTTCCGTCTTGATCGCTTCGAGGCGAAGCATCGCGTCATTCCAGCGCCGCTCGAGGGTGCCCGTGACCAGACGGTTGGCGGGATCGCATTCCTGATAGCGACGCTCGGCAAGAGCGACTTCATACTCGGCGCGTTCGATGCGCATATGCCACTGACGCATGATGGCGTGATCCCGCTGCTCGAGTTCGTTCAGGGCGGTCACGGCGAGTTCGAATTCGGCTGGCCGCAGGGCCGCGAGCATTGCTTCGCCGATCGCGTTGTCGAGCAGGTCGCTGCGCACGCTCATGCAATCTCTGGTCGCTAAACCCTGGCGGCGCTGCGCATTGCACAAGTACATTGGGTAGATGCCACCGTTACCCTGGTAGCGCACGGTCAGCGCCCGACCGCAGCAGCCACATAGCAGCAGCCCCTGAAGCAGCGCCAATCCTTCACGCGCCGCACCGCTGAGCACGGTACCTTCGCCGTTGGTTCGGTTGCGCGCCAGGCGTGCCTGGTTGCGCTCGAATTGCTCCGGGGTGATATACCCTTCGTGATGGTCGGGCAGATGGACACGCCAGTCCGCCTTGGGTACCGGCTGCACGCGCTTTTGGACCTCTCCCTGTGGCGTGATGCGTTGCCGGTACTGGTACCGTCCAAAGACATAAATGCCCGCATACGAAGGATTCTTGATCAGGCCGATCACGCGCTCATGGCTCAGGCGCCCCCAGATGAGCCGGCCCGCCCAAGCGCCGCCATAGGCGCGCTTGGGAAAGCGCAAGCCACCTTCGGCAAAGCGCTTGACGACCGCGTATGCGCTGCCGGTCTCTCGAAAGAGATGAAACACCAACTGCACGGCGCCGCGTACCTCGTCATCGGGGTCCAGGACGATGCGGCCGTCGTCGTCATAGCACAAGCCGACTGGCAGTGGAAAGCGCAACTCACCCTTCTGCGCCTTGTTGAGCTTGCCGCCTTGGAGGCGCCCGCGCAAAAAGTGCAATTCGGCCTGTGCCATCGTGCCTTTGAGGCCCAGCAGCAGGCCGTCGTTGAAGTCGCCCGGGTCGTAGCACCCATCGGCGTCGACGACCAAGGTACCGGTGAGCGCGCACAACTCGAGCAGGCGATGCCAGTCCAGATTCGAGCGCGCCAGGCGCGAGACCTCCAGCGCAAACACGGCGCCCACGTGCCCCATCGAGACATCCGCCACCAGCGTCTTGAAATCCTCGCGGCCCGTCATCTGCGCGCCTGACTGACCGAGGTCCCGATCCAGGATCCGGATCGACGTTTGTGGCCAGCCCAATGCCAGCGCCTTGTCGCGCAACGCATACTGGCGCTCCGTGCTCTCCTGATGGTGTCGCACTTGGGCCAGCGTCGATTGGCGGATATAGATGTACGCCGGCTTGCTCTGATGTTGGGGGGTGATCTTGGTGTTCATCGACGGCCTCCTCGGTCAACTCCAGCGCGGGCTCTGCGGTGAGCCAGGCTTCGAGCATGTTGGCGATGAGTACGCCGGCCGATTGCAGGTCGATGGAGTCGGTGAGCGACAGCGGCGACTGGCTCACCGACGCCCCTTATAGCGCCTCGCGGCGGCGTAATAGTTCGCGATTGATCTCGCAGATCTCCTCGATGATCTCGCGGACACGGTGATAGCTCGCCAGGCGTTCGGTGACGTCGGCGAAATCGGCTTGTGGCACGTAGTCCATTTGTGGTCGGCGCCCGGGAAAACTCACCGACAAGTAGTACTTGGGGCCATGACCTGGGCCATCGGCGCACTTGCAGCCAGGCTTGCCACAGCGCTTGTAGCGTTCGATGAGCGAGCCCCGCAAGAGCGTGTCCAACGCCGGCATTTGCTTGAGCAATTGCGCGCGACGCCTGCGTAATGTTGACGACGGAATATCTTCCATTGGCGGACCACGTTAAAAACTGGTCTGATAGTAGGGCAATGAAATGCATTGATCAAGCTCCTTTGGTTGATGACTTCTTGGAGGACGAAGCGGCAAGCTGATCGATCAACGCGATCAGCTCCAGCAGCATGCCCAGATCGAAGCGAGACACAGGGATCTCGCAATCGTCTTCGACAGCAGGCGCGCCCCAGTCGGTCCATTCGCGGGCAATGCTGAAGCTGCCGCGCTCGACATGACCCAGCAGCAATGTGTCGACGCCCGCCACCCGGCGCGTCTTCAGGACCGGATAACGCTGGCCCCGGAGCGGATGAAACGGATGGCGGATCTCAGCCCATCCCAAATGCTCGTTGAGCGCTTGTGCAGTTCGCGCTGACCGTCCCGAGCCTGCGGGATCGGATCGTGCAACGGGCAATGTTGATGGCGATGGAGCCGATATGGGAGAGCGATTTCCACCCGGCTTCATATGGCTTTAGGCCTGCCCGTAGCGTACATCACGCGATTCGCGCGGTGAAGCTCCAACTACAAGACGGCGGTGAACAAAGTACTGCGGGACGTTGGGTTATCGAGGGCGACCTCGCCAGCTACTTTGATACGGTTCATCATCGCCTACTCATGAAGGGGATTCGCAAGCGAATCGCCGATCAGCGCTTTCTTGACCTGCTCTGGAAGTTCATCAAAGCGGGCTGTGTTGATCGCGAACTGTTTCGTGCAGCAAGCGAAGGCGTTCCTCAGGGCGGTGTCATCTCGCCCCTCTTATCCAACATCATGTTGCACGAATTCGATGCGTGGATGGAGCGGAACTACCTGAGCAAGAAAGTGCGGAAGGATCGGTGGGCGTGGAACTTCGCAATTCTTAAACAGCGGCCTATTGCTGTTCGAGAAGATCGGCAGTGGAAACCAGCGGTATCCTATTGTCGGTACGCGGATGACTTTGTGATCGTGGTCAAGGGGACGCGTGAACATGCTGAGACAGTACGTGAAGCATGCCGTGGGTTCCTCGAAGGCGAGCTGAAGCTAACGCTGAATATGGAGAAGACCCATATCACGCATGTGAACGACGGCTTTGTCTTCCTCGGTCACCGGATCATTCGCAAGCGTGGGCCACGCGGCCGCATGCGGCCTGTGACGACCATACCGTGGGAGAAGTATCGAGGCTTTGCCGGGAGGCTCGTCAAGCAACTTTCGGGCAACTACGGCATGAACCGGATGGACCTGATGGAAAGCCTGAATCGGCAGATCGCTGGCTGGGCTGCCTTCTATCAATACACCGACTACACGGCTACCATGTTCACTAAGCTAGACCGAACAGTCTTCTGGAAACTCGGACACTGGCTCGCGCGCAAGTATCGGCGTGGGTTCAGGTCGCTGATGCGCGACTATATCCGAGCGCCGGAGCCGGGACAGGCTACAACATGGGTGTTACAAGGCCAGAACAGTCGAGGGTGGTATGGGGTGGTGGCGCTTCGGCGCCTGGTTACCAGCCGCAAAGGTCGTTTTACCTGGCGTACCCCGACGGAAAATCCGTACATCCTGCGCGATGAGACACGCCGTACCATCGAGTCGCGCTACCCCGTTGTCGCCTTTGCTATGAGCAACACTTGAACGGAGAGCCGGATGCGCTGAGAGGTGCAAGTCCGGTTCGGGGAGGAGAGACAGGGAAATAGTCCGACTACGCCCTGTCTCTTACTCCACTGCCAGCGGAAATCAAGGGCCAGTATTACTACTGGTACATGATGCTGGACGTGTTCAGCCGCAAGATCGTCGGTCACGAAGTGCATCGGGCGGAATCGGCGGAGTTGGCGGCGTTGCTCATGCGGCGAGCCAGTTTGGCCGAAGGTCTGGCTGGACGTCCTCTGGTTCTGCACTCGGATAACGGCAGTCCAATGAAGGGTGCGACGATGCTGGCCACCCTGGAAAACCTGGGGGTGGTCGCTTCGTTCAGCCGGCCGCGCGTGAGCAATGACAACCCCTACGCGGAGTCGCTGTTCCGGACCTGCAAATACCGGCCGGACTACCCGCGCCAGGCATTCGGCAGCGTGGACGAGGCACGCGCATGGACGCAGCGATTCGTGCGTTGGTACAACCACGAGCACAAGCATAGTGGACTGAAATTCGTGACACCGGCGCAGCGCCATAGCGGTATATCCGCAGCGGTGCTGGCTCAACGAGAAGCGATCTATGCAGAGGCGAAGGCCAGAACGCCAGAGCGTTGGTCCGGGCCGACGCGGAACTGGAGTTTGGCGGACGAAGTCTGGCTCAATCCGGAGCGGATTGCGCCGGCAGAACTAAAGCAGGTTGCGTGAGGTGACGTGACAACTACGTTGACAACCGCCGGAAATGCCCGTCAACAATGGACTCGACGCGAATATCGCTGGGAAGGGCGCGATTATCAGTGCATCCAATTGATAAGACAATCGGGGAAACACTAAGGCGGCAGTGGCCACAGGTGCCCCAGGGACTGAACGCGCTGTCATCACGACGTAACAAGAGGAAAGGCCGGCGGGCCGCTGAACCAGGGTCGCTGCTGGCGCAGTCGAGCGTCGTGCAACGTCTCGCTGGGAGCTGTACTAAAACAGGTTGAACGCTGCGATGAGCACCGACATGCGAGAATTTCACCCTCGGCACCGTTTCCTAGCTACCAGCGCGGCCCTTCCCCGCTTTGGGGGTAATCCGTTTTGGATGACGAAAACGGCAAGATGGCAAAGATCACCCTCATTTTTCCGGAGCAAATATGACCCAGTCGTTACTTTGCGTCCGCCACATCGTCGAGGCCATCCTTTCCGAATACGCCATAGGGCTCATACCGTAACTTGTTTCAACCACGTAACCTTGTCAGTACAGCCCGCCGGTGGGGACAGCGGGGGAAGGAAGTGAATTTGGTTCAAAAATCAGGGCGCCAAAAATTGCCTCCTCTTGGCTGCTGGACGCTCTTTCTCACTTCCGATCGGATGGCGGCGGGCTGTTTCTTTCACCCTAGCATTGTCATGTCATCGTGATCCCTGCCTTAGTCATCGAAGGTAAGGATGCCATGCCGGCCGATTCCCCACGGCGACGCCTGGCGAGCCAAGGATGCTTGAAACCGTCATTCGGTAAGACGCTGTTTGTGGCTTCCGATGGGCGGGACCAGCGCCGGTGGTGATGGTGCCCAGCCATCGTCGTGACAAACTACGCCTCAAATCCAGAAGGGCAGCTAAACGTGTTGGATCGCGCGGCCACTGCTTTCGGACGAGTGCGGTAAGCACAACGTTATCGTCCCCTATCGCGTCCAGGTAACGTCGGTCTCACGTTCTGCAAGGCCCCGCGCGCTCGGGGCGACTGGTTGTAACTGCGGGAGTCAAAGTCGCTGCGGTCGCACCTGGGTGAGTACAGAATGCAAGAGAATGACAAAGCACTGCAACTAAAAATCCATCACACTGTGAGTCAACACCCCACGGACGGGTGATGACATTCAAAACAACTTCGATGCATATTGTCGGGCTTTGGAGGAAGCTGCTTTCAGAGGTGGTCGCTAACACCCGTGCAGCGCAGCAAAAAAGGGTCAACAATGATAAGAGATATCCGACTACGGGCTGCTGGGTCAGCGGAGTCAGAGGCCATCTCGCGAGTCCTGCAGACTTGCGGCTTGCCTTATGACGAAATAGAACACCCGTCCAGCCTATTTCATATCGCCACCATGGGCGGAAAGGTGGTCGGCTGTGCCTACGGAGAACAGCATGGTCGCACCTTCGCCATTCACGCGGTGGCTGTCCTTCCGGAGTGCCGCGGGCACCGTGTTGCAACCTATCTGGTCAGCACACTCCTGATGCGCGCACGGGCCCATGGCTGCATAAAGGCAACAGTCCTCAACCCCGAGCAACCTGGCTTTTTTGCCCGATGCGGCTTCACCTTAACTCCTGCAGACAGCGTGACGCATGAGCTGCACTTATCCAGAGAGACGCTCCGACGCTTCGGCATAAGGACTCACTATATGTGCCGTCACCTCGATTAGGCCCTCGGCGAACCATACCTCTTCAGAACAAGGCTTCGAGCACTGGAGGTGATATATGGACCGTGGCATTCGGCAACACGGCCGTAGTCGATGCCGGCCTTCCGGAATTGTCCGTCGACATTGCTGGTGTTGATTCTTTGGCCAAGATGGAGCGCGCATACGCTAGTACCACTGCACAGAGGTTATGACGGTTTGTCAGAGGTCGGTACTGGGTAGGCTTTGGCCAATTTCTCCCGTGCCGTTTCGGTAGAGAACATCCAGTTGATGCGAGCGCCGCTGACGTTTCGCAGTTGCTCCCAAGCCGCGACCTCGGTGATCAGCCGATCGCGGCAGTCGATGCGGCGATCCAGGCACTGGCTTCGCAGCACGCCGATTTCGATCTCGACCATGTTGAGCCAACTGGCGTGCTTGGGGGTGTAGTGGAATTCGATCCGCTGCAGGATGCGGCGTGCCTCTGCTGGTGGCAGGGCTTGGTAGAGCGCAGCCGGCGTGTGGGTCGACAGATTGTCCAGCACGACCCGGATGCGCGGTGCCTGGGGGTAGTGGATATCGACCAGGTCGCGCATGCACTGGGCGAAGTCATCTGCCGTTCTCCGTTCAGTGACTTTGACCTTGCGCCAGCTACGGTGCGCATCGAGGAAGACGAACAGATTAGCGGTGCCGTTGCGCTTGTATTCGCAGTCGTAGCGCAAAGGTTTACCCGGCTCGGCCGGAATCGGTTGGCGTACCTCGCCGATGAGCTGGGTCGGGCTTTCATCGAAGCACACCACCGGGTGTTGCGGGTCCGGGGTTTCGGCATACAGGTCGAGCACGTCTTCCATGCGTGCAACGTACTCCGCGTCGATCTTGGGAATGCACCACATGTCCTTGCGCCAGGGCTTCAGATCGTTCTCGGCCAGGCGCCGGCGTACCGTCTCGCGCGATAGCTCTTCGTGCTCGGTCAGTTTGACGAGCGTGTCGGCGAGCAATTCCAGCGTCCAGCGCGCACGTCCCGGTGGCGGGTTGGTGCAGGCGGTGGCAATCAGCAGGGCCTCCTCCTTGCCGCTGAGCTTGCGCTGCGCCCCGGGTCGAGGCTGTTCGTTCAGCGCCGCTTCCAGACCCATCTCCACGAAGCGGCGCTTGGTGCGGTACACCGTGGATTCGCCAACCGCCACGGTGGCTGCAATGCTCGCGTCATCCTGGCCTGCATGCGCTGCAAGGAGGATTTGCGCTCGCTTGAGCTTGCGTGCCGCATGCTTGCCGCCGCTTAGCATGGCAGCAAGCGCCTCACGCTCGGATTGGTCGAGCTCGACTCGATAGCGTAAATTCATTCGGATGGCCTCCTTCTGGGGGGCCTCCTTCGACTGCGGGGGTTCCGAATGAATCAGAAATCGCTTCCATTGTCTGGCGAGCGCTCAGCCTGTCCGAGCTTCACCGACAAGCAAGGTCAGTATCTCGCCTTCATATGGGCCTACAGCTTGATAAACGGCCGCTCTCCGGCCGAGCGCGACATGCAGCGCTTTTTCGCCGTCACGGCTCCTTCCGTCCATCAAATGGTGCTCAACCTCGAACGCAATGGATTGATCCGCCGCCAAGCAGGCATCGCTCGCACCATCGAACTGCTCGTTGACCACAACTGCTTGCCTGTCTTACAACCCAGCCAAACTGTCATAACCTCTGTGCAGCGGTACTAGTTCGTGTCCACAGTTTTCAGCCGACCCGAGCATAAACCAGTGTGACTGCAGCCCGAAGCGGCACGAGGGTCAGTGGAAAAGACTCCATGAGCAGCGCATGACTTATTCACAGAATCTGTGGATAAGCTCACGCTCGCGGTCGGCTTAGCCGCTACCAGGGCTGTTTGCACTGGCTTGCCTAGGAAATAGGCCCCTGACCAAGATAAAGGCTTGTGCGCTGCAGAGCATAAACCTTTATCTTGGTCGCAGGCCTTCAAGGGATGAAAACCGCTGGGGCCGTTCCGCAAGGCCTTCTATTTCGAGTGCCCAGCCATTTCCGGCCGGGACAACGCGAACGATTCGTGTACGCATTTATCTCCCACCAAAAAAAAGCGCCCGCTGCGTGTAGCGGGCTGCTGCGAAAGCCGAATGAGCCAAGGGTTCATTCGTAAGCGCGAAATTAAGCGCACCTAGCTGATATGACTCCCCCATGTCAATCGAGATTTGGTTTGATTTAGTTTCACAGTTGCATGTTGTTCCCCCCCCAATTTCCTGAGGGCGACGTAGCAGTAAGTCTCGACGGTGGATCATGCTGATATCCGCGGGTTGGTTACCGCATTACAGAGGTCCGCCCAATGAGCCTGCCGCTATCTTTTGCCGCAAGTCGGATGAAATCCGTTGCCTAGCTAGGTCGCGGGTTGCTCGTGTGCCGGGCTACGCCGCCTTCAGGAAACTGGTCTCATAGTAGTGACAGATAGACTGATTCCGGGGGGGGGGTGGGTTACGCTGCCTGGGCCGCGTTCGGTACGGCAAGCGACATCGCGAGCTGGCTGATGTCCCAGATGAACCCGCTCAGTTCGCGAGCCACTGCAACCACCGCAATGTTCGGGTTCTTGCCGCGCGCGGCAAGTCTCCGATAGCGCCGGCACAGTCGAAGCTGGGCGTCCCAGGAGCGGTCAACGATGGCCTTCGGGATGCCTTCGTGCCGGCGCTGAATCTCGGGGCTCACACGTGGCGGGTGCCGGTAACTCCAGGCGGCTTCGATTAGCAGTTTTCTTGCATAGCTATTGCCGTTCTTGGTGATGCTGCCCTGTCGCCGCTTCTCACCGGACGAGTGTTCGGCAGGCGTCACGCCGAGCCAAGCCATCAGTTGGCGCGGATGGACAAAGCGCGAGAGATCGCCCAACTCGGCGAGCATGCCTATCGCCGTGGTGAACTGCACGCCGCGCATGGCCTGCAAGCCGAGTACAGCCGGATAGAAGCGCCAGTTGACCACGGCTTCGCGCAAGGCCGCTTCGAGACGGCTGCATTGCACGAGCCGATCCTCGATGGCACGTCGATATTCATCAAAGGCAAGTTGTTGCCAAACGGCGTCGAACGCAAAGGAACTGATCCAGCGCCGGTGCGCTGGTCCCCAGTCAGCTCTGCCGCTGTAGCGGACACCGTGCGAGAGCAGAAAGGCCTTCAGGCGTTGCCGGGCGCGCTTCAGATCGTCTTTGGCGCTGACCCACGCGCGTGACAGATCCCGGAATGCTTCGTCCTCCACGCTGGGCACATACACCGGCGAGAGGTCGCCAGCGCGTAGCGATCGCACGAGCTTGACCGCATCGCGCCGATCGGTCTTGACGCGCTCACCAGGCTTCTTCGGGATCAGCGAGGGCGCGCACACCATGCAGTCGAATCCCTTCCCTGCAAGCTGCCGGTAAAGGCCATAGCCACAAGGGCCTGCCTCGTAGACGATGCGGATGCGGCGCGCTTTGGACTGCAAGCGCTTGCACAGGCGATCAATATCGGTCTTCGAGGTACCGATCTTGCCAAGCAGCTCGACCTCACCCATGCCGATTGCATAGGCGACCGTGATCGAGTCCTTATGGACATCCAACCCGACATACAAAGTGCTATCGTGTTCCATGCTGGCCTCCGCGCTGGAAATCGCCGGGTGTGGCACTGTCCACACCATGCGGCTCTGGCAGTCATGCTAACCCGCGTTTGATTCCTCGCGGCGGGCCAGCCTCTTGCTTCACCAGGGGGAGTCATACTGACTTTTGCGGCTGAGAGTGGGCAGGCTTGCGTCCGCAACCACTATTTGCGGACGCAAGCATGATCGAAGCCGAATGTGAAGTTCCGCGCGTTGGGAGCGCGTTGATGTTCCGGCTCGACGCTGACCTGCGGGTCTACCTGCAACCGCAACGCGGTGGATTTCCGCCTCGGGATCAATGGGTTGGTTGCCCTGGTCGAGCAGTCGATGCAGCTTGATCCGTTTGCCAGCGCCGTCTACGCCTTTCATAACCGTCGGCGCAACCGCATCAAACTGTTACTGTGGGACCGAAACGGGTTCTGGATGCTTTTGAAGCGATTGGAGGAAGACCGTTTTGTGTGGCCGCGGCGTGAGCACGCGGTGATCGAGCTCACGACCGAGCAGTTGCACTGGCTACTGGACGGTATCGACGTAGACGCCGTGAAGCGGCACCCGTCGCGCAAATATCAGCACACGGCTTGATGGTCGTTCGGTGTGACGTATACCCGATTGAGCGGTGGCTGCACTATCGTGTTCAGCATGAACGAACACGACCTCTCGCAATTGCCGCCGGTCGCCCAGGCCTATATCCGCGAACTCGAAGCGCAGGCAGCTGCCAACGCTCAGCACATTGCCGAGTTGAACGATCGCATCAAGCTCCTTGAGGAACAGTTCCGGCTTGCGCAATCCAAACGCTTCGCGCCAAGCAGCGAGAAGATCAAGGACCGCGTGTTCGACGAAGCCGAACAAATGGCCGCTCCGGAGCCGGCCAACGACGATGAGGATGAAGCGCTCGCGCCGCCGGACACGGGGCTGCCAGAGCCCGATAAGCCCGCAGGCCGCAAACGTGGCCGCAAGCCGCTGCCGGCGGAGTTGCCGCGCCAGCGCATCGAGTATGACCTGACCGAAGACCAGAAGATCTGCCCGTGCTGCCAGGGCTCGATGCACCGCTTGGGCGAGGAAGTCAGCGAGCAGTTGCACATCGAAGCAAAGGTCTCCGTACTGCAGCACGTCCGCTTCAAATACGCGTGTCGGCACTGCGAGCGCAATGCCGAACGCACGCCGGTGGTGACCGCGCCGATGCCAGCGCAACCACTGCCGGGCAGCAACGCAAGCCCGGCAATGCTGGCGACGGTGACCATCGGCAAGTACGTTGACGGCACGCCGCTGTATCGCATGGAAGATGCGCTCGGGCGCGCTGGCATTGAAGTTGGCCGTGGCACGCTGGCCAACTGGATCATCCGGCCTGCCGAGTTGCATTACAGCCGGCTGTATGAGGCGCTGCGCCGCACGCTGCTATCGCAGCCACTGATCCATGCGGACGAGACAACGGTGCAGGTGCTCAAGGAGCAGGGCAAGGCCGCGCAGAGCAAATCATATATGTGGGTCTACCGCAGCGCGGAGGACTGCGGGGAACCCGTGGTGCTGTTCGATTACCAGCCAGGGCGCGGACAGGAGTACCCGCAGGCGTTTCTCGCCGGCTACGAGGGCATGCTGATGACCGACGGCTACAGCGCGTGGCGCACGCTTGAGGGCGTGACCCACTTCGGCTGCCTGGCGCAGTATCCCGAGTACGGTTTTATGTGGGGTGAGCGCCGTTCGGGCGCCAACGGACGAGTTTGAAGGGCCAAGCGACTCGGCATATTATCTGTCTGGACGCTATGCGTGTACGGCGTCTGGGCGGTGAACATGCAGATCCCACTGCGAACGGAATCAAGTGCCGAGAGCTACGTCGCGAATCGCGAATGGCTGATCGCACGTCTGGACCGTTGTCCGTTGCATCCCTCTGGCGGTTGCTCGTTTGCTCGCCATGGCACCTATCGGCGCGCGGCACCATCAGGGATGCGCATTGCTAGGTGGTACTGTCCTCAGGGACACCGAACTTTCAGTCTCCTGCCTGACTTTCTCGCCGCAAGGCTGCCTGGGCTGCTTGCCTCGATCGACGCTGCAGTCGCAAGCTTGCCGCGTATGCACAGCATGGAGGCGGCTGCCGATGCTCTACGACGGGACGACGTGAGTTTGCCTGCCGCTGTACGTTGGTTGCGCCGCAGGGTACGCGCGGTTGACGCGGCACTGCATGCGGTAGCTTCCCTGCGACTGCCAACGCCGGGTGTACCGCAAAGGGGCTGCATGCCCGGCGAAGCCAGCCCGTACTGGACGCTACTGGAATTGAGGCATGCTCTCCCAGCACAGATGCTCAGCGAACTACCGGCCCCGCTGGGTTTTCTGAGATTGCAGCGAAGCGCATGGATCCGTCGTGCGCTTGACCAACAAGACACGGGGCCTGACGGCAAGCACGAGACGATTTACGCTGCAGCGGTCAACTGTGAGCAAACATTATGCAGCTCGATCCGAGCGATACACGCCGATCCAGACCGTCCCCGACGACGAGCGAGATCATCCATGTGTGGCGTGACGACCGCTCCGTAAAGGACGGCAGTGCCTACGTGATGTTGCCCCTGTTTGGTGTAGCTCTTAGCTCCCGAGTTATGCGGCCTTTTTACGCTGTGCCGCGTGCCAGCGTTGCTCGTACTGCATGGGGCTGAGGTAACCCAGCGTAGAATGCAGCCGCCGGTGATTATAGAAGGCTATCCAGTCGAGCACCGCGTCCATGGCCTCCCGCCGGGTGGCGAACTTTCTTCCGTGCAAACTTGCAGTCTTGAGCCGTCCCCAGAAGCTCTCGGTCGGCGCGTTATCCCAGCAATTCCCCTTTCGGCTCATGGACGAGCGCATGCCCCAGTCGCGCATGGTGCGCTGGAACTCGTGGCTGCAATACTGGCTGCCACGGTCACTGTGGAAGATCATCCCCTGACCCGGGCGGCGCCGGAACCAGGCCATCCGCAAGGCGTCCTGGACCAGGCTGGTCTGCATGTGTGGCGCCATGCTCCAGCCCACCACCTGGCGGCTGAACAAGTCAATGACGGCGGCCAGGTACAACCACCCCTCATCGGTGGCGATATAGGTGATGTCTCCACTCCAGAGCTGATTCGGGGCCTCAGGGGTGAACCTGCGCTGCACCAGGTCGGCGGCCACCGGCAAGTTGTGTTTGCTGTCAGTGGTGACAACAAACTTACGCTTGGTGCGCGCGCGTAGGCCATGCCGCTGCATCAGGCGACGCACCCGCTCCTTGCCCACCCTGACACCGCGCGCGAGCAGCTCCTTATGCATGCGCGGCCAACCGTATTCCTGCTTGACCTCGGCATGGATGGCGCGCAGGTGGGCCAGCACGGCCTCGTCACTCTGGCGTTCACCGGAGCCGGGGTTGGTTGATTGCCGTTGGCGCCAAGCGAAATACCCGCTGGCGCTCACGCCTAGCACCTCGCACGAGATACTCACTGGCCAGTGCTTTCTCACTTGGTAAATCCAGGCATACCTTGCAACACGTCCTGCGCAAAGTATGCCGCGGCTTTTTTTGCGATATCGCGCTCCATTCTCAGGCGCGCATTCTCCGCCCGCAGCCGAGCCAGCTCCATCTGCTCAGGCGTGACGGTCACCGGCTTGCCAGTCGTCCCTGCCGCCAGTTCTCCCTTTTCACTCTGACGCATCCAAGCCCCAAGGCTACCCTTGGGAATGCCGAGAACCTTGGCCGTGACCGCAATCGATTGGCCAGCCCTCACTTGGCGAACCGCCTCCAACTTGTATTCCTGCGTGTATTTCGCTCGCGTTTGCTTGCCTGACATCTCTTAGCTCCTTGCTCGTATTTGAACATAGGGCTAAGAACTCCACTCTTCGGGGGCAAGATCAGAAGTGCTTCGGCTCCTGCATGCAGCGAGCAGCCATCGCGGTCGCTGGATCTGGGGGCCAATGTTTCGCGCATTGATGCTGGTGCTTTACTGCACTGGCCTGCGACTGGGAGAAGCGGTCCACCTGCAAATGGAGGACGTAGATCTCCGCCGCAACACGTTCCTGGTGTCGCACAGTAAAGGGCGATCCCGCATCGTGGCATTTCGACCGGATCTGGCCAAGGAACTGCATCAATACCTGGAGGCACGTCGACAACTCCTTCGGAATTGTCGCGCCCAGGATCCGCAAGCGTTGTTCATTCGTCTGGATGGCACACCACTTACGGTGAAGTCCGCATCCGAGGCAATTCGGCGGTTGCTTCGGCAATTGGCGATCAAACCACCTGCCGGCAGGATCGGACCGAGACCGTACGAATTCCGCCATGCCTTCGCGGTGCATCGGCTCACGGCATGGGCATCTGCCGGAATGGATGTCCACGCAAAGCTACCCTGGCTATCGGCCTATCTGGGTCACCAGGACGTGCTCGGTACAGAGGTCTACCTGAAGGCGACCCCACAACTGCTGGATCTCGCCAGCAGACAGCTCGAGAATCATCTGCGCCATGCGCATACTCCAGAATGAAGAATGCACCGTCCGCAGCCTTGTTCATTCGGGTTGAGTCGTTCTTTGCCGATTACCTGCAACGCGCGCGCGGTGCTAGCATCCATACGGTGCGCGCCTATCGCGACGCCTTGAAGCTTTTCTTTGAGTTCGTCGCGACGAACAAGGGGTGCAGCGTTTCGGCTATTGATCTTGGTGACATGAATGCTGCAACGGTTTCCCGTTTCCTACTTCATCTCGAGACGGACCGTTCAAACTCGGTGGCAACGCGCAACTGTCGACGTACCGCTATTCGAAGCTTCTTCAAGCACCTGCTGCGCACAGACATCGTCCACTCGCAACAGTATGCCGGAGCGCTCGCAATTCCGGCAAAGAAGGCACGACATCAGCCGGCGACCTATCTGGAAGCTGACGAGGTCCGTGCGATTCTCGCAACGCCCAACACAAAGACGATTCGTGGGCATCGCGACTACGCATTACTTCTGTTTCTCTACAATACCGGCGCGCGTGTCAGTGAAGCGGCTGGTCTTTGTTGGAACGACCTGCAACTAGCCTCTCCACGGCAGGTCCGGCTCCACGGTAAAGGTCGAAAGGATCGACTCCTGCCGTTGTGGCGTGAGACTGCCGATGCGCTTCGCCGGCTAGGAACGATCAACCATCCGGACACACAGCCTCATGTTTTTCTCAATCGCCATGGAGAGGCGCTAAGTCGTGACGGGATTGCCTACATTCTGCGCCGGCACGTGCAAGCCGCGGCTCAGCAACTGCCGGCGCTCGCTCATAAGCGGGTCACGCCACATGTACTGAGGCACAGTTGTGCTGTCGGATTGCTGCAATCGGGTAACGCCTTGCCGGTGATTCGCGACTATCTTGGTCATGCAAGCATTGCGACAACCGGACGCTACATCGAGACAAACCTTCAGATGAAGCGCGATGCCCTGGAAACGTTCTGGCGGCATGCTGGGATCGAGCCTGCTCGTGCGAGATCATGGAAACCGAAACCCGACCTTCTCGCGTTTCTGAGTTCGCTGTGAGCGATAAGATTTATGTGGTGACGCGGGAGCATCCGAAGTCCACGTACAAAGCGTCGACCGATCGATGCTCAGCATAAAACCGTACTCGGGATACTGCGCAGTATCTGGAGCTCCAGATACTGCGCATGCGAGACGCGCGTTTGTCGATGCGCTCAAGGGGCAGAAGAAGCTTGGCGGGCACGCCGCGCAGGCGCTCGAATACTTCAAGGCCCTCTACCAGGTCGAGGCGCTCGCCAAGGCTGAGTTGCCCGAAGGACAATCGCGCGCTGACTACACGTATCGGCTGCGCCAGCAGCATAGCGTACCGCTCCTGACGGCGTTCAAGGCGTGGCTGGACGAGCAGGCCCCGCGGGTGTTGCCAGAGAGCCTGCTGGGCAAGGCGATCGTCTACACGCGGAATCAGTGGGAATACTTGAGCCGCTATGTTGTCGATGGGCGTGCGCCCGTGGACAACAACTGGTGTCATGCCGCTAGCGGCATGAATGACGTTATGCCGACTCCCGGATTATGCCGCGTCATGAAGAGGACGGCACAACAGTTGGGCGGATCCTTGTTTCGAATGGCTTGAATTGTCGGCATTATTAGAGACCCTCCAGGAAGGCGAGCAAGGCATCGGGAGGTTTGTAACGCGTCGGCGCGACGCCGCTCGCATTGGCGTGCGCCAGTGCGCGTTCCTTGAGCCGCATGTCGGCGTGCAAGTAGATCTGGGTCGTCTCCGATGATTCGTGCCCGAGCCAGAGCGCGATCACGGTCAGGTCTACGCCGTGATGCAACAGGCTCATCGCGGCCGCGTGCCGAAGCGTGTGGGGTGTTACTGATTTTTTCTTCAGCGAGGGGCACGAGCGGCACGCGATTGCGACGTTGCGCGACACAAGCCGCTGAAGGGCATCGGCGCTAAGACGGCCACCGCGCGAACTCGGGAAGACCGGATCATCGGGTTCGCCAGGTTGATACCGTAGCCATTCTTTCAGCACCGCGATGACGTCCGGTCGCAGCGGAGTGCATCGCATCTTTCTGCCTTTGCCGAGGCAACGGACGTGGGCGCCTGTGCCGAGCACGACATCCTGACGCCTGAGAGAGGTCAATTCGCTGTTGCGCAGACCCGTTTGAACCGCTACCAGAAGCAGCGTTCGATCGCGGTTGCCGATCCATGTTCGTACATCGGGTGCCGCTACCAGAGCTGCGGCCTCGCCCTCGGTGAGAAACTCAACGGGTCCGTGTTCACAGCGTTTGGATGGAATTGCAAGGATGCGCTGACACTGCAGGAACAGCGCGGGCTCGCTGATCGCAACGAACCGGAAGAAGGCATGCACAGCAGCGAGGCGCGTGTTACGTGTCCGCACTGAATTGCCCCTGTCTTGTTCAAGGTGCTGAAGGAATTTCTCGATCAACGACACGTCGAAGTCTTCGATCTGCAGTTTTGACGGCGCGCGCCCGACATGCTTCGTGGCGAACGCCAGTAGCAACCGGAACGTGTCGCGGTAACTCGCGACCGTATGCGAACTCAAACCTTGCTGCTCGAGCAGGCGCTGGGTAAAGAAGCGCTGGACGAGGGATGGAAGGCGGGCGGCGCTCACGGCGGTTGTCAACGTAGTTGTCACGTCACCTCACGCAACCTGCTTTAGTTCTGCCGGCGCAATCCGCTCCGGATTGAGCCAGACTTCGTCCGCCAAACTCCAGTTCCGCGTCGGCCCGGACCAACGCTCTGGCGTTCTGGCCTTCGCCTCTGCATAGATCGCTTCTCGTTGAGCCAGCACCGCTGCGGATATACCGCTATGGCGCTGCGCCGGTGTCACGAATTTCAGTCCACTATGCTTGTGCTCGTGGTTGTACCAACGCACGAATCGCTGCGTCCATGCGCGTGCCTCGTCCACGCTGCCGAATGCCTGGCGCGGGTAGTCCGGCCGGTATTTGCAGGTCCGGAACAGCGACTCCGCGTAGGGGTTGTCATTGCTCACGCGCGGCCGGCTGAACGAAGCGACCACCCCCAGGTTTTCCAGGGTGGCCAGCATCGTCGCACCCTTCATTGGACTGCCGTTATCCGAGTGCAGAACCAGAGGACGTCCAGCCAGACCTTCGGCCAAACTGGCTCGCCGCATGAGCAACGCCGCCAACTCCGCCGATTCCGCCCGATGCACTTCGTGACCGACGATCTTGCGGCTGAACACGTCCAGCATCATGTACCAGTAGTAATACTGGCCCTTGATTTCCGCTGGCAGTGGAGTAAGAGACAGGGCGTAGTCGGACTATTTCCCTGTCTCTCCTCCCCGAACCGGACTTGCACCTCTCAGCGCATCCGGCTCTCCGTTCAAGTGTTGCTCATAGCAAAGGCGACAACGGGGTAGCGCGACTCGATGGTACGGCGTGTCTCATCGCGCAGGATGTACGGATTTTCCGTCGGGGTACGCCAGGTAAAACGACCTTTGCGGCTGGTAACCAGGCGCCGAAGCGCCACCACCCCATACCACCCTCGACTGTTCTGGCCTTGTAACACCCATGTTGTAGCCTGTCCCGGCTCCGGCGCTCGGATATAGTCGCGCATCAGCGACCTGAACCCACGCCGATACTTGCGCGCGAGCCAGTGTCCGAGTTTCCAGAAGACTGTTCGGTCTAGCTTAGTGAACATGGTAGCCGTGTAGTCGGTGTATTGATAGAAGGCAGCCCAGCCAGCGATCTGCCGATTCAGGCTTTCCATCAGGTCCATCCGGTTCATGCCGTAGTTGCCCGAAAGTTGCTTGACGAGCCTCCCGGCAAAGCCTCGATACTTCTCCCACGGTATGGTCGTCACAGGCCGCATGCGGCCGCGTGGCCCACGCTTGCGAATGATCCGGTGACCGAGGAAGACAAAGCCGTCGTTCACATGCGTGATATGGGTCTTCTCCATATTCAGCGTTAGCTTCAGCTCGCCTTCGAGGAACCCACGGCATGCTTCACGTACTGTCTCAGCATGTTCACGCGTCCCCTTGACCACGATCACAAAGTCATCCGCGTACCGACAATAGGATACCGCTGGTTTCCACTGCCGATCTTCTCGAACAGCAATAGGCCGCTGTTTAAGAATTGCGAAGTTCCACGCCCACCGATCCTTCCGCACTTTCTTGCTCAGGTAGTTCCGCTCCATCCACGCATCGAATTCGTGCAACATGATGTTGGATAAGAGGGGCGAGATGACACCGCCCTGAGGAACGCCTTCGCTTGCTGCACGAAACAGTTCGCGATCAACACAGCCCGCTTTGATGAACTTCCAGAGCAGGTCAAGAAAGCGCTGATCGGCGATTCGCTTGCGAATCCCCTTCATGAGTAGGCGATGATGAACCGTATCAAAGTAGCTGGCGAGGTCGCCCTCGATAACCCAACGTCCCGCAGTACTTTGTTCACCGCCGTCTTGTAGTTGGAGCTTCACCGCGCGAATCGCGTGATGTACGCTACGGGCAGGCCTAAAGCCATATGAAGCCGGGTGGAAATCGCTCTCCCATATCGGCTCCATCGCCATCAACATTGCCCGTTGCACGATCCGATCCCGCAGGCTCGGGACGGTCAGCGCGAACTGCACAAGCGCTCAACGAGCATTTGGGATGGGCTGAGATCCGCCATCCGTTTCATCCGCTCCGGGGCCAGCGTTATCCGGTCCTGAAGACGCGCCGGGTGGCGGGCGTCGACACATTGCTGCTGGGTCATGTCGAGCGCGGCAGCTTCAGCATTGCCCGCGAATGGACCGACTGGGGCGCGCCTGCTGTCGAAGACGATTGCGAGATCCCTGTGTCTCGCTTCGATCTGGGCATGCTGCTGGAGCTGATCGCGTTGATCGATCAGCTTGCCGCTTCGTCCTCCAAGAAGTCATCAACCAAAGGAGCTTGATCAATGCATTTCATTGCCCTACTATCAGACCAGTTTTTAACGTGGTCCGCCAATGGAAGATATTCCGTCGTCAACATTACGCAGGCGTCGCGCGCAATTGCTCAAGCAAATGCCGGCGTTGGACACGCTCTTGCGGGGCTCGCTCATCGAACGCTACAAGCGCTGTGGCAAGCCTGGCTGCAAGTGCGCCGATGGCCCAGGTCATGGCCCCAAGTACTACTTGTCGGTGAGTTTTCCCGGGCGCCGACCACAAATGGACTACGTGCCACAAGCCGATTTCGCCGACGTCACCGAACGCCTGGCGAGCTATCACCGTGTCCGCGAGATCATCGAGGAGATCTGCGAGATCAATCGCGAACTATTACGCCGCCGCGAGGCGCTATAAGGGGCGTCGGTGAGCCAGTCGCCGCTGTCGCTCACCGACTCCATCGACCTGCAATCGGCCGGCGTACTCATCGCCAACATGCTCGAAGCCTGGCTCACCGCAGAGCCCGCGCTGGAGTTGACCGAGGAGGCCGTCGATGAACACCAAGATCACCCCCCAACATCAGAGCAAGCCGGCGTACATCTATATCCGCCAATCGACGCTGGCCCAAGTGCGACACCATCAGGAGAGCACGGAGCGCCAGTATGCGTTGCGCGACAAGGCGCTGGCATTGGGCTGGCCACAAACGTCGATCCGGATCCTGGATCGGGACCTCGGTCAGTCAGGCGCGCAGATGACGGGCCGCGAGGATTTCAAGACGCTGGTGGCGGATGTCTCGATGGGGCACGTGGGCGCCGTGTTTGCGCTGGAGGTCTCGCGCCTGGCGCGCTCGAATCTGGACTGGCATCGCCTGCTCGAGTTGTGCGCGCTCACCGGTACCTTGGTCGTCGACGCCGATGGGTGCTACGACCCGGGCGACTTCAACGACGGCCTGCTGCTGGGCCTCAAAGGCACGATGGCACAGGCCGAATTGCACTTTTTGCGCGGGCGCCTCCAAGGCGGCAAGCTCAACAAGGCGCAGAAGGGTGAGTTGCGCTTTCCACTGCCAGTCGGCTTGTGCTATGACGACGACGGCCGCATCGTCCTGGACCCCGATGACGAGGTACGCGGCGCCGTGCAGTTGGTGTTTCATCTCTTTCGAGAGACCGGCAGCGCATACGCGGTCGTCAAGCGCTTTGCCGAAGGTGGCTTGCGCTTTCCCAAGCGCGCCTATGGCGGCGCTTGGGCGGGCCGGCTCATCTGGGGGCGCCTGAGCCATGAGCGCGTGATCGGCCTGATCAAGAATCCTTCGTATGCGGGCATTTATGTCTTTGGACGGTACCAGTACCGGCAACGCATCACGCCACAGGGAGAGGTCCAAAAGCGCGTGCAGCCGGTACCCAAGGCGGACTGGCGTGTCCATCTGCCCGACCATCACGAAGGGTATATCACCCCGGAGCAATTCGAGCGCAACCAGGCACGCCTGGCGCGCAACCGAACCAACGGCGAAGGTACCGTGCTCAGCGGTGCGGCGCGTGAAGGATTGGCGCTGCTTCAGGGGCTGCTGCTATGTGGCTGCTGCGGTCGGGCGCTGACCGTGCGCTACCAGGGTAACGGTGGCATCTACCCAATGTACTTGTGCAATGCGCAGCGCCGCCAGGGTTTAGCGACCAGAGATTGCATGAGCGTGCGCAGCGACCTGCTCGACAACGCGATCGGCGAAGCAATGCTCGCGGCCCTGCGGCCAGCCGAATTCGAACTCGCCGTGACCGCCCTGAACGAACTCGAGCAGCGGGATCACGCCATCATGCGTCAGTGGCATATGCGCATCGAACGCGCCGAGTATGAAGTCGCTCTTGCCGAGCGTCGCTATCAGGAATGCGATCCCGCCAACCGTCTGGTCACGGGCACCCTCGAGCGGCGCTGGAATGACGCGATGCTTCGCCTCGAAGCGATCAAGACGGAAGCCGCCCAGTTCCAGAGCCAGAAGGCGCGCGTTGCCACACCCGAACAGAAGGCCCAGATCCTCGCACTGGCGCACAATCTGCCGCGCCTCTGGCGTGCTCCGGCGACCCCGGCGAAGGATCGCAAGCGCATGCTGCGACTGCTCATCCGGGACATTACGGTCGAGAAACTGCCCGCAACCAGACAGGTGGTCCTACACGTGCGTTGGCAGGGAGGCAAATGTACCGACACCACCGTGACTTTGCCCAAGCCGGTCGCCGACGCGGTGCGCTATCCCACTGCAACCGTCGAGCACGTGCGCAAACTGTCGCAACATTTGTCCGAGCCACAAATCGTTGCGCACCTTAATCAGGAAGGCCTGCGCAGCCCAACTGGCAAATCGTTCACGCTCTCCATGGTCAAATGGATCCGCTACCGGTACGGGATTGCGGCGACCAACTTCATGCGGCCCGACGAACTCACGGTCCAGCAACTCGCTCACCGACTAGGCATCAGTCCACACGTCGTGTATTACTGGATTGAGCGCCAGGTGGTCCACGCTCGTAAGCTCGACGGGCGGGGCCCATGGTGGATCACGCTGGATCCCGTCAAGGAACAGCAACTGCGGGACTGGGTGCGCACTTCAGGGCATCTTCGGGGGCAACATTCCCACACTCAACTGTGAGAGGTGCATTATGAGATCACCGTCGGTATGCCGAGCGGCCTGAGCTTGCCGTTCGCTTTCGGTATGTACACGCGTCGCGCAGGCAACGGACTATATGAACCCGTCAGCAACTCGTCGCGTATCGTCGCCAGTTCATGCTGGAGATTCGCTTCCATCATGCACTTGTTGACCCCGTCCACGCCCGGCGTGCCGGCTCCACTGGAGGCCAGTGTAATGCGAGCCGCTTCGCTCAGCCAATCCCGATTGGCAATCAGCCTCAGGAGTCGATCGAACTTGCGTTCTTTGTTCTCCGTCGACCATGTCGCCAGTTTGCTTTGCATTTCACTGATTATCAAAGGTCTTCACCTCACTAGGGTCAGCTAGTCAACCAAACAAACCACTTCAACTGCCTCCCTTCGCCATGTGGCCGGCTTTCCCGACCTCGGACTACTACGGAGGCTCCGCCAGTTTGCACATCATCGGGGGCACACTCCCTTGGCATCTGTGCAAACCTTCCCCAGTTCACATGCTGGACTCACCGCATGAGCGAGGTTGCCTGTCGCAGTCTTTATCCTTGCTTGCCGCAAGTCGTCGCGGGCACCACGATCTAGCTGCGCGCTCCCCGTGGTTCCATGCTGACCAGCATACTTGTCCAGTCAGTACTCGTGCCCCCGGACCATGGATGTGCCCGGAAACAGCCCGCGTCCTGCCCATAAAGCGGTGTGGGCAGGGGTGACATTTCAACCCTCAGATGCGTTTCAACAGGTTCGTGTTCCTCAACCGTCCCATGCTCAGCCTAGAGACTCATCTTGGCGTAACCGCTTCGCCGCAAGCCCCGTTTCCCACGGACTACGTCACCCTGCCAGTGTCAGCAGGTCACCGCCGCTTCGGCTCACTTCCCCTCGCAGCAGAGGAAGGGCATACCCCGGTACTGCAATGTCACTTCCACCGGGTCCTGCATTCCAAACATGCTCAAGCAGCTTCACCCCCAAACGGGCGGGCTACGCTGGCTGGGCGTACTCCAGGTGATGTCCCAGCTCCACACCTGATTGGGCCCGGTGGCGCAATGGCTGGTCACCACCCGGGCCGAGGGCTTGCGCGCACGACCGCGGTGATGCTGCTGCGACGCGCTACGCAAGACACGATAGAAGCTCGACTCCGAGGCCACGTACTGGCCGCAGTCCGCCAGCGTCGGGACGATCTGGCTGGGCGGCAAACTGGCAAACTCCACGCTGTTGGCTACCTCAAGAATTAGCTGGCGTTCCGGCTCGCTGAGCTTGTTGGCTGGCGCTGGCCGCTCAGTGGTGGTGCGAGCATCTGCGACCACCTCATCGCCCTCCTGAACCCAGCGCTGGAAGGTGCGCAAGCTCAGACCCAACTCGTCGCAAGCCTGGGCCAGTCGGCAGCCTGAGCGTTCTGCCTCTCGAATCAACGATATACACAACCGGCGATCTGGGACGCTGATCAGTCGTCCTCTTTTTCTCCCCAAATCGCCCGGGCTTTTTTTCTCAGAATCAGCAACGCGGCCGCTTCCGCCAGCGCCTTCTCCTTTCGCTGTAATTCCTTCTCAAGCTGCTGGATGCGCTTCTTGTCACCCTTGGACTGAAGCCGTTGTTCTCGCGCCTGTTCACCGGCGTTGGCATTGGCCGATCGACAGGCCTCTCGCCAGGCAGCGATCTGCTCCGCGTAAAGACCCTTGCGGCGGCAATACTCCGCCAATTCCGCTTCATTGAGCGGCGCGGTTTCCAGCACCACCGCAAACTTGTCTGCCGAGGACCAGGCCTCGGGGTTCTTTCCATCTCCCGGCACCGGGACTCCTTGCGCTTTCATCTGTCGACGCCAAGCATACAGCGTTTGCTCAGTGATCCCCGTCTGCTTTGCCAGCGCCGACACCAACGCATTCTCGGGCGGCATCATGCGGCGCAACAGCGCTTCCTTTCTCTCTGCTGAATAGGCTCTCATTCACTCTGACTCTACCGCCCCCAGACTGGGTCAATCGAAATCAGGTAACACGACAACTATTCTGACGCCGGGGGGCTACGTGCACCGACGATGAGTCCCTGATTAGCGGTAATCGCCAGGCTCACCTTCACGCCGAACTCGTAGGGCTGACGGGCCTTGCCCTTGGCGACACACTCCACCTCGGGAGCGTGCAGAGCGTAGAGCTTGTTCTTGTCCTTGGCACGTTGCTGCGCAATGCGTCGGGCGCGTTCGAGCCAGGGACGCAGACGCTGTCGCTGATCCTCAGCGAGCGCCGTCATCTTGCGTTCGATATCACGTAGTACGCGGCCGAGCACGGTGCGCTGGCGCTTGAGCACGGTTCTCAGCCGTTTGAACTGCTTGGCATGCGCATAACCACCCGCACGAAATCGCAACGACTTGCCTTCCCTGGCAAAGCTCTGCTTAAGCTGAATGCCGGCGCGTTTGGCCAGTTGCACCACCTTGGCCCGCGCAACCTCCAGCAGCCGGCTGTCGGTCGGATAGGCAATGGCCTTCTCTTGCACCGTGGTGTCGACGATGACCCGTTCGAACTCAGCCGGTTTGATCACCTTCATTTGCACGGCGGCAGCGATCGTGCTGCCCAGCAGTTCCTCGACGCCAGCCTCGCCCAGGGCCTGTCGGAAACGCACGAGGTTCGTCGGGTCACACGGCAGCCGCATTTGGAAGTACTCCTCGCCGCAGAAGTACTGCCAGTACACGTTCTCCGCCCAGCGCTCACACACCGACTCATCGCTTTCGTTGTAGGCGTGCTTGAGGTAGAGCAGCCCGACCATCAGTCGGATCGGCAGGCGAGGCCGGCCAGCGGCGCTGACACTTGCACCGGCCACTGCGCACGTCGGCCCGAACAAGTCCTCGCCGACCACGTTGCGGCCATCCTGCGCCTTGCGTGCAAACACTGGTGCTAGGGCCGCCTCAATGTCATTCCATGGCATCCGGCTCGCCAGTACTGCCAGCGGATGGCGAAGATCAATCATCCCGTCCAAGCGGCTGCGAAAGAAGTCCGGTGTGCTCATCGGCAAGGCCCTCAAATCTCCCAGGATCTGAATCAGATTCATAATCGATCTGGGAGTTCGGCACGCAGCGCAATTCTTCCGAAGCCTTGCTGCGCCTTACTCTTCAGCATTCTGCAGGGCTGACTACGTATATACAGTTGATGAGCTAAAGCGTTTAGTGGCGGCAACTGACATACTTCAAACACCGTTGTCTCCAATGTTGGCTCAAACCATGCGTAGCCTGCTTCTGCTTCTTTATGGAACAGGGATGCGCATTGGCGAGGCACTATCGCTCACACTACGGGATGTCGACCTGAGGAACAGTGTGCTGACGGTCCGCGATGGCAAGTTCTTCAAGGACCGTGTGGTTCCCATTGGCCCACGGCTGGCAATCGTTTTGAACGACTATCTGTCATGTCGTCGTCAGCTCCCGATGCCAGATGGTGATAAGTCAGCGTTTCTTGCTACGCGTACCGGCCTTCACCTGGACTACAAGCGTGTAAATAAGCTGTTTTGCCGGCTTCGCCGGGCTGCACAGATTCAGCGCGAGTCCACGGCGCGTTACCAGCCTCGTATTCACGACATTCGACACGCCAGCGCCGTTCATCGGGTCATCGCGTGGTATCGCGCCGGCGCCGATGTGCAACGCCTGTTGCCGCAACTGGCGACTTACCTGGGGCACGTTGACTTGAGATCCACCCAGCAGTACCTCAGCATGACCCCAGAGCTGCTGCGGGAAGCCAGTATGCGCTTTGACCGCTACGCGCAATCGGAGGTGTGAGATGCGTGACAATAACTCGATCGGGCCATGGATACGCAGGTTCCTGCTGGAACATGTTGCCACAGACCGCAATCTCGCTCGCAATACCCAACTCAGTTACCGCGACACGCTGGCCCTCCTACTTCCGTTTCTGAGCAAGGCACTAGACAAGCCTGTCGATCGCCTTTCGGTCGATGATCTCTCGCCAGCCAGTGTACGATCGTTTTTGCGGTATCTGGAGAAGGAACGTGGCTGCAGCGGAACTACGCGCAATCTGCGTCTGGCGACGATCCATTCGCTTGCGAAGTTCATCGGCATGCATAGTCCGGAGCATGTGGCATGGTGTGCAGCAATACGGGGCGTTCCTTTCAAAAAGACGGCATCATCGACTCTGACGTATCTGGACAAGCCGGAAATGGAGGCGTTACTGCACACGCCCGACCCGCACACGACTCTGGGAATGCGGGACCACGCCTTGTTGCTGTTTATCTATAACACCGGTGCGCGAGCCGACGAGGCTGCGCACCTGTCCGTGGGCGATATCAGCTGGGGCAACTCTCCTGCAGTACGCCTGGTTGGCAAGGGTAACAAGCTGCGCTGGTGCCCCATCTGGCCGCGTACCGCAGCCGTCTTAAAGCCGCTTGTTGCCGGACGTGCGTGCGAAGAATTCGTGTTTCGTAACCGGCTCAATGAACCGCTGACTCGGTTCGGTATCTATGCTGTCGTCCGTCGAACGGTTGCACAAGCGAGTCGGGCTTTGCCGTCGCTCCTGGCAAAGTCCATCAGCCCCCATTGCCTGAGGCATACCTGTGCGGTTCATATGCTTCGTTCCGGCGTGGACATCAACACGATTCGGGCCTGGTTGGGGCATGTCTCCCTGGATACCACCCATATCTACGCGGAGGTCGACCTGGAAATGAAAGCTAAAGCGCTTGCTCACTGCGATCTGCCGAAAGAAACAAGGAGCAGGCCCTGGCATACTGATGCTGGCCTCATGAGTTTCCTGAAGGCGCTATGACGCTTGATTAGCGGACAAAGGTAATGTTGCCGCGTTTTGGAACGGAATGCCGCCCGAATAGTATTCCGGTCGTCGCGGCAACATAACTTTTGACAACACATTTGGCCGCAAGGACCGCTACGCCATGCTCTCGCCCGTGCTGCTCGAACGACTGCGCGTCTGGTGGCGTGTCGCGCATGCCCAGGGCAAGATGCTCGACGGTGGCTGGCTGTTCCCGGGCCTCAATCCGATCGAGCCGCTCAGTGTCCGTCAACTCAATCGCGCCATCCATGCCGCCGCCCAGGATGCACAGATTGATAAACGCGTATCCATGCATACGCTGCGACACAGCTTCGCCACCCACCTGCTCGAACAGAAGGTCGACATCCGCGTGATTCAGGTACTGCTCGGGCATAAGAAGCTGGAGACCACCGCGCTTTACGCCCAGGTCGCTACTGATCTGCTGCGCGAGGTCGTCAGCCCGCTGGAGAACATCCGCTCCACCTAGGCGTTGCGCCATCGAGCCTGTCGTGCTCGAGGTCGCGGATATCTTCCGCCTCCATGGGCCGGCCTGGCGACAGACTGCACACCTGAGCCTGGCGCAATTGCAAGTCATGTCGGCCATCGAACAGTGCCGAACCGGGGCACTGGGAGGGCATGTACTGCGCTGTTCCGGCTGTGCCAGGCTTGAGGTGTCCTATAACTCCTGCCGCAACCGGCATTGCCCCAAGTGTCAAGCCAGCGCTGCGCATCGCTGGCTCGAAGCGCGCAGCGAGGATCTGCTCCCCGTGGACTACTACCACATCGTGTTCACGCTGCCTGCGCCCATCAGTGCCATCGCCTGGTACAACAAGGCGGTGATCTATGGCCTCCTGTTCGATGTCGCCGCCGACACCCTGCGCACCATCGCCGCCGACCCGAAGCACCTCGGCGCGCAGATTGGCGCCACCCTGGTGCTGCACACCTGGGGATCGGCACTCACGCATCATCCGCACGTGCATGGCATCGTGCCCGGCGGAGGCCTGTCACTGGATGGCGAGCGGTGGGTAGCGTGCCGCCGCGGCTTCTTCCTGCCGGTGCGCGTGCTCTCGCGCTTGTTCCGACGCCGCTTCCTCGAGGCCCTCCAGGCTGCGCATGATCAGGGTCAGTTGCAGTTCTTCGGCGACTACGCCGCGCTCGCCGATCCGGCTGCCTTCGCGTTGTGGCTTGCGCCGCTTCGCACCTCCGAATGGGTCGTGTATGCCAAGCGACCGTTCGCCGGGCCAGAGGCGGTGCTGGTCTACCTGTCGCGCTACACCCACCGCGTGGCGATCTCCAACCAGCGCCTGCTCGCCATGGACGAGCGTGGCGTGACCTTCCGCTGGAAGGACTACCGGGCCAAGGGTCGCACCCGCTACAAGACCATGACGCTGGACGCCGGGGAGTTCATGCGGCGCTTCCTGTTGCACGTGCTGCCGGGCGGCTTCCACCGCATCCGGCACTACGGCCTGCTTGCCAACCCGGTGCGCCGCGCAAACCTGGCCCGAGCGCGTGAACTGTTGAAGGTCGTACCTACGGTGGCCACTCCACCTGATGACACCGATCTCGCTGCGCCGACGCCCTTCCTCTGCCGGCACTGTGGTGCACCAATGCTCATCATCGAGATCATCCCGCGCGGTGCCGGCATCCGCGGACCGCCACCACAGCGAGTCCTTGCATGAAGCCAAACGTCCTACGCATCCAACCCGATCGTCGGCTCTTCGGAGAGCGGAGCCGCAAGCGGACAGTCGTGCTCGCTGTCCCGGGCTGCCTCATTGGACACTCGCAGCGTCCTAACGGTCCTGAACTGCGTGACCTCCCGCCATGCCTACACCCGCTTCACGCCTCGCTTCCTCGCCATCCCCTCGCTCTGTTGATCAAGCAAACGCTTGAATCGCCATAGCCCTGCACACGCCGCATCGCAGCACTCCGCGGTTTCCTCCCCCGAGGATTGTTCGACGCCTGCCCACAGGCGCCACCGCCCCTCACAGTCCGGCAGAACAGGGCAGACATCAAACAATCCTTAACAATTTGCGCCAGTCATTCTTGTTGCACTCAACGACCGAGATGTGCCGAGCGGCTGTGTGGCCGGCGAGACATGTCGGACGGATGACGTGGCGCAAACGAACGATCGCCGCCCTCCGAAAATTGCCCACGAGCCCCCGGGGAGGACCGTACCGGCGCCCGCTAACGCGCATACCAGCGGGAGATTATGATTTCCGAGCGCGTCACCAAAATCGAAGCCCGGATGGAGGCACAAGCACATGAACCTGCCTTGACCAGCACAAGTAGGATTCGCGCTACCGAGCTTGCGCCATGTTGCGCCATGTGTCGGATCAGCACGCTTGCCTGCGCGGCTGGGTTAAGCATAAAGCTCAAGCAAGGTGCGCTGATGCAGACCTATACTTCATTCGATTCTCAAGGCGCACAGTCCCATGGGCGTGCGGTCGCGGTAAAGCATACGCGCAGGAGAAATAATCGTGAGAATAAACGATCACACGCTACGGCGCTTCAAGCGTGCCGTCCTCGTCTCAGCGCTCTTTTTGACAATCGGCCAACCGGCATATTCCCAACAGCCTCCGACGCCAAAGCCGGGGCAAACCGCTGCCGTGCAGGAGACCGCATCTCAGGCGCAAGCTCGGGCGATCCTGATGCGGATGGCTGAGTTCCTGGTTTTGTCGCGATAAGGAGTAGTACCAGCCGGGGATCGCCGAGGTGCTGCGCTTATGCGACCAGCGAGTAAAATTGCTCGGCAGCGGACGGACTGCTCCCCTTTGGGGTGACCACCTGCCCTTTGCGGATCATGTGCATGGTCTCGATGCCACCCAGGATAATGCGGGCGCAACGAAAATTCTGGAATCCCAGCATCGGCCTGACCCGGCGTTTGATGGACCGGTGGTCCTGCTCGACGAGGTTGTTCAGGTACTTGTTTTGCCGGATCTTGATGGGAGTTTCCCTTTTGGCATTGATGGCCTGCAGGGCAGCCAGATTAGCGCCACTCTTGTCCACCGTGACCGTCTGTGGAACTCCGTTGCCGGCGATGGCCTTCTCGAAGAAGCGCCGGGCAGCGGCCGTGTCACGGCGTGCACACAACAGGAAATCAATGGTCTTGCCGGCCTTGTCCACGGCCCGGTAGAGATACTTCCATTGCCCCTTGACCAAGATGTAGGTTTCGTCCATGCGCCAGCTGGCGCCCACCGAACGATGATGCCTGCGAAATGCCTTCTCGAATACCGGCAGCAGCTTGATCACCCAGCGATGCACGGTGGAATGGTCCACCGGGATGCCGCGTTCGGCCATCATTTCCTCCAGATCGCGCAGACTCAGTGAGTACGCTACGTACCACCGCACGCATAGCAGGATCACGTCCAGCGGGTAGTGCAGGCGCTTGAGCACCTTGGCAATCCCTGCCGGCAGGCTCTTCCGTGGGCGCTTGGTCTGATGGCTCATCTTCTGGCTTCGCGGTTCGAGACCCCACATTCTACGTCGACACCCTTACTGCGACGGAACCATCCACACTCCCACGATGTCGCCTTATCTCCCCATTAGCGCGCAGGAAATTGAAGAAGAGGCTGTTGCCGCGGCCGAGGCCGGCGCCTCGATCGTCCATCTCCATGCCCGCAAGCCGGAGAATGGCCAGCCGTCCCAGGACCCCGCGCTCTTTCGTGAATTCCTTCCGCGCATTGCGGCTCGCTCCGACGTGGTGATCAACCTCACGACGGGCGGCGCCCCCAACATGCTCGTCGAAGAGCGCCTGCAGCCGGCGCTGCAACTCAAGCCCGAGGTTGCCTCGTTGAACATGGGGTCAATGAATTTCGGGCTGTATCCGATGCTCGCCCGGCACAAGGAGTTCAAGTACGACTGGGAGCGTCCCTATCTGGAGGGTTCGGAGGACCGCGTCTTCCGCAACTCGTTCAAGGAGATCCGCTACATCCTGGAGTCGTGCGCCGACAACGGTACCCGGTTCGAGGTCGAATGCTACGACACCAGCCATCTCTATACCGCTGCGCACTTTGCTGACCGCGGCATCCTCAAGGCGCCGTTCTTCATCCAGTCTGTGTTCGGACTGCTCGGTGGCATCGGCACGCATCCCGAGGACGTCATGCATATGCGCCGCACCGCCGAGCGCCTGTTCGGCAAGGACTACTACTGGTCCGTGCTCGGCGCCGGTCGCAGCCAGATGCCGATTGCGTCGATGGCGGCTGCCATGGGCGGAAACGTCCGCGTGGGACTGGAGGATTCGCTGTGGGAGGGTCCGGGCCGGCTGTCCACCAGCAATGCCGAGCAGGTCAAGCGCGTCGTTGGTGTCTTGAAATCCCTGAACCTTGAAGTTGCCACGCCGGACGAGGCGCGTAACATGCTTCAACTGAAGGGCAAGAACGCTGTCGCGTTTTGACGAGGCGAAGGTCCTCTGGCGGCCAGTGGTCCTGGCCGCGGGGGCCAGTCGCGGCATCTGTCACGGTGCCTTCCTTGAGCAGCACCTCCTGCTCAAATCCAGGTCTATGTGAGCTTGCTTCACGCACTCGTTTTGCCTGGCAAGACTTCGGCTGAGCATTCTGGCATGTGCGCTTTTTTCAGCATCTTCCCCAGGCTTACGAATGGCTTCTCTTAAATTGTCCAAGGAAATTCTCATGTCTCATCCTGTTGTCTTGATTACCGGTGCGACGGCTGGCATCGGCCGCGCGACGGCGCTTGCCTTTGCGGCCAAAGGCGCGCGACTGGTCTGTTCGGGGCGGAACGCTGCCGCCGGAGAAGCCCTTATCTCGGAACTGCGGCAGCTCGGCGCGGAAGCGGACTTCCTCGCGGCCGATATCAGTCGTGAAGACGATGTCATCCGTCTTGTCGGGCATGCCATCGAGCGCTTTGGATGCCTCGATATCGCAGTGAACAGTGCCGGAACGGAAGGAACACCGGGATCGATCGTCGAACAGACCGTCGAGTCATACACGACGACCTTCGACGCGAATGTCCTTGGAACGTTCCTCTGCATGAAGCACCAGTTGCGCGCGATGATCTCGCAGAAGCGTGGGGCGGTTGTCAATCTCTCATCCACAATGGGCAGCCGCGGTAACCCGCGAAATCCGATGTATGTGGCAAGCAAGCATGCGATCGAGGGCCTCACCAAGTCCGCGGCGCTCGACGCCATAAATTCGAATGTCCGCGTCAACGCCGTGGCGCCAGGGCCGATTGAAACGGGCATGCTCGGCCGCATTGCCGGCGGCGAGGATCGGATCGCGGCGGTCGCCGCAACGATCCCCGCAGGACGCGTCGGCACGCCGGAAGAAGTCGCCGATGCGATTATCTTCCTGGCATCCGACCAGTCCACGTACATCACGGGCCAGATCCTTCACGTGAATGGTGGGAAGACTGCCGCGTAGTATTCGTGGCGTTCTTACGCTCTCCCAAGCGCGGCCTCGGACTGGACTGGAAGCCGGTTGGGGACCATAGCGGTGACGTAGCAGGGCCCGCAACGCCTGAGGGGCTGTCAAATTCATCTGGCGAGCTACGCCCCGCCGCCTCGACGGGCGGCGGGGCTAACTGTCAACCTTGCCGCGGTCGACCTAACCTGGTGGCTACCGTGCCCATTGCCCGGAAAGCGCCAGTCGGATCTTAGGTGAATTCGGTGAATTCACGCCGGGCCAGGAAGCGAGCGGCGAGTTGTTTGCGGTACGCGAAGTGCGCAGCAGGTGTCGCTTCAGGGCGAAGTGCTGACGGATTGGCCCAAATCGCGAGCGAAAGGCCGGGGTGCATTTCGGTTCGCGAAATGCCCGGCGTGCGGCGGCCAACGCCTGAACATCGGATTCGTAGTCCGAGATCCGAACGCCGCACTCGACGTGCCACCCACTTTGGGAGAAGCGTGACACGTCGTCACTTTGCAGTCTCTGGACTGCAGACTCTTAGAACACGTGACGGATACCCACAGCAACGCCAAACATCGAGTTCTGGCCATTGGGGAGCGCGTAACTGTTCAATGTAAGACTGGTGGCGAAATTGCTTGCCGCCGATTCCATGGCCAAGCCAGCGTTCTTTGAATAGGCCGTGGTCAGGTAGATGTCGGTACGCTTCGAGAACGCGTAGTCTGCAATCAGGGCGATCTGCCAGGGATTGGCAACGTGGGTGTTCCCTCCCAGGTTCTTTACGTTCTGGTAGTCGTACTCGAGCGTGAAATCGAGAGCCGGCGAGAATCGGTATTGACCGCCAACCCAGTAAAAATCGTCACGTTGAATCAATGTGCCGGTTTGATTCTTGTTCTGACCCCAGCGGTAACCGCCCATTACTTTCGCCGTGCTGTTGAGGGCGTAGCTGGCCATGACAGCAGCCTTCTTGAAGGTGCCGTTGCCAGTGCCGATCGTCGGATTCCACTGGTCATAGCCGATGCCTACCCCAAAAGGCCCGGCAATATAGTTTAGCCCTGCACCATAGCTCGTGTCGCGGCGGAACTGCCCAGGCACTTCACCGCTGCCACCAGCAGTCGGGAGGGTGGCAGCGACCTGCGGAAGTGTCGTGCCCACGCCAAACGACCAGTTGGCCATTGCCGTGAGCCCGCCGAAAACGCCGGTGTACTTCACTGCGTTGTCTTGACGGAAGTTGCCACCTGCCATCACGCCGGTAGGCTCATACTGGCTGGCATATCGAGCCGGGATAAAGTTGGCTAGCGTGGAGAACAACGAATGGTATTGCCGACCGAAAGTGATCTGACCGTATTGCGAGCTAAGGCCAACAAAGGCCTGGCGACCAAACAAACGGCCACCCTGTTGCATGGTGCCGGTATCGCTGTTAAAGCCGCTCTCCAGAACGAAAACCGATTTCAGTCCGTTGCCGAGGTCTTCCGTGCCGCGAAGACCCCAACGCGAGCCGGAGTATCCACCGGCGTCCTGGCGAAATACTCTGCCGCCCTGGCCCGGGTTGAATCCGTTACTCGCCGACGGCACCGCACCAACGTGGTTAACGTACTCGACGTTTACGTCCACCACACCATAAAGCGTTACGTTGGATTGTGCTTCGGCTGCGCCACACGCACAGATAGCGGCGAGGGTAAAAATCGTTCTTTTCATCTACTCGTTCCTCCTTGATCTATATTCTGGTTTCACTCTTGTGATGCTCGGCCACCATGACATGCAGCGTCAGCGTGCTGGGGGAGTGTCTGATGCCTCCGGCTTGTCCTGCTTGTTTTGCCGCGACTTCGAATTGCTGATCCGCGACACGTTGGGGCATACCCTACCCAGCATGCGAGCGGCACGCCGCGCATGCCACTTTCTGAGCTTCTGGACTCATCGCTATGCAAATCGCTGGGCGCCTTGTGCGCAGCGTCAGCGTGAACGGCTATATCGACCTGACAGAATCACTCGGGCACGAGTCCACAGGATTCTCAGAGCGGCTGGACTATCGGCGCGGCTGCTTCTAGGAAATATGCTTGAGGGTTCAAGGTGTTGGCGTTGTGGGACTTCGGCCCGTCCATGCTGGGCAGTTCTTTAGCCTCCAAGAATTTTTTAGGGATTGGAGCCGGCTATCCTGAGTATCGGAGCAGCTTTGCCCAATCTGTACCATGCGTAGTCGGGGTTCGAGCGACGCGCAGGAAAGCCGGCCTCTTGCGTCAGGACGCCTTTGGCGGGCACGCACCTTGGTGGATCTGGCCCGTGAACTACCAACTCCGCTGGCATCAGCTTCGCGTGGTGACGACGCGAGAAGCACAACGTTATCGTGGCTTATCGCCGCATCCCCGGTGCTGCCGGCCTCGGCTACTGACCTGGCAACTCCGCCGGCCAGCATTGTCGCGATCAGTCAAGCTGGTGGCATCCGGGATCAAGCGCAAAATGAAAAAGCCGCTCACAATGAGTCCCGCTATGTATCGACTCGAGGAGGAAGCGTGGATCTCAAATTGACCGGCAAGCGCGCCATCGTCACCGGTGGCAGCCGCGGCATTGGCAAGGCAATCGCGCGGCTCCTCGCCCAGGAGGGGGTAGATCTCATTCTCGCCGCACGCGGGCAGGCAGCACTGGAGGCGGCAGCGGTCGAACTCTCGGCCCAGACGGGACGCCGCGTCGTGGCACTGACAGTCGACACCGCCAGCCAGGCGTCCGTCGATGCCATGGTAGAACAGGCCATCGGAGCCTTGGGGGGCATCGATATCCTGATCAACGCGGCGGCACTGCCTGGCGGCATTTCACCAGCGACGGCGCTGGAACAGATCGTCGATGCGGAGGCGCTGGAAGACATCAACATCAAGGTCATTGGCTACCTGCGCACGGCACGCGCGCTTGCGCCGCACCTGATCGCCAATGGCTGGGGCCGGATCATCAACATCGGTGGCCTGGCCATCTATCGCACCGGCCGGCCCGTGGCGACCCTGCGCAACGTGGGCGTCGCGGCTATCACCAAGAGCATGGCCGACGAACTGGGCCCGAAGGGCATCAACGTCACCGCCGTCCATCCGGGCGCCACCCGCACGGAGCAGACGGACGCGGCCAGCGAGGCGCTCATCGCAACGCGGAATGCGTTTTCCGCGCCAAACTGGACACCCATTCCACGGCAAACTGGACACTGATTCCACGGCAATCTGGACGGCGATTCCAGCGCAAACTGGACACTGATTCCGCCTCAAACTGGACAGTTTGAGGCGGCCAAGAAGGGCGTAGCAACGCGGGATAACCGTGGCACTCTGGCAGATTTTTCCGGGGTGTCAGTTGGCCAACAAGAGGTTATCCATGCGTAAAATCCAAGAAGTATTGCGGCTGTATTTCGGCCACAGCCGATCGAAGCGAGAAATCGCTCGCATCATTGGCGTATCGCCGACCACCGTGTCCGATTACTTGGCACGTGCCAAGTTGGCGGGCCTGAGTTATCCGCTGCCGTCGGAGTTGGACGAACCGTCCCTGGAACGGCTGCTGTTCCCGCCCAGCGAGCCGTCTTCGGTGCAGCGACCAGCGCCGGACTGGCTGCGCGTCCACAACGAACTGCGCGGCAAGGGCGTGACACTGGAATTGCTGTGGCAGGAGTACAAGGCCGGGCAGGAGGACGGCTTCCAGTACAGCGCCTTCTGCGACCACTACCGGCGCTGGCGCCAGCGGCTGTCGCTGTCGATGCGCCAGACCTACACGCCGGGAGAGAAGCTGTTCATCGACTACGCCGGCCAGACGGTGGCCGTGACGGACGGTGCTACTGGCGAGATCAAGCAGGCCCAGATCTTCGTTGCCGTTCTGGGCGCGTCGAACTACACCTACATCGAGGCGACCTGGTCCCAACAACTGCCCGACTGGATCGCCAGCCATGTGCGTGCCCTGAACTTCTTCGGCGGTTGCACCGAGTTGTGGGTGCCGGACAATCTGCGCAGCGGCGTGACCAAGGCGTCGCGCTACGAGCCGGACCTTAACCCGACCTATCAGGACCTTGCCAACCACTACGGCGTGGCTGTGCTGCCGGCCCGCGTACGCCGCCCCAAGGACAAATCGAAAGTGGAGAATGCGGTGTTGGTGATGTCGCGCTGGGTGCTGGCGCGCCCGCGCCATCAGCGCTTCTTCGGCCTTGGCGAACTGAACCGCGAGATGCGTGCCCTGCTGACCGCCCTGAACCAACGCCCGTTCAAGAAGCTGCCCGGCAGCCGCGCCAGCGCCTTCGCCGAAATGGATCAACCAGCCTTGCGCCCCTTGCCAGCACAGCCCTATGAGTACGCCGAGTGGAAGCTTGCCCGAGTCGGCGTTGACTACCACGTCGAGGTCGACGGTCACTACTACTCGGTTCCTTACCAACACGCACGCGAGCAGGTCGATGTGCGCGTCACCGGAGCGACGGTCGAGATCTTCCGACACGGCCAGCGGCTGGCCAGTCATGCCCACTGCGCCTTCAAGGGCCGGCACACGACGGTTGACATGCATATGCCGCGGACCCACCGCGAGGTCGCAGGCTGGAGCGCGGAGAAACTGACCAGCCGGGCTACTGCCATCGGCCCCCGCTGCACCACGCTGGTCGAACGCTTGTTGCACCAGCGGCGCCATCCGCAGCAGGCGTTCCGCAGTTGCCTGGGTGTGCTTCGGCTGGGACAGGAGTTCGGCAACGCGCGCCTCGAAGCGGCCTGCGCGCTTGCGCTCAAACTCAACGCCGTGAGTTGGAAGAGCCTGCAATCGATCCTCAAGAATGGCCTGGACTTGCAGACTCCGCCGGGCGCGCAGCGCACGCTCGACCTGCCGGAGCACGAGAACCTGCGTGGCGCCCACTACTACCAATCGAACTCCATCCTGCACTGAAGCGCCAACGAAAGGAAAATGATGCTGCACCATCCCACCTACGACAAGCTGAACAAGCTGCGCCTGTTCGGCATGGCGCGCGCCTTGCACGATCAGGGCAGCCTGGACCTTGATCACCTCGGCTTCGAAGAGCGCCTCGGCCTGCTGGTTGACCGCGAGGCGACCGAGCGTGATGGGCGGCAGTTGGCTTTGCGCCTACTGCGCGCCAAGCTCAAGCCGAATACGGTTGCCGAAGACACCGACTACCGCCACGCACGAGGACTGGACAAGCCATTGTTCCAGCGCCTGCTGGCCGGGCAGTGGCTGTCTGAGAAGCAGAACGTGCTGCTGACCGGCCCGACGGGCGTGGGCAAGACTTGGCTCGCTTGCGCGCTGGCCCACCAAGCGTGCCGTCAGGGCTACAGCGCCTACTACGTGCGCTTGCCGCGCCTGCTCGACGAACTGAGCATCGGCCGAGCCGACGGCCGTTACACCAAATTGCTCAAGCAGTTGGCCAGAATTGACGCCTTGGTGATCGACGACTGGGGTCTGGCTGTCCTCGATGATGTGCACCGCCGCGATCTACTGGAGGTGCTCGACGACCGCCACGGCGCCCGTTCGACCATCGTCACCAGCCAATTGCCGATCGATCACTGGCACGCCGCCATCGGCGATGCCACATTGGCCGACGCGATCCTCGACCGGCTCGTCCATAACGCGCATCAGCTCACGTTGAAAGGTGATTCCATGCGAAAAATGCGCGCCCGTTTGACAGCGCAGACTGACCAGGAGTAAAACCCGAACTTCGACCCCGCGTCGCTGCGCCCGTAGTGTCCAGTTTGGCCTGGAACGCGTGTCCAGTTTGCGTTGGAACAGGTGCCCAGTTTGCGGCGGAGCGGGTGTCCAGGTTCGGCGGAATACGCAGCGGAACACACTTGGCCGCATCGTCGATGCTGGTGAGGTGGCAAACGTCGTGCATTCCTCGCCTCGCCGCTGAGTGTTGCCATCAACGGCGCTGCCATTCCGGTAGGCGGCGAGCTGCCGGGCGACATTCACTATTGAGCGAAGCTGACTGCTACCCTTGCGCTCTCCTGTCGCACCGCCGACACGCTGAAGGAAGCTCCCATAGTTGCGAATCGGGATCCAGGCGTAAGCCGTTAGCTGTCGTCCGTGGCTTGTATCAAGCCCCAGAAAACCATCGGTACCAGACCAGCGTCCATAAGCGCAACGTTATCGCGCCTTATGGCCGCATCCCGGCAATGCCAGCGCCTCACGTGCACCCCGGCCCGGCGCGCCGCGGCTACTCGTGACTCGCCAGAGATGGCGGAAGCGCAACGGCGGTAGCCGGCCAACTTCGGTCATGAACTGAGGCAAGCGCCAATGTCCGCCTGGGATCGAAACGGCCGGATAGCGACTAGCAACCGAGCACAGGCCCAGTTCAGCATCCGAGCCCAGGTAATTCGATCGGGGGGATCTGTTGCAGCTTCAATGGTATGCAGAGAAGCAGAGTCAAGTTCTATTGAGCGTATGCTCCGCGAAGGCCACCGCTCAATCGCGCAACCGCTCGGCGATCAACTCACGCAACAGTGGCAACGCTGGCGCCTCGCTACGGCCAGCCAACGTGATCAGACCATAATGCGCCTGGACCGCTATCGCGGGACGCACTGGCAACTCCACCAGGTCTGGCGCGGCTGCACGAATGGCGAGCATGACCACATTGCTCGTCTGCGTCAGCTCGATCAGGCTCGCCAGTGACGAGCATCGCAAATTGACACATTCATCGGGATGCCCGCCAGGCCCATAGGCCTCGATCATCGCGCGCACGACATCGTTGCCCAGGAGCGTCGACGCGATCGGGTAGGCACGCACGGCCTCCAAAGACAGTTCCCCTCGTTTGCGCGTCAACGGATGGCCACGGCGGCACATGAAGCCGCCCCGCATTTCGGCCAGGGGCTCAATACTCAGGTCAACCGCCGGCGCGACGTAGCGGGACTCCACCACTACCGCGTCAAGCATGCGATTTCGCAATGCTTCCACGAGGCGATCGGTATCGCCTTGCAGAATGTCAATGCGCACCGAAGCATCAGGATGCGCCATGCGCTGGAGCAACGGTACCGCGAGCAGCGCCGCCGGGCCTGCACCCATGCCCACGCGCAACAACGCATTGCGTCGGCTAAGCTTGCTCCGGCCAACGGCGACAAGTTCATCTGCGTCGGCCATCAGTTGACGTACACGCCCGAGTACATCGCGGCCGAAATGTGTAAGCTCGCTGCGCCGGCCCACGCGATCGAACAGCCGCTGTCCGAGTTCCACTTCCAAGGCGCGGATGCTGCGGCTCAGCGCCGGCTGAGTCAGGAAGAGCGCCTTGGCCGATCTGGTGAACGAACCCGTCTCGGCCAGCGAGAGGAAGTGTCTGAGTTGTACCAGCGTGACCATACTCGCAACCGGTCTTTCATGAGTAATTATTATCAATGATTGTATAACAATGCATTGGACGTCATAGAAGGAACAACCTACAGTGCGACAGTCCTGCGAAGGTGGTCGGGCAGCCTCGCAACGACCCGGATGTATGCGCCCCATCACATGCATCGCGATCGTTGCTTCCGCCACCCAGGCCTTGGTCGAGCCAGTTTCCTACGGTCAGCCCATCATCCACGTTGCCCAGACTGACTGAAAAACCTCGCTCCAATTGGGATCATTACGAATAGTTTAGATCTAAACTAACGTGTATCGTTTAAGCAGGGCTGCTCTTACGCAGCGACCGGCGGCGGTATTTTTTTGGAGGTACGCCAAGCATGGCAGTCAGACCGAACCTGGACCTTTCAAAAATCTATCGCGCCCCTGTATTCCAAACTCGCTCTGCCAGAGACGCCCAGTATGAGCTTAGCCGCCACTTGATCGACCACGGTCTACGCTGGCATCCAGGCGACGTCACGGCATCGCTGCATCGCCGGGAACTCGACCGGATCAGCCTGATGATTCTTCAGTACGGCACTGAGGTTGAAGTGTCGCCCCTGGCGTTTGACGATTTCGCCCTCGTTCAGATGCCACTGAGAGGATCCGTTCAAATCGAGTGCGAGGGAACGAACATCCGCGTTGCGCCGGGCGAAGTGGCGGTGGTGCCGCCGAGTTGCACCGTGCGACTCCTATGGGAACCAAGGTGTGAGCAGCTCATACTCAGAATTCCCAACAGCCTCCTGAAGGCTGACGACTGGGACCACCACAGGCTTTTGGAGAATGCCGACTCCCCCGCAAATATCTGCAAATGGGAAGATCCCGCGTATAAGATGCGCCCGGAGTTGCTTGAGCTATGGGTTGGCATGCTTCAGCAAGCCGTGGCCATGCTGCCTGCCGGCGCTGCAAACCCGCTCCATCCAGGCTGGCTCAATCATTTCGAGCAGACCTTGGCGAGTTTTGTCTACGCGCATCAACCTTCCATGCTGGAGTCGGCACAACACGCGCGTGAAGCAGAGGCGTCCGCATTGGGATATCGCCCCGGGCAATGCCCGCAGCTGGATCGCCTCGAGAGCTACATACGTAGCCGGCTGTTTGCGCCACTGTCCCTGGTCGACCTGGCGCGTGCCGCAGGTGTTACTACACGGACCCTCAACGCGATTTGCCACCGCCACCGGGGGGTCGCGCCCATGACGCTGGTGCGCAATTTGCGGCTGGACGCTGCCCGGCAGAGGCTCCTTTCGGGAGCGCCTACAAGCGTGACGGAGGTCGCCCTGGAGTATGGATTCGGACATCTGGGCCGCTTCTCATCGTACTACCGCGAACGTTTCGGTGAGTTGCCGAAACAGACCGGGCGCACGCTCAAGGAAGCCCAGTACTGCCGCTAGTGTAGCGTTCTGTTCTTGATGGAACTTATATGAATTCGGCGTCTCCAATGCGCTACTGCGACACAGCGTGGAGAGAGCGAGTGCGAGTTGCCCCCGAGATCATGTTGACCGACGAGGAGCGAACCAAGTTGACGAGGCTGGTTCGGTCGAAACTCACGAGCGTGAGGCTGGCGCAGCGCGCGCGTATCGTGCTGCTGGCCGCCAACGGAATGCAGAACAAGGACATCGCCGAGCAGTTGGGAGTCGGACGCGTGCAGGTCTCGCGTTGGCGTGAGCGATATGCGCAATCGGGGCTGGCCGGTATCGAACGCGACTTGCCGCGCGGTGCGCCGCCGGTGAAGGTGGACACGGCGCGGTTGGTGGAGCTGACCACTCAAGCCAAGCCCGTGGCGGCCACACACTGGAGCACGCGCAAGATGGCCGCCGAGTTGGGCGTGAGCGCCAGCACGGTCATGCGCCATTGGCACGCCCATGGGTTGAAGCCGCACCTCGTGCGCGGCTTCAAGGTCTCGCGCGATCCGAAGTTCGTCGACAAGCTTGAGGACATCGTGGGCCTGTACATGTCGCCACCCGAGCACGCGCTGGTGCTGTGCTGCGACGAGAAGAGCCAGGTGCAGGCGTTGGATCGCACACAGCCCGGGCTGCCGCTGAAGAAGGGGCGCGCGGCCACCATGACCCACGATTACAAGCGCAATGGCACGACCACGCTGTTTGCCGCGCTCAACGTGCTCGATGGCCAGGTCATTGCCCAGTGCCAGCAGCGCCACCGCCATACCGAGTGGTTGAAGTTCCTGCGCAAGATTGACCGCGAGACGCCCAAGGACAAAACGCTGCATCTGATCGCCGACAACTACGCCACGCACAAGCATCCTGCGGTGCAAGACTGGCTGGCCAAGCATCCGCGATTCAACATGCACTTCACGCCCACCTCGGCGTCATGGCTGAACATGGTCGAGCGGTTCTTTCGCGACATCACGACCGAGCGACTTCGCCGCGGCGTATTCACCAGCGTGCCGGAACTGGTCGACGCCATCAACGAATACATCGCTCACCACAACACCAACCCCAAGCCGTTCATCTGGACCAAGAGCGCTCGCGACATCTTGCAGAAAGTCATTCGCGCCAACCGCCGCTTAAGTTCCAAACAGAATGGAACACTGCACTAGCCTCGGTCAAAAGCGGATAGCAAACTGCGCTTTGCGGATAGCCTGGACAAGGGGGCAGGCGCAATGATTGAGCCATGACTCAATCATGCGATCAGAAATTCGACGTAATCGTCGTTGGAAGCGGCATCAATTCCTTGGTGTGCGCAGCCCTGCTTGCGCGCAGCGGCCGCAGTGTCAAGGTACTGGAGCGCGAGGCGCAATTCGGCGGCTGCATCCGGACCGACGAGTTGACATTGCCGGGATTCCATCACGATACGCTCTCCACAGCGCACCCGCTTTTCCTCGTCGGACCAGCCTACGCCGCGCTCGGGAAAGCCCTGCATGCAGCGGGGCTTGAGTATTGCAACACGACACTGCCAACCGCGGTGTTGCTTCCCGATGGCAGGCATCTCGCGCTGTCCACCTCGCGCGAGCGCAATATCGCTGCGTTCGAGGGCGCGCATGGCAGCGATGGGATGGCCTACGCCGCGGCCTTGGACAAAATGGGTGCGCATGCGCCACTGGTCTTCAGCCTCCTCGGCAATGAACTGTGGCGCCTTGGTACGCTGCGGACTGTCGCCTGTGAAGCATGGAAGCAGGGTCCGCACGCGCTCGCCAGCTTCTTCGGCACCTCGCTTGCCCCAGCGAGCGCGTGGCTGCGCCAGGCCTTTCGCTCGGACCTGTCGGCGGCGTTGCTGGCGCCATGGGTATTGCACTGCGGGCTAGGTCCGGACGCACCCCTGTCGTCGCTGATGGCGCAGGTGGTAGCCCTGACACTGGAAGGCGTCGGCATGCCGATCGTAAAGGGCGGCAATGCAAACACCGTGCGTGCCTTTGAGCGTCTGATACGCGATGCGGGGGGTGCCCTCGAAACCCACGCGGATGTGGCCAGAATACTTGTCGAGCGTGGACGGGCCAGTGGCGTCGAACTTGCCGACGGCCGTATCTATCGCGCCAAGGATGTCGTCTGCAGCGTGACGCCCACACAGCTCTATGGCCGCCTGCTCGACGCCTCTCATGTGCCGGCCGAGGTCAGGAACCAGGCCGCAACGTGGCGCTACGGCAAGGGCAACATGCAGATCCACCTGGCGCTCGACGAGGCACCACAGTGGAATGCCGCTGCCCTTGGCCAAGTCGGCTATGTCCATTTGTCAGGAGGCGTCGACGCGATTTCGCGTGCGGTCAACGAGGCAGAGCGAGGCTTGCTGCCGGCTGACCCGACCATATGCGTGGCCCAGCCCACCGCATTCGACCCCACGCGCGCGCCGCCCGGCAAGCACATCCTCTGGATCCAACTCCCCGAATGCCCCCGCCATCCGGTTGGCGATGCCGCCGGCAAGCTGGCTGTCACACCCGACAGCGGCTGGACGACGGATCTGCGCGAGGCCTTTGCGGACCGCATCATCGACACGCTGGCCCGCCACATCCCCAACTTGGGCCGCAGCATCCTGGGGCGCGCGGTACTGTCGCCGGCAGACCTGGCGGCGCTCAACGTCAATCTGGTGGGCGGTGACCCCTACGGCGGCGATTGCAGCCTGGATCAGTCGTTCCTCTGGCGTCCGTCCCGTGCCACGCGCAACCACGCCACGCCCGTAGGACGGCTGTGGCATATCGGTGCCTCCACGCACCCCGGGCCAGGCCTGGGCGGCGCCTCGGGCTTCCACGTTGCCCGTGCCCTGGGCGCTGCCTGATCACAACCCGTTGCTATCCAAGACAGGAGCCAACTCCATGAACGTATCACTGACCCAGTTTGCGCAGGAAGTCGGCAACGGCGCCCTGCGGGTCGTCGACCTGACACACACGCTTTCTCCCGAGTTTCCAGCCCTGCAACTCCCGCCGCAATTCGGGCAGGTAAGCGGCTTCAAGCTTGAACGCATCTCACGCTATGATGACGCAGGCCCTGGCTGGTACTGGAACAACTTCACGTGCGGCGAGCATACCGGCACGCACCTCGACGCACCGGTGCACTGGATTACGGGCAAGGACCATCCGCACAACGCCGTCGATACGATCGACCCGCGCCGGTTCGTCGGCGTGGCTTGCGTGATCGACGCCAGCGCGGAGGTTTCCGCCGATCCGGACTGGCTGCTCACCGTCGACTTTCTCCAGGCATGGGAATCCAGGCACGGCAGGATCGGCGAGGACGCCTGGGTATTGCTGCGCACGGACTGGAACAAGCGCATGCCGGACGCCGATGTATTCCTGAATATCCGAGAAGACGGCGCACATACGCCCGGCCCGTCGCAGGAAGCCGTGGAGTGGCTGATCCGGGAGCGCAATGTTCGCGGCTTTGGCGTCGAGACCATCAACACTGACGCCGGACAGTCGTATTCCTGGTCGCTGCCCTACCCTTGCCATAACCTGATGCACGGCGCCAATAAACTGGGTCTGCAGTGCCTCACCAATCTCGACCAACTGCCTCCCCAGGGGGCGCTGATCATTGCGGCGCCGTTGAAGATCCAGGGCGGTTCCGGCTCTCCGCTGAGGGTACTTGCCCTGGTTTCCTGAAGGACTGGCAGCTCCGGCCCACAGAAAGCTGAAGCAATCAGACTGGCGCGGCCCTGCGCCAGCCTGAAGCCACCGTAGTATGGCCAGCGATGCCAGCGTGCCCGGATTTTCCATACGTGTCCGGCAGCGCCAGTGCCTGGATGTTACCCCCTCAAAAAACGACACCACCGCCCATGAAAGACAAGCCATCTGTCTTTCATGGGCGGTGGTGTCGTCAGTCCGGTCCTCAGAACCTGTGCCGCATGCCGACAGCCATGCCGAACTGGCTGCTCTCATTCGGGGCGATCTGATAGGCGCCCAGCGGGCCGCCAAGGCTTTCAAAATTCAGCGACGCGTTCTTGGTGTAGGCGGAGCTGACATAGACTTCGGTGCGCTTGGACAGCGCGTAGTTTGCGATCAGGGTCACCTGCCAGGGATTGGCCGGATTGGTCCGGCCGGTAGCGGTGTACAGCGCCTTGAGGTTGTCATAGTAGAACGCCCCGGTAAGCGCCAGGGCCCTGGTTGCCTGGTAGTTTAGGCCGAGCCACCACAAGTCGTCGCGTGCCGCCGTATTGGTCGCGCGGACACCGTTGTTGTTGTACCGGTAGGCGGCCTGCACCAGCAAGCCTGGCGTGATCTGGTAGCGCAAGCCAAGCGCGGCTTTCTGGACGCGGTTGTAGTCGCCCGCGACCTTGGCGGTATTCACATTGTCGTAGGCCGCGGCAACGCCGAAGCTGCCGATGCGATAGTCGAAGCCGGCGCCGTATGCGGCGGAACCCTGAAGGGTGCCGGGTTGTTCGCCAAAGCTCCAATGCGCGGCCGCCGTCAGGGGTCCAAGATCGGCCTGGTACTTGACCACATTGTCTTCGCGCAGAAGCGGGCCGGCGATGACGACCACGGGCTCGTACAGGGTGGCAAATGCCGTGGGAGAGTAGTTCCCGAAGATGCTGAACAGCGTCGAATATTGCCGGCCAAAGGTGACCCGATGGCCGCCTCCGGCAAGGCCGACCCATGCCTGGCGCCCGAAGAGCCGGCCGCCCTGCGTTGAGATGCCAGTGTCCACGCTGAAGCCGCTTTCCAGGGCAAAGATCGCCTGCTTTCCGCCACCGAGATCTTCACTGCCCCGCAGGCCCCAGCGGCTTGGAGACAGGCCGCCGGAGCTCAGGGCAACCTTTGACTTTCCGTCAGGGCCGCCAGCGAGATTGTTGTTGCTGTATTCGATATTGGCATCGACCACGCCGTAAAGCGTAACCGACGACTGCGCCACCGCGGCGGCGCTCGCGGCGCTGCATGCCAGGGCGACAAGACTCTTCTTCATTAGGCTTCTCCTCCATTGCTTTTGTCTAATCCCGTCTGCGCTGCCAGCAGCGGACAACCATGGGCGAAACTGTGCTTGGCGATGCGGGGTCTGCCCACGGCGTTGATTCGGCAGGAGACGGCTTTCCTGTGACGGCACGATCCATTCGGCCTCACGCATTCTCTGCAAGTTGTTGCCGGGGAACTATCCGAATCTCGCGGCAGAGCCGGACCGCTTGTCCGTATCGTGCAGATTCGTTTGAGCCCTGGACATATGCATGGGTGCCATGCTTCGTACAATGGCCTTTCCGCTAGGGAAATGCTGATCAATTCACCCACAGGTCATCTGACGGAAAGCATGGCGCGTTGAAGGTGAAGGCGTTGAAAACAAAGACAAGGATGAAACAAACGAGCTTTGCCGATGTTGAGTTCGCGAAGAAGAAGCGCGTGACACGGCGCGAGAAGTTTCTCGGTGAGATGGATCGGATCGTGCCGTGGGCACGGTGGACCGCGTTGATTGAGCCGCTGTATCCGACGAGCGGCCGTGTTGGGCGGCAGCCGATTGGCGTGGAGAGGATGTTGCGGATGTACTGTCTGCAACAGTGGTTCAGTCTCAGTGACGAAGCCGTGGAAGACGCCCTCTACGACAGCCAGGCGTTGCGTCAATTCGTGGGTGTGGATCTGTCGCAAGAGTCGGCGCCGGATGCGACTACGCTGCTCAAGTTTCGCCGGTTGCTCGAGAAGCACGAGTTGACTGCCGCGATGTTCGATGAGGTCAAGGCCGTGCTCAGTGAGCGGGGGCTGCTGATGCGAGAGGGCACGATGGTCGATGCCACGCTGATCGCGGCACCGAGTTCGACCAAGAATAAGGACAAGTCGCGCGATCCGGAAATGCACCAGACGAAGAAGGGAAACGAGTGGCATTTTGGGATGAAGGCGCACGTCGGCGCCGACGCCGACTCGGGACTGGTGCACAGCTTACACACGACGGCGGCTAACGAAAGCGATATCGCTCACACCCATCACCTGCTGCATGGCGAGGAAAGCCAAGTGCATCTTGATGCGGGTTACACAGGTGTGGAGCGCAGGGATGAGATCAAACAAGCCCAAGGGCAAGGGACGATCCGCGCTGACATAAGCTGGCACGTAGCGGCAAAGCGCAGCAAGGTTGAAAAGATGCCGGCAGGTCGGTGGAAGGACCTGACGAAGGCAGTGGAGCGCAAGAAGGCCCAGATTCGGGCGCGGGTGGAACATCCCTTTCACGTGGTGAAGAACTTGTTTGGTCACAAGAAGACCCGCTACAAGGGCTTGGCCAAGAACACCGCACAGATGTTCAGCCTGTTCGGTCTCGCAAATCTGGTGATCGCCAAAAAGCCGTTGCTGGCGTTTCAGGGGAGCAATCCGTCTTGAACAAGCAAATCGAGCCCGAAAGGGCACGAGATGAGGGGCATGCGGCGCGAAATGAGGCTCAGATCTCTCTCTTCTTCCGCATGGTGAAAATCAGGCACCAAACATCCGTCGACCTCCAGCGCCGCTGCTATTGATCAGCAATTCCCTAGCGGGTTGGCGCGCCTGTTCCGGAATTCACGTTGCATTCCTTTCCCACATCAAGGTGCATTTCTTGATGCTGTGAGCAGTTTCAACGCTTGTATTTTTCGTGCCGTTCAGGCGCGCCGCCGCATCTGGAACAGTGCCGACCTGCTGACCTCGTAGTAGTCGGCCGGTCCGCCGCCGCGCAGGATCGGCCGTGCCGCCGCGGTGTCGAAGACGCCGTCGGGCAGGAAGACACGGTCGATATGCATGCCGACCTCCTCGCCCAGCACCAGCCACGTATCGCCGCCGACGCTGGAGAAGGCCACCACGGGGCGGTGTGTAGTTGAAGACGTTGAAGAAGACGTAAGGCGCCAGGTTCGGCACGCCCGCCTTGTCCACGATGGCGGCGCGGCCCGACGCTGGCGGCCAGCGGATCGTGCCGCAGGCCGTGGCCGCGCGTGGGCTCGTAGAAGTGGCATCCAGTCTTATTGCCCCGAAGCCCGCTCGAACCAGCGCCCCGCGGTCATGCCCTGATCGGGACCGAGACAGGAAAAGCCGCCATCCACGGCAAGATCGGTGCCGGTTATCCAGGATGCTTCCTCGCTGACAGCGAATGCCACGGCCCTGCCGACTTCCTCGCCCCGCCCCACGCGGCCGAGCGGATGGACGAATGCCCCGACTTTGTCGGCAACCTCCTGTGAGCCATGACTCATCCGGCCAAGCATGGGTGACCACGTCCAGGAGGGGGAAACCGACAGCACGCGGATTCCCGACGGCGCCAGTGACACGGCGAAGTTCTTTGTGATCTGGATGAGCGCAGCCTTCGAAGCGGGATAGATCGCACGCCCGGCCACGCCGAACTTCCCTCCGATACTGGCCATATTGATCACGACGCCTCCCCTCGGCATTCGCGGAGCGACCTTCTGGGTGAATATCGCGGCCGAAACCAGGTTCACGTTCAACGTGGCAAGCCATTGCTCCCTGGTTGAATCCAGGCCCGCATCGTCATAGACCGCGGCGCAGTTCACCAGCACATCGATGCGGCCCGCGTGTGCCGCGGCCTGCTCGACGCAGAGGTCGATCGCCGCGTCCTCGGTGATATCGGCTTCGATCACCGATGCCGCGGCTCCGATCGCCGCGGCGACTTGGTCACCTGCTGCCTTGTCGCGGCCCACCAGGAAGATCTTCGCGGCGCCCGCTGCGGCGAGCTCGCGCGCGATGTCGGCCCCCAGGCCCTGCGTGCCCCCGGTTACCAGGACAACCTTGCCGGTCAGTCGGCGACGCTCGCGGTTCATGGTCTGGTTCATGAGGATTCCTTTTCATTTGCTGCGGCCAGATCGCCGAGGGTGGTCACCTCAGCCATCAGTGCCATGGAGGCCAGCGAAGCTTCATGGGTGGCGCGTTGGGCCGCCGCGCAGGCGTCGGCGACAACGACCACCTCATAGCCGAGCTCCGCCGCCTCCCGCACCGTGCCTTCAACCACCGAGTGCGTGGCAACCCCCGCGACCACCACGCGCCCCACACCGTGCTGCCGGAGCAGTTGGTCGAGCTGCGTGCCGCGGAATGCGCTGATGCTGGTGTGCTTGAGCACAAACTCACGCGGACTATCCAGCGGCGACAACGGCGCGTAGAACTCTGCGCCCCACTCCCCGTCCTTCACCGCACCGATCGCCTCCGTGCGGCGGAAGATCGGGATATTGCGCAGCAGATCGCCATAGTCAGGCCGGAACGCAATGCGCACGTGCATGATCGGCCACTGGCTACGGCGAGCCGCGGCCAGCAGCCGCGCGGCGCTGTCAACCAGCGCCGCGCGGCTCGCGTCGTCGTCAATCCCGACGCGGATCCGGCCATCGGCATCCAGCACGTCATTCTGATAGTGCAGCGCCAGCAAGGCGGTCGCGGTCTCGCTCAAATGAACACCTCGAGGTTCGAGAAGACGCTGTCGCAGTTCACCAGATCGACGCGCTTGAGGTAAATGCGCCAGCCCCCGTCATCCGTGGCCATGAGCTTGTGGTGGACCGTGCCCGCAAGCTGGCGCTGGTCGCCGCGCCACTCCGTGTAGTGAACGCTCGAACGAACGATGAGGCGGCCTGCCTCATCCAGCCCCTGGATGGTGACGTTGCCGACAAGATGCGAGCAATGGGTAGGCGGCTGCTGCGACCAGTTGCGCGGGTTGGAGACACGCCGGACCCGCACCTCGCGCAGCATCTTGTCTTCCCAGAACAGGGAGACCTGCTCAAACGGATTGGATTGCCGATGGAAGCGTGGCACCCAGTAGCGGCCATCTTCGTCCCACAAGGCCAGCCAGTCCTCGAACTGGCGATCGTCGAGGCACTGCGCCTCCCGGAAGAGAAACTGCTCCACACCCCTGCTCGCCTCCGGCGTCATGGCGGCGCGCGAGACAGGTTCCACTGACACATCAAAACTGCGATCAAGCAATAGCACGATTCGCTCCCTCGTGGTTTTCGGCGACAACGGCCTCGTCTTCAATCATGTACTGGCGCCAGGCCATGAACTGGTTGCGCATCGGCAGTTCGCTGGTGCCGTTCGTCGATACCATGCCGTCGGGCAATACCTGGTCGGTACCGAGATAGCGATGCAGGCTGACCCACTCGCCACCGTCGGTCTGGTTCCCCTCCTGGCAGCGCTTGTACACCTCCACATCGTCGGGCATGACGTTGGAGGATGGTGAGTTGATCAGGTTCGCGTAGGTGAGCGCACGATCGAACACCTTCTGCGGCGCGCCCTTGAGGCGGAAGGTCTGGATCTCGACCAGGGTGCGATCCACTGCCATCGGGCGAATCACGCGGAACTGCTGGAAGACGGTATGCGGCGAGCCGCTGCCGTAGATCACCGTGTTGTGTCGGTTCATGCCCAGGATGGCCCGAGCGCGCTCTTCGCCGTGCACGGCGGCCAGCGACTCGAAGTGAGCGCGCGACACCGCGTCACGGGTCGCGGCGGCAGGGTCGAAAATGCCTTCCATGTAGCCGTGCCCGTTGTGATAGGCACGCAGCTCGAGCTTCTCCCAGAACTCGTACGGCTCGCCGTTGCCGTCCATGATCAGCAGCTCGAAAGGCATCTCGCCCAGCACCGCGGCCTCTTCCCGGGCTGCCTGGAAGGACGATTCGTGCGTGACACGCGCATGCATGGTGTCATGTAGGTTCTCGTAGAACACCTTCCAGTTCGAGGGCTGCATGACGCGGAACACGCCCCCCGCGACCTCCACTTCACCGACGGGCGAGCGGTCGCACAGGTTGTCGATCGACGAGGCAACGCCGCCGAGGAAGGTGCGCAGGCTCGGACCGTGCGGCGCCTGGCTGGCGAACACAAAGCCGCGGTAGCTGTCGACGCGTGCCACCTTCTTCATGGAGAAGTCGGGATGGGCAGGATCGTAGCAAGTCCCTTCCAGGCCATTCTTCAGGGGCAGGGACAGATGGCTGCCATCCAGCTTGAAGGTCCAGGCATGGTACGGGCAACGGAAGAACTTGCCGGTGTTGCCATCGCCTTCGGCGACCACCTTCGCGCCCTTGTGCGGGCACCGGTTGTACACCACGTGCACGGCGCCGTCGGCACCCCGGACCATGATCACATCCTGCTCGCCGATCTGGGTGGTGTGGTAATCACCGGACTTCGGGACCTGGCTTTCGTGTCCGACGTAGATCCAGGCCTTGCCATAGATGCGTTTCATCTCGAGGGCGAAGACCTCGGGATCGGTGTACACGCGCTTGTGGACGCTATCTGGCCGTACCAGCTTTGCGAGCGCTTCATTGGAAAGCGTCATTCGGATTCTCCTATGGGGTCTAGAGGTCCAGCACCAGTTGATCGGATTTGGCGCGGGATACGCAGATGCAGAAACTGCCGGACTCGCGCTCCCTGGCGCTCAGGCAGATGTCTCGGTGGTCGGCCTGGCCGCCAAGAACCTTGGCCACGCAGATGCCGCAGTCACCGCGGCGACAATCGAAGAGCGGGTCCAGACCGGCGGCTTCCATGGCCTCCAGGACGGTCTGGCCCACCGCCACGTCAACTTTCACGCCGCTGGCAGAAAGCTCAATCGTGAACGGCCGGTCCTCCGCGGACGCCAGGGCTCCGGTGAACAGCTCGCAATGCAGCGTCTCGGCGGCCCAGCCGAGTTGATTCGCGGTCTCCAGCACCGCGGCAATGAAACCTTTGGGCCCGCACACGTGGAGATGACGGCCCGGCGTGGGTACGCCAATGACATCCGCCAGCGCAATCCCTTGCGACGGATCGCCCCCGTCGAACCAGCAACGCGCATTGGGCAAGGCTTGGACCTCGGCCGCGTAAGCCGCCTGCGACGCTTCGCGCGCCACGAAGTGCATGTCAAAGGCCTGCCCCTGCTGCTGCAAGTGCAGGGCCATGTTCAGGATCGGCGTGATGCCAATGCCACCTGCGAGGAGAAGCGGCCGCTCCGCCGCGCCGCGCAAGGGAAATTCATTCCAGGGCCCTGAGGCGGTCAGCCGCTGCCCTTCCGTCAGCTGGTGCACCCAGCGTGAGCCGCCGCTGCCTTGTTCTTCCAGCTGCACCGCGACTTCATAGTGCCTGCCCCCATCCGCGGGCCGCACCAGCGAATAGGCGCGGCGCATTGCCGGCGCGCGGCCGCTGGCGGGCACATGCAGCTCGATATGGGCACCTGGTTCATACATCGGCAGCGGCGCCCCGCTGTCGCTGACCAGCAGCAGGCGACGCACGCGCGGCGTGATGGGGTCGATTCGCTCGACACGCAATGCGATGGTGTTGTCCACTAATTCTCCGTCTGTCCGATTTGCCGGGCACTGCATTGGCGCTCCGGCTCTGCCCAACAATCTAGTGACATCCGGGATCGCAAAATAGCCGCCGTTCGCAGTCTTGTGTCCGCGTATGGCAGGCCGCTGCCGATCTGCACGATCCGGACAAGCCGCCGCCTGCATCCGCCAAATTCGGATAGTCCCCCGGCAGTGGTTTGCGCAGAATCTGCACGAGACCGGCTGCCTCTGGCCGGCTGACAGAAGTCCCTCTCACTGGACCGAGACATGAGACAAGCCGCCCCCACCCTAAGCAAGCGCGCAGCCCTCGCAGCTGCGGCGCTGATCGCCAGCCTGGCGATCCCCCACGCAAGTGCCACCGAATCCGTAAAGATCGGACTGTTGACCACCCTTTCCGGCCAAGGCAGCGCCCTCGGAAATGAAGTGCGAGACGGTTTCAAGCTGGCCGTGCAACACGCCGGCGGCAAGCTCGGCGGTCTGCCGGTGAGCATGGAAGTGGTCGACGACCAGCAGGATCCCCAGGCTGCCCGAAAAGCCATCGACCGCTTCATCAAGCGCGACAAGGTGAATCTCATTACCGGCGTCGTGTTCTCCAACGTCCTGTTGCCGGTGCTACCCGAGATTCTGCGCAGCGATACGGTCTACCTTTCCATCAACACCGGCCCGCGGGAATATGCCGGGGCGAAGTGCGATCCCCGCTTCTTCGCCGTCGCCTGGCAGAACGAAGACATTCCTGCTGCCATGGGGAAATTTGCCACCGAGAAGGGCTATAAGCGTGTTGCGCTGATCGCGCCGAACTATCCGGGCGGACGCGAATCGCTGGATGGCTTCAAGCGGCTATACAAGGGCACCATCGCAGACGAGACGTACAGCAAGCTGGGCCAGATCGATTTCGCCCCGGAGCTGGCCCAGCTCCGCGCGGTCAAGCCGGATGCCGTCTTCTTCTTTCTCCCGGGCGGCATGGGCGTGAACTTCATCAAGCAGCTCAGCGCGGCGGGCCTGGACAAGCAGATGGCCGTGCTGGCGCCCGGCTTCTCGGGCGACGAGGACACCATCCGCGCCGTCGGGGATCCGATGGCTGGCCTGTACAACGCCTCGCAGTGGGCAGCGGACCTCGACAATGCTGCCAACAAGCGTTTCGTGGCGGGATTCGAGAAGGCCTACGGTCGGATGCCGACGATGTACGCCGCCCAGGCCTATGACGCGGCGATGCTGATCGACAGCGCGGTACGCAAGGTCGGAGGCAAGCTGGAGGACGAAGCCGCCTTCCGCAAAGCCCTGAAGAGCGCGGAGTTTGCTTCGGTGCGGGGGAACTTCAGGTTCAACACCAACCAGTACCCCGTGCAGGATATCTACATGCGGCAGGTGCAGCGCGGTCCGGACGGCAAGCTCGCGAACCGCCTGGTGGGCAAGACGCTGGCCGCCCATGCCGATGCCTTCGTTTCCGAATGCAAGATGCAATGAGCGCGCTCCTGTTCGAGCAGGCCCTGAATGGCCTGCAGTTTGGCCTGATGCTGTTCCTGTTGGCCGCCGGGCTGACGCTGGTGTTCGGCATCATGGACATGATCAACCTCTCGCATGGCTCGCTCTACATGATCGGCGCCTATTGCGTGGCCACCCTGACCGAGTATCTCGGGTCATTCTGGCTAGGGCTTGCGTCAGGCATCCTGGTTACGGCCTGTGTCGGCGTCGCACTGGAGTTCACCGTGCTGCGACGCCTCTACAAGCGAGACCACTTGTCCCAGGTGCTGGGAACGTTCGCCATCATCCTGATGGCGAACGAGGCGGTCCGGATGATCTGGGGTCCGCAACCCGTCAGCTTCAGCCCGCCCGCTGCCCTCGCCGGCCCGATCGAGATCGTTCCCGGCTTCTACTATCCCGCATACCGCTTGCTGATCGTGGCGGTCGGATGCGCGGTGGCGCTGGCGCTTTACCTGCTCGTTGCCAGGACCCGCATCGGCATGAAGGTCAGGGCCGGCGCCTCGGACCGGGAAATGGCGACGGCGATGGGGACCCGCGTGTCGTGGCTGTTCACAGGGCTGTTTGCGTGCGGCGCCGCGCTGTGCGCGCTGGCCGGGGGACTGCTGGGGCCGCTGCTAGCCGTGCAGGTGGGGATGGGTGAAAGCATCCTGATCCTGGCATTCGTGGTCATCGTCATCGGCGGCATCGGCTCGATCCGCGGCGCGCTGGTCGGCGCATTGCTGGTAGGCATGATCGACACGCTCGGGCGTGCCCTGATCCCATCACTGTTCAGTGGCCTGCTCGGCCCCTCCCTGGCCGCCAGCGCGGGACCCGCAGCCGCTTCCATTCTCATCTACGTGTTGATGGCGGCTGTCCTGTTCTGGAAGCCGAGGGGCCTATTCCCGGCCGTCGGCTAATGGCCCGGCTCATACACAGGACGCTTCAAATGATCTCCAATCCCCCTTCACCCCCTCGCGCAGGCGCCAGGAGACTGGCCGCGCCGCAGCACATGCTCAGCCATTCGCTCCAGCCGGGCTGGAGCATGCCGCTGCTCTTGCTGCTCTTGTGCTTTCCGCTCATTTCCGGCCATTTCGGCGCCGAGTATTACGTTAGCGTGCTGTCGAGGATTCTCATCTATGCAATGGTTGCCACGAGCTTGAACCTGATCCTCGGCTTCGGTGGCATGGTGAGTTTTGGCCATGCCGCGTTCGTCGGTATCGGCGCTTACCTGGTCGCTTCGCTGATGGCCAATGGCATCACCTCGGCGTGGCTGGCCTGGCCCGCGGCTATGGTCTTGAGCGCCCTGGTGGCGCTGTTGATCGGGGCGATCAGCCTCAGAACCCAGGGGGTCTACTTCATCATGATCACGCTGGCCTTCGCCCAGATGCTGTACTACCTCGTGATTTCGCTGAAGGCATGGGGCGGCGAAGACGGCCTGCCCCTGGATGGGCGATCGGACTTCGGCGCCCTGCTCAACCTCCAGGACGACCAGAGCTTCTTCTACGTGGTACTGGCGCTTTTTCTTGCCGTGGTGCTGCTGATCCAGCGGCTGGCCAACGCCGAGTTTGGACACATCCTGCAGGCCATCCGGGAGAACGAGACACGCTGCGACGCGCTGGGGATCAACGTCTTCCGCCACAAGCTAATGGCCTTCACCCTGGCCGGCGCCATTGCGGGGCTCGCGGGTGCGCTGCTGGCCAACCAGAGTGGCTTCGTCAGCCCCTCGCTGATGCATTGGACCCAGTCGGGCATCCTGATGGTGATGGTCATTCTCGGCGGCGTGGGGCGCGTCTACGGTGGCGTCGTCGGCGCGGCCGTCTACCTGGTGCTGGAAGAGCTGCTATCCGGCTACACCGAGCATTGGCAGCTTGCCCTGGGCGCGCTGCTGCTGGCCGTCGTGCTGTCGGCACCCAACGGAATCCTGAGCCTGTTCGGCAACAAGGAGCGTCCATGAACGTGCTGCTCCAGATCGACCGCCTGGTCAAGCGGTTCGGTGGGCTGGTGGCGACCGACAGCGCCTGCCTGGACGTCCGCGAGGGCGAACTTCATGCCCTGATCGGCCCGAATGGCGCGGGCAAGACGACGCTGATCCACCAGCTCTCCGGCGCACTGGCGCCAACCGAGGGGCGGATCCTGTTCAACGGCGAGAACGTGACAGGCCTGCCCATGCACCGGCGCGCAAGACGTGGGCTGGTCCGCTCGTACCAGATCACCAGCATCTTCAAACGCCTGTCCGTGCACGAGAACCTCGCCATTGCCGTGCAAGGCCGCGAAGGACGATCGCTTGGCATGTGGAAACCGGCCACGCAGGACCGCGCGCGCATGGAAGATGCCGCAGCGGTCGCCGAGCGCGTTGGCCTGGGGAAAAAATTGCGGTGTGCCGCCGGCGAGCTCTCGCACGGCGAACAGCGCCAGCTCGAAGTCGGGCTTGCGCTGGCGCTGCGGCCAAAGCTGCTGTTGCTCGACGAGCCGATGGCGGGCATGGGCCCGGACGAATCCGAGCGCATGGTGGACCTGCTGCTCGGGCTACGGGGCATGACCACGCTGTTGCTTGTCGAACACGACATGGATGCGGTCTTCCGGATTGCGGATCGGATCTCGACCCTTGTCTTCGGCAAGGTGATCGCCAGCGGAACACCAGACGAGATCAAGACACATCCTGAAGTCCGCAAGGCTTACCTCGGTGACGAATGGGAGGAGCGCGCAGCATGAGCATGTTGCTTGAGGTCGAACAGCTGGAGACAGCTTACGGGAGCAGCCAGGTACTCTTTGGCATCGATTTGTCCATTCGCCCACGCGAAGTGGCAACCTTGCTTGGCCGCAACGGCATGGGCAAGACGACGACGGTTCGCAGCGTGCTCGGGCTGACTCCGGCCCGCGCCGGAAGGGTCCACTTTCTTGGCCATCGCATCGATCAGCTCGCACCGGACAAGGTTGCACGCATGGGCCTGGCGGTGGTGCCGGAGGGCAGGAGAATCTTCCCGAACCTGTCGGTGCAGGAAAACTTGCTGGCATTCGGCACCAACCGGAGCGGCAGCCGGGAGCCATGGACGCTCGATCGGGTGTACGCCATGTTCCCGCGCCTCAGGGAGCGGGGCCGCAACATGGGCAATCAGCTCTCCGGTGGTGAGCAGCAGATGCTTGCCATAGGCCGCGCCCTGATGACCAACCCTCATCTGCTGATCCTTGATGAGGCCACCGAAGGCCTGGCACCCCTGGTCCGCGAGGAAATCTGGCGCAGCCTGGCCGCATTGCGGGACCAGGGGCAGGCCATCCTGGTCATCGACAAGTATGTCGATCGCCTTGTGAAACTGGCGGACCGCCACACCATCATCGAGCGCGGCAAAGTGGTCTGGACCGGACCATCCGCCTTGCTGGCGGCCGATCGTTCGCTATCGGAACGCTACATCGGTGTCTGAACGGGCGATCCGGCAAGCCATGCGCAATCTGACTAGCGAAATTCGCACGGGTGCCACGATCTCCGCTCCCGCAGTCAAATAGCCTGAACCTTCGCTGCATATTCATAAACGAGGAGATACCCCGCATGAACCCCCGCCCCCGCGCCACACAACTGGCCTGTCTTGCGCTCGTGGCCGCTTGCGCCACCGGCGCGCAAGCCCAGCCCCAGCCTGACGCCAATGCCGTCACGTCGAGCAGCAACTAGATGCGTCCTACCCGTCCCTGGACGCCCTCTACAAGGATATCCACGCCCATCCTGAACTGAGCTTCCAGGAAACCCGCACCGCCGCCACGCTCGCGCGCGAGATGCGCAAGCTCGGCTTCGAGGTGACTGAGGGCGTCGGCAAGACTGGCGTGGTCGCGATCTACCGAAACGGCAAGGGTCCGGCGGTCATGGTGCGCACCGAACTCGACGCGCTGCCAATGGAGGAAAAAACCGGCCTTCCCTATGCCAGCAAGGTCACGGTCGACTGGCGAGGCAAGCCCACGCCAGTGGCACACAGTTGCGGCCACGACCTGCATATGACCACCTGGGTAGGCGCCGCACGCACGCTGGTGTCGTTGAAGGACCGCTGGCACGGTACGCTGATGTTCGTGGCACAGCCGGCCGAGGAACATGGCGGCGGCGCGGTGGCGATGATCAAGGACAAGATCTTCGAACGCTTCGGCAAGCCGGACTATGCCTTCGCGCTGCATGCCGTGCCCGAGCCGGTGGGCTTCATCGGCCTCAGCCCCGGCGCCGCCACGTCCAACTCCGACGCGCTGGAGATCCGCTTCAAGGGCCGCGGGGGACATGGTTCGGGACCGGACAAGACGATTGACCCGATCATGATGGCCTCGCGCTTCGTGGTCGACGTGCAGAGCGTTGTCAGCCGCGAGAAGAATCCGCAGGAATTCGGCGTGGTCTCGATTGGGGCGATCCAGGGTGGCACCGCCGGGAACATCATTCCGGACGACGTGGTCCTGCGTGGCACCATCCGGTCCTATATGCCGGATGTCCGCGAGAAGATGCTGACCGGCGTCAAGCGCACCGCCCTCGCGGCTGCGACGATGTCTGGCGCGCCCGAACCTGATGTCCGCATCGATGCGGGCGGCGCTGCCGTCATGAATGACGCCAAGCTGCTGGCAAGCACGGAGTCAGTGCTGCGCAGCGCCTACGGTGAGGGCGTTACGCGCGTGCCGCCTGTCACCGCCAGCGAGGACTATTCGGAGTTCGTCAACGTCGGCGTGCCGTCCCTGTACTTCACGGTCGGGGTCTACGACAAGCAGCGCTACCTGGACTCGCGCAAGCCCGGCGCAAAGACCTTGCCCGCCAACCATTCCCCGTTCTTTGCACCGGTGCCGGAGCCGTCAATCAAGACCGGGGCAGGCGCCATGAGCCTGGCCGTGCTGAGTGTAATGTCGCGCTCGGCGACAAATTGAACATCTGCTAATGGCGGCATTTAGTCGTCGGAAGGAATATTGGACAAGAATTGGGGTTATGCAAATGTTGGCGTAACCCCTTCTTGGGCTCATGAAGAATGGCTGGGAGCGCCTCTTTGATTTTGGGAAGGGATCGGCTGTCGTTCCCGCTCGAGAGGCAGAGCGTCAGCGAAGGGAAAAGCCGATCGGACGGCGGCCGAGAGCCCTTTCCGTCTGCGGGGTCGCCCCTAACCCACATCCGATGCGTGACGCGGGTCATCGGGGGCATGCCGTAGGAGGCGGCTCCGGCTTGCTGCCATCACGGAACTCGCCACTTCAGCGACGCAGCGAAGTTCTTGGCATCGAACGAGACCCAACGGCTTGCAACTCGCTTACTTTGCGGCCCAATTCATAGCACCTTCCGTAGTCGCCGCCAGTGCATAATTTCGCGATCGTGAAATTACCGACTCATCTGCCGAGTTGCCGCGTGCCAGGACCCCGGCCATCTGCGTGGCAATCTGCAAGAGTTTTCATAAGGGTTTATACTGCGTCCGTCTCCTCCCTTGCTCCGAAGGGATTCCTGCCCGCCCTTGAAGCGGGCTTTCTTTTGCCTGCGGTCCAAGTCGCGCGTCCTGCTCGAGCGCCTGGCGTTGCCTGGCCGGGCCGCGCAGGGTGCATCGCCCTCGCATTCCTGCAGGGAGGCTTCTTACCAACGCAGCGCGACGAAGCAAGCCAAAAATCATCAACGCATGCTTCCAAAATTGGACGGCCCGCCAGCGTCACGCAAGCCGCGTGAACTGCCGGACTGATCAGGCATTGTCCGAACTCAAGACTCCCTACAACGAGCACGTGGCTGCTCGTCCCAGGATCGGAAGCCATGCAGGCATTGTAGGTGCCTCATTGGCCTCTCGGCAGTGGTCCGGCCGTCAGCCCCCGCTTTGGCGCAGTCTCCTTCTCGGTCGGCCCCGGGCCGTCGGCCTTGCGCCGTCGCCCGCCACCACCATTTCGCTCAGGTGGCCCCACTCGCAATTCTGCCAGCAGCTGGCGCACCAGCGCCGCTTCGGCCTCGGCGCGCTCGGCCGGGCGCTGCGCCGCGGTCAGCTCCGCCTGGACGGTGTCCAGGTCGTTGACGGATTTCCGATGCGCCTGCTCGGCGGTAGCGAGCCGAGCGCCGTGACTTGGGCTTTGAACCGGTCGGCCTGCGACCAATAAGGCCCATGGGGGACGGTCTTGACCACGAACCCCATCGCCTCGTAGTACCCAACACAAAGCAGCTCAAATCGCTTCCACTCTTTTAGCTTGAGGGCATCCAGAGTCCAGCTATTGATTTCCGGCTTCTCAGGTACGGGGGCTGTCCGCGCCGGCGGGCTAACGGCCTCCTTTGGCTCGGCGGATTCACCGGAATACCGGGGTGACATGGGGGGCGACGACGGTCGGCTCGTGTGGGAGCGCCGTGCCCTAATCGGGATTTCTTGCTGCCTGGCCCCCCCGCCCAGTCGCCTGATGCTGAACTGGCCGCGCGGCTCGAATGTGCGATCGTAGCCCTCAATCCTCGCGCCTATCTTTTTTTTATCATGCCGCCAGAGGCTACTGGCGACGGCCACGGCCTTGTGCGGGCCGTGCCGAAATAGACGCCTCACCCGTTTCTAGGTGCTTGCACCAAGTAACGCGCCCTTTTTTCGGGCGTGGCCCCCAGCTTGTGGCTTCGACTCAGGTTAATAAGCACAACATTATCGTGCCCTATCGCGTCCCCAGCCAACGTCGGTCTCACGTTCTGCAGGGCCTGCGCGCGCTCGGGGCGACTGGTTGTAACTGCGGGGGTCAAAGCCGCTGCGGTCGCGCCTGGGAGAGTACAGAATGCAAGAGAATTACAAAGCACTGCAACTGTAGGGTCGAGAACTGGCGCGCGCACGGTAGGCTCCGGTGGTCTCCCCATCGCTTTCGGTTTTCCCGCACTACGCTCTCCTGTTTGCTTCATGTCAGGATTTATGGGACCTATCATGCTGGTGCCGCTTTCGTCGCCGGGCCACGACGTATCCGATAGCTGTTGAACAGCTTCAGTTCGTCATACAACCAGCGCTTACTCCACCGCTTCCAGCCGAAACCCCGACGCTTCCGGGAGCGCATCAGATGGCGCCTGACCTTCTTTTCCACCCAGTCCTTGATGAAGCTGAAGCACTCCGTGGAGTGCCCAATGGCGAAGTAATTTACCCAGCCGCGCAGCACCGGATTGATCAGTTGTACCACCCGACCTACTGGCTGCGACCGGTATCGCCTGAACACTTCCTTGAGTTTGCGCAGCAACGCCGTCCTCTTCTTCAACTTTGGCGTATAGTGCGCTCGCCACACTTTTCTCTTCGCATTGCGACGTCGACGGAAGTCGAAGCCAAGAAAGCCAAAGCTTTCACCGCAGTCCAGATCCACCGTGCGACTCTTCTCGTCATTCACCTCGACCTGTAACTTGGCAAACTCTTCCCGAAGCCGTCGGCTTACCGCCCCCAGCAGCCACGCATGGCGCGGATGGGCATCGATGAGCACAACAAGATCGTCAGCAAAACGGGCATACTCGACGTACGTGTACTTCCCACTGCGAGTTACTCCCTTCGCCCTCTCTAGCATACGATCCACCTCGGTGAGGTAGATATTGCTGAGCAGGGGTGAGATGACACCGCCTTGTGGTACGCCTTGCTTTCCCGATGACGTCAGCATCAACTTCAGCAAACGCATGACCGCATCGTCGTTGACTCGGCGAGCCACCTTGTCCAGCAGCAAATGATGCCGCACGGTGTCAAAGTAGGCGCGCAGATCCAAATCTATATGCGGGTCTTTCTGAACGATCGCCGTCGCCACCCGATGCACCGCTTCCTGTGCAGTGCGCTTCGGACGATAACCGTACGACCCCGGTTGGAAGTCTGCTTCGAAGATCGGTTCCAGGATGAGCTTCAGCGCGCCTTGCACCACGCGGTCGCGGATAGCAGGAATCGAAAGGACACGGACCTTGCCCCCGTCCTTCGGTATCTCCTGCCGCCGCGCCCGTAGCGGTACGTAGGTGCGCTCGATCAGTTCGCCCTGTATCTGCTCAAGGAATGACTCCACGCCTTGCGTCTCGATGACCTCAAACGTTACTCCATCTATACCCGGAGCCCCGTTGTTCTTTCTGGCCAGCGCGTACGCTTCGCGCAGCGTTTCCATCTTGCAGACATGGACGTACAGCCCCCAGAAACGCCAAGACGGTTCAGCCTTCGCCTTGACGTATATTCCCCGCCTCAGGTCCTGCAAACTGCTGGACGCTTTTGTCATCTCGTCCTTGCCTCCCATGTTGTCGAGGACATTACAAACAGCAGGGCCCCTTCGCTCCACCGGCGTTACCCGGCTTCACAGCTACTACGGACCCATCCGCCACCCTCTCGCCTTCGACCCACTTCCCGGGTTCGCCGGTTATAGGGCCTACCTTGCTCCGGCGATTTCGCACCGGGGCGAGGAGGGCTTCTCAGTTGCTCAGCGTATCCTTGTCAGCATGCCGTCGGTTTCACCCCGCCGGAGGCATACGACGCATCAGTCAGGTTGCGTCGTATGCTGTTGTCTTCGCCCGATTTTTGAAGGCTCGACCTCCGGGGTAGCAGCTATCGAGGCCACATCTCCGTTTACTTGCGTTACAGCCTACTGACTCGCGATCGCCCCAAGGGCGACTTTGTCGATGGGCTTCAGCGTCCCGGTTTCCCGAGCACGCTGCCATCCAAGCTACGGGGCTCTGACTCTTACCCCGGCGGGCTTTCTTTCCCGCTGAATACGCCAGCCTTCGCTGGACGCACAAAAATCCTCTGTCTTATCGCCGCGCCCTGACAACGCGGCGTCACGGGCATCCTGGCCACGCGCGCAGCGGCTCACCTTCGCTGGCGAGTCTGGCGCGAACGCAACGGCAGTAGCCGGCCAGTTGGAGGCATTCGACCTCGATGTCCGGATCGTCAACAACAGGGCGAGCGTCATCACTCCGCGATCTCCGCTCCCGTTACGCTTTTCGTTCAAGGGTTCGCCGATTCATCCACGCGAAGCGGCCCGACTCGATCGCCTGGCGCGCACGGCTTCCGCAGCAACAACCGGGGCGTGCAGGCACGCATCTGCGCCGAACGGCGTTGACGATCGAGTGCCTGGGGAAGCCCTGGACATGCCGCCGGCCTATGGGGTATCAGGGGCCTCGCTGCGCTGTTCGCGATGCTGGCGCCGGTATGCGCCCGGCCCCACGCCGAAATGCTGCGTGAACACGCGGCCAAACGCAGCCTGCGAGGCGTAGCCGCATCGCTCGCCCACCATGGCGGCTGACAGTTCGTCCTGCCGCAACAGCCGCGCGGCGCGCTCCATGCGCAGCGTAGTGACCAGTTCCAGTGGCGTGATGCCTCCCAGCTGTGCGAAGCGCCGCGCCAGCGTCGCGCGCGAGACGTTGCAAATGGCGGCCAGGCGATCCAAGCTCCATGGCTTCTCCGGGGCGCGCACCACGGCATCCACGGCTTTCACCATACGGGCATCCGCCATCAGGGCGAGCAGTCCCTGTGCCACCGATCCGCGCGCGATCAGCGTGCGCAGCAGGATGGTGAAGAGCGCGGTGGACAGGTCCGCAATGATGGCGGCGCCGCCCGGCTGGGGCCGGTCTGTCTCCACATGCATCATGCCGATGAGTCCGCGCAGCCAGTCGGTATCGTGGCTGACGGTGTCCGCGGCGTGCGCGGCTGTCGTGACGCACAGCACCTCGGGCAGGGTGCGCAGCAGGATGTTTGCCGAATTGCCGAGCACAAATGTCCCGCACAGGATATCCAGCGGCGTGGCCGCGCCGGCTACCGTGATCTCCGTGATCATGCCGTTGAAATGGCGCGACTCCGCTGCGCGCCGGGCGCTGCCCTTGAGGCCGACGATGGTGTGCGCGGCCCCATGCGGGAACAGCAGGACATCGCCCGCTGAGACCCGCAAGACCTCCTTGCCCACCAGGATCTCCGCACGGCCGTCGAGGATCACGTGGTATGGCACGTGGCCGGGCGCGGCCTGCGCATTGTGCTCGGACCAGGCGCCGGCCACGCGGCAATGCACGTCGACCGTGCCGGAGGGCGCCAGCAGGCGGACCAGTTCACTAAGGCTGTCCATGGTCTGAGACGATCGAGCAAAAAGATGCGCTAATTGTAATCCTTCTGGATCGTCGTCACACCTACCATGAAGTCCAAGGAAGCGCCGTACATCAACCTAGGTGATTCCCCTAAACCCTTGAATGAACTGGAGATCGATCATGACCACCCGCCTGCATACCACCCCCGTCGCGCAAGCCACCGGCCAGGCCGCCGAACTGTTCGGCGTCATCCGCAAGGCCGTCGGCAAGGTGCCCAATACCTATGCCACCATCGGCAGCAATGCCCCCGCCGCGCTGGCGTTAGCCCTGCAAGCCGACCAGGTGCTGAAGGGCGGTGCGCTGTCCGCCCTCGAACTGGAAGCGATCAACCTCTCGGTGAGCGAGCACAGCGGCTGTGACTACTGTGTGGCCGCGCACTCGTTGACGGGCAAGATGGCTGGCTATACGGAAGCGCAGACGCGCCAACTGCGCCGGGGCAGCTATCCGGACGATGCGAAGATCGACGCGCTGACGCGCTTTGTGGTGGAAGTGGTCAGCACCCGCGGCACGTTGCCGGCGGCCAGCCTGGAGGCGGTGCGCGTGGCCGGCTACAGCGACGTGCAGATCGTCGAGGCGATCCAGGCGGTAAGCGCGATCCTCTTCACGAACATGGTGAATCGCGTCAACGACACGACACTGGATTTCCCAGCCGTCGCGTAAGGCGTGGCACCGGGGGGCGGGGCGCCCCCTTCGCGTTCCCCCCACGGGGGTCCACCGAGGCGCGGCTCATCGAACCCGCCATCGGCGCCGCGGTGACGTACACGCGCCGCTATGACGCACACCACCTATCTGTTCAGGAGCTAAACATGAAACCAATCGTTTCCCTCGCCACGGCGCAGCCCAATGCGGCTATCCATGACCATACGGCCTTGTTGCGCTGGTCTTTGGTCGTCGTCTTCCTTTGGTTTGGGGGGATGAAGTTCACCCTCTACGAAGCGCAGGGTATTGCGCCGTTTATCGAACATAGCCCCATCATGAGTTGGCTTCACAGCGCGTTCGGCGTGCGTGGCGCCAGCGGCGTCATTGGCGCGCTGGAGCTTGCCACTGCCGCCACACTGGCCGCCGGTGCCTTCCACCGCGGGGTATCCGTGCTCGGTGCGGCAATGTCGTGCGCGACCTACGCGATTACGCTGACGTTCTTTCTCACCACCCCTGGGGTGGCGGAGCCGACGGCCGGTGGATTTCCCGCGATCTCCGCACCGATCGGTCAGTTTCTGCTGAAGGACCTGGTGCTGCTGGCCGCCTCCATCGTGCTACTGGGAGCGTCTCTGGCGCACTGGAAAGCCGTGCGTGACCAATCTCAGACCGCTGTCTGACGGCGAGCGCCTGACGGAGATCGCGCGCAATGGCACGATCCTCGGTGGCGCCGCCGTGCAGCACCGAGGCCCGTTTGCCAAGCGACTGCGAGGCAGGCAAGGCTGACTGCCATGGGGAATCGTGTGCGAGGCGTCCGTCGGGGGAAAGGAACTGTGGCCGACGCGGCGCCAGGCGGCCGCTCCTGTTAATTCTTCGATGCCTGCCCTGGTCGGCCATTCACCGAATCCCAGCAAAGTGTTATGCACACGCAACTGAAACGGAAAGTCGCCTTCGCGCTCTCGATGGGCATCGTGACGACAGGGATCACTTCTTTCGTCCTTCTCGCTCTCAATCTTGGGTTCTCGAAAGAATTCGCCCTGACGTGGCTGCGCTCCTGGGGCATCGGATACGTCACCGTCATTCCCGCCATCCTCCTGATCGGCCCGCGCGTGCAAGCGCAGGTTGACCGTCTGGTTCACTGAGCTGTCAGGCATATCGAGGACTACTGACATTGGGCTGCTGCTAATCCTGTGGACACCGTCCTAAGCTCGTTGCGTCTTTTCGAACTCGATCTAGGCGACGACCGGCGTGGGACGGGCTATGACGTCATTATCTGGTCGAAGAGGCTGTCGCGCTTCGTGGATTCGTGCCTCCGCGCATCGTCGTTCATTCTGCCAACACTTCAGCGGCAGCGAAAATGGATGCTGGAATCCGTGCTATCGAGGCGCTTGTGGAGGCGCGAACAAAGCCGTCTACGAAACTGACGACCCGTCCCGGAAACGGCCATTGAATGGAGACTCGGTCGAGTGGCAGCAAAGGGTCGGGAAAAGCCGACCAGCCCGCCGCTGGCGGAGGTCGCTTGCCGGCCAGAAGCGGTCGGTCGACCTCGCCATCCAATTCGAATAGCCGAGGTGTCGTTCGCCCCGGCTCAACGACCGGTTTCCGGCGAGCGAATTGCCGGCTGCGCTGCCCCAAGCGGTGTCAACACTAGGCCGCCCCTGCCTCGAATTGCGAACTCAGTTTCGGAAGTCAAAAAAAATTGACATGGACTATAATGTCAATTATTGTTGACATCAGATTTGCTGAATCCAACCCGGTTAAGGGGGTCAAATGGACCATCGACGAGAGCTACATGATAAAGCGGACGCAATGCGCCGCAGAATCGGGGAAGCCTTGCGCTCCGCGCGCGAGCGACAAGGTAGCAAGCAATCCGACATCGCCCAGAAAGTGGGCGTGTCTCGGGCAACCGTCATTGCAATCGAGAGCGGCCAAAGCGTCTCGACATTGAATCTGCTCCTGATGGCGGCTGCGGTCGGCGTGAACCTTAACCCTCAACCAGACCCGGCGATCGTCACGCCACCACGTCGCCCCATGCTCAGGGAAATGATGCGAGCGGAGCGGGAGCGCCAGGCAATGCTCCAGGCGAAATTACCCAGCCGGCAGCGCGTGGGATCGGCGTCCTTTACCGCCCCAGTTTCCTACCCGGAAAGCAACGTAAGGCGTCGCCCAACGCTCAGGGAAATGATGCGAGCGGAGCGGGAGCGCCAGGCAATGCTCCAGACGAATCTCTTGCACAAAGTATCTCAATGAGTAGCGAACTCGAGGTTTTCGTTTCGGACTATCCTGTCGGCTTGCTCAGTGAAGACATCGAGACAGGCCTGATTGATTTCCGTTACCTTCCGGATGTCCCGGATCAAATGACAGTCTCGTTACTGATGCCGCCGAGCGCGCCAGCGGAAGAGTATCTTGGTTTCAACGGGGTGCCCCCACCCTTTCAGATATCCCTGCCCGAAGGCATCGTGCTGGAAGCCATTAGAACCCGCTTCGCCAAGCATATCGACGTTGATAACGATATGTCGCTGCTCCGTCTTGTCGGTCGTCACACTATCGGCCGCACTACCTTCGGCGGCCCGCTGGACCCAGACGCCACACTTCAACAAAACATTCTGGATGCCGCCAGAACTGAGGGTGCGGCACAGCGGCTGATCGAAATTCTGAAGACATCTCCGGAGATGTTTGGCGTGTCCGGCGTCATGCCCAAGATGTCGACATTCCAGACGGAAAAGACTCGCCCCGGGACTGTCGCCGCGCACGGCTCCATCGTTAAATTCGACTCGCCCCATTATGTTGGCGCGAGTTTGGTTGAGTATGCATGCTTGAAAGCATGCTCGGCAGCGGGACTAGACGTTCCTGCGATTGAATTAAGCCCGGATCGCACGTCACTGACGATGAGCCGATTTGATATCGCCCCTGACGGATCACGTCGCGGATTCGAAGATGCATGTGCGCTGTCGGGCTTGTTTCGTAGTGGGAAATATAACGGATCGATTGAACACCTGTTTGAGATGATCCGCTTCTTCGTACATCCAGACGACCAGGCGACAGATCTCGTGGCCATGCTGAAACTGGTCATGATGAACGACGCACTACGCAACGGCGATGCACATCTAAAAAACTTTGGTTTGGTCTATGACGATGTCATGCGCCCGCGGCTCTCCCCCGTGTACGACGTACTCACCACCCAGGTATGGTTTCCGCAAGAGGTGCCCGCGCTGGCGATGCAAAAGACCGACCCGAGGGGTACGGAAAAATGGCTGGATCAGCTTGAGCTAGAGCGCCTCGCCTCTCTCAGTCATTGCCACAATGTTGACGTCGTTCAAATGCAAGCACAGTGTCGCGAGATCGCATTGCAGAGCATGGCGACGACCTTGGATGAGTGCCCAAAATGCCCGCCGCGCAAAGCGCTTGAGCACGCCTTGAAGATTATCGAGGGGGCACTGCCTGTGCCATCATCATCTGCTAAAACATAGTTGAATTATAATGGTTTAAGTGACAGTGTTGCTTCCACTCCTAGCTCAATAAAAGCGTCACTTCGGCTCAGTCCGTATTAAATCTGACACTTTGCGTCAACGCAGGCCTTGCCGGAATTTCAGCCGCTTGATCAGCAAGAGTGCAGTTTCGTCGAAAAACGCGGCTACATCGCTGATACCCGTTAGCGACAGGGCCGCGCCTTTTCGGCAAGATCGTCGCATGCATGCCGCTATCAGTGGCCGCTCTCGGGCGATACGTCAGGCACTAGCCGGCCAGGAAGGGTCGTTGGAGCTAAAGTCGAAACTGGTGTACGGGCGGGGAATTTGAGGCGCGGAGTAGAGGGCGGTGGAGCTTTCCGCTGAGAATCTGATTGTCGAGATCGGAAACCAGCACAAGAAAGGTCCACCATGAGCAAGGATAAAGGGAAAGAAGCAGTCGGTCTATCGGAAATCGGGCTTGGGCTCGAGGAGCTGATCAGGCGCGGGGCTCGGCGGGTCATCCAGGAGGCGATTGAAGTGGAGCTGGCAGAGCTGCTTGAGCAGTTCAGTAATGTCAAGACGTTGAGCGGGCAGCGCGCCGTGGTTCGCAATGGCTACCTCCCGGAGCGCGAGGTGCTGACGGGGGCCGGCCCGATTGCCGTGAAGGTGCCCAAGGTGCGCGATCGGTCCGGGTCTGGCGTGAAGTTCAACTCGGCGATCGTGCCGCCGTATGTGAGGAAGTCGCCGCGGGTGAGTGCAGCGCTGCCCTGGCTGTATCTGAAGGGAGTATCGACAGGCGACATGAGCGAGGCGTTGTCGGTGCTGCTTGGTGAGGATGCCAAAGGGCTATCGGCCAACGTGGTGAGCCGATTGAAGGCGCAGTGGGCAGACGAGCATGCGAGCTGGAATCAGCGTGATCTGTCGGCGGCGCGCCATGTGTATTGGTGGGTGGACGGCATCCACACGGGTCTGCGTAGCGAGGGATCGGACGGGCAATGCCTGCTGGTCATCATCGGCGTTACGCCAGACGGCAGGAAGGAGCGCGTGGCGATCGGTGACGGCTATCGGGAATCGAAGGCATCGTGGGTGGAAGTACTGTTGGACCTGAAATCCCGCGGCCTGCAGGCTGGCCCGCTGGCGGCGGTCGGCGATGGCGCCATGGGATTCTGGGCTGCCCTGGAGGAGGTGTTCCCGGCCACGCGCGCCCAGCGTTGCTGGTTCCACAAGATGGGCAATGTCCTGAACGCCTTGCCCAAGTCCCAGCACGGCCGCGCCAAGGCAGATCTGCAGGCGATTTGGATGGCGGCCACCAGGGCAGATGCCTATGCTGCCTTCGATCGCTTTGCGACGATCTACGGCGCCAAGTACCCCAAGGCCACCGGCGTGCTCACCAAGGACCGAGACAGCCTGCTGACCTTCTACGACTTCCCGGCCGAGCACTGGCAGCACATCCGCACGACCAACGCGATTGAGTCGACCTTCGCGACCGTGCGTCACCGCACGACGCGCACGCGCAATTGCGTGTCACGAGCGACTTTCCTTGGCCTGGCCTTCAAGCTGATCGAGGAAGCCGAGAAAACATGGCGCCGCATCAAAGGTGCCGAACACATCGAACTGCTCTTGAAGGGCGTCCCCTTCAAGGACGGTGCCCCGGCGCAAGACAATCCGCCGGTTCAGCAGAAACTCGCCGCCTGACGACCGGCCACGATCAACCTTCATACACCAGATTTGACTTTATCTCGGTCGTTGGATTTGCGCTGGAGAGGCGCGGTAGATTCGTCGAAGGCTGAGATAAGGAGGACTATGGCGCTTTATTTTGATCTCGCGCACGGAACCAAGCCGCTAGCTAACGCAGGTAATTTCCCTTGGCCTTACGACATCGCTGTGTGCTTTGAGTTAGTGTCCCGCATCCAATAGCATTCAGCGAGGGCGTTGGTCATGGCGCCGCCGGATGTGTGGTGTCTGCCGCCGAAGCGCTAGAGGAAAAATGGAAGGAGCACTTCGAGATTACCGGGGCGGATTGGCTTATTCCTTACATAGAATTATTGGCCCATGGCATCCCGTTTTCAAAAGCTGACATCTTGCTTGCCTTCGAAAGGATTCACGGCCGGCCTCCTACCAGCTACGAATCAAGAGTCTGGTAGCACCGGCTTGCGAACGTCCGCTTTTGAGAGTTGCAACTGACCGCTTCGGGTCGGGAAGAGACGACCGGATAGAGGCGGAGATCCCTTGGGCGTGCCGCGCCGCGCTGCCCCTCCGGTGATGAAGACCTCTCGCCGGGGCCCAAGGTCGGCGATGCCGCCGACCGTTCATGAGACATACCCGGCAATTATGTCTAAACTCCGGTGTTGCATGACGAAAACCGCGAGGACCCAGTCAGACCGCCGCCCGGCTCCAGTGTCGCGCTGTACGTCGCCTGACCGCGCTAGGCGTTCGACGTCCAATCGTCGTCGGTTGGCGCTAGGCCAATTTGATTGGCTGTCAGATAGGGGCCCAATTCGGGAAAGTCGAACAGCGGAGTTGGCATACCTGCTGGCACCAGTTGGGCACGGTCATCGAAGATCGCGACGCTGGGCTCACCCGCCAGGCGCGACTGAAAATACAAGCCGTCGATCCGAGGAAATGCCGCATGCAATGCCGAACTCCACAGGTTCGGGCCAAGGTAGTCGGTGACCGAAAACACTCGAGCGTCCATGCCAAGGGCAGTCAGCGCACCGGTAAGATCAGCGAGCACGAGAGGCCGGCGATCGGCCAAGGCGAGCCTGCAAACGCATCGGCTGCTCAGTTCATGCTCATCGAGCATTAGCGGCAGACGTTGTCCCTGGAAGCGCTCCCGAATGACCGCTTCGGCCATGCACGCGGCAAAGCTGGGGGCTGCATAGAGGACGCCGAACTCGCCACCTGCCGCATCGAACCGGTAATGGGTCACGCCCGGCGCGCGGCGGTTGTAGTAAATAGGATCCAGGTGCGCGCGATGGATCCGCCAGAGCGCTACCCTCTCGAGATCGAGCATCTTTGTGGCAAGCCGACGGTCGGCCAGGTCGGCCGGCGGGCGGCAGCGGACAACCCAATTCTTCTGCGCTAAAGGTCATGCGGCGCCCTGCTCGTCGCGGTACCGTGCGTCGACGAGCCGCACAACGGCGTCTATCGGGGCCGCTGCGTCGGCGATGCAATCCGCCGGTGTGCGTCCCTCCAGGCCTTCTTGCGGGCGATGCAGAAAATTATGGATAACCCAACAGCTCGCTCCCGCGGCCACGAATGGTGCAAGCACAGCGACCAGCCGCTCGGAATCGACGTGGAACTGCCACGACGGATAGTGAAACCCTCGCTCGCGCCCCGGCAGCACGAGGGCATAGAGGCGCCCCGCCTGGCGGTCCTAGTTGATGGCGCGGTCCGAACGTCCCGCATAAAGCGCGGCGTCCTTAAGAGACAGGTTCTCCGGCTGTTCCCACTCCCGTGCGGCTGCCAGGTGACCACGTTCGCGCGCCTCCTGCAGCGGATCGGAATGTGCAGCCCCGCCGGCATGTGCCATGGGCTCCCCGGCAGCCACAGAACGACGCTCGCTGAACCGACGATTCGGCTTCGCAAAGATGCGAACGATCCTGCCAAGTGCAGCGTCCAGTTCGTGCTGGACCTCGACGGACAACGCGACCTCACGGGACGCGTCGTTGACGAATCCAAGCAGGGACGAAGCAAGGTGCTTTCCTGGTCCAGTTCGCGCAGCGCGTAATGTTCACTGGCCTCGGCGCGTTCCTGCACGATGGCCACCTGTTCTCTCGCGCGCTCGAGTTCCGCCGAGAATTGGGTACCCAGTTCCGCCAGCTGCCGGCCAGCGGCGTCTAGTCTCAGCTGAGGTCGCGCCGTGCGCCTGGCGTTCGGCGTCCAAGTCTGCATGCACCGCGCCTCCACGTACTGACGACGCGCGACAAGCACAACGTTATCAAAGCTATCGATGCCCTCCCAGCAATGCCAGCGCCTCACGTCCATTCCGGCCCGGCGCGCTGCGGCAAACCGTGACTCGCCAGAGATGGGGGCAGCGCAACCGCCGTAGCCGGGCAGTTTGGGCCGAGCATCGGTCGTTCGCACAGTAGACCGCAATCGCCCGGGTCGGGGTCCGATGCTGCCACTACCTTCGGGCGCTTGCTGCCTCTAGAATTCTTGCTAGCCTTCTCGGGCCCTAGCAAGTAGGTCGCATAAATAGACAATCAAACGCGTGGTGAGGCTGTGGTCTGGACTGCTCTGTGCCGTGACAATGGTTGGATGCACAACGTTTTACCACTGGCACTCGCGTTACCCCAGAAAATATGCCCAACCTTAGGGTTGGGAGCACATCTTCCGTAGAGGTCTTGCGCACCCTAGGTCAGCCGACGAAAAAAATAACGGGCGACGCTTGAGGATTTTCCCTCCCTTGTCACCCGGTTCGTCATGAAAGCCTGCAGTAATGACGCCACGACGTATATTTTCATGCCACCATGCTTCTGTGTGGCCCTCTACGTTTCCGATGTTAAAGAAGGCCGGCCGGGATTCGCAAATATGCGAAGCCTCACATATTTGCGAATCCCGGCCACCCCTCTACATGGCGCGCAAGTCAGCCATCAAGGCATGCCCGTAACGTACGCGCGAGACGGCCCGCTTCGTTCGCATCGGTGATGTTTGCGAAACCCATCACCAGGCCTCGCGGCGTGTCCCGCATACGGCCGTGCGCATACCAGATCGAAAGCGGCAGCACTGCAAGTCCCGCCTGGCGGGCACGTGAGGCGACGGCGACATCATCGACCGGACCATGGGCAGCCTTGGCGAATTGCACTGAGAACTGGATTCCGCCGGGCGGCAATTCAACGGTCAGCCGTTCGCCAAACGTCTGCTTCAAGGCTTGCGCAATCAACAGGCGCCGCTGTCCATACAACGTGCGCATCCGCTTCACATGCCGCGCAAAATGGCCCTGTTCAATGAAATCTGCCAACGCCGCCTGAAACAGCGTTGGCGCGCCGGCATTCATGCTGCACGCCACCCGTCCAACACGCTCGACCGCGCGCTCCGGCACCACCATGTACGCGAGCCGCAGACCGGGGAACATCACCTTGCTGAACGTGCCGCAATAGAGCACGCGGTCATGCCGGTCGAGGCTCTTCAAGGCCGGCAAGGGCCGGCCCAGGTAGCGGAACTCGCTGTCATAGTCGTCTTCGATAATCCAGCGAGACGCTGTCTCTGCCCAACTCAGCAACGCCATGCGCCTTGCGAGCGACAGCGTGTTCCCCAGGGGGCTCTGATGCGATGGCGTGACGAGCGCGAAGCGCGCCTCCGGGTCCCGTTCGATGCCGCGCTCGACATCGATGCCTTCTTCATCGATGGGCACCGGGACGAGCTGCACGCCGGTCTCGGCCAGGAAGCTGCGCGCAAGCAGATAACCGGGGTCCTCGAACCACATGCGGTCGCCGGGGCTCGCAAGACTGCGCAATACCAGTTCGAGCGTCGCGCGGTAGCCACTGGTAATGAACACCTGATCGGGCAGACATGTGACACCACGCGACAGGCCAAGATAGGTGGCGATATGTTCGCGCAGCGGCAGATAACCCACCGGATCCGGGTAGGCAAGCAAAGTGCGTTCGCCGCTGCGCGCACGCCGCGAAACGAGCCGACTCCATATCTTGCGCGGAAATGCGTCAAGCGCCGGCAGCCCTGGCTGCAAGGGTCGCGGCTCGCCGCTCAGGGCGACGGCGATCGCCGACTGGCGTGCCATCGGCTGGTCGCTGGGTGATGCGTCTGGCGTCTTCGCTGCGCCCGCACCCTGAGTGGTCGGCGCGTCAGGGGCATCCTGGCGGCCGCCTGCAGGTGCCGCTTGCATCAGGGATTCCGATAGCGAAGGCGATACAAACGTGCCGGCAGCGCCACGCATCTGCAGGTAGCCCTCGTCGACAAGGATCGTATAGGCCAGTTCGACGGTGCCTCGCGCCGTATTCAACTGCGTGGCGAGGCCGCGCAACGCCGGCACCCGATCACCCGGGCGAAGATGTCCCGCCGCGATCGCCGTTCTGAAACGCTCGCAAATCTGCAGATAGATCGGCAACGGCTTCTGGCGGTCGATCTCAATGGCCAACGTGGGGTTTCGTACCGTCATGACAGTCTCGCGGGCAAAAGGGTGCAGAAAGAACTTGGACTAGTCAAATGGTTAATTCTTGGCCCTTATCCATAGGGCATGATTGTTCCACAATGGCCTCATGCGATGCGACGGTGACAGGCACTTTAAGTGATGCCGCCACACCAGGTGCGCAGCGCGTTCCTCTACCCTCATATGGAGAATCTGCCATGCAGATCGTTGTAATCGGTGGTTCTGGCCTGATCGGCTCACGTCTTGTCACGCTGCTCAATGAGGCGGGCCATACGGCAGTAGCCGCATCGCCGCGTACCGGTGTCAACACGGTAACGGGCGAAGGCCTAAGCCATGCACTGGTGAATGCAGATGTCGTCGTGGATGTGACGAATGCGCCGTCTTGGGAGCCACAGGCGGTGCTCGACTTCTTCCGCACCTCGGCACGCAATCTCGGCAAGGCCGAGGTGGCCGCGGGCGTGCGCCATCACGTCGCGCTGTCGATCGTCGGTACCGACCGCATGCCGGACAACGTGTATTTCACGGCCAAGGTTGCACAGGAAGCGGTGATCGACGCGGCCGGTGTGCCATACACGATCGTGCGCGCCACGCAGTTCATGGAATTCATCGGCGGCATCGCGGATTACGGCACGGATGGCGGCACTGTGCGCATTGGTGACGGGATGTTCCAGCCGATCGCTGCGGATGACGTCGCGGCGGCGCTTGCGCAGGTCGCGCTCGCTGCGCCGCTAAACGGCACCATCGACATCGCCGGACCGGACCGCGCGTCCTTCGCGGAGATCGTTTCGCGCTATCTGAAGTCGGTGGGCGACGCGCGCACCGTCGTGACAGATCGCGACGCGCGATATTACGGCGGCCATGTCGAGGAACTGTCGCTCGTGCCGCTGGGCGACGCGCGGATAGGCCGCACCAGTCTCGATCAGTGGCTGGCGCGCGCTCATGTGGAGTAAGCCATAAATTCGGGAAGGTATGACGGTTTTTCCTCATCTACTATTCACTCGGCCCTGCACAATCGCAGCCCCCAAAGAGTGGAGCACGTCATGCAAGCAAACCAGAAGATTGTGATCATCGGCGGAACCGGGTTGATCAGCAGTAAGACCACCGGGCGGCAGCGCGCGGCCGCGGACGATGTTGCCACTTTCCACGCGGAGCTCGCCGTGGCTGCTCCAGTCAATGGCATCGTCGAAATCGCCGGTCCGGAGCGTCAACCGTTCGACGACATTGTCAGCTGCCACATGGCTATGAGCGGTGACACACGCCGGGTAGCTCGCGACCCCGAAGCGAAGTACTTTGGGGGGACCGTCGGCGAGATGTCCCTCGTGCCCCTCGGCGACGCTCGACTTGGCACGACTACACACGCCACTTGGTATCAATGCCAACAACCCGTCTGATGATATCGACTGTGAGCGATATACCTACATCCACCGGAGACACAACATGAAGCTCCTTATCGCGTCGATGATCTTGGCCGCCCTGCCCTTGCAGGCAGCCCTCGCCCAAGACCATTCCGGCCATCAGGCAACTGTGCCAGTGCAAGGATTGGCAACCACCTCCACGGGCGTGAAAGTCACGCTCGTGTACCAGCAGGAAATCCCTAACTTGCCGGGCAAGAGTGTCAAGGGCGTACTGGTGGAGTATGAGCCGGGCGGCGTCAACGCCGCGCATACCCACGCCAAGTCGGCAATGATTTACGCAACAGTGCTGGAAGGCGCCGTGCTGAACCAGCTCAACGGCGGACCACTTCGCACGTTCACGAAGGGGCAGAACTTCACCGAAATGCCTGGCGACCGGCACGACGTCAGCGCCAACGCGAGCAAGACCGAGCCCGCCAAGCTGCTTGCGGTGTTCGTCGTGGACACGAATGAGACCGTGCTAACCACACCATTGAAGCGTTAAGGCAGCCTGCGTAGCCAAGCCAGCTATCTGACTTGGCTTTGATGATCTGAGCCTCCAAGATACGCTTTGGTACGTCATTGCGGCCCGAAGAAGCGGCACCGGACGACCGCGGCGAACGAACGGGTTAGATCGGGCGTTATGTCAATTCTCGCTGCGTTCCATGCATGCGCTTCGGGCGATCCAGGCAGAGTCAATCATGGCGCACCGCCCTCCACCTTATTGCCTAAATCGTCGGTCAGCGAAGCTGACGCGACCTCAAATGTCTACGCAGTGCGTAGACAATTCCTCTCTCGGCTAAGCCTCCGCGAAGCACAACATGTGAGGCATATTCATTTTGCTGAAGTCATGACTATGCTCCTCTTCGAGTTACCGGCGACAGGGAAATGTTCGCCGTACTCAGGCCGGGCGGCCTCAGTTGAACAGCAGCGCGGCATAGTTGCGGGCGCTGTGCAGCACGTGCAGCACGTCGATTCGCGCAGGCGGATCGCCCAACACGCGGTAGAAGATCTGGTAGTTGCCGTGTACGCGGTGCCGGATGCCTCGGTCCTCATAGCGGGGTACCAGCGGGAAGGCAAACGGCATGTCTGCGAGCGACAGGCACCGGTCGCGCAACTCCTGCACGAAGGAGAGCGCGCGGCGCGGGTTGTCGCGGGCAATGTAGTCGGCGATGGCTTCGAGTTCGGCCTCGGCCAGCGGCGTCAGGCGAACGACGATCATGCACCGTGCCCGGGCGTTCTGCCTGCCGCGGCGCGATATTTGGCCTCAAGGCGGTCGAACACGGTGGCTGCTTCGGTGCCGCGGCCCGCGTCTGCCTCGGCCAGGCTTTGCGCGAGCGCCGCGTCCAGCGCCATCAGTTGCGCTTCGCGGTCCTGAATCAGACGCACGCCTTCGCGCAGTACTTCGCTCTTAGAGCCATAGCGGCCCGAGGCGACAAGTTCGGTCACGTAGCGCTCGAGTTGTTGTCCAAGGTCGGCACTGATCATATTTGCTCCTCTTCAGACGGGGCCGGCCCAATGGCGTCCGGGCGGTCACGAAATGAAGTGTACCGTCCTTGATAATAGTTATCAAATGGCAACGCGAAAAGTGGAATAAAAATCACCCCCAGGGTTGCCGATAAGCAGAACGTTATCGAACCTTATTGCGCGCCCTGGCAAGGCCGGCGTCACGTGAATCCTGGCCACGCGCGCAGCGCTCACCTCTGCTTGGGAGTCTGGAGGGAGCGCAGCGGCAGTATCCGGCAGCCAGTTTGGATCAGTCAACGGGCAAGCGGCAGATGACCGAAGCCGATTGGTTTCGGTCATTCCCGCATAGGGGGAGCTTGGAGTCGATTTTGCCGAGAAGTGACAACTCCCCGCTCGCGCGTCAGGCGCTGCGGACAGCCGAGCCGACCACGAGGCGATTCTCATACCTGCCGACTGAATTGGTCAATCACTGCCCTCAATTCGCGTTGTCATGCCCCGCCCGACACGGAAATCACCTGCCCTGTGATGTAGTCCGACTCCGGTGCACAGTACAGATACATGGCGCCGGCAGCTTCCTCGACCGTGCCAGGGCGACCCAGCGGACAGCGCTGTGTAAACGTCTTCAGCAACTCGGGATTGACGCCGACCCGGACCTTCCGCCCTTCGATATCCACGGTCGCGCCAGCCTTGGCGTTCGCTTCGGTCAGCCGCGTAGTAACCAGCCCGAAGGCCACGCAATTGACGTTGACCTTCAGGCGTCCCCATTCCTTGGCCAAGGTTTTCGTCAGACCGACCATCCCTGCTTTGGCCGCGCTGTAGTTGACCTGGCCAACGTTACCGTTGAGCCCCGAATTGGAGGAGATGTTTACCACCTTGCGCAACACTTTCCCGGCCGGCTGCCAGATCTGCCTTGGCTTGCGCGCTGAACACCGGGTAGGCGGCGCGCAAAATGCGGAACGGCGCGGTCAGATGGCAATCGATCATGGCCTGCCACTGCTCGTCCGTCATTTTCTGGATCACGCTGTCCCACGTATAGCCGGCATTGTTGACGATGATGTCGATACCACCATACCGGGCCATCGCCGTCTCGATGAACCGCTCAGCAAAGTCAGGCGCCGTGACACTACCCACGCAGGCGACGGCCTGACTGCCACGCGCTTCTATCATCGCCACGGTCTCGTGGGCAGGTTCGGCGTCCAGGTCGTTGATAACCAGCCTCGCCCCTTTGCCGGCCAGCTTGAGCGCCAGCGCTTGCCACACGCCGCGACCGGAACCTGTGATCAATGCCACCTTGCTGTCGAGTTTTCCCGTTGTCGTCATGTTGTCAGTCCTACTGTCATTCCACCGCATACATAAATCACCTGCCCGGTCGTGAAGCCGGCGCGCGCGTCGAGCAGTCCGCTCACCATATGCGCCACCTCTGCCGGGTCACCCATGCGGCGCACGGGAATCGCGTCGATGATGCGCGTCGTCGCGGGCGCACCCGGTGGATTGACACACTGGAACAACTCGGTGGCGATCGGTCCCGGTCCAATCGCGTTTGCCGTGATGCCTTCGGCGGCCAGTTCCAGCGCCAGCGTCCGCGTCAGTCCGTGCAAGCCGGCCTTGGTGGCCGAATAGGCAATGCGTTCGCTCTTTCCCAGCGCGGCGCGGCTCGAGATATTGACGATTCGGCCGAACTTCGCCTCGCGCATGGCCGGCAGCACCGCTTGCACGCAGGCGATCACGGCGGCTAGATTCACCGCGACCGCCGCCTGAAGATCCGACGTCGTGACCAGATCGATGGCGGCAGGCCGAACAATACCCGCGTTGTTCACCAGGCGCGTGATGCTCCGGCCAGACGTAGCCTTGACCAGCGCCTCGTGGAGTGCAGCCTCATTTGCGAGATCCGCCTCCACATAGGTCTCGCGTGGCAGCGCTTGGGTGGGACGCGCTATGTCCATGTTGATGACATCATAGCCATCGACAAGGAGCCGCTCGACGGTGGCCCGCCCGATGCCGTTCGAGCCGCCAGTCACCAGCACAGTGCCCTCTTGGTGCCGTGTTGCCATATCTCAGATGAATTTTCCGGTGATACCACCGTCGACCATCAACTCGGTGCCGGTGATGTAGGCGGCGGCGTCCGATACGAGGAAAGCGCATGCGTGAGACACGTCCCATGGGGTGCCCATGCGGCCCACTGGCACCTGACGCGCACGCTCCTGCCTGGCTCGATCGAAATCCTCCGCGTCGTACATCTTTGCCACTGTGCTGGCAATCCGCGGGGTGTCGATCAATCCGGGCACCACTGTGTTGGCGCGGATGCCGTCGGCCGCGTATTCGTGGGCTACCAGGCGGATGTACTGCTCCGTGGCGGCCTTCGTCACGCCATACGCAAGGTGGGAATAGCCGAGATAGCGATGACCCGCGATGGACGAGATGGCGACGATTGCGCCGCGATGCCGCTCCTTCATGCCTGGAAGCACCGCTTGTACGCACAGCAGCAGGCCGCCGACATTGGTACCGTTTATGCGCGCCATGTCGGCCGCGCTCGTTTCCATGGCGCCACCTACCTTGCCGATGCCGACGTTGTAGTGCAGCACGTCCACCGGCCCGAATGCATCGCGCGCCTCGTCAAAGAGCCGCCCGACATCCTGCTCGAGCGTCACGTCACCAAAAAGGGCAACCGCGCGACCGCCCTCCTCCTCGATCAGCCGCAATGTCTCGCGGGCGGAGGCTTCGTCGCGGTCAGCGACCGATACGCTGGCGCCAAGCCGCGCGTATAGTACCGACGCAGCGCGTCCGATGCTCCAACCGGGTCCGACCGAACCGCCACCCGCAACGAACACATGCCGACCGTCGAGGCGCAGCGGCATCGGGAAACCTGTTTCCATATCTCTCTCCCTCACTTAGCGGGGCTGCATGCGGATGGCCCCATCCAGCCGGATAGTCTCGCCGTTCAGCATCTCGTTCTCCAGCAACTGTATCGCCAGCTTCGCAAACTCACCGGGCTGCCCCAGCCTCGCGGGAAACGGCACGGATGCGGCCAGCCCCGCTTTCACCTTCTCCGGCACCCGAGCGAGCAGCGGCGTATCGAAGAGCCCTGGCGCAATCGTATTGACGCGAATGCCGCGTTGCGCAAGATCGCGCGCCGCCACGAGCGTCATGCCCACGATGGCGGCCTTGCCGGCGCTATAGGGTATCTGCCCGATCTGGCCCTCGAAAGCCGCGACAGACGCAGTCAGCACGCACGCGCCGCGTTCGCCGCTCTCGTTGTGAGGCGGGGTCTGTGCCATCTGCGCCGCCGCCAGGCGCAATACATTGAAGGTACCAATGACGTTCAGTTGTATCACTTCGGCAAAGCTGGACAGGGAACCGGGCGCGCCATCCTTCTCCACCACGCGGACCGGTGCGCCACGTCCGGCGCAATGCACCAGCCAGCGAAACGGCGCGGCGTCGCCCGCTCGCGTTAGGGCGCGGTGCACGTCGTCTTCGTCCAGCACATTGCCGGGGACGAAGCAGGCGGTCGCCCCGAGTTGGTAGCACACCTCGGCCCCGCGCGATGACGGCAGGTCCAGGATGACGACATGCGCGCCGCGCTTGACCAATGCGGTGGCCGTGGCCAGGCCGAGGCCCGAGGCGCCGCCCGTGACGAGCGCTGACGTATTCGAGAACGGTTGATTCATCGTGCCACCTCCGCCGTAAAGCTGGGGGCGTTACGGCCTTCGTCGGTGCGCCGGAAAACCACCCGGACCGGCATGCCGACCTGCATGTCGTCATCGTCGATCTCGACTAGGTTGGTCAGCATGGTGGGGCCTTCCGCCAATTGCACGTACGCCACCGTATAGGGCTGCGCGGCGCGCCGCAACGTGGAGAACGCGTAGACTGTGCCGCGCCCGCTGAGCGGCTTCCATTCCGTCTGGTCGCTGCCGCAGAACGGGCAGATCTCGCGCGGGTACCAGTGCACCTTGCCGCAGTCGCTGCAAGACTTGCCAAGCAGCACGCCTTCCTCGGCCGCGCGCCAGAATGGCAGGCTCTCGGGGTTGGCGGCCACGTACGGATCTTCCAGAAACGATTTCTGTGTCATGTTGTCACTCCCTTTCCAGAATCAGCGCGGAGTACGCATGGCCGCCGCCGAGCACGAGGCCGGGCCCGCTTGCCATCGCGATGGAACAGTCCGGAACCTGCACCTTCGGGTGGGCTTCGCCTCGCAATTGCCTGACGGCCTCGATGACTTTGGTGACGCCGCCGCGATTCTGCGGATGGTTGTTGCACAGGCCGCCGCCGTCGGTGTTCCACGGCAACTGGCCCTTGCCGGAGATCAGGTTGCCGTCGGCCACGAACGCGCCACCCTGCCCCTTCTTGCAAAAGCCGAGGTCTTCCAGTTGCAGGATCACCATGATGGTGAAATTGTCGTAAATGGACGCGTACTGGATGTCCTTCGGCCCGAGCCCTGCCTGTGCGAAGGCTTCCGTGCCCGCCTTCGTGGCGCCCGTGACGGTCAAGTCCACCATGCCCCCCTGATTGGTGTGCACGGTTTCGCCGGTGCCCAGCACCTTGACCAGGGGCCGCTTGAGCGAACGCGCCACGGCCGCGCTGGTTACTACGAGCGCCCCGCCGCCGTCGGTGACCACGCAGCAGTCCATCTTGTGCAGCGGATCGGCAATGACGCCCGACCCCAATACGTCTTCTACCGTGACAAGCTTCGGCAGGAAGGCCTGCGGGTTGTGCTGCGCATGGGTCGATGCGGCCACCTTGACCCACGCCATCTGCTCCGCCGTAGTGCCGAACTCGTGCATATGGCGCTGCGCTGCCATACCGTAAATCGTGGCGATGGTCCATTGGCTCGGGCTGTCCCAGACTGCTTCAGGCCGGTCCGGGCTCAATGCGCGTGGTTTGATGCCTACCGACTGGCCGGTGCTGCGCGGGCGCCCTGCCATGGTGATCAGTGCCACCGAACACTTACCCGCCGCGATGGCGGCGGTGGCGTGCGACACCAGAGAGATGTAGGAGCATCCGCCAAGCTCGGTGCTGTCGAGCCAGCGCAACCGCAGGTTCAGGTAGTCGGCCATCAGCAGCGGCGTGCCGCCCGGCACATCGCCCGCGCAAAAATAGCCGTCGACATCGGCAAGGGTGAGCCCCGCATCGGCCAGCGCCCCCTTGGCGCATTCGGCGTGGAGTTGGGCGACGGACTTGTCCGGCGCGTGCCGCGTCGGGTGCTCGTAGGCGCCGCAGATATAGGCTTGGGTTTCGTTCATGGCAGGACTCTTCAATGGACAGATCGCTGGTCGGCGTTCCAGTGGCGGGACCGCAGCGCCTTCTTGTCGATCTTGCCGAGCGGTGTGAGCGGCAACGCGTCGATAATTTCCACCCGCTTGGGCGTGGCCACGGCGCCCTTGGCCTGGCGCACCGTTGCGGCAATCTCGTCTTCCGACACCTGGCAGCCGTCCTTCAGTTGCACATAGGCCATAACCAACTCACCCCATTTTTCGTCGGGAATGCCGATCACGGCTGCCGAGGCCACCGACGGATGCGCGCAGATGGCGTCCTCGATCTCCTTGGGATACACGTTGAACCCGCCCGAGATGATCATGTCCTTCTTGCGGTCGACGATGTAGTACAGGCCGTCAGCGTCCTTGTAGGCAATATCGCCGGTGTGGAGCCAGCCGTCCTTGAGCGTCAATGCCGTTTCCGTCGGATTGTTGAGGTAGCCCGACATCAGCAACGGCCCGCGCACGCAGACCTCGCCGCGCTCGCCGGCCGGCACCTCTGCACCGTCTGCATCGAGCAGGCAGACGCGCATCAACGGATATGGGCGCCCGGCCGAGGCCAGTTGCGCGTCGCTCAGGCCTGGATGATCGTGCTTGCCCAAAATCAGAATCGAGTTCGGCGACTCTGTCTGCCCGTAGCTCTGGATCAGGATGGGGCCCAGAAGATCCAGCGCCTGCCGGATGCGCGAGGGCGAAGTGGGCGCTGCGCTGTAGATCAGCGAATGGAACTTCGACCAATCGACCTCTTTCACGCGCGCGCTATCCAGCAGCGCGTACAGCATGGTAGGCACCAGCCAGGTCACGTTGCAGCCGTATTTGTTGATCGTGTCGATCAGGCCGTCGGCGGAGAAGCCCTGCATGAGCGTGACGCAGCCACCCCGCATCAGCGTGGGCACCACCAGCGATCCGGCGCCATGCGAGATTGGCGCCACGCAGAGGTACTTGACGTCGGCCGGCCATTCCTTGGCAGACAGGTCTAGCACCACGTTGGTCGCCAGTGCGCGGTTGGACAGCATCACGCCCTTGGGACGGCCGGTCGTTCCCCCGGTATAGGCCACGCGAACCACGAGCTCCGAGTCGCCATAGGCCACGAGTGGCGCCGGGCGGTAGGCCTTCATCGCGTCTTCCAGCGCATCGAAGCCTGAAATCCCACCCAGCGACATCCAGGCCCGCACCTTGCCGCAGCGTTTGCGCAGCGCCTGGCCGCGCGCCTGGTGATAGGAATCAACGATCACCACGCTGGCATCGCAATCATCGAGAACAAATTCGTGGTCAGCCTCGCTGCCCATGGCGTGCAGCATGACTGAGCGCAAGCCGCGCATGTAGACCGCGGCGACGATCGCAAACACCTCGAACCGGTTGACCGCCAGTTGGGCCACTGTGTCGCCGGGCTTCAGGCCCAGGCTGTCAAAGTGCTGCGCGATTTGGCTGATGCGCTGGCCCAGTGCCGCGTAGCTGACCGTGGCATCGTCGTTGGCAAACGCCGTGCGCTCGGGAAACCGCTCGATTGCGGAGATCACGAGGTCTGCAATCGTGCCGCCGTGTGTGAGTTCAGGAGAGAGTTGCATGTCATTCCACCGTTACGTTTCCAGCCTTGATCATCTGTTCCCATTTAGGGGTGTCTTCGCGCATGCGTTCGGCAAAGGCATCGGGGGCCACCTGTGCGGGCGACAGCCCCAGTTCCTCGAATCGCTTGACGATCTCAGGGGTCTTCAGCGCATCCACCACCGCATCGGAAATCGTCTTGCGGATGGGCGCGGGCACACCGGATGGCACAAACATGCCGAACCAGCCCACGGGCTCGAAGCCCGCGATGCCTTCCTCGCTCATAGTCGGCACATTCGGCAGCAGCGCCGAGCGCTTCGGCCCGGTGCCGGCAAGTACCTTCAGCTTGCCGCTGTTGAGCTGCGCGCGCAGTGGCGAAATGTCGACGAACGCAGCGTCGACCTGTTGGCCCAGCAACGCCGTCAGCAACGGTGCGGAGCCCGCGAACGGTACATGGACCATCTCGAGCTTGTTGACCGAATTGAACAGTGAGCCGTGCAGGTGCGAGGAGCCGCCGTTGCCGTTCGACCCATAGCTGAGGCGCCCTTGGTGGCCCCTGGCATAGGTGATGAATTCCTTGAGCGTGTTGGCCGGCGACGATGCGGGCACTACGAGGAAGTTGGTAGAGGTGGCCACCTGGGCCACCGGCGTGAAGTCCTTTACCGCCGTGTACGGCAGCTTCTTATAGAGACCGGGCTCCTGGATCAGCGCAGTGGTGGAGAGCAGGAGCGTGTAGCCATCAGGCTTGGCACGGGCCGCCAGCGCATTGCCGATCTGGCCGCTGGCGCCTGGCTTGTTTTCCACCACGACGCCGGTCTTCCAGCGCTTGCCCAGTTCATTGCCAAGCATGCGGGCCACGATGTCTGTGCCGCCGCCGGCAGCAAACGGCACGATGACGGTGACCGGCCGGTTTGGATAGGTGCCTGCCGCAGTGCCCTGCGCGCTGGCCAAGGTCGGGCCCAGCGCCAACGTTAACGCCAGCATCAGGGCACATGAGGTCTGCGTGCGCCGCAGGCGCAACATTGCCATGGTCATGCTTGTCTCCAGTCTAGTGATGTGCCGTCGAGCTCCACTGGCCAGGTGACCAGTGCGGGCTCGGCTGGGATGAAGTTTTCCGCTTATCTCGATCGCTGGGAAGGCTACAATGTCCGCTAGCCGGACAAACGGATAGATAGAGAAATGTGACGACAACGCACAACGACGATGGCAATCGTTCGCTACAACGTGGCCTGGAAGTGCTCAACTGCGTCCGGCAACACGCACAAGAAGGCGTCCGGGTCATGGAAATCATGCGGCTTTGCACGCTCGAACGCGCTACGGTCTATCGGTTGTTGAGCACGCTGATCACCGCCGGCTACGTGGCGAAGCGGGACAGGTACTGGTACGTGCCTGGGCCGCGCATTCAGGACGTGTCCGGCGGCGCGCCTGTGAACGACCTCGCGACGCGGCTGCAACCGGTGCTGCGGCACATCAGCGAAATTACCGAGGACTCAGCATTTGCGGTGGTGCGCGATGGCGCGCAATCGCACTGCATTGCCCGCCAGATCGGCACGTTTCCCGTCCAGGTGTTGATCGTGCAGGTTGGCCGCCGCCAGCCTTTGGGGGTTGGCGCTGCCGGACTAGCGCTGCTGGCTTCTCTGCCCAAACACGAGGCCGCAGCAATCATTGCCGCCAACGCCCCTACACTGGGCAGTTATGGCGGGATGACGCCTGACCGCATGCAGCTCTTGTTGAAAGCCACGCGCGAGCGAGGATGGTCCGTTATTGGCAACCATGTAGCGACTGACACCCTCGGCGTAGGCTTTGCCATTCCGGCCGCCGGCGGGGTGCCTCTGGCAGCCGTCAGCGTAGCCGCACCGCTTGCGCGCATGCAGCGCAAGCGGCAAGGCTACATCGTCAAGACTATTCAGGACGCCCTCGCAAAGTTTTTGCCGACAGGGCTATAGGAGCATCCGCAAAGTTCGCTTGGACACGTGTAACTCCGCGATGTAGCCGTTCACCCTCGCCACGCAGGGCGGCTGAGAAGGGCCGGAACTTTCGCGCTGCTTCTCCGCCGAATGGCATGATCTCATGCCAAAGCAGTCATTCAGGTCCGACCCAACCGATGACCCATTCGGGTCGGGTACCGCCTTACGCTAGCAGTCTCGGAAAGAGCCACACCTCTTTCATCGGGCGGTATCCGACATTCCGATTGGCTAGGAACAACGACGCCGAACGGACGCTGTCGTTCTCGCGAGCTCGGACCGACGTAGCACGCCCGCGCGCCCACCCACCAGCGACCGCGGCTTACTTTCGCCCGGGCGCAACGTTCTGGAGCGGCGCAGTTTGTCAGGCTGGCTGCACGCCTACCCTCGGCGCCGCAGCACCGATAGCGCAGGCCAATGGCTGGCAACGCAGGCCGCGCGGACGATGCCCCCGGGCAACGCCCTGGAAGGTCCGGTCTGGGCGCCTCGCACAGCCGCCGGTCGACGTGTGGCCAACGGCGCTACCCCGCCCGCAGCGCCCACAGGGCCTCCAGTACGTATTCCGTGGCACGTTCTACCCGTTCCCCACTGTGCGCCAACCCCAGTCGCCGCCACAACGCCGGCCGCAGCGGCCGCATCACTACGCGCGCATCCGGCGCCGGCGTGGTGACCTCGTGTGGCAGCAGGGCCGCGCCATAGCCGGCCGCCACCAGGCTCTTGATGGCGTCGTTGTAGTTGAGCTGAATACGCGGCGCTGGCCTGTGGCCACCGCTGGCGAACCACTCGGCGGTCAGGCGCGACAGGCGCGTGGTGTCGTCATTCAGGATCAGCGGGCGCGTTGCCAGCCAGGCCGGCGTGATGCGCGCCGGGCAGGGCCAACTCGCTGGCAGGAAAGCCCGTACCGGATCGCGCCGCCAAGGGCGGATGGTCAGCCCCGCCACGCGCGCCTGTGGCAGTGCCACCAGACCGACCTCCAGCGTGCCGGCGGCCAGCCGCGCCAGCGTCTCCTCCGAGGTGAGCACGGCCACCTGCACGTCGATGTCGGGATGCCGCTCCGCCAGCATGGCCAGCGCCTGCGGCAGCAGGTGGGCGATGGCCCCGGTCGAGGCGCCGAGGCGCACGCGGCCGGTCAACCCCTGCACCTGACGCTGCACGTCGTCCAGCGCAAGGTCGGCATCGGCCAACAGGCGGCGGGCGCGATCGACCAGTGTCTCGCCAATGGACGACGGACGCACCTCGCCGCGCCTACGCGTCAGCAGTTGCGCACCGACGCGGGCTTCCAGCTCGGCAATGTGCAGGCTGACGGTGGGCGGAGCCAAGTGCAACGCGCGCGCAGCTTCGGCGAAGGAACCCAGATCGGCGATGGCGACGAGGGTACGCAGGCGGTCCAGGCTGATCTCGCGCATGGGGCGGCACTCCGGTTAAGGGCGTATCTGCTGACGAGGATATCGTTCAGGAAACGTGAATTTGATCGTCATGAAATTCAACTTTTTCGATTCTATCCGGTAGCGCAAGATGGCGCTTCCTGTACCGGCCGCACCAACGCAGAGCTGATCCTGCACGGGCCGGGGCCGCCACTTTCACGCCACCTCCGAGGATCCATCCCATGCGCTACCCTCTTGTTTTCATCGACGGCGACCAGGGCACCACCGGCCTGCAGATCCACGAACGCCTCCGCGGACGCGACGATCTGCGCCTGCTGACACTGCCCGCCGGCCAGCGCAAAGATGCGCGCGCCCGCGCCGACGCCATCAACGGCTGCGACATCGCCATCCTGTGCCTGCCGGACTCCGCCGCACGCGAGGCGGTGACGTCCATCGTCAACCCTGCGGTGCGTGTGATCGACGCCAGTTCGGCACACCGCACGCAGCCCGGCTGGACCTATGGCTTTCCGGAGATGGCCGCCGGCCAGGCGCAGCGCATCACGGGCGCGCTGCGCGTCAGCAATCCGGGCTGCTATCCCACCGGGGCGATCGGCCTGCTGCGCCCCTTGGTGGAGGCCGGCCTGCTGCCGCACGACTACCCCATCGCCATCCACGCGGTGTCGGGCTATTCGGGTGGCGGCCGCACCGCCGTCGATACCTACGAGGGACCGGAGGCCACCCGGGCCCTGCCCTTCCAGGTCTATGGCCTGGACCTGGCGCACAAGCACACGCCTGAAATCCAGCAGCACGCGGGCCTGGCACGGCGCCCCGCCTTCGTGCCGGCCTACGGCGCCTTCCGGCAAGGTATCGTACTGACGGTGGCGCTGGAGTTGGACCTGCTGGCATCCGGCACGGACGTCGGCAGGCTGCACGCCTGCCTGCTCGACCACTACGCCGACGCCCGCCATGTCGAGGTGATGCCGCTGGCCGAATCGGCCGCCGCCACTCACCTCGACCCGCAGGCACTGAACGGCACCAACGACCTGCGCCTGGGCGTGTTCGCCAACCGCGAGCACGGGCAGGTGCTGTTGGCAGCGGTGTTCGACAACCTCGGCAAGGGTGCTTCGGGGGCGGCAGTGCAGAACCTCGACCTCATGCTGGCGGGGGTGGCGGCGGAGGTTCGCCGGGCCGCCTGACGTCTACCCAGGGTAATGGCGGTCGTCGCAGCCGGACAGGCCCGAGTTCAACCGTGTCGCCTTCCAGGCGCGTTACTTAAGGCGGCGCAAGCTTCGGCGTCGAAAAAAGAAGCGGGCCGGCAGCTTGTCGGCTTCCGGCCCGCCTGGTGCGATCGGGTCAATCAGGCGTGATTCAGCGCGTCAGTGAATCTACATGCCACGCATGGCGTGGATGCGTTCGTGATACTTCTGCATGCCCTCGTACTGACGCAGGAGCACCGAGCGGATTTGCTCTGGCATGTCTTTCGTCAGCGCCGAGCGGTACTCGCGCCTGGCGGCCTCTTCCTCGCGCTCGCACAACTGCAGCACCGCGTCGTCGTTGTGCGGCGCGATGATGTGCATCACCTCCATCCAGCCGCGATGCATCGTGCCGGCCATGGAGCCACGGTCACGCGGCACCGCGCCCAGGGAGCTGACCAGGGCCTGCAATTCGGTCACCGAATTGCGGCAGGTTTCGGCGGTGCCGGTCAGGATGCTGCGCATCTCGGCGTCGTACACTTCACGGGCGCCGGTCATGCAAGTGAGTTCGCCGTCCTTGCCGACTTCGATCAGGTGGTTCAGGGTGAAGACGAGTTGTCCTTGTGCGTTGGCCATTGAAAATCTCCTTGCCCGAATCGAGGCAAATGTGAACCTAAGAGGACATCCACGCCGGGCGGGTAGTGCCGGGCTGGCTCACGTGGGATTGGCCACGATCAAGGTCTCGATTCCCGCTATTGGCGTGCACCACCGTCGAGCGCGAGTCTCGCACTGTCGCAATCTCAGTATAGAAGCGAAGCAGGGTCGGCCAGGGGGGTGCCAGTGGAGAAGCACTTCAGCTATTGCCGAACAAACCATGCCCCAGGCAATGGAATCCCTTCTTTTGCCCCAGTCCGGGCGCACGCGCGGGATTGCGCATTGGCAACTTGCCCCGAACACCACCAGCGTGGCCGCAACGGAATCGCTTGTGCCAAGCGCGATCGCTCAGCGAACGGCCGCCCAACCAGAAACTGGCCTCCGAGGTCATGACAAGTTGTATGGCTGCAACGGGTCGATCTGGGACCGCCGCAGTTTCGCGGCAGGCATCCGTCCGAGTCCGGCCAGTTTGAGCAGTCGGCCGCCAGTCTTCAATGACCGAGTGGGCCAATAGGCGGGCATCCGGGTCCCGCCTATGTGAGGTCCAGTGAGCAGTCATGAGCGGTCATTCGGATGTCGGCATTCATCGGTGGCCATAGACAGGCATCCTTCTGCCACATGAGAGCAAGCATGGTGCCCCCAATCGAAATCCGGCTCCTGAGAAACAGATGAGGGCCGGCGCTATGCAGGTGCCACTGTCGCAGGCGTGATGGCGAAGCCGAGGTCGGCGGCGCGGCGGCGCAAAGCGGCATTGGAGCGCTGGCGCTGCTGCTCCTCGTACTTCTGCTGACCCTGGTCGACGAAGGCCTCACCGCGCGTGAGCATGAAGTAGATCATGCGAGCGAGCTTGTGCGCGACGGCCGTATTGGCGCGGGGCTTGTCCATGCGCGCGCACAGGCGCCGGTAGAAGGCGCCCAGCGCCGAACGGTTGCGCGACAGACTCATGGCCGCGAGCTTGAGCGCCTGACGAACGCGGTTGGTCGAGCGTCGCGTGCGCGCCGACAGGACCTTGCCACCGCTGATCTTGGTGCCGGGGCACAGCCCGAGCCACGAGCAGAAGTGCTTGACGTTGGCGAAGCGGCTCAGGTCCGGCCCGATCTCCGACAGCACCGTCAGCACCGAGGTGACCGCCACGCCGTTGATGCGGGTGAGATCCACGCCCGCCCAGCGTGCGAGCGCCGTGCGTAGGTCGAAGCTGGGCGTGTTCTTGCCGCGCCGCTTGCCCGGTCCCCGGAGTTCGACCTCGTGACAGCCCAGTGGCGCCTCGATCTTCGCGTCGCACTCGATGATGCGCTGGGCCAGACTGTCAAACATCGCCAGGGCCTGCGCCAGTACGAACAGGTGCTCCTCACGCCAGTTGCCCGTCAGCGCCTTGATGATGTCCTCGGCGCTGGCCTTGATGCGGCTGTGGCGGTGCCGGGCCAGCACTTTCGGGTCGCGCTGGCCGGCCACGATGTCGCGGATGATGGCCTGGCCGGTCATACCCATCACGTCGGTGAGCACCTCCGTGAGTTGAAGGTTCATCTGCACCAGCGCCTTTTGCATGCGCTGCACCCAGCAAGCTTGCTCCCCGAGCAGCACTTCGCGCTGACGCACGACGGCGCGCACCACGCAGACCTCGTGGTCGGGGCGGAAGGCGCCGCGCAGCAGCCCCAGGCTCATCAGCTTCTGCAGCCACTGACAGTCGAGCACATCGCTCTTGCGTCCGGGCACGTACTTCATCTGCCGCGCATCGACCAGCCATACCGTCAAGCCGTGCTGCTCCAGCACTTCATACACGGGGATCCAGTAGACCCCGGTCGACTCCAGCGCGACCGTGTCCACGCCGCACGCCAGCAGCCAGTCGGCCACCGCGTTGAGGTCGTCGGTCATCGCGCCGAACTCGCGCACCGGGTCGTCCGTCGCATGGCGGGGCACGGCGACCCAGTGGCTCGACGCGCCCACGTCGATCCCCGCCGCATTGGGAAACACCACGTCGTCGTCTCGCTTGCGCATGGCCATGGCTTGCTCCAAGATCGTCAGTGAACGGCAGCGCCATGGGAAGCGTCGAGAATCGACTCGATCTCCTGAACGGGATGCGCATCGCTGCGCTCACCACTGTCGGCGACGATTCCCGGACCATGCTCTCAAGCGGGCTCGCTATAGCTCCCACCATTGGTGTGTCGGTCATCGCAGCGCTGCCGTTCCCGTTATAGGGCAGAACCGTTTCTTCACGAACGCCGGGCGCATGCATGGGCTTGGGAGGCTCAGAAGTTCTCCGAAATCAGGACTCCCTACAACGAGCGCGTGGCCGCTCGTCAGCCTCCGCAGTCGACCTGTCCCTATTCTGCAGACGTTCGTGCATCGTCTCGCAGCGTATCAACATCATTGTCGCAGGCTCCTCGTCTGCGCCGGCGTCGGCAGCCTCCGCGGCGCTGCGCAGATATACTTGCCGGGAGACGATGGCGACGATCACGATGAAGGCGCCGACGCCGACGCCGACGCCGAAGGCCCGGGCCAAAGTCGGAAGGTATCGTGCCATGGAAATCCTACCGGATAGCAGGGGAATGGTAGCGAGACTACACGAAGCTGCCACGAGTCTGTGCTACGCCATTGCACGATTGACACCGCCTCCGTTTCGCCGTAGCGAGGCCGGGGCCCTTCAGTAACACCGCACTGGGCCGGATGAGCATGCCAAAGACGATCACGCCCTTACCGCGCGGCCAATACTGGGCCACACCCCACGCCCCCTTTCCGCTGGAAGGTCCGAACGGCCATGACGAAGTCTTCCCTGGCGCCCACTGCGTCAGCGATGGCAAATGGGTCACTTTTTACAAAGACGGCGAAGAAGTCTGGGCGTGCAATGCCAGCTATGCCGCAGCGCATTTCGACTTTGCTGCCGTTTCGAGCGCCAGCGCATCGACGGCCGACTGAGAGGGTCGCCGCGTCGTTAGACGTCCACCGTCACCCCTTCAACATATCCTCACAGAAACCTGTCTCGGCGCCACCCGACGGCGGCCCTCATCGGTTTCGCTCAGCCGAATGCAAAGCTGACACTTCGGATTGTAGATATGAAGGAGGGCGTCCTTCAGTTTGGGCCAGCTTCATGCCTGCGACAAGCATCCCGCCGCTGCCAGTTCCTCCATGGTCAGCCCATAGTCCGCCATCTGGTCCTGATCCAGCGGATCGCCTCCGCCCGCTCATGGTTGGCCGAGCCGAGCCAGCGTGACGTGCTCAGGAATGAGCAAACGCCGCCAGACCGGCGGGCTCAAGCCGCTCAGAGCAATTCGAAGTTGCAGGACGGAGGTCGCCGGCCCAGGATCGGAAGCCATGCGCGCATTGTAGGTGCCTCATTGGCCTCTCAGCAGAGGTCCGGTCGTCCACCCCCGCTTTGGCGCGGTCTCCTCAACGAAGCCGTAGCCACCGCATATTGCGCCGCACAACGTCGGCTGGTATTATTCACAATCCCCCCATTCTGCGCACATCGGATTCCGCGAGAGGCATTCAGGCCTCGACTGTCCGTGCGTCATTCCACGATTTCGTTCGTTCCCCGACAGGCTTGACCAGCCGTCATGTTCGCGACGATCGTCGGCCAACCTGTCGAGGAGAGTGTATTGGCAAATCCAGTTCGCGACGATTCAGCATCCCGCACGATCGCGGTCACGTCAAAGACCGGCCGCCGCTCTCCAAAAAGAAAGATCCAGGTGGTCGCAACACCGCTGGACATCGCGTCCATGGCGCGCCAGGACGAGGAGCGTCAACGCCAGATGCGCGCGCTGATCGCGCTTGGCCGTGAGCGCGGCTATCTCACCCACTCGGACATCAACGATCACCTGCCCGACAACTTTACGCAAACTGCTGCGATGGAGACGATCGTCAGCACGTTCAGCGACATGGGGGTGGCCGTGTACGAGCAGACGCCGGACGCGGAGACGCTCCTGTTAAGCGACGCCGCGCCTGCCGCGGCATCCGACGATCAGGCGGACGAGGAAGCGGAAGCTGCACTGTCGACCGTCGATTCCGAATTCGGCCGCACTACTGATCCAGTCCGGATGTACATGCGCGAAATGGGCGCCAGTGAACTGCTGACTCGCGCCGGCGAAATCGAGATCGCAAAACGCATCGAAGGCGGCCTGCAGGACATGATTCAGGCGATCACCCCGTGTCCGTCAGTCGTGTCCACGATTCTTGCCGATGCGGACCGCATCGTTGCCGGCGAACTGCGTATCGACGAACTGGTCGATGGCATCAGCGACGACGTGAACGAAAGCGAAATGGCGCTAGAGTCCGATGAAGTTCAAGTGGAAGCAGACGCCTCCGACGATGACCCGGAAGGTGATGACGCTGAAACGGTCGCCGTGGATCCGGAGAAAGCGAACGCAGCCCGCCTCGAACAACTGACGATCGACAGTCTTGCGATTTTCGCGCGCGTGCGTGTACTGTTCGAGCAGTTGCCGGATGCACCCGTTACTGGGAAAGCCCGTTCCGCAGCCGTTGCGCAACTGCGCTCGGAGATCCAGCGCGAACTAGGACCGATCCGCTTTACGGCCAAGACTATCGACCGCCTGTGTGCAATTGTGCACGAACAGGTTACCGAGGTTCGTGCGATCGAGCGCAGCATCCTGGAGATCGCCGTCGACCGTTGCTGCATGCCGCGCGAGGCGTTTGTCGAGTCGTTCCCGGGCCACGAGACCGACCTTGAATGGGCCAGCCACATGGCGGCGACTTCGCGGCAGTTTGGCGCGGCGCTCGAGCGACATCTGCCGGCCATTCAGGCCGGCCAGCAGAAACTCATCGACATCGAGGCCAGGGTCTCGCTGCCGCTCCAGCAGCTCAAGCGGATCAACCGCCAGATGAGTGCCGCGGAGTTGAAAATGCGGCAGGCCAAGCGAGAGCTGATCGAAGCGAACCTTCGTCTTGTCATTTCAATCGCCAAGAAATACGTGAACCGCGGCATGCAGTTCCTGGATCTAATCCAGGAAGGCAATATCGGCCTGATGAAGGCGGTGGACAAGTTCGAATACCGGCGCGGCTGGAAGTTTTCGACGTACGCCACTTGGTGGGTCCGGCAGGCTGTCACGCGTGCGCTTGCCGATCAGGCGCGGACCATTCGTGTACCGGTCCACATGATCGAGATGATCAACAAGCTGAATCGGATTTCGCGCGAATTCCTGCAACAGACGGGACAGGAAGCACATCCCTCCGTCCTCGCCGAGCGCATGGAGATGTCCGAGGAAAAAGTGCGCAGTATTCTCCGGAGCGCGAGGCAACCTGTCTCGCTCGAGACCCCTGTGGGCGACGACGCCGACGCGACGCTCGGTGACATGATTGAGGATGTCTCTGCGAGTTCACCGGCTGAGGCCGCGATTCACGCGAACATGCGCGCCGCGATCGATGAGGCACTCGACGGGTTATCTCCTCGCGAGGCCAAGGTCCTGCGGATGCGATTCGGGCTCGATACGACCTCTGATCGGACGCTTGAAGAGGTCGGCAAGCAGTTCGACGTGACCCGCGAGCGGATCCGTCAGATTGAGAGCAAGGCGATGCGCAAACTGATGCATCCCAGTCGCGCTGACAAGTTGAGGCCCTTTCTCGAGCGTTGATCAAAGGCGGAGGCGCGCGCCCCCTTTCGACGCCCTGCTCCAGACCCGCAGCGCAGGAAACTTACAGCGGTTTGATGCTCGCTGCTTGCTTCCCCTTGGGGCCCTGCTTGACTTCAAAACTGACCTTCTGGCCCTCCTGAAGTGATTTGAAGCCGTTTCCCTGAACCTCGGAGAAGTGCGCGAACAGGTCATCGCTGCCGGCGTCCGGCGTGATGAACTCAAAACCCTTCACATACATCGACCGGTTGAATCCGCAGCCCCCTCACCGGACGCCCGGCGACCTGAAGCCGGATGCCCGCCAATCCGCGGCCATTGCGGACATGACTGGTTAGCAATTGCCGCTCCAACTTCAGAAAGACTCTGTGATGGCCTTTCGCCAACATAGGTCGTGCCGCAGCAATTCACTCAGTGGTGCTGGGGCTCCAGAAGGCCTGACTGACAGCACTGGATTCTGCTAGCCGCGCGACAACGTGATCGAGCTTTTCCCCGTCTACCGAGGTCGCCATCAGCACGGCCTCGATCTCCACGTCGTCGGTACCAAAGGCGTGAACCACTAGGTCGCGGGTGGGATGATTGCTGTCCTCCAGGACCTCATCCAACAATCGCATTGCCTCCTTCTGGCGCTCCCGCGGTGCGATGACATAGACGGTATTGGTGACCTCCACGGCGGGGGTATCGATGGGCTGACGGTTGATGCGGTCGACCACGGGACGCAGCAGCGTATTGGCAGCCAGCACGAATAGACATCCAACCGTAGCCTCCAGAAGCAGGTCCGCGCCGGCACACGCACCTATGGCTGCCGAGCCCCACAGGGTGGCAGCGGTATTGAGGCCGCGCACGTTTCCTTCTTCCCGCATGATCACGCCGGCGCCAAGGAAGCCGATTCCCGAGACCACGTAGGCGACGACGCGCACGGCACCATCGTGCCCTCCCAGCCGGTTGGCCATATCCACGAAAATGGCCGCGCCGACCGCCACCAGCACATTGGTGCGCAGGCCGGCGGTACGTTGGCGGTACTGTCGTTCGTAACCGATTACCGCACCCAGCACGAATGCCGCGGCCACGCTGATGCTGGTATCGAGCAGCGAATCCAGATTGATGTTTTGGATGGCTTCAATGTTCATGTTTCACTCGAACTGGTCAGAGTCGGGCTCAAGGTGAGTTGCGGCATGAATTCATTTGCCATGGGGCTTCCTTTGCCGACTGCTGGTTAAACGGGAGCCCACGGAGCCTGTGCTAGCAGCTAGGTCAGAACAGTCTCGCGAGCCATTGGATTCACCACCCTGCCAGCCGGGAAGCCGGCTGCTACGGGCAGTTGGCAGGCGCAGCGCAGCGACTAGGGTCGTCGTCCATGATCGTCCCTCCTGTTCACAGGGAAGTTATCGCTCTGCGACTCAGAACTCGGCGTGGAACCGAACGCCATAGAACTTGGCCGGCCCCCGATCCCGGTTGTAGCCGGGGTTGCGGATGTACTGGGCATTCGGGCTGACGCTGAAGTACTTCAGCAACGCCAGGCTGTAATAGACCTCGAGCACTTGTTCCGGCCCGTAGCGCAGCGCGCCATCGCCGAGGAACGCTCCCAGACCGCCGGCGGCCAGGTAGTCCCGGTGCGGTGATCGCAGCATGTTGACGGCCATCGCCACCCCGAGTTCGTCATTGGGCCTCCCCCAGGACGTGCCATTTAGCGTGCCGCCGCCGGCGATCTGCTTGCCGATCTCGGTAAAGGCGTAGGTTTCCGTCTTGTCGTCCGACATATTGGCGCGGAAGAACACGCCCAGCGAATCATTGACCTCCTGCAGCAACGTAATGCCCACGCCCACCTTGGCATGTTCCGCGCGCACGTCGGTAACGTCGGGCGTCACGTTGTTGGCCTGCCCGAATGCGATGGCATCGCTGAACTTGCCCATCTTCGCCTTATTGCGCCAGAGCAGCAGGCGCGCGGCCCCAGGACGGCCAGCCAGGTTATAGCGCTTTTCCAGCTCAAGGATGTCGCCATAGTGCTCAAACATCCGTGTGTCGAGCTTCAGCCCGTTGGATTCCAGCGGTTGCAGGAAATGGCCAAAGCGCGCCGACCAGCCATCGCCAACGTACTCCAAGGACACGCCCCAGTTGTAGCCGCGCGCGTCGGCGGGATAGTCGAACGAGCCATGCGTCAGCGATGACCAGTTCAGGAACTGCGTGCGCGGGTCGGAGCCGTAGGGGTTCAGGTCGAAGACGTCGAGTACGCCGAAGTTGCCGGCGGTCAGCACGACGCGCTGCTTGTCGACGGTTCGCGCGAACTGGTTGAAGTCGGCATCGAGCTTCTCCTCGCCGCCACCCAGGCCCCACGTCTGGCGGACGAAGGCGCGGGCCCGGTAGAACGTGGGATTGGTGCCCGACGACTTGGCCAGTTCTCCGTTGGTCAGGCCTCCCAGACCGTGCAGGCCGGAGAATGGCACGCCCTGCGAGACCTCGGGGTTCAAGTGGAACTCTGCCCCTTGCCACAGGCCCAGGCCCAGATCGAGCGTGCTGGTGAACGAATAACTCTTGGCCCGTTCCGTGCCGAGGCTGTGCTCGCCCGAATATGCCGCGCCAACCGATGGCTTGCGCTGCCAGATATAAGTGGCCTGCCCATGGAAGGCAAAGCGGTCCTCCATCGGATCCGATGCCGTATTGCGGGGGGCAACGCCGGGAGTCGGCTGACTTTCACTGGCGTCCTGGGCATGCGCCGGTGCCAGGCCAATGCCGAGCAGCGCCAAGGCCAGCGCCGAGAGCGTGCGGTGCGACCAACGGGTGCCCTTCAAAAAGGTGAGGGCGGAGAAGGCAAACTGAAAACAGGTAATGAACGACATGAGACCTCCCTCACGCGCTTCTATGGCGCGTGTAGGCTCGGGGCGGCTGCTCGTGAAGGCCAAAGGACGAGAGCGAACGTCGCCCGCGGCTGCCTTCTCAGTACAGGTCGCAAACAAAAATCGGGAGGTGGTCACGCAGAGAACCTGCATGGTTGCCACTACCCGCCGGTAACGGCTAGGCAGTGGCGAGATGTCGCCTTGACTGACTAGCCGTTCAGAGATCGGCGCACCGCCGACTAGAACAACAGTCCATAGGGAGAACCCTTAGTGATGACGGAGCGGAGGATACCAGATGGTTTCATCGGCCCACAAATTGTTTTTCCAGCCTCTCGGCCGCTCGCGGCATTTCTGCTACAACGCTTCTCCGGCGGGCAAGCGAAAGTAGAGGAAGGCGCGACGTAGAGGGCGGAATTGCACGCTATCCAGACCGCAAGCCGCTCCAAAAAGTTACTATGCGCCACCTCCATGGCTGGCCTTATCCCGGTCAGTTGGGGGCCGCGTCGTTCCGCACCGCCTTCTGTTCCTGCTTGCCAGCCATATCCGGCTGCGTTTGCTGCCTTGTTTCTTCCCGCCCCTTTCTCCGTTCGCGCTTGCGGCCCTCGTATTGAGAGATGGACTTGGCGCCTTGTGCTGCGGAAGCCTCAGGGCCCCGGCTTGTGGGCGTTGTCGGGGTCGCAATGACAGCGCACGGGAACGCGGCCTGCCCCGCGATCAGGATGCTTAACAATAAGCTGCGCATGGCGATTCCTGTTTCCAGTCACCGCACAACTCCGGTACGAAGCAAGCGTCAAGCAAGGGTGCAGGTTGATGGCGTGGCACGGTCCCAACACAGTCCCCTTGTGCGGCGCGTTGAGAGGGTAGTTCACGCGCCGGCAGTATTCCCCCCAGTTCCCTGCCGAGAGCCGACGAACTTCAGTGGAAACCAGCTCTATCGCAGAGGCGGGCGTCCTGATGCGGGGAAAACGCCTGTAAGCGGACACCAAAGTTCAGACCGCCCGCACTTTCCCCCCTATTGGTCACAGAAATTTCACTTTACAGAATTCCATGATTCGAATATCGTCGAAACATGGAAACCGATCACGCCCTGGAAGCGCTTGCCGCGCTCGCCCATTCGATACGCCTGTCCGTGTTCCGGCTGCTGGTGCAGGCCGGCCCCGCGGGGCTTCCCGCCGGCCGAATAGCCGAGTTGATGGAAATGCCGGCGTCATCTCTCTCCTTCCACCTGAAGGAGTTGCACCGCGCCAGGTTGCTATCCAGCAGGCAGGACGGTCGCTCGATCATCTACATGGCCCATTTCGAGACCATGAACGCATTGCTGGGTTATCTCACGGAAAACTGCTGCAGCGGCAATCCGTGCTCCCCTGTGTCCAACTGTTCCGTTGCCTCGGAGCCCAAATCATGAAGCGCTTCCACGTGCACGTCAGCGTCGCCGACCTGTCTGCGAGCATTCGTTACTACTCTGCCCTCTTCGCAGCCGAGCCAACGGTGGTGAAAGAAGACTATGCGAAGTGGATGCTGGAGGATCCGCGCGTGAACTTCGCCATCTCGGCGCGCGGCGCGGAGACTGGAGTCGACCACCTCGGGTTTCAGACAGACGATGCGGCCGAGTTGGCCGAACTGAAGCAGCGAGCCGAAGCGGCCGACATGGCGCTGCTCGACGAAGGCGAGACCACTTGCTGCTATGCGAAAAGCGAGAAGTACTGGGTCACGGACCCACAAGGCATCGCCTGGGAGCACTTCCATACCTTGGGCAATGTGCCGGTGTACGGCGAATCCCGAAAAATCGATGCTGCTGGCCAGGAATCGGCCTGTTGCGCCCCCCGCGCTCCGAAGGGCAAGCCGATCGGCATCGCGGTCAACTCCACGCCCTCCTGCTGCTAAGGGTGCGCCATGAGCGAAAAGACCTACAACGTGCTGTTCATCTGCACCGGCAATTCGGCACGCTCGATTTTGTCGGAAGGCCTGATGAACCATCTGGGCAATGGGCGCTTCCGCGCATATTCGGCCGGCAGTCATCCGACTGGGGTGGTAAATCCCCTTGCACTGGCGGCGCTGGCACGCCACGGCCTGGACACCAACAGCTTTCGCAGCAAGAGCTGGGATGAGTTCTCACAAGACGGGGCGCCGAAACTCGATTTCGTCTTCACGGTGTGTGACAAGGCAGCGGGCGAAGTTTGTCCGGTATGGCCAGGCCAGCCGATGACAGCTCACTGGGGCGTCCCTGACCCGGCTGCCTGTGAGGGTACCGAGGCCCAGAAGCAGCAAGCCATCAACGACGCAACCATTACGCTCAAGCGCCGTATCGAATTGTTCCTGTCATTGCCGCTTCCGAAGCTGGACGCCGTCGCGCTTCACAAGGCTGTTCAGGACATCGGGAAGCAGTGACACGCATTCCGAGCCGCACCCCAACTATTTCGTAGCGCCCCATGACCACCAACGTATTGATTTTGTGTACCCACAACTCGGCCCGCAGTGTGCTGAGCGAGGGGATGTTGAACCATCTGGCCAAGCAGTTTGGCCGCGATGTGCGCGCCTTTAGCGCCGGAAGCTCGCCCAGCGGGCGCATCAATCCATTCGCCATCGAGGTGCTTGGCAATGCTGGCGTCGACGTCAGCGACTTCTACAGCAAGAGCTGGGATGAATTTGTCGGCGCGAGCGCCCCTGAGATGCGGGTGGTCATCACGGTGTGCGATAGTGCGGCCGAAGAGGAGTGCCCGTATTGGCCGGGCAGCCCGGTGAAGGTGCATTGGGGCTACCCTGACCCGTCGAACACGGAAGGCGGCGACGAAAAGAAGCGACAGGCATTCGAGCTGACCCGGCAGGCCATCGGCTACCGCATGCTGCAACTGCTGACGCTGCCGCTCGACACGCTGAGCAATGCGGAACTGCAGGACCATCTCAACCGTATCTCGCAAAGCTGAGCGTCATGGTCGATCTGCGTAACAGACTTGGCGCCGAAGCCTTGGGAACGGCGCTGCTGCTGGCCATCGTCATCGGCTCCGGCATCATGGCCGAGCGGCTTGCCGGCGGCAATGTCGCCGTCGCCCTGCTGGCCAACACGGCCGCCACGGTCGGTGGCTTGTACATCTTGATCGAAGTCTTTGGCCCGATCAGCGGCGCGCACTTCAATCCAGCCGTCAGCGCGGTCATGGTGGCGCGAGGTGAACTGCCCGGCGCGGCGCTGCTGCCGTACATCGGCGCCCAGCTCGCGGGTGCGGTACTCGGAGCGTGGCTTGCCCATGCTATGTTCGACATGACGATCCTGCAGCTTTCTACCAAGGTCCGCAGCGGTCCTGGGCAATGGATTGCTGAAACCGTTGCGACCGCCGGCCTGCTTTTGGTGATTCTGCGCGCGCCGAACGGACGCGCCTCCGCCATGGTGGCGGCCTATATCGGCTCGGCATACTGGTTCACCGCATCCACATCGTTTGCCAATCCCGCAGCCGCGTTCGGGCGCATGTTCAGCGACAGCTTTGCCGGCATCGCACCGGCGAGCGTGCCGGGCTTCATGCTGGCGCAGTGTCTCGGCGCGGCCATCGGACTGGGGCTGCACCGGCTGCTGGAGCCGCGTGCGTTACCACACGGCCATCCCAACGTCATCGAAGCATCCGGCGAACACCAGGTGGACTGACGCCGACTGGAACCTGGGCGCCGCTCTTGCCGCCTTGGTTGGAATCCTTATTCAACTGCTCGCAACCAGATACGAACCGAATCCGGGAATCGCCATGTCCGTCACCATCTATCACAATCCCGCGTGCGGCACATCGCGCAACACACTGGCCATGATCCGCAATGCGGGCATCGAACCGAACGTCATCGAGTATCTGAACACCCCGCCTGACCGGCAGACGTTGCAGCAGATGATCCGCGATGCGGGCCGCACGGTTCGTGAAGCCATCCGCGAAATGGGTACGCCCTACGCCGAACTAGGCTTGTCCGATCCGTCCCTGATCGATGAGCAGTTACTGGATGCGATGCTGGCCCATCCGATTCTGATCAACCGGCCGTTCGTCATCACGGAGCGTGGCGTGCGACTGTGCCGGCCTTCGGAGGTTGTACTCGACATTCTGGCTTCACCACAGCAAGGCGCCTTCACCAAGGAGGATGGCGAAGTTGTCATCGACGCGCAAGGACGGAGGGTCAAATGACCATGGATCTGCCCAATGTTGTCCCGGCCGTGCTCGATACCCCGGACCTGTACAAGCTGGAACCGTCACGCGTCAGCACGCATCCGCCGCGCATCCTGCTGCTCTATGGCTCGTTGCGCGAGACGTCTTATAGCCGCCTGCTCGTGCACGAAGCCGAGCGGATCCTGCAACATTTCGGTGCCGAGACTCGCGTCTTCGATCCGCGTGACCTGCCGGTGTGCGACAGTGTCCCCGCGGATCACCCCAAAGTGGTCGAGCTGCGCAAGCTCTCGGAGTGGTCGGAAGGCCAGGTGTGGTGCAGTCCCGAGCGGCACGGCACGCTGACCGCGGTTTTCAAGAACCAGATCGACTGGCTCCCTCTGGAGATCGGAGCCATTCGACCGACTCAGGGTCGCACGCTCGCCGTCATGCAGGTCTGCGGCGGCTCGCAGTCGTTCAACGCAGTCAATGCGCTACGCGTGCTGGGGCGCTGGATGCGCATGGTGACAATCCCGAACCAGTCCTCGGTAGCCAAGGCATACCAAAAGTTCGACACGAACGGCCGCATGAAGCCGTCTTCCTACTATGACCGGGTAGTCGACGTCATGGAGGAGCTGTACAAGTTCACGCTGCTCGTGCGCGATCGCAGCGACTATCTTACGGACCGATATAGCGAGCGCAAGGACGCGGCGCCGGCGAACGTTACCGCGCTCGCTGCGGCAGCCATGAGCCATGAGCCGGACGCGCAGGTCAGCGACACGGATAGCGGCGAAGTCGAATAATAAGCAGCCATGGAGCCAACGAATAGTGTGATCGCCAGGCTGGGTGTGGCCCAGACGCTGGCATGGGGCTCCACTTACTATCTGCCGGCCATGCTGGCCACGCGCATGGCCCGGGATCTCGGCGTCGCACCGTCCATGATCTTCGCGGCGTTCAGCGCGGCGCTGATCGTATCGGCGCTGGTCGGCCCCGCCGCGGGCAGGATGATCGATCGCACCGGCGGGCGCTGGGTGTTGGTCGCTACCAGCCTTGTTTTTGCTGCCGGGCTGGCGGGCCTTGGCGTCGCCCAAGGTGTGATTGGACTCTTCGCCGCCTGGCTCGTTCTCGGTATCGGAATGGGCGCGGGCCTTTACGAAGCTGCCTTTGCTACGCTCGTCGCGCTCTACGGCAACCGCTCTCGGGGCGCCATCACCGGCATCACCCTGATCGCGGGCTTTGCCAGTACGGTCGGATGGCCCTTGTCGACCTTCATGGAATCGCACATCGGATGGCGCGGCGCCTGTCTTGCCTGGGCCGCGCTACATTTGACCTTGGGGCTGACGCTCAATCTCAGCATGCCCCGCAGTACGGCAGTTGACCCACCACCCGCCAAAACTGCGTCCTCGCTGGCTTCTAATGACGGCGCGCCTTCTCAGCGTCTTGCATCGTTCGCGCTCGCCTTTGTCTTCGCTGCGACCTGGTTCATTAGCACCGCCATGGCTGCACACCTGCCGCGATTGCTACAGGCAGGCGGTGTGACATTGGCAACTGCTGTGATGGTCGGTGCGCTGATCGGCCCCGCTCAAGTGGGTGCCCGGATACTCGAGTTCGGTCTGCTGCGCAAGATTCATCCACTGCTTTCCGCCCGCATCGCTGCTGCCCTTCACCCCGTGGGTGCTATTGCGTTCGGCGTTGCTGGCGCGCCTGCTGCAGCCTTGTTTGGGGTGCTGCATGGCGCGGGTAATGGCATCCTCACTATCGCTAAGGGAACTCTGCCGCTCGTCATCTTTGGCCCCAACGGCTATGGTCATCGACAAGGCATTTTGATGGTTCCCGCTCGCGTGGCCCAAGCCCTTGCGCCATGGCTCTTCGGAGTCTGCCTGGATGCTTTCGGCGCCCAAGCTCTTTGGCTTTCGTCAAGCCTTGGCGTCGCCGCAATCATGATGCTTTTGGTCATCAAGCAAGTGCATGGACTGCAGTAGTCCAATGGACCATGGGATCGGTTACTGCCACTACTCCTGAAGCCCCATTGCTCGCTCTTCTACGTTTCAGTGGCAGCGCCCATTTTTCTGTTGGATCGGTGGGCACTTGACTGTACCGTACGAGCAGAACACACAGCAGTCACCGGGCGTCGGCCGCAATACTGCCCCGCAGTTGCCACACTCGTAATAGAACTGGCAAGCATTCGTGGGCATGAGTTCCTTCTTTGCGAAGCCGCAGTGTGGGCAAGTAAGGATTGATTCAAGCTGAATCTCGTTCATAGTGGTTTGGGCCAATCGGTCACACGTCAACAGTTTATGCCTGTTCGGTTGGCATATTGCCGCCGCATCCGAACGAAGCGGTGGGGCCTGTACGGGATTTTGTGTGTAGGGCATAACATGTCGAGAAGGAGCATGTATGCCACGCAAACCAAAAGCCACACCCCGGGACCTTCCGAGCATCCCCAAGGAGCTAATTGATCAGCTCGTCAAAGGTCCGATGACTGCTGAGGCGGTGCAGGATGCCGCCATGGCGTTCAAGAAGGCCCTGATCGAGCGGGCGATGGGCGCGAAGCTGCCGTCGCGGTCCCGCGGGATCGCCAGGCGCAGCGGTCCCGTGTCGGTAAGCACCGTCTTGGCGCTGGAGCCGGTGCGCTGGACGGTGGCAACAGCCCTCACCTGCCCCTGCCATAACGAAGTCCCAGTAGCTTTTTCTGCGATCGGGCCTCATGTTAAATTTGCGTCATATTTTGACGTTGTACGCGCTCGGCCGAGCTGAGCCAGTCCTCGCCTTATCCAAGGAACCTTACGACGACACGTCATGCCGATAAACGCCAGTTATCGGCAAAGGCAACTATGGCAAACGCCGCCCTCGGGCGGCGCGCTGCCCCGAGCCCGAGGTGCGGAGTCCTCTCTTCCGTCCATCGTGGACGGCGAGCACAATCAGGCAGACGCTTGTACGCAGGAGGACTGCCCCGTGCGCATCACCACCGTTCGGCGCCAGCTCGAAGCCCTTGGAATTCATTGCCGCGATCGCATCGAAGATGAGGCGCGCGATGGCATCCCGGTCATCAACGACAGATTGCATGTCAGCGTCTCCCATTTGGAAGCCGGGATGCATCTGGTTCAGCGCAATGCCGACGGCAGTTGTCTCTTCTATCCTGAAACCAGGTCGATGGCGGAACTCGCTGTCCAAATTCGGGAGGCCTTGGGTCGCATGGGCGAGCCAGGTCGCGCAAGAGCTTGATCCTCTAGATATGCGCCGGATCCAATTCCCGAATCATCGCAGCAACGCTCTTCGCATTGAGATCCGTGCCATGTGAGAGCAGTGTGGCGTGCAGCGAAACGAGTTCACGCGCGTCTCGCGCGCGGGTCGGCCTTGGCGTGTTCGATCGCCTTAAGTGTTTCTGAGTCGAGCACTGCTTGGGCGTCTGACGGAATGGCAAACAGTTTGCCGTCGATGTCATGGACATGTAACTGCTCATGGGTGACAGCATCCGTCACCAGCGCGCGGCCGGTCAGGCGCAAGGCGGCTTGGAGATGTGACTGTCCCGAGACGATCCGGTAATTACGTCCTTCTGATCGTCTCACCACCGCGTCAGTGGGGATCTCGCTGAGCTCGATAGCGCCGAATCCGGGGAGCGACATTTCCTCGATGCGATTCTTGATGCAGGCGACCATCACGGCCGCGCCGGGGCGCTCGGTTGCCGCAAGCCGTTCATATTGACCGAGGAGGATGTTGGCCTTCTCGATTGAGGGCGTCGTATAGACAAAGGATTGGATGGCGGTCGGCGGGCGAGTCAACCGGGTCGCCATGATTGCGAATGCCCAGTCTCTCTTGTAGTTGCAGTGTGGGCAAACCCAGCCGTACTTGGTGGCAATCAGGATGCCAGGAGCGCCACCTTCGACTCCGTGGCGATGATCGGCGCTGTTCCTGCAGGTGAAGGCGCGCAGAACCGGGCCGCCGAGGCAGACCTGGTTCTCGTTGAGCTTCTGGACCTGATCGTCGGTGAACGGTGCGCGAATGTAACTCATGGCATTTGAGAAGGCAGCTTGGGCGTGGCGTCGCTATCGCCGCGCAGCCGGCACCCGCCACGCTCGGGAGTTTGCCCGGAGGCTAACAGAAACTCTGGGCGCCAGGACACACTGCGGCCGCCGCGTCCTTCCAGTTTATGCCCGGGAGAAGGTCTATGTTGCTTTGGCCGGGCCCGAACCTTTTGTGTGCTGCCCGACCCTAAATCCATTCCGCGCTTCCTCGAATCGAAGCAACCAGGACAAATCTGCCCGTCCTGCTCGTGGCGGCGGGGGGACGAAAGCTGCCGTCCCCTTTGCCTCGCCCAGGAATCTGGCCGGCAGATACGTGCCCGCAGACCACGCACCGGAAGCACGTTACCGGCGCCCTGGGGCCCAGTGCCGCGTCAACGGCCGCGACCTTTGGCGTTGTCGATGGCCACCCGGTTCGCCGCGTCCAGAGCAGACTGCGAATCGTCGGATACAGCAAACTGCCGACCATCGACTTCGTGCACGTGCAGCATTTTCCCGGTGGCTGCGCGACCAGCCATGCTCGGCGGCCTCCTTGGCATATCATTCGCGCAGTTCGTTGGACTACAGTTTGTCCAGCAGCGTGCAAAGGTGGAACCAGGGCAATTGTGCAGCAGCCTGCTGCACAAATTACCCGCTCGGCCAAGCCTCGGCAAGCGCGCGCATGTACTTGAGGTTGCGCGGCGAAAACCCTCATGTCCGGAAACGTCGCCCGCAGATCGCGTGCGAGCCGGTCTATCACCTGGGCTGCCCATCCCTTCTGTGCTGCCGCTCGAGGATGTCACGTCCGATCTGCCAATAAAGCGTCACGAGTTCCCGGTGACCGAGAGGACCGCACACTGGCGTGCCTGCTCGACCCGAGTTTTCAACCCAGCGAGCCAAGCGGTGTAATCGGGGGAAGGGAGCGTTGCGTCCGGCATTCGGTTGGTTTCGGATTGCGGGCCGGCGGCGCCGGTCTCCCCCTCATTATCCGGGTCGGTCAGCTGGCGAGCAATGCAAGGTCCAGGCCGTCCCATAGGATGGGACCGCCGCGAGAATACTACCCAACCTGGAAATGTTCCACGTTCTGCCCGGCGTTGATCGCCCGCTGCAGCCAGTCCGGCATGGCGCCCCGACCGTCCCAGCCCTGCCCCTGCGCGTTGCGGTAGCGCACCGCCCCTAGCGATGGCGCCGGCGGCGGCTCGGCAAAGCAGCCGGCGGCCTGCAGGTCGGACAGGCTCAGCCCATGCTGGGCCATCTGGATGCGGATCCAGGTGATCGCTTCCGCGCGCTCGATTTCGATCGACATGATGCAGGTGAATAGATTTTGAGGAGGCGCAGGATCCAGCGTCGCGCTGTCGTTCGGAAACATTAGACGTCAAGCTTGTTCCGGGGATTGCTGCTACGAAGATCCGCGCCGGCGGGAGGACAAGGTGGCCTATCTGCTTAAATTTTAATCAAATCCACAGATCGCGCACTGGACAAATCCTCGCCCTCAGACGCCCCCCTCAGGCTGGCCCCGGAGCGATCGTTCCTTGCGATAAATCTCTTCAATCGGCGTTTCGCGCAACATATCGCGATCACCAAGGAATCGGATCCAGTACATTATCGCCCCCTCAATGACAGCACGTGGATCAAGCCAGTCGTCGCCATCGACGATGAACCACGATGTCTCTGCGGCACGAACCTCGCCTGGCCCGAGAATGAAGGCAGTCGAGACTTTGGGGTCTGGTTCCCGGTCAACTCGCGAATGCTTGTGAGCGTCAGCGATCTCCCGGCAAATCGCCAGGGGCCTGCAGAGCGAAAGTCTTATCTTGACGCTGATGCATCGGGAAGCCTCCAAATGCGTTGGAAGGAATCCTAGCATGACCAAAGAGCATCCCATTATCTTCAGCGGCGCCATGGTGCGCGTGCTAACTAGAGCGCGCATCAATCTGCTTTCGGGCCCACTCCGAAGCGTGCTGCCATGCCTCGGCTTCGCTGAAGAACTGGCCAGGAACAAGACGGTGATCGAAGACTTTGAGTGGAGCTCCGTCTGCCGCCTTCGTGCAGATCGTCACCTCACCTTGCCAAGGCCCTCCAACGCCAAGAGACGTTGCGGATGCTTCATACCAGTGGTCGCGGTAGTAGGTGAAGCCTTGGAGATCCATTTCTTTCTCCAACTGTCCTGGAGAATCCTAGCATGACGAAAGAATGCCCCATCCTCTTCAGCGGCGCCATGGTGCGCGCCATTCTGGACGGCCGGATCACCAACCACTTAATGTGGGCCGCTTCCTTGATCCGATCTCGATGCTTGTCGAAGACCTCCCCGAGGTCGCCAATATATAGGACGGCGATGGGCAAGACTGTGGCTATGGGGCCGCTCTTTGCGCTCGTGCTTTACCTGTTTGCCATTCGTCGCAGTTTTGCGCTGTTGCTGCCAGTAAGAACTCGTCCTGCGCTCCGGTTAGCCCTCGTAGCCGCAAGCGATCCAGCTTCAAGATTTGTTTCAGATGAGCAAATAGCATCTCCACCTTCTTTCGCTCCCGGCGCGACTGCTTGAACTCGGGTGTCACCGCGAGTTTCCGTGCTACTTCACGCGCTCTCATGGATGCTGCGAGCGATCTTGCGGAATGGCATGTTCGGGCAGCATTGATTCTTCAGCGCGCATCCACCACAGTCGTGCTGGCTGGCTCGATAGATGACGGTGTCGGCCTTCGTGATGTGATCCGCAGGGTATCCGGAACTGGCGCCGACTGATCCGTCCACTATTTGCGCGGTAGCGCCGGCTCCCGGGATTGGCGGTGCAACACGGAATTGACTATGCGGATGCTTCGTGGTTGCCGCGCAATTCGCCGCCGGCAATCACCAGCGGCGCTTCGAAGTACCGGACGACCGGGTCCGCACCGTAGAACCCTGCCATCTGCAGACGCCATGCATCGCCGAGTGCCTGCTCCGCAGCCGCGGTGTCCTGCCACAGAAACACCGCGCCGCCCTGTCGCGCTTTCGGGTCATACAGGTACGTCTTGTGCAACAGCGCCGGATTCTCCTTCCAGTGTTCGGCAGTCTTGCGGCAGTGCGCAACGAACGCCTCCCGGGTCATACCGTCAGGCAGGCTGAATAAGACTGTGACTATCATCATTCTCAGGGCTCCTCAGCCAGAAGTGACGATTTTGCACGTGTGTGCACGTTTGCCCCCGGAGGTCGGGCAAGCGGACGGCAAATCCCGATTGGCATTTTCTCGTCCGCCACGGGTGGCTGTCAGCTAGCGGTATAGGCCACGCGGCTTCAATGTCAAGCTCCGTCCGAATCGGTATGCCGGTAACTTGGGTCAGACCTTCAAAAATCACCTATTGCTGGTAGCAACGTCCGCTATTTTACGAGCGCATTAAATTCTCGGCCGACAGCGCTATGCGGAAATAGGACAAAAAAATTAAATATTTTGATCCGTATCGTCGCGCAACCTGGCTCGAGCTTTTTTCCAACTTATTTTTGCGGTAACCCATCTGGACGAAGCGCATCGCCGTGGCCAATTGCGCTTCTTCGGCGATTACACCTCGCTCGCCGATCCGGGGAAATGTGTAAATCTTTCCTCTTGGCACTTCAATACCGTTGGGCCGTGAGGGTCCATTCGATCCCACCGCTCACCGGTGGGACGCGTTCGTTTCATTCGTATTTTCCGTGTTTTCTTGCGGTTTGCGCCGGAGAGTGTTGATTTATCCAGGACTTGGAGATACCCCGCTCGCGCGAGACTCATAGCGCCGAAATCCTTTGCTACAGACGGCTCTGCGCCCTCCTACCGCCACTTTTTGCACGTAATGTACGATCACCCCAGGAAGGGCGCGGCCACTTATTCCCAGCGCTCGTCCCTGACCTGCACCTTGCCGCCCTCCACCCGAACCGGAAAGGTCGCCACCGGCTCGTAGGCGGGCGGGGACAGCGCCTCGCCCGTCAGCAGGGAAAAGTGCGAGCCGTGGCGCGGGCAGACGACTTCCTGGCCTTCCACGTCGCCGCCGCAAAGCGGCTCGGCCTCGTGCGAGCAGAGGTCCTCGATGGCGTAGTAATTGCCACCCACATTGAATACCGCGACCTGTACGCCATCGACATCGACGCTACGGCAAGTGCCCGGCGCGAACTCCTCGGCGCGGGCGACATCGATCCACTCGCTCATCTCAGAGCAGCCCCAGTTCCAGGCGCGCCGCCTCGCTCATTCGTTCTCTCGACCAGGGCGGGTCCCATACCAGTTCAACCTCGACGTCGTTCACGCCGCTGGCTTCCATCACGGCGTCCTCCACCACACCGGGGAAGGTCTGCGCCACCGGGCAGCCTGGCGCGGTCAGCGTCATGCGGATGCCCACCTTGCCGCTGGCTTCGTCCACCGATAACTGGTAGATCAGGCCAAGTTCATAGATATTGACCGGGATCTCGGGGTCGTACACGGTGCGCAAGGCCGCTATCACCCGCCCCTCGAGGCTGTCCGGCTCAGGCTCGAACCTGTCTTCGTGTTCCTCGGCCTTGCGCAGCCAATCGATCATGCTCATCGCTTCACTCCGTTGAGGCCGGCTTGGCGCGGTTCTCCAAAGCGGCTTGCATGGTATGCCAGGCCAGGGTTGCGCACTTCACGCGCGCCGGAAACTCGCGCACCCCGGCCAGGACCTCCAGCTTGCCCAACGGCACGCCGGCCCGCGCCGACTCTGCGGTCACCAGCGCGTGGAAGGCAGAGAACAAGGCCCGCGCTTGTGCCTCGGTCTTGCCCTTGAGCGCCTCTGTCATCAGCGAGGCGGAGGCGGTGGAGATGGCGCAGCCCGAGCCATCGAAGCTGGCGTCCTCGATCACCCCATCGCTGATTCTCAGGTACAGCGTCAGCCGATCGCCGCACAGCGGGTTGAACCCCTCGGCGCTGCGGTTCGCTGCCGCCAGCCGCCCGAAATTGCGTGGCGAGCGACTGTGGTCGACGACCACTTCCTGGTAGAGGTTGCGCAGGTCGGACATCAGGCGAATATCTCCTGTGCCGCGCGCACGGCAGCAAACAGTGCATCCACTTCTTCACGCGTGTTGTACAGCGCGAAGGAAGCGCGCACCGTGGCAGGCACGCCGAAGCGCTCCATCACGGGCATGGCGCAATGGTGGCCGGCACGGACCGCCACGCCGTGCTGATCGAGGATGGTGCCGACATCGTGCGGATGGATGCCGGCCAGGGTGAACGAAAGGATGCTCGCCTTGTCGGCAGCCGTGCCGATCATGCGCAGGCCGGCGATCCGCGCTGCCTGCGCGCTGGCGTAGGCGAGCAGCGCGTGCTCGTGGGCGGCGATGGCCTCCAGGCCGACCGCGCGCACATACTCGATGGCGGCGCCAAGGGCGATGACGCCGGCGATATTGGGCGTGCCGGCCTCGAACTTGTAGGGAAGCTCGTTGTATGTGGTCTTGCGGAACGTGACCTCGCGAATCATGTCCCCGCCGCCCTGGTAAGGCGGCATGGCATCGAGCAGCGCAGCCTTGCCATAGAGCACGCCGATGCCGGTGGGGCCGTAGAGCTTGTGCCCCGAGAAGGCGTAGAAATCGCAATCGAGGGCCTGTACGTCGACCTTGAGGTGGGGCACCGCCTGCGCGCCATCGACCAGCACCGGGATGCCCCGGGCATGCGCCAGCTCGATGATGTGTCGCACCGGGTTGACCGTGCCGAGCGCGTTGGAGAGGTGCGCCAATGCAACCAGCCTGGTGCGTGGGCCGAGCAATCGCGCGAACTGTTCCAGCATCAACTCGCCCGCGTCGTTGATCGGCGCCACCTGCAGCAAGGCGCCGGAGCGCTGGCACGCCAGCTGCCACGGCACGATGTTGGAGTGGTGCTCCATCGCGCTGATCAGGATCTCGTCGCCCGGGCGCAGGCGCTGGCCGAAGCTTGCCGCCACCAGGTTGATCGCCTCGGTGGTGCCGCGCACAAACACGATTTCCTCGCGCCCGGCCGCGTTGATCAAGTCTCGCACGGCGTCGCGCGCAGCCTCGTAGGCCTCGGTGGCGCGCTGGCTCAGGGTGTGCACGGCGCGGTGGACATTGGCATTGAGCGCGCTGTAGTAACGTGCTTCGCTAGCGATCACACTTTGCGGCTTCTGGGTGGTGGCGGCGTTGTCCAGGTAGACCAGCGGCTTACCGTTGACGGTCTGGCGCAGGATGGGGAAATCCTGCCGCAGCCGCTCCACCTCCAGGCCGGCGTCCGGCACCGCGCGCTCCACGGCCATCAGTTCATGCGCTGCCGTGTTCATGGCAGCTCCTTCACAGGTTCCGGCAGCTTGCCGCGCAAGAGCGTTTCCAGCCGCGTGCGCAATGGGGCAGAGCCGAGCCGCCTGACGACCTCCTCGGCGAAGGCAAAGGTCAGCAGGGCACGCGCCGCGGCAGCGTCCATCCCACGCGAGCGCAGGTAGTAAATCTGCTCGGCATCGAGCTGGCCTACGGTGGCGCCGTGGCCGCATTTGACGTCGTCGGCATAGATCTCCAGCTGCGGCTTGGTGTCGACCTCGGCTTGGTCGGACAGCAGCAGGTTGCGGTTGGACTGGTGGGCATCGCTGTGCTGGGCATCGGCATGCACCACCACCTTGCCGTTGAAGACGGCGCGCGAGGCGCCCGCCAGCACGCCTTTATACAACTCGCGACTCTTGCTGTGCGGGCTGGCGTGGTCGATGCGGGTGTGGTGGTCGATATGCTGCCGCCCGGCAGTCATATACAGCCCGTCCAGCGAACACTCGGTATGCTCGGCATTCAGCCCGACTTCGATGTCGACCCGCGCCAGGGCGCTGCCCAGGGCAAAGGAACTGGAGGTGAAGCGGCTACCCTGCCGCTGGTCCAGGTTCACGCCGGCGATATGGAAGGCCTTGAGGCTCTCCTGCTGCAGCTTGTGATGTTCGACCTGGGCATCACGCTCGGCAACGATGTCAGTGATGGTATTGGTGCAATAGCCCAGGCCATCCAGGCCCGCGTGGTGCTCCACGATGCAGACCTGGCTGCCGGCTTGCGCCACCACGAGGTTGCGCGCATGGGTAGCCAGCTCGCCAGCCGTGGCGAGGAACAGCAAGTGGATCGGCTGTTCGGGGACGGTTCCGGGCGCCACGCGGATATAGGCACCGTCGGTCATGAACGCCATGTTCAAGGCGGCGAAACCGGACGGATAGTCGCTAGCGCGACGCAGGAGCAGCGCTTCCAGGCAGTCCGGTGCGCGCTCCAGCGTGGCGGCGAGGCTGGCGAGCTCCATCCCCGCAGGCAGCGCACCGATGCGCGACCATCGCGGCTGGTGCGCGCCGTTGACGAATACCAGCAGGTGCGCGCCGGCCAGGGCGAGCGCCTCGATCCGCGCTGCCACCGCAGCGTCCAGGCCGTCGCCGGCCTGCGGCAGTGTCACGGCAAAGCGGCTTCTCTCGAGTGCGGCCACGCTGGTGTATTTCCAGTCCTCCTGGCGCAGTGTAGGGAACCCGGCCTGGGCGAAATGATCCAGCGCCTGCCGGCGCGCGTGCGCGAGCCAGCCCAGGCGGCGGCCGGGCAGCGCGGCCTCGACGCGGTCGAACTCGGCGAGATAGTGCTCCAGTCCGCTTGCGCTCATGCTGAAGACTCCATCCCCGTGACGGCCTGCGCCTCCACCCCGGCATAGCCGCGCCGTTCCAGTTCGCGCGCCAGCTCGGGCCCGCCGGACCTGGCGATGCGGCCGTGCGCAAGCACGTGAACCTGATCCGGCACGATGTAATCGAGCAGGCGCTGGTAGTGCGTGACCAGCACAATGGCGCGTTGCGGGCTGCGCATGGCCTCGATGCCCCTGGCGACGATCTTGAGCGCATCGATGTCGAGACCGGAGTCGGTTTCGTCGAGAATGGCGAGCCGGGGCTCCAGCACCGCCATCTGCAGGATCTCGTTGCGCTTCTTCTCGCCGCCGGAGAAGCCCTCGTTCACCGAGCGGTAAAGCAGGTCCTGGTCCATCTCCATGAGCTGGAGCTTGTCCTTGACCAGGGCGAGAAAATCCATGGCGTCCAGCTCTGGCTCACCGCGGTGCTTGCGGATCGCGTTGAGCCCCGCCTTGAGCAGGTAGATATTCGAGACGCCGGGGATTTCCACCGGATACTGGAAGGCGAGGAAGATGCCCGCGCGGGCGCGCTCTTCCGGCGGCATGGCAAGCAGGTTCGTGCCATCGTAGAGGACTTCACCCGCAGTGACGGTGAAGCGGTCGCGGCCGGCCAGTACGTGGGCCAGGGTGCTCTTGCCCGAACCATTGGGGCCCATGATGGCATGCACCTCGCCGGCCTTCACGCTGAGATCGATGCCGTGAAGGATGGGCTTCTCGTCTACGCTGACGTGCAGCTTGCGAATCTCAAGCATGGCTGGTTTCTTTCATCCAATGTGGCCTGCGGCGCGCCCCGGGCGCCCCCCCTTACCCGATACTGCCTTCCAGGCTCACGCCCAGCAGCTTCTGGGCTTCCACCGCGAATTCCATCGGCAACTCCTTGAATACTTCCTTGCAGAAACCGTTCACGATCATCGACACCGCATCCTCTGCGCTGACACCGCGGCTCTGGCAATAGAACAACTGGTCCTCGCCGATGCGCGAGGTGGAGGCCTCGTGCTCGACCTGGCCGGTAGCGTTCTTCACCTCGATATAAGGGAAGGTGTGCGCGGCGCATTTGTCGCCCAGCAGCAGCGAATCACACTGCGAGTAGTTGCGCGCGCCGATTGCGCTCCTGGCCATCTTCACCAGCCCGCGGTAGGCGTTCTGGCCGTGGCCGGCCGAAATGCCCTTGGAAAGGATGGTGCTCCTGGTATTCCTGCCGAGGTGGGTCATCTTGGTACCGGTGTCGGCCTGCTGATAGTGGTTGGTCAGCGCGACCGAATAGAACTCGCCGACCGAGTCGTCGCCCTGCAGGATCACGCTTGGATACTTCCAGGTGATGGCGGAGCCGGTCTCCACCTGAGTCCACGAAATCTTCGAGCGCGCGCCGCGGCAGTCGCCGCGCTTGGTGACGAAGTTGTAGATGCCGCCCTTGCCTTCCTTATCGCCCGGATACCAGTTCTGCACGGTCGAGTATTTGATCTGTGCGTCTTCCAGCGCGATCAGCTCCACCACCGCGGCATGCAGTTGGTTCTCGTCGCGCATCGGCGCGGTGCAACCTTCCAGATAGCTGACGTAAGCGCCCTGGTCGGCGATGATCAGGGTGCGCTCGAACTGGCCGGTGTTGCGGGCATTGATGCGGAAGTAGGTCGACAGCTCCATCGGGCAGCGTACCCCAGGCGGGATATAGCAGAACGAGCCGTCGCTGAACACGGCGGAGTTGAGCGTGGCGAAAAAGTTGTCGGTATAGGGCACGACCGAGCCGAGATACTGCTGCACCAGCGCCGGATGCTCCCGCACCGCCTCGGAAAACGAGCAGAAGATGATGCCGAGTTCGCCCAGTTTCTGCTTGAAGGTGGTGGCCACCGAGACGCTGTCGAATACCGCGTCCACCGCCACGCCTGCCAGCAGTTCACGCTCGTGCAGTGGCACGCCCAGCTTTTCGTAGGTGCGCAACAACTCCGGATCGACCTCGTCCAGCGTCTTCGGTCCCGCCTTCTGGGAGCGCGGCGCTGAATAGTAGGCGATCGCCTGGTAGTCGATGGGCGGGTGCTTGACCGTCGCCCAGTGCGGCTCGGACATCGTCAGCCAGTGGCGGAAGGCCTTGAGACGCCACTCCCGCATGAATTCCGGCTCGCCCTTGATGGCCGAGATCATGCGGATCACGTCCTCATTCAGCCCGCACGGCACCGTGTCCGTCTCCACGGGCGTGTAGAAGCCATGCTTATAGCCTTGGCTGATCAGTTCATCGAGCTTGCGTGCCGGGGTTGCCATGTTCAGCCTTCGCTTGCCACTGTCATCTAAATCACGAAATGTCAGCTTGCGGCCCGTGTGCGCGTCGGGCGTGCAAGGCGCCAATATCCACCGGGTGCAACACCGGTTGTGCCATATCTGCCAGTGTCACACCGTTAAGCGCCCCAAAGATCACTCTATTGATCGATTGCCAGTTGGCGCGGATGGCGCACAGACCTTCCTGTGCACACAGACCGGTAGCGACACTGCACTCGGTCATGCCGGCCGGGCCTTCCATGGCGTCAATCACCTGTGCGATCGAGATATGTTCCGGCGGTCGTGCCAGCAGATAGCCGCCATTGGCGCCGCGCAATGACTGCAGCAAGTGGTGCCTTGCCAGCCTCTTCAGAATCTTGCTTGCCGTCGGTACCGCCACGCCGATCGCGGCGGCGACCTCGGCGGCACTGCAAATTCGGCCCGGGTTTCGCGCCAAGTGCGTCATGATCACCGTCCCGTAGTCGGTCAGCTTGCTTAGTCTGAGCATCATCGCCACCAGTATTTGCCAATTAGAACCAATTTGGTCCTCATTTGTTCCAGCATCCCTGTTTCGCGTCAGGCCGGGATGCGGAGAATCCGCTATCACCAGGCCGCCGTCGACGTGTATAGATGATTAGCTGCGCCTACGGGGCAAGCGAACACCGAGACCTTTCAGGGGACTCTGGAAAGAGTCCTTTGCATCCCTGTAGCAACGGCGAACTATCGATGCGTGGGCGTGCGACGTGGGCAAGTCTTTAACGCTGCGAGAGCTGGCCTGCCTCACGCCAGCGCCGAGGAGACTCAGGCATGGTCAACCAACCCATTACCGTCATCACTGGTGCGAGCCGCGGCTTGGGCCGCGCGGCCGCGCGCCGGCTGGCCACCGTGGAAGGCCATCTGGTCGTCGCCACGGCGCGCAAGCCGACGGACCTCGAGGTGCTCGAGACAGAGCTCCGGCTTGCGGGTCATCCGATCGCTTGCCACCCCCTTGACGTTACGGAGGACAGCTCGGCGGCTGCGCTGGCCAACTGGCTGACTGAACGCTTTGGTCGCGTGGACGTGCTGATCAACAACGCTGGTGTTTCGCTCGACCACTACGACACCAGCCTGCTCGAACTGCCGCTCGACGCCCTGCGCCGCACCTTGGAAACCAATCTTTTCGGCGTGCTGCGGACCACCCAGGCGTTGGCGCCGCTGCTGCGCGCCAACCGCGCCGGCCGGGTGGTCAACCTGGCTTCGGGCATGGGACAGCTGGCGGAGATGGGCAGCGGTGTGCCGGCCTACCGAATCTCGAAAACGGCGCTAAACGCCGTCACGCGCATCCTGGCCGCCGAGATGGCCGATAGCGGCGTCAAGGTCAACTCGGTGTGTCCCGGCTGGTGTCGCACCGACTTGGGCGGCCCCGATGCGCCGCGCTCGCCCGAACAGGGCATCGACACCGTGATCTGGCTGGCAACGCTGCCCGACGATGGCCCCACCGGTGGCTTTTTCCGCGATCGCCAGCCGATTCCATGGTAGCCAGGCGCGCTCAAGAGAGGGGTTCGCACGGGCGTGCATGCCCGCTCAGGGGTGATCGTGCTTTCGGTGCTGATTGACACGGTTTCAGCAAGTAAGCCGTTCTGTATCAACGAGTTGTGCAAAGAGCTTTTCGTGCAAAAGTCGTTGTGTGCAAATTGTTAATTTCAAAGAGGATTTCGGGCGCCGGCGTATCATTTTGCAGCGAAAGCACGATCACCACGTGTTGGATAGCGGGCGTAACAGTTCAAAACCGGACCCTGGTTCGATGAAGTGCTGGCTACCCTACAGAAGCCGCTCGCGCAGCGCGGGTCCCGGGGCCACGGCCCACGCCCTTGATCGCGTATTCAAGCCCTTGACAACTCCGGCGAGGGCACGTCTTATCTCTGCAAAATTTCGGTGTATTCGCTTACCCGGCTCAACTGCGCACCGGTACGATGCTGAACCGGGAGACACCCTGGGTTGCAGCGATTTCGGCCGCCAGTGCTGCCGGCGATAGCGCGCGCGACTTTTCCGGCGCGACCAGGCTGACTCGCCACACGGCCTGGTTGTCGGCAAACGTGATGGTCAGGCTGTCGTGCAGCACGCGGTAGCCGCGGGACTTTGCCCTGTCGATCAGCAGATCGAAGTCAGGCGCTTCTCCGGGTTGGAAAGTCAGCGATAGATCAAGCGTCATGCGGCCCGGAAGAAACTTTTCTTCGGCCGCAACGCTCCCGCGCGTGGTTCTCTGCATGCGCTAGTACACTGCGTCAATTAAATGGCACCGGGCGAATTCGCCGAGTTGGGTCGTTGTACTTCCACTTGATGGGTGCCGGATTCTCGTTGTGCTGACGGATATAGCGCATCAGCTTCCGGTCCAGGTCCTTCACGGAAGTAAAGGTACCGCGACTAATGACGTCACGCTGGATACGGGAGAACCAATTCTCCACCTGGTTCAGCCACGACGAATATGTGGGCGTGAAGTGCATGTGCACGTGCCGATGGGCCCGCAGGAATTCCTGGACGCGCGACGTCTTGTGGCTGCTCACGTTGTCACAGATCACGTGGATTTCCTGACCATCGGGCTGATGGGCCACGATATCGGTCAGAAACGCCACGAACTGCTCGCTGGTGTGACGCGCCGCAGTCTTGCCTAGCACTTCTCCGGTGGCCGTGTTCAACGCGGCAAACAGGCTCAAGGTGCCGTTGCGCTTGTACTCGAATCCATGGCTTTCGGCACGCCCGGGCGACAGCGGCAACATGCGGTCTTTGCGGTCCAATGCCTGGATCGCGGTCTTCTCATCCACGCAGAACACCACCGCATGCGCCGGCGGGTTCAGGTACAAGCCAATGACGTCGGCAGCCTTGGTCTCGAAGTCCGGATCGTTGGAGATCATGTGCTGTGCCAGTCGATGGGGACGCAGACCATGTTTGCGCCAGATACGTTGCACGGTCGAGACCGACACGTTGCCCAACTCTGCGGCCAGCTTGTAACTACTCCAATGCGTGGAGCCGTCGGCTGGCTTGCGCTTGAGCGTGGTGTTCAACACACGCGCCTCAAGCTTCTCCGGCGCGCGCGCGGGGGCTCTGCCGGGATGGCGTGCGTACAGGCCCGCGAGCCGCTCGGCCAGAAACCGGCGCGACCAACGCGCGATAAAGCGCGAATCGCAACCGAGCCGCTGCATGATCGCGTCGCGCGATTCCCCGTCTTCGAGCATCAGGATCAACCTGGCCCGACGCACATCCGCCACACGCACCGTTTGGCTGCGCGTGGCTGCCAACAATTGCTCTCGTTCGAGCTCGTCCAAGCTCATTTTTCCCATGCATCCATCATAGATGAATGGGGTGCTATTTCAAAGACGCGAAGGACTAGTGAGGAACCCTGGGGCGCTGACAAGCCTCAAGCAGGCTATGCGCCCGGAATGGCTCTGGCAAAGGACGGGACCGGACCATCTGCCACTCTATTTTCTGCTGCCTTACGATCTGCGCGCGGTGGCAAAGCTGATCTGCTGTCACCAAGATATTGCCGCCGATTCCTGCTTTGCGCTGGGGATGCTCGCGAACTTCGAGATCGCCCTAAAGCAACCATGGCGTTATCGCCATCTTTTCTGGGAATGCGGCATGCTCGGCCAAGCGCTCTATCTTGAAGCCGAAGCTACCGGAGAGCGCGCCACGGGGATTGGCTGCTTTTTTGATGATGAAATGCACGCCATGCTCGGAATCAAGGACCACGCTTGGCAAAGCCTGTATCACTTTACCGTCGGCGGCGCCCTGGTCGATCAGCGCCTGTCGGTATCTGCACCGCATCAGGAGTAATGCACCCGACACGAAGCAGGTCAGTCAATCTCGCCGAAAGCAGTCGTTGACTCAGTGGCCATGTACGCCGCCTGCGGGAACGACGGGCTAGACGCAGTTGCGGCATGCCAACGCTCCATGACGGCGCATGCCCGGCCCCTTGCCGGCTTCCGATGGTGGTGCGGTTTTGCGCTTGCACTCAAAGTGCAGACCATCATCGGAGGTACATCATGATCCATCACAACGAAGAGCCTACCTTCCGTGGACTGCCATTGACCGCCGGCCAAAACTCGGAAGTCCAGCACTACGTAAAGAAGACTCAGTTGGGTGAGCCATAGGATACATCGGAACTGGCGGCGATGCTCGACGACATGCTACTGCCACCCGGAACGGAGGACGACAACCAAGGCGACTCCGCCATGGACATGCTAGCCGCCGCAGAGCGCGCCGCCGCGTTCGTCGATCAGTCCATGGAGCCGATCGAGGCCTATGAGGAATGGAAGGCCGCCATGGAAAGGCAGAGCGAGAAGGGAAACAAGCGTTGATGCGCAAGCGACCACGGGGCCGGTAGCAGCGGCCAACTAGCGCCGGCTACCAGGTGGAGATAGCCTTTGCAGTGAACACCGGCATTTCGATCCCGGCCGCTGTGTCAGTCACAGCCTGGATTTCGACAAAGGGCCGCTTCGATTCCACCGCGCCAAATATCGCCGCGAACGGTATGTCCGCGGCATCCCGGCCGGTGCCGATACGAAGCAGCCCCGTCGGGATCGATACGCCAGAGGGATCGAGCAGGTACCACCGGTGGGACAAATACACTTCTACCACCGCATGAAAATCCGGCGCTCCCATTGTTGGATCTGCCCCATAGTCCAGGCTGCTGGACATGCGCGCCGGAATGCTCAGGGCGCGGCAGATCCCAATCATCAGGTGAGCAAAGTCGCGGCAGACACCGGTGCGTTCAACGATGGTATCGACCGCCGACGTGCGCTCGTTGGTGGAGCGCGAGAGAAAACGCACGTGATTGCGCACCCACTCCCGAATTGCGTAGACGCGGGCATAGCCGCGCTGCATGCCCCCGAACTCACGCATCGCAAATTCCATTAGGCGGTCAGATTCACAATATCGGCTAGGCGCGAGGTAGTGCCAGACATCGAACGGTAGTTCGGCGACAGGCACTTCTGACAACTGAGCGCTGTCGTCCAGGCGATGATCGATATCGACGACTGCCTCATAGCGAATGGCAAGGCGACCCTTGGGTGCGCGCATTCTAAGCAGGCGGTTGCACAGCACCGGATCCGTGTAGTGGCTGGTCTGAATTGACGGGGGGAACGTCAATCGCTCGGCAACGACGACCTGCCGGGAAGTCCTGGCGGCTTCAATGTTCAGAAGGAAGTCCGCCATGGGATCCATGACCTCGTAGGACAGGCTCACCGAGTATCGGAGACGGTTCATCTCAAGCCTTGCGTTGACGACGATCTGAAGAAAAGCAAAGAGATCCGGACAGCGAAGACTGCTGTGGATTGCCATTTCAGTGTAGTGCCTGCGAACGACAAGCTGATCGCCATCGTCCGCGCGCTGGACGGCACCTGGCACCGCCCTTTCACAGCGCTGGAACTGGCCTGCCTGCAGTCCCTCGTTGAGCCCGAGGAATATCTCGAGCTGGACGGCCTGAGCGATCAGGCCTGGCGCGAGCGCATCGGCAACGCTGTGCCGGCCAGGCGCGGCGCGCGCGATCGCGAAGGTGATGGGCACTACTCTGCTGCTGGCCGAGCCAGGCGAGACGTTCATGCTGTCAGCCACGCCGGTGTGGGTACGGCCTAGTGGCGGTGGCGCTGTCAGTGGCACAGCCTGCGGAGGTTATGTAATGGCCTATTTTCCGACCAAACCGGCAACGGCCACAAATGCGGAAACGATAGCTATACCGAGAGCCCATTTCGAAATGCGGAGCGCTTGTCGCGCAGTCTCGACTTGGTCCTGCGCCGCGCCCGCTGCCTGCTCCGTCGCCAGAAGCGCTCGTTCCTCGCGTATCTCCGCTCGCTGGCTGTCGATCCTATCGAGATATGCACGAGCGTTCTCTAAACGCCTGTCGCCGAACGTGTGGCGCTCTACGTGCTGCCGGAATTCGTCCTCGCTGTGTTTAGCAATCCACTCGAGTATTTCGGCATCGGTTTCGAAGTTCGCCATGGCTTGCCCTCTATCGTGCCAGAGGATCGTAGCACGCGAAGGAAGCGAGGCGGATGGGGATGGCGGGGTGAGCCTATTCCTCCACGCCAAGAATTACATCCACCGCGGCTCTGCCTGCTACCTCGGCGACGAGATATGCCCAGCGACGAGAGAACGGGCCGCCATGGACTTTGATTCGCTTGCCGATTGCAGCAACTCCCGGAGGCCTCATCGGGCCCTCGATCTGGAACCAGACATCGAACATGTCCTCGGATGTGCTCACAAGGTCAATATGGATCTCGAATCCTCGATATTCGGTAACGCGGTCCATGGCTATCTCCCAACGCTGCCAAGGATCCTAGCATGACCAAATAACGCCCCATCCTCAGTACCGGCAACAGCTCGAAGAACTGGACCCGCTTGAGTGACGCTGGGAGTCTTCCAGATGCCGAGCGAGATGCCGAGCGGCGCTCACATCTGGCCCAGTTGGTTGCGGCGAAACGCACCCCACCCAGGACACACCGAGACGATCGTCTGCGATCAGGATGGGCAATGCCATTTCGCTCGTACGCGCATCACTGGTGGCCGTCGCAAAGCTGCCCGGATAAGCAACCCGCCGTTTGAAGCTTACCCGATGATGGGGCCGTCCCTACGCTACCACGACCGAAAAGCATCAACGCGCAACTGCGCAATACACTTCCCGAGCGATGAAGCGGCCACCAAAGCTGCTGTGGCTAGCCTTGCGCAACATCACCTGCAAGTGGGGCAGCGCCACGCACGACTGGAAAGCGGCCATGAACCAGTTCGCGATCCTCTACGAGGATCGCTTCACACAACCCCATCACTGAGATAGGATCAAAGGCCTGCCTGCCGGGCAGCCTGCCCGGCAGGCAGGCCTTTAGCCTTGCACACAAAAATCCTGACACCCCCGTCATTGACGAATACGAACTATCCAATATAGGTGTATGCTCAAATTTCACCCCCTCTGCAGTGGTTCGCACCCGGGAATTTTGGCGCACTCACCGGGGAACACCATGTCAATCCCGCTTAGGTATGAGTCGACAGGCACAACGAGGAAGCACTCGTTCCAGTCTTCTCACAAGCTGTCCAAGACCGCACCACAACTAACTTCGCCGGCACCGGGACCACCGGCTCTCGTCAAGGACGAGAGCTTCAAGTGGACGATACCGGACGACCCGAAAGGCGATTACGCGTAGCGATTAAGCCGAAGCATGCAATGCCGAAAGCCCCGCGCGGCGCAAGCCGGCGGGGTACGAGGCGTTTACTAGGGTTGCTCGCTAAGGAAAACGAGCTCCCACCCTTTCAGGCGCACCCACGCGATGAAAGCTCCGCTTCCTCACTTGCCCGAGGCCTTGGCCTTAAGGCCCTGATCGGCGCATTTCTTAACGCGGCCGCTGACGTGTGGTCAGAGCGAATAGTGGCGCCGTGGGGCGTCGTGGATGCGGATCGAGACCACCGAAGGGGCAAAGTTCTGGATGAAGGTGTTCAACGAACTGAAAACGCGAGGCACCCAAGACATCCTGATCGCGGTGACCGACGGCTTGAAGGGCATGGAGCAGGCCCTGAACGCGGTGTTCCCGAGCACGATACTGCAGACATGCAGCGTGCATCTGATCCGCGGCAGCTTGGACTACGCGAGCTGGAAGGACCGCCGTGCGGTGGCGGCCGCGCTCAAGCCTGTCTACACAGCAGCCACGGTAGAGGCCGCACAGGCGGCGCTATTGGCCTTCGAGCAAAGCGACTGGGGCAAGCGCTACCCGCCGATTGCAGCCTCCTGGCACCGCGTCTGGGCCGCGTGATCTTTGCGTTCCCGCCAGCCATCCGCAAGATCATCTACACCACGAATGCCATCGAGAGCATGCCGCCATGGCGTTCAAGAAGGCCCTGATCGAGCGGGCGATGGGCGCGGAGCTGGGCCATCACCTGGGCTACCCGGAGGGTGCTGAGCGCCCCGAAAATGCCAGCAACCAGCGCAACGGCTCCAGCGCCAAGACGGTGCTTACCGACACGGGACCGCTGCGCCTGGCGATCCCGCGGGACCGCGACGGCAGCTTCGCGCCCATCCTGATTCCCAAGCACGACCGGCGTTTCACTGGCTTTGACGACAAGATCATCGCCATGTATGCCCGCGGCATGACGGTGCGCGAGATCCAGGCGTTTCTGGCCGAGCAGTACGGCACCGAGGTGTCGCATGCGTTCATCAGCTCGGTAACGGATGCGGTCATGGAGGAAGTCACCGCCTGGCAGGCCCGCCCGTTAGAGGTCGTGTCCTGCACCGCCTCAGCAGTCATCGGACCCAGAGGCCCAGGATGTCACGCGTGCCATCGGGCAGCACGCCCAGCACCAGATCGACCGCCTTGCTGCGCACGACGCCATCCTCGCGCATCTTGGACCCGCAGCTCGTCGAAGAACACCACCGGGTGGTTGGGGAGCCCACAGCGGTACCCAACTGCCGCCACTCTGCCAACCTTGCAAGCAATGAAGGAAATATCGTGCCGATCATGCCGCGCTTCGTACCTGCTCTATAGTAAAAATCTGGCTTAGAGCCGCAGCTCGGGTCGTACCGCGGCTGTGATGTTGTGCGATGGCTCTCCCCCGGCATACAGAGCACATTCGATAGCCTGGAGTCTGCGCACAGGCCGTTGCCCGTGGTCTCGGCGCCATGGCCTGAGTGATCTGCTTAGATTTCCACGAAGCTGTTCGCGCTCTCAATCTGCGCTCGCTATTCACGCGGGCCGGACGTGAATCCGCCGTTCGATAAGTATTTCGCAAACTTCGGGATGCCAGGTTGAACCGGAGTTGGTGTTTCAGTATCCTCCTCCGCGTCTAACCCTTTTCCCCCACGACTATGACCTGCTTTATAGCGACGATCCTTGGGGCGAACGAGAAGATGACGGCGTCTCATAGCCCATCTCCTTATACAGAAGTAGTACCGTCTCCGCAGCGGGGCATGGAGCATACGGCCGCGGAAATTTCGAGGTAAGGGGTTGTTAACTTCGCCAGACTCGCGTTTACTCTCGGATTTTGAACAGCAATGGGCAACGACGAGTCGGGGGCATGAGTGGACGAGGAATTCGAGAGTCTGGATCTTGGTGATCCGCGGCGGGATCGGCGCGCCAAGGAATTGCTCAAGCGGTTTGCGGCCCTGCCTACTGCGAGCATTCCCGGTGCGTGCGATGACTGGTCGCAAACCATTGGGGCGTATCGGTTTCTCGGCAATGGAGGGGCTGGGGCCGCTGAGCTACGAAGCCCAGCGGGGCATGTTTTTGCATCCGACCTACGCGGTGACGCCTGACCGTGAACCGCTGGGGGTGATCGATGCCTGGATGTGGGCTCGGGAACCAAAGGACGCCAATGGCCACCGCGGCGGGATCAAGGAAAGCGTCCGCTGGATTGAAGGGTATGAACGCGTTGCGGAGCAAGCCGCGCTATTGCCCCAGACACGGCTGGTGTATGTGACGGACCGCGAGGGTGATATTGCCGAGTTGATGGCGCGCGCCCAGGAACTTGGCCAACCGGCCGACTGGCTGATCCGCAGCCAACACAACCGCAACCTTGCCGAAGGCGGCAAGTTGTGGGATAGCGCCGACGCCAGCCCGGCACTCGGGGAAATCGCCTTTATCTTGCCAGGGCGTGCAGGCCAGAAGGCGCGCGAGGTCAAACAGGAGCTACGCGCAAAACGTATGAGGCTGCCCGGTCTGGATGGCCCTGCGCTCACCTGTGTAGAGGCCAGGGAGATCGGAGCGCCCGCAGGCGTCAAGCCAGTGGTTTGGCGGCTGTTGACGAACCGAGAAGCGCAGGACGCCGATGCTGTCATCGAACTCGTCGACTGGTACCGAGCCCGATGGGAAGTGGAGATGTTTTTCCATGTCCTGAAGACCGGCTGCAAGGTCGAAGCGCTACAGCTCTCACACATAGATCGTGTGGAGCGGGCCTTGGCGATGGCGAGCCCGGCGCTAAGACGATCTGGATCGGCATGCAGCGAACCATGGACGCCGCGCTCACCATTCAAGCGCTGCGGGAAGAGTCATGACTTCTGTATAAGGAAATGCCCTGAATGCTGGGCGTGGAATCAAGCTAGGGGATACGCCCCTCTACGTGATCAGTTGTAGCTCTGGCGATCGAAAGCGCGGCTACTTGTCGATAAATCGCTCCTCCAGCTTGCCATCTAATAGCTCGACTCGCGCTTGGAGAAGGTAGTACCACCGGCATCTGCTGTCGTTTGAACAAGCGACGGTTGATCAGATGATGCATCACTGATTCTGCCGGAGCGGTGGCGTACACGAGAGTGTCGATAAAGATGTTAATTCATTTTCCGCCACCTTTGCGCGACAAGGGTTCCAGCCGGATACCCCGGTGACAAATTTATTTTCCGCTACGATCGTGTAATGCAAATGGACGCCGTCATTTGGCATTCGATCTGCGCCCAGATTCTTGACCAGCCGCAGGGTTGACATCCCGGTGGATCGGGCATGACTCAGCGGCCGCCGGCGCATTTTTGGATAGGATGGCGCTGGTAACTAGGCCCCGACACCGCAAGGAACCCGCGCTTGCCCAAAGCCCTCCCTTCCAGCCCGTCTGGCGAGTTTCCCACCTTCGAGACGTCGGATTTCGCGGGCGAGGGGTCATTCTATTTCGACCTCGTGCGGCTGCAGGACCGCGACGACATCCCGCGCGGCTTCCTGCACCGGCACAGCTACTACCACCTGCTCTGGATGACCCGGGCGAGCGGCACGCACATGCTCGACTTCGCGCATTTCGATGTGCGCGACCACTCGGTGTTTTTCCTCTCACCAGGGCAGGTCCATGGCTGGACCTCATCGGTCAAGCCGCACGGCTATGTACTGAATTTCAGCACCGACTTCTTCGCGCGGATGTTTCCGCGGGCCGAAGATGTCGCAAAATTCCCGTTCTACGACCCCACGCGCGGCAACAATGCGCTCTATCTTACGCAGGCCCAGCATGACGACATGCTGCCGCTGCTTGGCGAGATGGAGCGCGAGGCGCGCGACCGCCAGCCTGGCTTTACCGACGTGCTCCGGGCTTGCCTGCTGATCCTGCTCACGCGCCTGTGCCGCCTGTGCCCGGACAACGAGCACAACAGCGGCGTTGGACCGCAGCAGGCACTCACGCGCCGTTTCACGATGCTGGTGGAAAAGCACTACTTGCGCTTCGGCACGATCGGCCAATACGCCGAGGCGCTCTGCGTGAGCGAGCGTCAGCTCAACGACGCTGTCAAGCGAACCGTGGCGCGCACGGCCAGCCAGGTGGTACAGGAACGCGTGGTGCTCGAAGCCAAGCGTTGGCTGAGCAACACTGAAACAGGCATCGCCGAGATCGCGTTCCGTCTCAATATCGAGGACCCGGCCTACTTCGCACGCTTCTTCAAGAAGCAGACCGGCCTCACGCCGGGCGACTTCCGCAGGAAGCATTGTCGTCCGCTGGAATGACGCGCGAAAAAGTCCAACACATCGTCTGATCCGTCCTAACGCAGCTGCCACGTGGCTGGGTAAAGTGTTCCTCACGGTGCAGCCGAACCCGGCGTCGCCGTCACCCGCGCACGTTCTTATGTGTATGCGGGCACGAGCGGCGCGTGCGGGCACGGCATGACGCCATTGGGCCGACAACCCGGCAGACGCGCAGGCCGCCGTCAGCGGGCCCATAAGAAGCCAGGGGCACAGGAGACAGACATGTACAAAGCAATCATCCGGTTGCGGGGCCTTGCCGTGGCCACCGCATTGGCCGTCACTACCCTCAACGCGATGGCGGACTACCCGGATCATCCCTTGCGCATCATCGTGCCGTTCGCCGCCGGCGGCGCCACCGACGTGATCGCGCGCACCGCGGCGCAAGCCATGTCGGCCCGGCTCGGCCAGTCGATATTGGTGGAAAACAAGGCCGGCGCAAACGGCAATATTGGCGCCGTCTCGGCCGCGCGCTCAGACCCCGACGGCTACACGCTGCTGATGGCCACGTCGAGCCACGCAATCAACGCGTCGCTTTACCAGAAGCTCAACTACAGCCTCACGCGCGATTTCGTGGGCCTGTCGAACCTGGCGTCGGTGCCGCTGCTGCTGGTGGTGAATCCCTCGGTGCCGGCCAATTCGGCTAGCGAGCTCGCCGCATACGCCAAGGCCAATGCCGGCCGCGTCAACTACGCGTCGGGCGGCACCGGCACCGCGTCCCACTTGGCCGGCGAGCAGTTCAGCACGCTAGCCGGCACGAAGATGACGCACGTCGCCTACAAGGGCGGGGCGCAGGCGCTCAATGACGTGATGGGCGGCCAAGTGCAGATCATGTTCGCCAACCTGCCCGAAGTCCTCGCCCAGGTGCAGAGCGGCAAGCTCAAGGCGCTGGCAGTCACCGGTACCAAGCGCCACGTCGCCCTGCCCGATGTGCCCGCATTCGCGGAAACGCCGTTCCCGGGCATGACCGCGCGCTCTTGGTTCGGCCTGTTTGCGCCGGCCGGCACGCCAGCGGCCGCCGTCGAGAAGCTCTCGCAGGCCATCGTCCAGAGCGTAGCCGACCCCACCGTGAAGGAACGGCTGAAAGGGCTCGGCGCCGACCCGGTCGGCGACGATCAGGCCGCATTTCAGAAGTACGTGAGCCAGGAGGTGGCGCGCTGGGCCGTGCTTGTCAAACAGTCTGGCGCCACCGTCGATTGACTCCACTCCCCCGCCACCGCTCGAGGAAGCCCCATGCTGTTCGATGTTCGGACCTACACCTGCCGCCCCGGCACGATCAAAAAACACCTGGCGCTGTATGCCGAGCACGGCTACGCGATCCAGAGTCGCCACCTTGGCAAACCGTTGGCCTACATGCAAACCGAGACCGGCGATGTCAACAGCTACATGCACATTTGGGTCTATGACAGCGCGGCCGATCGCGAGGGCAAGCGCCAGGCGCTGCAGAAGGACCCGGCCTGGAGCGACTACCTAAAAATGAGCGGCGAGGCCGGCTACCTCATCAGCCAGGAGAACCGGCTGATGACGCCGGTATCGTTCTTCAAGCCATAGGCGGACCTGTCGTCGCGGCCCGGGCGTTCAGCGCCGGGCCATTCACGCCCCGTTGGAGAGATCCCGGTCCGGGCGGCAAGCGCGATCCGATGCTCGCGTGCATCCGCGCCACCGCCGGGGCATGAGTGCGTCAGAGGCTTGGACGCGTGTCTTGCGCCAAGCCTCAAATGCTGTCCAGCGCGTGCCGCGAGCGCCTGCGCCCGGCCTCACCAGCTTCTCATTCACCCCCAAGCACATTTGAGCAGGCTTTGTGCAGAGCATCCCTAGTTTAATAGGTCGGCTAAATCTACTTCAAAGTCCTGGTTAGCGCATTGGGTGGCTCATAATCCTCTCGCCGTGAATGGTTCCCCTGCTTCGGCGAGCCCTCGCGTTACGCTAGCCCCCCAAGGGGCGTCAGCGTCGGGGCCCGCGATTGTGAGAGCATTCCTTTGACAGTGGTCGCCAATCGCGACTATAGTGCTAACGTTAGCAAAAGCATGGAGGCGTTAGACGCTTAACACTGCAAAGCAGCCGGGCCGAGCCTCGAAGGCAGGCTGTTGTTCACTTCAGTAAGTACCTCCAGCGAGCCGGAAAGCTGCAAGTTGACATCCCGAAGAGCAGTGAGCCCTTGTCACCTGTATCTCTTTGGTGAAGGTACTGACGCGTTCATCGCTTTATCTGTGACATTTGATCGCGCCTATTCCAACGAGACGAAAGTGCAAATTAATCAAGGATCGTTAAGGCTTCTGGTTGAGAAGTGGTTCGGCAACTCCTCGTTTTCATCGCTACGGATAACCCGTGTGTTGCATTCCACACTGGGCAGAAATCATTGTGTGCATGTGGAACTGCCTCGAACCAACAACCCGGTGGCTGTCTTTTTCTTTCGACATGACGACGGCAGCTGGAGCGTCTTTCCGCCGGAGACCAAACGCAGGTCGATGACGTCTGCCTGCTGAAAGACGAAGGCGATCGCGCAGCTGATAGCACCACCATCGGGCTGGTGGAGCGTCTGAAGAGGTAATCGGGTCTGCGACTCGCACCCGGCAATGTCACATCAATTTGATTGAAAAAAATAGAATTCCATGACGCAGCAAGCAGCACGCCCCGCAAGCCAGCGAAAATCCTCCGCCAACCGAGCAACTGACGCCCTGACCGCAATCTCCGTTGCGATTCCTGTCGTCAACTCACCTGCTAGCGAAGCCGTCCCTGGCAAGGGCGCACCGACAGGCGTCGCAGGTGACACACGCCATGCTGTGCCAGAGATGAATGTCAAATCAGCAACTGCCGTGCCGCCCCCTGGCACCGCCGACAAGGACCTGCCGCTGCGCGAGGACATCCGCTTCCTGGGCCGCCTGCTGGGCGACTGCCTGCGCGAACAGGAAGGCGACGCCGCCTTCGAGGTAGTCGAGACCATCCGCCAGACCGCGGTGCGCTTCCGCCGCGAGAACGACCGCGCCGCCGGCGCCGAGCTGGACCGCCTGCTCAAGCGCCTGTCGCGCGACCAGACCAACCAGGTAGTGCGCGCGTTCAGCTATTTCTCGCACCTGGCCAATATCGCCGAGGACCAGCACCACAACCGCCGCCGCCGCGTGCATGCGCTGGCCGGCTCGCCGCCGCAGGCGGGCAGCCTGCCGCACGCGCTGGAGGCGATCGACGCCGCCGGCGTGACCGGCAAGCAGCTGCGCAAGTTCCTGGACGAGGCGCTGATCGTGCCGGTGTTGACCGCGCACCCGACCGAAGTCCAGCGCAAGAGTATTCTCGACGCCGAGCGCGAGATCGCCCGCCTGCTGGCCGAGCGCGACCTGCCGATGACGGCACGCGAGCGCGAGCACAACACCGCGCAGCTGCGCGCCAAGGTCACCACGCTGTGGCAGACCCGCATGCTGCGCGACGCGCGCCTGACGGTGGCCGACGAGATCGAGAACGCGCTGTCGTACTACCGCACTACCTTCCTGCGCGGCATCCCGCAGCTGATGAGCGAACTGGAAGAAGACATCGCCGCGGTGTTCCCGGCCATGCGCAAGCGCAAGGGCACGCCCGGCGCCCAGCCGACCCCGCTCGCGCCTTTCATGCAGATGGGCTCGTGGATCGGCGGCGATCGCGACGGCAATCCCAACGTCACCGCCGAGACGCTCGAGCATGCCGCCAGCCAGCAGGCCCAGCTGATCCTGGACTGGTACCTGGACGAAGTGCATGCACTGGGCGCCGAGCTGTCGATGTCCACGCTGATGGTCGACGCCAACCCCGAGCTGCTGGCGCTGGCCGAACGCTCGCCCGACCACTCCGAGCACCGCGCCGACGAACCCTATCGCCGCGCGCTGATCGGCATCTACGCGCGCCTGGCCGCGACCTGCAAGACGCTCACCGGCCACGCCGCAACGCGCCGCCCGGTGGCGCCGGCCGAGCCGTATGACAGCGCCGAGTCCTTTGCCGCGGACGTGCAGGTGGTGATCGATTCGTTGCGCGCCCACCACGGCCAGGCGCTGGCCAGCAACCGCATCGACGCACTGGCGCGCGCGATCGCCGTGTTCGGCTTCCACCTGGCTTCGGTCGACATGCGCCAGGTGTCGGACGTGCACGAGGCGGTCATCGCCGAACTGTTCGCCGCCGCCGGCATCGCCGCCGACTACGCCAAGCTGCCCGAGCAGCGCAAGCTGGAACTGCTGCTGGCGGAGCTGCGCCAGCCGCGCCTGCTGACGCTGCCCTGGCACGAGTACTCGGAGCAGACCCGCAAGGAACTGGCGATCTTCGCCGCCGCGCGCGAGCTGCGTGGCCGCTACGGCAAGCGCATCGCGCGCAACTACATCATCTCGCACACCGAGACGCTGTCGGACCTGGTCGAAGTGATGCTGCTGCAGAAGGAGTCCGGCATGCTGCAGGGCACGCTGGGCAGCAAGACCGACCCGGCGCGCATGGAGCTGATGGTGATCCCGCTGTTCGAGACCATCGAAGACTTGCGCAATGCCGCCGGCATCATGCAGTCGCTGCTGGACCTGCCGGGCTTCGATTCGGTGATCGCGCACCATGGCGTCGAGCAGGAAGTGATGCTCGGCTACTCGGACTCGAACAAGGACGGCGGCTTCCTGACCTCGACCTGGGAGCTGTACAAGGCCGAACTGGCACTGGTGCAGCTGTTTGAGCAGCGCAAGGTCAAGCTGCGCCTGTTCCATGGCCGCGGCGGCACCGTCGGCCGCGGCGGTGGCCCGACCTACGACGCCATCCTGTCGCAGCCGCCGGGCACGGTGAACGGCCAGATCCGCCTGACCGAACAGGGCGAGATCATCAACAGCAAGTTCGCCAACGCCGAGATCGGCCGGCGCAACCTGGAGACGGTGGTCGCCGCCACGCTGGAAGCGTCGCTGCTGCCGCAGCAGAACGCGCCCAAGGACCTCGACATGTTCGAGGCGGTGATGCAGCAGCTGTCGGACCGCGCCTTCACGGCCTACCGTGACCTGGTGTACGAGACCCCCGGCTTCAAGGACTACTTCTTCGCCACCACGCCGATCACCGAGATCGCCGACCTGAACCTGGGTTCGCGTCCGGCCTCGCGCAAGCTGATGGACAAGAAGAACCGCCGCATCGAAGACCTGCGCGCGATCCCGTGGGGCTTCTCGTGGGGCCAGTGCCGGCTGCTGCTGCCGGGCTGGTACGGCTTCGGCAGCGCGGTCAGGGAGCTGCTGGACAGCGCGCCCGATGACAAGGCGCGCAAGTCGGCCGTCACCACGCTGCGCCGCATGGTCAAGACCTGGCCCTTCTTCTCGACGCTGCTGTCCAATATGGACATGGTGCTGGCCAAGACCGACCTGGCGGTGGCCTCGCGCTACGCGCAGCTGTGCGACGACGCTGCGCTGCGCCGCAACGTGTTCAACCGCATCAGCAAGGAATGGCACCTGACCTGCGAGATGCTGGCGCTGATCACCGGCCACCAGGAACGGCTGGCGGACAACCCGCTGCTGGCGCGCTCGATCAAGAACCGCTTTGCCTACCTCGATCCGCTGAACCACTTGCAGGTCGAGTTGCTCAAGCGCTACCGCTCGGGCAAGGATGGCGATGACATCCGCGTACGGCGCGGCATCCACCTGACCATCAACGGGGTGGCGGCGGGGTTGCGTAACAGTGGCTGAGGCAACGCACGGTTAGCTCAGTCAGTGCGGGGCATGGCTCGGAGGACAGTCGCAGGGTGGTCCTCCGGCCGCGCTGGAGCCAACTTTCAAGGCCTCGACATCTCCGCGGGTGCAACCGCAAGGCCATCGATGCCACTTCGCCTCACTGAATCGGCAAGGAATCCGTCCTCACGCATTGCATCAAGGGCCGTGTTGATCAACGCCAACCGCTCCGGCCGATTCGAGGGGACCGCAATACTCTGCGCTACACCGTACAAGTTGTCGGGCAACATGCGCAGTTGCGGCTCATTGCCTGCACGGGATGCGAGACGTTGGCGACCGCCGGCGAAAGCGTCAACGATTCCCTCACGGAGCCAGTGGAAAGGCTCCTGCATTGTATAGTCCGATGTGGCGCGCACCTTGGCAAAGTTCAAATGCTGCTGCAACCAGACGCCTACCGTATCATCGGTGTTCACCCCAATCGTCCGGCCGGGCCGGTCGAGGTCTTTGACTGAGACAAGCGGCGAATCTGCCCGGACCAATGCGCTCTGCTGTACCAGCACATACGTTTGCGAAAAGAGAACACCGGAACGATCAGGATTCGGCGCCACAAATCCGATATCGGCGCTGCCATTTTTAACTGCCTCCAACACTGATGCAGCAGTAGGAAGCGGCATGATCGTCACGGCTACGTTAGTCTTGCGTCCCAATTCGCGGGTTATGTCCGCGACCACACCGGTGAAGGTACCAGTGACAGGATCGTGTCGCGCCTGGGCTACGTTCGCGACTATGTAGGCGGCTCTCAGGGTCCCTGTTGGCGCGAGCGCGGCCTCGGCTGCGGTGGCGTCGCCGGTTGGTATTGCTACCAAAACCAGCAGCGCACGCAAGCGCCGGAGCGCCTTCGAGCTCCAAAGTGAAAACTTGTCGGTCGAGTCGGAATGTTGCGTCATTGACGTGTTGTCCAAGGGAAATGCAACGATCTGGCAGCCATTCTTTTCTACCAGGGGCAATCCTTCCGCGCCACGGCATTCCGCAAGCGCGGCAAAGGAATGGGAGCGACTTGATACCGGGCAGTCGCTATCCACGCTTGTCGGCCAAAGCCTGAGCCCCGAGCCTCCGGGATGCACTCTGTGTTTCGACAAGAGTTCATCCCTCTTCGCTCAATCGGATGGCCGGTGGCCCCAGAAGCCGGAGCCTTTGCTTGTGATCAAAAGGTATGCCGGATTCCAATCATCGTGCCAAACTGCGAACCACCAGGCGCCGGATTTGAGCCGGGGGCTCCCACACTTACCGATTGGGCAAGCTGGCCACTGTTATTGATATGCCCGATAGTGGCATAGACGGACGTTCTTTTGGAAAAATTGTACGCCCCTCGCACCGTATAGAGGAAGGCGTGATTATCGCTGTTGCGATAGTCGAGATAATACACTTCCCCTGACAGCGTGATGGCTGGGGTAATATCGTAAGCGGCCCCCGTATACCAGAGATTGCTTCTCGGCGTTGAACTGCCACCATTATTCCGGAGTATAACCCCGGTGCCGAGCTTGGCATTACCCAACAAAGCGTAGGCACCCAATGCCAGTCGCTTATCCGCAATACTGCTGCGGGTCAGTCCATTTGGTGCACCGGTGCCGCCCCGCATGACATCGTACGCCGCCGAAATTCCCCAGGATGTTTGTTCGTAGAGAAGTAGAGCGGACCATTGCTGGCATGCCCTCGTGTCGGAAGGGTTCTCTCCAGCGCAGTTGGCGCTGGTTGCACCGGGAACCACCGCGCTATCACGTCCGAAGCTGTAAGTCCCGCCGACTGTCAATCCGCCGAATTTCCCTTTGTAGGAAATGGCGTTGTCAACCCTGGGATTCGAAAGGTATGGGTCGAGAGCGCCTGATCCGTAAATGTTTGCACCCAGGGTATCCGTATCCAGAGTGCCCCAAAAGATCATGGAGTACTGCCGTCCGAACGCGACTTGCCCCCAAGGCCCGGATAGACCAACCAGCGCTTGTCGGCCAAACAGGCGTCCACCCTGGCCGGAACTTCCGGCATCTGGCGCAAAGCCGGATTCGAGGACAAAAACGCTCTTGAGACCGCCCCCAAGATCTTCGGTTCCTCGCATCCCCCATCGCGACGGGGTTGTGCCGGTATTTGACGGAACGCGGAACAGATTGTCCTTGCTGGTACCCACATTGCTCACATATTCGATGCCGCTGTCAATCACGCCATACAAGGTGACAGATTGGGCGAAGGCAGACGCCGGGAAGATCGCTCCTGCCAGGAATACAGATTTCCAATTTTTCAATTTGTCTCACTCCTTCGAGTTTATTTTTTGCCTTGCAATTTCATGCAATCCACGTCTCGTATTTATCCGGCCTCCTTGCCCCTTCAGAGGCAATAAAGATCCACGCCTCATCCCTACCCTGGCCCCGCAAGTCCCATCGCCACGGGACGGCCTCCGGGTGCATGCAGCGCTGCGCATCCAGATGGCCGAGTTCGCGTCAGATTTGTGCTAACGTTAGCCCAACGAAATGGGAAAGTCAAAGACTGAGTCGCAATGACCCCGTGGAATCAGGCACTCTATGCGGCATTGATTGTGCTAGCGTTAGCACATAGGCCCTTGAAATGGCACCTCTGACGGTATCGTGGCGGGCTACATGTCTACCTTTTCCGCCGCTCGACGCGCAATTGAGGATGCCTTGACACTGGCCGAGGACATCTCTTCTCCAGGCCTGTTGTGCGCGCCATGCGCTTTGCGCAGTGCCACGAGCGTGCTATCGTTATACAAAACTGCCGCGCCACAACTTTCATGGTCACAATCAAAGACATCGCCGCTCGCCTCAAGGTATCTCCCTCGACGGTAGGTCGCGCACTCGCTGATGATTCGCGAATCAGTGAAGCTACCAAGCAGAAGGTGACTGAGGTCGCCAATGAGATGGGCTACGTGGCAAACCTTGCCGCGCGGATGATGCGAGGGGTGTCCAGCAACCTTGTCGGCTTTGTCCTGCCGGACATTCGCAATGGTTTCTATTCGACGGTTGCCCACGCACTGTCAAAGTGCCTGCAACGCGGTGGCTTTCAGCTTACGCTCTCCGAAACCGATGACGACCGCCTGGTCGAGTTGCATCACATCCGTGAACTCACGAGTGCAAACGTTGCAGGCATCATTATTGTGCCGACAGCGAGACCCCATCCCGATTCCGTCAAGCTGCTGAAAATGTTGCCGCACATCCAGTTGCTGCGCCGGCATGCGTCGCTCGGCGAACAGTGGTTCGGGATTGACGACACACAGGCAATATTTGAAGCAACCAGCCATCTCGTCCAGCTCGGTCACCATCGCATCGGATACATCGGTGCCACGGATGAACTGCCGACAGGCTCAGCGCGCCTGAAGGGGTTCCATCAGGCGCTGCCACGCCGTGAGAATGTCAATCCTGCCTTGGTGCAACTCGTTGCGCCCGGTTCGATCGACATTGGCCGGGAGGCCACGCGTCGTCTGCTGTCGCTGCCGACCCCGCCAACAGCCATTGTTGCTGGCTCGGTGCAAACCACGCAAGGCGTACTCGAGGAGCTGATGACGCAAGGGATCCGGGTGCCCGACGACCTTTCCGTCGTCGGATTCGGCGACGAGATCGGCTTCCGCTGGTGGGGCCCAGGATTGACTACGGTCGGGCTTCCCGTCTATGACCTGGCAACGGCGTGTGGTCTCTGGTTCGTGCATCAAATCAAGGACAACGCAATCACGTCCGCGCCCTACACTTCCATTTCTCCCGCAACACTCATCGTTCGTGGCAGCACGAGGCAACTCGCCCCCGCGTCAGGCCGGCGGGTCGCGTCGCCGCGCCGCCGCACGGTTGATGCTGGTTGAAACAGCCGAGGGGAGCGTCGGTCTCAGCGCAAGCATCGAACACGATGGCGCGCCACCCCTGAAAGGCCCACGCGCCCAAATGCCGTTCAGTCAAGGTATCAAGCCCCACCGGCATTCCCGCGCAGGCGGGGACAAAGCACGTTTGCATTGGACGTCCGCAGGACGGCCCGTAGGGCGAGCGTAGCGTGCAATCCAGCGTCTTTCACGTCCCCGTAGGGGGATAAAGTCACTGGCTTCCCGCCTTCGCGGGAACGACGATGGTTAACTGAACTGCATTACCAAGTGCGCCCGAGGCTTTCATGCCACTTTAGGGCAACTGATCTAGCAGCTCGGGCACCGCACTGAACCGGTCAGCCACCAGCCCGTAAACCGCGCCGCTGAAAATCAACGCATCCGTGTCCTTGTTGATCGCGACGATGACCTTCGAGTCTTTCATGCCGGCCAGATGCTGTATGGCCCGCGGGTAATGTCGCTGCTCTGGGCAACGTCCAGCTTCGCCGCGATGCGCGGCGCCATGTTCCTGCCGCGGGCAGTTGCCGCAGCGAGGATGTGCGAATAGTCCTTCGCGATACGCAGCACCATTGCTTCGACGTTCTCCGCCAGCACCTTTGCCACGCCGCCAACTTTCGCAGCCACTTCGACCGCACCCTTCACGTCGTGACCAGCGATCAATACCGGAACGTCGCCACCAAGCTTCTGCGCCGCAGCCACCGCATTAAGCGTGGCCGCCCCTCCATTGCGCTAACGATAGCATCAAAATATTGCAGTACAGCACCTTCCGGAACCACCATTGGAGGTTGACTGCCGCGGGACACAGCACCTACACTATCGCGAATGCTAACGTTCGCACATGAGTAGAAAGTACCACACCCATGCGCGGCGGGGCACGGCTGCATTTAAGACTACATAACCGCAATGAGAGGAGACACTCATGACTGCTTTCCACCACGATGCCGGCTATGAGCGCAGGACGCTCGTACTGCTGGGCCTCAGCTTCGGGCTGGTAGGGTTTGACCGTTGGCTGATGGCACCGCTTTTTCCGCACATGATGCGCGAACTGGGCCTGAATTTTTCGCAGCTGGGCAGCATGATCGGAGTACTCGGCGTCGCTTGGGGACTGTGGTCTATTGCCATGGGCCCGCTCTCGGACCGGATCGGCAGACGGAAGATCCTCGTGGTCACGATGGTTGCCTTCTCATTGCTTTCTTGCCTGTCCGGCTTTGCCTCCGGCTTCATGAGCCTGATACTGCTGCGCGCCGCGATGGGGGTGGCCGAGGGTACCTTTACCCCCGCGAGCCTCGCCGCCAACAGCGAAGCTTCGCTGCCAGCCCGGCGCGGACTGAACCTGGGACTCCAACTGAGCATGATGCCGCTGATGGGCCTCGGCCTCGCCCCCATCGTGGCCACGCAGCTGTTGCAGGTCGTGCCCTCCTGGCACTGGGTATTCACCATCTCCGCGGTACCGGGCCTGATCATCGCCGCCCTCATCTGGCGCTGCATTCATGACCGCAGCGCCGCCGCGCCCGCAGCGGCCGCAGACCACGCAGGCAAGCCGCGCTGGACCGAACTACTGGTCCGCCGCAATGTCATTGTCGCAACCGCCGCTATCCTGTGCGCCATGAGCGGCATTTTCGTCATCGGGGCGATGGTACCCACCTATCTGGTTACCGTACTGCACCTCGATACGCAGAGCATGGGATTTGTCGCCTCGGCCGTCGGCTTTGGCGGCTTCTTCGGCTCGTTTTGCCTGGCGGGTATCTCCGACTACATCGGCCGCCGGCCCACGGCCCTGATCGCCTTCGCCGCCGCTGCCGTGCTGCTGTACTTCTTCTCGTGCACCGGATCCAATCCCAAACTGCTGTTTGCCCTCCTGTTCGGCGTGGCCTTCTTCGCGATCGGCTTGCTCAGCCTGCTCAGCGGCCCGGTGGCAACCGAAGCTGCGCCTCCCGGCCTCGTCGCTTCCACCATCGGACTCGTTTCAGGCGTGGGCGAAATCTTCGGCGGCGGCGTCGCGCCAGTCATTGCCGGATTCGTGGCGCAGCATTTCGGTCTCGCCCGTACCCTCGATTTCGCCCTTTACAGCCTCATCGCTGGCGCCGCGATCGCTGTACTTCTCGTCGAGACCGCCCCACGCCGCCGCGCATCAGGTGTCGCCGCCAGCCATGCAACCGAAGACGTCCTCGTCAGCATCACCCCCAATCAGGAACGCTCTCTTCCCTGAAACTTCCTTGTCCAGCTGAGTTGGATCCGATGCACATTGTCTGGACCAACCCCGAAGGCAGTGGTGGTCCAAACTATCAGTGAGCGAGATCCGTCGACCACCACATTTTGTCAAGACCGTCATGCACCCTGTACTGGTAAATATCTCCGCTGCTGCCTGCACCCCGTTCCCTGCCTTGTTGTTCGAGAACCGGGCACTGGCGCTGACCTACTGGCAGTCCACCGGTCTGCGCGGAACCGGTTCAATGATGGCCTTTCTCGACGACTGGGTCACAAACTCGGAGATCCTCCGAACGCTGACCAGCGCCCGGGCGGCACAGGAAGCCATCATCGAACATGGCGCGGATATCGCCACCCTCAGACTGAATCAGCCGGTTGCCCCTCGCCAGGTCTATTGCACGATCGCGAACTATCGCAGCCAGCTTGTGGAATCTGCCCTGGATGCGGCAGATGGGCCGCAAGGGCCGCAAGCACATGCCCGACGCGATGCGGTGCTCCAATCCATTGAAATCCGGCGCAGCGATGGTAAACCCTATATCTGCCTGAAAGGAGCGGCTTGCGTATCCGGCCCGTACGATGAGCTGCCGGTCAAGGCTGATATGGCCACGCTTGACTGGGAAGTAGAGATCGGGATCGTTATCGGTCGTCATGCGCAGCATATCGATGTAGCAAGCGCGTTCGACTATGTCGCAGGCTACTGCGTGGTGAATGATATTACGCTGCGTGACAGCGTCTTTCGCCTGGACCTGCCGATGCTTGGCGCTGACTGGTTGCAGTCCAAGTCCCGCAAGGGCTGGTTGCCGACCGGACCGTGGCTGGTGCCAGTGTGGGAGATTGAAGATCCATCGGCACTGCGCCCGTGGCTGCGCCTCAACGGTGACTTGATGCAGGACGGCATGGCCAACGACATGGTTTTCAGCATTGCCGAGCAGATCGCCTACCTGTCGACGCAGGCTCCGCTGCAACCAGGTGACCTCATCTGCACCGGGACACCGGCGGGAATCGGCAGTCACCACGGTCGGTATCTGCGCGCCGGGGACGTCGTCCAGGCAGGTGTAGACGGTCTGGGCGCTCAACGCGTTTTGTGTACACGGCCCGATTGAGGCCACCTGTTTGCCACCAAGGGAGCGAAGGGAAAATCATGTCTGCTATCGTATTGCTGACGGACTATGCCTGGCCGGACGACTCGGTCGAGCGTCGCGTCATTGAATCTGCCGGCTTCAGGCTGGTCACCGGACCGGCATCCCCCGCGCCGGAAGCCGCCATCGATGCACTCGTCGAGCAGCATCAACCGGATGCGATCATGACCTGCTGGGCGCCGGTGTCGGCCGCGGCGATTCACGCAAGCTCAAGACTCAAGGTCGTAGCGCGGCTCGGGGTGGGACTCGACAACATCGCGGTTGCTGCAGCAACAGAGCACGGCGTCTGGGTCACCAACGTACCGGACTACTGCGTCGCCGAAGTCTCGGACCATGCCGTCGCCTTTGCGCTGGCATGGACGCGTGGGCTCATCGGTTTTGACCGCGAGGTCCGATCCGGGCGCTGGAACCCGGCGAGCGCAAACCTCAAACGGCTCGCGAACATGACATGCGGGATCATTGGTTACGGCCGCATCGGCCACGCCACGGCGATGAAGCTGAATGCCTTTGGCTGCCGCGTCCTTGCCCATACGCTGTATCCCCCAGCCGACGCCGGACACGTCCAGTTTGTTGGCTTTGAAGATCTGATGGCGGAAAGCGACATCGTGATCGTCCATGTGCCGTTGACCGAGTCGACCTATCACCTGATCAATCGGTCGAGCCTTGCGCTGATGAAGCAGGATAGCCTGCTCATCAACGTCAGCCGCGGAGCTATCGTAGATACTGACGCTGTGGTCGAAGCGCTCCAGACGGGGCAGCTCTCTGGCGCCGCGCTGGATGTGCTCGAGACTGAGCCGGCGGTGCCGCAGGCGCTCTTGTCTTGCGCAGGCGCGATGCTGACCCCGCACGTTGCGTTCTCATCAGACGCATCGCTGACGGAACTGCGGCGACGTGCAGCCGAGGAAGTGGTCCGCGTGCTGCAAGGGTCCGCGCCAGAGCAGCCACGCAACGATCCCCGGCAGCACGCGCACCGGTGATGAATTTCGACAAAACCGGTTCGTTTCACTTACTACGCGGGGCCATCTCAGCATTGCTGCTTGCCCTGCCGGCCCAATGCGCGCGATGCCTCGCAAGGCGCCGTCCGCTGCAATGCCACTGACTTCAACCGCTAAGGCGACATGACGATCTCCGAAACATTTCCATCCTTTGACGTCGAGCAGACGCTCCTAATGTCCTTTCTGGCTTCTCAGGGCCTCATGTCCGCCAATGAGGAAGCGTCCTTCAGCCGCCTGACCGGAGGTGTGTCATCCGATATCTGGAAAGTCGAGCTGCCCGGCCGTACTCTTGCCGTCAAGCGTGCACTGGGCAAACTCAAGGTGGCTGCAGACTGGGAGGCCCCCTTGACACGCAATGCCTATGAGTGGGCATGGTTGCAGTTTGCCTCGGAGCACGTCCCCGACAATGTTCCGCGGCCCATCGCTCGCGACGCCAAGGCAGGACTCTTCGCGATGTCGTTCCTTCCGCTTGAAATGTACCCCGTCTGGAAGGCACAGCTGATGGCAGGCCATATCGAATCGTCCGTAGCAGATGATGTCGGTCGTGTCCTCGGCAAGCTGCACGCCGCCAGCGCGGCGAAACCGGATCTCGCGGCAAAGTTCGATTCGGCAGAGAACTTTCATGCGCTTCGGCTCGAACCCTACCTTCTTGCAACAGCAGCACGAAACCCCCACGTCGCAGATGTACTGGTGGAGATTGCCCAACGCACTCGCGACACGCGCCTTGCCCTGGTTCATGGCGATGTCAGTCCGAAGAACATCCTGGTCGGCCCCAAAGGCCCTGTGTTTCTCGACGCCGAATGCGCATGGTACGGGGATCCCGCGTTCGATCTCGCCTTCTGTCTCAATCACCTGCTGCTGAAGTGCGTGGTGCAATCGGATGGACGTGATGCATTAGTCAAGTGCTTCGAAACATTGGCCAGGCAGTATCTTCAACAAGTCAGCTGGGAGCCAGCCGACAGGCTGGAAGCACGCGCGGCCAGCCTGCTGCCCGCGCTGCTGTTGGCGCGTGTCGACGGCAAATCACCCGTCGAATACCTTATCCAGGAAAAGCACAAGGAACTGGTACGCTCGGTGGCCTTTGGCTTCTTGCGCCAGCCGGTATCCAGGTTGATGGAAGTCGCCGACGGTTGGCGCGTTGCGCTGGCACGCGGCTGATGAATCGGCGGGCTAGCGCCCAGGAGCGGGATCTGCCGCTCCGCCCTCGCCTCCTGCGTTCGCGCAGGAGGCAGCCCCTCCAGTTAGTCTGACGCGTGAAAACCTGGCGCGAGGGAAAAAAACGCGTTCATAAGATCATCACCGCATGCGGTAGCGGCCCGCCTCAGCCGCGGCCGAGGAAAGGCATCTTGCTTGCTATCAACGTCACACTCAGGGCGTTGGCGGAAAGAGGAGGTCAGCAATGTAGACCACCGCATCGTAGACCTGGCGAGCGTCGACCATCTGCTCAGACTCCTCCGTGCCATTGGCTTGCAGCACGCCCTTCTGCATTCGTGCCCCCAGCTAAGTCAGGGCATTGCCGATGTCGATCGGGGTGCAGACGATGGTGAAGGCGCGGCCATTTAGCGCAATGCTTTTGGTCAGGCCCAGTAGCGCGCGCTTGCTGGGTGTGTAAGGCGATGAGAACGGACGTGGCGCATGCGCTGTGATCGAGCCATTGTTGATTATTCGCCCGCCCTGCGGGGATTGGCGCCGCATCAAAAATTTCTGCCTCGTTCATTGACAGGTTCATTGACTGGTGTTGCGGGTCCGTGCTTGCTGCGAACCGCGGCCATGAGACCGCTGGCGCGCCAGCCGGTGGCGCACTACCCACACGACAGCGCGTACGGCCACCTCATCGGTGCATTGCACCAAATCATGGCAGCGATCGAGCGAAGCCGTATCCGGATAAATGCCCAGTTCGGCCGCCGCGCCAAGCACCACGGCGACCTCGCGCGGCGAGGCGGCGGCCATCGCACCGTTGATCAACGCGATGACGTGCTGGCGGGGGCAGCCAGCAACGTTGCGCAGCGAGCCCGCCAGCGCCCGAATGCAGCTCAGCAGTTCCGAAGGTGAGTGGTTGCGTAGGGTTGCCCGCCGGCCCGGCACGCCAACCGCAGCTTTGTTCATGACGTTCTCGCAATGGCTCAGAGCTGCTTGTCGGGACACACAATGGCGGCGGGATCGAAGACGGCCTTCGCCGCTTGCATCAGCCGCAGATCCAGCGGGCCCTTGTACTGATTGCAACGCGTGACCCTTGATTACCCGATCCCGTGCTGGGCGCTGATGCTGCAGCCGAACTGCATCACCTGCTCCAGCACTGCGTCGGTGAGCGAGGCGCCGTTACGGGCGGCCCAGTCGTCCGGTGCACCGGCCGGGCGCTACAGGTTCTCGCAGCGTGCACAGGTCGTAGTAGACCGCGCCCGATGGCAGGATCGCTACGGGACCCAATACCAGTTCGCGTGCCATGCCGAAGTGCGCTACGTTGCCACCGCCTGGATTGGTCGCCAGGTTGCCGCCGGCCTGGCAGGAATCCACAGCGCCCAGGCTGCCCCAACGCTCGCAGCCGCACTCTACAGCGATAACCTGCGCCGCGACTAGGTAATCGACCGTGAAGGATGCGGCGTCCGGTTCTTCCTCGGGAGCATCGATAAGAGCAATGCATCTCGATTGATGAAATGATGCTTCAGCGCCATCATCACGTGACCGCAAATCAGCGCCAGTATCATGTAGGCTAGGACTTTGTGCACCCCGCTAAGTGTCGCGGTCAGTGCCGGGTTCTTGTCGATAAGCGGTGGCAGGAAAAAGATCTCGGCCACCGGAATCTTGTAACCCGCAGCGGAACTCCATAGCCATCCCGAAAGAGGAAGTGCGACCATGCACGCATAGAGCAGAAAATGGCCGATCTTCGCCGCGCTTCGTTCCAGACTCGACATCCCGTCCGGCGCCGCAGGAGCCGGGTGTGTGAGACGCCAGATGATCCGAATGGCAATGAGAAAGAGCGTCACACTCGCGACAGACTTATGGATCATGATACTGTCCGTCTGGATTTTTTCTTTCAAGGTGAGCAGGCTTGAGTAGTAGCCAATTACCCAAGCGACGAGAATCAGCGCCGCCATTGACCAATGCAGTAGCTTGGCCATGGTCGTATAGTTGGTTTTCTCCATTTCTTGTCTCCTCTGATCGTAGATGGTGCGAAGCGCCAGCGATGCCGGGCTTCGATCCCTGAACTTCATCGATTCTGTCCGCGCCCTTCTCCCCGCCGGCTTCTTATCTTTCTGTCTGACGGATTTGAACTCCTGCTGAACGCAAAAAGAAGGCCTTCAGCAGGAGGGCCCTACTCCTACTAGGGGATCACGACGTAGTTGCTGAACCCGCCGTCGCGGTCCTTGAGTCCGGAAATCGCCTCATTGACGTCAGCGAGTGGGAAGCAGCGGTTTTCCAGATACGACAGGTCAATAGTTCCCGTGCGCACCATCTCCGCCATCTCCTGTCCTTGCGCAGTCGTGAACCAGTTCGAGCCGATCAACTGGACCTGCTCGTCCATCAGCCACTTGACATCGACCGGAAGGTTCTCTGCGACGCCGCCGACATTGACCACCTTGCCGCCACGTCGCACACCCTTCATCGAGTCGAGCATCGTCGATGCGGGCGCCTTTGCGCCCAGCGCACTGATCACGAAATCGGCGCCCTCGCCACCAGTCAGCGAGCGTGCCCACTCTCCGGTCGATTTTTCGCCGAGACGGATGACCTCGATCCGGTCCGGGGCAAGCGCCTTCACGCGCTGCAGGAGCCGCTCATCCCGGCCAGTTCCAATAATCCGGGAAAGACCCATCGCGAGGCCAAGAACCGTCGCCGCTACCCCAAGCGTTCCGGTAATGCCGTCGATCAGCGCGACCTGGCCCGGCCCCGCGCCCGCGTTCTTCAATGCCCCGTAGGATGTTCCCAGGTAGCCGAACCTGCCGGCCCGCTCGAAAGGCAGATTGTCGGGAATATTGACGATCGCGTACTCAGGTGCGGTCATATACTCCGAGAAGCCACCATACGGGTACAAGTCGAAGATCTTCTGGCCATCACGGCTGGTGCTGAAATAGCCGTTGAGCGTGTAATACCGGCAAAGACTGCGGTGCCCTGCCTTGCAGGCCGAGCACGAACCGCACGAGCGCAACGGGCTGACATAGACCCGGTCGCCCGGCTTCGCATTGATCACGGCTTCACCGACTTCTTCGATCACGCCCGCCGGATCCAGCCCAAAAATGGCCGGAAATTTCGGCAACGGCTGGTGCGGAAACCATGTCATCCAGTTATTGATCACATTCGCCATATTCGGCACGATGCCGCACGCTTTCACGCGCACCAGCACATCGGTCGGGCGGGGCTTCGGCACAGGAATCGTGTCAAGCGTCATCGGCGTACCAAGGGCATGCAGCCTGGCTGCAACCATTGTCTTTTCCATACAGTACCTTTTGCAGTTAAATCAATTCGAACTAGACCGGGTTTCGCAGGGCGTATTAGCGATAGCCCTCTTCCAGTTCGATGTCCAGCGCACCCATGATGCGGACGCCCGAGTTGTACCAGGCAATGGTGAGCACCAGTTCGACCAGCTGGCGTTCCGGAAGGAACTCGGCTGCCGCGCCCCAGGTCTGCGCGCTGACGTTCACCTTTTGCGTGGACTCTTCGGCGAACTTCATCACGGCACGCTCGCATTCGTCAAAGAGCGGGGACGTCTTGAATTCTGGGATTGCCTTCAGCTGCGCTTCGCTGATCCCCGCTTTCAGCCCGTGCGACTGATGGTGTGCGATCTCATACTCCGAGCCGGTGCAATGCCCGACCGTGAGAATTGCAAGCTCGCGAAGTTTGGGGCTCAGCTCCGAGGCGCGCAGCGCGTTTGCATAAGACAGGAACTGACCCAGGATTTCAGGCACATTCGCCAGTGCTCTGAAGATGTTGGCGGTAGGGACTTTTCGCTCACGTTCGAGCCTGTCAAAGATGGCGGCATCAGTGCAGTCCGAACGATCAAGGTATTTGACTCGTGACATGGTTGGAAATCCTCTTTCTATGCCTGATTTTTTGCCGATAGCTGCTTCTGCACGTAGCTTTCGAGCGTCTCGGGTTTTGGTTTTTCTACCGGAGGAATCAGCGATGTCTCCTCGAAGCTGGTGGCCTCGAAGTACCACCGTTCCGGTGCCGGAAGGCCCCAGCGCACGTTCGTACTAAGCGTGGCCGCATCCCACCGCACCGGTTCAATCTCGGTGTCGATCGTCTGGTAGTGACTGTTGAACAGCTCTACGCGGTGCCCATCGGGATCGCGTAGATAGACAAAGAGCATTCCGCCCGGGCCGTGACGACCTGGGCCGCGTTCGACCTCAGTGCCGTACCCGTAAATTCCGGCAAAATCACACGCGTCGAAGATGTTGTGCGACTCGGAGACGGTATAGGCGAAGTGATGCAACTTCGGCCCTTCGTTCTGCACAATTGCCAGGTCAAGGCACGTGCCCTTGCGGTACATGAACGCGCCAAGCAACTTGTCACCATGCGCGAGGTATTCCGAGTTCCGGAAACCGAGCCGGCTGTAGAACGCACACAGAGCATAGGTGTCGGGCGCGAATATCTGGAAGTGATCGAGTCGCTGGGCGTGCGCCCCTTTGAAGATTTCACGGTTCAGGTATTGGCGCTCGCGCGTTTCCATCGTTGCGCAGAGTTCAATCTTCGTGCCGATCGGGTCCGTGACATGGAGCGTGCGGCCCTGATACGCAACTTCGGCCCACTCCGCTGGCAACCCCTCGTCCTGGAAGAACTGATAGGCAAGATCCAGGTCTTCCTCGAAGAACACCCGAAAGCCCAATCGCTTGCAGGTCGCCTCGCCCTGGGTCTGTACAAGGACCAGGCTGTGATGACAGGCCTCTGCCAATCCGCGCAGATAGCAGACCTGGTCGTCCTCGTCAGAAACAACGAGACCCACGATATCGACGTAAAACTGGCGGCTCTTCGCCAGGTCCGCGACATGCAGGACGACATGGCTGGTCCGGGTGATGTTGAATGGCGGGCGAAGATTTACGGGTGGCAGCATATGAACCTCGTCTTGGGGGAATATTCAACAGTGCGCGCTAACGTTCGCATAAATTAGGACAGAAGTAGGCAAAGATCAATAGGAGCTGCAGGGGATGTTTAAGTCGGCGCGGTCGCGGATGGGTTGCGTGGCAACAACGCGATTTCCGCAGCCAGGCCACCAACAGCATCCAGCAGGAATTTCACGCTTGCCTCATCGACAAGCCTGCCCTCCTGGACCTTGCTTTGAACGCCGGCGATGACCACCTGTGGCCAGGCAATGACGCGCGCGAGCATGCCGGAGAGCGTCTCTCTCAGTTGGGCCTGTGCCCGTACGCCACCGGTAAAGGCCGGGGAGCTGGTCACGATTAGCACTGGTTTGCCCTTCAGCGGCGAAGTCAGTGCGGGGCGCGACACCCAGTCAAGGGCGTTTTTCAGCACACCAGGCATTCCGCAGTTGTACTCCGGCGAGCACAATATGATTCCATCGCTCGCCTCGATCGCAGACTTTAATTGCTGAACGCCTGGCGGCACGCCGCAAAGCTCCACGTCCTGGTTATAGAGCGGAATATCGTCCAGTGTGATGACAGACAATCCGATGCCGGCTGGCATCGACATCTGCAGCGTTCTAAGCAGGGCGGTATTGTTTGACTCCCGACGCATGCTTCCTGATATACCCAACAGCATAAGATCTGGCATTGAAGACCACCTCTCTTGAACAGCGAAACAATGGGGACTGGTTAGGGGTTCCTGTGCCGACGACGCAGTCCCGTGTCAGAGCTGAAACGGCAGCGCGCCCCAGCCACTGAAGACCGCCTGCTTGCCAAGCCACTCCTCGATTCTCAGTACCTCGTTCCATTTCGCCGTGCGCTCGGAGCGTGAGAACGAACCCACCTTGAGCTGGCCAGCGTCCCAGCCGACACTCAGGTGAGCAATGGTCACATCCTCGGTTTCGCCGGAGCGCGCGGACACAATCGTGCCGAATCCGGCCTCCTTGCCCGCAACCAGCGCATCATGTGCTTCGGTGATGGTGCCGGCCTGGTTAGGCTTGATCAGCACTGCGTTGGTATGGCCGGCCACCGCCGCGCTTGCGACGCGCTGTGCATTGGTGACAAGGTAGTCATCGCCGATAATCTGGCACCGGTGGCCATACTCCTTCGTGAAAATGCCGAAGCCAGCCGGATCGTCTTCCGCCAATGGATCCTCGATCGAGAGGATCGGATAGTTCGCCAGCCAGCCGCCAAGCATCCTGACCATCCCCTCCGTGTCGAGGGTGCGCCCGTCCAGCGCAAGCCTGTAGCTGCCATTGCGGCCGAACTCCGAGGCCGCGATATCCAGCGAAATGCCGACCTGCGTGCCAAGGTGCAAGCCCGTGTCGCTGATTGCAGCGAGCAACGCGTCAAGCGCCTCTTCGTTGCAATCAAACGTGGGCCAGTAGCCTCCTTCGTCGGCGACGCCCTGCAACTTGCCGGCCTTCTTCATCAGTGCCCCCGCCGCGCGATAGATTTCGGCGGTCCAGTCCAGGGCCTCGCTGAAACTGCTCGCGCCCGGACACATCACCATGAAGTCCTGAACGTCAACGCGTCGCGCCGCATGGGCGCCACCGCCAAAAATCTGGATTTCGGGCAGCGGAATGCGCACCGTCCGGTCGCCAGCAAGGTAGTGCCAGATGGGTTTCCCCGCAGCCGCCGCAGCTGCGTGCAGCACGGCCATCGAAGTTGCGACCAGCGCGTTGCCACCCAACCGTCCCCGGTTCGGGGTACCGTCAAGTTCCACCATGCCTTTGTCGATCGCGGCCTGGTTTGAAGCGTCCCGGCCTGTCAGCAGGTTCGCAATGTCGCCGTTGACGGAAGCAACGGCGTTGGCGACGTCGAGGCCGCCAAAGGAAACACCGCCGTCACGCAGGTCCATCGCTTCCCCGCTGCCGGTTGACGCGCCAGCCGGCGCGATGGCGCGACCGATCACTCCGCATGCCAGCGTTATCTCCGCTTCCACAGTCGGACGGCCGCGGGAATCCCAAACACGACGGCCATGGACGCGTGTGATGGTTGTATCGGTCATATGCAGACTCCTGTTATTGAACCGAATGTTTGAATAAATTGCATTTGACGCGGACCAGCCATTTCCCAAAGGCACGCTTTGCAACACAGTTACGCTAGATGTTGGTGACGTTTTGCGCACCGACCAGCACAAAGGCCACACTCGCCGCTACCTGGCCTCTGTTCCTCCAGGCGTGGCGGGTGCCGTTCTGTACGATCAGGTCATGTTCGCGAAGGTGTGTCACGTCGCCGTTGTCAAGTTCAAGCCAGATTTCACCGTCAAGGACAATGCCGTAGTCAATGGTGGGCGTCGTGTGCATGCCGTCGGCCTCGAAGAGCTCTGCCAGGCCCGGGCTGATCCTTGCGTTCTCTTCTGCCGCCAACGCCGGATCAAATTCTGGCGACGAGAAGACGCTGTCCGGCGGAAAAGTGACCACGAGGAAACGTGTCTCACCAGCGGCGGGAACAATGCTCCGTACCGCAACTGTCGGATCCGTGCCATCGAAGGGCACTGTTGAAGACCGCGATGTCGCCCACACCAGACGCGACACCATCCCGGGGATATGCCGGAATGCTTCGGAACGCGGCGCAGCGGCGTCCATGACCACAGCCGCAGCACCATGCGCCCCGTTACCGGTGACAACACGCCGAAGTTCGACTGGTAGTCCCGCTATTTCTTGCGATTCGCTTTGCATCGTTGTCTCCGTTTTCGACTGCAGGTACGTGCCCGCCAACGTATTGGCGAACCGTCCTCGGCCTGTGCTATTCAATGCTAACGTTGGCATAAGTATGTGTCGGCAAAATTGCGATGTCAAGTCGAACCAACCAGCAGCTCGAATTGACATCACGACCGTCGCACGCTAACGTTAGCACACTAATTTTGACATGGTGTGCATCATGAAGATCATCCGTTACCTGGCCGACGGCCTTGTTCACTACGGCCTTGGCAAGCCTGAGGGGAGAATTGAGCGGCTGGCAGCGGCCCCCTGGGAAACCCTGCAGCCATCCGGTCACATTGACGATCTCAGCACCGTCAGGCTGCTCACGCCAATCGAGCGCCCGCGAGTCTTCGGTCTGGGCTACAACTATCGGGCGCATTCGCAGGAGGTGGGCAAGGCCAGCCCCGCAATCCCGGTGCTTTTCATGAAGCCCAGCACCACGGTCATTGGCCCCGGTGATTCGATCGTCTACCCGTCGGACGGCCAGAATATTCATTTTGAAGGCGAACTCACCGTCGTGATCGGCAAGCAAGCGCGCCATGTGTCGGAGCAGGACGCTCTTAGCTGCGTGCTGGGCTACACCTGCGGTAACGATGTCAGCGACCGCGTCCTGCAGCGCCGTGAAAGCGAGTTTGGATGCCTCCTGGCTGGCAAGGGTTACGACACCTTTGCACCAATTGGACCCGTCATTGCCACTAACCTTGACCCGTCGAACCTGAACATCATTACCAGGGTGAACGGTGAAGTGCGGCAGGACGGAAACACCGCAGACCTAGTCTTCAGCGTGGCGCAGATCATCGCCTACCTGAGCAAATACATGACGCTGCTCCCTGGCGACCTCATCATGACCGGCACGCCGGCGGGCGTCGGGCCCATCAAGGTGGGTGACGCTATCGACGTGGAAATCGAAGGAATTGGCGTTCTTTCCAACAACGTCATCGCGGCAGCCGACATAGAGCCCTGAAGACTGAAGGCAGTAGTGAAGTGCCGCGCCTCGGCCCGCAGGGCGGCCAGTTCGGCGGCGGCCTCCTTGGGGGGCCTGCCGGATCCGCCATCGAGAATTAGGTACGTAGTAAGCGTTCCCTTCCTCAACCGTGAATCGCTGGCGGTCAGTCAGGGGCGCCGGGCAGTCCCACGATCTGGGGAAGAATGGCACACCATTTCCTTCCATACGGTTGCTCGCCGGCGCTTCGAACAACATACCCGTACGGTATCAACTCACGCAAATTCAGTATTGGACTGCTCCGAATGGCAAGAGTCACTATCCACAGCAGAAGTCGAAGTGAGTGGGGACCACTGCCCAGCCCGGATAAGTCGCTAGGCGCCTTTCGATGGCCAGAAAAAGCACCGTCCCCGCTTGCGTCATATAAAAGGCCCCAACGGAGACATGCATCGTATGACATATTTAGCGAAGCAAATGAGGTACTGCCTACTGGCGGGCAATCTCTTACTGAGCGTGGCCTGCTCCTCCGCGGCAGCCGCGGCCCCACTGCAATTGGCAGACGAGGGAGTGTTCTTCATCGGGGGACGACAGATCCAATCCCCCGCGCCAGGAATCTCTCCTGCGGGTCCTGTCCCAGCGGGCACCATCGTGGTCGACCAGATGTACGTCCACTATCGCATTCCCGCACAGGCGCCACGTCGCACACCCATCGTTTTGGTTCACGGCGGCGGGCTCACAGGGGCGAGCTTTGAGACCACCCCGGACGGGCGCGAAGGGTGGGCGACTTATTTCGTGCGTCAAGGCCACCCGGTGTACGTCGTCGACACGCCAGGCCGAGGGCGATCGGGCTTCGACGCTACACCGATAAATCAGGCAAAGAAGGATGACAGCACGGGAGCGCTGCCCTCAAACGTCCTCATGGTGACGGCAGAACTGGCATGGACATTGTTCCGCTTTGGGCCAGCATACGGCACGCCCTACCCAGACACGCAATATCCAGCGGAAGCCATGCCGGCCTTTGGGGCACAGGTCGTACCTTTTGCGGAATCATTGCTCACGAACGGCCCCATGGATACTGTGCCCAACAGCCTGGCAGCCTTGCTCGAAAAAATTGGGCCCTCCGTGGTAGTCGTCCATTCACTGTCGGGCCCTTTCGCAGACGCCCTCGTTGGGATACGGCCAAAGCTGGTGCGGGCGGTCATTAATATCGAAGGCTCACAATCGATTGTACCCAGCGACGCGCAGATTTCCGCCTATGCTGGCATCCCCAACCTTGAACTGTTCGGCGACAACCTCGATTCAGCTTCGTTCACCGGACGTCCACGTTTCAATGCCCGTAAGGCTGTGGTCGAGCGCATCAATCGCGTCGCGGGCGGGCGCGCCGAAATCATGACACTTCCGAGTGTCGGCATTCGGGGCAACTCCCACATGATTATGCAAGATAAGAACAACTTGCAGGTCGCGGATTTCATCCTGGACTGGCTGAGTACGCGTGTGTCGGAAGCGAGTCGATAGAGGCGGGTCCGTAGCGATAGGTTCCATCAATGAATTCACAAGAGGAAACTTGACCATGGTTCCATTGCGCCATCTTCGCGGTCTACTTCTTTGTTGCGCTGTCGCACTCGTGCCGAGCGTACACGCGGAAGCGCCCGTCGTGGGCGGTCAGGCGCCGGGCTTCTACCGCATCATGGTGGGCGAGTTCGAAGTGACGGCTTTGTCGGACGGCACCAATCCGATGCCGGCCACAACGTTGTTGAACGGAGACCCTGGCAAGGTCGCCACCCTGCTTAGGGAGAATTTCCTCGGTGAGCGTGTGGAGACTTCACATAACTCCTACCTAATCAACACCGGCAAGGAACTTGTTCTGATCGATGCTGGCGCCGGGGCTCTTCTCAGCCCACAAACAGGCGATTTGCTGCACAATCTTTGCGCGGCCGGTTACCGGCCCGAGCAAGTTGATGAAGTCTACCTCACCCATTTGCACCCCGACCACGTCGGCGGCCTAGTCACTGACGGAAAGCGGACGTTTACGCACGCGATGGTGCGTCTGGATAAGCGCGAGATGGACTTCTGGCTCAGTGAAGCAAGAATGCGCGCAGCCCCAGAGTCCATGAAGCGATTCTTTGAAGGCGCCATGGTCTCTCTCAGGCCGTACGTGGCGGCTCAGAAGGTGAAGCCCTTTGATGGCAGTGTGCCGTTGATTCCCGGCATCACCTCGCAGAGTCTCTATGGTCATACTCCGGGGCACACAGGATTTTCCATAGAGAGCAACGGCGAGAGGCTTCTCCTTTGGGGTGACATCATTCACGTCGCCGCCGTACAGTTCGAGGACCCGTCAGTCACCATCGCATACGACGTGGACGCCGGCTCCGCGCGCGGCGAGCGGCGGCGGATGCTGGCCGACGCCGCACAGCAGGGCTACCTAATCGGCGGCGCGCACGTTCCCTTTCCGGGCATCGGGCATGTGCGAACCGATGGCGATGGGCGGTTCACCTTTTTGCCGGTTGTCTATACGACTCTAAAGTTTCCTCGATAGCACTCCGCTTGCCGCCTGCCAGCGCGGTGGCCTAGGGCCATGGCCGCGGCGGTCCGGCGCGCACGCTTGCTTGTATTGGCGCGCGAGTTGAGCAAGATGGTGCCCGACCTCGGCAAAACCGACATGCCGCGGCGCAGGGCGGCCTGCGCCACCGCCATGACCACAAGGCCAATGGGCGCCTCGCCCAGCAAGTGCCCGATATGGGGTTCGAAGCCGGTCGGGGCGTACCCGCTCTGCCGCACGTGCTCCAGCACGGCTTCGGTTCCAGCCTCAGCAGCAAGCCGCGTGAATCTAGGCATCCATGGGCAGCGAGTTGTAGGCGCCGAAGAATCGGCGAACCCCGCCCGGGCCGGGTGCAAGTCACAACGACCTAGGCTCCAGGCGCCACACTCCGCAGCGGGGGCCACAGTCTGGCCCGAGTGTGCGCCTTGTCAGAAACTCGCCTTCTGCACGAATGTCGGCCACCGCTCTTGATGCGCGAGTCGATTGAGCCTCTAATTATTCGGAAGGAGTCCTAAGCCGTCGAGAGGCTATATGCACTGCACAAATTGCCGGTTCGAGAATCCGGCAGGAACCAAGTTCTGCGAGCAATGCGGGGCACGGCTTGTACACACCTGTCTGCAGTGCAGCCACGAACTGAGTCCTAACGCCAAGTTCTGCAGCGAATGCGGCGCGCCCGTGAGCGCGTCGTTGCAAGCGGCGCCCGCAATTGTTCAGCCAGCGGCTTCTGCGCCCATTCATTACACACCTCCCCACCTAGCCGAGCGCGTCCTGGCTGAGCAGGCGGCCGTGGAATCCCGCGGCGAAACCGCCGGTGAGCGCAAGACCATCACGGCGCTTTTCGCCGATATGGCTAGCTCCACAGCACTTATCCACGACCTGGACCCCGAAGAAGCGCACCGGCTGATCGCCCCCGTCGTCGAACTTATGATGGACGCCGTGCATTACTACGAGGGCTTCGTGGTGAAATCGCTCGGCGACGGAATCCTGGCCCTCTTCGGCGCCCCGATTGCCCACGAGGACCATCCGCAGCGGGCACTCTATGCGGCGCTGCGCATGCAGGAAGCGATGCGCCGCCATAGTGACCGGATCCGCCTGGACCGAGGCATCCCGCTGCGAATCCGCGTCGGTGTCCATACGGGCGAGGTCATGGTGCGCTCGATCCGCAAGGACGACCTTCACACGGACTACGATCCGGTAGGGCACACGATCCATATTGCTGCACGAATGGAGGCAATGGCGACGCCCTCGTCGATCCTCGTGAGCGAGGCCACCCATAAGCTAACCGAGGGATATTTCGAGTTCAAAGCCCTGGGCGCGACTCAGATCAAAGGCGTTCCCGAGCCGCTTGCCGTCTATGAAGTACTCGGCCTCGGCTTGTTGCGCACACGACTGCAAGTCGCTACGCGACGCGGGCTGGCCCGATTCGTAGGCCGCCAGTCGGAGCTGGAGCAATTGCATAAGGCGTTGAATGAGGTCAAGGCCGGACACGGGCAAATCGTCTGCGTCGTGGGAGACTCCGGGGTCGGGAAGTCTCGGCTGTTCCATGAGTTCAAACAACTCTCGCCCCGAGGTTGTCTGGTGGTGGAGGCTTTTTCGGTCTCGCATGGCAGATCCTTCGCCTACTTGCCGTTGATCGAGCTTTTGAAGAACTACTTCCAGATCACCGCCCACGATGATGAGCGAAGGTGCCGGGAGAAAGTCACCGGCCGCGTGCTGACCCTCGACCGTAGTCTCGAAGACGTCGTGCCCTACCTGCTCTATCTGCTGGGAATCGCCGAGCAGAGTTCGGTGTTGGCGCACATGGATCCGCAGATTCGGCGCCAACGCACTTTCGATGCGATTACTCGACTGTTGGTGCGCGAAAGCCTCAATGAGCCCCTTGAGATCGTGTTCGAGGACCTGCAATGGCTAGACAGCGAAACCGAGGCTTTCCTCGGGTTCTTTATCGAGCGTGTGCCAAATGCCCGGATTCTGCTGCTCGTGAACTATCGGCCCGAGTATCAGCACGGCTGGGTCCTCAAAAGCGACCACACCCAACTGCGACTGGATCCCTTGGGGCCTGTCGACGCTCACCGCCTGCTGACCGAGCTGGTCGGAGATGATGCCGGGCTCACGGCTCTCAAACTGCTTGTCCTCGAGAAGACGGAGGGCAATCCTTTTTTCATCGAAGAGGTGGTCCAGACCTTGGCCGAGGAAGGTGCACTGCTCGGCGATCCTGGGCGTTATCGGATCGAGAAGACCCCGACCGCGCTGCATATCCCGACTACTGTGCAGGGCGTGCTCGCAGCCCGTATGGACCGGCTGCCCACTGCAGAGAAGGAGCTGCTGCAGATCCTTGCCGTGATCGGCAAGGAGTTTCCATTGAATCTGATCCGGCAGGTCGTCGGGCAGCCGGAAGACACTCTACGCCGTCTTCTGTCCCGCTTGGAGACCGGAGAATTCATTTACGAGCGGCCCGCATTTCCGGAGGTGGAGTATGTGTTCAAACATGCGCTCACTCAGGAAGTCGCTGGTAACTCGATGCTCATAGAGCGGCGTAGCGTGTTGCACGAACGCACGGCACAGGCCATCGAGACGCTTTTCCATAGTCGGCTCAAGGACTATTGGAGCGAGCTCGCGCACCACTACAGCCTGAGCGGCAACATTCCGAAAGCCGTGCAGTACCTGCAGTGCGCCGGGCAACAGGCCTTCCAGCGTTCCGCCAGTCTCGAAGCGATCCGACAGCTCAGCGCGGCCCTGGCGCTGCTCGAGCGTCTGCCCGACACGCCCGAGCGGGTCCAGCAAGAACTCGAGCTACAGCTGGCCATCGGTCCGGCCTGGATGGCCGCGAAAGGTTATGGGGCGTCGGAGGTAGTGGCGACCTATGCTCGCGCGCTCGCATTGTGCGAACAGGTTGGGGAACCTTCGCAGCTCTTCTCGGTGCAGATGGGGCTGCGGACCTATTATCAATTGCGTGCCGAGTACCAGACCGCAAAAGAGCTAGCGGAGCGGCTCCTCCGCTTAGCTGAGAACACCCAGAACCCGGGGATGCTGATGCACGCTCATTTTCTGCGCGGAGTGACTTTGTTTCGTTTAGGCGAGCTCGCCATGGCTCATACTCACGTGCAGCAGTCGGTTACCCTCCATGACGCAGAACCGCTGGACGGAGCGACCTTTCTTCACGGACGGGACCACCCGGGGATGCAGGGCCGGAGGATCTTGGCTTTGATTCTGTGGTATTTGGGCTATCCGGATCAGGCCATCAAGCGAAGCCAGGAGGCGCTCATTCTGGCTCGTGCGTCTCACCCCCTTGGCCTCGCCCATACCTTGGCCGTTAGCACCGAGCTACATCAGTTGCGGCATGAGGCGCAACTGGCCATAGACTGGGCCGAGGCGACCGTCACGCTTTCGACCGAGCAGGGGTTTCCGCTTCACTTGGCGTGGGGAACTATCCTTCAGGGCTGGGCGCTGGCCGAGCTGGGACATAGCGCGGAAGGAATTTCCCGAATACTTCGAGGCCTGACCGCCTATCAGGCCACGGGGGCACAACTCGGACGGTCATACTTTCTGGCCCTGCTGGCGGAAACTTATGGCAACGCGGGGCAAGCCGAGGCAGGTCAGAATACGCTGGTCGAGGCAATGGCCATGCTAGACAGGACCGGGGAACGCTACTACGAAGCTGAGCTGCATCGACTCAAGGGTGAACTGCTGGTTCATGAGTCAGGCGCCCGGGCCGACGGGTCCGCGGGCGACGAGAGAGCGGAAGTGTGTTTTCACAAAGCCATCGCAGTGGCGCGCGACCAACGTGCCAAGTCGCTGGAGCTGCGAGCGGCGCTGAGCTTGGCTCGGCTTTGGCAACGACAGGGCAAGACGGCAGCAGCGCGGCAAATGCTTGCCGAAATTCGCGGCTCGTTCACGGAAGGCTTCGACACCGCTGACTTGTGGCAAGCCAAGGTGCTGCTTGAGCGGCTGTGACGAGCAGCTACGCCAGGCCTGTTCACGCCAATAGCAGGCTTTCGCTGCCCGCCGGAAGTGTCGAGCGCAAGGAATGCGACGAAGGGAATACTGGACGTATCATGGAAGGCGAACTCGACTCACCGGTCAGGGACACGCCGTTATCGGCCAGCAGGGGCACGATGCACGCCGGCGGCATGTCGGCGAAGCGCGGCTCCTGTCCGCAACAGCTTGGCCCCTGCTCAAGCTGCTGCAGATACACCCCATCGGGGGGCCCCCTTCGGGAGCGAGTGCGAGTCGAGCTAACGCATCATTGCGCGTCGTTTGGAACCAGCTCCAGAAACCGTTTGAGCGTCGCACAATCATTCCCGCACTCCCACGCGAGAATGAACTCACTGAAGGAGGCACCGCGCAGATCGATTCGAAAATCGATGAGATGATCACCGGGGCGCAACGCCATGTGTGGATCAAGGCGCCAGCGGAAATGATTGTGCCCAGGTTTCCCATGCTCACAGAGACGGCCAACCGGGGCGTGCAGATCATTCTGATCGTGTTTGGAGAAGACGAAAGCGCGCTGCGCGCAGACCCGCGCTTCACCGTGTTTCTGCATGAAGGGCGTGGAGCCCATCGCGGGGCTAGCGATGTCGTTTTCACGATGACGGTGGACAGCGAGAGCTTCATCATTGCCTCCTATACCGCCGACGCTTCCGCGTCGTTTGCGAGCAACCCGTCCCTGGTCTACGTCGTAGAAACGATGATCACGCACGAGGTCTATCTCGCTGAGATGTACTCAAAGATTGGACCTACCCTGGACTCGCTGTTTGGCGAGCATCTTTCCGCATTGCGCGAAAAGTATCGGCCGGCTGATATGTGGCTACGCCTGGCCAAAAAGCAGACTGAATGATCGATTGAGGCGGGCCCTGGAGCCCACCTCAATCATGCACCCATGGGGGCGTGTTACAGATGACGCTCCCCCAGGCCGACCTTCGCATAGATGGTGTTGATGTGCTCTTTGACGTCATCCGGCGTGTCATCGTCAGCCGGCAGGTGCGACCAGCCCACCTTTGCGCGGGCATAGCGTGCGATGACTTCGTCCTGGTCCGACGTGCCACCGCTGATGCCGTAGGCGCCAACCATCACGTTGTTCTTGAAGACGGGAGCGCAGCCACCGGAGGCCACGACCTGGCCGTTGGTAAACACCGATGCGTTTGCCAGCATCTGGGGATTGCGCTCCTTGAACCACTGCTGGATGACCAGGCCATCCGGGAAGCGCGGGCTCATCGATCGGAAAGCCGCGGCCGTGTACGCCTTCGCCTTGGCGGTGTCCGGCGTGATAAAGCCGGCATCGTCCATTCGTTCAAGCGCGATCAGGTGGCCCTCCGGACCAACCACCGCCACTGTGATGGGAACCCGCATCTCGGTGGCCTTTTCGACCACGACCTTGATGAATTCCCGGCACTCCAGTGCTGTGAGCTTTTCCATTGCTACTCTCTCTTCCTTAGTTAAGCGTGATACCGGCGTCCTTCATGACGCGTCCCCATTTGTCCGTCTCTTCCAGCATGTATCTCGCAAAGGCTTGCGGCGCCATGCCCTCCACTTCGAACCCTTGCGTCCCCAACTGCGCCTTCACGTCCTCTGACTTAAGCGCTTCGTGGAATGCCGCAGCAAGTTTCGTTTGCACGGCTGCCGGTGTGCCTGCGGGCGCGACGACGCCGAACCATACCGACGATTCAAAGTTGCGAAGTCCAAGCTCAGCCAGCGTTGCGAGCTTCGGTGCTGCTGGCGAGCGATGCGCACCGGCCGTGGCCAACGCTGTCAACTTGCCATCGCTGACGTAGCGCATCACGGTCGATGCCGGTGCGAACATGACATTGACCCGTCCGGCAAGCAGGTCCGTCATGGCTTCGGAGCTTCCCTTGTAGGGAACGTGGAGCATTTCCACCCCGGCAACCTTGTCGAACAGCAGCGCTGCCAGGTGCGGCGAGGTACCAATGCCAGACGACGCGTAGCTCAGTTGACCGGGCTTCGATTTCGCCAGCGAGATGAAGTCCTGCAAAGACTTGGCATTGAGGGAGGGATGGACGACCAGCACGTTCGGCACGCGGCCAAGGAGCGTGATGGGTACAAACGATTTGGGCAGGTCCACGCCCACGGTGCCGCGCGAGTTCGCGTTGATTGCATTGGCCACCGTCACGACGAATAGCGTGTAGCCGTCAGGCGGCGACGCGGCGACGGCCCGGGCCGCCGCGGAACTGCTCGCACCGGGACGGTTGTCGACTACCACCGGCTGTTTGAGGATTTCCCCCGCGCGTTTCGCCACGATGCGCGACACGACATCCGTTGAGCTGCCTACGGCGAAGCCGACGGTGAGCTTGATGGGTCGATCGGGAAAAGCCTGTTCCGCCATTGCACCGGCCGGACAAGCCAGTGCAAAGGCCGTGGAAAGGCCAGAGATAAGGGCACGGCGTAGCATTTCTGTCTCCTGTGCAGGATGCCTTGTGTGTCATGGCACCCGTTGCCAGCATTTAATACCCGCGCCACCTATAATTCAAACGACTTATACCTATCAATATATTGGGTTTTTCAATGAATGTGACGCTAAAGCAGCTGCAGGCGCTCGTGCTGGTCGCGCGCTATGCCAGCTTTACCAAGGCGGCGGAGTCCATGCATCTGACCCAGTCAAGCGTGAGCCTGCTGGTCCGGGATCTCGAGGAAGCCCTCAATGCCAAATTGCTGGACCGCTCCACACGCTCGGTGGCACTCACAGAGGTCGGACAAGATCTCTTTGCCGGGGCGGAACGTATTCTCGGAGACCTCAACCACGTGGTCACGAATGTGGGCGAGCTGGTGGCGAAGCGGCGTGGCCGCGTGGTCCTGACCGCGCCTCTGGTTCTGTCCAGCACGTTTGTCCCGAGAGTGATTGCCGCGTTCCGATCGCGCTACCCCGGAATCGAGCTGCTGCTCAAGGACTCGCTACCCGATCAGGTACTTCCCCAGGTGGCTAATTCCGCGGCGGACGTTGGCATCGGGACATTCGGCTCGACTCCCGACGGTCTGCACGCCACCGTATTGTTCCGTGAACCGCTCGCCGCGGTCTTTCCCATCGGCCATGCGTTGGCGGGAAAGCCACAACTGAACTGGTCCGATCTGCGGGACATGCCATTGCTGGCGTTGCCCCGTGGCAGCGTGCTGAGAGAACTCGCCGACAGCGGACTCATCGCTGCCGGCCTGGAAGGCGAACCTGTCTTCGAGGCGACCTACGTCGGCACGCTGATCGGCCTGGTCAAGGCCGGCCTCGGCGTGGCGATCGTTCCAGGCTCCGCGACCGTGCTGGCTGATCAGAGCAAGATCACCTGGAAACGGCTGGACAATCCCGTCGTCGAGCGCGAAGTGTTCCTTATCCACCGTGGCGCAAGCTCACTCTCTCCGGCGGCCGAAGCCTTGATCGAAACGATCGAGCAGGAAGCCTTGACGTTCTCGTCCGCCGTGACGGCATAGGCCGGGCACGCACGCCTGCGCTATGGCGCGACCACGCCAGGATCATTCCGGTAGTCGCGCACGATGCCAAGAAATCCCTGCAACACGGGAGACGTGTCCCCCCGGCGATAGACGCAGCTCAGCTCGATGTCGCGCAATCTGGGATCTCTCAAGGGCTTGTACACGACCCCGGGCAAACGGAGATTCGCTGCAGACTCCGTCGTGATGGCAAGTCCAAACCGGCTGGCGACGAGAGCGACGCATGTCACCACGTCCTCGACCTCCTGCTCGACCCGCAGCCTGGCCCCGGCCAGTCGAAACGCTTCCGCGACCTGCTGCGCAAGACCATGCAACGGAATATTGGGGTAAAGGATCATCGGCTCGTTGTCGAGATCGGCAATTGAAATGGCAGCCCGGCTACACAGTGCATGCCCCTCGAAAAGCGCGACTAGATAGGGCTCGCGCAGGACCGATTCCACAATAAGGTCCTCTTCTTCCGGAACCAGGCGGTTAAACGCAACAGTGATACGGCGCTCGCGCAGCGCAGTGATTTGCTCACTCTTCGTCATGTTGTGAAGGCTGATCTGGACTTCAGGCCGGGCTGTATGAAACCTGGCCAGCAGGCGAGGGACTACATTCAGGATGCCCGCGCTGAAGATTCCCACGTCAAGCCGCCCCAGCAGGCCTGCGCCCGCGAGCCTGGCCTGTTCTTCCGCCAGCTGGGTCAGCGCAAGGATGTTGGGGACGTCCTGCAGAAGTCGCTTGCCCGCCTCGGTGAGCTCTGTGCCGCGATTGCCGCGCTCAAAGAGTCGCGTGCCGATCTGCTCCTCTAACGCGCGGATCTGTCTCGTCAACGGGGGCTGGGCCATGTGCAACCGCTCGGCGGCCCGACCAAAGTTGAGCTCCTCCGCGACTGCCAAGAAGTAACGCATTTGCCGCACGTCCATGGTCGTCCTTCAGCGGGATTCACGATACCGGAATGGTATCACCCGGCTTGAAAACAGTATTGGACCGGCATGGCAGCGCGCCGCAATACTTCCTCCACTCTCAGGAGGCTTGCTATGCCAATCGTACACATCTCCCTCGTCAGCGGCCGCGATGCGGCCGTCGTGAAGCGCTGTCTTAAGGCAGTTGCACAAACCGTTCATGAGACGTTGGGAGCCCCGCTCGAATCGATCCGCGTTTTCGCCACGCCCGTAGCACCGGCGCACTGGGTCGTTGGTGATCGCGCCAAGGACGAGCCCGCCCCCACAAAGGAGGTATCCCAGTGAAGTCAACCGAAATCGCAACCGCCGCAGTCGCACTGCGGCAGGCAGCGCAAACGCGCAAGTACATCGCCCCGTTACGCGAGACCTATCCGGACATCACCATCGAATCTGCTTACGCAATCCAGCGTCTCAACACGATGCAGAAATGTGGCGATGGTCATCGCGTGGTGGGTTGCAAGATTGGCCTCACCTCCCTCGCTGTGCAGAAGCAGCTCGGCGTTGATCAGCCGGACTTCGGCATGCTGTTCGACGACATGAGCTATGGCGATAGCGAGTCGATCCCTTTCGATACGCTCACGCAGCCCAAGATCGAGGCCGAGATCGCGTTCGTGCTGGGACGGGATCTTACGATGAAAAATCCAGGACAGCTGGACGTCCTCAACGCCGTGGAGTACGTACTGCCGGCGCTTGAAATCGTGGGAAGCCGGATTTCAAACTGGAACATCGGCATCGCCGATACCATCGCTGACAACGCCTCCTCCTCGTCTTTCGTGCTCGGCAGCACGCCGAAAAAACTCGGCGAGATGGACCTGCGTCTGTGCGGAATGGTGCTCGAGCGCGCCGGTGACCCCGTGTCGACGGGCGCCGGCGCCGCATGCCTGGGCAACCCCCTCAACGCCGTCGTATGGCTTGCCCGTACGATGGCCGCGCTCGGCACCCCGCTGAAGGCAGGTTCGGTGGTCCTTTCGGGCGCATTAGGCCCCATGGCCGCGGTCCACACAGGCGACATATTCGAAGCCCGCATCAGCGGGCTGGGCTCCGTCAGAGCCGTATTCGGGCAAACGGGCAAGGAGGCAGCATGAGCCAGTACTCCGACTTCGCACGCATTCTCGACGAAGCCGCGCAGCGCGCGCAGGCCGTCGCCCAATTCGATCCTGAGGGAGCAATGCCCCTCCCTGAAGCTTACGAAGTGCAGCGTGCATCCATCCGATGCCGACTGGATCGCGGCGAAAAGCGCGTCGGCGTAAAGATGGGCTTTACCAGCCGCGCCAAGATGCTGCAGATGGGCCTGTCCGACGTGATTTGGGGACGGCTAACCTCGGGCATGCTCATTGAGGAGGGTTCGACAGTCAACGTCTCCCGCTTCGTCCATCCACGCGTCGAGCCTGAGCTGGCGTTCGTCCTGCGCGAGCCGCTTTGCGGGCACGTCACTCCAGCCCAGGCGCTCGCTGCCGTGGAAGCCATCGCGCCGGCGCTCGAAGTCATCGATTCGCGTTATCAGGACTTTAAGTTCTCGCTTCCCGAGGTCATTGCAGACAACGCCTCCTCAAGCGGCTTTGTCATCGGACCATGGCAGGACCCGCACCAGGACTTCTCGAACCTTGGTCTCACGCTGTCGATCGACGGGCGGACGGTGCAGGTCGGGTCCACGGCCGCATTGCTCGGACACCCGTTGCGTTCGCTGGTCGCTGCCGCGCGTCTTGCCGAGCTCGCCGATGAGCCTCTGCAAGCTGGATGGATCGTGATGGCCGGTGGCGCGACCCCCGCTGAGTGGATCAGGCCGGGGCAGTATGTCTCCGTCGAAATGGAGCGGTTTGGACGGGCGGGTTTTCACGTCGGGGGCTGAGACAGATTCGCCACCGCACCGTACGACATCACTGAGTTTTATGGAGACAGACATGCAACATAAGGTCAAGGTTGCGATCATTGGCCCGGGCAATATTGGCACCGATCTCATGATCAAGGTCATGCGCAACTCTAAGTATCTTGAGATGGGCGCCATGGTCGGCGTCGATCCGACGTCGGATGGCCTGGCAAGAGCATCCAGACTCGGAGTTGCCACGACATCCGACGGCATCGAAGGACTGCTTCGACTCGAGGGCTTCCGCGATATCGATATCGTCTTCGATGCTACATCCGCGAGCGCGCACGCGCGCCACAACGAGGTCCTGCAACGTGAAGGCGTGCAGGTGATCGACCTTACGCCCGCGGCGATCGGTCCGTATGTCATTCCGGCAATCAATCTCGAGGAGGAGGATTCGCCAAACATGAACATGGTCACGTGCGGCGGGCAGGCGACGATTCCGATGGTGGCGGCCGTATCGCGCGTCGCCAAGGTCCACTACGCCGAGATCGTTGCATCGATCGCGAGCAAGTCCGCAGGACCCGGCACACGCGCAAACATCGACGAGTTCACCGAGACGACTCGTAAGGCGATCGAGCAGATTGGTGGAGCCGAACGCGGCAAGGCCATCATCGTGCTGAATCCGGCGGAGCCGCCTTTGATCATGCGCGATACGGTCTTCGTGCTTTCGGAACCGGCCGACCGCGAAGCCGTGGAACAAAGCATCGCCAACATGGTGAAGGCCGTTCAGTCTTACGTACCCGGCTACCGCCTGAAGCAGGCCGTCCAGTTTGACGACATTCCTGCAGACAAGCCGATCAATGTGTCAGGGCTCGGCCCGCGCCACGGGCTCAAAACATCGGTATTCCTCGAGGTGGAGGGCGCAGCCCACTATCTCCCCGCCTATGCGGGAAATCTGGACATCATGACCTCCGCGGCGTTGGCGTGTGGAGATCTGATGGCGCATCGCCGGATAGCCGCTGGCATCGCGCGCGGCGCAAAGGAGTGAACGCAATGAACGACAGCAAGCGAATCTACGTCTCGGATGTCACGCTGCGCGACGGCAGCCACGCCGTACGCCATCAGTACAGTATCGACAACGTGAAGGCGATCTCAGCAGCGCTGGATCGGGCCGGCGTCGACAGCATCGAGGTCGCTCATGGCGACGGCCTGGAAGGCTCCAGTTTCAACTACGGCTTTGGCGCACACACGGACGTCGCCTGGATTGCGGCTGCAGCGGAGTCAGTCCGGAATGCGGCAATTGCGACGCTATTGCTACCGGGCATCGGGACCACTCATGATCTGCGCAATGCGTTTGATGCCGGCGCTCGCGTGGTCCGCGTGGCGACGCATTGCACCGAGGCGGACGTCTCACGCCAGCACCTGGAATACGCACGTGAGCTCGGTATGGACGCCGTCGGCTTCCTGATGATGAGCCACATGACAACTCCGCAGAATCTCGCAACACAAGCGAAGCTGATGGAAAGCTACGGCGCGACATGCGTGTATGTCGTTGATTCGGGCGGTGCACTAGGAATGAGCGACGTCCGCGACCGCTTCCGGGCGTTCAAGGACGTGCTGGATCCGAAGACCGAAACGGGCATTCACGCGCACCACAATCTGAGCCTCGGGGTTGCGAACTCCCTGATTGCGCTCGAGGAGGGTTGCACACGCGTTGACGCTAGTCTCGCGGGGATGGGCGCCGGTGCGGGCAACGCCCCGCTGGAGGTATTTATCGCTGCGGCGGAACGGCAGGGATGGAATCACGGCTGCGACCTGTACGGCCTGATGGACGCGGCGGACGACCTGGTACGTCCACTCCAGGACCGCCCGGTTCGCGTGGACCGCGAAACGCTTGCGTTGGGCTATGCCGGCGTTTATTCGAGCTTCCTGCGCCACGCGGAAATTGCCGCCGACAAGTACGGCCTCAAGACTGTGGACATCCTGGTCGAACTGGGTCGCCGCAAGATGGTAGGCGGCCAGGAAGACATGATCGTCGATGTGGCACTGGACCTGCTGCGGGACGCAACGCCTCAGTGAGCGCGGCCGGGCGTTGTGCGAATAGCTCTTTGGTGGGGACGGCCAAGCGAGGTTGTCCATTCTTCTGCATATGGAGCGCTGATGACAACTTTCAAACTCAACGTCAATGGCAAGCCCCACACCGTCAGTGCGGACGGCGATACGCCGCTGCTCTATGTCCTTCGCAACGAGCTAGGCCTCCATGGCCCAAAGTTTGGATGCGGACTTGGCCAGTGCGGCGCGTGCACGGTGCTGCTGAATGGGACAGCTACGAGGTCCTGCCTGCTTCCTGTGTCCACACTTCGAGGCGCGAGCATTGTGACGCTTGAGGGCTTGGGCACTCCCGAGCGCCCTCACCCATTGCAAAGTGCCTTCATCAAGGAACAAGCCGTCCAGTGTGGCTACTGCATTAACGGCATGGTAATGAGCGCTGCAGGCCTGCTCAGATCCAACGCTAATCCAGACGAAAGCGAGATTCGCGAAGCACTGGCTGGCAACCTTTGCCGCTGTGGCACCCATACCCGCATCATCAAGGCGGTGCGGCGCGCCGCAGCGTTCCCCAAGGAGGAGATCTGAGATGGACCGTCGAGACTTCCTCAAGGGAACGGGCGGGCTGGTGGTCTCGTTCTCCTTCAGCACCCGTGCCTTGGCGCAGAACGCCGACTCCGGCCGCCCTATTGCTTCGCCCAAGCCCATGGGCAAAAACCAGCTTGATGCGTGGCTCAGCATCGGCAAGGACGGTCGGGTCATGGTGTACAGCGGCAAGGTCGATCTTGGAACAGGGACCCGCACGGCGCTCGCGCAGATGGTTGCAGATGAGCTGGACGTTGCCTTTGACCGGATCGAGCTCGTCATGGGTGACACGCTGCTGACCGTCGACCAGGGACAGACCGCGGGAAGCCTGACCATCCAGGACGGTGGGAGTACACTCAGGCGAGCTGCCGCATGCGCCCGGCGGGCGATGACGCAATACGCCGCAGCGCGGTGGGGCGTGCCTCCGGAGACGTTGACCGTGAGCAACGGCATTATCTCGGCAGGTCCGGAACGGCAGATTCCATACACCGAAGTCGTTGCGGCGCAAAGCTTCGATGTACCACTGGACAGCAACATCCCACTGAAGCCACCCGGCAGCCGGCGTCTCGTGGGGCAATCGGTCAGTCGTGTCGATACTCCCGACAAGCTAAGTGGGCGTTTCACTTACATGCAGGACTTCAAGCTGCCTGGAATGCTGCATGCCCGAGTGATCCGCCCCAGCGGCCCGGCCGCGCGCCTGGTTGGCTTTGATGCCGCATCCGTCAAGGGCGTCAGAGACCTCGTTCGCATCGTCCACAAAGAAAACTATCTTGCGGTTGTCTGCAAGTCCGAGTGGAGCGCTGTGAAGGCAGCACGGATGCTGAAGGTCAAGTGGCAAGGCGCCGAGAATTTTCCTGATCAGTCTGCCCTGACCGAATACTGGCGCTCACTGCCGGTTCGGAGTGTGGAACGGCCCGCTGCGAAGGGACAAGTCTCGCCCGCGCTCGATCGTGCCAGGCAGAGATTGAAGGCCACCTACACGTTTGCGCCGCACACGCACGGCTCGATTGGCCCGGCATGTGCCGTCGCGGATTTCAGGGAGGGGCGTTGCACGATCTGGTCGGCGTCTCAGGCTACCCACTCATTGCAGGGCGAAATCGCGAGCGTGCTCGGCGTCGACAAGGCTCAGGTTCGCTTGATCTATCTGGACGGTGCCGGCTGCTACGGCCGGAACGGCCACGAAGACTGTGCGGCCGATGCGGCATTCATCTCCCAGGCCATCGCGCAACCGGTGCGCGTTCAGTGGATGCGTGCCGACGAGCACGCATGGGATCCGAAGAGTCCGCCGACGGTAGTGGATCTCGAAGGCGGTATCGATGAAAACGGGCGGCCTACCGCATGGAAGTCCGATTTCTACCTTGCAGCGGCACAGGGCACGCTCAGCGAATTTCCCCTGCTGGCGGCAACCCTCTCTGGTCAAAAGCGTACAGGGTATATCACCGCGCAGATCCAAAAGAACGCCGAGGTCCTCTATGCCTTTCCAAATATCGCCACAAACGTCCATCGGCTGCAGGACCGGGCGTTTCGTACATCGCACTTGCGATCTCCTGGCCGGCTGCAAAATGCGTTCGCCAATGAGGCGTTCTTCGATGAAATGGCGACTGCAGCTGGCGCCGATCCGCTAGCGTGGCGTCTTGAGTATCTTTCGGATCCTCGCGCCCGCGCGGTACTGGAGGACGTGGCTCGTATGTCGGCATGGCAGTACCGCCCGGCCCCTACGCCGGCCCAGTTAAGCGGCGGCAGCGCACGGGGTCGCGGCCTTGCCTTTGTCCGCTACGACAATGATCGAACGTACGTCGCTACGGTTCTGGACGTCGAGGTTGACCTGAAGAGCGGAAAGGTCCGAGTGACCGACGTATGGTGCAGTCACGACTGCGGCCAGGTGATCAACCCTGACGGCGCCTGCAATCAGATTGAGGGGGGGATTGTGCAGACCATCAGCCGGGTTCTTCTTGAGGAGGTCCGATTCGATCGCGATCAAATCACGACCACTGATTGGGCCACCTATCCCATCCTGCGATTCCCTGAGGCCCCGAACATTTCCATCAGCCTGATCGACAGACCGGAAGCGGTGCCTTGGGGCGTGGGCGAAATGGCGCCTGCGACGATCCCTGGCGCCATCTCCAATGCCGTATTCAACGCGACAGGCCTCCGCATGCGGTCCGTCCCATTCTTGCCTGAGAAAGTGCTCGCGCTACTGAAGTAACAAGGACACCGTGCCGCGCGATGGCCCCGAGCCACGAAAACGCGTGATCGGGGTCATCGCCCGGGTCAATGTTTGTGACGGATACGCTCCAGCGCAGCGCCCTTCTCCCTGTCGATCATCACCTTGAACGGCTGCGTATCGTTCAGTCCGTTGTGGCGGACCATTGCCAAGGCAGGATTTTGGCAGCCTCCGTCAGCCGCTGGTCCCGAGCCTTCATCAGAGCTTCGCGACCGAGGCATGGCCAAGGGTGTCGCGCACATAACGCAGGTCTACCTGCTGATCCGTCATGTCGAGCCGGCTGTGTGGTGCAGTCAGTGGGCCTAGGCGTTGGCCAGGGCCGTCGCCTGGGCTTCCCCTCGAAGCCGCGCGCACGCAGGCGCTCGGCCGCCATGGCGCACTTTCTCGAGGAACAGGTAGAGCGCATCACGCGACAGGGCCTTCCCGCGGGCCGTCTCGCGACCGATCCAAGGTAGCGCCAGCGGGCGCGTTTCCCCGCGCTGCGGGGTGGGCGCGACGGTAGCGATTCTGGATCGACGCCTCGCGCGGATCACCGCGTCGAATTAGTCGTGGGTCAACACCTCCTCCTCCTCGCCAACCTTGGCGACATGGGCGGCGGCCCGTTCGAGCCAAAGCGCATGCGCCTTCGGCACGACCAGCATCGTCAAACCCAGACAGTCCAGCGCGCGTATGGCGTGTTCGAGTTTGACTCCCCCCTACCATTCTCTAGACAGTATGACTCTCCTGGGGGCAAAGGCTGGCCCGCCGTGAGGAATCAAACGCGGGTTAGCATGACTGCCAGAGCCGCATGGTGTGGACAGTGCCACACCCGGCGATTTCCAGCGCGGAGGCCAGCATGGAACACGATAGCACGTTGTACGTGGGCTTGGACTCGATCACGGTCGCCTATGCACTCGGCATGGGCGAGGTGGAACAGCTTGGCAAGATCGGTACCTCGAAGACGGATATTGATCGCCTGTGCAAGCGCCTGCAGTCCAAAGCACGGCGGATCCGCATCGTCTACGAGGCCGGCCCTTGCGGCTATGGCCTTTACCGGCAGCTTGCAGGGAAGGGCTTCGAGTGCATGGTGTGCGCGCCGTCGCTGATCCCGAAGAAACCCGGCGAACGCGTCAAGTCCGATCGGCGCGATGCGGTCAAACTGGTGCGATCGCTGCGCGCCGGTGACCTCTCGGCCGTGTACGTGCCCAGCGTCGAAGACGAAGCATTCCGGTCACGCGCCTGGGTCAACGCCAAGGACGATCTGAAGCCCGTCCGGCAACGCCTGAAGGCCTTTCTGCTCTCGCACGGTGTCCACTACAGCGGCAGAGCTGACTGGGGACCAGCGCACCGGCGCTGGATCAGTGCCTTTGCGTTCGACACCGTGTGGCAACAACTTGCCTTTGACGAATATCGACGTGCCATCGAGGATCGGCTCGCGCAATGCAGCCGTCTCGAAGCGGCCTTGCGCGAAGCCGTGGTCAACTGGCGCTTCTATCCGGCCGTACTGGGCTTGCAGGCCATGCGCGGCGTGCAGTTCACCACGGCGATAGGCATGCTCGCCGAGTTGGGCAATCTCTCGCGCTTTGTGCATCCGCGCCAGCTGATGGCCTGGCTCGGCGTGACGCCTGCCGAACACTCATCGGGGGAAAAACGACGCCAAGGCAGCGTCACCAAAAACGGCAATAGCTATGCAAGGAAGCTGCTGATCGAGGCCGCCTGGAGTTACCGGCACCCGGCACGCGTGAGCCCCGAGATTCAGCGACGGCACGAAGGCATTCCCAAGGCCATCGTTGACCGGTCCTGGGACGCCCAAGTTCGACTGTGCCGGCGCTATCGGAGACTTGCCGCACGCGGCAAGAACCCGAACATTGCGGTGGTCGCGGTGGCCCGCGAACTGAGCGGGTTCATCTGGGATATCAGCCGGCTCGCCATGTCGCTTGCCGTACCGAACGAGGCGCGGGCAGCGTAACCCAGCGCCCGCTATCAACCTATCTGATTACGGTAGAGTCGGTTTCCTGAAGGCGGCGTAGCCCGGGATCTGAGTAACCCGCGACCAAGCTACGCAACGGATTTCATCCGACTTGCGGCTCTAGATAGTGGCAGGCTCATTGGGCGGACCTCTGTAATGCGGTAACCAAGCGCGGCCCCGCCTTGGCCCGTGCCCGGCGCACGCGCTCGTCCGGCGACGGGGGCGACAGGGACGACGGCGGCGATGGAGACGATGGGGACGCCGCGCCCGCGTGCGGCCAACCACGCGGCAATCGCCGCCCGATCCCGATTGGGCACGGCGGGCGGGTCGGCCGCACCAGAAGTGGCGGCCGCGGGGCAGCAGGTATGATGAAGTGAAGACCGGAGCGAGCGTGCGGGCGGTCGGCCGTTGGCGTCGGCGTCGGCGTCGGCGTCGGCGTCGGCGTCGGCGTTTTTAGGATACAAAATAAGCCGGGTTATTTTGCAATGGCCACCCGCAAAAATGGACGACGGCAAATCGAGGCACATCGCCTGCGCAGTCCGGCCGCAGGCAGTCAACAGTCGGCAGGCCCCCCGCCACCCTTGAGCGGGTCGGCGGCCTCGCCTTCGCTCATCAGCGGGGGCTGGGCGCGTGTAGACGTACTTTTCTGCGGGGCACCCGCGCGCTTCTCGAAGCGCACCTATACCTCAACCGCCCCGACGCCTTGCATTCATTGAATTCAAGAGCGGATCAGAGCCCCCCGAAACTTGTAAATGTCGTGCAGCCGACAATCAGCATTGCGCAGCTTTCATACCCTCTATTTGTGCCAACAAGCACACACCTATGAGGAGAAAGAATCGAATGCGCTCACTCTTGAATTTCCCACCAACCGAAGAAGCGACACGACCGTCGACCTCGCGACCTAGCGAGCGTCTACCGGTACTGCCCTTTTGTCTGATGAGTCCGGGTATCACCGTGCTTGCAGTCGCCTGTCTGTCCGGCTGTGCCGGAAGCGGCGAGGGAGGAACCGAAGTCTCCGTCCCCCAAGCTAGCGCACAGAGCTTGTGCGAAGCCTTCCTGGGTCAGACTTATGAAGGCGCTACGGTTACGAAGGCCAAGCTGATTGCAGCTACCAACGACGTGCCGGAGCATTGCATCGTTCGCGCAGAAATGCCGAAGAACTTGGATTTCGACGTGCGCATGCCTACGGAGTGGAATCACCGCACCGTCTTCCGGGGCGGCGGCGGCTTCGACGGCTTCCTCGACGTGGGCTACATTAGTGACCCTGCTGTCAGTCCCGTGGGAAGTCCAGACCTTCCAAAGCGAGGTTATGCCACCATCGCGACCAATCACGGTCATGACATGCTGACATCACCTGGCGCGTCATTTGCTCTCGATCAAGACATGCTCGCTGACTATGCGCAGGCTTCCGTGCCGCGTGTATTGGGTCCGGCAAAGGCCATCCTTCGCAGCCGCTATGGCGACGCATTTCGCGATACAAAGCTGATCTATGAGGGCTGCTCGGGCGGTGGTCGACAAGCATTGATGCAGGCGCAGCGGAATCCCGATCTGTTCGATGGCATCATCGCCCGTGCGCCAGCCAATGCCTATACCGTGCAGTTTCTCTGGTATCAAAAAATGCAGAAGCAACTCGCGAAACCGGGCGCGGCACTCAGTGAAGCGAAGATCAAGGCCATCGGCGATGCGGTATACGCAAAGTGCGACAGCCTCGATGGCCTGGCAGACAGAATCATCGGTCGACCAGAATCATGCTCGTTCGATCCTGCAGAATTAGCTTGCACCGGTGCTGAATCCGACTCGTGCCTGACCCCTCCACAGGTGGAGACTGCAAAGCTTTTCTATGCCCCCACCAGCATAGGCAACGGCCGCTTCACCTGGCCCGGCTTCCTTCCGGGGGGAGAGACCGCAGCAAACTGGAAGCCGGGAGGCCAGCTTGGGCTCGACTTCATCAAGTACATGGTTGGGCAAGGCGCGTCCATCGATCCCTTGACGCTGGAGCCCGAACAGTACCTCTCCCGGCTTGAGCAGCTAAGCGCGATGCTCGACGCCGTCGCTCCGGATCTTAGCCGTTTCAAAGCCCGCAAAGGAAAGCTCCTTCTCTGGACGGGGCAGACTGACTGGCTGATCACTGCCAACAATGCGACCGACTACTATCAGCGCGTCGTACAGAAAATTGGAGGACAGTCTTCAGCGGACGAGTTCGTCGAGTACTACACCGCGCCAGGGGTGGACCACTGCAACGGCGGCACCGGCGCAGATAAAGTCGACTTGGTGGGGCCGATGTTCGAGTGGCTGGAGAATGGAACCAAGCCATCGAGCTCCGTCATCGTTGCGGAACAACGGGCGCCGACTGATGGGGGCACGCCCGCGCGCCGCCCGCTTTGTAGATACCCGGCGTACCCGAAATACATCGGCGGAGATCCGAAGGCCGCCGAAAGCTTCACCTGCACGACTTCCTAGAACGCGCGGCAATATCATCGCACTTATAGAGCCCGCAACCCCGGGGCAATTTGGGTGGCCCCGGGGTATTCGTCATCTGCCTTAACGAATGCCGACGGCGGCGCCGGGGGCCCGCGCATCGCTCCATGAATGTTCACCCGATCTCGCGTAAGTCGAAGGTCCCGAAAGGCTGCCCTGGCGACCACGGCGAACGCTTCATCGATCTCCCAAAGATCAACCTCGAACATCCATTTTCCCCAAGCAGTATCGGAGCGCTCCGACAGACGCCCCCTAGCCACCGCGATGGACAACCTGACTAAGAGGACTGCGGCCGCACCGCCCTAGATCGAACGGGCGTTCGCGGGCGTTACGGTTCCGTCCTTGCGAAAGGCCAGCTCTAGCGCTGGGATGCAGTTGATATCGGCTTCCTTTGGGCGCCTGCTCATCGGTTGGGATCTTGACGCTACGTTTGCGCGAAGGAGTAGCCCGCAAACTGAATCGTGACCAGCCTGCCTTTGAGGCTGGTGCCAGCGTCACAGCAATTCAATCGCCGTCGCAGTTGCTTCACCGCCCCCAATGCAGAGGCTCGCGACACCGCGTCTCTTTCCCGTCTTTCGTAAGGCGCCCAAGAGCGTCACAAGAATTCGCGCGCCGGATGCTCCGATGGGATGCCCAAGCGCGCATGCGCCGCCATGGACATTGACCTTCTCTGGGTCCAGTGCCAGATCGTGTACTGCCACCATGGCAACCACCGCGAAGGCTTCGTTGATTTCCCACAGATCGACATCTGATGCTCGCCATCCGAGTTGGTCCAGCAGCTTGCTGATCGCCCCTACCGGCGCGCTCGTGAAGGTCGCGGGGGTCTGCGCGTGGGTAGCATGACCCACAATGCGCGCGAGAGGTTCTGCCCCGAGTCTGCGGGCTACGGATTCCCGCGTCAGCACGAGCGCCGCAGCACCGTCTGAGATAGAGCTCGAGTTCGCCGCTGTCACAGTCCCTGTGCCTCGGAACGCTGGCTTCAAGGTCCGAATCTTGTCCACGTCGGCTTTCAGGGGCTGTTCGTCATGCAGGACCGTTTGCGATCCCGAACGACTATCTATGATGACCGGCGTCGTTTCCCAAGCGAAGTCACCGCGCTTGATCGCCTCCTGCGCGCGAAGCGTCGACGAGATGGCCCATTCGTCTTGCGCCTCACGTGAGAATTGATAGCTCTCAGCGCAATCCTCCGCAAACGATCCCATCAGGCGACCACGTGTGTCCGCACTGTAATGATCTTCCAAGCCGTCGAAAAACATATGGTCCAGCAATGAGCCATGACCAAGCCTATAACCCTTTCGTACCTTGGGGAGCAGATAAGGTGCGTTGGTCATGGACTCCATCCCACCGGCGACGATTAGATCGTGCCCGCGCCCGGACAACAGATCGTGCGCCAGCATCACTGACTTCATGCCTGACCCGCAGACCTTGCTGATGGTCGTGCAGGCGACCGATTGAGGAAGTCCCGCCTGGAAGCAGGCTTGTCGCGCGGGTGCTTGACCGACGCCTGCAGGCAACACGCACCCCATTAGTAGCTCCTGAATGTCCGCAGCATCTACGTTAGCCCTCTCCACGGCAGCACGAATGGCGAAGCCGCCTAGCTCCGGAGCTGTGAGGCTCGACAATTCCCCCTGAAACCCACCGATTGGCGTGCGTGCCGCCGACAGTATGACGATCGGATCGTTAGTGCTCATGCGTGTTCTCCTTGACAATCACTTCGCAGCCATTCGTATTGCTCCATCGAGCCGAATGACCTCCCCATTCAGGTACCCGTTGCCAATCACATGCTCGACGAGACTGGCAAACTCGGTCGCCCTACCGAGGCGAGGAGGGAAAGGAACTGATCGACCCAGCGCATCCTGTACTTCCAATGGCATGGTTAGCAGCATCGGGGTTTCCATAATTCCGGGAGCGATCGTCATCACGCGGATACCTGACCTCGCCAACTCGCGAGACAAGGGTAGCGTCATGGACGCAACCGCTCCCTTCGATGCCGCATATGCTGCCTGCCCGACTTGGCCATCAAAGGCCGCGACCGATGCAGTGTTCACAATCACGCCGCGTTCACCGGTGCAATCAGGGTCCTGTTGCTGCATGATCTCGGCGGCAAGACGAACCATGTTGAAAGTTCCGCCCAGGTTGATGTGCACCGTGCGCAGAAAGGATTCCATGGAATGCGCACCCTGATTACCAACGACTTTACCGGCGGGTGCCACACCGGCGCAATTGATCAGGCCGCGAAGCATACCTAACGCTGTGGCTGCAGCAAATACCTCTTTTGCGTCTTCTTCGCTCGTGACGTCAGCTCGGACAAAGATCCAACCCGTCTCGGAGGCAACGGCAGTGCCTGCGGCTGCATCGCGGTCAACGATCACGACCTTCCCACCTTGATGAGCGAGCATCCTGGCCGTGGCCGCACCGAGACCTGATCCTCCGCCGGTGACTACGAATACGTTGTTTTCAATCTGCATCGGTTGATGTCCAATGGTTACTAGTTCAATTCTGTGCGGGCAGGAACCGCAGCATGTGCGCGCGCTTCCTGATGATTGGCTGCGCAAAGACGATGGTCGACCATCATGACTGCGATGGTTCCGAGTACACCTGCGAAGGCGATCGCAAGGAAGTTCTGTTCAAGCGGCAATTGCATTGCAACCAGCGTCCCGATCAGAACCGGCGCGGCAATCGCCCCGAGACGTCCGATGCCAGAAGCAAAGCCCACCCCCGTAGAGCGGATGGCAGCTGGGTAGAATTCACTGGCGTAGGCGTAGGCAAGAAGTTGAGTGCCAAGGGTAGAGGCACCAACGACGAAGACGACAATGAAGAGAAGCTCCGTCGATTTCGTATAGCCCATGAGCGCCAGTGACACTGCACCGACCGCGTAGAAGGCGACGAGGACGTGCTTAATGTTGAACTTGTCGCCCAGCCATCCGCCGCCAATTGCTCCCACGACTGCGCCGATGTTGAATACCAACACGAAGGTGAGAGCAGAACCCAGGCTGTAGCCCGCCATCGCCATCAGCTTCGTGAGCCACGAGCTGAGGGAGTACACCATGAAAAGGCCCATAAAGAACGCAATCCAGATCATGAAGGTACTGGCCCCGCGACCTTCCTGGAACAGCCGGGCTACAGGAGCGCTGGTAATCAGCGCATCCTTCGGCATCACAAAATTGTCCCGGATGCTCACCTGCACCTCGGGGGCGATCTTTTTCAGTACCTTGACGAGCTTGTCGGCGCGCTTCTTCTGGACCAGGAACGCGAGTGAATCCGGCATGGTCCATAGGATGATGGGGATAAGCAAAATGGGCGTTCCGGCGACGAAGAACACCGATTGCCAGCCGTAGGCTTCGATCAGCTGCTTACCAGTGAGAGCGACGAGAATCCCGCCGATCGAATACCCGGCAAAGACGATGGTCACAAGCCGGGCGCGGATGCTTCTCGGAGCAAACTCACCCATTTGTGCCGTCACGATGGGCAAGACACCACCAATGCCGAGTCCTGCAAGGAAGCGGGTGACGCTGAAGGTCACAGGATCATGCGCGAGACCTGCTGCGGCAGTGAATACGCTGAATAGCGCCACGCATACGCAGATCGACACAGGGCGACCGATCTTGTCAGCGAGCGTACCCAGGTAGATCGCCCCGAACATCATGCCAAACAGCGCAGAACTGGCCATGAAGCCAGCCTTCGCTGCGTCGACCCCCATCTGTTTCATGATCGAGGGCAAAGCAGCACCCACGACGGCCAGGTCGTAGCCGTCAAGAACAAGAATCAGCACGCACCAGAACAGGATGACTGCGTGGAATCGTGAAAATCTGGCGCTTTGCGCTATCTCTTGTACGTCAACTTGTTTGTTCATGGTCTCCTCCGTTTCATGATGGATCTATGTGGCTATCGCCCGTCTGTTGTGTAGCTCAGGTGCTGTGAAAGACGGCGAAAGATGACGACGGCTCTCGTTCTGAGACGAGAGAGTTCTCGATGCGCGATTCGTCTGCGAAGCCAAGACTCATGCCTACGACGAACATCTCCTCAGGCTTCAGATGCAGCTCGCGTTCTATGATCTTGTGGTACTTCATGAATGCCGCCTGAGGGCAGGTACTGAGCCCGTAAGTGCGGGCCATGACCATGATGTTCTGGAGGAACATGCCGTAGTCCAGCAGGCTGCCGCGCTCCATGACGCGATCCATGGTGAAGAACAGCCCGACCGGCGCGTCGAAGAACTGATAGTTCCGTCCGTGCTGTTCGTGCATTCTCTGCTTATCTTCTTTCTCGATGCCAAGGAGGCCGTAGAGCTTCCAGCCAAGCGCGCGACGCCGGTCGATGTATGGAGACACCCACTCATCCGGGTAGTAGCTCCACTCATCAGAGTGCATTTTGGATAACGTCGGATCGTTATCGACTTTCCTGATGGCGGCGCACACACGGTCCTTGGCGGGACCGGTTACCACATGCACCTTCCACGGCTGGATGTTCACGCCGGTGGCCGCGTAGCGAGCCACATCAAGAATGGCTTGGACGATTGCGTCGGGTACGGGACGCGGAAGATAAGCTCTGACGCTACGTCTTGTTGCGATCGCCCATTCAACGGCCGATCGAAGCGATGCCAACTCGTCCGGTGGCGGTCCTGCTCGTTCCATCTCCTACCTCGCTGTCTCATCATGCGGGCCTGGCGCCCGCTGGATTGCAGAGTAGCGATCATCAAGCGAGGTCAATGTCATGTAGCCGACAATCACTGCAATCCATCGGCAAGCCGCTTCCGTGGGATTCTGAAATGTCTTGCGAATGACAATCGTCGGGCCCAGCTACAGTTAATTTGCTGAACGGCTTGAGGAAGGGTCACCCATCAGGACCGAGCCCCTATGACCCGACACGGAGACAGATGATGAGCGGAAATATTTACGAACACGGCCTTGACCGGACCCCTGCAAACTACCTTCCACTGACCCCTTTGCAGTTTCTCGACCGGTGTGCGGACCAGTATCCCGATCACACCGCCATCGTCCATGGCGCGCTGCGGCAGTCCTGGAGCCGAACGAGGGAACGTTGCCGACGCTTGGCCAGCGCGCTAGTAAAGCGGGGGATTAAGAAGGGGGACACGGTGTCTATCCTCGCCCCGAACACGCCGGCCATGGTCGAGGCACATCATGGTGTCCCGTTGAGCGGCGCGGTGCTCAATGCCATCAATTGCCGCCTGGACGCCGAAGGCGTTCGCTTTATCCTGCGTCACGGAGAATCGAAGGTTCTCTTTGTTGATCGGGAGTTCTCCGCCCTGGCGGCGAAAGCGCTGGAGCAGCTTGACAGCAAGCCACTCATAATCGACATCGCCGACATTGAGGCGATCGGCGGTGAGTTGATTGGAACAATGGAATACGAAGCATTCCTGGCGGAAGGCGACCCGGATTTCGCCGGTGTCTGGCCCACCGACGAATGGGATGCCATCGCCCTCAACTACACTTCTGGCACCACATCGGATCCTAAAGGGGTTGTGCCCAGCCACAGAGGCGCCTACCTGATGAGCTTGTTGCAACTGACGGACTGGGGTATGCCGCGCAGGCCGGTATATCTGTGGACGCTGCCTTTGTTTCATGCCAATGGCTGGTGCTTTGCTTGGGCGATCACGGCAGCCGCAGGCACGCATGTGTGCCTACGAAAGGTGACGGCCACAAATATCTTTGCCGCAATCGACCAGCACGGTGTCGATCATTTCTGCGCTGCGCCCATCGTACTTGCTTCGCTCGCGACATCCACGGCTGCTGAGCGTAGAGCCTTCTCTCATACGGTCCGTGTGCGAACTGCAGGTTCGCCGCCGCCCGCGACCGTCTTGAAGTCTGTTCTTGAGATGGGATTTGAAGTCGAACACGTCTACGGCATTACTGAGGCTTCGGGTACCCCCGTCAGTTCCTTCGTGAATCCGGTCTGGCACGACAAGCCTATGGACGAAAGAGCACGGCTGATGGCTCGCCAAGGCAATCGATCCGCAGTTTTGGAGGGGTTACGCGTGGCGGACCCAGCAACATGCGAGCCCGTTCCCTGCGACGGAAAGACACAAGGCGAGCTTCTGCTAAAGGGCAACATTGTGATGAAGGGGTACCTGAAGAATCCAGACGCGACCGCGAATGCGTTTGCCGGCGGCTGGTTTCACACCGGTGATGTGGCTGTGATGCATCCCGATGGCTACATCCAGATCACAGACCGATCGAAGGACGTCATTATCTCTGGTGGTGAAAACATCTCGTCCGTGGAGGTTGAGGACGTACTCCATCGTCATCCTGCGGTCTTGATCGCGGCCGTAGTAGCCCAGCCCGACGCGAAGTGGGGCGAATCACCCTGCGCGTTCATTGAGCTGAAGCCCGATGTCATCGCCCCGCCGGAAGCCGAGATGATTGCATTCTGTCGCGAGCGGCTTGCTCACTACAAATGCCCTGTCCGCGTCATTTACGGGGCGCTTCCGAAGACGGGCACTGGGAAGATCCAGAAGTTCCGGCTGCGAGAGCTCGCCGGGAGCCGTGAAGCAATTACGGAGCTTTCCGGCTCGTAACCCGGCCACAGTTCTTCGTCCCGGGTCTCCAGCCTCTTGCTTTGCCCGCCGCTAGGTGTAAGCGGTGGGCACTTCCTTAGGCTCGCGTGTGGCCGCCGCGCCAACTGCTCGGGCGATCCTCAACCGTCTCTATTCTGAGACGCGTGGCACTGCGCGGCATGCGCAGTTATTCTAGTCTCGCCTCCTCTTCTCCTGCGCAAGGGCTGAAATCCTTCTGGAGAAAATCGCTTCGCCTTGCGCTGAGATTTCTTAGTCGCAGGAATGTCTTGCACAGGACATTCCCCGCCCGCTCAGACTCATAGAGTTGTGCGTAGCTGGATAGCTGAACGGTACAACAGCTCATCACTGCCATCCATGAATAGCTTCACAACACTCCAGCAGAGCCAACGAAGGAGACACAAAATGCAGAGACAACAGGTACCTCAGTACAGAGGTCGGCGCCGTGCGGCCATATTTTTCGGCACGATGTCGGCACTTGCGATTGCCAGCTCCCTGGCAGCATGCGGTGGCAGCGATTCCTCAGACTCGGCCTCCAGTTCGACGCCTCCTCAGAGTACGACCCCGACCGCCAGCGCAGAAAGCAAATGCCAGGCGCTACTGAACATGCAGTTCGGCGAGGCGACGATTACTAAGTCAACCTTTGTCCAGGCTTCCGGAGCCCTACCGGAGCGATGTGTCGTCGTTGGACACATGCCCAAGGATCTGAGTTTTGAGATGAATCTCCCGACGGTTTGGAACGAGCGCCAAGTCTTCTCCGGAGGCGGCGGCTTTGATGGACTGATCCCACCCGACCCACGCGTTGATATCAGTCCCAATCTTAAGGAGCGTGGCTACGTGACAATCGCGAGTAACCATGGACACACCTCCGCGGGGAACGCCACGTCGATCGGGGGAATCGATGCTGAGTTCGCGATGGATCGGGACATGTTGAACGACTACGCCTCCCTTTCCGTACCGCGCGTCATTGGACCAGCACGTGCTGTCATGACCTACGTCTATGGTGAACAAAAGGTCGCCACCTCGAAATCGATCTACGAAGGCTGTTCGGGCGGCGGCAGACAGGCACTGCTCCAGGCGCAGCGCAATCCGACACTCTTTGACGGGATCATCGCGAGAGCGCCCGCCAACGCCTACATTCCCCAATTTCTGTACTACCAGAAGAGCTTTAAGCAACTTGCGCAACCGGGCGCTGCGCTTAGCACCGCCAAGATCAAGACCATTGCCAAGGCGGTCTTAAACAAATGTGACAGCCTTGATGGCCTCAAGGACAACATCATTGGGAAGCCAGATTCCTGCCAGTTTGATATCGCTGAACTCCGCTGCACGGGAGCCGAGACCGATGCATGCCTGACCGACACGCAGGTCGCCTCGGCCAAGTCACTCTATGAGCCCACGAACATTGCATCCGGACGCTATACATGGCCCGGCTTCCCATTTGGAGGAGGCGAGGATGGGAGCTTTGGTAAGCCAATCTGGGGAGATTCCGTAGCCAAGGGCTTGATGGATGGCTTCATCAAGTACATGGTGGCTCAAGATGCAACGGTTGATCCTCTGCAACTTGATCCGGCACAGTACACGACGCGTCTCGATGAATTGTCCTCCCTGATCAACGCTGTCAATCCCGATCTGAGCCAGTTCAGGGCCAAGGGAGGGAAGCTACTGCTGTGGCATGGGATGGCAGATTGGTTGATCACGCCGAACAACACTATCAGCTACTACAACGCGGTCGTGGCTGCGGCGGGCGGGCAAGCTGCCGCTGACCAGTTCATGGAGTTCTACACGGCCGCCGGTGTCAATCACTGCGCAATGGGCAATGGGGCTGACAACGTGGACCTCGTTGGTCCGATGTTTGAGTGGCTCGAGAAAGGAACTCCGCCTTCGGCGAAAAGGATAATTGCGCAAACGTTTTACGCCCCCGCCGGCACTGCTCGGATCACACGTCCGCTGTGCAGGTATCCGCAGTATCCGAAGTACAACGGTACCGGCGACCCGAACGTCGAAAGCAGCTTTACCTGTACGGACCCGTCTCAATAGTTTGGGATGAGGAGGATCACTAGATTCTTTCTGGACGACCCCATCGAGTAATAGTTGTACTGGCAACGTCCATCAGCAATGCTGATGGACGTTTTTTAGCTACCGGGGAGCTGCTGCTCGGAGGCTACTAGGAAACGCCGTCACGAAGTGCCTCTTGGTCCCCGCCGTTTCATGCCTCGGGGTCGGGCGCGCCCGATGGACAACTACTGAGTCGGTACGCTGTAGGGAGCTTGGGAGCCGGAAACTCCTCTCAAGCAGAAAGTGATAATGGCTGATGCATGGATATTTATCTGCGCCGCATCAGCACTAACATCATTGGACAGTGGCGTTACTAGCCCTTCGAACAGGCAGCCAACAATGCAGTCTGCAGAAGCGGCCGCGTCCTGGGCAGGGAATTCACCGCTGGTGATTCCCTGCTCGATTATGGTCTTGAAGACTCTCGACAGCGCGCGATGATAGACCAGGCGCGCTGCCTCAACATCGGGCTCGACTGGCTCCGCAACTAGCGCGTGAGCAAGGCGGCGACCTCGCAGGGCACGATTGGCGAAGGTCCATGCCGCCGCACCCAGTCGTTCGTGGGCCGATCCATCGCGCATTGCAATGCCGGCAACCACATCCACTTCGCGCTGCGCCGTTACTTTGACGACCTCGATCATCAATTCTGTCTTCGACGGGAAGTATCGGTACAACGTGCCAATGGCAATCCCTGCGGCTTCGGCAACCGACAACATCTGTGTTTCCCGGAATCCCACGTCAGCGACCAAGGCACGCGCCGCCTTCAGAATCAGGGGATGTTTGTCCGCTCCGCGGCGGCGAATCCGTGCGCGCGGAGTGCTAAGTAGAAGCTCGGTTTCAGTAGACATAGGATCTCGGGTGTCGATTAACGCATCTGAACCTACTCAGCCCTGTTGCGAGAGGATCCAATTATGGCATGCGACTGGCCCCAGGACGACCGAAAACTTGGGAGCGGGCCGTGGAAACACCTAATGCGACGAGCTTGACAGGGTCCAGGTTGCCGCATAGCCTTAAGTGAATTTAAATTTCACTTAAGAGACCACCCGTGTTGACATGCGAAATCAGAGCGGTTCTGCTGCCGCGCGCCCGGATGACGGCTGAGCGAGGAATCTATGGTGATTGCCGCACGCCACTGGTTGCGGCCGTCCAAGACGACGTAGCGCTACCATCATGAACTCTCTAAGAGTCTTCTGTGCCGAGCGAGTGGAGCGGCTTGGCATTGCGCCCGAAGGGCCTGCAAGCACAGACAGGCTGGGAAGACCGATCCTGTTCCGTGATTCAACAGAAACGGAGGATGCAGGGATTTCGAGCCTGGTGGATTTCCTTTCCCGGTCGCCGTGGTATCCGAATCTTTCCGGCGAACAAAAGGCTCGTGTAAGGAGCGACTGCTTTGATCGCTCATATCATGCCGGCTCGACCGTTTGCCACCGGGGCGATCCCGCTGACCACTGGTTGGCAGTTGTGGACGGGATCATTAAGGTCGATACCGCCTCAAGCGCAGGGCGCACTGTCACATTCGCGGGCGTCCCTGCTGGCTCTTGGTTTGGGGAGGGAGCGGTCCTAAAGGAAGAGCCCCGACCCTATTCGGTAGTGGCAGTTCGGGACAGTCGGCTGGCATTCGTCCCAAGATCGACATTTCTCTGGCTGCTCGATCACAGCAGCCAGTTCAGCCGATATGTCATAGACCAGCTCAATGCGCGCTGTGGCTACTACGTCGGTTTGGTACACAACTTACGGTTGCACGAAGCCTCAGCGCGAGTGGCATTCTGCTTGGCCGAGATGTTCAATCAGCAGCTCTATCCAGCTACTGACAGGATCTTGGGTCTATCCCAAGAGGAAATAGGACGCCTGTCTGGACTATCGCGGCAGAACACAAATCGTGCACTTCGCGATTTGGCTGACGCCAAATTGATCGCGGTGGAATACGGGGCGATCCAGATTATGGACCTTGGCGCGCTGCGGAGATTTGCGCACGTGGGGGATTGAGCGGGACCTCGCCCCTCCTTTCCCGAAGGCTATGTGAGATTCGATTCGCCGTCCAAGGTCACTATCTCGCCTGAGATACCCTGAAAGACGCATTCAATGGCAGCGGTTCCGTCTTGCGGCGCAACCGGATGGAAAGCGCTTCAATTCTTACGCAGGATGCAAAACACATTCTCTGTAAGCCATATTGTCCAGTCCGCACGAGGTCACGAGAATTCTCGTTTCGACCCACGCCTGCCGGCGCGAGCGCCCCACCGTTCCGTGGCCCTTACGTCGCCTGGCACACAATGATCCCCAGTGAGCCACATAAGAGCGGCGCATTCCCGGATGGAGATATTCGATGAAGATTTCGAAGCGTGCTGCTCACATCGAGCCGTTCTACGTGATGGAGGTAGCCAAGGCGGCTACACAATTGGCCGCTACCGAGGCCGCCCGAGCCAAACCGGTGATCCATCTGAGCATCGGCGAGCCGGACTTCACGGCGCCGCCTCTGGTTCAGGAAGCGGCCATACGTGCAGTACGCGCCGGCGTTACCCAATACACGCCGGCCATTGAATCGTCGCCCCCTCGGAGCGTGCAACGCTGACAGGGAGCGGCCGTTGACTTGGAACTCTGCTTGACCCCCCATGATGTACAATTTAAATGTACACATCAAGCCAGGAGCACTTTCCATGCGAACTATCCCGTTCTCTGAGGCAAGAGCGCATCTCGCTGATGCGCTCCGGGGTGTAGAAGTGGCACAAGAGCCCCTAATGATCTCCCGGCGCGGGCAGGCTGCCGGCGTCTTGATGTCGTGGTCACAATATCGACAGCTGGTTGGGTCTTCCTCTGGCTTTTCTGCGCGTTTGACCGAGTGGCGCCAAAGGCATGTGACAGGGGAGGATGAGAGCGATCCCTTTGCGCAATTACGTCAACCCGATGGGGGAAGAGAATTCTCATGGTGAGCGCCGTGAGTTGGTTGCTGGACACCAACATTGTTTCAGAGGCCATGCGGCCGAGACCTGAGGTCGCGGTAATGGAAAATTTGGCCCGCTACGAGGGGGAGCTAGCCATTCCAGCCCCGGTCTGGCACGAACTCCGCTTTGGTTGGTTGCGCATGCCGGATGGCCAACGGAAGGACGCTGTTGGCCGTTTTGTACAAGATGTCGTGGGCACTTTGCCAGTCTTGCCTTATGACGCTGCCGGAGCGCGGATCCACGCAGAGCTGCGCCAGTCGCGCGAGCGGGCTGGATTCACATTGCCATTCGTGGATGGGCAGATTGCATCGGTTGCGATAGCGCACGGGCTAACCCTGGTGACGCGTAACACAAAGGATTTTGCGGAATTGGCTGGTTTGCGGCTGGCGAACTGGTTCGGCCTCTGAATGCCGCTACGCGTCGATTTGCATCCCGTCTAGGCAACGGAGCGCCACCGGTCGGCTTGTTTACTCCAAGCTGCTTTACAGAACACGGATCGCACCGCAGAGCCAATTTTGTTATGTTGCGTACCAATTTAAAATAACACTTATTATGCCGTTTTTTCTAATGTCGTACTTGGGTTAAGTTCAAATGTCGTACCCCGTCCCGGAGCGTGCCAAGCTGGCGGCTTTGCCGTCTAGCCTGGAGCGCGACCATGGGCCGACCCGATCACCATGAGTATGCGGGAGCTGGACCGCTGCAAGGTCATCCAGGCCGTCGTCGAAGACGGTCTGATGGTCTGGCGCGCCGCCGAGAAGCTCGGCCTTTCCAAGCGCCAGGTCGAGCGGCTGGTGCAGCGGTACCGGCAGGACGGCCCCCAGGGCCTCGTCTCCCGTAAATGGGGTCAGCCTGGCCACAATCAGTTGCCTCCGGGTCTGGAATCCCGCGTGCGGGGCCTGTTCCGCGACCGTTACGCCGACTTCGGCCCGACCCTGGCCGCCGAGAAGCTGCGCGAGCGCCATGGCATCGAGATCTCGCCGGCATGCGTGCGCCGAATCATGATCGACGCCGGCTTCTGGGTGCCGAGGAAGCTGCGCCCGCCCAGGGTGCACCAGTCGCGCAATCGCCGCGCCTGCCTCGGTGAGCTGGTGCAGATCGACGGCAGCGACCACGCCTGGTTCGAGGACCGGGCGCCGGCCTGCACGCTGCTGGTCTTTGTCGACGACGCCACCAGCCGCGACGCTCGGCAGGCTTTCCTGCAGCTCAGCCGGGAGTTCCGCAACGAACTGGTACTGGGCCACGTCAATCAGCTGGCCCATGCCGCGCAGCACGTATTCGACCACCAGCCGGTTGTGCTCCCTGGCATAACAGTAGCCCGATGGTAGGATGGTCGGCTTCAGTTTTCATCAGGGCATCAACCGCCGACAGATAGAAACTGATCTGACCTGCATACTCTGGCTCAAAGGCGCCAGTCTTCAGTTCAATGACGATATTGCAGCGCAGCTATCAGCTGATAGAACTGCAGATCGAGATAAGAGTCGTCGCCGCTCGCTTCGAGGTGAATTTGCGGCATCCGGCCACGCCTCGGCGAAGGCGCGCATAGTCACCAGGTTGGAGCGCGGCAGCCCGCTGACGATCGTTCAGTCGTGCCGGGCGTTACAGCGAACGCGCCACCAGCTCGCGCTGGATCTCGTTGGCGCCGCCGTAGATGCGCTGCACGCGCGCGTCGACGTACATGCGCGCGATCGGGTACTCCAGCATGTACCCGTAGCCGCCGAAGAACTGCACGCACTTGTCGATCACCTCGCCCTGGCGCTCGGTCAGCCAGAACTTGCCCATCGAGGCCAGCGAAGAGTCGAGCGTGCCGTCGATCCAGTGGCGGATGATGTGATCGGCGAAGGCGCGCGAGGCCGTCACCGTGGCCTTGACATCGGCCAGCACGAAGCGGGTGTTCTGCTGCTCGATCAACGCCTTGCCGAAGGCCTTGCGCTCCTTCACGTACGCCACCGTCAGCTCGAGGGCCCGCTCCATCTGCGCGGCGGCTCCCACTGCGATCATGGCGCGTTCGTACGGAAGCTGGCCCATGAGCTGGAAGAAACCCTGGCCTTCCGCGCCGCCGAGGAGCGCGTCAGCCTCCACCACGCAGTCATCGAAGAACAGCTCGGAGGTGTCGCCGGAGTCCTGGCCCACCTTGTCGAGGCACTGGCCACGGCGGAAGCCCGGGTTGCTGGCATCGACGATCAGCAGCGAAATGCCTTTGGCGCCCTGCTGGTCGCCGGTCCTGGCGACCACGACCACCATGTCGCACATCTGTCCGTTGGTGATGAAGGTCTTGGCGCCGTTGACGACGTACTTGCCGTCGGCACGCTTCCTCGCCGTGGTGCGCACGCCCTGCAGGTCTGAGCCGGTGCCCGGCTCGGTCATGGCGACCGCCGTGATGATCTGGCCGGTCGCGATGCCTGGGAGCCAGCGCTGCTTCTGTGCCTCGGTGCCATAGCTGCCCAGGTAGTGGCCCACCAGGTAATTGATGCCATAGCCGAAGCCGGTGCTGCCGGCGTAGCCCATCTCGCGCATCACCACCGCCGCGTGCGCCACCGTGCCGCCTGCGCCGCCGTACGCCTCGGGCACGTCGGGCAGGATCAGGCCGAGTTCACCGGCCTTGAGCCAGACCGCGCGGTCGACGTGGTGCTGTGCACGCCATTTCATCTCGCTAGGCTCGATGATGTCCTTGCAGAAGCGCCGCACCGCACCGGCGAACGCGTCCAGGTCCTCATCCATCCACGGCGAACGGTAGTTTTCGAGCATGCTGGTTCCCCTTGCTTCGTCTCAGACGCTGCCGACGCCGCCGCCGCAGACCAGCACCTGGCCGGTAACATAGTTCGACTCGGGCTGGCAGAACATGTAGACCGAACCGGCGGCTTCAACGGCGGTGCCCGGACGGCCGAGCGGGATCAACTTCTTCGACTGCTCGGCCAGCGCCTCGCTGATGCCGACCTTGATCTCGCGGCCTTCGATATTGACGGTGGCGCTTTCCTTGCCGGCGAACGGCACGGTCAGGCGGGTCTCGATGTGGCCAAAGGCGACGGCGTTCACATTGACCTTCAGGCGGCCCCATTCCTTGGCCAGCGCCCGGGTCATGCCAAGGATGCCGGCCTTGGCCGACGAATAGTTGGCCTGGCCTGGATTGCCGCCGGCGGCCACCGACGAGATATTGACGATCTTGCGGAACACTTCGCGGCCCTCCGCAGCCTCGGCCTTGGCGGCAGCGCTGATGACCGGATAGGCCGCGCGCAGGATGCGGAACGGTGCCGTCAGGTGGCAATCCAGGATGGCGTACCACTGCTCGTCGCTCATCTTCTGGATCACGTTGTCCCAGGTGTAGCCGGCGTTGTTGACGATGATGTCGATGCTCTGGAAGTGACTGACTGCCGTGCCCACCAGACGGTCGGCGAAGTCGGTAGCGGTCACGCTGCCGATGCAGGCCACCGCCTCGCCGCCCTGCGACTGGATCTGTTCGACGACTTCGTGCGCCGGTTCGGCGTCAAGGTCGTTCACCACTACGCGCGCGCCTTCGGACGCCAGCTTCAGGGCCACTTCACGGCCGATGCCGCGGCCCGAGCCGGTAACGATGGCGGACTTGCCTGCGAGTTTGGTCATTTGGGTTTTCCTTTGGATGCTCTGTTCGGTTCTGCTCCCCTCTCCTGCCTGGGGACGGGGAGACAACAATGGGTTAGTCCAGCGCGACGATGGCCTCGCCAACCAGCTTGTCCTCGCCATACTGGTTGGTCGACCTGATCGCCACCTTCACGCGCTTCTCGCCGTTGGCCTCGAATTTCTCGACCACCTCACCGGTGCAGGTCGGCTGGTTGCCCAGGTGGGTGATGCCGGTGAAGCGGATCGCGACGTTGCGCAGTGCCGCCTGTGGCGCCCAGCCGGTCAGCAGGCGGCCGAGGTAGGCGGCCGACAGCATCCCGTGCGCGAACACGTCCGGCATGCGCGACTGGCGGGCGAAGTCGATGTCGATATGGATCGGGTTGTGGTCGCCCGAGGCGCCAGCGTACAGCGCCAGCGTGGTGCGGTTGGTGGCCGGCAAGGCTAGGGCGGGCAGTTTGTCGCCCACCTTCACGTCGTTGTAGCGCGGTGCTTGCATCTGGAACGTCTCCTCAGCCACGGCGCTCGACCAGCGTGCTGCGCAGCTCCGCAACGCGGTCTCCCTTCTGGTTGGTGACGCTGGTTTCCTGCACGACGAAGTGCAGCGCCCCGCCCTTCTTGTCGTAGACGTCCGCGACCCTGGTCTCGAAGTGCAGTACGTCCCCGGCATAGGCCATGCGGTGGTAGTCGAAGGCCTGCTCGGCGTGCAGGATTCGGCCGAGGTCCATCTGCAGGACTTCCAACGTCTTGCGCAGCTCGCCCACCTCGCTGTTCAGGCAGAAGAGGAAGGTCGGCGGCACCGGCAAAGCCGGATGGCCGGCGTCGCGCGCGGCGGATTCGTCGGTGTAGATCGGGTCGGCTTCGCCGATCGCCTTGGCGAAGAAGCGCAGGCGGCCCTTCTCCACGTCGACGGTGCCCGCCGACATCTTGCTGCCTATGAGGCTTTTGTCTGCCATGTGTGGGTCTCCCAGTTCATGTCCGGTGGCGCCGCCACCCAGCGCCACCTTGTCCTAGCCGCGACCATAGAGCGTCACCACGCAGGCGCCGCCCAGCCCGAGGTTGTGTTGCAGCGCCAGATTCACGCCCTCGACCTGCGTCGGGCCAGCCATGCCGCGGATCTGACGGGTCAGCTCATAGCACTGCGCCAGGCCGGTCGCGCCCAGCGGGTGGCCTTTCGACAGCAGGCCGCCCGACGGGTTGGTCACGACCTTGCCGCCATAGGTGTTGTCGCCGTCCAGCACGAACTTCTCGGCGCCGCCTACCGGCGCGAAGCCGAGCGATTCGTAGGTCAGCAACTCGTTGTGCGCGAAGCAGTCGTGCAGCTCGGCAACCTGGATGTCCGACGGGCCGACGCCGGCGCTCTCATATACCTGTCGCGCGGCTTCCTGCGCCATGCTGAAGCCCACGACCTCGATCATCGAGCGGGTCTCGAAGGTCTTAGGGCTGTCGGTTGTCATCGACTGGGCCAGGATGCGTACGTCAGCGCGCAGGTTGTGCTTCCTGGCGAACGCCTCCGAGCAGAGGATGGCCGCAGCGGCGCCGCAGGTCGGCGGGCAGGCCATCAGCCGCGTCATCACGCCCGGCCAGACCACCGGGTCGGCCATCACGTCCTCGACGCTGACCACCTTGCGGAAGATCGCCAGCGGATTGCTGGCGGCGTGGCGGCTCGCTTTGACGCGAATTGCGGCGAAGGTTTCCAGCCTGGTGCCGTACTTCTCCATGTGCTCCTTCCCCGCCCCGCCGAACTGCAGCAGGGCGATGGGTATGCCCGCAGCCGATGCTTCCTGGTTGAGGTCCCGGGTGATATCGAGCAACGTGCCCAGCGGGGCCGGCCGGTCATCCCACTGCGACTTCAGCGCTCCCGGCTGCATCTGCTCGAAACCCAGCGCGATCGCGCACTCCACCGCACCGCTCTCGACCGCCTGGCGGGCCAGGAACAACGCGGTCGACCCGGTCGAGCAGTTGTTGTTGACGTTGACGATGGGAACCTGCGAGAGCCCCACCGGGTACAGCGCAGCCTGGCCGGCACAGGAGTCGCCGTACACGTAGCCGACGTAAGCCTGCTGCACCAGGTCATACGGGATGCCGGCGTCGCCCAGCGCCATGCGCGCGGCTTCCGAACCCATCTCGATGTACGTGCCGCTGGCGCCCGGCTTCGTGAACGGAACCATGCCGACCCCGGCGACTACGACTTTTGACATGTGAATCTCCTTCCCTGGTAATCAGGCAAACCCTGTTGGTGGTGGCGTCGTAGTGCCTCAGAACGGCACGTCGCCGATGATGGTCGCGCGCAGCATGCGACGGCGCGCGGGGAAGTAGTCCTGGACGGCGTAGTGCTGCGTAGAACGGTTGTCCCAGAAGGCGATGGTGTTGGCGCGCCAGCGCAGGCGCACCTGGTATTCCGGCGCGCTCGCCTGGCGGAACAGGTAATGCAGCAGGTCCATTTCCTCGATCCTGAAATCAAACCCGAATCGATACTGGCCTTCGTGTTGTTCCAGGTAGTTCGAAAGGTGCGTGGTGAACGCCTCGTTCACATACAGTATCTGTTCGCCGGTCTCGGGGTGCGTGCGCACGACGGGATGCGTCGCCGGCGGAAATTCCTGGCGGCGGGCCTCGCGCTGCTCGGTAGTCATGCGCGAACCGAAGGCCGGCAGGATGTCATGCACGGCATGCAGGCCGGCAATCCGCTCACGCACCGCCGCGGGCAGGCCGGAATGTGCCGCAGCCATGTTCACCCACAGCGTATCGCCCCCGACCGTCGGACATTCGAGGCAGCGCAGGAGCGAACCCATTGACGGACGCTTGCGCCAGCTCACGTCGGTGTGGAAGATATTCTCGCGCGCCGCCTGCGTGCTATCGCCTCCCAGTATCACCAGCTCCGGATGGTCGGGGTGGTGGGGAAACACGGGATGCACTTCAAGTTCGCCAAACCGCCGCGCCAGCTCGACCTGCTGCGCGGCACTGATGTCCTGGTCCCGGAAGAACAGCACCTTGTGCTTCAACAGCGCCGCGCGCAGTGCCAGGTACTGGTCGTCCTCGAGCGGCATGCGGAGATCGATGTTGCCGATCTCCGCCCCGAGGCACGGCGCGACGGGTTCCACCGTGAACGAGGCCTTCCGGATACCCGGGCGGATGATGGCCGGACTATTCGGCGCGGCCGCATATGCTTGTTCGCTCATTCCAATCTCCCTTGAGGCAGCCGGTCCGGGGCTTACCGGACCGCGCCATTGATAGTTGCGCCTTTCAGCGCCTGACCGTCATCCTGCGCCGCGCAGCGCCGGTCAGGCCGGCTTGTAACGCTCGCGCAGGCGCTTCTTGTCGAGCTTGCCCACGCTGGTCTTGTCGATCTGGTCGACCAGCAGGATGCGCTCCGGAATCGCGTACTTCGAGATCGTTCCCGCCTCCGCCAGTGTGCAAAGGTGGTTGCGCACGGCGTCGGCGTCCAGCGGCGCGCCGCCGGCGCGCGGCACCACCAGCGCCATGGGCCGCTCTCCCCACTTGGCATCCGGCACGCCGATCACGGCCACCTCGGAGACACCCACAACCTGGGCGATGGCATCCTCGAGGTCGATCGACGACACCCACTCGCCCCCGCTCTTGATCACGTCCTTCGCCCGGTCCACCAGATGCAGGTAGCCATCCGCGTCGAAGCGGCCGATGTCGCCGGTATGCATCCAGCCACCCTCCCACAGCGCGGCGCTGGCATCGGGATTCTTCAGGTAGCCCTGGGTCAGATAGGGCGTGCGCACCACCACTTCGCCGACGGATACCCCATCCACCGACACCGCTTGCATGTCAGCGTCGACGACCTTCATCTGCGCCAGCAGCGCCGGGATTCCGGCACCGACCCGCACGTCGACTTCACGCTCGCGTCGCGCCTGCGGGTCGGCAATGTCTCCGATCATGTCGGTCTTGATCTGGCCCAGGCTCAGCAGCGGGCAGGTCTCCGACATGCCATAGCCCGAGCAGATGTCGATGTTGCGCGCCAGCGCCTGCCTGCACAGGGCGCGTGACAAGGCACTGCCGCCGATCACCACCTTCCAGCCGCCAAAGTCAACGTCCTGCGCAGCCGGCGCCGACAGGACCATGTGCAGGACGGTCGGCACGCAGTGCGAGAAGGTGACGCCTTCCTTGCGGAACAGGTTCAACAGCTTCGACGGCTCGTAGCGGCCCGGGTAGACCTGCTTCCAGCCACACAGCGTGGCGATGTACGGAAAGCCCCACGCATGCGCGTGGAACATCGGTGTCAATGGCATGTACACCTCGTTGCGCGAGAAACGCGCGTTCCCGCCGGCCTGCGACAGCGTCGCCAGCGCAGTCAGGCTGTGCAGCACGAGGTCCCGGTGACTGAACGAGACGCCCTTTGGCTGGCCGGTGGTGCCCGTGGTGTAGAACAGCGTCGCGCGCGTGTTCTCATCGAACTCCGGGAACGCATGCGCCGGATCGCCGGCGGCGAGCAGCGCCTCGTATTCGCCTGCCCAGTCGAGGTCCGACGGCACGTTACCGTCGGTCAGGCAGATCAGGCGCTTGACGCGCGGCAGCTGCGCGCGGATTTCCCGGACCAGCGGCAGGAAGTCGACGTTGACAAGCAGCGTCTCCGCCTCGGCATGATCGAGCGTATAGGCGATCTGCTCGGGCGACAGGCGGATGTTCGTCTTCATCAGTGTCGCGCCCAGCATCGGCACGGCGAAGTAGGCTTCCAGGTAGCGATGGCTGTCCCAGTCGAGTACCGCCACCGTGCTGCCCCGGCCCACCCCAAGCCGGGTGAGCGCGCTGCCGAGCCGCCCGATGCGTTCGACCAGCGTGGGATAGCCAAAGCGCACGCGGTCTTCGTAGACGATCTCCTTGCGCGAGCGCTGCGCGATCGGCGTGACCAGCAGCTGCTTGATCAGCAATGGGAAGTTGTATGCGGTCATTTGTCTCTGCTCCAATCAGTGTCTTGATTTGATTTTCCTGCCAGTCGCCACGGCCTGTCAGTGGCTCGATGCCGGTGCCTCGCCGTGATAGCCGTAGCCAGGCGTCGCATGCCGGCGCACGGACAAGGCGGCCCGGGCCGGATCGATCGCCACGCCCCCTGCTAGCGCTCCGACCACCATCAACAGGCCGCAGATGGCGAAGCCGGCCTCATAGCCCGCGCTTCCCGTCATGCCCTGCACCAGGAAGCCGGTGACCAGCGGCGCCAGTACGCCGGCAAACGAGGCAATGGAGTTGTCGATGGCCAGGACGGCGCTGCGCTGCGAATCCGGCACAACCTCCGCCAGGATGGCCGGCCCCACCGCATACATGATCTGGGTCAGGCCGAGCGTGAGGCCGATCAGTGCCGCGCGCCACAGCGGCGGCAGCCCGCCCAGCCAGACCAGCACGAATGCCGCGCCGCCCAGGGCAACGACCGCCGCGGCGACGCGTCCGCGCGCCGTCCTCGACGACACCCCGCGCGCCAGCAGCTGGCGCACCAGCCACGATCCCGCGATGCTGACCGGCAGGCTCATGGCGATGAGTGCCGCGTACAACCGTCCCGACTCGACCGCGCCGTACCCCAGGCCCTTCTGCAGATAGGCCGGCAGCCATGTGAGCGTCAGAGCCAGACCCCAGTAGGAGAAGAACTTCATGGCCATGCAGGCAGCGACCGTCGGTTCGGCAAGCAGCCGGCGATAGGGCACGTACATGCCCTCCTTCGTCTCGCTTTTTCCAGCGCCGGCGTCCTTGCCTTCCTTGCCGAGCGCGACCCACAGCAACGCCCACGCAAAGCCGATCGCGGCCAGCGCGTAGAAGTTGGCGCGCCATCCCCAGTGCGCCGTCACAAGCGGCATGGCCATGCCTGCCAACAGCAGCCCGATGGCGCCGCCTTGCGCCAGGCAGGCCACCGGCAGCTCGCGCTTCTCGTTGGGAAACCACTTGTAGCAAGCATGGACCGCGACGGGCCACGCCGGCCCTTCGGCGGCACCAAGCAGCACGCGCGCCGCCACGAGCACAAAGAGGCTGGACGACATGGCCATCGGGATTTGCAGCACCGACCAGGCCAGCGCCATCGCCAGCAGGATGCCCGTCGTGGGCAGCCGGTTGGCCAGGAAACCGCCGCTGACGCCGGCGATGGCGAACAGCCAGAAGAAGCTGCTGCCGACCAGCCCGAACTGCGCGGGCGACAGGTTCAGCTCCGTCATCATCGGCACGGCCAGTAGGCCGACCGCGATCTTGTCGGCGAAATTGATAACCATGTAGACCACCAGCAGCAAGGCGGTGCGCCACGCCATGGCCGGTTGATAAGAGGTGCTCATGCGTTCTCCAGCAAGGTGCACGTCGCCGCGGCGGGTCGCCATCGCGGGCGGCCGCCGGGGACATCGTCAGTGGGACAGCGTGGGGAGCCGCGGCACGCGCGCCGCGTCGGACGGCGGGCTGCGTGCCCGATCAGAGCGACGTCACCGTCTTGATCTCGAGGAACTCAGCCAGTCCTTCCGGCCCGCATTCCCGCCCGTTGCCGGAGGTCTTGCATCCGCCGAATGGCGCGGCGATGTCCAGCATGGCGCCGTTAAGGAGGACGGCGCCCGCGCGCAGCCGCGCCGCCACGCGGCGTGTGCGCTCCGGGTCCGTGCCCGCCACGTAGGCGGCCAGGCCGTAATCGGTATCGTTGGCGATGGCGATCGCCGCTTCCTCGCCGTCGTAGGGGATCATCACCAGCACTGGCCCGAAGATCTCTTCGCGTGCGACTGCCATGTCGTTGCGGACGTCGGCGAAGATGGTCGGCCTGGCATAGAATCCGCGTTCGAGTCCCTCCGGACGCCCTGGTCCGCCCGCAGCCAGCCGCGCGCCCTCCTCCAGGCCGACGCGGATCATGCGCTGCACCTTCTCGTACTGAGCGCGGTTGGAGATCGGGCCCATGGCGGTTTCCGGATCGGCGGGATCGCCCACGCGGATGGCGTTGGCCGCTGCCGCGGCAATGGACACCGCGTCTTCGTAGCAGTGGCGCGGAACCAGGATGCGCGTGGGCGCGATGCATGTCTGGCCCGCGTTCATCATGCCCTGTGCCACGCCGCTCGCGACGGCGGCGTGCAGGTCGGCGTCATCGAGAATGACCAGCGCAGATTTGCCGCCCAGTTCCTGCGCGACACGCTTGACGGTCGGCGCGGCGTTGATGGCCACTTCCACCCCGGCGCGGGTCGAGCCAGTGATGGAAATCATGTCCACATCGCGATGCGACGACAGCGCGGCCCCGACCACCCGGCCGTCTCCGAATACCATGTTGAACACGCCTGCGGGCACGCCGGCCTCGTGCAGGATTTCAGCGAACAGCACGGCATCCAGCGGCGCGATCTCTGACGGCTTGAGCACCATCGTGCAGCCCGCCGCGAGCGCGGGTGCCACCTTTGCCGCGATCTGGTTCAGTGGCCAGTTCCATGGCGTGATCAGCGCCGCCACGCCGACCGGCTCGCGCCGGATCCAGCTGCGGCCGCGCTCGCTTTCGAATTCAAAGTGACGCAGAGCTTCGGTGGTGGCCTGGATCTGGCCGAGTCCGATGGGCGCCTGCAGCGTGTTGCAGAGGGTCGACGGGGCACCCATCTCCTGTCGCACCGCTTGCGCCAGTTCGCCGAGGCGCGCCTGGTAGCACGCCATCACGCGTTCAAGCAGCCCGATACGGGCCTCGCGCGTGGTGCCGGACCACGCCGGCAGCGCTGCCGTGGCGGCCTGCACGGCACGCCCGGCGTCCTCCGCGTTGCCCATGGTCAGCTTGCCGATTACCATCTCGGTCGCCGGATCGGTGATGTCGGCGTAGGTTGCACCGGCGCACGGGGCTACCCACGCGCCGTTGATGTAGAACTTGTCCAGCACTTTCATGTTGTCTCCGTTTCCCTTCATCCGGGCCGTCCCGTTCGTTGCCGGGATTTGATGCGCTGACTTTAGGATTGCCGCACCGATTCGTCCAATGCATTATCAGCATCCGATCAATGCGTCTGACGCAATGCGTCCAGTATGGATCTCCGCCGTCTCACCCACGTTCTCGCCCTCGCCGATGAATTGCATTTCGCGCGCGCCGCCGCGCGCGTGCATCTCAGCCAGCCTGCGTTCAGCCGCAGCATCCAGGCCGTTGAGGCGGAACTGGGCTTGCGTTTATTTGAGCGGGGCGATGCGGATGTGCGCCCGACACCCGCCGGGCAGTTTGTGATCGAGGGCGCGCGCAAGCTGCTGTTCGATGCCCGCTGCCTGCAGCGCGATATCGATCTTTACCGGGATGTCGAGCTCGGCGACACGGCCTTCGGGGTCGGGCCGTTTCCGGCGGTCACGCTGATGCCGCGGGTGCTGCCCGAGCTGCGCCAGCGCCACCCCAAGGTCGGCTTGCGGGTGGTTGAAAGCAACTGGAAGCAGTTGCTGGAACGGCTGCGCGCGGAAAGCATCGAGTTCTTTGTTTCAGACACCAATGACCTTCCCAGGGAAGCCGCACTGACTATCCGGCTGCTGCCCCCGCAGCAGGTCGAGTTCTACGCTCGCGCAGGTCATCCGCTGGCTGGCAATCGCTGTGCTTTCGCGCAAGTCTGGCAATTCGGGCTGGCATCGGCGACGCCCCCGGCCATGATGCAGGCCGCCCTGGCCGCAGCCTTGGGCCAGTCACCCAGCGCCGCCGTGCCGGCGCTGGAATGCGACAACTTCGCCATCCTGCGCACGGTGGCGCTCAGCACGGAAACGGTACTGGCATGTACCCGTGCCCTCGTCGTGGCGGACGTCGATGCCGGCACTCTGGTCAGACTTGAGGTCAAAGATGCTCCGGAACTGATCGTACGCCCCGGGATCGTCTCGCTGACGGGGCGCACACCTTCGCCAATGGCGCGATGCGCCATGGAATGCATAGAAAGGGTAGCGAACAGCTTGTGGGAATCGGCCGCCGGGCAGGGCTGACGTGCCGCGTAAGGTCTCCACCGTCACCGAGTCAGGCCCGCTTGCAGGCTTGCCCTGCGATGCGGACGCGGTCCGCATACTCAGGAAGCTCTGCTCCTCGGCGGTCAACCCAGTTGACGGTGGGCACATCGAGCACTGTTTGGAGAGCAGTGTGATGATGTCAATCTCGGCCTGAGTCTGGGCGCCCTCTACCTTGTCGTGTTGCGCCACGCCTTCCGGATGAACCAGACCGCCCCGCTCACCGCCGCGGCAATGAAGCGAGTGCCCCGCCGGTGCCCCTGGCATGTATGGATCCGACGCCTTTTGCAGGCTTCTTGCTCGTGATGTCGAAACGATCTGCATGCATGTATCCGGCTTGCCCAATGGGCGCTTGCCGAAGCACGCCCGCAGCCTCGATGAGATCCGCGCATCCTGGCCTTATCGAATTCACGGCTCGCCGGACACGGCGGCCGGCACGAAAAACAGGCGTCAGGATGCTGGTTTAACCACAGTGTCGCCGCGCCGGCTAATGCCGTGCAGACGAGGCTTGCCTCCCGAAGAGCACTGGCGAGGCACCTGGCCGAGCCAGACCGCCAAATGTCGGCCGTCCCTGAATTGCTTCCGGCAAGGGGCTGCAGCCATTTGCCGGCATGGCAAACACCACGTGTCCCATGCGGGACTACCACGTGTCACTGCCATGCCGGCGCCGCAGTCACGAATGCCTAACGGTGGCTGGCAGCCAGCGCGACGATAGCGCCTGTGGTTGCCGCGATGGCGGCCACGGTACCCATGCTTTGCCACGGATGCTCATGAACGTAGCGATCGGTCGTTGTCGCCCACTCGGAGACTTTGGCGCGGCCCTCATCGCGCAGTGCAACGAGGCGGTCCTGCAGCGCGCGCTGCCGGGCTTTAAGTGCGTGGCGCTCAAGGCTGGTCCCTACGCCGGTTTCGGCTTTGACTTCATGAAGGAGCGCCTGCACGTCGGCCATCAGCGTATCGACGTCGCGGGCCAATGCGTCCTTGCGCATGGAGAAATCGGATCGGATGTCGTTCATCTTGCGCTCCTGTTAGCAAAATCATCGCGGTGCGTCGCGCAGCACGATTGGCACTGTGTCAAATATAGGCTTGGGTTGACAGCCCGGCATGACAAACAGCAAGCCACGACGAAGCAGCTCGGAAGGGGGCAAGAGGACCGTGGAATCAAAGCGACGGAAGTATCGTCGCGCTTATGCCACGAAAGCCTCTTGTCGCTGACGAGGGCTCGCTTGCCCGTCTTCCTGGCGTACCGCGCGCTGTACATGCGGTCTGGGATCAGATCCTGGTTCAGGAGGTCATCGGAATATCTGTACACCGATGGCATGCGGCGCTGCAACATCCCGCTGTCGCAGGTGAGCAATCCTCCCATTGCGATCAACGCCGTAGAATTTCTCGCTCAGCGTACCGCTGTCGCCGCCGGCCCTTTGTTGACGGTTGCTGCAGTGCTAGGCTGAAGGCGAAATCTTGCCGCCCAGGCGGAGACACCAAATTGTCGAAGCACCAAGGCTGACAAGGGAGCTACACCGCCACGAGTCCCCCTGTTCCCCTGATCAGAGAATCGAGGAGCGCGTCACGTCAGAGCAGGAACGCTTGTCATACCATTAAGTTCGTAACGCGTGCCAGGGGGCAAGGCGGATGGCCCGGCCGGCCATGAGGAGGTCAACATGTTTCAGCATATCTTGGTGCCCACCGATGGATCGGCACTCTCCGACGCTGCTGTGCGCATGGCGGTGACACTCGCCAAGGCATTTGAGGCGAGGATCACTGGATTGCATGTCATCCCGGAATTCCATGTCTTCACACATCGGATCGACATGCTGGAGGATAGCCAGGAGCGCTACGCACAACTTGCCGAAATGCATGCGGAGCGATACCTGGCGGTGGTCGCACAAGCGGCACATGAAGCGGAGGTGGCATGCGAGACGATCAGCGTTACCCACAATCACCCCTATGAGGCGATCATCCGGACCGTGGAGGAACGTAACTGTGACCTCATTGTCATGGCGTCGCATGGCCGAGCCGGCCTGCAGGGGCTACTGATCGGCAGTGAAACCCAGAAAGTCCTGACGCATTGCCGGATCCCGGTTTTCGTGTTTCGCTAGTCCGAAGTTTGACTCGGAGACCAAGCTGATATGACTCTGTCTCCCGTTTGCGAGGGCCTTTGTGCGCTCTGACCTGACTAGGTTGGGTTGCAGCTTTATACATGGCCCCCCCTCTTTGCCAAATGACTTGCTCTACGGCGCGCAGGAGATGGATTGCTTATATACATACGGCCTGTGCGTTGGCGCTCCTACGCGCCTGGCCCCGATGAAATTCGCTGACTCGCACCTCATTTCCCGTAAGAGCTCGAAGCTCTTTGTCATATACAGGTTTAGCAAGTCACGGTCCGACCTGATTAGTCATCACACTCAATCGCCAACGCAACCGCTTCAACATGTCCCTCGCGATGCAGACGGTTATTGTGTTCTGCTCGGCGCACGCCGTTCATGTGGGTTTCACGCTTACGAAATCCTTCTCGTAGTGCCGATCATGGGAAAGGATCGCCCAGATTATACGAGCCATATTGTTAGCCAAGGCTACGAGTACAACGTTCGGTGGTCGTCGTTTTCCGATGCGCTCGACCCATTGCCCGGGATCCTTCGCGTTGTACAACACACCGCGAGCGCCGTGAATCTACAGCGTGCGCAGATACGTATCCCCTCTCTTGCTGATCCCCAGCAAGAGCACCCTGCCGCCGGAACCCGTTTGTCTGGGTACCAAACCGAGCCAGGCTGCAAACTCGCGCCCCGATCTGAATGACTTGGGGTCTCCCATCGTCGCCACCGCTGCGGTCGCTGTCAGCACGCCGATGCCCGGGATGTCGATAATCGCCTTGACAGCCTTATCCTCTCGCATCCATTGTCGCAGCCGTCGCTCGATCCCGGCGATCTGCTCGTCGAGCTTCCCCAGACCGTTCCACCGCTCTCGCAGCGTGTCGATCAGCACGGCCGGCAGGCGTTCGGCGACCCGTGCCAGCACAACCGGCATCGCCTTGTCCAGCGCAGTGCGGCCCAGGCCCATCACTTCGCCATACTCAGTCAGCAGACCGCGCAGATTGTTGATCTGCATCGTGCGGAACTTGACCAGTTGTTGCCGCATCCGGTGCAGTGCCAGCACGGCCTGCTGCCCTTCAGTTTTCACTGCCACCGACTTTCCGGGCTGCTGCACCGCTAGCCAGATTGCACGCGCATCGGCCGGGTCGTTCTTGTTGCCAATGTTGAAGGCCTTGACGAATTTGGCGGGCATCAGCTTCACTTGGTGCCCCATTGCGACAAGGCGCCGCGCCCAGTGCTGCGAGCCGCCGCAGGCTTCCATGCCGATTAGGCAAGGTTCGCGATTGGCAAAATGCTCCAGAAAGACTGCTCGCTTAAGACGTTTGCTCATGATCTCGCCGGACTCCTGGTCGACCCAGTGCACCTGGTCGGGTAGTAGCGACGCATGGGGGCGGACGGGCATGTCCACTTCAACCACGGCAACAGTAAGTGATCCGATTGTCGCGCCTTCACTATCTACTATCGCCTGCAATATGGGCTCAAGCCGGTTTCATCTGTGCACCATCAGGAATTACGCCATCCTTCAGGTAGCGCCATAGCGCAATTACCAGTCGCCGCGCCACCGCGACGATGGCGATCCGCCGTGCCCGACGATTGGGGCCCGTACCTTGGGAGCGCTGGTTGAACCACTACGTCAGCACACTTCCGGGCTGATAGCGCAGCCACTGCCAGGCGGTCTCGATAAGCTGCGTGCGTACCCATCGGTTGCCTTGTTTGCTGATACCCGACTCTCGCCGCTGTCGTACGGCTGGGGCACCAGGCCGACGCACGCACCGATTTCGCGGCGGTTGTTGAACTCCCGCCAGAACAGCTCGAGGGCAAGGCGCGAAGCGCCCACTTCGCCAATCCCCTTCAGGCGCGCCAGCGCATCGCAACGCTGGCGCGCGGGTGCTGGTACGTTTGTCTGTCGCGTCTTCTCCAGCGCGGCAAGTTGCTGTTCGACGAGTGCCAGCCGTTCGCACTCGCGCAGTAACCGCTCACGCAACTCGCGCGGTAACGGCGCACCGTCGTGACAGCGCACCTCCTCGCGCTCGAGCCGGTCGGCGAAGGCCCGGTGATCAACCGCATCCCAGCAGCCGAGCGTGGCCAGGAACTTGCGCATCCGGTCGGGGTGCTGCAGGACTTCCTCCTGCAGTTGCCCTCGCTCGCGCATCAACTGGCGCGATGCCTCGTCCTCAGGTGACGGTATGTGAATCGCGTGCATGCGATCGCGCTCGCGACGCCGGCGGCATGCACGCAACCAGGGAAAGAATGCCAATGAATGAGAGTATGAGAGCAGGCTTTCGAGGCGTGTCGATCCTTGATAGCAGATTTTCGTTCGCCCAATCGGGAATGCTGAAGATGCCGCAGGGCGGCCCATGCCCCGCATGGGCCCGTCTCATGGCGTCGGTTTGGGAATGAGGACTTTACAGAGGCGCTTCGAGCACTATTCGGCCTTCGCGGGAGCGCAGGCGCATCCAGTTCCGCACTGGCAATGCGGCCCGCAGGTGCATCCAGTTCCGCAGGCGCACGGATTTTGCTCAGCGGTTGTCTGGCAACCGCAGTCGCAGCCGGCGCCGGGGCAAGCAGCGCAATCGCAGGGGGATTGGGTCGTGGTATTCATGGCAATGCTCCTTTCTGTTGGAAACGAGACGCCAGTGTGCGACCACTGAAGACGGGCGGCTTGAACGAAACGGCTAAGTTCGCCTAGACGCGCTGGACGCTGATCCCGCCGGCCAGCACGCCGAACATACGCTTGAAAGTGCGGGATGAAAATGAGCGCAACAAGTTCGCACCGAGCCTCGAAGGCGTGCGGTTGGTGGGCGCAAATGATCGCCGCCGTATAGGCAGCCCAGTCTTTCCCGGGAGTCTGGATACGCATCGCCCCACCGGATAGCGCGAGCGTCACCTGGATGGCGTGATGCGCATGGGACCCGGTTTTCTCCTCCGCATGGCCGAGCCAGACACTGCCGCCGCGCCACAACACGATCCGCCCGGTTCCGAAGCGCTTTGCACCGCCTCCGCGTTGTCCGTTGGTCATCATTTAACCTGCCAGCAGAATCGCGATGACCTGATTTTGGCAGAACAGCGCGGGCGACTGTGGGTGCCGACCGAGGCGCTACGGCGCTGCAAGTACACCAGTTCCAATGAAATGCCTGTCGCATCGGCCCAGCCGATATTGAAGCATGAACTGACTTTGCGGCCCATGCTTTGCACCTTCCAAAGGCGCCTTAGTAAGACATAACTTCATGATCGTGAAATTATAGCCTCATCCACCCGCCCCCCGCTTTGGCGCGGTCGCCTCGATCGGCAGCCGCCGGGACAGTCGGCCGGACCCGCCGAGATCCAGGAGAACTTGCGTGGCGTCGTCTGCTGCGGAGCAATCTCGAGGGTAGGCAGTACCTAAACGAATGCTTTGGTCGATGCGATCGAGTGGACCAGCGTGGGCAGGGTCTACAGGCACCTGCTTCGTGAAAAATGCCACGCCTAATGCGTGAAGGTTCAAATGACAAGCTCGACAGTTCGCTGCGCGTCGTCATTCCATCTGGAGTCTTATTGATCTGTATCAGCCCCACATGGTGAAGGGAGACTATGGTGTCAATAGGATCTCGCAAGTCCGATAGGATCCGGACTCAACGGTCCACTCGACCAGTCTCCCTGGAGGTCGCCATGACCAACCCACTTGCCGTCTGGCATACCGACCATATCAATTTCGCCTGCCTACTCGACCTGCTAGAGAGGCAGGTGTGCGCGTTTTACCAGGAAGAGCAGCCAAACTACGGTTTGATGGGCATGATCATCGATTACATGCGGAAATATGGCGATTGCGTTCACCATCCTCGGGAGGATGTTGCATACGCCCTGCTCGTTGAACGCGACCCCGCCATGCGCATTGTGGTTAGCCGGCTTCTGCAAGAGCATCGTGTGATTGCAGCGGTAGGCGAAGAGTTGCTCAGCCGGCTTCGTGAAGCAGAAAGAGATGTCATAACGTCGCGAACGGCTTTGGAAGCCGCTGCAGCCATGTACCTTGCTTACTATCGCAATCATCTCTCCACTGAGGAGAAACAGGTCATGCCCCGTGCCGCGCGCCTACTGACCGAAGAGGATTGGGCAGAGGTCGCGGCCACTGTTCCGGCTTGCTCCGATCCCCTCTTTGGAGAAAATGTACACGAGCGTTTCGCGGCCTTGCGCAAACAGATCGACGGGGAAGCAAGTACATTCACTCCCCTCACTGATCATCGCGAGTCAGCTTGATTTGGTGTACGTACCGTGGGCCAGGAGGTATAGGGATATATTAGTAGGCACGACGGCGCCCAAAGAGAATAAAGAGTTCAAGTCTGCAAGAGCGCGCTGATCCCTAGCATGCCGGTCGCAATTGGGTAGCATCTGCGAATGACTCATCTTCACTCTCGTTCGCCAGGCAGAGCACGCTTGCATCCATCTTTCATTCGAAGCTGCACATGATTGCCCACGAAAGCGATCTACTGTAGCTCTTGTCCTCAGTTCGCGAACACTAGAGGTCTCAATTGGCCTCGATAGCTGCCATAACGCCCGTTATCGTGCCCTGACGCGCGTCTGCAGCGACCGCCGGCCAGGGCGGCGCGGCTGCCCTCAGATTCTCCAGGGCGGTCGCATTAAGGCTGACACATGCCGGTCAAGGTTAGAAGCCCCGTTGTCCGGCATAGCGTCCGCCCGCATCGCACGGGGTGCAGCGGCTCTGGTAAAGAACTAGTGAAAAACGCAACAAGGAAGACTGCTTTGCGGCCGGGGCTAGGCTGGCCTAGGGTGCAAAGCCCAACGGCAGTTGTCGGCTCCGGCCGCTCATTGAGCGCCGAAGACCTGGCATTCTCGGCGTCATTTGCGGCGGACTCCCGATCCGCCGGCTCGGCCGCTGGGTAACGGTTACCTGGACGTTCGTCAGAAAAGGCCGCGAGGCGAGGCAGGCCGTCCACCGGCGACACGTCGCGTGCACTATAACTAACGGACACAGGTGGCGCCGGGCGTTCCCGCCCAGTTCGCAATGTCCGCCGAATGTCTGCCAATCGCCCTGTCCGGCGTGCTGCTGTAGGCGTGGCTGGATATCACCAGCCTATCGAGGGAGATCGGCATGTCCGAGACAAGCAAAGTAGTCCTGGTGACGGGGGCTACCGGCAGCATCGGGAGCGCTGTCTGCTCACGGCTGGCGCATGCGGGTTATTCGCTGATTCTTGCCGCGCGCGACATTAGCAAGCTGCAAGCCGCCTGCGCGAGGCTCGAGAGGCAAGGCTGCCATTCATATCGCTGGCTCTCCGTCGACATGTCCAGCGATGCCTCTGTCGCATCCTTTTCCCATGAGCTTGCGGCGGACGGAACCGTCCTCGACGGCGTCGTACTGATGCCACCGCAGATGCGGCCCACCGGCGAATGCCAGCCTCCGGCGGACACGTGGCGCCAATTGTTCCAGGGCCACTTTATCGGCCCCCTCGAACTCCTCAAGAGCGCGATCTCTACAATGCGGCCGGAACCCTCCCAAGGACGCCGGGCAAAAATTGTCATCATTTCCGCCATCACCTCCGTGCAAGCCCTTGGAAACTATGCCACCAGCAATGTCCTGCGTTGTGCCTGGCTGGCCCAGGCCAAGACGCTTGCTTTCGCAATGGGCGAGAGAGGGATTCACGTCAATACCCTCTCCCTCGGAGGCACGCTGACCCCGGACTATGTGGCATCGATCGAGCAGCGAGCCACAAAGGCTGGCATGACCTTCCCTGAACGGTTAGCCGAGGAAACCTCGAACATTCCCTTGCGCAAATATGGAAGCCCGGAAGAGGTGGCCATGGCGGTCGAGGTCTTGTTATCTCCCTTCTCCGACCACATGACTGGCGTGAATCTGCTGCACGATGGCGGGTCTACAAGAGCATATTACTCATAGGTCAGAAATATAGCGGACAGATGGGTGCCTGAAAAACGAGCGCACGAGCTTCGGGTTGCGTCGAATTTTTGCAAGCTGCTCGTGAACTCGCGGGCCCAGCTCTTCGCCTTTTTGCAAAGGACGTCGCGCGACGCCGTTGCGCTTCACGTGACTCCACACCAATTCATCTGGATTTAGGTCAGGTGCGTAACCGGGCAGGAAATGCAAGGTCAGTTTGCCCTGCGTACTGGCGACGTAGGCTTTGACGATGGCTTTCTTGTGCGCTGGCAATCCGTCTACGATCAGATGTACTGCCTTCTTTCGATTGAGCATCAGCTTCTTGAGCAGCGTGACAAACAACTCGCCGCTGAGCCCGCCTTCGTACGTAGCAAACCAGAAGGCCCCCTTTGAATTGACGGCGGACGCCGCGCTCATGCTTTGCCGCTGGCCCGGTCGCTCGACAATCGGCGTTTCGCCGCGCGGCGCCCAGGTCTTGCCATGCACCGAGTCAGCTCGAAAGCCCGATTCATCCCAAAAGAAGATATCCGCCTTCTGCTCACGAGCCTGCCTGGCAATAGCCGGATACGTGTCGTGCTGCCAGCGATCAATTGCTTCCGGATCGCGCTGGTAGGCGCGCTGCAGTGGCTTTTGCGGCGTTAGGTTTAGGCGTGCCAGCATCGCACCGATCGATGCCAGGCTCAGCTTCACGTCGAATTTTTGCTGTACCAGTTCGCGAACCAGGTTGCGTGTCCAGAGGCCGAAATCGAACCCATACTGCATCGGATTCTTGCCGTTGATCCATCGCAGCACCCGCTGCTCCTGCGCAGACGTGAGCGCACGGGGGCGACCCGTGCCTTTGGTCGAGCGCAGCGCCCGTACACCTCGGCCGTGCGCCTGGGCGCGAACCTTGTATGCCCACGACCGATTCATCCCGAACGATGCAGCGACATCATCCGGATGCTCTCCCTCTGCCATGCGTTGCACCGCTAGGATGCGCATTTCTTCAAGCGTATTGTGAGCCAGACTACGACCGTCCCGTTTCATGAACGCTCCCCTCAATGTCTATTGCTCAAGCATAGATCATTTGTCCGCTAAATTCCTGACTTATGAGTAAGTGTTACACCAGCGAAGCAACGACTCCGGCCATAAGCGGTGAGTGGCCACAACCCAAATGGACCGCTGTCGGCCAAGGCCGGCCGTTTGACTGCGGGACTAGGATCGTTCAGAAGCAGACGTTGGAGCAAGCGCCGGCGCGGAACGGCATGAGCACTTTGTGGGTCGCCGCCTCTGCCTTTGCTGTATCTCGCTAAACCACGTTCAAAGCGCCCGCTGCGTGAGACGGGACTGTTCACTTGCGCAGCGCCCTCGATGAGGATCCGCTCGGCGTAAAGGATTGATGCTCAGTCCCGACAAGGTAAGGGCTTTCGTCGTCTTGTCAGTGGGTATGTCGAAAGTGAACTGCGTTATCGGGCGCGGCTACCGGAGCTTTGGGAGGATCCAAATGAAGCCTCGCTCGCTTCGTCGCCGTCGCAGATGAATGAGTTGGTTGCGGCAGATGGAATCGAACCACCGGCCTCGGGGGGCGTACCCGCGCGTTGCCACTGCGCTATGCCGCAATTTGGCCCATTGTGCCGGTCTCGGCATGTGGCGCCTCTGTGCGGATTCGCACTGGTAGTGACTGTAACGGCATGTCGAGGGGCGCTTTTGCAGAGAGTGCCGAGTAGCGGTAGCAAACGAGAACGCCCATAGGGAAAATTTGGAGCCCCAGGCGCCCCACACGGCTGGACGCGGCGAAACACGAGTCACGTCAATGGAATACAACATTCTGCAAGCAGGCAGCAGTGAAATGAGCGATGCGCTAGAGCGCCTCATTGCCATGGTCAACGCCGACATCAAGGACGAGGGGACGCCCGTTGGGGGTGCTGCGCTCGTGCAAAAAACCTGGTGGGTATTACATGGCCTGGCAGACCATGGTATTTAAGTGCGGCAGCGGCAGAGGGAGAAATTTTAAGTTTTGAAGACTGCGCGGCCGCCAATGAACTGCTGCTGGATCTGGCAAGTCAGTCACTCGTCGACTTCATCGCGTAGCTCGTCCAATTCGATAGCACGCTCGCGTAGGGATTCGAGCCGATTCAGGAGTTCCCATTCGCTCCGTTTTTCTCTAACCTCCAAGTACCTCTCCAGCCCGCCGACGTCCTCTGGCGGACGAGCGCCAGATCCCGCCACACAGCGTCGCCGCACCTCAGGATGCTGCTCCAGCGTGCGCCGCTCGACTCGGATATCGTGCCGCCACCAGGCATTTAGGTCGTACACGTAGACGAAGCCCTCGTGCTCGCGCAGAGCAAATGTGCTCAGCGTCAGCGCGGTAGTCGTCGTGAAAAATTTCGCTCGCCTCGCTCGACCCGCTGGCACTGGTCAAATTCAGAACCACGGGCAGCTGCGACTTTAACGTGCCCGAAGCGCTGTTCGATCTCGACCATCCTGGGCAGTACTTCCGTCGCATCAAGACGGTTAGCATCAGCATGCCTTGTGTTGCGGGGCCGCAGACATCTATCGCCGCGAAACTATCGCTGACGAGCAACAAATACCGCAAGAACCCCAGGCCTGACAATCTCGCACTCACCGGTTATAGCGAAGACCCAAACAACGACGAACGCTTTGTCTACAACCTCGGCAGCATTCAATCGATCGCCATCTCGACCGCCCAGAAGGACGGCGGCATGTTTGACCTCAATTTCCGCGATGAACGATATCTGCCGTTCGAAGGCACGGGCGCCATCAGCACCCGGCGGTGCGAAATGAGCAAACCGGCATTGGCGCAGTTCGATTACGGCACGATCGCCGACGTCGTACTACACCTGAGCTACACGGCAAGCGAAGGCGGTTCGAGCTTGCGCAGCCTCGCCGAAACCGACCTCCTTGACCGTCTTAGCCAGATCAAGCAGGAACTGTCGCGTCACGCGCGTCTCGTGCGCGGGTCGGCTTTGGCGTGTTCGATCGCCGTAAGTGTTTCTGAGTCCAGCACTGCCTGGGCATCGGACGAAATGGCAAACAGTTTGCCGTCGATGTCATGGACGTGTAACTGCTCATGGGTGACAGCATCCGTCACCAGCGCGCGGCCGGTCAGGCGCAGGGCGGCTTGGAGATGTGACTGTCCCGAGACGATCCGGTAATTACGTCCTTCTGATCGTCTCACCACCGCGTCAGTGGGGATCTCGCTGAGCTCGATAGCGCCGAATCCGGGGAGCGACATTTCCTCGATGCGATTCTTGATGCAGGCGACCATCACGGCCGCGCCGGGGCGCTCGGTTGCCGCAAGCCGTTCATATTGATCGAGGAGGATGTTGGCCTTCTCGATTGAGGGCGTCGTATAGACAAAGGATTGGATGGCGGTCGGCGGGCGAGTCAACCGGGTCGCCATGATTGCGAATGCCCAGTCCCTTTTGTAATTGCAGTGTGGGCAAACCCAGCCGTATTTGGTGGCAATCAGGATGCCAGGGGCGCCACCTTCGACTCCGTGGCGATGATCGGCGCTGTTCCTGCAGATGAAGGCGCGCAGAACCGGGCCGCCGAGGCCAACCTGGTTCTCGTTGAGCCTCTGGACCTGATCGTCGGTGAACGGTGCGCGAATGTAACTCATGGCATTTAAGACGGCAGCTTCCGCGTGGCGTGGCTATCGCTGCGCAGCCGGCACCCGGGACGCTCGGGAGTCTGCCCGGCGGCTAACAGAAACGCTGGGCGCCAAAACACACTGCGGCCCCTCCTTCCAGTTTATGCCCGGGAGAAAGTCAATGCTGCTTTGGCCGGGCCCGAACCTTTTTGTGCTGCTCGACCTCAATCCACTCCCAGGAATGGCCGGAATTGCGGTCTCGCGACGGCCCCGAAAGCCTGCCGGCATAGCGTGCGAGTGTAGCGCTTCGCACTCGCACGCCAGTTCGTCAGCGATAGACCAACACCGGGCAGTGCGTCAGCACCCGTTGGTTTCACTGCCGACCAGCAGGCTTTCCAGCCCGCGTCGTCCGTGCGACGCCATGAAGATGACGTCACATCCATGCTTGGTCACCGCATCGATGATCCCCTGGTACGGCATCGAGATCGTCATTTCGGTCTGGCATGTGACGCCTGCTGCCTTGGCTTCCGCCACAACCTCGGCCAGCCTGGCGTTGGCCACTTCTGCCGCACGTCCTTCGAACGCCTTGCGGCTTGGATGCCCGGCATCGCCCGACGACAGATGCGACTGCGGCCAACCTCACCAAGCATTTCTAACTCAGCTTTCTGCCAAGCTGAACAGCGTCTTGAGCTCGTCCCCGCTAAGATTACCGATCCACTGTTCGCCCGTGCCGACTGCCAAGTCGGCCAGTTCCCGCTTGGCGCGAATCATGTCATTGATCCGCTCTTCAAACGTAGCGCGAGTGATGAATCGGTGGACCTGAACGTTGCGCTGTTGGCCAATGCGATAGGCTCGGTCCGTTGCCTGCGCTTCCACCGCTGGATTCCACCATAGATCGTAGTGGATGACGTTGGAGGCCGCGGTCAGATTTAGCCCTGTCCCGCCGGCTTTGAGCGACAAGATAAAAACACGCTCGGTACGGTCGTTTTGAAATCGCTCGACCATCGCATCTCGACTGGTTCGCGCGACACCGCCATGCAGAAATAGCGGATCGCGGCCATATCGCTGTCGCAGCCAACTGCAGAGCAGGTTTCCCATCTCGCGGAACTGGGTGAATACCAGCACCTTTTCGTGGCTGGCGTGGATATCGTCGATGAGCTCGAAGAAACGCTCCGCTTTGCCAGACGCCGCCGCGTCGGCCTGTCCCTGTTTCAAATACTGCGCCGGATGATTACAGATCTGCTTCAATGCCAGAATCATCTGCAGCACCAGGCCTTGGCGCTTGAAGGTGTCGGATTCACCCGAGATGACTCGCAATCCTTCCTGCACCACCGATTGATACAGCGCCGTCTGGGCCTTGGTCAGCGTGCAGTATTGATCCTGCTCGATCTTGTCGGGCAGATCGCTGATGATAGCCTTGTCGGCCTTCAGGCGTCGCAGCAGGAACGGGGCCGTGACCCGCTTGAAGCGCTGCACGACATGCTGATCGCGCTGGATCTGAATAGGCATCGCATATTCCCGCGCGAACTGGTTGAGGTTTCCCAGATAGCCCCGGTTGGCAAAGTCCAGGATGCTCCAATACTCGGACAAGCGGTTCTCCACCGGCGTCCCACTCATGGCAATAAAGCTGGTGGCCGGGATCGCCTTTACGGCCTTGGTCTGGGCAGCAGCCGGGTTCTTGATGTTCTGGGCCTCATCCACGACGACGATGCGCCATGCCAGGGCATGGAGGGAAGCAGCAGCCGTACGCGCGATGCCGTAGGTCGTCAGCAGGACATCGGGCCGAATCATCGCGAGTTCACGCTTGCTGCCGTGGAAGATGCCAACCTCCAGGTTGGGGGCAAAACGCTCAATTTCCTTCTGCCAATTGGTCAACAAACTGGTCGGCACGATTACCAGGGCCTTGGCGTCGTCAAGCGCACCATCCTCCTTGAGCTTTTGCAGCGTAGCGATGACCTGCAGTGTTTTGCCCAACCCCATGTCATCTGCGATCACGCTGCCTAAACCGATGCGCGCGTTGCGATAAAGCCAGGCATAACCCCGCTGCTGATAAGGGCGTAGGGTGGCATTGATGCCGCGAGGCAACGGGACCGTGCCCGCTTCCACCAAATCTTGAATGATCTTGCGGGCCTTGGCATCCAGGCCCACGGTCGTGCCGGCGAATTCGCCCGCGAGGGCGACGCGCAACAGTTCAGCGCCGGAAGGCACCGATGGATTAAGCAGTTGGGCACGCAGGCGCTCGATCTCTTTTGGATCCAGATAGACGTACGCCCCTTTGAAACGTACAACGTCTGCGGCATCCTTCACCAGCCTTTCAAACTCGGCGCGCGTGAGCAGATGATTACCAACGGCTACTTTCCAGTCGAAGGCAAGAACATCGTCGGCGCCAAAAAAACCCACCGTATCGGTCGCCGTACCCTTGATCTGCATCGACAGGCGGGGTCGCAGCAGACGGTCGAGCGCCTTCGGTAACAGCGCGCGAATCCCGAGCACGCGAATTACCGGAAGCGTGTCAAACAGCAAGGCCGGCAGCTCATTCGCGGCAATCTCGATAGGGGCCTTCGCGCCAGCCCTGATATAGGCATTGAGCGGTGGGAGGAACTCAGCCAATAGCGCGATGGTCTGCAGAATGCCAAAACGGGCCTTCGACCAGGACCGATCGGTCAGGATCGCAGCCAGTGGTACTGGCTCCCCCAGTGCAGCCGATCGGTGCTCGATTGCGAGTGTCAGCCCGAAATGGCCCGCTTTCGCCTCTTCGAGGCACAGCACCGGTGCATGTTCTCGGTGTGCCAGATGGTATCGGGATAGCCAGGTGTGAATGCCGGCGGCGATTTCCCCTTCACCGGGACCGTCGTAGCAGGCTCGGCCGGTGCAGAAGAACAAGGCCAGCGTCTTATTCCCGAGGGGCTTTTCGCTGGCGCCATCCGCCCATGCGTGAATGAAATGATTCAGAAACAGGGAAAAGAGGAATGTTGCCTGGGCCTCCCGGGTGAGGACAGTCCGCTTCCTTCCCTTTCCCGTCTTGACCATGCCAGATGGCAAGGCAGCGGCAAGGCGCTGCATGAGGTCACCTACGACTCCATCGAGCGTGGCCGGAATCCAGCGCAGCACGACAGTGTCGGTACCCTCCAAGAGGATTTGGGGGACCACCGCGCCACGCGCGATCAACTGCAGCGCCATCAGTCGGACGTGGAACAGCGCGGCAACCTCGGGCTGCAAGTCTGGCAAATTGCTTACATTCACCTGGGCCAATGCCGTTTCCAGCGCATCGATGGTGGTGACGTCCTTCGTGCCGAACACCGAAGCGTGCAATCTTGCGTCCAGTACAATCGCCAGCCGATCATCACCGGAGAACGTGACACTCTGTGCGTCGCCGGCGCCGGCATCCATTGCTTGTCGCGCCGCCTTGCCCACTCGTGCCAGCACACGCCGCAATGTCTCACGAAAATCTCCGTTGGGAAAGAACGTGGGTTGGGCCGGCAGCACGTGCAGCAGTGGACCGGACAGGTCCGGAATCCCGGACAGATCAAGCTGATCAAGCGCAGCAAGATCCCCCGCATCAGCCAGTGTCTCTGCGTTTGTCGGCAGCAGTTCGGTTAATGTGGGCAGGACAGCCCCAGCTGCCGGCTCCAGGTGGATGTCGCGCGATTTCAAGGCTTTCGCGAGGTCAACCCCTCGCAACGAGAACACCAGGAACGGATTGCCGTCGATTTCCCGGCTCAGGAGGTAAATCACAGCAGCCAGGTGCTTGCAAGGCACGGCCCAATCGGGGCAGGAGCATTGCATATCGAGGTCCTTCCACCGGGCGGGGAAGACGGAAATCCCAAGATTGCGCGCGTGGTCCAGCACCGACGGATCCAGTTCCCGGTTGAGCATCCGGGCGATCACGGTGGGCTCGGCGGCGATGGCGTCCAGAAGCCGTGCGGAATCCTTGGCGGAAAGCGGCGGCACTGTGATCGTCACCTGGTAGGGACGTGGCCGGGAGCCCTGTACCTGGGCGTGGATCGTCCCGGCCCTGACGACAAGATCCTTGACCGCCCCTTTGTTCGCGTAGGTCCGCCCGCGCGGCAGACGATTGTCGTAGTCGATGTGTGTCAGGGCATTGAGCCATTGCTCGCCCCACCACGTTCTACCGAAGGACTGTCGCACCACTGGTCGGAATCCCTTCAATGTTCGGTGGATTTTCTGATTTGGGGGAAATCCGCTATCCCAATCGGTGCCGTTCCCCGGCGGCGGATCAAAGCACCCCGCCGCCTCCAGTTCCTCCATGGTCAACCCGTACTCGGCCAACTGGGCCTGGATCCAGCGGATCGCCTTCGCCCGCTCACTTCCTTCTGTCATCGCTACCGTCGTCGTCACTGCGGTCATCCGGGTTTAGAGCGGCGGCAGGCGCCCCCCTGTTCATTGTCCTATTCATCCTTCGCGGTCTGCGCCGGACCGCCGGCCTTGCGCCGCCGTCCACCACCGTCACCCCGCTGGTGGCGTGGTGCTGCACCTGGAGGCCACAAGCCAGTCGGTGACAGCCTAGGCTTCCAGCTTGGCCTTGCCCTCGCCCTGGGCCACCAACCCCGCGTATTGCGACACGGCGCCAACACTCACACCTGTCGCCTTGGCGATCCGCCGGCGCGACAGGCCACAATAACGCGTGTGTGAAAATAGGCACCGACCCGGTAGCTCATATCCCCAGCTCGTTTCGGCGATCTCCGCCTGGGAAATCGCCATGCTGGTGGAACGCAAAAAGCAACGGCACCGTCACCAATGGCCTTTGGCCCAAAGCGTCGCCCAGCAGTGCAACTGCCCCCCCGGCGATCGTGCTGCTGCATCAGCTGCTGGCGCCAACTCAGAAAGTCATTTTGTCAGTACCGCTTACCATAGCTGCCGCAACTCAAGGGCTCTCATGATAATGCACGCCTCTCCGGATATGGCCGCTCCCGGCGCGCCGAGCGCTGGCCTGCCCACGTTGGCGCCAGGGAGACACAAAACATCGTAGGTGCGCGTTCGCGACTGGCGCAAGCGACATTTGCTGCCACATCGACGGCATGGCCCGAAAAAAATGCCCGCGCATGCGATCCATGCGCGGGCAACACAAGCTCATTCACCGGTCAGGTCGCCTGACTCTCCCCAGGACTCAAGCCGGCCGCCTGGCCCGCGCACGCATGCGCAGGTCGCTCACCAGCGGCCACACGAGCACGAAGAGCGCCAGGCTCATGATCGTTCCCACCAGGCCGTTCGACCAGAAGATGCCAATCTCGCCGGACGACACCAGCATGGTCTGGCGGAACGCGTCTTCCGCGCGGTCGCCAAGGACCAGGGCCAGCACCATTGGCGCAAGCGGATAGTCGAGCTTCTTCAGGATGTAGCCCACGACGCCGAAAATCAGCATCAGCCAGACGTCGAACAGTGCACCGTTGACCGTATAGGCGCCGATCGCGCAGATCACCAGGATCAGCGGCGCGATGATCGAGAACGGAATGCGCAGGATCGCCGCAAAGAGCGGCACCGTGGACAGCACGACGATCAGCCCGACGATATTGCCCAGGTACATGCTGGCGATCAGGCCCCAGACGAATGGCCCTTGCTCGGCGAACAGCAGCGGGCCCGGTTGCAGACCCCAGATCATCAGTCCGCCCAGCAGGACCGCGGCGGTAGCCGAGCCCGGGATGCCCAGTGCCAGCATCGGCAGCAGCGCGCTGGTGCCGGCGGCGTGCGCGGCGGTTTCGGGCGCCACCACGCCTTCGACGTTGCCCTTGCCGAACGAATCGGGATCCTTTGCCATGCGCTTGGCCACGCCATAGCCCATGAACGAAGCCGCCGTGGCGCCGCCCGGGGTGATGCCGAGCCAGCAGCCAATCACCGATGACCGGATCACGGTCATCCAGTATCGCGGCAGCTCGGCCCAGGTCTTCAGCACCACCTTCAGGTCGATACGCGCCTGCTTGCCGCGGAAGGCAACGCCTTCTTCCATGGTCATCAAGATCTCGCTGATGCCAAAGAGCCCGATCACGGCCACCAGGAAGTCGAATCCGCGCAGCATCTCGGTGGAGCCGAACGTCATGCGCAGCGTACCGGACACGGTATCCATGCCCACCGCCGCAAGCACAAAGCCCAGGCACATCGCGATCAGGATCTTCGGCTTGGACTCCTTGCCCATGCCGACGAAGCTGCAGAACGTCAGCAGGTACACCGCGAAGAACTCCGGCGGGCCGAAGCGCAGGGCGAACTTCGCCACCATCGGCGCCAGGAAGGTAATCAGCAGCACCCCGGCCAGCGCGCCCAGGCAGGAGCCGGTGAAGGCCGAGGTCAGGGCCTTGCCGGCTTCGCCACGCTGCGCCATCGGATAGCCGTCGAAGGTCGTGGCCACCGACCACGCCTCGCCCGGGATATTGAAGAGGATCGAGGTGATCGCCCCGCCGAACAATGCGCCCCAGTAGATGCAGGACAGCATGATGATGGCGGACACCGGATCCATCGAGAACGTCAGTGGTAGCAGGATCGCCACGCCGTTCGGGCCGCCCAGCCCGGGCAGCACGCCCACCACGATACCCAGCAGGATGCCGACGAACATCAGGCCGACGTTCTGCCAGGACAGGGCGACAGCGAATCCGCCCATCAATGCATTCATTTCATCCATTGCCTGCTCCTTAGTAGCCCAGTGCAGCCTCGAGGGGCCCCTTGGGTAGCGGCACACGGAACTGGATCTCGAAGATCCAGAAAAGCATGACGTTGATGCCGACGCCGATCAGCAAGGCCTTAAGCCAGCTCGACTTACCGACCCAGACCATGAACCCGACGATGAAGATCGCCGACGCCACGTAGATGCCCAGCAGGCCGATCATGCCGACGTACACCGTCAGCGGCCCCAGGATGACGCTGACCTGGCGCAGCTGCTGCCACGTGGCGAAGACCGCCTCGCCATCCGTGCGCAAGGCTTGCACGGCAACCAGCACGCTGCAGATCAGCACGATGATCCCGACGCGCATCGGGAAATAGCCGGCCTCCGGACCGTCCGGTGCCCACCCCGCCCCGATACTGTAGTTGCTCCAGATCACCACGAGCGCGCTCGCCAGCAGGCATAGCGCAACCACCAATTCCACTGCTTTCACCGAGATGCCGCCGCCCGCGTGCACCTCCACCTGGTGTGAATCCATGTTTTTCCCCCACGTACTTTAGGCCACCGGCTCCGCCGCATGCGGCGGAGCCTCGCGAATGTCAGCGCGATGCGACGAAGCCAGCCTCTTTGATGATGTCCCGGTGCACGTTCTCGTCCTTCGCCAGGAAGTCGGTGAGTGCCTTGCCTGTCAGGAATTCGTTCTTCAACGCATTCTTCTCCAGGTATTCCTTCCATTCCGGCGTTGCGACAATTTTCTGCATCAGGTCGACGTAGTACTTCTGCTGCTCGGGGGTGACGCCGCCCGGCAGCATGAAGACGCGCAGCATCTGGTATTGCACGTCGAGGCCCTGCTCCTTGCAAGTCGGCACGTCGTGCCAGCTCTCGGTCTGCGTGACCTTGACGCTGTAGGCCATGCGCTCCGGGGCAAACACGCACAGCGCCCGGTGCTCGCCGGCGCGCCACTGGCCGATCGATTCCGAGGGGTTGTTCACGTTCGCGTCGATGTGCTGGCCGGAGAGCTGCGTCGCCGCTTCGCCGCCGCCCTTGTACGGCACGTAGATAAACCTGGTGCCAGTCTTCTTCTGGATCAGCGAGCTGATGATCTGGTCTTCACGCTTGGAGCTGGTACCGCCGACCTTGATCTTGCCGGCGTTCGCCTTGGAGGCGTCGATGAACTGGGCCACGGACTTGTACGGTGCCGCGGCATTGGTCCATAGCACGAACTCGTCCTGGGCGACCATCGCCACCGGCGTGAGGTCGCGCCAGCTGAACGGCAGGTGGCTGACCATCGGCACCGTATAGAGCGCCGACGAGGTCACCAGCAGCTTGTGCGGATTGCCCTGCGAAGCCTTGGTATCCATCAGCCCTTCGGCCCCGCTCGCGCCGGCCTTGTTCAGCACGATCACCGGCTGGCTCATCAGCTTGTGCTTGGCGATGATGCCCTGGATCGACCGGGCCATCTGGTCCGACGCGCCGCCTGCGCTGAATGGCACCACGATCTCGACCGGCTTGGCCGGTTCCCAGGCCCAGGCGCTGGCACTGAGGCAGGCCGTGGCGCCAACCACCGCCGCGAGGGTCTTCCTGACGATCTTGCGTTGCATTCTTTGTCTCCTTTGGCTTAACTACTCGGTTCCGCTTGATTGCGGCTTTTCTATGGATCTGGCGCAGGCCTCGCGCCACGGGTCAGCGACTGCAAATCCTGCGTCAGCGGCTCAGGCCACGCGCTTCGATCTCCCACAAGTCAACGACATGCCCGGCACGAAAGCACACGTACTGCGCATGCAGGTTCGCGGTCGGGTCGCAGTGGCCGGGAACGAGCATCAGTTTGTTGCCAAGCCATTCCTGGCTGTCTCCGTTCAGCACTTCGAAGACGCCGTGTTCATCGTTGGCCGCCACATAGCGCAGCCAACCGCTGCTGTCCCGGGACCACAGGCGTGGCAGGCCGGAGTCCACGGCGACCGACTTCAGCCCAGCGTCGCAGACCACCACGCCGGGCCGCGCGGTGCTCATGACGGTGGCTGACAGGAAGAGGCTGTGCCTTGGCTGGAAGCGCCCGAGCCACTCGCTGGCGCCGTAGTGCCCGTCCAGGAACAGGTATGTCCCCGGCTGGATCTCGGTATAGACACCGCTCTGGCTATCGAACTCCGCCGTGCCCGTGCCGCCGCCGGTGACCACCGGGCACGGGATGCCCCGCGCCCCAAGATGCCGCACGTAGCCGCCAACCACTTCCGCCGCGCGCTGCGCGCCCTGCCTGCGCTGCGCCCAGACCGGCACATGCTGCGCGCCGCCGTGGTACGCCTGCAGGCCGCCGAAACGCAGCGAGGGCGCTTCGCCGATGGCATCAGCCAGCCGGGTGAGCGCGTCGGTGCTGTTCACGCCGCAGCGGCGGTGGCCCACGTCGACCTCCGGCAGCACGGTGATGCGCACACCGCCTGCCTGCGCAGCAGCGGCCATCGCGCGCACCTGCCGCACGTCATCCACGCAGAGGCTCAAGTCCACGTGCCGGGCCAGCTCCACGGCCATGGCGAGCTTGTCCGCGCCCACCAACTCATTGCTGATGTGGATGCCCGGTATGCCGGCGGCCGCGAACGGATAGGCCTCGCTCAGCTTCTGGCAGCAGATGCCCACGGCACCTGCCGCGAGCTGCCGCTTCGCGATGGCGACGGACTTGTGTGCCTTGGCATGGGGACGCAAAGCGACGCCGCCGGCGTCGGCAAGGGCCTGCATTTGCGCCAGGTTATGGTCGAAGGCATCGAGGTCGACAAGCAGTGCCGGCGAGCCCACGTCCTCCAGGCGGTCGCCGATGCTTGCCGCCGCGGGCGGCCGCAACCGCGCACGATCGCGCATGGCCTCAGGCACGGCGGCTTCCGGCAAGGGCCATCTCCAGCACGCGCGCCACGTGCATGGCCTCGGTGTCGGCGCCATCCAGGATCTGGTGCCGGCAACTGGTGCCGTCCGCAACCACGATCGCATCGGCCGCGCGTTTGCGCACCGCGGGCAGCAGCGACAACTCAGCCATGGCCTTCGATGCCTCGAAATGCTCGGCTTCGTAGCCGAAGCTGCCGGCCATGCCGCAACAGGAGGATTCGACGGGCGACACCTTCAGGCCCGGAATCCATCCCAGCACGGTCTGCACCGGCGTGAAGGCATCGAAGGCCTTCTGGTGGCAGTGCCCGTGCACCACCGCTTCGGTGGCCTGCAGCGGCTGCAAGGGCAGCTCCAGGCGGCCCGCATCGCGCTCCCGCACCAGGAACTCCTCGAACAGAAGGGCCAGGCTGGCTAGCTGCCTGGCCTCTTCACCATAGCCATAGCTGAGGAATTCATCGCGCAACGACAGCAGGCAGGATGGCTCCAGCCCGACCACCGGAACGCCACGCGCCACGAACGGGCGGAACGCGTCGAGCATGCGCCGCGCCTCTTCCTTGGCCTGGTCGATCAGGCCCGCCGCCAGGAAGGTACGGCCACAGCAAAGCGGCCGTTCGCCTTCACGGGTGTTGAAGTGCACGGTATAGCCGGCGGCTTCCAGCACCGCCTGCGCGGCGCGCGCGTTGTCAGGCTCCAGGTAGTTGCTGAAGGTATCGACAAAGAGCAGCACTTCCCGGCCGCCCGCCTTCTTGCCAGCGCTGAGGCCGGCTGACAGGAAGGGCTTGCTGAAACGCGGCAGCGACCGCTCCGCGGCAAAGCCCATCGCGCGCTTCATCCAGCCAGAGACCCCGGGAATGCCGTCGGCCAGCGCCAGCAGGCCCGACACGCGGCTGGCGATGGGCGCGTAGCGCGGCATGAACGCCACCATGCGCTCGCGCAGGCTGATGCCGTGCTGCTTCGCCCAGGCATGGCGCGCCTCGATCTTGAACTTCGCCATATCGACGCCGGTCGGGCAGTCGCGCTTGCAGCCCTTGCACGAGACGCACAGGTCCAGCACTTCCTTTACTTCCGGACTGGCGAGCCCTTCCGGCCCGAGCTGGCCGGACACCGCCAGCCGCAGCGTGTTGGCGCGACCCCGCGTCACGTGCTGCTCGTCCTTGGTCACGCGATAGCTCGGGCACATGGTGCCGGCATCGAACTTGCGGCAGTGGCCGTTGTTGTTGCACATCTCCACCGCCGATGCCAGGCCGTGCGTGGCCCTGTCGGTGCCGGTCCCGGGCGCCGTCTCCTCGCCCGTCATCGGATCGCGCCGGACGTTCCACGTGGACCAGTCAAGCGCGGGCGCGAGCGACAGCGCGGCATAGCCCGGAGCAAAGCGGAAGTTCTCGCGCGCATCCATCCTGGGCGGCCGGACGATCTTGTCCGGATTGAACCGGTTGTCGGGATCGAAGAGCGCCTTGATCTCGCTGAAGGCGGCGTTGATGCGCGGGCCATACTGCCATGCCACCCATTCGCCGCGGCACAGGCCATCGCCGTGCTCGCCAGAGTAGGCACCCTTGTACTCGCGCACCAGTTCGGCCGCCTCTTCGGCGATCTCGCGCATGCGCACCGCACCGTCGCGCCGCATGTCCAGGATCGGGCGCACGTGCAGCGTGCCAACGCTGGCGTGGGCGTACCAGGTGCCCTCGGTTTCGTGCTTGTGGAAAACTTCCGTCAGCCGCCGGGTGTACTCGGCCAGGTGCTCCAGCGGCACGGCGCAGTCCTCGATGAACGACACCGGCTTGCCGTCGCCCTTCATGCTCATCATGATGTTGAGCCCGGCCTTGCGCACGTCCCACAGCGCTTTCTGCGCCTTGGCATCCGGCATCTTGACCACCGAATCCGGCAGGCCCAGGTCGCTCATCAGTTCGGCAAGCTGCTCGAGCTGCTTGCGCAGCGCCTGCAGGTCTTCGCCGGCGAACTCCACCAGCAGGATGGCCTGGGGATCGCCGGCCAGCGCCTGCTCGACCACGGGCCGGAACGCCGGGTTCTCCATCGACAGGTCGATCATGGTGCGGTCGACCAGTTCCACTGCGACCGGACGCAGCTTGACGATGTGCTGCGTCATGTCCATCGCCTGGTAGAAGGTCGGGAAGTTCACCACGCCCAGCACCTTGTGCGCCGGCAGCGGCGAGAGCTTCAGCGTGATCTGGCGGCTGTAGGCCAGCGTGCCTTCCGAACCCACCAGGATATGCGACAGGTTGGCATGACCGTCGTCGGTATAGGCCAGCGGGTTCTGGCAGTCGAACAGGTCGATGTTGTAGCCGGCCACGCGGCGCAGCACCTTGGGCATGCGCTCGGCAATCTCGTCGCGCTCGCGCCTGGCGATGCGTTTGAGCCCGCGCAGGATGCCTTCCGCGCGCCCGGCCGCCACCGGCCTGGCCAGCGAGCCAAAGTGGCATTCGCTGCCATCGGCCAGCACCGCATCGATGGCCAGCACGTTGTGCACCATGTTGCCGTAGGCGATCGAGCGCGAACCGCACGAGTTGTTGCCGGTCATGCCGCCGATGGTGCATTGGGCACCGGTGGACACGTCGACCGGGAACCACAGGCCATGCGGCTTGAGCCACGCATTGAGGTGGTCGAGCACGATGCCCGGCTCCACGGTGACTGTGCGGGCCGAGGCGTCGAACGCGATGACGTTGTTGAGCCACTTGCTGTTGTCGATCACCAGCGCTTCACCCACGGTCTGGCCGCACTGGCTGGTGCCGGCGCCGCGCGCCAGCACTGGTACCCGCTGGTCGCGGGCGATATCGAGCGCGCGCAGCAGGTCAGCCTGGTCGCGCGGGACCACCACGCCGATCGGCATGATCTGGTAGATCGACGCGTCGGTGGCATAGCGCCCCCGGCCAGCCCGGTCGAACAGCACATCGCCGCGCAGCTCCTTGCGCAGCAGCGCGGACAGCGGCGAGGTGGCGCGGCTCTGCGAAGGCACCAAGTGGATCGGCTTGACCAGCAGGGAGGAGGAAGATGTGTTCATGGGGTTCAAACAAGCGTTTTTTCTGCATGCCCGCGACGCGGCAGCGGCTTTACTCAAGGTTCAACTCGACCGGCGGCAGTCCGGCGATGCGCCGATCGGCGCGGCCCAGATGCCGATACCCGTCAAGCGGCAGCCACGTCGGCGTGAAATAGACGCAGTCCTCCGGCAACGGCGCGCCTTGCATCGGCGCAGTCAGGGACTTGGCGCCGACCTTCCAGCCGCCGATGGCCCGCCGCGCAAGGACACGACGCGCGCCTGCACGTCATAGGCCTGCGCCACGCTGGCAGGCGCGGCTCCTGCTGGCAGCCCGGCAAAGCTGAGGCCGGCCGTCCACGCGGAAACAAGGGATTGGGCCAGGTCGGGCTGGCGGGCAGGGTTGTGCCGGACGGTCGTGTTCATGGTCGGGCTGGCAATTCGATTTGACGTGCTGTCTGGGTGAAAGGCCGGCGGCGAGGCGGTCGGCGCCAGGCCTTTCTGTTCGCCGCTCAGGCCGCGGCCTTGAGGATCGGCGTGTCGGCGTGCGATGCCAGGTATTCCATTGCCGCCGCGACGCCATTGCCGGCGACCGGGACGCCGGCCAGCTTGAGCCCCATCTCGCAACCGGCGAGGGTTGCCATCAGGGTCAGGTCGTTGCAATCGCCGAGATGGCCGATGCGGAACATGCGGCCGCGCATCTTGCCAAGTGCCTGGCCGAGCGACATGTCGAAGCGCTCGTAGATGACCTTGCGGACCGCATCGGCATCGACGCCGTCCGGCATCATCACGCCGGTCAGCACCGGGCTGTACACGGACGGATCCGCGCACTGGATCTCCAGTCCCCATGCGCGCACCGCGCGGCGTGTGGCTTCAGCCAGGCGCTGGTGGCGGGCGAAGACGTTCTCCAGGCCCTCGCCCAGGATCATGTCGAGCGCCTCGGACAGTCCGTAGAGCAGGTTCGTGTTCGGGGTGTACGGCCAGTAACCGTTCTTGTTGGCCTCGAGGATCTCCGCCCAGCCCCAGAACGCGCGCGGCAGCCTGGCCGTCTGGCTGGCGGCAATCGCCTTGGGCGAGAGCGCGTTGAAGCTGATCCCCGGCGGCAGCATCAGGCCCTTCTGCGAGCCCGAAACGGTGACATCCACGCCCCACTCATCGTGCCGGTAATCGGCCGAAGCCAGCCCGGAGATCGTGTCCACCAGCAGCAGCGCCGGGTGGCCGGCGGCGTCGATGGCCCTGCGCACCGAAGCGATATCCGAGGTCACACCCGTCGAGGTCTCGTTGTGCACCACGCACACCGCCTTGATGGCATGGCCGGTGTCCTGGCGCAGACGGGCTTCGATGATGTCTGCCTGCACACCCCGGCGCCACCCTTCGATACCCGGCAGGCCCAGGAACTCCGGCTTCAGGCCCAGCGCTTCGGCCATCTTCTTCCACAGGGTCGCGAAGTGACCCGTTTCAAACATCAGGACGTGATCGCCGGGGCTGAGCGTATTGGTCAACGCGGCTTCCCAGGCACCCGTGCCCGAGGCCGGATAGATGATCACCGGGTGCTGGGTCTTGAAGATCTTCTTGATGTCGGCCAGCACCCTGCGGCCCAGCGCGCCGAACTCCGGGCCGCGGTGGTCGATGGTCGGATAGCTCATCGCACGCAGGATCCGGTCCGGCACCGGGCTCGGTCCGGGGATCTGCAGGAAGTGGCGGCCAGCGGGGTGGAAGTCGAGATGGATCATGGAAGTAGCGCCTCCTTGTTGAATAATGAATTTTGAATGCAATCTACTATAGCAGCCGGACTTAGGAGGTAAAAGCCGAAATTTTGCTCCAATTCTTGGTATTTACCCCGATATTTAGCGAAGAAAGGAAGGTGCAATAGAATCGCTACAAACCGCAAAGAGGATATTGAATGCAAAATTCATGCTACATGGGCGAGATCGACACGCCCGAGCCCGCCCCCGCGCTGCCGAGACTGGCCCGCCCAAGACTGCATGACGCAGTGGTCGAGCACCTGCGCAAGTTCGTGGTGGAAGGCATCCTTGCCCCCGGCACCAAGCTGAATGAACGTGAGTTATGTGAACGGCTGGGTATTTCCCGCACACCCTTGCGAGAGGCGTTCAAGGTGCTTGCGGCAGAGGGCCTGGTCGACCTGTCCCCCAACCGCGGCGCGAGCATTTCACGCATGAGCGAGTCAGAAGTGTGGGAGAACTTCGAGCTGATGAGCGGCCTGGAAGCCTTCTCGGGCGAACTAGCCTGCGAGCGCATCTCGCCCACCGAGCTGGCGGAGATCAAGGCCTTGCACTACGCGATGCTGGTCTGCCGCGCACAGAACGACCTGCCTGGGTACTACAGCCGCAACCAGCAGATCCACGACCGCATCAACGAAGCGGCGCGCAATTCAGCGTTGCGGCAGACCTATCAGTCGATCAATCGACGCCTGCACGCCATGCGCCTGCGTTCCAACCAGCAAAGCGGCAAGTGGGACCAGGCGATCGACGATCATGAAGACATGATCAAGGCGCTGGAGGCGCGGGACGGGAAACGGTTGGCGTCGATCTTGAAGCGGCACCTGCTGGAGAAGCGGGATGCGTTGCTGCCGCTGCTGGTGTCCGGGGATGGCACGCGGACCAAGCCCGCGTGAGTTATTCGGGTCATCTGGGATGGCCGTGGCGGCACGGGCCTCAGCCCGCAATCGTCACGCCACACTCCTGTGCCAGGCAACGAGCCTCTCCACGTCGGCCTGCCCGGGTGCTACCACCTCGTCGATCCGGGCAAACAAACGCGATGCCCGTCCACCCTGGCTGGAGACCGATACCATTTCTCCGCCGCCGGATCCAACGCGGAAGTAATCCACCGTGCCCGCGGGCACGTGAAAGGCCAATCCGCGGGTGTGGGTGGTGGAATTTCGGAGGGTTCAGCCGTGATCGTCAACCCAGGCCTTCGCCCAAGCGATCCCGGCTGCCGTAGCACGCTCAAACGAGGGGTAATACCCCAAGGGATCAGAGCCTTCCACGACGCGACCAGCCTTTTCAACTGCACCGGCTGCCTCGAAGGATCCATCGCCAAGCTGCTTTGCAAAGCCGCGGACGGTGTATCCCTGGTAGCTTTCAATTGTCATGACGACCTCCGATCTGGAAGGGAAATCGTAGCATGAAGCATCTGACCACCCAGACACTCGATGGCGAGGCCGGCTGCATCGTCTCGGACTGCGAGCAGTACCGGTACCGGCTCTGGCGCGAGTGGGACTGCAGCCGCCCGGCCCTGGGCTTCATCATGCTGAACCCGTCGACCGCTGACCATCAGGTCAACGACCCGACGATCACCCGGTGCCTGCAGCGCGCGCTGGCTGGCAAGTACGGCCGGCTAGAGGTGGTCAACCTGTTCCCGTTGCGCTCTACCGATCCGGACGGCCTGCTGACACATCCGGAGCCGATCGGGCACGAGGACACCGCCAACTGCGCCGTCATGGATACGCTGGACCGTTGCTCACTCGTGATCTGCGCCTGGGGCGCCCACAAGGCGGCGCCGGCGCGTGCAGCAGAGGTGCTGCGGATGATCCGCATGCGCGGGCGAGGAAAGCTGCTCTATCACCTCGGCCTGAACAAGGACGGCAGTCCAAAGCACCCGCTCTACATCGCGGCCAGCACGCGGCCACAACGTTTCACCGCATGACCGAAGCAGCAGCACGCATCATCGAATTGACCCGGTGACATTGGCTTGCATCTCGTACAAGTTGCTTCGGAAGCCATCGTGACTACCATTGCCTGCGCCTGCGGCACCATCAGGACGCAAAAAATGCTCTAAGCAGCATCCAGCTGCGAAATGTGCTTCTTCGATTATTTTGCTCTGCGGCGTCGCAGGGGGGAATTGCACAGGGGTTAGGATTGCTGCGAGTTCAGGACTCCATACACCGGGCACGCGGCGCCTCGTCAGCACTCGCAGCGTCTTCGGAAATATGCCGATTCTGCAGGCGGCTGTGCATGGCCTCGCACCGGATCAACAACGTTGGCGTGCGATCCTTCTCAGCGTCGGCAATGCCAGCCTCAGCCGAGACCCACAGATAGACTTGCCGGGAGACAATGGCGACGATCACAATGATGGCGCTGACGCTGAAGGCTCGAACTGCAATCTGGAGGTATTGCGCCATGGCGAAATTGCATCTAAAGCATGAGGCGATTTGCCGTGAGACTACACGAGGATGTCTCGTTACGGAGTCACGCCGTTGCAGGGTTGACACAATCCGTTCCGCCGCGGCGGGTTGGATGGTGCGTTGACTTATACCGCGTTGCGTTGCTGAAGAGAATGTCCCGAAAATCGATCACGGCTTTACCGAACGGCCACTACTGGGCCACGCCACACGCGCCCTTTCCGCTGGACGGTCCAAACGGCCATGATGAGGTCTTCCCCGGAGCCAAATGCATCAGCGATGGCAAATGGGTAACCTTTTATAAGGACGGGGAAGAAGTATGGGCGTGCAATGCCATGTACGCAGCAGCACATTTCGACTTTGACCCCATTCCGATGTTCGTCTACTGACGGCTGAGGATGATGCTGTCTGGCAGGCCCAGAGACTTTTTGGGACGATATACTCTCCGCCCTACCCTTGGCGTTTGCATGTGCGGAGTTTCGTCGGGACCTCTCTTACTTCGCTTCGCTTGCAAAAAAACCCCGCCGCTATGCGTGCCGGGGTTCGGGATATAGCATTCTGGTTGGGCCTCAGTAACGCCCGCCGAAGCTCACTCCTCAGCAATCAAGAACCTGTTCGGATTCTTTCCAAGCCACGCCGGTGCCCGACCGCGACCTGACCAGGTCTTACCCGTTTTGGGGTCCCGATACTTCGGAGGCAGTTCGGATTTTGGCTTTGCGGCACCGCTGCCGGCCGGACGGCCGCGACGGCGTTTGGTGATGTCGTCAACCGTCAGGTCATACTCAGCCATCCAGGTTTGAATCTGCTCGATAACGCCGGCGACTTCGTTGGCACGCGCCTCGTGCAGTTGCGCCTCGAGTGCTTCTTTTTGTGCAATGAGTTCCTTGTATGAAGGCATGCTGTGTCTTCCTTTGGGTAACGAACATTGAAATTCATAATAGTTTATACACTACTCGAATGCACAACAGAGCTTGAGTGTGCGCTACGTTCAGGTATCAGGCGCATCCGGTCCGCCACTCTAGCGCTTCAGTAGAAACTTGGTGTGCCGTGAACCCTTTAGTTGCTTAGTGCAGTGGATAAGGCAAGAGCATTGGCCGGTTTCAAGCGCTACGCGGGATCGCAAACGAAGCGCATAACGCCGTCAAATAGCACAGGTCGTCAACCAGCTTCGCCCCAATCGGGTTCGGCAGTCGTATCTTGAGACGTAACTCCGGACCTATCCGCGCATTGGTCTGATGAGGCACCAATATAAGTAAGGCGTCAGGGCTGGGGGCGAGGCATGCCACGCGGATTTCAGTGGTTAAGACTTGCATCCTCCACGAGGGACATCGGCCGCGCTTCGGGGCCAATAGCCGTGAGCATGTTCTAGTCATCTTTCCGAAGAGACGGAGAACAGGGAGAGAAATTAGAGGCGGGGCCGCATAAGATCAAGTGCACCCCCGTCATCTCGGATGGTCAGAAGGCCCTGATGAACTACGACTAGGGATTACCGGTGCCCATCGTAAATGCAACCTCACTCTCGGCTGGGAGATCTATGGCGAGCAAGCCGTGGGTTGGGCTCGCACAGCTGCAGCCCGGCAGCCTATGGCGAAATCAGGCCAGGGCGCTCATTGCCGCGACGGAACTGGCGCGGCGCAATTCAGTGCAGCCTTGCGTCGCTTCAGCGGCTGTCCCGCCCGTGGCCGCCCTCGGCCAAAACAGCAGATCAGTCGTCACGAGAATGTTTGGCCTGGTATGCCTGTTCCGCTCCCCGCGGCGCCACGCAATTCTGCCAGTAGCCTCGCGTCAACCAACCTTCCGGTACTCAGGCGCTGCTTCACTCTGCTGCATTGCCGCATATATCGGGCTTGATGCAGGCGACAAAGGAGTCTATTGTGGCCGTTCGGTGTACGCTCCCAGCGCTCCTCGCACCGATGCACCCATTGCCGTCGTCACGGTCCACTGTGGAATCGGGCTCGGGGCAGCAGTCGTAGTTCGTTTTTCCAACCACGACAAAGGAGACCGACATGCTAAGCCCCCATGAAATCGCCGCGCTATTGCTGCTTGGCGACGCGCAGGATATCGACGACCTCGAGCCCGAGCAATTGGACACCTTGTTGGTTCACAAGCTGGTCACGCTGGAGCATGGTCATGATAGCGGCGATGCCTACCCCCGCCTGACAAGTCAGGGGCATTCCATGCTCGAAGCCGTGCGCCGCATTCGGTAAGAGTCAGCCAGCTTGTGCCGAAGACCAAACGGAGCGTCGCTCGCCACAGCGGCCGTAATATCTGTGGCTAGCACGACAATCCCATACCAGGGTGAGCGAGCTTGCACGAACCCAGCTCGCGCCCTCGTAAGCAAAATACCAAAGACTGGCCGGTGTGCAGGGCAACGGGCGGGCTGCTAGCCGGTTGCATCGATGGCTGTACTGATCAATCGCTTGTAGGGAGTCTCTCCCGGCGTCGTTGGGCCACACCTTACACACCGCGCGGGACGGCAACCTGCAGGGCTTGCCAGGCCTGCTCAAAAGGCCTCAGTCGTCCCGACGTTGCTGATAAGGTATTCCTCGTTCGGTCCTGCGCGTGTGCCAACGTTAAGCTGAGCAATACTGCATGATCGGGATCTGGTAGTTGTCGCGGAAGCGGCGGTCAGGCGAATGGACGTGACGCCGTCGCGTTCCACAGCGCGTGCCCCAAGCCATGCCCCTGTCAAGCGACGCCGGAACCCGCTGCGAACCACGGTTTTGTACCGTTATGCATCGAGCGCACTGGACGATGCGTGTCCTGACAGAAATGGGGTTCACACGCTGTAGGGTAGATGCTCTAGCAAGCTCAGGCTCTACTCACTCACGTTTGGAGAAATCGCGATGGCAAAGCTAGTGGTGCTATACAAGAAGCCTGCGGACACGGCAGCCTTCGATTCATATTACTTCTCGACCCATGTTCCGATCGCCAAGAAGATCCCCGGCCTGCGACGCTACGAGGTCAGCAGCGGTCCGGTTGCAAGCCCGGGCGGCGATTCGCCGTTTCACCTGGTTGCGGTGCTGAGCTTCGATTCGCCGGTGGCGCTCCAGCAGGCAATGGCTTCGCCCGAGGGTGCCGCAGCAGCAGCTGACGTGGCCAATTTTGCCCAAGCCGGCGTTGACATGCTCATATTCGACACGAAGGAAGTTTAGGCCGGCGGATCACGGCCCATTTTCTTTGAGAAGGGGATATGCCCGCTATCACAAGGGCCATGGCAGGCGCCCGGGAGTTGTCGCAACACCGATTACCCAACAGGGATACAGCCCGGGACTGTCAATCGACAGCTCCCGAACGCTGTGTCGAAAGACCAGCCGATGGTGACCCTTGCAGGCTAGCGGCGCACCGCAGGTGGCGCAAACACTGGTTTGGCACGCCCTCTTCCTCTTGCACGACGGGTGGGCGGACGCTTACGCTGTAGATTGCCATGGAGCTGGCGCTGCGCACCGGCCAATAGCAGGGTGCGGCGGTGCTGCGCCATTCTCCAAGTCGGCAAACGCTTCCGAACCGCCAAAGACAAAACCCCTCGCAGCATCAGCTGTCGAGGGGTTTTGCGGTATAAGAGCCTGGCGATGACCTACTTTCACACGGGTAATCCGCACTATCATCGGCGCGGAGTCGTTTCACGGACCTGTTCGGGATGGGAAGGGGTGGTTCCAACTCGCTATGGTCACCAGGCATAAGGGGTTGCAACGCTGGGGTTGAGGCCAACGCTGCGAATAGGGATGTAGTTGGGGTTGTGCGTCTTGTGTCAACTGTTTCGGCACAGTCGCGATCACACCCACCAGGTAAAACACACTGGTTATAGGATCAAGCCTTACGGGCAATTAGTACTGGTTAGCTTAACGCATTACTGCGCTTCCACACCCAGCCTATCAACGTCCTGGTCTCGAACGACCCTTCAAGGAGGTCAAGCCTCCAGGGAATCCTCATCTTCAGGCGAGTTTCCCGCTTAGATGCTTTCAGCGGTTATCTCTTCCGTACATAGCTACCCTGCGATGCCTCTGGCGAGACAACAGGTACACCAGCGGTACGTCCACTCCGGTCCTCTCGTACTAGGAGCAGCCCCCGTCAAGATTCCAACGCCCACGGCAGATAGGGACCAAACTGTCTCACGACGTTTTAAACCCAGCTCACGTACCTCTTTAAATGGCGAACAGCCATACCCTTGGGACCGGCTACAGCCCCAGGATGAGATGAGCCGACATCGAGGTGCCAAACACCGCCGTCGATATGAACTCTTGGGCGGTATCAGCCTGTTATCCCCAGAGTACCTTTTATCCGTTGAGCGATGGCCCTTCCATTCAGAACCACCGGATCACTATGTCCTGCTTTCGCACCTGCTCGACTTGTCGGTCTCGCAGTTAAGCACGCTTTTGCCATTGCACTTTAGGTACGATGTCCGACCGTACCAAGCGTACCTTCGAACTCCTCCGTTACACTTTGGGAGGAGACCGCCCCAGTCAAACTGCCTACCATGCACTGTCCCCGACCCGGATTCACGGGCCAAGGTTAGAACCTCAAACAAACCAGGGTGGTATTTCAAGGACGGCTCCACGTGAACTAGCGTCCACGCTTCAAAGCCTCCCACCTATCCTACACAGATCGGTTCAAAGTCCAATGCAAAGCTACAGTAAAGGTTCATGGGGTCTTTCCGTCTAGCCGCGGGGAGATTGCATCATCACAAACACTTCAACTTCGCTGAGTCTCGGGAGGAGACAGTGTGGCCATCGTTACGCCATTCGTGCAGGTCGGAACTTACCCGACAAGGAATTTCGCTACCTTAGGACCGTTATAGTTACGGCCGCCGTTTACCGGGACTTCAATCAAGAGCTTGCACCCCATCATTTAATCTTCCGGCACCGGGCAGGCGTCACACCCTATACGTCCACTTTCGTGTTTGCAGAGTGCTGTGTTTTTATTAAACAGTCGCAGCCACCATTTTATTGCAACCCCGTCACCCTTCTGGCGCAGGCCAGTCAAGCTACCAGGGCGTACCTTATCCCGAAGTTACGGTACCAATTTGCCGAGTTCCTTCTCCCGAGTTCTCTCAAGCGCCTTAGAATACTCATCTCGCCCACCTGTGTCGGTTTGCGGTACGGTCTCGTATGACTGAAGCTTAGAGGCTTTTCTTGGAACCACTTCCAATTGCTTCGCAGCACTAGGCCGCTCGCCCCGCATCCTTGAATTCCGCGCCCGGATTTGCCTGAGCGCCTTCTCCAATGCAGGGACCGGGACTTCCAACACCCGGACAACCTTCCGCGATCCGTCCCCCCATCGCATCATACGACGGTGCAGGAATATTAACCTGCTTCCCATCAGCTACGCATCTCTGCCTCGCCTTAGGGGCCGACTCACCCTACGCCGATGAACGTTGCGTAGGAAACCTTGGGCTTACGGCGAGGGGGCCTTTCACCCCCTTTATCGCTACTCATGTCAGCATTCGCACTTCTGATACCTCCAGCATCCTTTACAAGACACCTTCACAGGCTTACAGAACGCTCTCCTACCACGCACTTGCGTGCGTCCGCAGCTTCGGTGACTGGCTTAGCCCCGTTACATCTTCCGCGCAGGACGACTCGATCAGTGAGCTATTACGCTTTCTTTAAAGGGTGGCTGCTTCTAAGCCAACCTCCTGACTGTTTTAGCCTTCCCACTTCGTTTCCCACTTAGCCAATCTTGGGGACCTTAGCTGGCGGTCTGGGTTGTTTCCCTCTTGACACCGGACGTTAGCACCCGATGTCTGTCTCCCGTGATTGCACTCTTCGGTATTCGGAGTTTGCTATGGCGGGGTAATCAGCAATAGACCCCCCAACCATGACAGTGCTCTACCCCCGAAGGTGACACACGAGGCACTACCTAAATAGTTTTCGGAGAGAACCAGCTATTTCCAGATTTGTTTAGCCTTTCACCCCTATCCACAGCTCATCCCCTAACTTTTCAACGTTAGTGGGTTCGGTCCTCCAGTACGTGTTACCGCACCTTCAACCTGGCCATGGATAGATCATCTGGTTTCGGGTCTACACCCAGCGACTCAACGCCCTGTTCGGACTCGCTTTCGCTACGCCTTCCCTAATCGGTTAAGCTTGCCACTGAATGTAAGTCGCTGACCCATTATACAAAAGGTACGCCGTCACCCCCGAAAGGGCTCCGACTGTTTGTATGCATGCGGTTTCAGGATCTATTTCACTCCCCTCCCGGGGTTCTTTTCGCCTTTCCCTCACGGTACTGGTTCACTATCGGTCGATCACGAGTATTTAGCCTTGGAGGATGGTCCCCCCATCTTCAGACAGGATTTCACGTGTCCCGCCCTACTTGTCGTACACCTAGTTCCACAACGCTGTTTTCGCATACAGGGCTATCACCTGCTAGGGCCGGGCTTTCCATCCCGTTCTGCTAACAATGCTGCTAAAGAGTACAAGGCTGTTCCCATTTCGTTCGCCACTACTTTGGGAATCTCGGTTGATTTCTGTTCCTGCAGCTACTTAGATGTTTCAGTTCGCCGCGTTCGCTTCCCACACCTATGAATTCAGTGTGGGATGACCCATACGGGCCGGGTTTCCCCATTCGGACATCTCCGGATCAAAGCTTGTTTGCCAGCTCCCCGAAGCTTTTCGCAGGCTACCGCGTCCTTCATCGCCTGTGATCGCCAAGGCATCCACCACATGCACTTGTTCGCTTGACCCTATAACGAGTGTGTCTCGATCGCTCGAAGACCTCGCTACAGGATGAGTTCTCGCATTTGTGCCGTATTCCAAGTCATCTTTCGATCACTTAAATACATTTTGGTTGATACAATCACAACCCGGTATCGCGTTGGTACTGCAGCGTCTCATCAACGCTCGCGCGACACCTTTACTACATCCCATATTGTTAAAGAACAGCCGATCGTTAGATCGCTTGGCAATGCCAAATGGAAGCACTCGTTCGCCGAGTGCTTCCATTTGGCCAACCAGCCTGGCCTTAACCACAAACTACCGATAAGTGTGAACGCTCAACTTCGGATGCACGCTCTGAAAGGAGGTGATCCAGCCGCACCTTCCGATACGGCTACCTTGTTACGACTTCACCCCAGTCATGAACCCTGCCGTGGTAATCGCCCTCCTTGCGGTTAGGCTAACTACTTCTGGCAAAACCCACTCCCATGGTGTGACGGGCGGTGTGTACAAGACCCGGGAACGTATTCACCGCGGCATGCTGATCCGCGATTACTAGCGATTCCAGCTTCACGTAGTCGAGTTGCAGACTACGATCCGGACTACGATGCGTTTTCTGGGATTGGCTCCCCCTCGCGGGTTGGCAACCCTCTGTACGCACCATTGTATGACGTGTGAAGCCCTACCCATAAGGGCCATGAGGACTTGACGTCATCCCCACCTTCCTCCGGTTTGTCACCGGCAGTCTCTCTAGAGTGCTCTTGCGTAGCAACTAAAGACAAGGGTTGCGCTCGTTGCGGGACTTAACCCAACATCTCACGACACGAGCTGACGACAGCCATGCAGCACCTGTGTCCACTTTCCCTTTCGGGCACCTAATGCATCTCTGCTTCGTTAGTGGCATGTCAAGGGTAGGTAAGGTTTTTCGCGTTGCATCGAATTAATCCACATCATCCACCGCTTGTGCGGGTCCCCGTCAATTCCTTTGAGTTTTAATCTTGCGACCGTACTCCCCAGGCGGTCAACTTCACGCGTTAGCTACGTTACTGAAGAAATGAATCCCCAACAACTAGTTGACATCGTTTAGGGCGTGGACTACCAGGGTATCTAATCCTGTTTGCTCCCCACGCTTTCGTGCATGAGCGTCAGTGACGTCCCAGGGGGCTGCCTTCGCCATCGGTATTCCTCCACATCTCTACGCATTTCACTGCTACACGTGGAATTCTACCCCCCTCTGACATACTCTAGCCTTGCAGTCACAAGCGCCATTCCCAAGTTAAGCTCGGGGATTTCACGCCTGTCTTACAAAACCGCCTGCGCACGCTTTACGCCCAGTAATTCCGATTAACGCTCGCACCCTACGTATTACCGCGGCTGCTGGCACGTAGTTAGCCGGTGCTTATTCTTCCGGTACCGTCATCGACCCGGGGTATTCACCCAGGCCATTTCTTTCCGGACAAAAGTGCTTTACAACCCGAAGGCCTTCTTCACACACGCGGCATTGCTGGATCAGGGTTGCCCCCATTGTCCAAAATTCCCCACTGCTGCCTCCCGTAGGAGTCTGGGCCGTGTCTCAGTCCCAGTGTGGCTGATCGTCCTCTCAGACCAGCTACTGATCGTCGCCTTGGTAGGCTCTTACCCCACCAACTAGCTAATCAGACATCGGCCGCTCCTGTAGCGCGAGGCCTTGCGGTCCCCCGCTTTCACCCTCAGGTCGTATGCGGTATTAGCTAATCTTTCGACTAGTTATCCCCCACTACAGGGCACGTTCCGATGTATTACTCACCCGTTCGCCACTCGCCACCAGGCCGAAGCCCGTGCTGCCGTTCGACTTGCATGTGTAAGGCATGCCGCCAGCGTTCAATCTGAGCCAGGATCAAACTCTTCAGTTCAATCTCTGTGTGGACCCTCGCGGGCCCTCGCTCTTTCGAGCGGTCGCTCACTCTCAGAAAACTGACTGACCAGATCCGAAGATCCAGTCACGTTTTGCTGTGCGAGCACTTTATAACTTGCAAGCTAAAAGACCGAAGTCTTCCGCATCCGTTATCAAGCGCCCACACTTATCGGTGTTTGTTTGTTAAAGAGCCTGTCGCGATTCGCTTTGCTTGTCGCGTCGCTGCTTTGTCAGCAGCGAAGAAGAGAGATCTTAAAGAGTTTTCTGCGATAAAGCAACTGTTTTCGAGAAATTCCTTATTCTGGAAAGCACGCTCTCTCGAGTTAATCCTTGCAACTCCCTTGCAAGTCTTTTCCCACCTCCGTTGCGCGGTGCTTTGCGAACGGGGGGGGGGGCGAATAGTAATGCCTCCATGCCTGGCTTGCAAGCGTTTTTGAAAAGAATTTGAAAGAGCCTCTTTTGTCACTTTTGCATCGACCCACTACCTGGATGAGCACCGAGCTGGTCGCCGCCCGCGGGTTCCTTCAAGGCCGAGTCGGTCAGCAGCACGGCGCCGAACGCGGCGACCGGCGCGAGCAAGATCACGCTGAAGCTGCGGTAGGTGACGAACATCAAGAAGAAGGATGGACTTGGAAATGCCGGAGAGCTCGATCGTCTTGCCGAATACCCCACCCAGCAGGAAGACCGGAAAGTAAAGTTTGACGAAGCCGACCGTCTCGGCCGTAATCGCGCTGGGGGGGCGTGCGCGGGCAATGCTGTCAGTACAACACTCGTGCAGCAAGGCTCTTGCTGAGGTACTCGCCCAATGTCTTGCTGGCTGCGCTCGCAGACGATGGCACCTGCGTGTCGCGTCCCAACGCTATTGAAAATCGGACGCCGTGCAGCGAACAGCGTATGCTGATTGCTGAAAGGAGACCAACATGTCTCAGAATAACTCGATCTATAAGGGCTTCAAGGTGTCGGCAATTGTACGCCGCTCATCCGAAGATGCCCTCGACCCCGGCGCGGCACAGCCAACCTTCCTCGCAACAGCGACCGTTACTCAGGTCAGCGCGGGCAGTGGCTCACTAAGGCTGGTGCCGGCGCTTCTGCCGCATCATGCGCCCACACCCCACGCTGCCATCGACCTTGCACTATCGTCGGCCAGGGCAGTTATCGACAGCTTGTCCACGTCCGTCAGGCACAAATAGTCTGCACGAAAGCCAAGCTCAAAAAACGAGGTCAACACCGAGGCGCTGCGCCAGATCGGTTAGCTGTGAGCGATGGACGCTGAGAGCCGCTGCAAGCCTGACGACCGGCCTACTGCCGGCATCCGGTGGTTGCGGCGTTGATGAGCGAGGGCCACGAGTTCTACAACGACCTCGCCGCAGCACATGGCCTCGCGCCCTCCTGATGCCGGGAACAAGCTGTAAAGCTTGTCGGCGTGAATTTCGCAGCGTTTAGCGGCATGGGTGCTCGGCCGAGCCTGGCGGCCCGAGCCGTTCATGGGCCCGCATATAGCTCTTGGATTGCCCTTTACGCCAAATCCCCTTCAAGCACCTGGATGGTGGTCTCGCCGCCGTCCGCGGGCCGAGGACTGGCAAGTCGCAGCGCGAGCCGCACCCGTGCGCTTCGGCAACATGCGGCTAACGACTTTGCGCTGCTCCATTTCACGCCAGCAGAAAAGACTCTGTGCGGTCCCGCACATAACACCAGAGAGTGCGTGATGCGAAGCACTTAGGCTGAAAACGCGCGGCGCAATTGATCTTCCTCCCCGGAACGCCGCGCGTTTCACCCCGCCGGCACAAGAAGGCCGACGGGGTGTTTTTCTCCTTGCGGCTCCCGCGACTAATACAAGAACTTGCAGAGTGCCCGGCCCAACCGGTAGACCATATATAAAGTAGCAGATTGATCGGGTAGAGGTCCTGGCGGCCCCTTCTGTGTTGCATTTTTCCCGGCCAACGCCGTGCTGCTGGGTCCATTTACACAACCGCTAGGAGTGAGCACGCCGAGCCTCGGCGCTGCCCGCACATCGTACTCCTGACAGAGCAAACACCGGCTTGCCCCCGACACAATGGACAACAATATGCGTAACTTGAAAGGCTTCTACATTCTGCTGTTCACGGTCTCGGTTGCGTTCGTCTGGATCCTGCTTCCTTTCTTCAGTGCGATTTTTTGGGGTACGATTCTTGCGGTCATCTTCCAGCCGCTGCAGCGCAAGTTGACGGTCAGGTTCGGCAACCGGCCGAATCTTGCGGCGCTGACGACCCTCTTGTTCTGCGTTCTGATGGTCATTCTTCCGGTAGGTTTGATGGCTGCCGCGCTCGCACAGGAAGCTGCGTTCGCCTACAACCAGATCAAGACCGGCCAATGGGATTTCGCTCTGTATTTCCGGACGGCTGTGCGGGCTCTCCCACACTCGGTGCAGAACTGGCTCGACCAGGTCGGGTTAGCAGACGTGGCGGGATTGCAGGCGAAACTAACCGAAGGCGCAGCCCGAATCAGCCAGTTCATGGCGACACAGGCGGTTACGATTGGCCAGAACACGCTTCAGTTTGCCATCGGCTTCGGCATCATGCTGTATCTGGTCTTTTTTCTGCTGCGCGACGGCACCATACTCTCTCGCCGCATTCGCGTGGCGGTACCACTTGATGATGCGCACGCTCGCAGGTTGCTCAGCCGGTTCACCACCGTGATCCGCGCCACGGTCAAAGGTAACGTCGCGGTGGCCGCCGCCCAAGGGTTCCTCGGTGGCGTGGCGTTCATGATGCTAGGAATCAATGGGGTTTTGCTTTGGGGCACGCTGATGGCGTTCCTCTCGCTTTTGCCCGCCATCGGTGCTGCGCTCGTGTGGGGGCCAGTCGCCGTCTATTTTCTGCTGGCAGGCCCCTTCTGGAAGGGGATTGTGCTGCTTATCTTCGGCACCTTGGTAATCGGCGTAGTGGATAACGTAGTGCGCCCGATCCTCGTTGGCAAGGACACGAAGTTACCAGACTGGGTCGTGCTGATTTCGACGGTGGGCGGAATGTCCGTCTTTGGCATCAATGGCTTTGTGATTGGCCCCCTCATCGCTGCCCTATTCATATCCTGCTGGGATATTGCAGTGCTTGAGGACCGGGACGACACAACGACTACAGAACGTCCAGCGCCGATAACCGACGAAGTAAGCCGCGTCCCCGGCCAACATCGATCGGATCTGTGAGTGTGCTTTTACCTCGCGCACGCCGCCGTCAGTCCTTCCGTTGAAATTCGGTGTTGTTGACGCCGTGCGTTACCGCCAAAAGGGTTGAAGGCGCGGCGCGACACATCGCCGCGCCCGCCTCGCAAATCGCGTCAGCCGCAAGCCGCCGGCGCCAACGCCTGGTACGCCGCCTCACGTGCCGCGTGGAATTCCTGCCGCGTGCGCGCCACCAACTCACCCACCGATTCGATCTGGCCGACGCCGGACACTGAGTGCCCCGCGCTCCAGATATCGCGCCAGCGCTTGATGTCCGCCGCGCCCCGGCTGCCGTACAGCGCATTGACGCGCTCCTCGGTCATGTCAGTCGGCAGGTTAGCCGGGTCGAGCCCGCTGGCCACAAGCGAGGGGCGCAACGTGTTGGTCTCCAGTCCTGTAAAAGCGCGCGACAGCAGCACATCGTCCAGTTCGCTGCCGATCAGCATGTCCTTGTAGCCGTCGACGACCATGCTTTCGCGCGTGGCGATGAACTTGGTGCCCATGTACGCCAGGTCGCAGCCCAGCACCTGCGCTGATAACAGGCCGACGCCGCCAGGCGCCGGGCGATCGACTGCGGCAGGCGTTGGCCGTAGGCAGTAGTAGCGTTCATATCGATGCGGACGGAAGCGAAGAAAGGGAATGCTGGATCAGGCGACATTGCGGCCCTGGTCGCTCCAGTGGCGGGCGCGCAGGGCTTTCTTGTCGAGCTTGCCCAGCGCGGTCAGCGGCAGGGCATTGACGATCTCCACGCGCTTGGGCGTGTTGACGCTGCCCTTGAGCGCTTTGACGTGGTGGATCAGTTCCTCCGGCGTGGCTGACTTGCCCGCGCGCAACACCACGAAGGCGGTCACCGCCTCGCCCCACTTGGGATCGGGCACGCCGATCACGGCGCCCATGCTGACGGCCGGATGCGTGGCCAGCGCATCCTCGACTTCACGCGGATACACGTTGAAGCCGCCGCTGACGATCATGTCCTTCTTGCTGTCGACGATATACAGCCGCCCGCACGCATCGGCGACGGCAATGTTGCCGGTATGGAGCCAGCCGCCGGCAAAGGCCTGCTCAGTCAGTTCCGGCTGGCGCCAGTAGCCGCTCATCGCGGCGGGGCTGCGCACGCAGATCTCGCCGGGCTGGCCGGGCGCCACTTCGCGGTTGTTCTCGTCGAGCAGGCGGACCTCGCTGCCGGCCAGCGGGAAGCCGCAGGCATCCATCAGCGCAGGCTGCGAAAGGTCATGGTCTACCTTGCGCAGCGCGGTGATCAGCGAGCATTCGGACTGGCCATATAGCTGGCAGAACACCGGTCCCACGTGCTCGATACCTTCGATCAGGCGCTGGCGCGACATTGGCGCGCCAGCGTACAGCAGCGTTTCCAGCGAAGACAGGTCAAAGGCATCCAAGCGAGGATGGTCCAGCAGCCCAGAGACCATGGTCGGCACCATCATCGTCGCGTTGATGCGTTCGCGTGCGATGGTGGCGGCCATCTCCTCCGGATGAAGCGCGCCATCAGGTGGACTGTGCCGCCGCGCAGCAGTGTCGGTACGAAATTGGTGCCGGTGACGTGGCTGATCGGCGCTACCGCGAGAAAGCGCGGCGTCAGCGGCATGTCGAAATGACTGAGCATCTGCAGCGCGACATGGCCGTTGGCGCAATATCCGCGCCGATGTCTGTATTAAGTGGTGCTTACTTCACCATACCCTGCATTGGCAGACCTTACCGGGACGGTTGAGGCGGCCGGCAGCAAGAGCGGGCTCATTTTTTTGGGATCCGCCGCGCCCCGTCGTAGGTGGCGGGCAGATTGCGCGCCCAGGTGCCTTGGCGGATACTGAACATGGGCAACTCATCGTGGTTACCCGATTTCTTCTTGGACGTTCAAAGGCTCTCTTCCACCGGTTTGAGAGCCTTTTTTTGCGCCACCGTATCGAGACAACGTTGACCGTCCGCGTGGCGGTCGCCCCGCGATCAGCAATTTCAGTCGACGCCACGCATGCCTCATGTGGGCTCGTGAAAATTACCGCGCCTGCACCTCGATCGGGTCGCCGGCGTCCTCGAAAGACGCTGGGCGACCGGTTATTCCTGCGGAATGAGGAAGCGCTCGGGCCGCTTGCCCAGCCAAGCCGGCGCGCGGCCGCGTCCCGACCACGTTTTTCCGGTCTTGGGATCCAGATACTTTGGTGGCAGCGGCTCCTTTTCCACGGGGGCGGATGCGGCACCGGCGGGGCGGCCCCGACGGCGGCGCGGCGCGATGTCTTCCGGAGACAGACCATACTGAGTCATCAGGCCGCGAATCTGCTCGATGACGCTCGCGACTTCGTTCGCGCGGGCCTCTTCGATCTGTACTTCCAACGCTTGCTTCCGCGCCATCAGTTCTTGATACGTCGCCATCGTTGCCTCCAATTTTCCAGTCACCTTTGACTTATACGCATTCTAAAGTCGGCCCGCAAGGTATTCGTTCTCCACTCCTCAGAGAGAAGCTAATAATTCTTTCAGGCCAACGAATGCCTGAATTAACGAATGACTGGCTATAGGCGGCAAGTGGGGCGCCAAGAAAAGAGATCCTCACCCATGAATGACCATCGTCCGCCCCTAAATCCTGGCACGCAGAAACGGGCACGCTTGGCAGCATGAAGCTCCGCTGTAAGATGCCATGGCGCGCGACGAGCGGCATGACACGTGGGTGCCAGAAGCAGTCAGCGGCAAGCAGTAGACAAACGTAAAATCAAGAGAGGCTAACGTTGCCGTCCGGCGACGAACGCGACATGAAGGACAGAGTTTTGTAAGCCTGGCGGGAATGGTGGGCCTCCCGTGAGTCGAACACGGCACCAACGGAGTAGTCCGCTGCTCTAACCAGGCATGAGCTAGAGGCCCGATAAGCTGGAAGGGGAAAAGCCGTCAGCGCCAAGCCTCTGGGACCCTGGCCTTCCCGGTCTATCCGTTTTGGGCACCAGCGGTGCACTATTGCCATCATTCGGCCGGCTGGCGAAGACAATCCACGCCAGCCGAGGCAAGGATTACGCCGACGCTTCAGCTGTCGCTACAGTCGGCGCTGCTTTCTTTGCCGAAACACGTTTCTTCGGCACGGATTTCACTGCGGCCGTCTTCGGGGCAGCTTTCGCCGCCGCCTTACTAATGGGCGCGGTCTTCTTCGTCGGCGATTTCGTGGTAGCCGCTTTGTTGCCCGTTGCCTTCCTGGTACCTGCAGCCTTGGCCTTCTTCGCTGCGAGCTTGTCCTTCGCGGCTTGCTTTTCAAAGCGGACCGCGAACTTTGCGGCTTCCACCGCCTGCGCAACCTCGCGCTTTGCCGCCTCGATGGCCTTCTTCGTGTCGGCGCGCAGCTTCAGCAAGCGCTTCTTCGCTGCCTGAGCCTCACGTGCGAGTACGCTCGCCTTCTTTGTTGGCACGGCCACCTTCTTTGCGGCAGGCTTCCTCTTGGTAACTGCACTTACCTGAGTCGTTGTTTTAGTTGCTGCGACCATGTCGATTACCCGTTAGTTGTAAAGCGCGGAGTATAACCGCACCAGTGCCTACCTAATAGAGGTCAGTCTCTCTCTCCATCGTCTTGCGACGCATCGCTGGCGAGCCAAGCGCGATCACTCGAATCTGCCATGCGACAACCGAACAGCCCGCAATGGCTTGACAACTTGAAGCAGCAACATCGCAACGTCCGCGACCTGCAATACAGAAACAGATGCTAACCGGGGAGGATTTAAGCCGTTGCGGCAGGAGCGGTCTCTCGACAATATTCCGTCAGGCCGAGCAGAGATCCGGAGGGGCGAAACGTGGGTGGCGCGCGGGACAACTGCGTTCTGACGAATCGCGGTAAGACCCGTTATCGCGCTCCGTGCGTCCGCAGCGGAGGCCTCCGCGCCGATTGGCGCCGCCCTGCCTGCTTGCTACGAAATCAGCAGGCCCACGGCGGCTCGCGGCACCCCGGTCTACTCAACCCGCAGCGTCCCCTTCATCGTTGGATGCAGGGTACACACATAGGGAAAGACCCCGGCCTTGGTGGCCCGATATTTCCATGACTTCCCGGTCGCGATTGTCTTTGAGTCGAAGTCACCGGCTTGTGCCGTCACAGTGTGTGGGAAGGGGTCCTTGTTGATCCACACGACCGTATCGCCCGCCTTGACGGTCAGTTCCTGCGGATCAAACCGTATGCTGTCCATCGTTACCGTATGGGACGCCGGCCCGGCGTTTGCGCTCCCCACCTGGCCGGCGAACAGCAATCCCATCGTCAAAAGCAACGTAGCCGATCGATTACGCATGGTCGGTAGGCACAGTTACTTCTGGGCAAGGGCTGTCTGGATCTGCTTGGCATGCTCCAGGTGTGCGACGAAGGCCGGCCGCACCTTGACCAGCAGTGCCTTCAGCTCTTCGTTCTTGGCGCTGGGAATCAACGTTTTATCCATGGCATCGAGTACGGCCTGGTGATACTTGACCTCGTTGTCGATGTAGGCGCTATCGAACTCCGCTCCCTTGAGGCCTTTCAGTTTCTGGACATTTTTCTCACCGCCCGATTTGAGGCTTTGACTGGTCGGGTTGTCCTCGGGCGTCACTTTCAGTTTCTTGACAAGGGCGCTGGCCGATTTGTTGACACCGGTATGGTCTGTAACCATCTGTTTGCCGAATGCCTTGACGTCCTTGTTGGAGCCCTTGGATTGGGCGAGCTTGCCTGCATCGATATCGACCTGATTCGCAGTTACCACAATGGAGGCAATCTGGGCGTCGTTGGGGGCGGCGTCTTGGGCCACTGCTACCTGCCCCGCGAAGAGGAAAGCGCTGGATAGTAGGAGGTTCGCGATTTTCATGATTTTCCTTTTCGTCAAATATGTGGACAGACCACCGTGAAACTTCTCGCGGTGAATGGTCGTCAATGCGGACGGAGCAGTCCGCGCACGCGAAGGGCGGTGAGCACGTGATTGACCACCGCGTCGCAGCGTGGGCCCGCAAAGCTGAATGTGCTTTTTAGATAAGGCTTTACCTCTTCAGCCAAGGATTCGCGCAGCATTGTGCGGGCCCGGAGGAAGCGCGTCTTGACCACGTCACCGCCTACGCCAAGGCAATAAGCCGTTTCCTCTACGCTCATGTCTTCGACGGCCCGAAGAATGAAAACGCACCGGTAGATAGCCGGCAACTTTTCGACCGCAGCCTGCAAGAGCTCCCGCACCTGACCGCGTTCGGCCATGGCTTCAGGTGATTCGTCTTCAGAAGTGCGGAAGGACATCACGTTCTCCTGCGAAGGTTCGCCGGGAAGGTCTTCTTCCTCAGCCCGGACTTGCAACTGGACGAGCCGGCCTCGCTTGCGCTGCGCTGTCAGGGCGACATTGATGGCAATGCGCGCCAGCCAGGTGCTCAGCGCCGCCTCGCAGCGAAACGAATCCAGGCTGGTAAAGGCGCGCAAGTAGGTTTCCTGCACCACATCCTGGGCTTCGGCATCGTCCGGGACCAAGCCCCGCGCAGTCCGGAACAACAGGCGGTTGTTACGCCGCATGATGACCTCGAAAGCGGACGCGGCGCCGGCACGGGCGCTGGCGACCAGGTCAGCATCCGTGTGGGTATCGACGGCAGACGGCATGGGCGGTCTGGCATTCCGGTTTGTGTCCATATTGGAGATGTCGCTCCCGTTCCTGATCATTAGACGCGCGCATCTGCGAAAAGGTGACAGAGGACTGGGGCACGGACGGTAGCCGGCTGCGATCCCGGGCCTCGGGTCGAACCACACGTCAGCAATCATAGGCGAACGCACCCGTCACATCCAATCGCAATGTGGCTCGGGCCTCGTGTCACCTTTGCGCGTCCGCCAGCGTCTAAAGACATATGCAACGGATACTTTCGAGCGACTGCCGTCGGAGACATGTCGGTTGCCTCCATGTCAATTGCCCCATCTCATCCTGACAAGGACGTCGATCATGAAGAAGCAACCCTCCGCGCTGATACCTGAAACGCAAATGCAGCCTGTGCCGCTGCGGCATCCGGCGATGGAGGGGATGCCTCGACGCGGTCTGGTGAATGCAATAACAACGGCGATCGTGGTGGCGGCAGTCACGGCATGCGGCGGCGGCTCTGGAGGCGGAGGAGCTGACGCAGCCGGCACGGCAGCGGCCCAGAATGCCCTCGTCGAGCAGGGCAAGCAGATCTTCCGCTTCGATACCTTCGGGGACGAAGTGCAGTGGACCGATAACCTGAAGATGCACGAGGTTATCGCCAGCGCGGTGGATCCCGTGACCGCAATGTCAGTCGGGCTTAAGGTGGACGCCGAGGCCTTGCCCGAGGCGGTCGTGAATGGAATCCGCAATGGCACGATCGACCTCAATAGTCCGGCCACGACGGTGGCGCTGCTGAAACTGAACGCGGTCGTCGGCATCAAGGGGACCGTCGAGACGGTCAATGGGGTGGACAAGCTCACTCGGGTCGGCATTACCTGCGCGCTATGCCATTCGACGGTGGACAACTCGTTCGCGCCGGGCATCGGCAAGCGACTGGACGGATGGCCCAATCGCGATCTGAATCCCGGCGCCATCATCGCGCTGTCGCCCGCCGTTGACGACGCCATGAAGACGGTCCTCAATGCCTGGGGCGCAGGCAAGTTCGACCCCCGGAACAATGTCGACGGCCTCAGCAAGCCGGTCGTGATACCTCCCGCCTTCGGGCTGGACGGCATTCATCGCATTACCTATACCGGCGATGGCGAAGACCTCATGTACTGGAACCGTTATGTCGCCGTGGCCGAAATGGGCGGCCTTGGCTCCGTATCCGAGCCACGGCTGAATCTTTCCATCACGCATGGATCGGAAGATCTCCTTACTAAACATGACGACATAAGTATTGCAGCATGTATGATTGCGTGGTTACTCTAATGGAGAGGCAGCCATGCGCAGACTCGAGATTGCAGACGCACAGATAATGCAGTTGGCGATTCGACAGGAGATCGAGCGAAGCGAGGAGTCGCGGTATGACCACCGCCTGCACGGGGTGCTACTGGTCAGCAGCGGTTACTCGTGCACTGAAGTGGGCCAGATGTTCGGTCAAGCAGCCACGACAGTTCAGCGATGGGTCCGACGTTTCGAGCGGGGCGGTTTCGACGGATTGCGGGAAGGTGAACGGCCCGGTCGCCCGCGTGCGTTGAATGACTCGCAATGGCGTCGCATCGAGGCGGATCTGCGCAAGACACCACGCGACTTCGGATTTGAAGCGGGCCTGTGGGATGGGCCCGTTCTATCGGAGCACTTGCGTCAGCGCTATGGCATCAAGCTGGGCGTGCGGCAGTGCCAGAGGCTGTTTCGCCAGATGGGTTTCCGGCTGCGCAAGCCGCGCCCGCAGGTTGCCCAGTCTGATCCCGTTCGCGTGGCGACGGTAAAAAAAACTGCGGCGACTGGCAAAGCGCGACGACATTGAGTTATGGAGCCTGGACGAATGCCATTTCCAGCAACACGGATCGCGCTGTCGCATGTGGGTGGCCCCGGAGATCCGCGATCCGGTGTTGATGCATGCGCCGACGCGAAAGTCGGTGGCATGTTTTGGCGCCGTCAGTCTGAGCACGGGTCGCTTCGTCTGGCAGGTATGCCCTGTCTTCAACGCAGAAACGTTTGCATCCTTTCTTCGCCAACTACTGCGCCATCGACGTCGCGGCAAGCGCATCGTCGTGGTCCTGGACAACGCAAAGTACCACCATGCCGTCCTGCTCAAACCGTTGCTGCACAAATACAAGCGGCACATGACGTTGTTGTTCCTGCCACCATACAGCCCGCAACTGGCGCCTATCGAACGGGTATGGAAACTGACACGCCGCCTGGGGTTACATAACCGGTACTTCGCCACCCTCGTAGAAGTTCTCTCGGCAGTCGACGCCTGCTTCCAGCAATGGAAGAGACCAAACGAGGTACTACGACGGCTATGCTGCATTATTTAAGACGCTGTGTTTAGTAAGCTTCCGGCCCTGCAAGCGTACCAGCTATCCCTGGGCGCTCCACCGGCGCCGGCAGGCAGTTTCGACTCCGCGGCGGCATTGCGAGGTAAGATTGTTTTCGAAGGGGCGGGCCGATGCGCCACGTGCCATAGTGGCCCGGCATTTACAGATGCCAACTCGGTCCTGCATCCGCCTGCCGACTCTATGGCCGAGCCGGAAACCCCAAGCTACGCCTCACGCTCCGCGACCAAGCAATACCGGACCACGCCACTAAAGGGCGTGTGGCAACACGCCCCCTATTTTCATGATGGGTCTGCGGCGACTTTGTCGGATGTCGTGAAGACCTACAACACGAAGCAGGGACTGGGGCTGAGCAGCCAGGATATTGCCGACCTGGCCGAGTATCTGAAGTCGCTGTGAGCGTTGCTACGAGCCGGGGTCGCACGGCGCGGCCGGGTCAGGCACCGGTGAGGCCTCGTTCACATCTCGGGGGGGCGCAAACTCGACTCGCTGACCGACCGAGGCTTGCGTTCAGGTTTCGCCCCACTGCCTCAGCAGGTTGTGGTGGCAGCGAATCAACGTCAGCCGCGCCCGGTCGTCCGCACCTGTTTGGTTCAGGTTCTAAATGGCATTGTCCACGTCGAACAGCAGGGCCCGCTGGGCGTGAGCGCGAACCGCCAACGCGCGCCATAAGCGTTGGTTGTAACGGCGCTTGAGAGCGAGGCGGCGTCGACGAATCAGACAGGCGCGGTCTCGCGGCTGGCCGTCGCGCGATGCTGCATACGCGGCCGCTCCATGCAACGATGTGCGGCCGCGACGAGAACGAAAGCCATCGCAATCAACGCGGCCGCGATGAGACTCAGATACTGCCCGCCTGTCGACCGGAGCACTACACCGCCAAGCACGCCCGAGCAGGCAAGTCCGATGTAGGGCCGTATTGTTCAGGGCGAGCAGCAGCGGCGCCACATGCGGCGACAGTTGCACGAGTCGGTGCTGTTGCGGAACGATGAGCCCCCATCCGCATATCCCCCAGATGGCCAGCGCGATGACAGCGCTGGACGCATGCGCATCGGTCCACGGCAGCGCACAGAAATTGATGATGGCGACCCATTGCATCGCATTGATAATGTTGCGGCTCTCGAACCGGTCCACGAGGCGGCCGGACAGCAGGTTCCCGACCGTCGCGGCGACGCCCCACAACAGGAACATCCCCGCGAGAATGCGTTCGTCGCCGCGCGTCACGGGCTCCAGCACCACGCCCGCATACGTGTAGACCATCAGGAACCCGCCGAACGCGAATAACGAAGTTAGCAAGGTAAGCGCGATCCGCATGTCTCGCTGGACGTGATTGCGCACGAAGTGGGTTTTTCTGACCGGGAGCGAATGAGGCGCGCATTCGTGCGTACCATTGGGCAGCCCCCCTCAGGCTGTCCGTCGCTTGAGCAGGTACACTCGTGGACCGGTTCTGCGCGCCGACCAAGGAAGTGCGCATTGAGCGCACGGGCGCGCGAATCGCTGCTGTCAACCCTGCGACGCGGACCAAGGTTCATATGAAGCCACCGACGCACGAGGCCAAATCTCTGATTCATCTGCTCAATCTGCAAGGGCTCTGTCGCCAGCGCGCCGGCTCGCGTCCGCTACCGAGGCCCATGAATCCAAAGTTCCGCCTGCTCATGTCTCACTCTCCAGAAATTGGTTGTCATTGCGGGACTCAGCCAGAAGCCGGCACGACCAGGGCGTGAGCGGTCCGCTGGCCATACTGCTATCCAGTGTTCAGCACCGGGCCTCGATGATTGATTGGTAGATGCCGACCGCTTGGTCGATGCGAGCGGTATGACAGTACTCGTCGGTTTGATGCGCCATTGCCGGCTCGCCTGGCCCAAGAATTACGGTCGGAGGGTCACCTGTAAGTGGACGTAGCGTGCTGCCATCTGTGAAGAAAGGAACGGTACGCGGGAATAGCGGTGCATCGTGATACTGCGCGCAGATGCCGAACACTGCAGCAATGGCCGGATCCCCGGCTTCAGAATGCAGGGGTGGCACGTCGACAAGCGGATCAACCGCTATGCCGTTACCCAACAGGCTTCTGAGTTTTCTGCACAGGCAATCGTGCTCCATACCGGGTACAGTCCGCAGGTCGACGGTGAACGTCGCCCGGTCCGGAACGGAGTTGATGTTAAGGCCGGCGTGGAACGTACCAACGTTCAGCGTTGCCCGGCCCATGAGCGGATGATGGTCTTCCAACCGCATCTCGCGCAATGTCTCGATGGCTCGCGTGGCCTTGTAGATCGCATTTTCGCCCTTTTCTGGCATCGAACCGTGTGCGGTCTTTCCGAGCGCAACGCCCTCAAGCCAAAGGGCGCCTTTGTGTCCGATGCACGGGTAGTTGGCCGTAGGCTCGCCAACGATGAGGAGAGAGAGCGGCTGCCCAGCCTTTCCATTGGCGGCGAGCGCACGCGCACCATCACATCCAGTTTCTTCCCCGCCGGTCAGTAGCAGGCGCACACCGTTACCTTCGCGAAGCGCTTCGCGCGCCTGCCAGCACGCAACGACGAACGCGGCAATGCCGGCCTTCATGTCGCTGCTGCCGCGGCCGAACAGCTTGCCATCAATGATCTCGGCGCTAAAGGGGTCGCGCGCCCACCGCGCCGCACCGAGGGGCACGGTGTCGAGGTGCCCGGTGAACCCGAGCGGCTTGCCGTCGCCTTTGCCGTGCAGCGCTGCTACCAGGTTGAATCGTTGCGGACCGAAGACATCCAGTTCCACACTAAAGCCGGCGTCGGCCAGCAACCCTGCAAGATAGCGTGCGCAGCGCTCTTCGTCGCCAGGCGGATTGACTGACGGAATCCTAACCAGTTCCTGGGTAAGGCTGACAGCATCGATCATGCCCCCTCCTCCAGTAAGGCCACACCATCAACCTGCACACGCTGGCCGTCAAGCAGGAAGCCGGCGACCTGGACGATGCTGACTACGGTACGGCCCGGCGCAAGGAATTGCTTGAGCATCTGCTGGACCGCGTCGGCAGATTCGCCCGGCAACAGGAACACGTTGAGCTTGACAAGATCCGTAACGGAACCACCTGCCGCTCGCAGCACTGCCGCGACCTGTGACAGCGCCCCCTCGAGCTGCGTCCCCAGATCAATGGCATCCGGATTTGCCTGAGCGCCAACGTGCAACTCGCCACCGCTGAGCCATCCGGGTGAGGAGGTCCGGGTAGTCGTCTGCGGCGAAGATTCGATCTCTGGCCAGATCGGCAGACCGATGTCCTTGGACGCAACCGCGTCAATCTCAAGCAGCAGACCTTCGTATAACAGGTCGACACCGATGATCGTGATAGCGGGCTTATGTGCCGGGAGGCGACGCACGACTTCCGCAAGTATCTGCTCGCCGAGCTGCCGGGATGCCTCGGGGTCAGTCCCATGCTTGTACGCTATTTTCAATGCGCACACATTGGACCAGTTCGTCTGCGCGTCGCGCAAAACATGCTCGATGTATTCGAGCGTGTTCTTCGTTTGCTCGACCACACTGCCCGGGGCGATCGTACGGCCCTGCCGGTCCGCCGATATCTGACCGCCGACGTACACCTTTTCGCCCACGCGCCAGCCCTGTGAGAACGGCGTCGGAATACTCCAGTCCCACGCATGCTCAGGCATGATGCGCTCCTTGTCGCTGCTGAGTTCTGCAATGCCGTCGACTGCGATCAGTGCTTGTTCTCGCCCTACCCCTTGGACACGCAGCGCAGTAGCCGCCGGCCCGGGATTGACGAGATGCCGCAGGCGCACTGCCGTCATACGCTCCCAATACTCAGTAATGGCTGCCCCATCTCCCTCAAACAAGTAGTACGTATGGAGCTTGGTAAGGTCCGCCATGCTGCCGCCCGCCTCTTCGAGGCGCGCAACAAGACTGCGGAAGACCTGGTCGGTCTGTTCGGCAATGTCGATCTCGCCGCTTGCGGAGACGGGCAGTTGCATACCTACATAGACCGTATGACCGACGCGGCGCAGCGAGGGAATGTACTCGTTTGGTGTGGTGGATTCCATCATTTCTCCAGTCGGCCGGTCTAAAGGTCGAGGACAATGCGCTCGCGCTGGCCGCGGGACACGCAAGTCATCATGCATTTGTTGCTTTGGCGTTCTGCCTCACTGAGGAGCACGTCGCGATGCTCAATGCATCCTGACAGCACGCGAACTTCGCAGGTGCCACATACCCCCTCCTCACAACTGCTCGGGATGTCGATGCCATGGGCGCGTAGCACCTCCAGCGCCGTCTCCTCCGCGGATACGGGAAACACCTTCCCGTTCGACGCGAGTTGGATCTCAAATGGTTCATTGGGCGTGCCAGCGCCTTGCGGCGCGGCGAACCATTCGAAATGCACACGCGACGCGATGGTCTCAGGCGTCGCGGCTTCTACGGCATGCATCAGTCCGGCCGGACCACAGCAATACAGATGTACGTTCGCCCGCGATGCCGCCATCTTGCTGACGACCTCCTGTACCGGAAAGGTGGGTGTCTCGCTGAAGTACTCGGTGACGCTGTCCGGATGGCGCTCCATCAGTTCTGCATGGTACGCAGCATGCCTTTCCGATCGCGCACAGTAGTGCAGTTCCCAGGACTTTCCGGCCAGCTCTAAGCTCGAGATCATCGCGAGGATGGGCGTGATGCCGATGCCGCCCGCCACGAATATCGTGTGCGCCGCATCATCGGCAAGCGGGAAATGATTGCGTGGTGCGGAAATGCCCAACGCACTGCCCACCTCGACATTGCCGTGCAAGCTAGCGGAACCGCCACGACCGCCCCGCTCATGCTTGACTGCGATCTTGTACCGCTCGGTATTGCCTGGCAATCCGCACAGGGAATACTGTCTCACGAGACCAGACGGCGTATGCACATCGATGTGCGCGCCGGCGGCAAACGGCGGCAGGGGCCGACCGTCCGCAGCACATAGGTCGAACTGCACAATGTCGGTCGCGACCTCGTGCTTCGCCGCGACCTTGACCAGGCGAAGCTCGTCGGTAGCCTGACTCATGATATTGACTCCTATCAGTAGCTGCGCGACACATCGACCAGGTTGGTCAGCGGCTCGCCATTGAAGTGGCGCCGAATATTGCTGAAGAACAGATCCAGCGTATGGGGAATGTAGTGCTCGATGTCATCGGACAGCACATGGGGAGTGATCACCAGGTTGGGCGTTTCCCAGTAACGCCAATCGGCGGGCGGCGGCTCTGGATAGGTTACGTCAATCATGGCGCCACTAAGCTTTCCGGCCCGTAGCGCCACATCCAGCGCAGCCGGGTCAATCAGGCCCCCGCGAGACATGTTGATCAGGCCAGCGCCGGTACGCATGCGTTCGATTTCGTCGGCACCGATCAGGAAACGCGTTTCATCCGTAAGAGCCGTGTTCAGGAGCACGAAGTCGGCCTGCGGCAGAAGTGTATGGAGCTCCTCCGGCTTATGCATGCTGTCGACATGAGGGTGGGCCGCACCGCTGCGGCGGATGCCGATGACATGCATACCGAACTGCCTGGCGAGCTCTGCGATGCCCCCACCAATTGAGCCCACGCCCACGATCAGCACCGTCTTGCCATTCAGGGCGGACGTGAACTGACGGTCCCAGGCATGCCGACGGTGGTTCCACATGAGCGCCGGCATCCGCGCATTGACCATCAGGAGCGCCATCAGGCCGGACTGCGCGGCTTTGGGAAGGTGAGCACCACTGTTAGTCAGCACTTGAATGCCCATCGGCACCCAGTCCAGTGGCAGCAGGTAGTCCACGCCAGCGCCCAGGATCTGCAGCAGTTTCAATCGCCTGGCGTCGCTGCCCAGCGATTTGTACGGAAACCGATAAGTGATCATCGCATCGGCGGTCTGCATCGCAGCCTGATAGATGTCCTGATCACTGCCCCACGTCGTGCGGATGCGCTTCGCGACGTCCGGATGACGCGACAGTGCCGCCTCGTATTGGTCGGGTCGCACGGTGAACACCGGCATCATCGTGCGCGAGTTCTCGATGTGGACGTGAAGCGGATCCGCCTCCGAATATTGGCGGCTCATTGCGGTGGACAACATAGATATTTCTCCGAGAGTTGGGCGAGATGCGTTGCTCAAGCAGCCTTCAATGCAGGACCTTCACGGTTCTGGCGCGAGGATTCGGAGTCGGGCCCAACGACGCGATCGAGAACGTGGTTGGCAATGCGGTGCACGATGTATTCTTCGAGCGAGAAGCGGCCAGGTTCGTAGGCGCCGGTACGCATTGCCTTCTGCACGTTAGGATTGATGCTCAGGTCCTCGATGACGACCTGTGAGTATTTCTCGTAGTACGCCGGCCCGACGATCTCGTCGAAATCGGCGCGCTCCACGGTACTGCGGGGGAATGTCCAGTTTTCGTACAGCCGGAGTTTCTCCGGACCCTCGGGGAAGTACTGTCGGAACTTCATGTAGGACGAAGTCACGATGATCTGCAGAGTCGGCTGCACCCAGATGTGAAAGAGGCAGTTCGCCTTGTCCGCATCAATCCCCGGGACCTCAGGCAGCCCGGAGTAAGCAACGATGCTTCGCCTGCTGTACATCGCTTCCCACGGACCTTGGGTCTTCTCGAACTGCCAGTTCTGCGGATTCTTGGGATCGACGTGCTTCCGGTGAATGGTCGGGACGTGGTAGTTCTCGAAGGCGTTTTCGAGCCACACCTTCCAGTTGCAGTCGACGACATACTCGTCGCGGTGCGTCCATTGCATTTCATCGAGCTTGTGGCTGGCCATGTATGCCGGCAAATCACCCAGCCAGGTCATCAGCGGCTCGGCGTCCGCATTGAACGTAATGAAGATGAAGCCGGCCCAGATGCCGCTGCGGATCGACCGCAGACCGTGCTCCGATGCCTTGAAGCCGGCGACGCCAGCCATCGGCGGCGGAGTACCTGGCGTGCCAAGCAGTTTGCCGCTCGGAGCGTAGGTCCAGCTGTGGTACGGACACGTGAAGGCGCGACACTTGCCTGCGCTCTCGGTGATGATGGCGCCCCGGTGCCGGCACAGTGCCGAATGGACACGGACTTCGTTGTTTTCGTCGCGCACGACGATCAGCGGATGATCCAGGACTTCAATGGAGAAGTAGCTGCCCGGCTCGGCCACCTGCTCCACACGACCTACGCAAAGCCAATCCTTGCGGAACATCGTGTCAACTTCCCGCTGATACCACTCGGGCGACGTATAGCACCAGCCCGGCAGGGGCGAACCTTCATGCAGCGGCAGGCGGGTGGCGGCGTAATGTTCGGGCGAAAAAATGTCGAGAGTCATCTGTCATCCTCGGTTTTTGAGCTGCGCTCTGAGTAGCTTGTTTGAGCTTTTTGCACCATCTGGAGAACTAGTCGACCAGTATAATTATGAGAATAGGTACTGGGGTTTAGGAGTCAAGCGGCAACACGGGATGTTGGCGGACTCGCTGCAGCCCGCGCAGCAGGTACGCGAGCGCCTGCAGCAAAAGGTCTACTTGTTCGAAATGTTGGAAGCGGTCATGACCTTGCCCCACTTCTGATTTTCACTTTGCAGGAATGTATGGAACTGGTCTGGCGTACCACCCACTGGCCTGGCCCCAAGCGTCTTCAGCTTTTCGACTGCCTCCGGGGACGTCAGGCCTTGCGACACTGCTGCCGACAGCCTTTTAGCCACAGTCGCCGGAATGCCAGCCGGTGCCACAACGCCGTACCACGAAGTCACCTCGAATCCCTTCAGGCCCGCTTCGCCCGTCGTTGGTACGTTAGGTAGTAGTGGACTGCGTTGGTCGGCGGCGATGCCAATAGCTCGCACCTTCCCCGCCAGCACTTGGGGAGCTGCGGCCAGGATCTCGACGGACATCACCGACACTTGACCGCTCATCACGTCCACCAATGCTGGCGCCGTACCCTTGTAAGGAACGTGTACCAGATTGACCCCTGCGAGCTGGTTGAGCATCTCGCCTGCTACATGATGAGGCGTGCCAGGGCCTGACGAAGCGAAGTTCAGCTTGCCGGGCCTCGCCTTGGCATATGCGATGAACTCCTGAAGGGTGTTCACTGGCAGTGCCGGATCGACGACCAGCACATGCGGCACCGAGGCGACCAACGCAATCGGCGTGAAGTCCTTCACCGGGTCGTAGCCCACCTTCTGATAGAGCGGATTGATGGACAACGAACTTGTGGAGCCCATCAGCAAGGTGTATCCGTCCGGATTTGCTTGTGCGGCGATCTTGGAACCAATGGCGCCGCCCGCGCCGGCAACGTTATCCACCACCACGGACTGATGGGTCGCGTCACTGATCAACTTGGCGGACACACGACCGAGGACATCGACCGCACCTCCCGGTGGGAACGGCACGATAAAGCGTATCGGCTTGTCTGGATATTGGGCTTGAGCAACCGAGGACAGCAGCCCGGCGGCCAACGCCAGACCGCGGACGACACGACTGAAGGACATAAGGTTTCTCCTCTACGTGGGGGCGTTACTATCCTAGATCAATTACCAAACTAGTCAACTAGAATGTTTTCTAGGCACTAAAGCGGTGTAATATGCACAAAGGACCGGCACCGGGGAATCGTGCGTGCGCTAAACTGGACAACTACCTTGATACAATTTCACACTGCAGCGAAACGCTTGCCAACCAGGAGATGCAAGTGAAAATCGGCAACGAGTTGAAGATCCCGGAAAGCTCCGCGGTCGCGACTCTCGTCTACAAGGAAATCAAGCAGCGCATCATTAGCCTGCACTATCCGCCAGGCGAGAAGCTGTCTGAGGCCCGACTCGCCGACGAGCTAGGTTGCGGCCGCTCGCCGATACGCACGGCTTTTGCGCAGCTTAAGAATGATGGCTGGATCGCAGTGAGTCCTCAGAGTGGAACTTACGTGCGGTCCCTGACCGAACAGGAGATTCACGAGATCTTCGAGTACCGCCTGTTACTCGAAACCTACGTCACCCGCCACGCCGCAACGCGCATCACTGATGAGACACTGCGCAAACTCAGGGTAGCCTTCCGGCGGTTCATGCCCCAGGGCGATTCGGATTTCGAGGAAGATGTGTTCGACGAGTTCAACGAGCTGGATGCAATGTTTCACTCGACCATTTACCGTACCGCTGGCAATGGCCTGATGACCGAGAGCCTGCTTAACTTGCTAGACAAGCTTCGTTGGCTCAAGAAGATGACCCCGTCGCCACCGTTGCGTATGAAGGACGCAGTCGCCGAGCTTGAGGGAATTATTGATGCACTCGAAGCGCGCGATCCGGACCTCGCTGAACAACGCATGCGTGAACACATCGGCAATGCCGCAGACTTTGCTGCCGCATTTCGGAGCCGCATGGCTGCCGTGGCGTAAGTCAAGCAAGATCGTGCGCTTTGCGCAAATGGCGGCGACCGTGCCGCGTGCGCCCATCGAGCCATGTGCCCATCCCCTGCCTGCCGGCAGGTCGGACCATGCGCGCTGGCATGTGCGCTGAGGAAGCGGGCTCAACGTATGGATGTGTGCAGGCGTGTCCCTGCACCCATGTCGGAGGCAACAGGACGGTTCGCGAAGCGGGTGCCGAACCGGTCGCCTGCGCTTCAGTTCACCTCCGGAACCACAGCAGCGACAGCCCGCACGCCGCCACCAGCAGCAGGACCGAGGCCGCCGCCAGCAAGGCACTGATCTCGATTTCCCTGCGCTCGAGCGCGAAGCGGGCACTCAGCTTGCGATACACCTGCGTCAGGTCCGCGGCCGAGCCAGCCTGGAAGTACTCGCCGTCAGTGAGCGTCGCGACCGCGCGCAAGGCGGTTTCATCCAGCTGCATGTAGTAAGACAGGCTCGACACTGCCGCACCCGCGTCCTGCGGCGTACCGAAGCCCACGGTATAGACGCGCACGCCGCGCTGGGCGGCCATACGCGCGGCGTCCAGAGGGTCGGGGCCGGTGGTGCGGCGACCATCGCTGAGCAGGATCACCGCACCGTGCCGGTAAGAGCCGGGCTGCGCCGCCGGCCGCTCCTGCTCGCGCTTGCGGACGGCGTCCGCCGCGGCGGCCTCTGTCAGCGATCTGCCGCCGGGCCCGGGTGCGAGCGACTCGCCGCTGAAGAGGATCGCTTCCAGGTCGATGCCATCGTCGGGGAACAACACCGCCAGCGCCTGGATCAGTCCGCTGCCGGTCGCCGTGCCGCGCTGGAGCTGGAAGCGATCGATCGCGTCGAGCATGTCCTGCCGGTTGTCGGTGGGGGGCAGCACCACGGTCGCCGTGGCGGCAAAAGAGACAATGCCCAGGCGCACGCTGGCCGGCAGCCCGACGATGAGATCCCGCGCAGCCTGCTGGGCGGCGCTGATCCGGGTGGGCGCGACGTCGGTCCCCTCCATGCTGCGGGAGGTATCCATGGCCAGTACCAGGGTGATGGTGTCGGACGGCAGCGTGATGGTCGCGGTAGGACGGGCGCAAGCCAGCAGGGCCGCGCCCAGCGCGAGCAGGAAGAGCAACGGCGGGATGTGACGACGCAGTCGTTGGTTGCGACCCAGCGCGGCGCGCGGCAGCGCAAGACTGGCATACAACAGGGCGATTTTCTTGCGCCGCGCAATCAGGTACAGGTAAGCGGCTGCCAGCAGGGGGAGCGAGAGCAGCAGCCAGAGCATTTGCGGCCAGAGAAACTGCATGCCCTGCTCCTTGGCGCGTGGGTAAGACGATGGTACTGCATTTTCCACGGCGGGACGGGACCTCGGGGCCAGCAATGAAACGGGTAACGATCTACGGATGGGTCTCGAGCGGCGTCCGCGCCGCAGGCCAGCCGTGATCTCCGTGCCACACGCCCGAAATCTTCCCCACCATCCCGCCCCACCCCGCGCGACGAACTCGGCAAGAACGAACCGCCTGGCGGCAAGACCGGGCCAGGCGGCAAGCGCGAAGCCCGCCACGTCGGCTCCGCGTGGTCGTGACCGAAAGCAGCATCATCCACACCAGCTACCACGTCATTGCCGACGCGCTGCGCGCGGAGGTGAGGTTCCATGACGGGTCTAGCCACAAGAAGCGCCAGGCAAGTAACTGCACTGCAGAGGTGGTGTCTCACGGAATGCCGTCGCCATCACCGTCGAGTTTCACAGCAGGCAGTTCTTTATGTAAAGGCGCGCTTCAGCGCAGTATGTCATCAGACTGCGGATCTCAAATTCAAGCTGACCCCTCGCCTTCAATCCATAGTTGCCCCAGAACGCTCAATCGTGGATTTCCATTTGATGCGCTCCGCCTGCACAAAGCTGGCAAACCGCTCGCCGCTTAGTGGCAGCGGCATGGCCCCCATCTTGCTGATCGCCTCAATCGCCGAGCCGTCTTGCAGCACACGCCCCACCTGATCCTGCCATGTCTTGACGATCGGCGTCGACGTGCGGGCTGGGAAAAACAGCCCGATCCAGGAGGTGGACTGCGCATCGGGATAGCCGGCCTCGGCGATGGTTGGCACCTGCGGCAGCAGCGGCAGACGCGTGGGCCCTGTCACGGCGAGCGCGCGGAGCTTGCCGGCCTGGACTTGCGCCAGCGTCGACACCGGGTAGTCGAACGTCATATCAACCTGTCCGCCGATCAGGTCGTTGATCGAGGGTGCACTGCCCTTGTACGGGATGTGCACGAACTTCACGCCGGCCTGGGCCTGGAACAGTTCGGCTGCCAGGTGTGTGCCCGTGCCGTTGCCCGCGGATGACACGGTCAGCTTGCCGGGATGCGCTTTGGCAAACGTCACCAGCTCTTTGACGGATTGATATGGCAAACGGCCGTTGACCACCAGGATGTTCGGCACCGACATCAGTCCATGTACCGCGACGAAATCCTTCGCCGGGTCGAAGCGCAGCGATTTGTACAGATATTGGTTGGTCGCCATGGTGCCCTGGGTGCCCAGCAGGATCGTGTAGCCGTCGGGCTCGGCCCGCGCAACGATCTCGCTTGCCACGTTGCCGCCGGCCCCCGGGCGGTTATCCACGATGACCTTGACGCCAAAACTGCTCGTCAGCCTGGCGGCCACCAGCCGGCCCAGTTGGTCAGTGATGCCGCCGGGCGGCCCAGGTACCACTAGTGCAATGTTCCATTCTGTTTGGAACTTAAGCGGCGGTTGGCGCGAATGACCTTCTGTAGGATGTCGCGAGCGCTCTTGGTCCAGATGAACGGCTTGGGGTTGGTGTTGTGGTGAGCGATGTACTCGTTGATGGCGTCGACCAGTTCCGGCACGCTGGTGAATACGCCGCGGCGAAGTCGCTCGGTCGTGATGTCGCGAAAGAACCGCTCGACCATGTTCAGCCATGACGCCGAGGTGGGCGTGAAGTGCATGTTGAAGCGCGGATGCTTGGCCAGCCAGTCTTGCACCGCAGGATGCTTGTGGGTGGCGTAGTTGTCGGCGATCAGATGCAGCGTTTTGTCCTTGGGCGTCTCGCGGTCGATCTTGCGCAGGAACTTCAGCCACTCGGTATGGCGGTGGCGCTGCTGGCACTGGGCGATGACCTGGCCATCGAGCACGTTGAGCGCGGCAAACAGCGTGGTCGTGCCGTTGCGCTTGTAGTCGTGCGTCATGGTGGCCGCACGTCCCTTCTTCAACGGCAAGCCGGGCTGCGTGCGATCCAGCGCCTGCACCTGGCTCTTCTCATCGCAGCACAGCACCAGCGCGTGCTCGGGTGGCGACATGTAGAGGCCAACGATGTCTTCAAGCTTCTCGACGAACCGCGGATCGCGCGAGACCTTGAAGCCGCGCACGATGTGCGGCTTCAACCCGTGGGCGTGCCAATGGCGCATGACGGTGCTGGCGCTCACGCCCAACTCGGCGGCCATCTTGCGCGTGCTCCAGTGCGTGGCCGCCACGGGCTTCGTTTGAGTGGTCAGCTCCACCAGCCGCGCCGTGTCCACCTTCACCGGCGGCGCACCGCGCGGCAAGTCGCGTTCGATACCGGCCAGCCCCGATTGCGCATACCGCTCACGCCAACGCGAGACCTGCACGCGTCCGACTCCCAACTGCTCGGCGATGTCCTTGTTCTGCAATCCGTTGGCGGCCAGCAGCACAATGCGCGCGCGCTGCGCCAGCCTCACGCTCGTGAGCTTCGACCGAACCAGCCTCGTCAACTTGGTTCGCTCCTCGTCGGTCAACATGATCTCGGGGGCAACTCGCACTCGCTCTCTCCACGCTGTATCGCAGTAGGGCATTGGAGACGCCGAATTCATATAAGTTCCATCAAGAACAGAACGCTACACTAGAATGTGCGCATGGCATCCGATCCTCAGCCGGCAATCGCCTTCCTTCAACTCCGAATTGCGCTGCGCGGCCTGAGTCCGCCGGTTTGGCGTGGTCGACTCGCTTGGCTTCAACGACCCTAACCCCACTCGCATCCGAATGCGCTGGATTCAGGATGTAGTTGGATGCATATGGCAAAAGAACGGTGGGGACTTTTAAAAGCAAGCTCGCGCCAGCCGCAAGCCATTCTGTCCCAGCGCTCTTGGACCAGTCGCTATTGCTGTTCCAATCGCATATTCATACGCGACGCTCAGGTCGGAGTGCCCCCGGATTTCGCAAACGCCTTCCCGCGCGTAGCTCGCGATTCACTGATCGGCAGCAGCAGACTTGCGCCCCACGCAAGTAAGACTTAAGCATCTTCTACTTCCCTACCGCGCCATAGACACTAGCATTTCAAGACGCGGCAAGGGGTCATCGAGTGCAACGATCGCGCCGACTTGCACGTGCGATAGCCGTCGCTTCATCTGCCGAAAGGCGCTTTCCAGACTCTCTCCCAGGCTTCTGTCGGAGGCAACATGCGCGCTTTGCCCGCACCGGACGTCACGCACCGCGCCCGCGGCGTGATCGTGATTGGCGGCAGTGTCACGGATGCACTGCCCGCTCGCCGGCGCCCCAGGGCAGATCCCGGAAAAAATGCCCCTCCATCCTTGATCTTGCTCAACAACGTTTCAGCGCCGGAAATCCAAAGGAGAGAATCATGCAAGAAAAGACATAGATACCCGCACCACCAGGCAGTGGCATATAGCGTTTTTTGTTTAATACATTTTTCGTAGCGGGAGGCACCATGAGACCGGTCCAGAAGATTACCGTCAACAACAAGGGCGCGTACGTATTCAATTTCTCAGTCCAATGGCTTAGTAGCGACGGCAAGTGGAATACCACCGAGTGGAACAGCGGCAATTACCCTGTGGCGCAATCCAGGACAACGCCCCCGCTTGATACCATCGGCGTCCCGGCCGATGCGCTGGCGGTGACTCCCTACGGGCATGCGGTGGCCGGGACGTCCGGTCAGGGCACGCCGTTCCTTGCGTTCGCGGCGAACGATCAGATCGCAACCTATGACGCGGTCGGGACGACTTTCATCGGATTTGCCATCAATTTGATTGAGTAGGCGGCAGACCCGCCCCGCGAGGCCCGGCGTCAACCGTCCTACGATCCATCGCCAGCAGGAGGTCGGCGCCGGGCCTCCCCTGGCCCGATGGTCAAGTTCCCAAACCATCGCCGGAGAAACTGCCATGAGACAAGTCAATAGAATCGGTTGCCTTAACAATGGCATTTTTAAGATGAACTTTTCGATTCAATGGTTTGATTCGAAAGGGAGTTGGCATACTTCCGACTGGAATAGTGGGAACTTCGACAACGGCCTGTACAAGGTCAGTCCTCCGCTTGCGTCGATCGGCGTCCCGGCGGATGCGATAGGGGTGGCGCCTTACGTTTCCGCGGTTCTGGGAAAAAGTATCCGGGGAACCCCCTTGGTGCAAGCGGCGAATAACGATAGGCTAGCCGCTTACGAAGTCACGGGCACGACCTTGGACTTCAGTGTTCAGCCCCTGCCGTGGAAGAACTGGGCGCAGAACATCGTCCATGCGATGACGATCGATGGCGAATACTACTTCTCCCCGACGAGCCGAGCTGAACTGCAAGACATCGTACGCCAGGCCATGCAGGCCGGCGCGACGGTGCGCGTTTCCGGCCAGCGGCACGCACAGCCGCCGCTGGTCGCCGATGACAATCGCCTCGCCCCCACGCCCCAGCAGTGGCTGATCGACCTTTCCTGCTACAAGGACCTGGGTGCCGGCGGCAGTCAGTCCATCGTGCTGCAGCCATCGGCCGGTACGGTCACGGTGAATGCCGGCGTCCGCGAGGACGAACTGGATGCGTTCCTCACCGCCAACAATATGATGCTCAAGACGGTTACCGCCGGCGGTTTCTTCAGCCTTGGCGGCATGACGGCGGTCGACGTGCACGGCGCGACAATCAACGCGCCGATCTTCGCGGAAACGGTCTCGGCGTTCGACATCATGGGTCCGGATGGCGAGCTGAAGACCATCGACGCACGGACTCCGGCAGTGGATGGTTGGTCGCCCTTGCAGTTCGCCCGCGTCTCGCTCGGTGCGCTGGGCGTCGTCACCTCGGTCACCGTGGATGTGATGCCACGCCCATGGGCCACGACGCTGCGTTCGGGCAAGAACAACCAGATTACCTGTGCCGACGAGACGACCTTCATCGCCCAGTTCAAGCCACTGCTCACGAGCCATGACCGCGTAGAATCCTTCTTCAACCCGTACAGCAACAACTTCCTCGTCCTGTGGTGGGACGTGGACGCGTCCCCACTGACCAAGACGCCGAACCTGACCCCAAGCGTGCCAGATGCGTGCACCCTGGCGGGAGAGGATATCTTTGGCGCTCCCTATCTGATACCGATGGAGCCCATCATCGAGCCTCCCCTGATCGCGGCGCAGTATGCCGGCATCACCACTGCTGCAAGCACGATCATCGATACGGGATACCTGACGGTGGAAACGCTCTTCGATCAGGCAGCGGCGGTCTACTCCGACCTATGGCTGACTAAGGCGTCCCGCGTCATCTTCATGTCCTATTTTGTCGAACTGCCGGCGCTCGACGACGCGGGACTGGGCAAGGCCTGGCAGGGCCTGAATGCGGTGATGGATCGTCTCCAGCGATCCACCGACTTCCTGGTGGTCGCACCGATGGAATTCCGCTTCGTCCGCGGCGGCGACACCGCATTGGCTGGAACCTACACCGAAGCCCCTGATGCGACCTTCGTCAATCTGGACCTGATCGGGTACGTGCCAGCCGTCGCGGCGTCCGAGTACCCCGACCGCTTGCTCCATTTTTTCGCCGACATCGAGCGTGCCTGGGTTGCCCTGGGAGGAATGCCCCACACCGGCAAGATGTTCGGCTTCTACGACCCGGGCCAAGCTGCCGGAACGTTCTCCCCACCATTCAACCCGGCCTTCCTGAAGGATCTCGCCCAGCGCCGCAGCGCGCGAACCAAGGCCTTTGACGCCTACCGCCGAAGCTGCGATCCGGCGGGAATTTTCCACAACAGCTTCGTGGCGGCGCTGCTGGGAGGCACGACGCTATCACGCTGACCTCCCGCTCCTGCCAGAAAGGGGAGATGGCTTCGGGCCAGCCTGTGCGGCACCAGGGCCCGAAGCCAGCCAAACCCAAGGCTCGTGCGGACCGCTTGCCGGTGGTCGCGCATCAGTCCGGCTTGATGCGAAAACTGGCGGTTTGGCTCTAACAATCCATGCCGATCAATGACTTGCAAGATGCTCGACGCAGACAATGGCGGTGACCACGTAGCCTTTGCTGCAAACGGCTCGCCAGTCGGCTACCGCCAGATTTCGCAACAAAAATACCATGACCCCAAATAGCGAGCGAAAGACCAGCCAATGGTGCCCCTTGCATGCCAGGCGCGATCTCCCGCTCTGCAGGGCGTGCGCCGTCCGTTGCAAGATAGCCGGCCACAGCGTGCCGGGCTGAAGGTGTCGATGGTGCATGGTTGGCCTTCACTCCCACTCAAGCATAGAGCGGCCGGGCGGTGACGGGGCCGAGAGTTAATCTTGCTCGCGCAAGAGCATGACCACGTTACGCTCCGCGAGCGCGGCGATGGTACGCGAAGGGTTCAGGCCGAGCGGACGCGGGACGATCGCACCGTCCATGACATACAGTCCTTTGTAGCCAAATGCCCTGCCCCATGCATCGACGACTCCGTCCGCGGCGGAGGTGCCCATGTTGCAGCCTCCCAGCGGGTGCGGTGTGATCAGGTTGTGCCATCGTCGCCAGGTGAGCGGCACCCACGGATCCCCGCCAGTTGCTTCCGAGAGCTGCGTATGCGCTGCAATCATGGCATCGATGACGGCCACCGATGCCTGATAGGACCAGTCGAGCCGCAGCACACGACGCCACGGTGCGTACCACATGCGGCCCAGCCTCAACTGGCCATCGCCCGGGTCCACGCCTTGCCCGAACCAGGGCATCATTCGCTCAATCGGATCGCCGTCGTCAAACAGTCCTCCGACCTCCTTCCAAACAGCGCGCAGCTTGCGGGAACGCGCTTTCTTCAAGTGGCGTCGAATGAAGTTGCCTGCGAGGTTCGGGATTCCACCGTCCTCCACGAAGAGCGCCTGTCCGTTCGGGCCGCTGTGGTCTAGCAGGTCGATCGCGGCGGAGATGGTCACGCCATGAGAAGGGGAGACCGTCCTGTCGTCATAGAAGGCTGGCGTCACGAAGTCGCCATTGTGGGCCCAGCCAAATCCCAACCGAGGTGAAAGCCGGGGCAGAGTGCGATGCTCATCCCGACAGCGCAGCAGAAGCTCGGTGCTGCCGATAGAGCCGGCGGCCAGGATCACCCTGGCGGCCGTGACTTCGCCGGGGCTCGTCGTTCGGTCTTCCGGGTCGATTTTCCTGAAGCATACCCGCCAGCCCTGCTGCAGCGGCTCGAGCCTGTCCACCAGGTGCAATGGACGAATCTCGGCGCCATTGTCTTCAGCCACCGCCAGGTAATTCAGGTCCAGCGTATTCCTGGCCGATACCTGGCACCCAACGTCGCAGTTGCCGCAATGGACACAAGTGCCCTGCCACCTGCCATGCTGATTCAGGAATTTCTCGGAATGACGGTCATCGCGGGCGTCTTGCCGTGTGGGGTCCCAATGCTCGGAAAATGACACTGCAAGCGGCAGTTTGCGGAAGCGCCCGCCCCATCCGCATGCTTCCGCCCCCTCGCGCAATAGCCGGGCCCGCTCGCTCAACTGGTTATCCGGAACTTCGCTCACTGCGAGCATGCGCCCGACCTGCTCGTAGTGGGGCTGCAGGTCGGCATAGGTAACCTCTTTCGGCCAGCCGTGCTCGAAGGCTTCCGGCTTGGCTTCCACGGAAACGTTGGCGTAGATCAGCGAGCCGCCACCGACACCGGCCCCGGCGATGACCCATACATCAGAGAATGTCCGGATATCGGCCCACCCATTGAAGCGATGTGCGCGCTCCTGGTTCCACAACCACGCGTCACTCTCGTCGCGCGGATAGGTCGCCGGGCTCCAGCGCCGGCCGCGCTCCAGCACCAGCACTTTGCGGCCGGCCTTCGCGAGCCTGCAGGCCGAGACCGCACCACCGAAGCCGCTGCCAATGACGACGACATCGTAGGCAAGCGCATCACTCATCATGACGCTCCCTATCGTTGGATGATGATTGCCTTCTCCTCAATCATCTGCACCGCCTCCGGCGGCGATACCTGACCGTCTGCCGGGACGAACCGCGGGCCGGCTGCGCCGGGCAGGGCCCGTACGCGCCAGGTGTTGTTGATCTTCGCCAGTCGCCTGACGCCCTCACCTAGCTTCCAATATCGGCAAACCTTCTCCAGCTTGAGCGGGTAGATCGTCAATTGCGCTCCGTCGAACCGCATCCGCAGGAAGCACTTGTGATCGGCGATGCGCTGGGAGGAGAACACCTCCTCGGGGTGCAGACGCCACAAGGCGTTGCCCAATACCATCCACACGCCAAACAGCAGGCCGCCGAGGGCCCCACCCAGCAGCATGGCCTCAACGAGGAACACCAGGATGTTTGGCGGATTGTCCGCGCCAAAGCCTTGGATGTTGAGGCGCGTGATGAGCCATAGCAGCGCGACAGCCAGTGCCAGGTGCAGCAGCCCGTGCAATGCGCCGACAACGCACGCCAGCCGGACGCCGCGCCTGACATCTCTGGTCGACAGCGCAGCACTACAAAAGACAATGGTCGCTGCGAACACCACTGACGCCGGACTGTGCGCCATGACCCGGAACAGTTCGTGATAAACCTCGCCGATATTCCCGAATGTCACTTCGAGGCCGGCCAGTTTTTGCACGAAGCTGCGGTAATCGCGCCCTGGCACGGATACCAGGCTCGCGCTTTGAATGATCCAAACGAACAGCAAGTACAGGATCGCCAGCAGCGCACAGAACGAGAGGTTCCGCGCAGGCAGTTGCCACGCGCGATTGCGCAATTTCCGGGAGATCGCCTTTTCCGGATACGCGGACTTCAACTCGTAGGACTGTTTAGCCGGGCCCACGACGATAGGCCTCGGTGGATCTGGCAGCAGATGCGTGCCGTGAAGAAATGCGCCGCCACCTCCGCAGGTGATGCGATGCGGCCCCGCCGTACCCGCTCGTGGCACGTAGTGCGCGTAATGGTGCGAGTTGCCGGCCAGCACAAGTGCGAGCCGATCGCCCAGCATCCCCTCGATCTCGCTCAGGCTTCGAAAGCGCGGCGTCTTGGTCTCGATCGACGGCGCGGTCCGCCGTTCCCCACGGCGCACGCGCTCCATCTCGTCAACCCAACTCGCCTCGGGCGCGCACAATACCACGCGGTCACCGCGCTGCAACGCCGTGCACATCTTCTGGAAGTACTCGCGCTGCGGCCGGTCAATTTCCGACTCCAGTTGCAAATCCAGGCCCCAGATCCACCAGCCGCCGGGCAACTGCAAGGCATAGTAGCCCGTGCGCTGGTGCGTCTCCCAGCCGCCCACGGGCTTGCCACTGCAGAACAGCCGGGCGAAGCCGCGCAAGCCATCGTACCAGTCGTGATTTCCGGGCGTGGCGACCATCCACGGCGCATCCGGCAACTTGATCGGTTGGTCGCTGTATTCGGGGCGCGCGGCCTCGACTGGCGCAGGGAGCGCCGCACGAAAAGGATCGACGAAGCGAGTCCGATAGCCATCATGGGCAGGCGTCGGATACACCTGGTCGCCGCCCAGCAACAGCACCTTTGACCGCGGCAACGTCACGCCTTGCTCGCGTAGCGTCACCTCGTGACTGACGCACAACGCCATGGAGTATGTCGAGTCCCAACCGTCGCCTGTGTCGGCCAGATAGTCGACCCAGACACCGCCGTGCTCGTCAGCCGGTACCGGGAGCGGTGGATTTGGATTCAGTGTGGTGAGTGCAGCTTGCACCATGCGCTGGTCTGCAAAGGCGCCGACTGCCATCGCCACGGCAACGCGCATGGCGGTGAACGGAAGCTGTAGCGGGCTCAGCCAGTTCACCATGGATCTTTGCGTGTAGAGCTCCACGCGCCCGATTGCAGCAGACGCGGCAGGGATCGTCGCGGAGCCGGCAGCATGGGCCGCAGGTTGCGACCCGCCCGGATATGGTGACTCTGGCGCAGACCCGGAATGCTTCATCGCCTTCCCCCTAAGACTTCCAGCTCGTCAACATATGACTGGGGCACGTGCGCATGTCGGCGCGATGCCGGCCATTTCCAATGCCCCTCACCCCCTCAACATCCCCACCGCTTCCGCAATCGCCCGCCTGATCCGCGTATACGTGCCGCACCGGCAGATCACGCAGCTCATCTGGTCGACGATCTCCGTCTCCTTCGGATTCCGTGTGCGCTTGAGCAGCGCGCTCGCCGCCATCAGTTGCGCGCTCTGGCAGTAGCCACACTGCACGACCTCGTGCTTCAGCCAGGCCGTCCGCAGGGCGCTTGCCTCGGGGCCGTCGAGTCCTTCGATGGTGACGATCTTCTTTCCTTCCATCTCGCTCGCCTGGTGCTGGCACGACAGCAGCATCTTGCCGTTGACATGCACCGCGCAGGCACCACACACCCCCACGCCGCACCCGAACTTAGTGCCCGTCAGCTTCAGCTCGCAGCGCAGCACCCACAACAGCGGCGTGCAGCCGTCAGAGCGGATTTCGATGCTCTTACCGTTGACACTGATCTGATTGTTTGACATCGCAGGCTCCGGAAGGCGGCAGGGTTTTCAGCAGCGGCAGGTCGCGCAAGCGCTCGCCGGTGGCATTGAACAAGGCGTTCGCCACCGCCGGCGCGATGGGCGGCGTGGTGGACTCGCCCACGCCCTGTGGCGGGCGCATCGAAGGCATCACCTGCACCTGGATGTCCGGGCAGTCTCGCAGGCGGATGGCCGGAAAGGCGGTGTAGTAGTCCTCCTGCACCTTGCCTCGCTCCAGCGTGATCTTCTGCCACAGCGCCGCCGACAGCCCGAACACGATACCGCCCTCTACCTGCTGCTCGATCAGGGTCGGGTTGACCGGCATGCCGCAATCGATGGCGCAGAAGACGCGATCCACGCGGACCTGCCCCGCGTTGTCCACCGACACCTCGGCCACCTGCGCCACCACACTGCCGAACGACTCGTGCAGGGCCACGCCGCGCCCCACCTTCACCATGCCAGGCTTCTTGCGCAAAGGCTGGCCCCAGGCCGACATACTTCTTACCTGCTCCAGCACCGCGCGCTGGCGATCATCCTTGAGCAGGCTCATGCGGTAATCGAGCGGGTCCACCCCGACCGTCACCGCCAGCTCGTCGACGAGGCTCTCCATGAAGAAGGCGTGGTGCGAGTGCCCCACCGAGCGCCAGTAGCCCACGGGGATGGCGAGGTCCACGGTCTGGTGGCCAACCCACATGTCTGGCCAGTCATAGGCCTGGTCGAAGGCGCCTTCCACCGTGGACTTGTCCAGCCGCGACACAAAGATGTCGGGCAGGCCGAAATTGCGTTTCGCGGTGCTCTCCAGCACTGACTGGCTGGCCGAGATATTGCGCACGGCAATGACCTTGCGGTTCCCGTCAAGCCACGCCTCAAAGCGCGACACGCTGGCCGGACGGTAGAAGTCATGCCGCATGTCCTCGGGGCGCGACCAGATTGTCTGCACCGGCACGCCCTTGCGCTTCGCGGCGATGGCGGCCGCCTGGCAAATGAAGTCGACTTCGAGCCGGCGCCCGAATGCACCGCCGATGGATTGCTGGCGTAGTTCGACCTTACCGGCGTCCAGGTTGAGCGTCTTCGCTACACAGCGACGAGCCAGCCCGGGCATCTGCGTGGCGGCCCACACGATGGCGCGGTCCTCCTGGACCAGTACCGTGCAGTTGACCGGCTCCAGCGCGGCGTGAGCGAGATATGGCGCCGAGTACAAGACCTGGATGGCGGGCTTGCCCTGCTTCATGGCGCGCCCGTCACCATGCTCGTACCAGACGCGCGGGTTGGAGGCGTCGAGCGCCTTCACCAGCGTGTCGCGGATACCGGCACTCGACAGGTTCTGCGCCTCCCCGGCGTCCCACTTGCACTGGACCTTTTCCACCGCCTGCATGGCAATCCACGCATCGCTGGCGATCACCGCCACCCCGCCGCTGCCGCCCGGGAACGGAGGCAGCGCGACGAGGTCGAGCACGCCGGGCAACTTCTTCACGTCGTCGGGGGGGAATCCCTGCAGCTTGCCGCCCAGCACCGGACACATCTGCACGCTGGCGTAAACCATCGCGTCCGCTACCACGTCGATACCGAAGCTGGCCGTGCCGTGGAGCTTGGCAGGGGAATCAAGGCGCGCCGTGCGGGTGCCGATGAGCCTGAAGCTGGCCGGGTCCTTCAGTTCGACCTTGCGTGGCAAACCCTCGCGCGCGGCTGCCGCGGCCAGTTCGCCGAAGGTGGCACTGCGTCCCGACGGGTGCACCACCTTGCCGCCCTGCGCGCGGCATTCCTCGGCCTTGACGTCCCACTGCTTCGCCGCTGCCGCGCACAGCATCATGCGGGCTGCGGCGCCGGCCTCGCGCATCGGATTCCACAGGTCCCTGATGCTTGTAGAGCCGCCGGTGAACATCATACCAACCTCGCGCACACCCTTGCGCGTAAACCATTCCGCGGCGTGTCTGGGCCACCCTTTATCGTCCGGCCGGAACGGCAAGTTGGCGACCACGCCCTCGATGTTGTTGTACAGGTTGTCGACGGGAGACGGCTCGACGCGGATCTGCGACCAGTCGGCCTCCATCTCCTCGGCCAGCAGCATCGCCGCGCCGGTATGCACGCCCTGCCCCATCTCGGCCTTGTTCATCACCACCGTGACGGTGTTGTCGGACGCCACCTTGACCCAGCCGTTCAGCGCGAATTGCCCGTCGCGCACTGCCAGCGGCTCGCCGCCCACCAGGCGCTGGCGCGGCGGCAGCCAAGCCCATCCAATCACCAGCACACCGGCGGCGCCCGCACCGCCGAGCAGGAAGGCTCTGCGCGTCAACATGGCAAGACTGGCGGATCGATCATCATAGGAAGCCCCCGTGCCGCCGATGGCATGGCCTATATTAGGTCGGGAAGTGCCGCAGCGCGAATGCGAACACGTGGTTGGCGCTATCTTGCAACAGCCGATATGGCCATGCTGTCCTGATGCCGCCCTGCAGGCGCAGGCCGAGCTGGTCCGTGACGGGTGCCCGCGTTCCGGCAAATCCTTGAGTTGGCACGCCACTCGATCCATCGATCGATTTTTCTAGTCAAATCAGCCGCTTAGCGGAGCTGCGCCGGATTCTTTCGCGAATCCTGGCGAGCCCCGTTTGACCATTGCAGGCAATCTGCCTCGAACTGCTGAACTGCTCTGCGACTTAGGAAGTCCCAGTTCCTCCGTTACAAATAGAACGCGTTCAGACGTAGAATCGCTGCCGCTGGTTTGCGGCAAGGGGCATGAGTCGCTTGCGAAGGCATACCGATTCGACTGCAGCACACCCAAGTGCGACACAGGCACCCGCATGAATGCCGATTTAATGATCTCCCTGGATATCAGCACCAGCTATTTCTTTGCCTTCGCTTCCCATGGGCTGCTGGCGGGCATCCTGGCAAGCTGCTGGCGGGCCGGTCGAGCCGACAAGGGGCTTGGCTGGTGGATCTTCGATGGTTTGCAGCTTTCAATCGCATCGCTGCTGCTGCTCTCATGGGGCACGCTGCCACCGTGGCTCATCCTGGCGGGATCCAATTTGCTGATTTTCTGCAATGTCCCCACGATAGAAGCCGGCTTGCGGGTGTTTCGACGCGAATCGATCTGGCCCGGGCTGGCCTTGCGTTGGGTCATCTCCGGGCTGATCTTCCTGGCCTGGATCGTCACCTGGACTGACGGATGGACCTACGCCCAGCGCGTCATCGGGTTTTCCGCTGCATTTCTTATACAGATCACACTCTTCCTGGCATATGTGCTGAGCCTGCGAGGTCCCGGACTTCGCATGGTTCAGGGACTGCTGCTTTTCGCAATCTTCCTGGTCGGCGCCGCGCTCTTCGGCCGCATGGTCTATGTGCTGCGCCATATGGATACGGTGATCTCCTGGCAGCAGGACACGTGGCTACCCCTACAAACGTTCACCGCGGTGTTCGCCGCCTTCCTACGTACCTGCGGCGTGCTCTATTTAATCCAGAGTCGCAACGAGCAGCGCCTGCGCGCGGCCAATCAGGATATTGAACGGCGGGCGAATTTCGACCTGCAAACGGGCGTCATGTCCCGATCGTATTTCGAGATTCAGGCCCCGAAAGCCGTCGCAGAGGCCGCCAGCGCGAACAGGGCAATGACTTTCCTGCTATTGGACGTGGACGACTTCAAGGCTATCAACGACACGTTCGGTCACCTCCAGGGCGACAACGTGCTGGCAAGCATCGGCCAGGTCCTGCGGCACAACACACGCGGGAGCGATCTGGTCGGGCGCCTTGGCGGGGATGAGTTTGCGATCGTGCTGCGCAATGTGGACGGCAGCGACGCCATTGAACTGGCCGAGCGAATCCGCATTCAGGCTGAATCGATCCGCATGCCTGACGGCAGTGGTGTGTCCGTGAGTATCGGCCTTTGCGGATTGCCGCCGGCACGGGATTTCGAAACTGCGTATCGCTTTGCCGACGGGGCACTCTATGCGGCCAAGCAGGCGGGGCGTGGTCGCGTCGTATTGCACGATGTTTCGCATGAGGTAGCGGAGCCTCTTGTCGTCGCTTAGCGCCCCCCTGGTAATCGGCGCACGACCAGATAGCAGTCAGAAGCCGAACTTGCTTAGCGCCATACCGGCCCTTGCTCGACATAGTCGCTCGTGATGCTTTCCGCGGCCTCGCTCAAACGCGGCGTCACGAACCCCAAGTATTGCGGATCCGGTACAAAGAGGTCGATATCACGTGAAAAGCGATGGCGGCACCGGAGCATCAGGACCGTCCCTCCCCGAAGGTCCAGAACGGCTCGATGCCCCCGTGCTTTCTGACCTCCTCCATCAGCGTGAAGGCATGCGGGAACAGGCTTTCCCAGACATCGCCATGGGGCTCAACCTTCATGCCCACAGGCCCCCGCGTGTGGCCATCAATGACTGCGCGAGGCGTCGGAGGTTCTTCCAGATGTCGGCCGGATTCCGTTGCTGCTTCGCCGCCACCTCGGCCACTACCTTGGTGACGAGCTGCAGCGGCGCCTCATCCAGAATTTGTGCAATTTGCGGGCGATACTCCGACGGCACCTCGCCAGTGGACAGGGCGCGCTCGAGTTCCCCTGCTGTGAGTTCTCCCGTGTAGCTCACGTTGGCACCTTTCGCAGCCATCCACAGCGCGCGGGTCGGCGCGCCTTTGGCCAGACGACTGGCTTCAGGATCCTGTATGTCGAGCGCCAGGCCGAGCACGTCCATCAGCCGCCCGAGCGACTGGAGCGTCGCATTAACGGTGCCATGCTCTATGCCGTTGAGCGACTGACGCGACAGCTTGGCCATGTCGGCCAGTTGCTGTTGGGTCAGGCCAAGGGCGATCCGCTTGCGTTGAATTGCGCTGCCCAGGAGTGCGGGGTTCATGGCGATATCTCCGATCTCGTGTCAAGTATAGACGACACAACGAAGGCCATGTTCCGGCTGTTTTCCAGTGACATATTCGGCACACGGCTCGGTCGAAGCCGGCTGCCCACCTAGGCGAACCCGGACGGGACGATTTTCAGACAAGCTTTTTGCCATTTCTCTTGATGCGGAAGCGACGGCAGTGGGCACCGCATCTCCTTTCCAGCACCAGGAGAAATCGCAAATGCACAGGATCTGCGGCACGCGTTTACTCAAATGGGCGGATTTTCGTGCTCCAACCGAGTGAGGCCAGGCTGAGTGTCCTACAGTCGGCCCTTCTCTCTCCCACTCGCCGGAGAGGCGGGCGTCTCACCCACCGACCTTTATCGCCGACTTCAACGCGCGCTTTACCAAGGTACCGCGCAGCGGCTTCGATGGGTACCGGCCCCTGCGCGGCGACGAGGTCCAAACGGCAACGCTTGATTAATCGGCTGGATCGGGAGCGCGCCCTCGCGGAGGCAACCGCCCACCCTGAGCCGGACTCGGTCGCGTACGCCAACGCTGGACGAACTCCAGCGGCCGGGTCAGTGCCACATTCACAACTAAGGCGACACCATCTCTGTCGGCCCGGGAGCTGCCGTTTCGCCGTTGAAACACACTTATTGGGACAGCGGTGTAGACACTCCGGCGGATGCCGATTCAATCATTGTCGGCCAGCATTGAATGCGCGGGGCAGGTGTTTTCGCCTCGCGTTTACTACCCTTGGGAACCCCCTGGCGCCGAGGGTTCCTTTTTTGTTATTTGATATGGGACAGCCACCTGAATGATGCCTTGGTACCCTTTCCGCTTCAGCTCACTTCCAGACGAAGGGGATTGTCGTGTCATCAGCTGACGCTTGGGGACGGTGCGGCGGCCAACAACACATATCAGGTCTGTGTCAAGCCTCTCTCCTGCCTGCGGCGCCGCAACTGGGGCGCGGGAGATAGCACTAGCAAGCGCCAATGTTCAGTGCGACGCGACTGCATACGAGGTGAACCATGAAGACCGTACCCGACCTTTCCAGAGATCTCCTGGAGACCGTTGTGGCCGTGGCTGAGGTATCTCATGGCCACAAACACCTGATTACAGCGCTGCGTAGGTCCGCTGGCCTGGATACGGTTCGGCTAGGAAACGAACGAAATGGATCGTCCCGCATGGCCGAGCACAACCTGGTGCTCGCGCCCGATGGTACGTCACTCGGCCGGTACAGCGACTGGATCGATGGAGAACTGACTACAGCCGACGGCGATTGGCGCGCCGTCTGGAACAAGCACAAAGGGTCGACTCTGCGTCTGACGGGCGCCGACATCGTCATGATCCGCCTCATAGCGCCCTACGGTGAGGGATCCGCCGCATTCCTGCAATTGGTGATCAGACAAATCCAGATGAAAGTCGAACGGCCATTATTTTCTGATTCCAATTGGAATGTGCCTACCAGCGAAGGTGATCTGCGCCGGCTCGATCGCTGCGCGGGCTATCCCTTCAGCGATCCTGCCCCGTACGGTGACCCGTTATATGCGCTGGACAGCGTGGCAAACTTGGCAGACGTGCTGAGGCTAGAGGCAACACTCCATGATGCAAGGAAGCGCGCGGTGGAGCAGAAGGTGCTGCGCATCAAGGATATGGAATCCGGTGAGGTTCGCCTTTCCGGCATATTTGAAAAGTTTCCGGAGCTGCGGCGCAACAAGTCACGGCTGGCCCGGTTCTTCGCCGACTGGGACCGATCAAGTGCCGGACGTAGCGGTGCCGAACTATCCAGCCACTGGGTGTTCGAGATCTCCGACTACATGAACCCGGATACCGGTGAGCGGAATCTAAGCGTGATTCCGGCCTGGACGACGACCAAGCGGCTGCCCAGGATTGAGCACAAAGGCGGCAGAACTGTGTTTGGCCTCTGGAATGAGCTGCTTCGCTTCGACGTGAAGGCTGGCCATCCGTTCGCGTGGTTTTTTTTCATGCTCCAAGGGAACCGACTTAGCGCCTGGATCGGCGATCCGATCCTAGAAGCCGCGGAGGACGGTCGAATTGTGATGCCAGAGTGGGACTACCAGGTGCTGAAGGAGTGGGCGACGGTTCCCTATGGGTTCTGATATTTTCCAAACTTGACCCCAACAACGACGAGGGGGCAGATTCACTTGCGTGGACCGACACCTGGCGCAATTTCGATCGACGCCTTGCGTCACGCCGCGCCGCTCACGCCGCAGCCGGTGTCAGGCGACGTCACGCTGCAACCAAAATTCGAAATCGACATCCTTGGCACGATCGTCCAGTTTGTCGAGGCCACGCGCCTTGCCACCGTGCTGCCACGCATCGTGGTGCAAGGCGCCGTAGATGAGGGCCGCCTGCGCATGCACCAGATCCTTGCGCCGCGTATCGTGCGGCATCTGGTGTGCGTCAGCCATCCGCAGCGGCCACTGAGCACTGCCGCAGACACACTGATCGCGATCGTGGCAGAAGAGATCCGCAGGGTCTCCGGAACTGGCACTAACTGATCCCGGCGCTATGCGCCGCAGCGCCCCCTCGATTGCTCCGGCAACACCGAACCGCGGGCAGTCGATGTTCACCAGTGCAACGCGGTTGAAATGACTGAGCAATCCTCTCGCTTCTTATCGAGAAGGACGCTCCATGATGGGACCCGATAGGGTTCGCAGGAACGCGACAACGTCTCGCATCCCCTGCTCCGTCAAGCGGACCCTCCTGCCGCCCTTGGCCAACTCGGAGTGGCCAACAGCCGCTGCTGGCGAACGTACGTAGTGCGTCACTACCTCGTCCAGGGTCGCGAGTTGGCCCGCGTGCATGTACGGAGCCCGTAGCGCTACGTTGCGCAAGCCAGGAGTCTTGAAGGCGCCTTCCAAGTCCGGTTCGTCGGTCGCCATGAAGCTCAGCTCCTGGCAGACTTGCGGCAGCGCGTCGCTGTAGCGGCTCAGGCAATTGAACTCGTCCGCCAGAACCGTGGCTGTGGCAGGAGCGCGGCCGCGGTCTGGCCGTGCTGGCTCTCTGGTCGGGACGCCCGTGTTGTGGAAGGCCTGGTCGGTCAGGAGCGGGCCGTTGTGGCACGTCGCGCATTGAGCCTTGCCGATAAACAGACGAAGGCCGTTGACCTCCTGGCTCGATAACGTTTGCTGGCCCGCGCGGTCACCTATGAGAACCGCTTCAACATATCGGTCGAAGCGGGACTCGCCGTAGGTCACTGTCCGCTCGTATGCCGCGATGGCCTTCCCGAGGTTGGCGAAGACGCGGTTGACAGCATCGCGTTGCTCGCTTGTCAGCCGAAACCAGGCCTGCTTCTCGGTTGCGCTGCCAAGCGGACTCGCGTCGGCAGGCAGGTCCTGCAGGTTCGGGAGGGCGCCGAACAGCGACTCATACTCCCGCTGGTAGTGCGTTCGCACGACCCGGGCGAACTGGACGCGGTTGCCGCCGTGCTCGACGCCATCCTCCAACGGGCCCAACGCTTGAGACCACTGGCTGTCCTTGCGGCCGTCCCAGAACAGGAACGGGCTGTACGCCGTCGCCGCGACTGGCATGGTGCGGCGCTTTCCGACTCCGATGCCCTTTCCAACGGGCAGGTCGTCCTGGAACTGGCGGTCAGGCGCATGGCAGCTGGCGCACGACACCGCGCCGTTGCGAGACAGGCGTGCATCCGCGAACAACCGCTTGCCGAGCGCGATCGCTTCTGGCTTATCTGCCACGGCGTTCGACGGGTCGGGCGGCGGAGCCGGAAGCTTCTTCAGGCTCATCGAGGCTAAGACCGCCCGTTCTTCCTTCGACCACGAGTCAAGGTCCGGGGCGCCGGCAGCTCGTCCGAGGCCGATGAGCAAGGGAAGCACCGCCAAGGCCACGAACACAGCAGCCAGCGCGCCCGCCAGCCTTCTGCACTCGCTCGCCCGCCAGGACCCAGGTAGCCTGAATTTGTGAAGCTGGCTCATGAAACTGTCGCCTTGAACCAAGACACTTAGCGCTGAATTCCGGAGTCGTCGACGATGACGTTAAACACGGCTCCGTCGGCCACATCATCGGCCTGAATTGCCAGACGCATATCCCACCAGCCGGTCATGCTGAACTTCATGCCCTCGAGCGCGTAGACGCCAGGCGCTACCTCGCGAGTGATGCGGGGCTTGGTAGGAAAGCCGTGACCGTGCTGCGGCATGCCCCCGTCGAAGCCAATGGTGGCTCGCGACACGGGTTTCCCATCGAGTGTCCCCAAGTGCACCTGCCAAGCGTGCATCTGATTTACAGCGGGGCCCGAAACCGGGGGGACCATGCGCACCATGAACTTGCCTCCCGAGCTAGGCTGCTGCAGCGAAAGGTCAAGGTTCGCTGGTGGGGTGCCGCAGGCCGCGGTGAGAAAGGTGAACGCGATTGTGACGAGCGCAGTGGGGGCTGACAGTCTGAACATGGTTGAATCCTTTGTAGCAACGATGGTGCAGGTAAAGCCCGGGTGCCGCGATGAGGCACCTGACGAGGCTGTTGCGAGTTGGGTGGCGTCTTTGACGGCTGAGCCGTGTGTCGCTAGGGCACTGCGCGGGCGGCGTCGATGAGGCGCTGCAGGTCTGCCGGAACCGGCATGGCCTTGAAGCCGCTGACGTTGGCGCCGCCGGTATTTCCGATGGGCAGCCAACCCAGCCAGGTAGTCAGCACAGCGGCGAGGGTTCGCCAGGCTTGGCCGAAGGCTTCGCCCGCAATGTTCTGGCGAAGCGCCCAGCGGAAAATCGCCCAGTGTGTGCGGACGTATTCCCAGTGGATTCCTGCCCAAGGATGTGGGCGCGCTCGAGGTGAGTGAACGCCGCGCCTGGCTCGTCCCGCGCTTCGTGCGCCGCGGCGGCGTCGAGTTCTGCCTGGACATAGGGGCGAATTCGAATGGCGAAGGCAGAGCGGTTCATCGTGCGTCTCAAGATTGCTAGTATGAGAGCGATTGTCGGGGCCGCGGACGGAAGGAACTTGAACGAAACGGCTGAGTTGAGGAGGTAGCGTCGTGGCTGCAATACATGGGGATTCGGTACAACCGTCTATCGGGCGCGGTCGTTTCTCGGCCGTCACGTCCACGGGCCGCGTCTACTTCTGGCAAGGCGGCAGCCTCTGGATAGGTGAAGGTCAGGGCAGAACGCAGTGGCATGAGCACCATGCCCATCAACTGGTCGTAGCGTTGAAAGGTAGGTTCCGCTTCCGCACCGAAGCCGACGGTGCCTGGACTGACTACGAAGGTGCCATCGTCCCCAGTGAATGCACGCACCAGTTCGAAGTTGATGGCGCCGCCACCATGGCACACCTGTTCGTGGAACCCGAAAGCAGGGCCGGGCGCGCGCTCACAGCACGCTTCGGTTCCAATGCCGTCCTTGAACTTCCGGCCGAAAGTGCCCGCGCGGCTGCCAAATTGCTGGTCGAAGCCTTACAGTCGAGACGGCTGGCCGAGGACATGGTCGAGGCTGCATCGTCGGCCATCGCAGAGTTGTGTGGGACCGCGACTAGACCTGACAAGGGCAAAGACTTGGACCCGCGTCTTAGCCGGGCCCTGGAATATATCCGCGCAAACATACGGAATCCCCTCACACTGAGTGACGTAGCCTCAGCGGTCGCCCTGTCGGAAAGTCGTTTTCGGCATCTGTTCGTGGCCGAGACAGGTAGCTCCTTCAGAGCGTACCTTCTATGGCTGCGCATCAATCTGGCAATCGAGGCGGCCATGTCCGGCGCATCCTGGACGGACGCCGCGCATGAGGCAGGATTTGCGGATTCGGCTCATCTTACTCGGACGCATAAGCGCATGTTCGGCATTGAACCGACAGCGCTGCGCTCTCAACCGCCAGGATAAGGTGATGGAATGCCGACGCTTCAAGTTGCGCCGACGATGGCCGAGTCTATTGGTGTGCTAGCGACAGCTTCACAAAACTCCCTTGCTCGACATAGTCGCCCGTGATCCTCTGCGCGGCCTCGCTCAAACCCGGCGTCACAAACCCCAGGTTTTGCGAATCCGGTACAAAACGGTCGATATCCTGTGAAAAGCGATGGCGGTGCCGGAGTAGTCAGGGCCGTCCCGCCCCCGAAGGTCCAGAACAGCTCGACGATCTTGCCTCCTGGCGATTAATTGCATTTTTTCCAGACCTGTGGCGCAGTGCGATGCTGCCCCCCGAGGGGCGCCACGCAAGCTTGAAGCCGCTCCTGCGCAACCATGACGGCTAGAGGCCGGAATGTTGCATCTCGAGCAACATTCGACATTGCCGGCTGTTGCTGACCTCACACCAGCGGAAAGGCCTTGATCACATGACGCAGCATGCTGTCCGCCACCGGTGACAGGGGCCGCCCGGCGCGGGTGATGACGTGACTGCGGCTGTTGTTGAGAATGGGATTGGCCAGCGGCAGCGAAACCAGCTGTTTGAACTGGGGCCCCTTCAGCGGCACCGAGCGCGGGGTCATGATGTAGCCCAGCCCCATCGCCGCAAATTCCCATAGCACCTTGAACGAGTTGGTGACGAGCATCTGCTTCAGCGTGATGTGCTCTTCCAGCTCCGCCGCCTGGATATGCTTGCGCACGCCGAAAGATTCCGCCAGGGCCGCACCCTGATGCGGCGCCAGGTCGGCCAGCGTCAGCGCGCGTCGCCGGCGCGCCAGCGGATGGTCCTTGCGTACATGCACGCGGATGGGCGACAGCCGAGAGTAGTGCGAACGCAGGCGCACGTCATTGGGCGGCTGGAAGACGAAACCGATATGCGCCTGATCTTCCAGGATCTGCCGGACCGTCTCGTCGGTGCCTGCCACCTGGATGCTGTAGGTCACGTCGGGGTGCTTATGCAAGAAGCCTTGCAGCACAGGCTCGAGCACCAGGTCGACAAAGCCCTCGCCAAAGACCAGTTCCACATGGCCACGCTGCGCGTTCTTCAGGTTATTGACCTCGGCCAGGAAGGTTTCGTTCAGGTCCTGCTGGCGCCGGGCAAACAGGGCCAACAGACGCCCCGCATCGGTAGCCACCACGCCCCGGCCCCGCCGCTCCAGCAAGGTCAGGCCGGTATCCTGCTCCAGCTTGGCCACGGCGCGGCTCACCACCGAAGGGTCCAATTCCAGCACCTCAGCCGCACCGCGCACCGTACCGGTTTCAATGATCTGCAACAGGCAAAGCGCCCGTCGCCGGTCCAGCACATCGTCCATGTCTTCCTCCTATTTCTTGCACCGGCGTCCATGAGTGAAGCGCCGCGCAGTTTCCGTAATGTTGTCATTTATACAACGTTTCACGCCAATCATTGTCATGGATGCAGCAAGCGCCCGCGTGGAAAATGAGGGAAGGAATACGCCCCGAGATAACCATGACCCAGTCCCTACTCGCCGACCTCCGGCATTCCGTCCACGCCATCTCGCCAGAGTTCGTCGAAATCCGCAGGAGAATCCATGCGCATCCAGAGCTGGCGTTCGAGGAACGTCAAACCAGCGACTTGGTCGCCGAGCAGTTGGCGGCATGGGGCTACCGGGTGCATCGCGGCCTGGGCACGACCGGCGTGGTGGGCTCGCTCCGGAAGGGGCAAGGGAGCAACGCACTAGGCATCCGAGCCGACATGGACGCGCTGCCCATCCATGAGAAGACCGGTCTGCACTATGCCAGCACCATCGCGGGAAAGATGCACGCGTGCGGCCATGACGGCCACACGGCCATCCTGCTGTGCGCAGCCAGGTATCTGGCCGAGTCAGTGGATTTCAACGGCACGCTGAATTTGATTTTCCAGCCGGCCGAGGAGAACGAAGGCGGCGCGCTGCGCATGCTGGAGGACGGCTTGTTCGAGCGATTCCCCTGCGACGAGGTCTACGCGCTGCACAATTCCCCCGGCCTGCCCGTTGGCCAGATTGGGGTCATCTCCGGGCCGGCCATGGCCTCGTTCGACCGCGCCACGGTCACGCTGCGCGGCCGCGGCGCCCATGGCGCGATGCCGCATCACGGCATCGATCCCATGCAATGCGCGGCCAGCATCGTGATGGGCCTGCAATCCATCGTCAGCCGCGAGATCGACGCGCTCAGGTCGGCTGTCATTACGGTAGGCTCGATCCAGGCCGGCGCCACCTACAACGTCGTGCCCGAAAGCGCGCTGATCAAGATCGGCGTGCGCACGCTCGACCCAAAGGTGCGCACGCTGGTCGAAGAGCGCATCGGGGAGTTCGTGGCCGCGCAGGCGCAGAGCTTCCGGCTGGAGGCCGAGGTCGTCTACGAACGCAAGTACCCGGTGCTGGTCAACCATGCCGAGCAGACCGAGTACGCGCGCCAAGCCGCCATCCGTCTACTCGGCGCCGAAAACGTCGTGGAGCGCCCACCGGTGATGGGCAGCGAGGATTTCGCTTACATGCTGGAGCACCGGCCCGGCGCCTACATCCGGCTCGGCAACGGCCTGGGCGAGGATGGCGGCTGCATGGTGCACAACCCCTTGTACGACTTTAACGACAAGGCACTGCCTGTGGGCGCCGCCTTCTGGGCCCATCTGGCGCAAAGCTACCTGGTTTGAACAACGATTAGAGGGGACATCCATGCCTTCACTGAACCGCCGCCGCTTCCTGCAATACGCCGGCCTTGCCGCCGGCAGCTCCGCGCTCGCCAGCCTGCCGGCGCTTGCCGCAGAGAGCTTCCCCACCAAACCCTTGTCGCTGGTGGTGCCCTACCCTGCCGGCGGGGCCAGCGACACCTCCGCTCGCATCTTCGGGGAATCCATCAGCAAGAGCGTCAGGCAGCAGGTGATCGTCGAGAACTACGGTGGCGGCACCGGCCTGATCGGCGCCAACAAGGTGCTCGGCGCAGCAGCCGATGGCTACACCTTCTTCCACGGCTCGATCAACGAGGTCTTCCTCGCCCCCATGCTCAATCCGGCGGCGCGCTACAAGCCACAGGACTTCATACTGGCCGCGCCCATCAGCGATGCCAACATCGTGCTGCTGGTCAGGAACGGCATAGCCGCCGACACGCTGGACAAATTCCTCGACTATGCCAGGCAGAGCAAGGGCAAGCCGCTGACCTATGCCACAGTGGGCATCGACTCGATCTATCATCTGATGGGCGATGCGCTTGGCGCGCGCATCGGCACACCCTTCCTGCACGTGCCCTACAAAGGTGGCGCGCCGGCACTGCAGGGCCTTGCCGGTGGCGAAGTGGACTTTGCCATCCTGCCCTACCAGTCCAGCTTCGACGCCATGCAGCAACAGGGCCGACTAAGAATACTGACCTGCTTCTCCAGGACACTACCCCCAGCCCTTCAGCACATCCCGCGGATCACGCAGAGCCGGCAGGTACCTGACTTCGAATACGCAATCAGCGGCGGCTACTTCGTCAAGCACGGCACGCCCGCGGACCGCGTGGCGGTGCTGCGCAAGGCGATCGGCGAAGCGCTGAACAAGCCCGAGATCCGCGCGAAGCTGGAATCAGAGGGGCGTACCGTGGCACAGCCGATCGACAGCCAGGCGCAGGCGAGCCAGGTGTTCGACCTGTACATGGGGCGCGTCACGCAACTGATCCGGAGCGTGGGGCGCAAGACCAATGCCGCCTGAAAAACTGTCGCGACAGGGATCGATCAGCATTCGTCCGGTATGATGAATACGCCACGCCACGCCACGCCACGCTTCCAATAGGAGCTACGCCGACGACCTGCGCGACCCATTGGAGGCCAGTTCAGGGTGGCGGCGTGGACTGGATCCGACCGACGAAACGCGCATGCTGCTGACAGCCCGGCCCGGGGTCAACCTTTTGCAAATCTCCGTCGTTTCCCCATTGGAACGTAACGCGATTCCTTGGGGGCGGACGCACATACTGCGCTGCATCAGGACTAATACATTAGCGTCGCATGCAGCCACCCCGCTATCCCCGCTTTCCGCTGTTGCTATTACGCCAAGGGGTACGCAGGGACGCCCCTTTGTGGCATAGAGTTAAAGTGCTTTCTCAAGAGTTTGCTGCGATGCGACGTGCACCATGAAACACATCACATTGCAGCGGTGCACTCCGGTGATTCTGCAGCTACCGAGCCACAGGGGCGCTGCAAGCATAAAGAGCCGGGTAATGGAGGGGGAAATGAAAAGCACGAACGAGCGGTCACTGCGTTTCCAGGTCGAAAAGTGGCTCGCACCGGGCTCCACGACGTCGGTCCACGTAGTGGAATTTAGCCGCACCCAATCAGGCCGGCGACGTTACGTATACGTTGAGACCTCGCAACCGGGCAGTTTGCGCGCACTATTCTTCTTTCGACACGATGACGGCTGCTGGCGCGTGTTTCCGCCTGCCGTCGATAAGCTACCAATGAGCGCTGAGTCTGATCTGGTGAGCGGCAGACAGCAAGAACTATGGATCAGCGCCAAGCCTGAGTGAACTCGCTGATCACCCGCTCCAGGTGGGTTCGCATGGCTGCACGCGCCGCCACGCCGTCACGGGCCATCACAGCGGCGAAGATCCGTTGGTGGTCCTCTTGCGACGCGACCCGCAGTTCCGCGGTGTGAAAGTGTTCCTCGATCTTGTCCCATAAGGGATCGCTGCGCGCGCTGTCCCACAGCGCAGTGACCATATGCAGCAAGACCTTGTTGCCGGTGGATTCTGCAAGGCAAAGGTGGAATTGGCGGTCTGCTGCCTCATTGGCTTGCTTGTCGTGCATATGCTCGCGCATGAGACTCAGCGCCGAGAACATCCGGTCAAGGTCGCTGTCCTTGCGTTCGCTTGCCGCCAATCCGGCTATTTCTGACTCGATCAACACCCGGGCACGCAGCGTTTCGATCGGGCCCGGCCGCCAGGGCAGTTCGAACGGGTCAGGAGCGGGCGCAGCCGCTGCCGCGCATACGTAAATGCCCGAGCCGACGCGCACCTCTACCACTCCCTGGACCTCGAGCGCAATGATTGCCTCACGCACCAATGTGCGGCTCACGCTGAATCGCTCGGCCAGGTTGCGTTCGGACGGAAGCCTCGTGCCCGCAGAAAACTCCCCGGATGCGATCAGTGCATGCACTTGACCGGCCAGGCTCAGGTAGGAGCGATCGCTGGCACCAGGCGAATTCTCAATCTTCGGAGGTGGTGCAAGCTCGCTTGTGGTGTTTCGCATCGTGGGGGCGGCGGTAGCCGCACATTTCGTAACCGTTGGCCACCCGCGCGAGAACATATCGGGACTCGTGTCGCAGGCTGATGCTATGGCGGTCGGCTGGCTTGGCCGCGCAGTGCCTGATGTGCCCCATGGTAAACCATGAGGGCAAAATTGGGCAACCGGTTCATAATTGGTGAACCAATGTGGTTCACCACTGGCACTCACGCTCGGCATGTTGTCGATCGTCTCCTCGGAACGCAAAGCGGGTCGCTTGAGCCGCCCTTCCTTCATCAACAGAGTCGACCCAAGGAAGCCCCCATGAAGATGTCCTTCCGCTGGTACGGAACGTCCGACCCGATCAGTCTTGAGTACATCCGGCAGATCCCCGGCATGACCCACATCGTGTCTGCCATCTACGACGAACCCGTCGGTGAGGTATGGCCACTGGACAAGATCCTGGCGCTCAAGTCCACCATCGAGGCGGCAGGCTTGCAGTTCAAAGTAGTCGAATCGGTCCCGGTCCATGAAGACATCAAGCTCGGCAAGCCGACGCGCGAGCGATTAATCGCCAATTACCAGCAGAACATCCGGAACCTGGCCGCCGCCGGCATCGAAGTCATCTGCTACAACTTCATGCCGGTGTTCGATTGGACCCGCACGGAACTGTCCAAAAAGCTCGATGACGGCTCGACCTGCCTGGCGTTCAGCACCAGGGAAGTCGAACAGATAGACGTCAGCCAAGGCATCGCCCTGCCCGGCTGGGATTCCAGCTACCAGCCCGACCAGTTGCAGGCGCTCCTGGGCGAATATCGCGGGATCGACGAAGACAGGCTCTGGGAGCATCTGGAGCATTTCCTGCGCGCGGTCATTCCGGTTGCGCAGGAGTGCGGGATCAAGATGGCCATCCATCCGGATGATCCGCCGCGCCCCATCTTCGGGCTGCCGCGCATCGTCAAGAACCGAGACGATCTGGCGCGCATCCTCAAGATCGTCGACACGCCGGCGAACGGCCTGACGTTGTGCTCAGGCTCGCTCGGCGCCGGCCCGCAGAATAACGTCGAGGCGCTGGTGCGTGAGTTCGGCGGCATGGGACGCATCCACTTCGCCCACATCCGCAACGTCAAGGTCACCCCGGAAGGCGATTTTGAAGAAACCGCCCACTTGTCGAGCTGCGGTTCGCTGGACATCGCAGCGATCGTCAAGGCGTACCATGACGTCGGCTTCCAGGGCTATTTTCGCCCCGATCACGGCCGCATGATCTGGGGCGAGACCGGCAAGCCAGGTTATGGCCTCTATGACCGCGCACTGGGTGCGGTCTACATCAACGGGCTGTGGGAAGCGATGGAGAAGATGGCCTGAAGAGCCGTGAGACTGCAGCCCTGTCTAAAAAACATAATTGGAGACCTGTCATGGAAATCATCAAGAACTCTCTCGCGACTTCGCGCCGTTCAGCGCTAATCCTGGGCCTCGCTGCGCTCGGTCTTGGCGCGTTGACAGCGACGGCCGCCTGGGCACAGACCACCTGGCCGACCAAGCCGGTTACCCTGTTGGTTGGATTCCCGCCCGGGGGGCAGACCGACTTCGCAGGACGTGCCTTGCTCAATGGCTTACAGAGCTCGCTCGGCCAGCCCGTGGTGATCGACAACAAGGCCGGCGTGAACGGCAACATCGCATCGGTAGAGGTAATGCGAGCGCCGCCAGACGGCAACAAGCTGCTGGTGGGCAACGGCTCGATGACGATCATGCCGCACGTCTACACCAAGCTCGGCATCGTCGACCCGCAGAAGCTGACGCCGATCGGCGTGCTGCTGCAGTCCCCGCTGGTCCTTGTCGTGCCTGCCAGCTCGCCCATCAAGACCTACGCGCAATTCGTCGAGGAGGTCAAGGCGCGGGACAAGGCGGGCAAGACCGTTGACTACGGATCGGGTGGCACCGGTGCGTTGCCGCATGTCACGATGGAACTGCTGCGCGAGCGCATGGGCGGCCCGAAAATGAACCATGTGCCTTACAAGGGCAGCAGCCCGGCGATGATCGACCTGATGGCTGGACGCCTGGATGCGATGTTCGATGCGACTTCGGTCGTCGCGCCTTTCATCAAGTCGGGCCAGCTGCGGCCGCTGATGGTCACCGGAGCAAAGCGCGTGGCGATGATCCCGGATGTGCCGACGGCCACCGAGAGCGGCATCAAGGACTTCACCATCATCTCCTTCATTGGCCTGTATGGGCCGCCTGGCCTGAGCCCTGACATCGTCAAGAAAGCCAACAGCGCCATGAATTCGGCGCTGAAGGATCCAAACGTCGTCAAGGGCATCGTCGACCGCGGTGACGAGCCGGGCGGAGGCACGCCGGAGCAGCTCGGAACCCTGACCCGCACCCACTACAAGATGTGGGGCGACGTAGTGAAGGCAAACAACATCACGGCCGATTGAGGCAGCGCAGGCCGCTCACGGTGACCCTACTGGTCGATGCCGCGCGGGTCGCCAGCCCTGCCGCGGCGCTGAGCACGCAAGGCTACGGCGCGGTCGATCCACTGCCTCGGCGGACTCAGGTCGAGGCAGTGATTGCGTCGATGATCGCAACGTAGTGGCAGTAGCGAGGCAAGGGCTGCCAACAGGTGTGAACTGAGTCGATGTCCTCGAACCACTCCAGGGCTTGAGGATAGTACTGCTTGAGTGCGTTGATCAGTCGGTTAGCAAACCGGGTCTTGTCTCCGACCTGTTCACGACGCTGTTCAATGGTCTTGCCGCGTGCGCTCGTGGCGAGTGGATGTTGCCATCAATGACGATCCTTCATCCGTCGCAGCCGTGAACCGATGAGCGGGCATCAAGCCTGACAGCCGTTCGTCATCACGGCTTGCGCACTTCGGCTTCGCCCGGCGCAAGCACGCCGCCGTCATCCGTTCGGGGCAGCATGGAAGGCACCGCCTTGCCGGTGCGCTTCTCCACCAACTGAGAGTGCCGCTCGCCGCGCTTGAACAAATAGCGTTCACCCCATTGCCGCAGCGCCACCACGATGGGGAACAGGCTTTCCCCCTTTGCTGTCAGCACATATTCCTGATATGCACTGCCATCCGATGCGGGTCGGGTGGTCAGGACACCGGCCTCCACCAGCCGGCGCAGACGGTCGGCCAGGACGCCACGTCTTCCATGCGTGCAACGTACTCCGCGTCGATCTTGGGAATGCACCACATGTCCTTGCGCCAGGGCTTCAGATCGTTCTCGGCCAGGCGCCGGCGTACCGTCTCGCGCGATAGCTCTTCGTGCTCGGTCAGTTTGACGAGCGTGTCGGCGAGCAATTCCAGCGTCCAGCGCGCACGTCCCGGTGGCGGGTTGGTGCAGGCGGTGGCAATCAGCAGCGCCTCTTCCTTGCCGCTGAGCTTGCGCTGCGCCCCGGGTCGAGGCTGTTCGTTCAGCGCCGCTTCCAGACCCATCTCCACGAAGCGGCGCTTGGTGCGGTACACCGTGGATTCGCCAACCGCCACGGTGGCTGCAATGCTCGCGTCATCCTGGCCTGCATGCGCTGCAAGGAGGATTTGCGCTCGCTTGAGCTTGCGTGCCGCATGCTTGCCGCCGCTTAGCATGGCAGCAAGCGCCTCACGCTCGGATTGGTCGAGCTCGACTCGATAGCGTAAATTCATTCGGATGGCCTCCTTCTGGGGGGCCTCCTTCGACTGCGGGGGTTCCGAATGAATCAGAAATCGCTTCCATTGTCTGGCGAGCGCTCAGCCTGTCCGAGCTTCACCGACAAGCAAGGTCAGTATCTCGCCTTCATATGGGCCTACAGCTTGATAAACGGCCGCTCTCCGGCCGAGCGCGACATGCAGCGCTTCTTCGCCGTCACGGCTCCTTCCGTCCATCAAATGGTGCTCAACCTCGAACGCAATGGATTGATCCGCCGCCAAGCAGGCATCGCTCGCACCATCGAACTGCTCGTTGACCACAACTGCTTGCCTGTCTTACAACCCAGCCAAACTGTCATAACCTCTGTGCAGCGGTACTAGCCGTTTCATCGCAAGGCGAATCTGTATAGATCAAGGAATCGCTTGTTGGCGCGTAAGAGGGGGTTGCGCGTACTCAATGCCGCAGTCTTCACCAGGCGTGGCCGTGCTGACGCCGGAGGCCATAGAGAGACCAATCCGAGCCATTTGGTTAGGAAGCCGGCGGATCGCGCCGGCGAGACGCCCGGAAGTCCGCGATGTAACGGATCGCCTGCTCGCATTGTTCGAGCGACAGCGCATGGATGCTCGGGGTTTCGACCTCCAAACCTAACGATGCAATCACCCATTTCATTGCTTTGCCGCGGGCCTCGAAGGCATTCACACCATCGCGCCGCATTTTTGCGGCTACCAGCGGCTCGAGCGCATCGTGCAGGCGGCTTTTCGCATCACGCAACGCGGCGTTGGCCAACCGCCCAAGCGGCACATGGCGCTTGCTACGTGCCCGGACCCCTATCCATGCCTCACACGGCGAACAAAGCCACACAGGACCATAGTCTTCGAGATAGGGATACGCTTCATCGCCTGCGATAGCGAGACGCGCCTTGGCACCGCAGTAGTCGCAACTGGGCTGAGGAGCAGCGGGGACGGGGCGACCAATTCGCATCTAATGACGTTCAGGGACGGGACAAGGGACGCGAGCGATTCTACGGTACTGGAACAAGGGCACCCCCCATTGACGAGGGTCGTCAGCGAAAGGCACCCGCTGGCGAGAACATAGAAATGCACCGGAGCGACCAAATCAGTGCCATCCCGGTGCCGATAACCGGACGCGACACGGCGGAATCGTAGGCATCGCGGCGATATCGGCATGCCGATTCACGACAATGCGTCACTCTGCAAGAGTTCGCGTAAGGGTTTATACTTACGCCCGTCTCCTCCCTTTCTCCTAAAGGGTTCATGCCCGCTCTCTGAGCGGGCTTTCTTTTGCCTACGGTCCGCACGCTCGCCCGGCGCCATGCGGCGATTCTGCTGGCAACTGGCGCGCAAGCGCCGCCTCGGCAGTAGCCGCTCCAGCAACGTGCAGCTCTTGCTACCTCAAGTTCATCCTTGTCGGCTCAACACCACTTGAGCGATATGAGCGCCGCTATTCCTCTGGGCAACAGACTCCTCGCCCGCCTCTCGCACAAATTTGACCACTTCAATCACCTTGATGATTGAAGTGGTCAAATCTAATTTGCTGATCTACACTCCTGTCAACACATGATCGATTCGATCATGTGTTTGATCGAAACATACAATGGCCGCACCCAGCGGCAGGAGACAGACATGCAGATTTCCATCAAGCGCGCCGTCGAGCGCGTGCCCGGCGGCATGATGATCGTGCCGCTGCTGATCGGTTCGCTCGTTGCCACGTTCGCGCCGGAAGGGCCGAAGTTCTTCGGATCGTTCACCGGTGCGCTCTTTACCGGCGCCCTGCCCATCCTCGCGGTGTTCTATGTCTGCATGGGCGCCAGCATCAACATCAAGGCCACGCCATACATCCTCAAGAAGGGCGGCGTGCTGTTCGGCACCAAGGTCGGCACCGCCATGGTGCTGGGCGTGATCATGGGACACTTCCTGGGCGAGGCGCCAATCAGTGCCGGCATGTTCGCCGGCCTGTCGACGCTTGCCGTGGTGGCCGCGATGAACGACACCAACGGCGGCCTGTACATGGCCCTGATGGGCCAGTACGGCAAGCCTGAGGACGTGGGCGCCTACAGCATCATGTCGCTGGAGTCCGGTCCCTTCCTGACGATGGTGACGCTAGGCGTGGCCGGCCTGTCCGCGTTCCCGTGGCCGACGATGGTCGGCAGCATCCTTCCGCTGATGCTGGGCATGCTGCTGGGCAACCTGGATCGGGAGATGCGCAATTTCCTGGGCAAGGCCGTGCCGGTAATGATCCCCTTTTTCGCGCTGGCGCTCGGCGCCGGCCTGGACCTGCACAAGGTTTGGCAGGCGGGCATGCTAGGCCTCGGACTTGGCCTCGCCGTGGTGGCCGTCACCGGCTGCGCGCTTTACTTCGCGGACCGCCTCTCCGGCGGCACGGGCGTGGCAGGCGTCGCGGCCGCCAGCACCGCCGGCAATGCCGCCGCCGTGCCGACGCTGGTCGCGGCGGCCAATCCGGTCTACGCCGAATCGGCCAGGAGCGCCACGATCCTGGTGGCCGCCTGCGTGGTGGTCACCGCCGTCCTGACGCCATTGGTGACCGCCTGGGTCGCCCGCCGCGTGGCGGGCAAGGGGGCCGAGGCGGCAGTGAGGACCGCCGTATGAGCTGGCTCATCATTGCCGACGATCTTTCCGGCGCCGCCGATTGTGCGATCGGCTTCGCCATGTCAGGCGCCCGCACCGTCGTAACGCTGGAGGCGGCGCCCGCGGGCGCCGACCTGTCGCCGGCCGACGTAGTGGCTTGCGACGTCGACAGCCGCCGCATGGCGCCCAAGGAGGCGGCGGCGCGCAATCTCGAAGCCTGGCATCGCGGCCAGGGCGACAGGCGGCGGCTATACAAGAAGATCGATTCCACGTTGCGAGGCAACTGGGCTGTCGAAACCGCCGCGCTGCCGCCGCTGGCAGGCCTCGCCATCGTCGCGCCGGCCTTCCCGGCCACTGGCCGCACCACGGCCGGCGGCTGCATGTTCGTGAACGGCCAGCCGCTGGAAGACTCCGACATCTGGCGCCTGGAAGGGCTTACCGGACGTGCCGACCTTGTCGCGCTGCTGGCCGCGCAGGGGCTGCGGTCAACCCTGTTGCCACTGGATGCGGTGCGCGCGGGTGACGCGGCCCTGCGGCTAACCATCGCCGGACTGGCGCGCGAAAGCGTGCAGGCCGTCGTCTGCGATGCGCAGACGGAGCAAGACCTGGCGGCGCTGGCCGCGGCCACGGCGCAGCTCGACGTCCCCGCATTCTGGGTCGGCTCGGGCGGCCTGGCTCGTGCGCTGGCTGCACAATGCCTGTTCGAGGGCGGTGCGCCGCAGCCGCTGCCTGCCCCTGAGGGCGGCCCTGTCCTGACGCTGGTCGGCAGCCTCTCGGGCATCTCCGGGCGACAGGCCGCGTGCCTGCGCGAACGCACCGGGATGCCATCGATGGTGGTCCCGCCGCGGATCCTGCGCGAAGGTGCAGGCCACGCTGAGTGGGACGCCGCGCAGCAATCGATTACCGAATGCCTGCGGGCAGGCGGCGACCTGCTGGTCAGCATTGGTCACGACGACGCGTTCGACCCGGGCGAAGGGCCGCGCCTGAGCGCCGCGCTGGCGCAGTTGTCCCTGCCCGGTTTCCAGCATGCGCGCGGCCTGATTGCCACCGGCGGCGAGACGGCTCGGGCCATGCTCTCGGCGGCCGGCATCGGCGCCCTGACACTGCGGCGCGAAGTCGAGCCCGGTGTGCCGTTGTCCGACACGCCTGCGCTGCCCGGCGTGCCCGCGCGCCGCGTTGCTACCAAGGCCGGCGCATTCGGCTCCGAGACCGCCCTGTGGCTTGCGTGGCAGGCTATGACTGAATCCCGCGCGCCGTCAGCCTGACGGCGCGCCGCGCCACACTCGACAAGAGACACATAAATGAGCGACTACCTCCCCGTCATCGGTATCACCATGGGCGATGCCACAGGCATCGGCCCCGAAGTCATCGTCAAGAGCCTCGCGCATGACAGCGTTCGTGCGCAATGCCGCCCGCTCGTCATCGGCGACGCGCGCCGGCTGGCACTGGCCGGCCGGCTCGTCGGCTCCCCGCTTAAGGTGCGCGCCATCCAGGCCCCGGAGGAAGCGCGCTTCGAGCCCGGCACCATCGACTGCATCGACCTGGGCCTGATCCCGGAAGACCTGCCCTTCGGCAAGCTGTCCGCCGTCGCCGGCGATGCCGCCTTCCGCTACATCGAGCGCGCGGTGGCACTGACCCGCGACGAGAAGATCAGTGCGATCTGCACAGCGCCGCTGAACAAGGAAGCCCTGCACGCGGGTGGTCACAAGTTTCCCGGCCATACGGAAATGCTGGCGTATCTGACCGGCACCCCAGAGGTGTCGATGATGCTGGTGGCGCCGCAGCTGCGCGTGATTCACGTCACCACGCACATCGGCCTGCTCGACGCCATCCGCAAGATCGAGCCGAGCCTGGTCCAGCGCACGATCGAGCGCGGCCATCAGACGCTGCAGCGCGCTGGCATTGCATCGCCGCGCATCGGCGTGTGCGGCATCAATCCGCACGCCGGCGAAAACGGCCTGTTCGGCCACGGCGAGGAGGAGGAAAAGATCATCCCGGCGGTCGAGGCCTTGCGCGCGCGCGGCTGGGACGTGGAAGGTCCGCTGCCCGCCGACACGCTGTTCTATCGCGCCGGCCGCGGTGACTTCGATCTGGTGGTGGCGATGTACCACGACCAGGGCCACGGGCCGGTCAAAGTGCTCGGCCTGGAGGCCGGCGTCAATATCACGGTGGGCCTGCCGGTCATCCGCACGTCGGTAGATCACGGCACCGCGTTCGACATCGCCGGCAAGGGGATCGCCGACGAACGCAGCCTGCTTGAGGCGCTGCGCCAGGGCGCCGAGCTGGCCACGCGCCGCGCCTGAGCCATCGGCGCACGCCGGGGCTGCCGGCTCCTGTAAGATCGGGGATCGTTGAGGATCCCCAATTTTGATTTCGCCAGCCATGAACGCCGCCGACCGCCGCCGCGCCATTCTCGAACTCGTGCTCTCGGGCGAGGTCGCCAATGTCGAACAGTTGACTGGCAGTCTTGGGGTTTCCGTGGCCACGGTGCGCCGCGACCTGACCGCGCTGGCCCGCGAAGGCCGCATTGTGCGGACCTACGGCGGTGCCGCCGCGCTGATGCAGGTGGGTGGCCACGAGCCCGAGGCCTCGCTCGAGGAACGCAAGTCGCTGCAGCGTGAGCAGAAGGAATCCATCGCCCGCATGGCGGCGAGCTTCGTGCAGGACGGCGACGCCGTGTTGCTCGACAGCGGCACCACCGCCGCTGCGCTGGCACGGCAGCTGGGGGCGCGCGAGGACCTCCATGTCTACACCACCAACCTGCTGGCCGTCACCGCTCTGACCGGCCTGCCCGGCATCCGCGTGACCTTGATCGGCGGCGACGTGCGTCCTTCCAGCATGGGGACCTTCGGCCCGCTGGCCCAGGTGGCGCTGTCGCGCATCAGTGTCGACAAAGCGTTCCTCGGCGCGGACGGCGTGGTCGCGGGCGTGGGATTGTGCGAAGCCAGCGCGGAGCAGGCCTACCTGAAGGAGTGCATCATCCGCCAGGCGGCAGATATCTTCGTGCTTGCCGACGCCACCAAGCTCGGCCGGGCACAGCAGCAGCACTGGACGCCGCTAGACCGCGCATGGACGCTGATCACCGACGCGGCGGCCACGGCAACGCAGTTGGAACCGTTCCAGGCATTGAAGCAGGTACGTGTGGCTGTCGCCCCAGACTGATTCCCCGCGCGCAGCCGCTGCCGAGGACCGTTACATCTGCGAGCGGTGCCCGCTGATCCCGGCAGGTGGCGTGTCGCGACGCGAGTTTTAGAAGCCAGACGAGTTGCTGTTGGTTTGCAGGAGGCTTGGCTTAGCAGCGAGTGCGCTCCAGGCCGCGACGAACTGTCGCGCTCGAGCGCAACGCGCCCCAGAGCCCGCCGCTCATGAGGATGCCGTGAGGGCAGCGCCGGGCGGCACCGGCAGACCAAGATTACCGCGCAGTGTGTCAGCCTCATACTCGCGCCGGAAGGCACCGCGCGCCTGGAGGATCGGCACAACCTCGCCCGTGAAATCTTCGAAGCCACCGGGGAAGTACGCCGGCATGATGTTGAACCCGTCTGCAGCACCACTGGCGACCCAGTCTATCATGTGTTGCGCAACCTGTTCCGCAGTCCCGACCACGATCTGGTGGCCGCGGGCGCTGGCTACCAGATGATAGAGCTGGCGCAACGTCAGCCCGCGCTCCTCGGCGAGCTTCAACAGCAGCGCGCTGCGGCTGTGCACCACCTCCTCGGGCGCCAGCGGAGGCAGCGGCCTGTCGAGGTCGTAGCCCGAAACATCGACGGCCAGTTGCTCGCTCAGGATGGCCAGAGCATTGGACTGGTCGGTAAAGGACTGCAATGTTGCGAGCTTGTCGTGCGCCTCGGCTTCGGTGCGCCCGATGATCGGCATCAACCCGGGCATGATCAGGCAATGTGCCGGGTTGCGGCCCTGCCCTCTGACCTGTGCCTTCAGCCCTTGGGCAAAATCACGCGCCGCTTCCAGGTCCTGTTGGGCGGTAAACACCACCTCGGCATGGCGGGCCGCCAGCGCCTGGCCCGGTCCGGAGGAGCCGGCCTGGATCAGCACCGGATGGCCCTGCTCGCTGCCGGTGACGTTCAGCGGCCCCGCCACCGAGAAATGCCTGCCCTGATGACTAAGCGCATGCATTTTCGCCACATCGACATAGATGCCAGCCCGCTTGTCCTGCACATAGGGATTGCCATCCCATGAGCGCCACAGACCCTTGACCACCGTGACGAACTCATCGGCAATCTCATAGCGCTGGGCATGATCCGGGTGCCGGCTGCGGCTGAAGTTGACCGAGCCGTCGGCAAAGGTGGTGACGATATTCCAGGCGGCGCGGCCGCGCGACAGCTTGTCGACGGTGGCCAACGTGCGCGCCAGGTTAAACGGCTCGCTGTACGTAGTCGATGCAGTACCGGCCAGGCCGATATGCGAGGTCACCATCGACAATGCCGCCAGCATCGCCAGCGGGTCCGGGCGCGTGATCATCGACGGGTGCGCGTCGGCGGATGTGATCAGACGGTCGCCGAAGAACACCATGTCGAATTTTGCGCGCTCGGCCGCCTGCGCCATGCGCACCACCAAGTCGATGTTTTCAGTGCCGGATTCAGCGTCGGGATAGCGCCAGCCGGCGGCGTGGTGGCCGGCGGCTAGCAGGAACAGGCCAAGCTTCATGGGGAAACGCTAGGATGAATAGACAACAGGAATGGCAGGCGCTTAGTTGGGTTGCAGCGCGCCGTCCTTGACCACGCGCGCTGCAATGTCGTGGACCTGGCGAATCCGTTGCGAGGCCTGCTCCGGCGTCAGCGGCTGCACGTCCACCTGCACGCGGTTGAGTGCAGCGATGGTGTCGGGTTCCTTCAGAATCTCGCCAATCAGGCGGCGCAATTGGACCAGCACCTCCGGCGCCACGCCCTTGGGCGCACTGATAAAGAAGGCACCGGCCAGCGCGTCTTCCCAGCCCTTGACGCCGGCTTCGCGGATCGACGGCACATTCGGCAGCCCCTGTGCCTTGGCGCCCCCGAAGTAAGCCAGCGCGCGAAGCTTGCCGGCCTTGATGTACGACGCGCTCAGCGGATCGAAGACGATATCGACGTGACCGGCCACCACATCAGCCACCGCTGGCGCACTGCCTTTGTACGGGACATGGCGGATGTCGATATTCGCAACGCGCTTGAGCAGTTCGCCCGCAAGATGGCCGGGCGTGCCGTTGCCCGAGCTGGAGTACGTCAGCGTGCCGGGATGGGCGCGCGCGTAAGCGATCAGCTGCAGCAGCGTTTGCGCTGGCACCGCCGGGTTGACCGCCACGGTTGCCAGCGAGTTACCGATATAGGAGACCGGAACCAGGTCGGTGAACGGGTCGAACTTCACCTGCATCAGCTGCGGGGCGATGGCCAGATTCCCGATCGAGGTGCTGAGCAGCGTGTAGCCGTCTGGGGCAGCCGCCGCGACAAAGCCCGCGCCCAGCGTCCCACCGGCACCGGGCTTGTATTCGATCACCACCGGCTGCCCGGTCTTCTCGGAAAGCCGCTTGGTAATGATTCGCGCGACGTTGTCGTTCGTGCCACCCGGCGTGTACGGCACCACATAAGTAATGGGTTTTTGCGGGAAGCTCGACTCGGCATAGACGGGGGCCACGGAGAAAGCGACCAGAAGAGAGGCGAAGGCGCGGGGCCAGGCGGGGAGCTTTAGGGAAGGCATGGGTATCGTCGGTGCTTCGGCCGCCATGTATCGGATCGCTGTTGGGGGACGGCCAGCCGGCATCGTACGGTGAGGCATCGTGCCGGCGAACTGCCGATTTTGCATGTGCATAGACGCAGCGATCGCATATCGGCATGCGCAAAGCTTCGCTCGCGTTGCGCGAAGCCCTGGTTGAGTGCGGCTCGGCGCGCACCGGGTCAGAGGGATCGCCAAGCCCTGTACTTGGCCTGGATGAACTTGCGCATTCCTCGGACTGCCAGGCCGTCACCCATCGCGGACACCCACAGCGCATTCTTGTCCGACTAGCGCACGGCGATCACGTCCATATACGGGTTTGCGCACGCACCACCGAGGCGCACTCGAAGAGCGCCAGCAACGGCCTCACAGGATAGGGAACGCTACGCCACGCTGGAGCGAAAGAAACCCATATCGATATCCGCAAGCCTTCGTTGGACCGGCGCCCCTGCCGCGCTAGCATCGTTCCTCCTTTCCGGCTCCCTACTTCGCCTTCATGTCTATTACCGTCCCACGCCGCCTGCTTGCCACGATGGCACTTTCCGTCATCGGCCTGAACACCGCCTGGGCAGACGCCACGCTCGATCGCATTAAGCAGCGGGGCAAAGTCACCATCGGCGTGGCCGCCAGCGGCGGCCCGTTCGGCTCGATCGATCCCGCCACGCAACAGCTCGTTGGCTGGAACCCCGAACTGGCACGCGACCTCGCCAAGCGCATCGGTGCGGAGGTCGAGCTGGTCCATGTGCAGCCTTCCAACCGCGTGCAGTTCCTGCAGCAGGGCAAGGTCGACCTGCTTATCGCGTCGATGGAACTGAACCCTGAGCGCGCCGAGCTGCTCAGCTACGCGCCGACGCCGTTCTACCGCGTCGGCGGCACCGCCGCCGTGCTCAAGCGCACCGGTATCCGCCAGTGGGAGGACCTGCGCGGCAAGCCGGTGTGTGCCTCGCAGGGCAGCAGCTATATCAAGCCCTTGCAAGACCAGTACGGCGCGCAGGTGCGCGGTTACAAGACCGCCGCGGAATCGCTGCTGGCATTCCGCGGCGGCCAGTGCGTGGCGGCCGTGCATGACGCCACGCTCATCCACCCGCTGTTGCGCAGCAACCCGGAGTGGGCCGACTACGCTGCCCCGATCGCCGCCGAGATTCTGCCCGCACCGTCGGTGGTGTGGGCCCGCAAGGGCGAAACCGACATTATCGCGGTGGTCGACAAGGTGGTGCAGGAATGGCACCGCTCAGGCTGGCTGATTTCCACTGAGAAGCGCCTGGGCATAACGCCACCGCAGCCGGTATTGGTGGAGTTGCAGTCGCGTTTCAAGAATCCCTCCTGAGGCATGACCGAACATTGGTTACCCGGACTGATTGCTGCACTCAAGGCACTGGGATTGAACTACGCCTTCGTGCTCGACCCAGGCGAGCGCGCCGCGTTCCTGCGCGGGTTGGTCGTCACGCTGCAACTTTGCCTGCTCACCATTCCATGCAGCCTACTGGCCGGCGTGGTCATTGCGGCGATGCTGACCAGTGGCCAGCGAGCTCTGGTAGCACCGGCGCGCGCCTTCGTAGAACTGACGCGCAACACGCCCACGCTGGTCCAGCTCTACTGCGCCTTCCTGGTACTGAACATGCTGATCACCCAGCACCTGGACAGCCGCGGCGTGGGCAACCCGCTCACGCCCTTTTTCTGGGTGGTGCTGGTGGTCGGGCTGCATAAGGCGGTATTTCACGCGGAGGCACTGCGCGCCGGCATCGAGGCGGTGCCGCGCGTGACGCTGGAAGCGGCACGCTCCCTGGGCTTCTCGCGGCGCCAGTTGCTGTGGCGCGTCGAGTTGCCGCTGGCGGTGCGCTTTGCGTTGCCCGCGCTGGTCAACAACCTGGTCGACCTGGTGAAGATGACCGCGGTCGCGTCGGCGATCGCGGTGGGCGACGTCACCTACGAATCCATCATGATCTGGACCCAGCGGGACAACGTGCTGGAACTGCTGTTGCTGATCCTTGCCTGGTTTGGCTTGCTGACCTGGCCGGTCGGCAAGGCCGGCCGATGGCTCGAAGCTCGCTTAGGGATGCCCGGTTATGGCCAGTGACACCGCCCTGCATGACGGCCGCGGCCGATCCCAACCATGGCTGCGCGGGCCTTGGGCGCTGATCCTTGGCACCTTGCTGCTGGTGCTGGTTTGCTGGACGCTCGTGGTTCCACCGCCGGCTGCACTGCGCAGCCTGTGGACCTGGACCCCCGCGCTGCTGCGCGGCTTGTGGGCAAACATCCAGATCAGCGTGCTGGCGATGGCACTGGGCACCGCCGTGGGCCTGGTGATCGGCGCGCTGCTGCTGACGCCGAATCGGGTGCTGCGCGGCGCCGCAGGTCTCTGGGTCCAGGCCTTTCGCAATGCGCCAGTACTGGTGCTGGTCTATTTCACCACCTATGTATTTCCGTTCGAGCTTGCGCTGCTACGCTGGACCGTGCCGTTCCCGGACTGGGTCAAGGTGGTGCTCGGGCTGGCGCTGCCCGCCAGCGCCAACGTGGCCGAGATCTTCCGCGGTGCCATCCAGTCTATTCCCAGCGCGCAATGGGAAGCCGCGCAGTCGCTCGCGTTGCGGCGCCGCCAGGTGTTCCGCCTGATCGTGCTGCCGCAGTGCCTGCGGCGCATGCTGCCGCCATGGATGAACCTCTACGCCAGCATCACCATGAGCACGTCTCTGGCCTCCCTGGTAGGCGTGCACGACGTGGTCGACACCGCGCAAGTGGCCAGCAACACCGTGGCACGCACCGACTTCACGATCCTGGTCTATTTCACCTTGCTGGTCCTCTTTTTTGCCTATTGCTACCCGATCGCGCGTGCGACCCGCGCGCTGGAGCGCCGCCATGAACGCCACTGAATCGTTTCTGCGCAGCGATGCGCACGCGCCCGACATCCATGCCACCGCCCCGCTGGTACGCCTGCGCGACGTGCACCTACGCTTCGGCGACAACGCCGTGCTCAATGGCATCGACCTCGACGTGCGGCGCGGCGAGGCCGTTACCATCATCGGGCCGTCCGGGTCCGGGAAGAGCACGATCCTGCGTTGCATCACCGGCCTGCTGCGGCCACAGCGCGGCGAGATCCGCGTGGGCGACACCGATGTGCCAGCGCTGCGCAGCGAAAGCGAGCTGATCGCGCTGCGCAAGCGAGTGGGCTTTGTCTTCCAGCAATACAACCTGTTCCCGCACCTGACGGTGCTGCAGAACCTGGTAATTGCTCCCACCCGCGTCATCGGCCGGCCACGCGCCGACGCCGAGCGCGACGCGCATGCGCTGCTGGCGCGCGTGGGGCTGTCGGCAAAGGCCGGCGCCTACCCCGGGGAACTGTCCGGCGGCCAGCAGCAGCGCGTTGCCATCGCCCGCGCGCTGGCGATGCAGCCCGAGCTTATCCTGTTCGACGAGGTCACCTCCGCACTCGATCCCGAGACCGTCGGCGAGGTCTTAACCGTGATCCGCGAACTGGTGCAGGACGGCATGACCTGCGTGCTGGTCACGCACGAGATGCGATTCGCGGCCGAGATCAGCGACCGGATCTATTTCACCGAGGCAGGCCGGATCGTCGAGCACGGCCCCGCCGAACAGATCTTCGGCCAACCGACGCACGAGCGCACGCGCGCCTTCCTGCGCCGCGCGCTGGGCGCCGTAGCGCGCCTGCCGGCGGGCTTCGATGCCGCGTTCTCTCCCGCCCCATCCCCACTCGCCCATTGAAGGACGGACACCATGAGCCAATCCACACCACAAGAACGCCAGTCCGCGCGCCGCCAGGCGATTGCCGAGGCCCTGACGGAGATCCGCCGTCTCGCCGGCGCCCAGCCCGACCGTGAGACACTGGCATCGATTTCCACGCGGCTGCTGGCGCTGGCCTCGCAGCGCACGCTGTTCACACATGAAGACTTTCCACCGCCCTCAGCCGCCGAAGGCAGCGGCGCCTCTACGCGCTATCGCCTGAACCCGGCCGACGGCGACGACGGCATCGCCCTGTACCTGAATGCCATCAACCCCGGCAAGACCACGATCCCGCACAACCACGACACCTGGGCCGTGATCGTCGCCGTGGAAGGCCGCGAGCACAACCGCGTCTACCGGCGCACCGACAACGGCCAGGAGCCCGGCGTCGCCCGTCTCGAGCTGGTGCAGGAGCTAACGGTCGAGCCAGGTACGTCGATCGCCTTCCTGCCCGATGACATCCACAGCATCCACGTGCTCGGCGATACCCCGACGCTGCACTTCCATCTCTATGGGCGACCGCTGGAAACTCTGACCGGACGCTACGGTGTGCGGTTGGAGACCGGCGAAATCGTGAACTATAACGCCACCCAAATGCAGCCCAGCAAGGTGGCGGCATGAGCGTGGACGGCAAGCACACTCGACTGCTCCACGCCGGCGCGCCGTCGCTGCGCGATGGCGCCGGACCGGTCAACGTACCCGTGGTCCGGACCAGCACCGTGCGCTTCGCGAGCAACGCCGAGCTGGACGATCGCCACCATCGCCGCGCGGCCGGCGAGCGCGTGGCTTCGTATGGGCGGCATGGCCTGGATACCCACCAGGCGTTGGAAGACGCGCTGTGCACGCTCGAAGGCGGCCATCGCGCCTTCCTCGCACCTTCCGGTCTGTCCGCGATCACGCTGGTGCTGGTGGGACTGCTCGGGCCGGGCGATCATGCGCTAGTCTCGGACAGCGTCTACTCCCCGCTGAGGCGCGTGGACAAGACGCTGCTACAGCGGCTGGGCATCACGCTGCAATACTTTTCACCCGGTCGCGACGATCTCGCTGCATTGATCCAGCCGCAGACCAAGCTGGTCTACCTGGAATCCCCAAGCTCACTGCTGTATGAAGTGCTGGACCTGCCCCGGCTGGCCGGCATCGCGCGCGAACATGACATCCCGGTCGCCGTGGACAACACCTGGAGCGGCGGCTGGTTCCTGCAACCGCTAACGCTGGGCGCCAACGTCTCGATCCAGGCGTCGACCAAGTACATTGCCGGCCATTCCGATGTGATGCAGGGCGCGGTGATTGTCGACAGCGCGGCATTGGCCGAGCGAATCGCTACGGCGCATGAAGCGCTGGGCCTGACCATCGGTGCCGACGACGCCTACCTGGCATTGCGCGGCCTGCGTACCTTGCCAGTGCGGCTGGCCCAGCATCAGCGCAATGCTACGGAAATTGCGAAGTGGCTGCAGACGCAGCCGCAGGTGGAACGTGTGTTTTATCCGGCGCTGCCGGATGACCCCGGCCATGCGCTGTGGCAGCGGGATTTCAGTGGCGCCAGCGGGCTCGTGTCATTTACGCTGCGCCATGCCGATAGCAAGGCCGCGGCCTTTGTCGACGCGCTGCGACTGTTTGCGCTGGGGGCGTCATGGGGCGGTTATGAGAGCCTTGCGCTGGTTGCCGCGCCGGAACGGCTGCGCGAGCATAGCGCATGGCAGGGGAACGAGCCGGTGGTGCGACTGCATGTCGGCCTGGAGGATCCGCAGGATCTGATTGTGGATCTGGATCAGGCATTTCACCGGGTTATCGTTTGATGGCGAGGGGCCGGACAGTGTCCGGACTCCTGAACCGGTCAGCTGATGCTGTCGGTTTGTGCGCCCACGCCCTTCCGATGAATGAAGTCGGGAGAAGGCTTGCGCAAGCATACCGACGCGCTTCATGCTCCGCCCCTCTCCTCCGCCCCTCTCCCCCACGTCGGTAGAGGGGATGCTCGCAAGGATTCCTGGCTTGTAGCAGGAGCGGCTTAAGGACGCAGCGCCAGCTGCGTCCAGTGCCCGCGACCTATGACCTCGACTGCTCGCCGACAACCGGCACGTCGGCAGTGTTCGCGTCCGGCACCAACCGGATGCCAATATCACCCTCACGCTCAAGCTGCGCCACCAGACCCACCTCCCAGTCCAGGTAGGCCTGGAAGCCGGCATTGCGCTGCGCGATATCGCTATGCTGGTAAGGACTGAACCAGTAGTCATCGTCCCCGGTCAGCACACCTTGCGCCCCGCTGCCAGTGGCCAGACCCGCCGCCACCCATGCCTGGGTACCGCCAGCCAGCGCTCTGACATCGCGTCCACTGCGGGCCGCAAGCTCCGCCGCCACCGTACGCGCCAGGACGCCGTCTGACGACGTCACCAGCACCGTCTCCTTCGGCGACAGGCCGTCAAGGATTGACTCAAGCTTGCCCGGCACGGCAAACTGCGCGCCAGCGATGTGGCGCTTCTCATAACTGGTGCGGCGTTCGACATCGAAGATATGTGCCAGCCCTGCCTTGAGCAGCGAATCGGCTTGCAAGGCCGACACCTGTCGCGCCGCCGGTCGCGACGACAATACGCGGACCGGTTCCGGCCCCGTGTCGAGCGCGGCGTGCGGCGGCGGCGCGTACACGAACACGTCATGCGCGCCGAGCTGCGCCAGCCATGCAGCAGTGGTCAGCGCGCGCACGCCATCCCAGTCGGCCAGGACCACGCGCGCATGGCGCGTGGCCGCGTACTCGTCGGTAGCCTGGACCAGCTGGCCACCGGGTGCCCAGCGCCAGCCCGGCAGGTGGCCAGCCTCGTATTCCGCGCGGGTGCGCACATCGAAGCGATACAAGGTACGTTCGCCCGCTTCTGCCTCGAAGCGCTGTAGCGTATCCGCATCGATGCGGCGCACGCCGGCGCGCGCGGCCACGCCTTCGGCGCGGGTGCGAGCTGTGGCGCGTGCCGCCTCGCTTGGCTCCGGCAGCGGGGTATGGCGGCCTGTGGCGAGCGCGCGGCCGGCAAGCAGCCACGCCATGGTGCCGTCCTTGAGCGAGACAACGCGGTTCGGCAGGCCGGCATCGATCAGCGTCTGGGCGCCAACGATGCTGCGCGTGCGGCCGGCGCAGTTGACGACCACCAGCGTCTCGGCACGCGGAACCAGTTCCTCGATCCGGTACACCAGCTCCGCGCCCGGCAGGCTGTGCGCGAAGGGCAGACTGAAATCGGCAAATTCTTCGGTGGTGCGGCTGTCGACGACGACGATGTCGTCGCCGCGCCCGATGCGCTGCTGCAGTTCATCGGCGCTGATCCAAGGCGTGTGCTTGCGGTGTTCGATGACTTCACCGAACGCCTTGCTGGGAACATTGCTGCCGCTGAAAACCTCGAAGCCCGCCTCGGCCCATCCCGCCACGCCGCCGGCGAGGACCGACACATTGCGCCAGCCAAGGCGCACCAGCTTGGCGGCCGCCTCATGCGCCAGGCCCTCACGCTCCTCGCCATTGTCGGCCAGGACGATGCGCGCGTTGCGCCGCGGCACCAGACGGTCGATCAGCAGTTCCAGGCGCCACAGTGGCGCCGATGCCGCGCGCAGCAAGTGGCCGCGTACGAAGACACCAGTCTCGCGTACGTCCAGCAACGCAATTTCCTCACCGTCCGCGAGGGCGGCATTGAGCGCCACCGGATCGATCAGCGCGTGGGCGATGCGTTCTGGCGGCCCGAAATGGCGGAAACTCCCGCCCGCTGTGCTCTCGAACACCACGCGTTCGTTCAGCCGGTCCAGCGCCAGTCCATAGAAATGCAGGTGCAGCCCGTGCTCGCTGCCGGTCAGTTCGATGGTGTGCACGTCCTCTGGCAGCAGCGTAACCGACGTGCCCGCGACCACGTCGCTGCTGCCGGTCTCGACCAGCTTGTTGCGGGCCGGATTGGCCGTCGGCTCGCGCCGGTAGAAGACGTTGCGCTCGCTGCCGCGGATCCCGGCAATGATGGCCCAGATGGTGTGGTCGTGCGGCGGCTGCGCCTTGCCCGGCAAGCCGGCCGACACGTACAGCGCATAGCGCCCGTCCAGGTCTTCCGCCAAGCGATATACCTGCGCCGGGTTGTCGGGTGTCACCGGGAAGTGTGCCTGCGGGAACAGGTCTTGCTGCAGGCCCAGGCGCTCCAGCGCGCCTGCGACCGCTTGCAGCGTCTCGCGATCGCGCCGCGGCGCGCTGTCCAGCAGGCGCCTGGCTTCGTTGAGGAAGGCGGCCACGGCCGCGTGGCGCCGGCTGGCAACAGCGTTGCCCGGCACCGCGGATGGGGATAGGTTCTGTTCGGTCATGCGGTGACTGTAACGCCGCCCTCGAGCGCTGCAAAAGAAGGCTTCCAAGGATCGACATGCAATTCAGCGCGAGCCGCATCAACGCATATCCATAGGCTCAAAGATTCGTTGGTGCGGCGCGCCCGGCTTCTTATGCTGGTGTCCCGAGCAGGCCCCAGCGCAAACTTGCGCCAGGCGGCCTGCCTGCTTCCCATTCCAGGCCATCACGATGCTTCGCCGCAACTTCCTTCGCGCCACCCTGAGTCTTTCCGCTGCCGCGCTGGCCGCCGCTTCCATGCAGGCCTTCGCCACCGACGCCGTGTATCCCTCGCGCCCGGTACGCATTGTCGTACCGGTCGCTCCCGGCGGCAGCGCCGACAAGCTGGCGCGCACGCTGGCCACCAAGCTCAGCGAGAAATGGCAACAGCCGGTTGTGGTCGACAACGTCGTCGGTGCCAGCGGCACCATCGGCGCGTCGCAGGTAGCCAAGGCAAAACCCGACGGCCATGTACTCTTGCTCGGCGGCGAAGGCGTAACGCTCAATGCATCGCTGTTCAAGAACCTGCCCTATGACACCAGCCGCGCCTTCCGCGGCGTCACCAAGGCGGTAGTCAATCCGCAGGTGCTGGTGGTCAGGCCTGATCTCGGCGTGCGCAGCTTCCAGGAATACGTATCGCTGGCACGCCGCAAGCCGGGCGAACTGGCGCTGGGACTACCCGGCAATGGCGGCATCGCGCACGTCGCGCATGAAATGCTTTCGCGCCAGGTCGGCATTACTGACCAGTCCCAAAATAAGGCGACAAAAATTGAACGAATGGGATCGACGGTAGTCTCATGAGCCATGAAACGAGATGGCCGCCAACTGGATCGCGCGACGCAGGAAGAATTTCGGCTGCTGGCGTTGCGCCGGGTGAAGGAAGGCGAGAAGCCGTCGGAGGTAGTGAAGTCCCTGGGAATGAATCGCACCTCGATCTACCGATGGCTCAAGGCTGCCAGCGGGCGCGGCAATGGGGAGCGGGCACTGGCAGCGCGGCCTGCCACCGGTCGACCGCCCAAGCTCACAGCGCACCAGCAGGCCCAGGTTCTACGCTGGATTAACGGCAGGGACCCGCGGCAATTCGGATTGGACTTCGGGCTGTGGACGCGGCAAATCGTGGCCACCTTGATTAAGCAAAAGTTTGGTGTGCGCATGGGTCTGACCGCAGTGGGGAGGTTGCTGGCCCGTTTGGGCCTGACGCCACAAAAACCACTGCAGCGCGCCTATCAGCGAGATCCGCAGGCGATTGAGCGCTGGCAGCGTGAGACCTATCCTGACCTTGCAGCAAGGGCCCGACGTAGTGGGGCGGAAATCTACTTCTGGGATGAATCCGGGTTTCGAGCCGACACGGTGCACGGCAAGACTTGGGCGCTCAAAGGGCAGAGTCCGGTGATCGAGCGCCCCGGCCAGCGCCAATCGATCTCGGCAGCCTCGGCGGTCAACGCCCGGGGCGGCTTCTGGTTCGCGACGTACAAGGGCGCGCTCACCGCGGAGCTGTTCATCGAATTGCTCAGGAAGATGATGAGGGGCAGGCGCAAGCCGGTGCATCTTGTCATTGACGGCTTGCCAGCCCATAAGAAGGCAAGTGTGCGCGAGTACGTCGAATCCACTGGCGGCAGATTAACGTTGCACTTCCTGCCGGGTTACGCGCCGGACCTCAATCCGGACGAGCTGGTATGGAGTCACCTCAAGCGCACCGGCGTGGCGCGCAATCCGCTGCGCACCGGCGAGAAGCTGGAGATTCGCGTCGAGCAACAACTGCGTGGGCTGCAGAAAAAGCGCACCCTCATTCGATCATTCTTTGATGCCCCATCTGTCGCATATATTTGGGACTGCTGAGTAAAGTCAACTACATCCCATACCCCGGCGGCGCGCCGGCTACTGTCGACCTGCTTGGCGGCCATATCGACGCCACGCTGATCACGCTGGCGGCGGTGACAGACTATGTACGCGCCGGCAAGCTCACCGCCTTGGCGGTCACGACGCCTTACCGCTCCAAGGCGCTGCCGCAGGTACCCACGCTGGCAGAAGCCGGTGCGGCGGGTTTTGCCGTGGAGAGCTGGCAGGGCCTGCTTGCGCCCGCCGCAACGCCGGCCGCCGTGGTCGAGCGCATCAACCGCGATGTGGCAGCGGTCCTGCATGACCCCGCTACGCGCAGCCAACTGGAAGACGCGGGCTATGTGGTCGTCGCCTCGTCGGCGCAGGAACTGGATGCCACGCTCACGCGCGACCTGCCCAAATACGCATCGGTGATCGCCTCGTCTGGCATTGCCCTGCGGTGATCAGCGGCCCTCACACAGGAAGCGACATGACCCATTCCACCGTCGCCCATGCTCTGCGCTGCCTGGCTCAATGTTACGGGGTGATGAAATCGCTTTGGCGCCGTGAACTACCCGTGGCCATAAGCGTCTCAGTGTTTCCCCCATTGTCTTATCGAATGTATGCACCAATAATCCTGCCCTCAGCCGGCACTGTATTGGTACAGCGCGCTCGATGGCCATGTTCAAAAACAACAACATAGGAGGTCCACATGTTTCGATTCGAGTACGGGCCGACCAATGTCTACGCGCAGCTTGGCTTCGCGGACGCTGAGGAAATTCCGCTCAAGGCGGAAATCGTGAAAGACATTACGGTATGTATGAGAGCCGCAGGCATTACCTTGTCCGACGCAGCGGCCGTGTTCGGGACGCTTCAGTCGGATCTCGCCCTGGTTCTCTGCGGGAAGTTTCAAGATATTCGCGCAGATGAGTTGCGCGGTTGGCTCGCTCGCCTTACCTCCCGGTTGTATTGATTACTTTGCAATGACCAAAAGAGAGTTGTCTGGCCGCGCCGATATCTTGTTATTGCGATTGGGCCTGTGACAGCGCAGCTTCGACGATCTCCACTACCGCCACCCGCATCTAGCACCAGCCACCCACGTAAGGTCTCAGGCAAGCGGTATGCAGTCCCGGAAGTCCTCATGCAGCTTTCGCACGGGCACCATGCATGCCTGTGGGTCGGCGGATACCAGCGCCGCCATCTGCGCCGCCAGGCAGACCAGCACGTTCGCGTTGCGGATGACGTTGTCAACAAGTTCATCCGTGTACCCGGCACCGGATCTTGCCATTGGGTGCATGCCGCCATGCGTGAAGCTATGTAGTGCACCCCAGTCCAGCGCGCGATACTGGTCAAGATTGGCGATAACATCCTGCACTCGCGGCTCCCCCAGCTTGAGGAGCTGGTCGAACATGGCGTTCACCCCCGGCGCCTTTTCGGCTGCACGCCCTGAATCCTGAGACAGTGGCTCGTGATACTGGAGAACCCACTTCTCGTCAGCCGCTTCCAGAAGCCAGGCGCCCCGGACCAATGTCTCAAACTGCGGACGAAACAGCGCCATTGCTGCGTTCGGCAGGCCGATACTGAGCAAGGCAAGTGCCCCCGTGGCATGCTCAACCGACATGAGCGCACATTGATAGGCTGATACCGCCCTCGTATCTTCGCTCGGCTGCGAATTCCCGATGCACGCGACGGCCGCTTTGTGGAAAGCGGCCGTACGCTCCAGCAAGTCACCCTGCATTTCAGCCCTCATTGTCGCTTGCCCCCGTATTGCGCATTGCCTTTCGGAATGAACTCGCGCTCGTCTCGCGACCGGAGACCAAGCGAGACCTCTCGATAGCTGGCAGTGCAGGGTAATGACATGGGCTTCCCCCAAAGAGATGCCTTGGATTCTATAGCTTTCGCGCCCACTGCACGCACGTTCTCGCGCACGGCCAGCCGCCGGTCATCACCAAGACCCCGCACACCCGGTTTCTCTGTTACCGGACCTTTGCCGTGGTGCACTGCGCCCAGACGCTAACGGCGATCTGGTCGCCTGACCGGCGCGTGCAAACCTCTCTAAGACATGCTTACTCGGCTGTGTGCACCAGCCCGCCCCCACAACGTCATGTGCGTAAAAATGCATACTCTGAAACCAAAGTTTCACGTTTAATTTTGTTTGACACTAAAGTTTCATTCACCTATATTTCTGAAACCGAAGTTTCATCCGGACCCAATCATGACCCCATCGTTGCAAGACAAGATCCTCGCGCTCCACGACCAGCTCACCGAAAGCGAGCGCCGCCTGGCCGCCGTCACCCTCGAGTGCATCGGCAACCTTGCGGCTTACTCGGCAACCGAGCTGGCGCAGAAGGCCGGCGTTTCCAAGGCGACGGCCGGACGGTTCTTCCGCCGCCTTGGCTACGAGAATTTCAACGAGGTCCGGTCCCTTCTGCGCGACGAATCCGACCGCGGCTCACCGCTGTATGAGTTGGCCGGCGTCCAGGCCCCAGCGGACGAGCAGGCGCCGCTGGCGCGCCACCTCGCCAACGACATGCAGAACCTCGCCCACACCTTCGACCGCCTGAATCCGGCCGACGTCGAGCGCGCCGTCGCGATATTCGCCGATGCGCGGCGGGTCTTCATCGCGGGCTTTCGCAACGGCCGCGTGCTTGCGCAATACGCGTGGGCGTTACTGACCCAGTTGCGGCCGCATGTGACGCTAGCGCCGGGCGCTGGCCTGAACCTCGCCGAAGACCTGGCGGACCTGGGCGCCGGCGACGTGCTGCTGGTGATGGACTTCCGCCGACGCGTGACGCTGCTGTGGCCGATGGTCGCCCACGCCAACCGCGTCGGCGCCAAGGTCGTGATCCTGACCGACCCCAGCGCGACGGATCTGCCGGCGCGCTCCGACGTAGTGCTCCGCTGCGTCAACCACGGCGCCGCGGTATTCGACTCCTACGTCGCCGCCGTCAGCCTGATCAACCACCTTTGCACATGCCTCGCGCTGGTCCTCGGCGACGCGGCGCGCGAGCGGCTCGAGGAAATCGAGTCACTCCATGACCACTACGGCGACCTCCATCGCTAGATCCCAACCAAGGAGACTGTCTTGAATCATCCGCTCCCCAACCTGAAGCTGCAGTGCGCCCTGAACCCGGCCGCCACGCCCGGCGCCCCCTACGGGTCCCGCCAGCAAGCCGTGCTCGGCGGCGAAGCCTTCACCCGCGCGGCCGCGCAGATCCGTCGCTGGCCGGGCTACGCGCCGACGCCACTGGTCGCCCTCGACGGCCTCGCGCGTGCCGCCGGTGTCGCCCAGATCCTCTACAAGGACGAAGGCGGCCGCTTCGGGCTGGGCAGCTTCAAGGCACTGGGCGGTGCCTACGCGGTCAGCCGCCTGCTGCTGCGCGAGATCGCCAGCCGGCTAGGCGTGAGCGACGTGTCGGTAGACGATCTCCTGTCGGGCCGCTATGCCGACGTGGTCCGCGACATTACCGTGACCTGCGCCACCGACGGCAACCACGGCCGCTCGGTCGCCTGGGGCGCGCAGCGCTTCGGCTGCCAGTGCGTGATCTATGTCCACGCCACCGTCAGCGAAGGCCGCAAGGCGGCCATCGAGCAGTACGGCGCGCAGGTGGCCCGCACAGCCGGCAACTACGACGACTCGGTGCGCCAGGCGGCCGACGATGCGGCGCGGCTGGGCCGCTTCGTGGTGTCCGACACTTCCTACGAAGGCTATATGGAGGTGCCGAAGGACGTGATGCAGGGCTACGCGGTGATGGCCGACGAGGCGCTGCATCAGTTGCCGGACGGCCAGCTTCCGACCCATGTCTTCCTGCAGGGCGGCGTGGGTGGACTCGCAGCCGCCGTGTGCGCGCACTTCTGGGAAGTACTCGGCGACAAGCGCCCGCGCTTTATCGTGGTCGAGCCGGACAAGGCCGCCTGCCTGTATGAAAGCGCGCGCGCCGGCAAGCCGGTGGCGATCCACGGCGACCTCGACACGGTGATGGCCGGTCTCGCCTGCGGCGAAGTCTCGCTGCTGGCGTGGGAAGTCCTGCATCCCGGCGCGCATGCCTTCCTGACCATTGACGATGCCTCCGCGCTCGACAGCGTGCGCCTCCTGGCCGACGGCCGCTATGGCGATACGCCCATCGTGGCCGGCGAATCGGCGGTCGCGGGGCTGGCCGGCTGCCTCGGCGCGATGGCCGATGCCGCCGTGCGCGAACCGCTCGGCCTGACTGCTGCCAGCCGGGTGCTGGTGTTCGGCAGCGAAGGCGCGACCGACGTGGAACTCTACGAGCGCATCGTCGGCCGCCTGCCGGAAGACGTGAGGAAGGCAGCGTGAACGCTACCCTCGACCTTGAACAGACGGCGCGAATCGACCTGCCCCGCCTGCTGCGGCGGATCGCCGCGCTCGGCGAAGTCGGTGCCATCGACGGCGGCGGCGTCTGCAGGCTCGCCCTGACCGACGAGGACGGCGCCGGGCGCGACCTGGTGGTGTCGTGGATGCGCGAGCTGGGCTTGTCGATCAGCATCGACGGCATCGGCAACGTGGTCGGCGTACGTGCCGGCCGCGAAGACCTCCCGCCCGTGATGACCGGCTCGCACATCGACACCGTCCGCACCGGCGGCCGCTACGACGGCAACCTCGGCGTGCTCGCTGGCCTGGAGGTCATGGCGGCGCTCGACGACGCCGGCATCGTCACGCGTCGCCCGCTGGCAGCGGCCTTCTTCACCAATGAGGAAGGCGCGCGCTTCGCCCCCGACATGATGGGCAGCCTGGTGTTCCAGGGCGACCTTCCGCTGCGGCAGGCGTTGGATACGAAGGGCATCGACGGCACCACGGTCGGTGAGAACCTCGCCCGGATCGGCTATGCCGGACCGGCGCCGGTGGGCCGCAACCGCGTCCATGCCTTTGTCGAGTTGCACGTGGAACAGGGACCGGTGCTGGAGCATGAGGGCATCACCATCGGCGCGGTCACCGGCGTGCAAGGCATCCACTGGACCGAGTTCACCGTCGAAGGCACGTCCAACCATGCCGGCACCACGCCGATGCGGCTGCGCCACGACGCCGGCCTTGTCGCCGCGCGGATCGCCTGCTTCGTGCGGGACCTGTCGCGCGAACTTGGCAGCGCGCAGCTCGCGACGGTCGGCCAGGTGCAGTTCTTCCCGAATCTGGTCAACGTGATTCCGAACCGCGCGGTGTTCACGGTCGACCTGCGCAATACCGACGGCGCGGTGCTTGCCGGGGCCGTGCAGCGCACGCTGGCCTATGCGCAGGACATGGCGAAGGCCGAGGGCGTGCGCCTCACCCAACGTACGCTGGCTGACTTCGCACCGGTGGCGTTCGACGAAGGCATGGTCGCCCGCGTCGAGGCCATCGCGCGCCGCCACGGCCACAGCGTGCGGCGCATGCCGAGCGGCGCCGGGCATGACGCCCAGATGCTCGCCCGCATGTGCCCCGCCGGCATGATCTTCGTGCCGAGCGTGGGCGGCCTTTCGCACAACGTCGCCGAACTGACCCACGACCACGACATCCAGGCCGGCGCCGACGTGCTGCTCGACCTGATGCTCGAGCTGGCCGCATGACATTCACCGCATAACTGGAGACACCCCATCATGTCCCGCTTCGTCCACGTCGCCGCAGCCCAGCTCGGCCCCATCCAGCGCAGCGATTCGCGCCGCGACGTCGTCGCCCGCTTGCTGGGCCACCTGCACCACGCCCACGAGATGGGCTGCCACCTCGTGGTGTTCCCCGAGCTGGCGCTGACCACGTTCTTCCCGCGCTGGTACATGGAAGACCCCGAGGAGCTCAACGCCTTCTACGAGCGCGAGATGCCCGGCCCCGAGACCCGCATCCTGTTCGAGACCGCCGCGCGGCTCGGCATCGGCTTCTACCTCGGCTACGCGGAACTGGCGGTCGAGGGCGGCGTCGAGCGCCGCTACAACACTGCCATCCTCGTCGGCCGCGACGGCAGGATCGCCGGGAAGTACCGCAAGGTGCATCTGCCCGGCCACGACCAGCATGAGCCGTGGCGCGCCTTCCAGCACCTCGAGAAGCGCTACTTCGAGCCGGGCGACGACTTCGGCGTCTGGCAGGCGTTTGGCGGCGTGATGGGCATGGCGCTGTGCAACGACCGCCGCTGGTCGGAAACTTATCGCGTGATGGGCCTGCAGGGCGCCGAAATGATCCTGCTCGGCTACAACACGCCCGTGCACAACCCGCCCGCGCCGGAACACGACGACCTGTCGATGTTCCACAACCACCTGGTGATGCAGGCCGGCGCCTACCAGAATGGCACGTGGGTGGTCGGCGTGGCAAAGGCCGGCAAGGAGGAAGGCTGCGAGATGATCGGTGGCACCTGCATCATCGCGCCGTCCGGCGAGATCGTCGCGGCCTGCTCGACCAAGGGCGACGAGCTGGCCATCGCGCGCTGCGACCTTGACCTGTGCCAGTCGTACAAGACCACGACGTTCAACTTCGACCGGCACCGCCGCCCCGAGGCCTACGGCCGCATCACCAGCCAGCGGGGCGCCACGCCGCCGCAAGCCGTGGCCGCGTAGCCGGCACCCTTCCCCGCCCCCTTCGCGAATAAAAAAATAACGTGATGCAGGCGCTTCCGGGCGCCCGCAGGGGGCGTTGTTGTCTCGCCAAATCCAAAGGAGGAACATAGTGAGCGATTCCCTGCACTCCGCGCAGACGCTGCGCACCCCGGCCACAACCCCGAACACCGGGACCACGGACACGATGGCAGCGCACGATCACGCGCTGTACCGCAAGGTGGCCTGGAGACTGCTGCCTTTCCTGATGGCCTGCTACGTGGCTGCCTTCCTCGATCGCGTCAACGTCGGCTTCGCCAAGCTCCAGATGCTGGACCAGTTGAAGTTCAGCGACACGGTGTACGGTCTTGGCGCCGGCATCTTCTTCATCGGCTACTTCCTGTTCGAGGTCCCCAGCAATGTTCTGATGCACCGCATCGGCGCGAAGAAGACGCTGGCGCGCATCATGATCTTGTGGGCCTGCATCTCGGCCTGCATGGCGCTGACGAAAACGCCGACGCAGTTCTACGTGCTGCGCTTCCTGCTCGGCGCCGCCGAGGCCGGCTTCTATCCCGGCATCATCCTGTACCTCACCTACTGGTTCCCGTCGCACCGCCGCGGGGCGGTCATCGCGGTATTCATGACCGCGGTGCCGATGGCCGGCATCCTCGGCGGGCCGCTGTCCGGCTGGATCATGGAGAGCATGCACAACCACTACGGCTTTGCCGGCTGGCAATGGATGTTCCTGCTCGAGGCGATTCCATCGATCGTGCTGGGGCTTGCCGTGGTGTGGTATCTCGACGACCGCATCGCCGACGCGCAGTGGCTGAGCGCAGCCGAGAAGCACCGCCTTGCGCACAACATCGCGGCAGAAAAGGCGGCCAAGGTCGAACACGTGTCGCTGCTGAAGCTGTTCCGGGACCGCCGCGTGATCCACATGGCGCTGATCTGCTACTGCACGGTCTCCAGCCTGTCGGGCCTGGCGTTCTGGATTCCGTCGGTGATCCGCTCGACAGGCGTGGTCTCGCTGCTGGACGTGGGACTGCTGACGGCGATCCCGAACGCGTTCGCGGTGGTGTCGATGATCCTGGTGTGCCGCCACTCGGACCGGACGCGCGAGCGGCGCTGGCACATGGTGGTGCCTTTCCTCGTCGGCGGCGCCGGGCTGGCGCTCAGCACGCTGTTCAGCCACAACCCCACGCTCGCGGTGGCGATGCTGTCGGTGGCTGCGGCGGGCTGCATGGTCTGCTCGCCGCTGTTCTGGAGCCTGCCGACCGCATTCCTCGAAGGCCGCAGCGCGGCGGCCGGCATCGCGGCGATCAATGCCTTCGCCGGCCTCGCCGCCTTCGCCAGCCCCTACGCGATCGGCTGGATCAAGGACCTGACCGGCTCGACCGACTGGGGTATGTACTTCCTCGCCTCCTTCACCGTGATCGGCGCACTGCTGGTGCTCCGTGTGCCGGCCACGCTGGTCAACCGCTGACAACAAGAGAAATCCGACATGATCGATCAAGCATGCAATATCAGTGACGTCGCCACGCTGGCGCGCGAGATGGTGCGCATTCCCAGCCTCTCGGGCCAGGAGGGCGACCTCGCCGCGCTGCTGATGCGCCGCATGTCCGAAGCCGGCTTCACGTCGGTGACGATGGATCGCAACGGCAGCGTGCTCGGGCTGATCGGCCCCGAGGATGCAGACGTGGCGCTGCTGTTCGACGGCCATATGGACGTCGTGCCGGTCACCGGTCAGTGGCGCTTCGACCCGTTCGGCGGCACGATCCACGACGGTCGACTGCACGGGCGCGGCAGCACCGACATGAAGGGCGGCATCGCCGCGGCGATCTGCGGCGTCGCGGCGGCAGCGCGGACACGGCCGCTGCGCAAGCGCATCGCGGTTTCCGCCAGCGTGCTGGAGGAAGTCATCGAAGGGCACGCGCTGGCGTCGGTGCTGGGCCGGTGCGATCCCGCGGCGGTGGTCATCTGCGAACCGTCGAAACTGCAGGTCAAGACGGGACAAAAGGGCCGGCTCGAGATCGGGCTGACTTTCCACGGCAAACCGGCGCATGCCGCGACGCCCCACCTCGGTGTCAATCCGCTGATCGCCGCCGCGCGCGCGCTAACCGCGCTGGAAGGACTGCAACTGCCGACCGACCCGGTGCTTGGCGCTGCGCTGCTGGTGCCGACGGACATCGTCTCGTCGCCTTATCCATCGATCTCGATGATCCCGACCTCCACCACCATTCGCTTCGACCGCCGTACCCTCGACGGCGAGACGCGCGAGGACGTTCTCGGTCAGATCGACGCCTGCCTGCGTGCCGCCGGTCTGCACAACTTCTCGCTGGCGGTGTCAGCCGACGAAGTGCGAACCTTTACCGGCGAATCGGCGCGACCGACCCGCTGGCTACCGGCATGGCAGCAGCCGGACAGCGCCCCGCTCGTGCAAGCCGCCGTGCGTGCGATCGCGCAGGCGGGCCGCTCACCACAGGTCGGGAGCTGGGCGTTTTGCACAAACGGCTCCGAGTCCGCCGGACGCCGCCGTATTCCGACCATCGGCCTGGGGCCGGGGTGCGAGGAGGATGCGCACACCATCGATGAATCGATCGCACTGGAACAACTGGAGGGGGCGCGGGAGATCTATCGCAACCTGGTGTTGGAATTGGCCTGACGGGACGACGCCGGCCAGGTACATCGACTGGCCGGTCAGTCCGCCGCCTGGTCGCAGGCCCGCTGGAGCCGGACTATACCGGACTCGGCGTCTGGCGCAGCGTGCATGCGCGACTGAAAGACCTCACCGCGAAGATCATGATGATGGGTACCGGCAAGCGGCTCGGCATCATGCCGATCAGCGACGACCAACTGTACCTGTTCGGCACGCTGCCCGAGCCCGCCGGGCAATGGTATGAGCGCGACGATTGGCCGGCGATGATGCAAGCCCGCTTTGCGGAGTTCGGCGGCCCGGCGCGCCAGTTCCTGGACGCGCTCTCGGCTGACGCCAAAGTGCTCTACACCGCCGTGGAAGAGGTCGCCGCCCCACTGCCCTGGCACCGTGGCCGTGTGATCATGATCGGTGACGCCGCGCACGCCTCCACACCTTTCACGGGACAAGGCGGCGCGATGGCGCTCGAAGACGCGGTGCTGCTGGCGGAAATGCTGTCGCGCGACGTCGGCGTGGAGGCCACGCTGCGAGCCTTCGGTGAGGCACGCTATCCCCTGTGCAAGTTCGTGCAGGACACCTCGCGCAAAGTCGGCGAGACCGGGGCGCAGGAAGACGCGGCCAGCCTGAGGGCGCGCAACGAGACGATGCGATGCAACGCACAGCGGCAGGTGAACGACTTCTACGCGCGGATGGATGCGCTACGCCTGCAATTGCCCGCGGCGGAGTCCTGCTGACATGCGGGGTTAAAGGCGCGGGCGCCTACGCGCGCCTCCCTGCGCGCAGACACGAACCTCTCGCAGCCCTCGCGATAATGGTCGATGAACTCGATCACCCTTTCGAGGTGGCGCCTGTCTCCCGGACGCATACCTGCTCACCAGTCGTTAGCGGAGCGCGTTAAGTCGCCTACTGAGCCCTGGGCGAATGACAACGAAGGGTTGAAGCGGCCGGCCGCTACCTGCCGGCCACCGTCCCTTGCCGGCCAAATGGATCCCTCCCGGAGATGGCCCCACTCGACAGCGGCGACTTGGGATCCGGGCAGTGAAGAGATAGCAGACGCTCTCTACCAGGAGTGAGCAGCGGTGGGAAGGCTCACTCCCGCCGGCGGGTGACTGAGAGAATCCGCCAGCCATGGTCACTGGACCACGTAGCGTCCCGGCCGGTGGTTGGTTGCCAGCACGAAGTTGAGGACAACGGCACCGAGAATTGAGAGGGCGACGCGCGGCCATGGAACGGTCAGCAGTGCCGCTGCGACGATCGCCGCATCCACCGCCATCTGAATATGGCCAGCACGCCAGTTGAGCCGTTCCTGAAGCACGAGCGCAAGGATGCCCACACCACCGAGGCTTGCCCTGTGCCGGAACAGGATCAGGAATCCGTTGCCCAGTAGTGCGCCTCCCAGTGTCGCGGCAAGCGTCGGATCGAGCGTGGCGAAGCTGAGCCAGCGCGGCAGCAAGTCGGCTTCGACGGAAAGCAGCAGCACGGCCACAAACGTCCGGAAGGTGAACGTCCTGCCCATGTATTTCCACGCAAGCCAGTAGAAAGGCAAGTTGAGGATGATGAACGCCAGGCTGAATGGCACGCCGCCGAGGTAATGGGCAAGGAATGCCAGACCAGCCGTACCGCCGGACAGCAAACCTGCCTGCTTGAACATGGTTACCGCCAGTGCGACAAGCAGCGTGCCTATCAGCAGTGCCTGCAAGTTCTCGATGGGAGTGTGTCGGGCGATTGCAGGCTTCATGGCGGGGGGCGAAGGCAGCTTCGAGAGCTGCCCATCAGGATGAGTCGGACGCGCGTCGGGCTACGACTGGCAAAGTGTAGCGGCGCTGGACGAGGCCTCGCATGATCCTGGTCAAGTGTCAGCCGCCAAGCTACAGGTTCGTCCAGCACCGACTGCGTCGTCCGGCCGATCGTCGCCGGACTGTCTCGAAGCAAACTGCCGCGAACCATGCTGCATAAAGCACTTTAATGAGCCCTCCTCGATCCGATTCCAATGCGTGCGACGCGACCCTAGCGCCCGTCCTCGACTGGTCGACAGGCATTGGCTGCCACTGAGCTTTTCCTTATGTCGGCAACTACTTGCGGCGCCGGAGGCACCTCGCGTACCTCACTGTAGACATCGACCATCATGACCGGGCATGTCGGACACGCAACCTCCATATGTTCAAAAATTTCGAACATCTCCTTGATTATGGCTCCCCCTTGCCGACGGCATCCAACCTATCATCCTTCCCACCAAGAGGAATTACAGATTCACACGGTTTGATGATCTTCCTCTAACCAACCCTGGAGCCCCTACAAATGAACTCGACCATCACCCGTCTTTACCCCGCCGGCCGTGCCCTGCTTGGCGTGCTGTTCCTGCTCTCCGGCATCTTCAAGATTGTCGGCTTCGCCGGGGTTGCCGCCTGGATGGCCAGCGCCGGTCTGCCACTCGCAAGCGTCCTGCTCGTCATGACCATCGCGGTCGAGGTCGGCGGCGGTCTGACCCTGATCACCGGCTGGAACGCACGCTGGGGCGCCCTGGTGCTGGCGCTGTTCCTGGTGCCCGTCAGCCTGGTCTTCCATGGCTTCTGGAGTGCCGACGTCGCGAACTACCAGAACCAGTTCAATCACTTCTTCAAGAACATTGCCATCCTCGGTGGCATGCTGGTTGTATTTTCGATGGAATCTGCACGCGCGCAGGTCAAGGCGCAATAAGCGGTCGGCGGGAGTTGGCTCATCGGAGCCGACTCCCTGTCGTCACGACGATGGACTGTCTGCATACAACTAACGCGAATGGTGCACTGATGTAACCGTAAGCTTCTGAAATGATCGGTAGCTACGTTGCTTTGCCTTCGGCTCACGCGGTCCTACTCCCTGCAGACGCGGGCGTTCGAACTCTGCTTTCGGTTGGGCTTGCTCGCAAACCCGAAGCGCTCCGGCCGCGGCGGCAACCCGGCTGCTGACCGGCAATTCGGCCGGCCAGCTTTGTCCCGATCCGTCAAGCCGGTGGCATCTGGGATCAAGCGCAACATGGAAAAGCCGCTCACAATAAGTCCCACGATGTATCGACTCAAGGAGGAATCGTGGATCTCAAATTGGCCGGCAAGCGCGCCATCGTCACCGGTGGCAGCCGCGGTATTGGCAAGGCAATCGCGCGCCACCTCGCCCAGGAGGGGGTAGATCTCGTTCTCGCCGCACGGGGGCAGGCAGCACTGGAGGCGACAGCGGCCGAACTCGCGGCCCAGACGGGACGCCGCGTCGTGGCACTGACAGTCGACACCGCCAGCCAGGCGTCCGTCGACGCCATGGTGGAACAGGCCATCGGTGCCTTGGGGGGCATCGATATCCTGATCAACGCGGCGGCACTGCCTGGCGGCATTTCACCAGCGACGGCGCTGGAACAGATCGTCGATGCGGAGGCGCTGGAAGACATCAACATCAAGGTCATTGGCTACCTGCGCACGGCACGCGCGCTTGCGCCGCACCTGATCGCCAATGGCTGGGGCCGGATCATCAACATCGGTGGCCTGGCCATCTATCGCACCGGCCGGCCCGTGGCGACCCTGCGCAACGTGGGCGTCGCGGCTATCACCAAGAGCATGGCCGACGAACTGGGCCCGAAGGGCATCAACGTCACCGCCGTCCATCCGGGCGCCACCCGCACGGAGCAGACGGACCCCGCCACCGAGGCGCGCGTCGCAACGTGGAACACCCTTGGCCGCATCGTCGATGCCGGCGAGGTGGCAAACGTCGTGACATTCCTCGCCTCACCGCTGAGCGTTGCCATCAACGGCGCTGCCATCCCGGTAGGTGGCGGGCTGCCGGGCGAGATTCACTATTGAGAGCGACGCTGACTGCTACCCTTCTGCTCTCCTGTCACGCCGCCGCCAGGCCGACACGCTGAAGCCGAAGCGAGCGCAGAACCATCTGGAAAAGGCGCTCAACGAAGAAAAGCCGAGCAGGACTGCCACGTCCGATAAGGGCCGTTCGCCTTGCCTGACATAGCGTGAAACCAGTTCGAGCCTGACTTCGTCGACGATAGACTGGTAGTTCTGCCCGTGGCGCGCGAGGTGGCGATGCACCGTCTTCCGGTCGATGCCGAGTTGCTCGGCCACGCGCTCCGCCCCGCACTCTCCAGACGGGAGCAGGGCATACACCAGTTTCCTCACTTTGTCGGGCATGGTGTCGTCTGATCGCGCCAGCTTGGCGTCGAGGAATTCGCGCGCATGACGGGCCAGCGCCGGGTCATAGGCCGGGCCTGGCACGTCGAGGTCGGTGGCTGACAGCACGATGCCATTGAAATCCTGCCGGAAGCGGACGGGCACGCCAAACAGGCGCCGGTGGGTGGCCAGGCTTGACGGTGCCTCGTGGGTGAACATGACGCTGCGCGGCTTCCATGCCGGCCCGAACAGCAGGCGTAGCAAGCGGAACCACAGGCAGACAACAAGTTCCGTCGATTGCCGCGTGGACCCTCGCACGCTCACCAGGAACTCAAGCCGGATGAGCGCAGTCTCGCCCACTTCCTCGATCCGCAGGTCCAGCGCCTCGTTCAGCAGGCGGATATAACGCGCCATCGCTTCAAGCGCCGTGCGCAGCGTCGCCTCCTCGCGCATCACGATGGACAGTGGCCCCAGGCTGGCAAGCGGCCGTGCTTCCGCCACGCGCAGGCCAAAGTCCTCCAGCCCGGCCAGCCGGGCCGACTCCTCCAGCAACTGCATCACCGACTTCGTCGGGACGCGGATATCCGGGTCGACCAGGACCGTGGGACTGATGCCGGCCTGCCGGAGCTGTCGGTAGGGATCCAGGCCTGCCTTCAGGGCCACATCGACGAAGTTCGTCAGGCTTGCGTGTTGCAGTAGCGTCGACATAGGAATTACCCGGAGTGCCCCAAAAGGTAAAGTTCCTGCCCCAGAATGTCAACTAGCCGGACACACCTTCTCCAATACTGGCCCGCATGCCGTGACGCATGACCCATGCAGCGCGCAACGGAAACCCGAAACGGAGAAAGAGATGCCCCACGCAATTCGCATGCACGAGACCGGTGGACCGGAAGTCCTTCGCTGGGAAACGGTTGAAGTCGGCGACCCCCGCCCGGGCGAGGTGAGACTGCGCCATGAAGCGGTCGGACTCAACTTCGCCGACACCTATTTCCGCTCGGGCCTTTATCCCATGCCGCTTCCGTCCGGCATGGGCGTGGAAGCCGCCGGCATCGTGGAGGCCGTCGGGAAGGGCGTCATGAACGTCACGGTTGGAGACCGCGTCACGTACACCGGCTTCCTCAACACCATCGGCGCCTACAGCACCGAGCGCCTCGTGCCGGCCGCGCCGCTGATCCGGCTGCCGGACGGCATCTCCTGCGAGACCGCGGCGGCCATGACGATGCGGGGCCTGACGTCGTCCTACCTGATGCGCCGGATCTACAATTTCAAGCCGGGCGACACCATCCTCTTGCACGCGGCGGCGGGCGGCGTGGGCCTGATCGTCTCCCAGTGGGCCAGGCTGCTCGGCCTGACGGTGATCGGCACCGTGTCGAGCGAGGCGAAGGCCGAGATCGCGCGCACGCACGGCTGCGACCATGTCATCAACTACAGCCACGAGGACGTGGCCAGGCGCGTGCGCGCGCTTACCGACGGCGTGGGGGTCAACGTCGTGTTCGACAGCGTGGGCAAGGACACCTTCGATGCCTCGCTGGACTCGGTCAAGCGGCGCGGCCTGATGGTGTGTCTCGGCACTGCATCCGGTCCGTTCCCGCTCTTCAACCCGCAGATCCTGGCAACCAAGGGCTCGCCCTACCTCACCCGTCCCGCCCTGGCCGACTACATCGTCGACCATGCCGAGCGCGACGCGCTCGCGGGCGAGCTGTTCGGCCACGTCGCCGCAGGCCGGATCCGGATCGAGATCAACCAGCGCTACGCACTCCAGGACGCCGCGCAGGCGCACCGCGACCTGGAGGCGCGCAAGACCACCGGTTCGTCGATCTTTACCGTGTAACGGGGGCCCCCATGCGCGTCGAGCCACTCACCTGCGCCATCGGCGCCGAACTGACCGGCATCAGCCTGGCCGATGCCATCCACGATGACGGGATGTTCGCCGCCATCCGCGAGGCGTTGTTCAGGCACCGCGTGCTGTTCCTGCGCGACCAGAACATCACGGCCGCCGGGCACGTGGCGTTTGCCCGCCGCTTCGGCGAGTTGGAGGACCATCCGGTTGCAGGCAGCGATCCCGAGCACCCCGGGCTTGTCCGGATCTACAAGAACCCCGACCAGCCCAGTCCGCGCTACGAGAATGCCTGGCACACAGATGCCACCTGGCGCGAAGCGCCGCCGCTTGCCAGCATCCTGCGCTGCCGGGAGTGTCCGCCGGTGGGCGGAGACACGATGTGGGCCAACATGGTGCTCGCCTACGAGAACCTGCCTGCCCACGTCAAGGAACAGATCTCGGACCTGCGGGCACGCCACAGCATCGAGGCCAGCTTCGGCGCAGGCATGCCGATCGAGAAACGCCTGGCACTGAAGACCCAGTATCCCGACGCCGAGCATCCGGTCGTGCGGACCCATCCCGAAACCGGCGAGAAGGTGCTCTTCGTCAACGGCTTTACCACGCACTTCACCAACTTCCATACGCCCCAGCGCGTGCGCTTCGGGCAGGACCTCAACCAGGGCGGGGCCGAGCTGCTGCGCTACCTGATCAGCCAGGCCTATATCCCGGAGCACCAGGTGCGCTGGCGCTGGACCAAGGACAGCGTGGCGATCTGGGACAACCGCTCGACCCAGCACTACGCCGTCATGGACTATCCGCCGTGCCATCGCCGGATGGACCGCGCAACCGTCATCGGCGACCGCCCGTATTGAGCGGGCCCGACACCGTAGCAGCCCAAGGAGTTACCAACCGTGAGCCATACCGATCCCATCCTGCTCAAACACAAGGTAGCCGTCATCACCGGCGCCGGCCGCGGCATTGGCCGTGCCATCGCACTGGCCTATGCGCGCGCAGGAGCCACCGTGGTTTGCAGCGCACGTGGCGAGGCAGAGATCGCCCTGACGGCGAGCAAGATCCGCGAAGCAGGCGGCCGTGCCATTGCCCAGAGCGCCGACGTTGGCGATTACGAGGCAGTGGCCGCCCTGTTCCGGCGCGCCAGCGACGAATTCGGCGGGGTCGACATCGTCGTCGCCAACGCCGGCGTCGCGACGGAGTTGCGACCGATCGCCGACAGCGATCCGGCACTCTGGCGCAAAACCATCGATATCAACCTGACGGGCGCCTACCACACCGCCCACGCGGCCATCCCCCACCTGCGCCGGCGCCGCGCCGGCAAGATCATCATGATCGGATCCGGCCAGCGCAACCGCCCCGCTCCGGGCTTCTCAGCCTACTCGTGCTCCAAAAGCGGCCTGTGGATGCTCACCCAGTCCCTCGCTGTCGAATTGCAGGAGCTCAACATCAGCGTCAACGAACTGATCCCCGGGCCGGTCAGGACGGAGCTCACGCGCGACGCCACGATGCCGCCCGGCGAGTGGGTCAAGGAGCCGGAGGACGTCGTTCCCCTCGCCCTGTTCCTGGCCAGCATGCCCGATGTCGGCCCCAGCGCGCAGAGCTACAGCCTCATGCGCCGCGCCTGAGGCCCGCGACACAGTGCACAGCGCCCATCCCACACATTCCATTTCCAACGAGGAGACACAGCAATGCAGCAACTACCTCTCGCGTCCGCGCACGCGGCCGGCACGGCGGACCACAGCAAGCTGGCCGGCCGGGTCGCCCTGGTCACCGGTGCCGGGCGCGGCCTCGGCGGTGCCATCGCCCGGCACCTCGGCACCGCCGGCGCGAAAGTCGTCATCTGTGACGTCGACATGCCCGCGCTGGAAGACACTCGCGCCGCCGTCGAGGCAACCGGTGCGGAGTGCCTGGCACTGCGCTGCGACATCTCCTCGAGCAGCGAAGTGGCGGACATGTTCGCCCGCATCGTCGAGCGCTTCGGCACCCTGCACGTGCTAGTGAACAATGCCGCGCGCGCGCCGACCACGGCCGCCGATGAAGTCCGGCGCAACAAGCACTATGCCTATATCACCACGCCGGTGCCGCGACAGTCCCTGGGCTTCACCAGCAACCTGACCGACGAGGAGTGGCTGCGCTACTGGGACGTGAACGTGCACGGGATGTTCTACTGCACCCGCCAGGCCCTGCGCCTGATGGAAGCACAGCGATATGGCCGGGTCATCAACCTGGCTTCCATCGCCGGGTACTCGACCATGAGTGCGCACAGCCCACACTACTGCGCCACCAAGGGCGCAGTCATCGCCTTTACGAAGTCCGTCGCGGCGGAAGTGGCGGGCGCCAACATCCTCGTCAACGCGCTGGCGCCGGGGGGCGTGGCGACGCCGTTCTTCGAGCAATACCTCGACAGCATCGGCGAGGAGGCAAAGCGCCGCTTCTGGCAGGTGATCCCCGCCGGCCGCTTCGGCACGATGGACGAATACGCGTCGATCGCGACGTTCCTGGCGGGAGATCACTACTTCGTCGGGCAGGTCATCAGCCCTAACGGCGGGGCGGTGATCTGAACCGGCACCGCGCGGCCGCAGTTTCATGGAGAGCTTTATGAACCGTCTGGTGCGCAGTGCAACCCTTTCCGGTTACCAGGAGGTGGCGCGCTCGGCGGGGCTCGACCCGCTGCCGCTCCTGGCCGAAGCCGGCATCCCCCGCAGCACGCTGGACTTCGCCGACAGCCTTATCTCCGCGAGTGCCGCCTGCCGTCTCCTTGAGAAGTCGGCAGCCGCTTCTGGCGCCGAGGACTTCGGCCTGCGCATGTGCGAGAGCCGCGAGATTTCGATCCTCGGACCGCTCGGCATGGTCGTGCGGGACTCCCCCACGCTGCGTGAGGCGCTGGCCGCCATGGTCCGCTACCTCGCGCTGCACAGCGAGGCGGCGCTCCTCGACTTCGAGGAGAACGAGAGCATCTTCGTGCTCCGCATGTACCTGTTGTTCGACGACATCGGGCCGACGCGGCAGGCCGACGAGATGGTGCTCGGCGCGCTGTACCGGGTGCTGCAGGAACTGCTCGGCCCGGCCTGGCGCGCGCGGCAGATCTGCCTGTCGCACAGTGCCCCCAGGCAGATGGCGACCCATCTGCGCATCTTCGGCAGCGCGGTGACCTTTGGCCACGACTTCAACGGGATCGTGTGCGATCGCAGGGACCTGGATGCCGTTCCGCCCGCCGCGCACCCGACCCTGGCCAGGTATGCGCGGGATTACCTGGACTCGCTGCTGGCGCGAACCAACCAGTCGCTCGCCGAAAAAGTCCGGCGGATGGTGTTCTCGCTGCTCAGGACCGGGAATTGCAGCATCGAACGGGTGGCCGTCCAGCTAGGCATCGACCGCCGCACCATCCATCGCAGGCTGCTGCTCGAAGGCATCACCTTCAGCGCCATCCTCGACGAGGTCCGCGCCGCGCTGGCCTTGCAATATCTCGGGCAGAGGGAGCGGCCGATCAGCTACGTCGCCGAACTGCTTGGCTTCTCCATGCACAGCGCGTTCACCCGCTGGTTTCGCGACCGCTTTGGCTGCAGCCCGAGCGTGTGGCGCGCGCAGGCAGGACCGACGCCAGCCCTGCCGCAGCAGGAACACCACGGCATCCGGGATCGCCTGCCAGGATGAGCCGTGGGCCTGCCGGCAGGATCAGGCAGCACCAGACATGCGGTCCAGCGCATCGAGGATGCGCGCGAATCGTCTTTGCACGCCCGCGCGCATGCGATTGGGCGTGAAGACATAGAACTCCCCGCGCACGATCGCCTCCAGCACCTGGTGCGCAACCGCCGCGGGCGGCTCTCCCGCGGCGATGCCCGCCTTCAACTGGTCGCTCGCATGGCGCGAGCGCTCGGCGATCGACGTCCTGACCGGCCCCGGGCAGAGGACGGAAACGCCGATGGCGGAGCCGGCGAGTTCCTGCTCGAGCGCCTCGGACAGCGCGACCACGCATGACTTCGTCGCCGCATAGGCGCCCATACGGATATCGCCGTTCACCCAGAAGCCGGCGCCTGAGGCCGTGTTGACGACATGGGCGGGCTCGCCGTGACTGCGCAGCAGTGGGACGAAATGGCGGATGCCGTGGATCACGCCGAACACGTTGACGCCAAAGACTCGCTGCCAGTCTTTCCCCGACAGTGACGCCAGCCCGCCGCTCATGTCGATGCCGGCATTGTTGAAGACGAGATGGATCCTGCCCAGGGCAGTCCCGAAGGCCGATGCCGCAGCACGGACGTCCGCCTCACACGATACGTCGAGAACGCGCGTGCAGATGCGCCTGCCTGTCACGGCCAGCCGCTCACGGGCCGCCTTCAGCCCGTGCGCGTCGACATCCGCGAGAGCGAGGTCAGCGCCGCGCTCCGCCAGTGCTTCGGCGAGCGCCAGGCCGATGCCCGACGCGGCGCCAGTGATGATGGCCGCCTTGCCGCGGAAATCCGTGATGCCCGTGCGGGCGAGTGCGACTTGCGCGTCGCCGGGCGCGCGCGGTTCGCCGTGTCGGGGGGCTGTCGGTTGGGGCATCATGGGCGAGTCGATGTTGTCTGCGGGAATCATGCCAAGGTCGGATCGGGAGACAGCCGGACGAGTTGCTTGCCGACGTTTCTTCCGCTGAACAGCCGGTTCAGGGCGGCCGGCGCCTGCCCGATGCCATCGACAATATCGACCCTGTACCGGAGCTCCCCGGCACGAATCCATTGCGCCAGGGCATCGACCGCCTCCGGGAACCGCGCACGGTAGTCGGAGACCAGGAAACCCTCGACCCGCGCCCGCTTCATGATGATGTTGCGGAACATCTTCGGGCTCCACCAGTCGCCTTGCGCGTTGTACGTGGAGATCATGCCGCATAGGGCGATGCGCGCGCCCACGTTCATCAGCGTCAGCACCGCGTCCATGGTGTCGCCGCCAACGTTCTCGAAGTCGACGTCGATGCCGTCCGGGCATGCCGCCCGCAGGTCGGCGAGCACGTTGCCCGCCTTGTAGTCGACGCAGGCATCGAGGCCGAATTCCTCCCTGACGAGGCGACACTTGTCGGCCCCGCCGGCGACGCCCACCACACGGCACCCCGCGATCCGGGCAATCTGTGCGGCGATCGAGCCGACGCCGCCCGCGGCCGCCGAGACGACGACGGTGTCGCCGGCCTTCGGACGGGCGACGTCGAGCATGCCGAAGTAGGCGGTCATGCCGGCGTTGCCCAGCACGCTCGCGAACGCGGACAGCGGCAGGTCGTACTCCAGCGAGATGCGCCGCGCGGTCCTGCTCACCGAGTACTCTTCCCAGGCCATGCCGCCCTCGACGACGTCTCCCGCCTTGAAGTCCGGATGGTTGGACTCGACGACAACGCCCATCGTGCCGCCGCGCATGACCTCGCCGATCGCCACCGGCGGCATGTACTGGTCGATATGGCTCATCCAGACCCGGTTGGTCGGCGCCACCATCAAGTAGATGTTGCGCACCAGGATCTCGCCGTCGCCGGGCACCGGTAGCGGCGTCTCGACGAGTTCCAGGTCTCCCTCGCTGAGGTCGCCGACCGGGCGGTGCCTGAGTACCCAACGTCGATTCATCGTTTTCATCAAATTCCTCCAGGCCGGGACTGGCGTCCCGGCAATGACAAGATTGTGGCGAATTAGTCCTGCACCGCCCCATAGACGACGTTGCGCAGGAATGCCCGATACCAGGCGCGCGTGGCGATGTCGTTTTCCTGGAGCATCAGGACCGCGATCAGCTCCTCCCGGGGATCGGCCCAGAAGTAGGTCCCGAGCGCTCCGCCCCAGAAAAAATCGCCGTTCGAACCTGGCACGGGGCACAGGCCTGCGGCGTGCCGCACGCCGACGCCGAGCCCATAGCCCTGCCCCAACTCGGGCAATGGCGCGTTGATGCCCAGCCCCTGGGTCGAGCCGCCGTGGCCGACGCCCGCCGGCAGGTGGTCACAGAGCATCAGCTCGACGCTCTTGCGCGAGAGCAAGCGCACGCCGTCGAGCATGCCGCCGTTCAGCAGCATCTGGCAAAAGCGCGCGTAGTCCCCGGCTGTCGACAACAGGCCGGCGCCGCCGGAATGCCAACGGGGCGGATTGCGCTCGTCATAGTCAAATAAGGCAGCGGGCGCGCCGCCACGCTGCCGCAATGGCAGCGCAAGGCCCGCTCCCGCCTGTGCGGCCAGCCGGAAGCCGGTCGCGTGCATGCGCAGCGGACCGGTCACGCGATCGGCGATGAAGCGCTCGAGGTCCATGCCGGACACGATCTCGATGACGCGCCCCAGCACATCGGTGGACATGCCGTACTCGAATGCGGTCCCTGGCTGGCATTGCAGCGGCAGGGTTGCCAGCGTTGCCACCATCCCGGCATTGGTCTGGCCGGGATGCATGAGATCGCTGTCGCGATACCGCCGCTGCACCAACGAATCGCCGAACTGCCCGTAGGTAAGGCCTGACGTGTGTCGGAACAGGTCATGCACGGTGATCGAGCGGGACAGCGGCTCCAGCATCAGGCTCCGTTGCCCTGTACGCGTGTCGACGTGCTCGACGCCAACCTCCAGGCCGCCAAATTCCGGGATATACCGCTCGACCGGATCGCACAGCGCCAGCCGGCCCTCTTCCACCAGCGTCAGCGCCGCCACGCTGACGACCGGGCGCGTCATCGCCGCGATCCGGAAGACCGAATGGCGCTGCATCATGCGCGCCGGATCGTCCCGCTCCTCGAAGCCAGCCGCCTCGTACCAGGCGACTCGCCCTTTCCTCGCCACAAGCACGACCGCGCCGGGGATCATTCCCTGGTCAATATCGCGATGGAGCACCGAAGCGATCGCCTGCAGCCGGCACGAAGAAAGCCCGACATCTTCCGGCGAGTGGGCCGGCTCCAGCGGCCAGGATGAAGAACGCAAGACAGGCTCCTTGATTCGTCGATGCACGCTGCCCTGCGGTGGGGCGGCTCACATCGTTAGGGATGTGTGGCGATTCTAGAAAGCGCTTAGGGTTGACCGGTTGATGCCCGGGGTCATCGCCTTGACCATTCGGGACAGCGGAAAAAGCCGGCGCTACGCGGATGGGATGGCGCTGCGGCACGCCATCAGCGACGGACGCAGCAAAGCGCAGAGCGCTAACGGTCGGTCCGGACCGGGTCCGGGCCGTTGCTCGCATCAGGGCAGGATGTGGTAAGTCTTGACGATGCCGGCATTGCGCTCGTACTCGGTCCGCAATCCCTGGCCAAGCTGCGCGGGAGTCTGGGCAGGCATCTGCTCGAAGCCGAGGGAGGCGACCCGGTCCCGCACCTTGGGCGTCGACGCCGCCTTGTCGACTGCTGCCTGGATTTTCTGCACCAGTTCTGCCGGGACGTGGGAGGAGACGAAAACACCGGCCCAGTTGCTGAAGTCCAGGTCCGAATAGCCCAGTTCGGTGAAGGTCGGCACCTGGGGCAGCAGGGGCGACCGCTCCTTCGATGCGATCGCGAATGCCTGCAACTTGCCGGCCCGGATCATCGGCAAGGAGGACACCATGCCGTCGTACATGACGGCGATCTGCCCGCCCATCACCTGGGCCAGCGCCGGCGGGGAGCCGGCGAACGGCACGTGCTGCAGGTCCATGCCAGACTTCTGGTTCATGATGACACCGGCATAGTGGGCGACCGTGCCTGCGCTGTAGGTGGCGAAGCTCAGCTTGCCCGGGTTGTCCTTCACGTAGCGGATCAGGCCCTGCAGGTCCCTGGGCGGCAGGCTGGTCGAACCGACCAGCACCAGGCGCGCCTTGCCGACCGCCGCGACAGGCTTCACGTCCTGCATGGGATCGAACGAGACCTTCATCACATGCGGGATCTCGGTCAGCACGTTGGTGGTCGCAACCAGGATGGTCTGCCCGTCAGCCGGCGCCGATAGCAGGGTATTGATGGCAATGCCGCCTCCGGCACCGGGCTTGTTGTCGACCACCACGGCCTGGCCAAGGTCTGTCGTCAGTTGATCGGACAGCACACGGGCCAGCACATCCATGGACCCGCCGGCGGGCGCCGGTACGAGGATCCTGACTGGCTTGGTGGTCCATGCCATCGCAGCGGGCATGGCCAGGGCCGTGACGGCGGCGACGGCGACCATGCGGATCCGGGAGAAGGCGCGGCAATGTTGCATGAGTAACTCCGTAGTCGATACAGTGTGTAGAACGTCCTTGGCCCCGGTAATGTGCGGCAAGTTCCAATACATGGACGGGATCGGGAACAGGGCGGCGTCGTAGCTGTGCTCGTGTCCGAGCCCGACCGCGGATACGCCTTCCCCGGCCAGGCCTACACGTCAAGCCACGACGCGCAGCGGCAGGTTCCTCTGCCCCGTCGCCCGGTTGGGCGCCATGCCATTGGCGGCCAACGTCTCGTCGGCGCTGTCGTACCAGGTGCCGATACGGTAGATCTCGCGGGCTTCCTTGCCCGAGGCGATCGCGCGGCCCAGTTCCTTGGCCACGCGCACGCACTGCTCGATCTGCTGCACGGAGGTCATGCGGTTGCCGTGCTGGTCGATGATGGTGTCCTCGATGCCGCAGCGCGGGTGCAGGCCCATCGACATCGCCATCATGTTGAACGGCAGCACGTTCTTCAGCAGCGATTCCGCGGTCAGCGTGCAACCGTCCGGCGCGCGGTGGACGAAGTTGAAGAAGTTGAACGGGTTGGGGCCGTCGAAGCCGCCGCCGATGCCGATCCAGGTCAGGTTCAGCGGGCCCTTGTAGATGCCGCCGCGCACCATGCGGTCCAGCGTCTCCATGGCGTGGATGCCGGTGAGCTGGAAGTGGGGCTGGATGCCCGAAGCCTGCAGGCGGCGCAGGTGCTCCTCCACCCAGCCCGGGCCAGCCGGCACAGTCATCTCGCGGTAAGCCGCCTGGTAGGCCGGAAGTTCGAGCGATGTACCCTTCAGGTATTCCGGGTACAGCAGCTCCATGATGTTCATCTGCGTGGTGTTGATCGCCACGGTGACTTGGTCCGGCTTCGGATCCAGCTCAGCCAGCATGTGGCGGGTGTCGTCCGACAGCCACTGGGCTGCCTGGCCTTCGTCTTCCGGCGCGAAGGAGATCGAGCCGCCCACCTGGATGATCATGTCGGGCACCGCGGCGCGCACGCCCGCGATCAGCTCGTTGAACTTGGACAGGCGCTTGGAGCCCTTTCCATCCAGTTCGCGCACGTGCAGGTGCAGCACGGTGGCGCCGGCGTTGTAGCAATCGACGGCCTTTTGGACCTGCTCTTCCATCGTCACCGGAATGTCTTCCGGGAAATCCTCCGGCATCCATTCGGGGCCGTACGGGGCCACGGTGATGACCACCTTGTCCTGGTTTTCGGGGTGCAGGGAATCGTCGAGAAATTGCATATATGTTCCAGATGTCGGTTTAACTGCTGCAGACCGGTGACGCGGCTTTTGCACTACCAAGGAAATCGAGTTCCACTGCAAAAATAGCCGTCAATGGCGCCAGGAGATTTGACAAGCCGGGACGTTCGCTTGACATTTCGGGGCGGCAAGGGAAAACACGAAGGCGGCTGCGGACGCGGCGCCTTGCAATGGGCCTTTAGCACGGCTCGTGGTACACGGGGCGAGGATGGCAGGCGGGACAAAGGAGGTCGGTCCAGTAGCGCCGCGGCGTCGCCCTGACGGCCGGAAGTGGCGGGATCCCCAGCATCTGAATCCATACCGAACGATCCCAGGGGAGCGTCAAATACCGCGATTTTCGCCGCTGGCGATATTGCTGTGGAATTGCATGTACGTCTCGCTCACCGCATCACGCAGCGGCGTGCGCGGGTGGCGGCCGATCAGGCCTTCCTGCGCAGTAGTGTCATATTCAGCGCGAAGGAGGGGCGGAGGTCCGCCGCAGGTCAGCGATCGCCGCGGATCACTGCTACGCGCGACGACTCAGAGTCACTCATTAGCAGGCGCAGGCGGCGCACGTCGGAGCTCGCGTCGAAGGCGACTATGGGCACCGAGAAGACAGTGAGCAACCGTTGGCCTAAGTCCTATTTCGGTCGGAAGGCTTGGCCGATGACCGTTCATCAGACTTGCTCCGAGAAACCCCGCCCTTCAGGGCCTTCAGGGCGGGGAGTGAAAGGAGCGCCGCCGACAGGCGGCATTCCCAAGTTAGAATGGCCGGCATGCTTCTCGTCTATCGCTACCGGGTGAAGTCGCTGAACGGCCTGCTCAATCAGCAGAGCCGCGTAGTGAACTACGTCTGGAACTTCTGCAATGATACGCAGAAGCACGCGCTCAAATGGGGCAAAAAATGGCCTACGGGCTTCGATCTGAACGTGCTGACGACCGGCAGCAGCAAGGAGCTCGGCATCCATTCGGGTACCGTCAATGCGGTTTGCGAGCAGTACGCCAAGTCGCGTAGCCAGCATCGCCGGGCCTATTTGCGCTATCGCGGCCGCAGATCCCTCGGCTGGGTGCCGCTCAAGGGCCGGGATCTCAAGCGCTCGGGCGACGCATTCCGCTTTGCCGGCAGCACATTTCGCGTGTTCAACTCGAGGCCCCTTCCCGAGGGCAAGATCAAGGACGGCACGAATTTCTCGCGCGACGCCCGGGGCAATTGGTTCCTGAACATCGTGATTGAAGTTGCCGACACTCAGGCCCGCTGCCCGGAACGCGGCGTCGGCATCGATCTGGGCTTGAAGGACCTTGCCACACTCTCCACCGGCGAGAAGATCGGGAATCCGCGCCACCTTGGCCAACTTGAGCAAGCCCTTGCCAAAGCGCAGCGTGCGCGCAAGAAACGACAGGCCACCAACGTCCACGCGCGCATCACCAATGCGCGGCGTGACTTCCTGCACAAGCTCTCGCATCGCATCGTGCGGGACTTCGACTACATCGCGGTGGGTAATGTGAATGCCGCCAGCCTCGCCAGAACCAGCATGGCGAAGTCCGTCCTCGATGCAGGCTGGTCGTCCTTCCGCACAATGCTCGCGTACAAGGCGATTGCGCATGGCGCGTGGTACGAGGAAGTCGACGAACGTTTCACCACCCAGGTCTGCTCTTCGTGTGACACGATGCCGCCGGAGAGGCCGAAAGGTATCGCAGACCTTGGAATAAGGCAGTGGGTATGCAGTCGATGCGGTGCTGTACATGATCGCGATGTGAACGCTGCGCTAAATATCCTTGCCCGATCGGGACATCGATCGCCTGCAGAGGGAATCTCCTCCCTTTTTAGGGAGGAGAGGATGTCAAGGCCGGTAAGTGATCGTGGCAGGTAGCCGGCTGGCTACTACAGGTAGAGGTCGTTTCTGGGCACTTGAGCTTGCGCGATCGTCCTTACGCTGGGTAATCAGATCTGGGCGCACCAACTACCGACCCTCTATCGATGAAGGGCGCAATGCTTCTCGCACGGGGCCGCTGCTTTTCTACATGCGGCAAGCGCAAATGGCAGCTTCCGGCTGTCGTTGGGGAGCGGCTTCCGCCTGGGCGGCCATGGACGGTCCACGTATCCATCGCTGGTCCGCGGGCGTACTTACATTCTCAGCCCCGCCCGAAATATGGCGAAAAAGTCTCTAATGTAGGGATATCTACATCGTTGAAATGCGAGCTATGGCCCTCTAACATGCGCTCATGACTGCGTTCACCGATTCCTGGGCTTTGCTGATCGTCACGCTACCAACCTCCGGCGCCACCGCCCGGATGCGGATCTGGCGCGCGATCAAGACAATTGGTTGCGCCGCACTGCGTGACGGCGCCTACCTTTTGCCCGCAGGTGATGAGCAAATCGCCCAGTTGCGCGAGCTGGCCGACGAGGCCCGCCAGGAAGACGGCCAGGCCTGGCTTTTGAATGTCCGCGCCGCCAATCCGGAGGAAGAGACCGCTTTCCGGGCGTTGTTCGACCGCAGCGCTGACTATGCCGAACTTCAGGCTGCCCTGTCAGATGCGCGCAAGTCGCTTTCCGATCAAAGCAGCGCCGAACTCAATCGCCTGCTGCGCCGTCACGGACGTGCCTACGCAGCGATCCGCACGATCGACTTCTTCCCCAATGAGGTGTCGACCCGTGCCGAAGCCCAATGGAATGACTTCAGCCGCGCCATCGAGACCATCCAGTCTCCGGGCGAACCGCAGGCGCTCACGCGAGCAATCGCTCGTAGGGATCCTGCCCAGTATCAAGGGCGGCTTTGGGCCACGCGCCGCCACCTCTGGGTGGATCGCGTGGCAAGCGCCTGGCTGATCCAGCGCTTCATCGATCCCCACGCCCGGTTCCTGTGGCTGGGAAGCCCCGCCGATTGCCCTGACGATGCGCTGGGCTTCGATTTCGACGACGCGACCTTCACGCATGTGGGCGAGCGCGTTTCATTTGAAGTGCTGCTGTCGAGCTTCGGCCTCGAGTCCGACCGCGGGCTTAGCCGGCTCGGCACCATGGTCCATGCGCTGGACATTGGCGGCATTTCGGTACCGGAAGCCAGCGGCTTTGAAGCCATGCTGGCCGGCGCACGAGCGCGCCTGGCGGACGACGACGCGCTGCTGGCGGAAATCGGCACGGTGCTGGATTCGCTTTACGCACACTTCTCCACCAACAAAAAGCCCTGACTTCAACCTTCGTCCAAGATCCCGTTATGAATCGCATGCAACAAGCCGGCATGGCTCCGCCGGACGTCTCGGAACGGCCCGCCTACACCCTCTGGCAACTCGTGCTCTATTTCCTTCGCCTGGGCACGTTCGGCTTTGGCGGGCCCGTCGCGCTGGCCGGCTATATGCACCGCGACCTCGTGGAGCGGCGAGGCTGGATCAGCGATGGCGACTATAAGGAAGGCATAGCGCTCGCACAACTGGCGCCCGGGCCGATGGCAGCGCAACTGGCGATCTACCTCGGCTACGTCCACTATCGAGTCCTCGGTGCCACGCTGATCGGCCTGGCATTCGTGCTGCCGTCGTTCCTGATGGTGCTGGCGCTAGGCTGGGCCTATGTCCGGTTTGGCGGGCTGACCTGGATGCAATCCGTGTTCTATGGCGTGGGCGCCGCCGTCATCGGCATCATCGCCATCAGCGCCTACAAGCTGACGACAAAGAGCGTGGGCAAGGACAAACTGCTGTGGGCAATTTACCTGGTGCTGGCTGCAGTGACCATCGTCACAGAGTCCGAAATCGCCTGGCTGTTCGTGGCAGCCGGCGTGCTTGCCTGGTTTTGGCGCGCCCCACCCAAATGGCTGCGCCAGGGTGGCGCCAATGCGCTCGCGGTCACGCAGGTACCGGCCGCGAGCGGCCTGCTGAGCACGCTGGACTGGCCGCTACTCACTCAGATCGGCGTGTTCTTTGCCAAGGCAGGCGCCTTTGTCTTCGGCTCTGGACTCGCCATCGTGCCATTCCTCTACGGCGGTGTCGTGACGGAACATCACTGGCTCAACGACAAGCAATTCGTCGATGCGGTAGCCGTGGCCATGATCACGCCTGGCCCGGTGGTCATCACGGTCGGCTTCATCGGTTACCTGGTGGCCGGGCTGCCCGGCGCCTGCGTGGCGGCACTTGCGACCTTTCTACCCTGCTACCTGTTCACGGTACTGCCGGCCCCTTACTTCAAGAAGTACGGAAAGCTGCCGGGCATCCTGGCCTTTGTCGATGGCGTCACGGCGGCTGCGATTGGCGCCATCACCGGTGCAGTGTTCGTACTGGCCAAGCGCTCGATTGTCGACGTTCCGACCATCCTGCTGGCGCTGGGCACGGTCGCGTTGCTGCTGAAATTCAAGAAGCTGCCTGAGCCAGTCATCATCATCTGCGCCGCGCTGATCGGCCTTGCCATTTATCCGGTGCTGCATCACTGAACCACACGAACCAGGGGACACCATGAGTTACGAAATGAAACCACTGGCATGCGATCCCGCCCGGCTTTCGGGCCTGTCGGAGAAACTGATCGTCAGCCATTACGAAAACAACTATGGCGGCGCGGTGAAGCGACTGAATGCGATTACCGCAGAGCTGTCAACACTCGACGTTGCAGCCACACCGGTCTTTGTGCTGAACGGCCTGAAGCGCGAAGAACTGATTGCAACGAACTCCATGATCCTGCATGAGGTGTACTTCGACAGCCTCGGCGACGGCGGCAGTCTAGGCGGCGAACTGGAAGCGGCGCTCGTGCGCGATTTCGGCTCTGTCGCGCGCTGGCGAGCGGAGTTCACCGCCATGGGCAAGGCACTTGGCGGCGGCTCGGGCTGGGTACTGCTGACTTACTCCCCGCGCGACGCTCGGCTGGTCAACCAGTGGGCTTCTGACCACGCCCATACGCTGGCTGGCGCGACGCCGATCCTGGCGCTGGATATGTACGAGCACTCCTACCACATGGACTATGGTGCGAAAGCCGCGGCCTATGTCGATGCGTTCATGCAGAACATCAATTGGGCAAGGGTCGCCGATCGCTTCGGAGGGGTGAGCAAATAGTCAGGGAGAATTCCGACCGCCTAGACCTAGCCTCACCTCGACGAACCAGAGCGGAGACCACCATGAAATGGATTACCCGGGAGCGCCCCAAGATCGACCGCATCGCTTGCCCGTGGCTCATCGCCCGGTTCATCGACGAGGCGCCGGAATTTCTCTATGTGCCCGCCGGCGACGTTTTGCGCGTGGCAGGCGAGACCGGCGCCATTCCCTATGACATCCCCGGGGTGGAGCTGTCGCATGCCGGTGAGCTATGCAGCTTTGATGCCTTCCTGGACAAGTACGGCCTGCCCGATCCCGCCTTGCGGCAACTGGCAGAGATCGTGCGCGGCGCCGATACGTCGAAGCTCGACCTGACGCCACAGTCCAGCGGACTCTATGCGATTTCCCTTGGCCTCTCGCAGGTGTATGCCGACGATCACGAGATGCTCGGCCATGGCATGGTGATGTACGACGCGCTCTATGCGTGGTGTCAGCACTGCCAAGCGGAGACCCACCGCTGGCCGCCGAAGATGCCTGCCTGAACGCTGCGCCCACCATCAGCCAGGAGTTGCCACATGAAGCCGATTCTCCTCATTGCATTATTGCTGGGGATGGCCATACCGGCCATGGGCGAGACCATCCTGTTCAGTCAGCAGCGCCCCGGCGTATTGCCCGCCGGTTGGGTGTGCGGCGTCACCGGGCACGGCAATCCGAATTGGACCATTGAACGCGACACGACGCGCCCAAACCTCGGCAATGTGCTCAGGCAATCGGGGTCCGGCGACTTCCCCTGGTGTGTGAAACAGGACGTTTCCCTGGCCGACGGCTTCGTGGAGGCGCGGTTCAAGCCCGTCGCCGGCCGCGAGGATCAAGCGGGTGGCGTCGTCTGGCGCTGGAAGGATGGGAACAACTACTATGTCGCCCGGGCCAATGCGCTGGAGGGTAATGTGTCGCTGTACTACACGACGGGCGGCCGCAGGCACACGATCCGCTATCGTGATGCGCCCGTTGCCCCCGGCATCTGGCATTTGCTGCACGTGGAATTTACCGGCCCGCGCATCCGGGTGGCGCTCGATGGCAAGCTGTACATCGACACCTCGGACGAGCATATCCCGGGCGCCGGTGCCATCGGAGTCTGGACCAAGGCGGACAGCGTGACCCTCTTTGATGCCATCTCGTTTGGCAGCAACGACACCAGATAAGGCGGCAGGCGCCATGTCAGGCTGCAATCCACGCAGCAGTCCGCCCTCGCCAACTGGCCTTGATGCCACACAGGCAAGTCAGGCTCGTCATGTTTGTGGATAAGGACCACCCCTTGAGCGCCAACAGTAGCTGGCTCGAACGCATCGCGCTGCCCTCCGGCGTTCACCCTGACGCCTTGCCGCTGCTTGCCGGCCGCGCGCTGCGTGGCATCTGTGATGGCTATACTGCGGTGCTGTTGCCGACCTACCTGCTGGCGCTTGGCTTCGATTCGATGGCAGTTGGGCTCATCAGCAGCGCAACGCTGATCGGCTCTGCCCTCGCCACGATCCTGATAGGGATCGTCGGACACCGCTACCCGCAACGCCGCTTGCTGATGCTGGCGGCTGCCCTGATGTTTGCGACTGGCCTGGGCTTTGCGGGCTTCTCCACGCTGTGGCCGCTTCTGGTGATTGCCTTCGTCGGCACGCTTAACCCTGGCTCCGGTGATGTCAGTGTCTTCCTGCCGTTGGAACACGCGCGGCTAGCGGAATCGGCATCGCCTGACACCCGGACAGCGCTGTTCGCCCGCTACGGCCTGATCGGCGCATTTTCATCCGCTTTGGGGGCACTGGCAGCGGCGATACCGGCATGGCTAGTCGAGCAATCCTGGCTGTCCTCGCTCGATGCGATGCGTCTGATGTTCGTCTTCTACGGGATCATAGGGCTGCTGCTGTGGCGTCTCTATGCGCGCGTACCTGTCACGCAGCCGCATGCAGCGGCGACCACGGCGACAACACCATTGGGTCCGTCCCGTCCGATCGTACTACGCCTGGCCATGCTGTTCAGCGTGGACGCGTTCGCGGGCGGGCTGGTCGTCAATTCGCTGCTGTCGCTGTGGCTGATGCAGCGTTTCGGCCTGAGTCCTGCCGCGACCGGCCAGTTCTTCTTCCTGGCAGGAATGCTGACGACGCTCTCCCAGCTCGCTGCGGTGCCGCTGGCGCGAAAGATCGGCCTGCTCAACACGATGGTGTTTACGCATATCCCGTCCAGCCTGTGCCTGATTGCAGCCGCCTTCGCGCCCACGCTGACACTTAGCCTGGCCTTGCTGCTGGCTCGCAGCGCGCTGTCGCAAATGGATGTGCCGACCCGGACGGCTTATGTGATGGCCGTTGTCACCCCGCCTGAACGGGCGGCGGCTGCAAGTCTGACCGCAGTGCCGCGCAGCCTGGCTGCGGCCCTCAGTCCTGCGCTCGCCGCCGCGTTGATGGCCTACGGCTATGCCAGCACGCCGCTGGTCGCCTGCGGCCTGCTGAAGATCTTCTACGACCTCGCGATGCTGCGCGCGTTCCGTCGGGTCAAGCCACTCAACTGACCATCGGAGCCGGATGTGGACCTACTGGACTGGATCACAGCAGTGCTGGCCGCGATCGTCGTTGTCGCAGCGCTGAAGTATCCGATCCATAGTGGTGGGAAAGGGACGACGAGGAGTCGTCGGATGATGAGGAGCGCTAGCTCCGCCTTACCTCAGCCGAGGGACATCAATGCTATCCTCCCCCCCAGGATAGGAGCCACCATGTCGACGCACGCCACGCACCCCGAAATCATCAAGCGCCTGAAGCGCGCCGAAGGCCATCTGAGGCGCATCATCGGCATGCTCGAAGAAGAGCGGCCGTGCGTGGAGGTCGCGCAGCAGTTGCAGGCGGTGGAATCCGCCGTGGCAAATGCCAAGAAAACGCTGGTCCATGACCATATCGACCATTGCCTTGACGATGCGATTCGCGCCGGTACCCGCACGGCGGACGAAGCGCTGCGTGAGTTCAAGTCCATCAGCAAATATCTGTAAGAGTCACAGTTATGCTGGATGCCCTGGCCAACCGCACCTACCGCCACCTGCTTCTCGCGCAGGTTATCGCACTGATTGGCACCGGGCTGGCGACTGTTGCGCTAGGGTTGCTGGCCTATGACCTGGCTGGCGCGAACGCCGGCACCGTCCTCGGCACAGCGCTGGCGATCAAGATGGTCGCCTATGTCGGTGTCGCACCGGTCGTCGGTGCGTTCGCGAACCGGGTGCCCCGGCGCGCGTTCCTGGTGTCGATGGACTTGGTCCGTGCCGGTGTCGCGGTCTCGCTACCGTTCGTGACTGAAGCCTGGCAAATCTATCTCCTCATTTTCCTACTCCAGTCGGCGTCGGCGGCGTTCACGCCCACGTTCCAGGCGACGATCCCCGACGTTCTGCCCGACGAGAAGGACTACACCAGGGCATTGTCATTGTCGCGGTTGGCGTATGACCTGGAAAGCCTTGCCAGCCCTGCGCTGGCCGCGGCGCTGTTGACGGTGATCGGCTTCCACTGGCTGTTTGCCGGTACCGTCATCGGCTTCCTCGTTTCGGCTGCGCTGGTTGTTTCTGTGCGCCTGCCTCAGTCACGGGCAGTGGAGCGATCGGGAAGCATCTACGCCAAGACATCTCATGGCATGTCGATCTATCTGCGGACGCCGCGCCTCAGGGGCTTGCTTGCGCTGAACCTTGCCGCTGCGGCGGCGAGTTCGATGGTCTTCGTGAATACTGTCGTCTACGTGCAAAGCAAAATGCAGCGGCCCGCCAGCGACGTTCCGATTGCATTGGCTGCGTTCGGATGCGGATCGATGCTCGTGGCATTGCTGCTGCCGAAGTACCTCGACAGGCGGCCCGACAGGCCCGCCATGCTAACCGGTGCTTCGGTCATGGCGCTTGGCTTGCTGGCCGGCATCGCTATCGCGGGGCTGGGAGGGCCGGCTGAATGGCCGACATTCCTTGCAGCCTGGTTCACCATCGGCATTGGTTACTCGATGACGCTGACGCCCAGCGGGCGCTTGCTGCGTCGCTCGGCAAGCTCGGCCGACCGGCCGGCAATCTTCGCCGCGCAGTTTTCCCTGTCGCATGCGTGCTGGCTGGTCACGTATCCGCTGGCCGGGCAGCTTGGTGCGAGGCTGGGCATGGCGCCGACCTTTGCCGTCCTCGCTGCGCTGACAGTCCTTGGTGTGGGGATTGCCTGGCGGATGTGGCCGGCCGCAGATCACGATATCCTCGACCACAGCCATCCGGCGGATACGGCGCTCGAGGACCACCTGTCTGAAGGCGAGCGCACGGGCAGCCACAGCCACCGGCACGCCTTCACGATTGATGATCTCCATCCCAGATGGCCGGACCTTCACTAGCGCGCATGTCCGTTCGCTCCGGCATCTGATGGTCACAGTGGCTTATGAAGCCGGCCGGTCCTTGTATTACTTCGCCACAAAGCGTGCCGTCACGGTCTTGCCGTCGGCAAACTTGATCGTCGCGACCAGCTTGGAGCCGGCTTTGAGCTGCAGCTTGTCGGCTGCCACGAGCGCATTGTCCGTCCCCGGGTTCAGCGCCGTTTCCGTCTTCTGGGCGCCGGTCAGCACCGTCAGCTTGCCGCTGGCACCAGCCACCGGCAGCTTCTTGTCATGGTCGTCGACATAAATGGTGACGGCGCCATCCTTGTTGACCAACTCGAACTGCAGGTCGCTGGCGGTCTGCACGATGCCGCCGTACTGAGCGGGCTTGGCGCCGTGGGCCATGGCCAGGCCGGAGAGGCCGGACAGTGCGAGGCTGCCGGCAAACAACATGACTGAGATCTGTTTCTTCATCGAATACTCCATTGGTGCAGCGACTTACGGGCGTCGCTGCCAAAGCCCGCAATCAGTACGCGTCGCCCTGCGGTTGCGACAGGATCCGCTCCAGCGGGCGGCGCCCGAACAACCAGAACGCCAATGGTGTCAGCAAGGAATCCAGGATGGTCGAACTGACCAACCCGCCGAAAATCACCACCGCCACCGGATGCAGGATTTCCTTGCCGGGCGCGTCGGCTGACACCAGCAACGGCACCAGCGCGAACGCCGCGACCAGCGCGGTCATCAGTACCGGCGTCAGCCGCTCCAGCGACCCACGCACGATCATCGGGATACCAAAGGTTTCCCCTTCAAAGCGGCACAGGTTGATGTAGTGGCTGACTTTCAGGATGCCGTTGCGGGTGGCGATGCCAGTCAGCGTGATGAAGCCGACCATGGACGCCACCGACAGCGTCAGGCCGCCGATCCACATGGCGATCACGCTGCCGATCAACGCCAGCGGGATGTTCGCCATGATTATCAGCGTGAGTGTCGCAGAGCGGTAGCGCGAGTAAAGCACCAGGTAGATCAGCGCCAGCGAAACGAGGGACAGCAGCACGATCAGTTGCGTCGCCTGCTCCTGCGCCTGGAACTGCCCCTCGATGCTGACGAAATAGCCGCCGGGCAGCCCGGCGCGCGCGGCCGCGCTGCGCACATCGCCGATGATCTTCGACATATCCGAGCCGTCGGTATTGGCATAGACTACGATGCGCCGGCGGCCGTTCTCGCGCCCGATCTGGTTCGGGCCGTCGCCATCCTCGACGTTGGCAATTGCCGACAACGGCACCGCGCCACGCGGCGAATCCAGCATGACGCGGGACAGGTCCTGCGGCGTACGGCCGGTATCGGGCAACCGCACCACAAGGTCGTAGCGGCGCACGCCTTCGATCACCTGCGTTACCCGCGTGCCATCCGACAACGTCTGCAAGGCCTTCAGCGCCTCACCCGCCGGGATGCCGTATTGCGCGGCCTTCCGGTAATCGAGTCGCACATTGACTTGCGGTATCAATACCTGGCGCTCGACCGTGATATCGACGAGTCCTGGTATGGCAGCAAGCCGCCCGCGCACGTTCTCCGCCAGGCCGCGCAGCGTATCGAGATCATCGCCATAGATCTTCAGCGCGATCTGTGCCCGCACACCGGAAAGCAAGTGATCCAGCCGGTGGGAAATCGGCTGGCCGATCGCCACCGACGCAGGGAGACTGCCAAGCTGGGCGCGGATGGCGGCCATCACTTGCTCCCGACTGCGGTCGGAGCGCTTCAGGTCGACGTCGATCTCGGAGGAATGCACGCCTTCGGCATGTTCGTCCAGTTCGGCACGGCCGGTGCGCCGCCCGACCTGCGTCACCTCCGGAACCTGCCGGATCAGCGTCTCCGCCAGGGCACCCATGCGGTTGGCTTCGGCCAGCGAGGTGCCCGGATTGAACATCAGCGACATCACCAGCGAGCCTTCATTGAAGGCTGGCAGGAAGGCTCGCGGCATGAAAGGCACGGTGGCGGCTGCCAGCGCGACGGCGACCGCAGCCGCGGCAAGCACCGTTTTGGCGCGCGGGAACGACCAGCCCAGGATCCTGGCATCGACCCGCTTGAGCCACGCCACCAGCGGGCTGTCCGGATGCTCCAGCCGCTTCATCCGCGGCAGCAGGTAGTACGACAGCACCGGCGTCACCGTCATCGACACCAGCATCGATGCCAGGATCGACACGATGTAGGCGATACCCAGCGGCGCGAACAGGCGCCCTTCGATACCCGGCAGCGCAAACAGCGGCACGAACACCAGCACCACCACCAGCGTGGCATAGACGATGCCGGAGCGGACTTCGACCGAGGCGCGCCAGATGGTTTCCAGCACGGACGGCGGGTCCTCCATGCTTACGCGCTGCCTGAGCCGGCGCTGGATGTTCTCCACGTCGACTACTGCGTCGTCGACCAACTCGCCGATGGCGATGGCAAGGCCGCCCAGCGTCATCACGTTAATCGACTGGCCCAGCAGGTGGAAAGCCAGCGCGGTGACGGCGAGCGACAGCGGGATCGCCACCAGCGAGATCGCGGTGGTGCGCGCGCTCAGCAGGAAGGCGAAGAGGATCACGGTCACCATGATGGCGCCGTCGCGCAGCGCCTCGACTACGTTGCCGATCGAGGCCTCGATAAAGTCCGCTTGCCGGAATAGTACCTGCGGCGGCGACAGGCCCGGCGGCAGCCCCTGCTTCAGTTCGCCGAGCGCTGCTTCCAGGTCCCGCGTCAGCCGTACCGTGTCGGCCGCGGGCTGCTTCTGCACGCTGACAATCACTGCCGGCTTGCCGTTGAATCCGGCATCGCCGCGCTTGAGCGCCGCGGCATAACGCACGCCGGCTACCTGCTCCAGCAGCACCGGGATGCCGTCCTTGTAGGCGACTGCCAGCCCCTTCAGGTCGTCGAGCCGGTTGGTGCGCCCGAGGTTGCGGATCAGGTATTCGCGGCCGTTCAGGTCGATGAAGCCGCCGCTGGTATTGGCGGAGAAGTCGCGCAACGCGCTTTCCACCTGCGGCAACGCCACGCCGAACTGCGCCATCCTGGCGGTGTCCGGTTCCACCCGGAGCTGGCGCACCTCGCCGCCGATCGGAATGACCTGCGACACGCCGGCCACCGACAGCAAGCGCGGCCGCAGCACGAAGTCGGCATACTCGCGCGCGTGCATCGGGCTGGCTTTGGTCGGGTCGATCGGCAAGGCGATCAGCATGATCTCGCCCATGATCGACGAGACCGGTCCGAGGATGGGCGTGAGCCCGCCAGGCAACTGTTCCTTCACCAGCGCCAGCCGCTCCGACACAAGCTGGCGGTTGCGATAGATATCGCTGCCCCAGTCGAACTCGGCGTAGACGATCGACAGGCCGACGCCCGACACCGAGCGGACCCGGGTGACGCCCGGCATGCCGTTGAGCGCGGCCTCGATCGGGAACGACACCAGCAGTTCCACTTCCTGCGGCGCCATGCCGCCGGACTCGGTGATGACCGTCACCAGCGGCTTGTTGAGGTCCGGGAAAACATCCACCGGCGTGCGCCATGCGGTCACGCCGCCGTACACCATCAGGATTATGGCGACGGCTAGTACCAGCAGCCGGTTGCCGAGGCTCGCGCGAACGATCCAGTTGAACATGCGCGCCCCTCAGCGGATCTGGTTGATAAGCGCCGCCCCGGACACCACCACCCGGTTCTCCGGCGATAGTCCCTTGACCACGACAACCGTTCCCGCATCCAGCACGCGAGCTTCAACCGGCTGGGCGATAAAGCGCTGCGTGCCGGACTTGATCCACACCACCGGCAGGTTGCTGGCATTGCGGACCAGGGCCTCGCTTGGCAATGCGATGCCCTTGACCGTATCGGTTAGCGTAGCAACCACAGTCACTGGCTGCCCGACGGCAAGCGGCACCGCATTGCCCGTCAGCCGGAACATCAGCGGCACGGCGCCATTCTTCAGGCTGCGGCCGGCGCCGATGAACTCCAGCTTGCCTCCGTCCGACCGGCCCAGGGTCCCGCCCTGGATACGGTTGGCAAGCGAGGCATCCGCGGTGTTGGCCTCGATCAGCATCCGGGATGGGTCAACCACTTCGTACAGCACGTCGCCAGCGGCAACCACTTGACCGGCCAGCACATTGGCCGTGGCAATGACGCCGCTGGCCGGCGCGGTCAGCGAGTCGGTCTGGTGCAGACTCTTGCCCACCGCCTCGCGCTGGCCGGAAAGACTCTGGACCTCGGCGCGGGCAGCTTCGATCTCCTTGCGCGGAATACTGTCCTGCAGCGATTCCAACCGCTGCAGCCGTTGCCGGGCCAGCTTCAGGTTGGCGCTCAGGTTGGCGAACTGCGCCTGCTGATTGCCGATATCGAAGGGCTCGCTCTTGTGCCGTAGCACGGCCAGCACCTGGCCCTTGCTGACACGCTGCCCCAGCACCGGAAAGCCGTCCGGCGGCGGCTCGATCCAGCCCGGGTGCCCTGCCTGCAGACGCCCGCCCGCATTGGGGTCGATCGCCACCACGGCATTCAGCTCTACGGTCACGGGGTGCAAGGCTTCCTGCGGCATTGTGGTCCGGATGCCCATGCGGCGTTGCGCGAGCTTGGGCACCTGGACACTGCCGTCGGGCAGCCGAGCCAGGCCGCCGCTGCCGGACACCACCCCCGGTGCATCAAGGTGTTCGCCACCGGGCCCGTGTGCACCGGGCCCGGCCAGTGCCGGCATGGTTGCGCAGGCAGCCAGCGCGATGGCGATCGTTGCGAAACTGGATGTCTTCAGCATGTCGGGCCTCAGTTCCTCTTTTGGATATTGCGGCGCCTCACGCCCCAGACTGCGGCGGCCAGGACAACCGCTACAAGCAGGACGACCCACAGCCAGCGCGCTCGCCAGAATGCCCCGAGGCCGTGGGCGTGCCCGTCCGCGGCAACGTTCAGGGTCCCCTCGATCAGGTCCGACTCCTTGCCGGCAACGAGCGTGAACACGAGCGCATGGTTGCCCGGTTGGCGCAGCGCCTTGAGAAGTTTCTCGTCGGTAAAGGAGTAGTCGCCGAAGTCGGCGTGCAGCTTGCCTTGTGCCTTGATGCCGTTGAACTCGACCTCCAGCGTGCCGTTCAGCACCGGCTCGTTGGTGGCGTAGCGGTCGACCATCACCGAGAGCTCATCAGCGGCCAGCGTGCCAACCAGCTCGAACGATTCCGTATTGGCTTCGATGACGGGCTGGGCATTCGCCGCGGCGCCGGTGCTCGCCGGCGCATCCAGATGCTCGCCATTGGGGCCATGGGCGCCCGGCGCGGCATGCGCGGCACAGGCAAGGGACAAGAGCAGGGTGAGAATGAGCTGGCGGATCATGGCAAGACTCCGAGAGCCTGGTTCAGCTTGGCAGTGGCGATGCCACGCCGGGCACGCTGACGCGCCAGGTCGGCTTCGGCTTCGAGGGCCTGGTTCTGTGCGCGCAGCACTTCAGGCAAGCCGATTTCGCCGGCATTGAATGTCTTGCGCAGCAGCGCTGCCCGTTCAGACAGCGTGGCGCTGCGCTCTTCGATAAGTTTGAGTTGCAGCTCTGCGAGCGACAGCGCCGACTGTGCCGCGTCGATATCGGAGCGCACGATGCGTTCGGTGCGATCGAGCTCGGCCCGGGCTGTCATCAGCTCCGTCTGTGCAGCAGTCTCGCGTGGCAAGTTGCGCGCGTCGGTGGCAAACGGGATCCTGATGAAAAGGCCGACAGTCTGGTCGCTGGGCATGCCGCCGCCCGCACGGTCGTTGCGGTACATCACGCCAACTTCCGGCGGGTCGCGGCGCGATTTGCGCAGGTAGCCCACCTGGCGCTCGCTACGCAGCACTGCCCGCTGCGCCGCTTCAAGCCGCGGATGGCTCACGGCATCCGCGGCAGGATCGCTCACAGGCGCTGCCGCTTCGTCGTACCGCAGCGGCAGTGCCGATACTCCGGTCGCTTGCAGCAGCCGCGCCCTGGCGTCCACCAGGCCGGCCTCGCTGTCCGCGAGCAGGCCCTGCGCCGCCAGGTAGTCCTGCTGCGCCAGCAGCAGGTCGGTGCGCGCGAGGTCGCCGGCGGTGACCCGCCGCCGCACGTCGTCGCGCAACGACACGGCGATCCCTACACGAAGCCGCAGCACATCGCGCTCCCCTTCCGCGGCCGCGAGCTGCCAGACACGCTCGCGCACCTCGGCGGCAACGTTCAGCCGCGCCAATGCGGCGCCGGCTTCAGCCTCGGCCGCTTGTGCGTCGGCCAAGTCGCCGCGTGCCGCGCGCTGGCCCGGCATCCACACCGGGACGCCAAGCTGGACCTCGCTCTCGCGCAGGCCGCGCTTCTCGGTCCAGCGGTCGTCGCGGTGCAGCAGACCGAGCGTCGGTGGCCCGGCGAGCAGCGAATCCGCCTGGACCCGACTGGCCGCCGCCTCCAGGCGCCGCCCCTCGGTTGCCTGGAATGCAACGGACCGCTCCCACGCGGTATTAAAAAGCGCGTGCAGATCCGCCGGCGCACGCTGGCCATGGGCCGACGGCATCAGCAGCGCAGACGCAACAATGGAAATGAAAAACTTCTGCATGGAATCCCCAACGCAAATCGCGATGACACAGGCAATGCGGCGGGGCGCGGCGCAAGCCATTGCGCCACGGCATGCAATCAGGAGGTCAATGCCCCGCCGTCAGGCGGGCGCGTGAGGGGGGCGTAAAGGTGGACTGCCGCGGGGATCAGGCATGCGGCCGGCGAGGAATAACGGCTCGGGCTGCGTCTGCTGCGACAGCGGCAACAGCAGGCCCGCTGGCAGCGGCGCCTGGAAGTGGGTGCCGTAGTCGAAGTCGAGTTGGTGCGACGCGGATGCTGTGGAATCGTCGAACGCGATCTCCCCGTCGTCATCGTGGTGATGGGGGATATGCTCGGCGTGCGCCGCCATATGGTCCGGCGGGAAGCCGGCCGAATGTACGAGTTGCCGCTGCGCTGCAGCCAAGGCCTGCAGCGGCAGGATCAGCATCAGGAGGATGGCAATCACGCGCGACATAGGGCGGGATTCTACCTGACCTGTAGCGGGCTGGCGCGGGACTGGCGGGGAGACCGTGTAACCGATTGTGGCGGCAAGGCCGCTGAACGTTAATCACTTCGTAGCCGCTGCAATGCTCCCTTCTCGAACTAACCCCGCACGAGATCGAAGCCGCTTTCCACGAAATCGATAGGCAGTCCGCTCTGGCGAACTTCCGCCAGATCACCCACGCATCCGCAACAGATCAGCGTAAGAAACCAGCTTGCGTTTCTCATTGGAAAGCGTCTTTCGTTTGGACGCCGAGCGGGTTGGTTGGCCGCGCTCGAACTTGGCGGCGGCGCGTGCGTCCTCCCGCGTGTGGGTCCGCGCGGTCTTGGCTTCCGCCTTCAGGCGCTCAGCTTCTAGCCGCGCAGCAGTGCGTTCCTCTCGGGCGACATCTTGCACGGCCGACATGATTTCGGCTCTTAGTAGATCGCGCCTTTGCTTGGCAGCGGCACGGGCAGCCTGCAATTGCTCTTTCCTCTGCCGCAGCCAGTCTTTCCCGTTGACCGGCGCAGGCCTGGCCTCTGGCGGCACGCTCAGGCGCAACGCCCTGCTGATTGAAACTCTCTCAGTCCGCAGCGTGCGCCGCGTTTCCTGCTTCGCATCACTCACGCTCCATCACTCTCCCAGCACATAGGTGCGGCCCATGCATCACCAGTTGAAGTCCTGAACTCATCCCGCCAACCTTACCATAGGACTCCATCTCGGGCTTGGATGAAGACGGCTAGACACCGGCATACCGCGGCGACCGGCCGCTCCCGGCCAGTTTCCGACGACCATCGCTCGTGATCGAATGACCGAAGCGGACACGAACACAGCCACACGTTGCCGCGCCTGCTCAGGACACTGTTCGTCGGAACAGACGTCTACAAAATCCCCCACCTATCGTTGCTCGAGCCATCCGTGCTTGCCCCTCCCGCCGACAACTGAAAGCGCGTTTCACATTGTGGAATTCACTCCATGTTTCCCGCAGCGGTATTTTTCGTTTTTTGAAAAGGTGTTCCACATCGCGAAATTTACCATCTATCTCATTGAAAAATAAAGACAAATTAACTCTTATGTCTTATATAAGACATGGCCGCGACGCATCAAAAAGGTCCTACAATGAGGTCACGCTGCTTGCCTCGACATCCGTCGGCACACTCAAATTATTTCAAACGCGCTTTATTCTTAGGAAATTCGCATGGCCAAGTATCAAGACGACATCAAGGCAGTTGCCGGTTTGAAAGAGAACCACGGCAGCGCGTGGAATGCCATCAATCCCGAGTATGCCGCCCGCATGCGTGCCCAGAACAAGTTCAAAACGGGCCTGGACATCGCCAAGTACACCGCCAAGATCATGCGCGCCGACATGGCCGCCTACGATGCCGACTCGTCGAAGTACACCCAGTCGCTGGGCTGCTGGCACGGCTTCATCGGCCAGCAGAAGATGATCTCCATCAAGAAGCACTTCAACAGCACCGACCGTCGCTACCTTTACCTGTCCGGCTGGATGGTGGCCGCGCTGCGCTCCGAGTTCGGCCCGCTGCCGGACCAGTCGATGCACGAAAAAACCTCCGTCAGCGCGCTGATCCGCGAGCTGTACACCTTCCTGCGCCAGGCCGACGCCCGTGAACTGGGCGGTCTGTTCCGCGAGCTGGACGCTGCCAAAGGCCCTGCCAAGGCCGCCATCCAGGAAAAAATCGACAACCACGTCACCCACGTCGTGCCCATTATCGCGGACATCGACGCGGGTTTCGGCAACGCCGAAGCAACCTACCTGCTGGCCAAGCAGTTTATCGAAGCGGGCGCATGCTGCATTCAGATCGAAAACCAGGTGTCCGACGAGAAGCAGTGCGGCCACCAGGATGGCAAGGTCACCGTGCCGCACGAGGACTTCCTGGCCAAGATCCGCGCCATCCGCTACGCCTTCCTGGAACTGGGCGTGGACGACGGCATCATCGTGGCCCGTACCGACTCGCTGGGTGCCGGCCTGACCAAGCAGATCGCCGTGACCAACACGCCAGGCGACTTGGGCGACCAATACAATTCCTTCCTCGATTGCGACGAATTGTCGGCCGACGAACTGGGCAATGGAGACGTCATCATCAAGCGCGACGGCAAGCTGCTGCGTCCTAAGCGCCTGCCTAGCAACCTGTTCCAGTTCCGCGCCGGCACGGGCGAAGCGCGCTGCGTACTCGATTGCATCACCGCACTGCAAAACGGCGCTGACCTGCTGTGGATCGAAACCGAAAAGCCGCATATCGCCCAAATCGGCGGCATGGTCAGCGAGATTCGCAAGGTCGTCCCGAACGCCAAGCTGGTGTACAACAACAGCCCGTCGTTCAACTGGACCCTGAACTTCCGCCAGCAGGCGTATGACGCGATGAAGGCCGCGGGCAAGGATGTGTCGGCATACGACCGCGCCCAGCTGATGAGCGTGGAATACGATCAGACCGAACTGGCGATGCTTGCCGACGAAAAGATCCGGACCTTCCAGGCCGACGCGTCGCGCGAAGCAGGTATCTTCCACCACCTGATTACACTGCCGACCTACCACACCGCCGCACTGTCGACCGACAACCTGGCCAAGGAATACTTCGGCGACCAGGGCATGCTGGGTTATGTGGCTGGCGTGCAGCGTAAGGAAATCCGTCAGGGCATCGCCTGCGTCAAGCACCAGAACATGTCCGGCTCGGACATCGGCGACGACCACAAGGAGTATTTCAGCGGCGAAGCGGCTCTGAAAGCGGCGGGTAAAGACAACACCATGAACCAGTTCTGATACCAGTAATACCCCAAGCAAAACGCCAACCGTATGGGTTGGCGTTTTTTTATCCGGCGAGATAGCTCGCGGGGTTCTCATCAAACATTTTTCTTGTGCGCTTCCGTGCAGAAGCTGTACGTGTGGCTCGGTAGAGAACGACGACGAACTCGGCAGACAACCTGGCGGTGCCGATGCATCCGTCCGGAAATGTCCGCAGCAGGATAATTCTTGGTGAATATGGCCGGTACCGACAGGAGCCGCCGCTTTTGAACGGGGTAGAGACGTTCGCAAAATTCGACCAAGGGTCCGGAGAGGGTCGGCTCCGGAAGTTGGTCGTCGATGTGCCACAGAACGGCCAGCACCCCGCTTTGAGCTGCCGAGGCCGGCTATGACCAGCCCTTCGAGGGTCGGCCTACACGTACTCCGCTCCTTTTTTGGCGGCTTCCCCATCAACCGGCCTACTCCCGCCCAAGCCGCGGAAGTCTATGTAGGCTCAATCCGCCGGATCTCGTTTCAGCACCTCGGCCTCGATCTCCGGATTTGGTTCACCATCCTTGGTAGCAATCAATGCTTTCGGCGTAAGCGGAATCAAGGGCAGGATCAGTGCGTACACCACGGTAGTGGCGGCCACACAAAATGTGAATCCGTGCGTTGCGCCGCTGCTATAGATCCATGAGCCCAATAGATCGCCGGCACGCGCCGAGAGCGCCAGAACGCCCTCCACCAGCATCATCAAGGTCCCTTGCAGGCCCGGCGGACAGGACCGCATCGCGAGATCGAAGTATGCTGCCGTGGCTAGACCGCCCATCAGCCCTATCGGTGCCGCCAATACAAGCGCGAGATTGGCTGAGTGAATAAATGCCAGCGGAATCATCTGCGGCACTGCGACGATCGTTCCCCACCACAGTAGCTTGTTCAGCGATACCTTCTTGCACAGAAAGCCATACAGGAAAAATGTCGGGATGAACGCGGCGGCAAAGATCCCGTTGTAGTACGAGTAAACGGAATCCGATGCATGCAGCTCATTGGTCAGATAGAACTGCAGCGGAGTGGCCGATCCTGGCGCAAAGTTCCATAGAAAGCAGATGAGAACTGCTGGATAGACGGCCTTATGCTTCACCAGCCGCCTGATATTCCCAACGAAATCTGCGCCCCTGGCCTGCGGCTTCTCGTACGTATCGCCGAAGACGGAAATGGGCTTCCAGAGTCCAAACACGGCAATCAAAAAAGTGACCATCGCCACCAGGAAGAAGGCCTCTTTCGCGGCAAGATGATCGGAGACGTACCCGGAAGCGAACGCTCCCGCGACGACGGGGACGGAGCTGACCACGTTACACAGAGCGCTCAGGCGCCCAGACATGAGCTTCTCCTGACCCACCAGAGCGATCAACCCCTGATAGGCTGCGGCAGTAAATCGGGACGACAGCATTGCCAGTAGCATCCCGACGACCAGTCCCGTGTATGAGATACCTGAAAACGCCATCCAGATGAATGCCACCGAGGTTGCGGGAGCGAAAATCAGGAAGAAGCCGCGATCCCGCAATCCCAGCGGATTCCAATGGTCGCGCGCGAGTCCAAAAGCGAACGCAATGTACACGGGTATGCCCGTAACCAGGCGGAATGTCGATATCTCCGTCGCCGTCGCATGCAACTGATTCTTGAGCAGGTACGACGTCTGTATATCAACCAGGTAACCGGCCGGCGTTGCCAGATGGACGAACAGGGTCAGCCAACCGAAATATAGCAGGATTCGGTTGTTGCCCTCGGAACCATTGTGATCAGAAGCAGCCGGCATTCTCGGAGGCGAACAGCAAGACTGGGAATGTCCGAAACGCAGCCTTCCATAGCATCCGCATGACGATTCTCCTCGCAGGCTCCTGCCCGAGCAGCCGCATCAAATCATAATAGTGAGGCGTTGCATTGATATCAATCCACGGCTCAAGCAAGCGAAATCCGGACAGCTCGCTCAGCCGATGAGGCGGGATGCCCGGACGTTGCCGTCGCGGAAACCCGAATGATGGCAACGGGTCGGCAAGCGCCGACCGGCAGCCTGATGGCGGAGGTCCCTTCCCGGCCAGACTCGGCCGTTCCATGATGCGCTCCGGAGGCCGACCGCTTTGGCCGAGGGAGAGATGATTGCCAGCCTCCCCCTGGATGACCGCTCTTCGCACCTCACCGGCAGGGGAGGGCTGGATGAGAAGAAACTGAGGGGGCCACGTATATCAAAGCCGCCCCATCCTGATCAGGCCGAGCGCTCGCGTAGTTCTTTCTTATTGATCTTGCCGACACTGGTTCGCGGAATTTCGGAAACAAAGGCTATGCGGTCCAGTTCCGGGACGGCATATTTGCTGATTCGCTTCGATTCGACATGTTCCAGCAGTCGTTCGCAGATTGCCCCTGGCTCTAGCCGAATACCAGGCTTGCAAACGATGAACGCCATCGGGCGCTCGCCCCACTTCTCGTCGCGCACGCCGATCACGGCGCACTCTTGCACGCCTGGTACGTCGGCGATAAGGCCTTCCACCTCGATTGAGGATACCCACTCGCCACCGGTCTTGATCACGTCCTTGATGCGATCGACGATCTGAACGAATCCGTCTGGCGTCATGACCGCGATGTCCTGCGTGTGCAAATAGCCGCCTGACCAGAGTTCCTCGGACGCTTCGGGCTTCTTACTGACCAGTCCCAAAATAAGGCGACAAAAATTGAACGAATGGGATCGACGGTAGTCTCATGAGCCATGAAACGAGATGGCCGCCAACTGGATCGCGCGACGCAGGAAGAATTTCGGCTGCTGGCGTTGCGCCGGGTGAAGGAAGGCGAGAAGCCGTCGGAGGTAGTGAAGTCCCTGGGAATGAATCGCACCTCGATCTACCGATGGCTCAAGGCTGCCAGCGGGCGCGGCAATGGGGAGCGGGCACTGGCAGCGCGGCCTGCCACCGGTCGACCGCCCAAGCTCACAGCGCGCCAGCAGGCCCAGGTTCTACGCTGGATTAACGGCAGGGACCCGCGGCAATTCGGATTGGACTTCGGGCTGTGGACGCGGCAAATCGTGGCCACCTTGATTGAGCAAAAGTTTGGTGTGCGCATGGGTCTGACCGCAGTGGGGAGGTTGCTGGCCCGTTTGGGCCTGACGCCACAAAAACCACTGCAGCGCGCCTATCAGCGAGATCCCCAGGCGATTGAGCGCTGGCAGCGTGAGACCTATCCCGACCTTGCAGCAAGGGCCCGACGTAGTGGGGCGGAAATCTACTTCTGGGATGAATCCGGGTTTCGAGCCGACACGGTGCACGGCAAGACTTGGGCGCTCAAAGGGCAGAGTCCGGTGATCGAGCGCCCCGGCCAGCGCCAATCGATCTCGGCAGCCTCGGCGGTCAACGCCCGGGGCGGCTTCTGGTTCGCGACGTACAAGGGCGCGCTCACCGCGGAGCTGTTCATCGAATTGCTCAGGCAGATGATGAGGGGCAGGCGCAAGCCGGTGCATCTTGTCATTGACGGCTTGCCAGCCCATAAGAAGGCAAGTGTGCGCGAGTACGTCGAATCCACTGGCGGCAGATTAACGTTGCACTTCCTGCCGGGTTACGCGCCGGACCTCAATCCGGACGAGCTGGTATGGAGTCACCTCAAGCGCACCGGCGTGGCGCGCAATCCGCTGCGCACCGGCGAGAAGCTGGAGATTCGCGTCGAGCAACAACTGCGTGGGCTGCAGAAAAAGCGCACCCTCATTCGATCATTCTTTGATGCCCCATCTGTCGCATATATTTGGGACTGCTGAGTAATATAGCCCTGCGTGAGAAAGGGTGCGCGCAGGACGATCTCCCCCTGGCTCTTGCCGTCGCGCGGCAAATCGTTCATCCCGTCGTCAACGACACGGAAGTCCACCAACGGCACGGGACGGCCGGGCGAGCATCGCATCCATACCTCGTCGCGCGGATCAGCATCCGTAAGGCCAGGCGGAAGCTGTGCCAGCGAAACGACTGGTCCGGTCTCCGACATGCCGTAGCCGGCGAACACATCGATACCTCGGGCGAGAGCCGCTTCGCACAGGGCGTGTGAAAGCGCCGAGCCGCCGATGATCAGTTTCCACCCCGACAGATCGTGCGTGCCATCGTGTGACGCCTGCAGCAGCATCTGCAGAATAGTCGGGACGCAATGGGAGAAGGTGACCCGCTCCGACTCGCGCAGTTTCAACAGGAGGTCGGGGGCGTAGCGGCCGGGTAGAACAGTCTTGAGGCCAAGCATGACGGAGACATATGGCATGCCCCATGCAAGCACGTGGAACATCGGCGTAATGGGCATGTAGACGTCTTCGCGGTGCAGGCGCTGGCCATCCTTTTGCGCACACAGGCTCGTGGCCGTGACGAGGGCATGCAGGACGATATCGCGGTGACTATAGCTCACGCCCTTCGGGTCGCCTGTCGTCCCTGTCGTGTAGAAGGTCGCCGCCTTGGTATTCTCGTCGAAGTCTTGGAACGTGAAACCGGGCGAGGCCTGCCCCAGTAGCGCCTCGTACTCGCCCGCCACCGGCAGTTCTGTCTGCGGCATGGCCTGGCCGTCTGCCATCACCACAACCTGGCGCACACCTTTGAGGCCATCCTTGATCTGCTCGAGGACCGGGAGAAAGTCCGCATGCACCAGCACAATCGCGGCCTCGGCGTCATTCAGCGTGTAGAGGATCTGCTGCGGCGACAGGCGTACGTTCACGGTAAACAGCGTTGCCCCCATCATCGGAATGCCGAAGTAGCCCTCCAGATAGCGATGGCTATCCCAGTCCATCACCGCCACCGTCGTGCCGTGGCGCGCACCGAGCGTGCTTAGCGCCGACGCAAGCCGGCCGATGCGTTGACGGAACTCGCGAAAGCTGTAGCGCATGTCGCCGCGATAGGCAATTTCCTGATCGCCGTAAAGGCTCAGTGCGTTGACCAGCAATTGCTTGATGAGCAACGGGTACGCGTACGCCGACGGCGTTGGGATGATGAGATTTTGCTGCATGTAAGCCTCCCCCTCGAAATAGCGGGTGATGTTGAGATATTGGGATGGGAGTGCCGATCAAAAGCGACGAGCGATTGCAATGCCGCGCCCTAACCCTGGCTCGCACTTTGGACGATGTTTCCCGTCAGGGGCACACTGCGCGCGGCGCGCGCGGCCAGCGCGAAGAACAGCGCCGAACTGATCGCGATCACATCGGTTACCAGCACCACCTGGGTGAGCGGCGCTGGCACGCCGTGCGTATCGAGATAGTCGATCGCCCAGCCCACAGCCAGATTGCCGATGGCGACCGCGAACACATTGATGCACAGCATCGTGAAGCCAGTCACTGTCGAGCGTGTCTGCTGGGGCACCATGCTCATGATGGCGGCGTTGACCGGACCGTACAGCGTAAGTGGCAGGAAGAAGCCCGCGCACATGCCGATATAGAAAACGGCCGAGCCGGGGGCGGCAAAGCGGTAGGCGATCATCGGTGCCGCGCACAGGATGACCAGGAAAGTCATCAGCGAGGCGTGGGAGCCGCGGAACTTTCGGGCCAGGCTGTCGCCGATGACGCCGCCCACGAGGGAGCCGAGCGCGCCGAACGCAAGCTGCAGCATGCCGATGCGGGTGGCGATTTCGGCGGCGTCCATGCCGCGCTCCTTGACCAGCCACAGTTGCGTGAAGGCGAGCCCGGCAAAGATCATGTGCACGAGTACGAAGCCGATGATGATGAGCAGCAGCGCAGGACGATCATGAATGGTTCCCAGCACCGAACGCACCTGCTGCCCGAAGGGCGCGCCCCGCTCGTGCGGCGGGAGCTGGCTGCGGTCATCCTTCAGGAAAGCGAGCAGCACCGCGATAGCCACGCCTATGAGGCCCAATGCATAGAAGGTGGTACGCCAGCCATGCTCGGCACCGAACGTTCCCGCGAGCAGGAAGCTGCAGCCGACGCCCAACGGAATGCCCACGAAGAAGACGCCCATGGCCGAGCTGCGGCGCTTCGCGGAGAACAACTCGGCAAGCAACGCCACTGCCGCGGGTACCAGCGCGGCTTCGCCGCTGGCGACAAAGAAGCGCGCCACGACCATTTGTTCAAAGCTCTGGGCATGCCCGGAGGCCCATGTGCAGGCGCTCCAGATCAATACACCGGCGGCGATGACCCGCGTGCGGCTGAAGCGGTCGGCCAGCGAGCCCATGAACAGGGCCACGAATCCGAAACTCAGGACCCAGACGGCGCCAACCAGGAAACCATACTGTGCGTTGCTGATATTGAGATCCGCAATGATTTGCGGCGAGAAGCCCAGCAGCATATTGCGATCCACGTGCGCCAGCAGGTGGATCACAAGCAGGCCTGCCAGGACGGTGGAAGGACTCTTTTTCCAGAACATCTTTTGTCTCCTGAGGGGGACTGATAGTTGCGCCCAGAAGCGCTCTACAGCGCCCCGGGGGCGGACGCGGTACGCTGCCGCGCGCCGCCCCGATTCATTTTTGCTAGGCTGCTTTGCGCAGCGGAATGCCGCGCTGTGCGGGCGCCCGGTTCGGCGTCATGCCGAGGTGCCGCAGCGTCTCGTCGGTGCTGTTCCAGTACGTACCAGTCTGATAGATGCGATGTGCGTCTTCGCCGCTGGCGATCTCGCGATTCAGCTCACGTGCGATGCGCACCATCTTCTCGATCTGCTGCACGGAAGTCGCGCGCTCGCCGTCCGGCCCGAACAGCGTGTCCTCAATGCCGACCCGCACGTGCAGACCCATGGCGATGGCCATGGTGTTCATCGGCACCACATTGCGATTAAGCGTCTCCAGCGTGAGCACGGCGCCATCCGGGGTGCGGCGCACGAACTCGATCATGTCGGCCGGATGCAGGCCGGATTGGCCGCCGCCGATCGCCACATAGTTCAGGACCAGCGGCCCGGTGTACACGCCGCGGCGGATCAGGCGCTCAACCGTTTCCAACTGGGTCAGGCTGCCGAGCATGAAGTGCGGCTGGATGCCGGCGGCGGTCAGCCGCTTCAGGTGCTCCACATGCCACGACGGGTTCGACGGCACGATCATGTCGTTGTAAGCCGCCTGGATCGCCGGATTGGTCAACGAGGTGCCGGCCACGTCAGCGGGCGTCATCAGCTCCATGATGTTCATCTGGCTGGTGTTGATGGCGATCGTCACCTGGTCAGGACGCGGCGTCAGCTCGGCCAGCATGTGGCGCGTATCGTCGGTAAGCCATTTGGCAGCCTGGCCTTCGTCCTCGGGGGCGAACGAGATGGAACCACCCACTTGCAGCACCATCTTCGGCACCGCCTCGCGCAGGCGCGCCAGCATCTCGTTGAACATGGACAGGCGCTTGCTGCCCTTGCCATCGGCCTCGCGCACATGCACGTGAAGCACGGTCGCGCCGGCGTTGTAGCAGTCGACTGCCTTCTGGACCTGCTCGTCCATGGTGACCGGAATGTCATCCGAATCACCCGGGATCCACTGCGGGCCATAGGGCGCGACCTGGATCACGAGCTTTTCCTGATTTTCGGGCAGCAGGGAGTCGTCTAGGAAATGCATGTCTTGTCTTCCTCTTTGAGAATGTGATTGGATCTGGGGATGGCCTTCAGGCGGCTGCGCGGTCGTCAGCAGCGCGTTCCCGTTGCATGGCGGCCAACTCTTCGAGAAGAATTGGCGCTCCCAGGCTGCTGGTGTGAATCCCCAGCACGCTGACCGCCTGGAGCACGGCGGCGATTTCTTCCTTGGTGGCGCCAAGTTCGAGCGCCTTGCGGATGTGACGGCGCGTGCCCGGCGCGTACATATGGGTGCACGACGCGTCCACTGCGATAGCAAGAAACTCAAGCACCTTCGGCTCGAGCACGCCCGCGAGAATGGGATGCACGCCCATCACCATGAATTTCTCGGCCCAGATCGGGTCGAGTTCGGCAAAGGCGTCCCAGGCAGGGTTCCAGTTCCCCGTGGCCCGCATCTGGTCGCAGACCGGCGTGGGGCTGGGCTCGGCCCTGCTGCTTTTCTCACTACTCATCATCGTCTCCTTCGAATCGTTGCCATCTACAAGGGGTTCGGCGCGACACCCGAAGTATTGGCCAACCACCAATTCCAATTTGACGATTTGGGAGATTGAATTTACATTTTGGGAGATTCAGGGAAAACGCGATGTCCTACCTATTACGCAGCGCCAGCCTCACCAACTATGTCGAGGTCGCACGCGCCGTGGGCCTGGATCCCTATCAGCACTTGAGCGCTGCCGGAATCAGCCGTTACGCGTTACTGGACCACGACATCAAGATCCCGGCTGAAGCGGTGGCCAGCCTGCTTGAGGCCTCCGCGCAGGCGGCGGACGCCGAGGACTTCGGCTTGCGCATGGCCGAGACACGCCAGCTTGCCAACCTTGGCCCGCTGGCCTTCGCGGTGCGTGAGGAGCCCACCTTGCGCAAGGCGGTCGAATCCATGGCCCGCTACCTACGGTTGCACAATGAGGCGCTGGCGATGCGCATCGAGGAAGCGGAAGGCCTTGTCATGATCCGGGAGGAAGTGCTGAGCGGGGTTCCCGGCTCGTTGCGCCAGTCCATTGAGTTGATGGTTGGCGTGCTGTATCGCTTGCTGCAGGCCTTCGTGGGAGCGTCCTGGAGGCCGCGCAGCATCTGCTTTACGCACGCGGCGCCAGTCAGCACCGCCACGCACATGCGCGTGTTCGGCATGCCAGTCATGTTCAATCAGGATTTCAACGGCATCGTATGCCGGGCCGCTGACCTGGAAGTACCCTTGCCCTCCTATGAACCGGCCATGGCGAACCAGGTGCGACGGTATCTCGACACGATGCTTGCGCAGTCCAACGCCAGCATGCCCGACAAGGTGCGGCAACTGGTGATTGCCATGCTCCCGCTGGGCGTTTGCTCGGTCGAGCGCGTGGCGGAGCAACTCGGTGTGGACCGTCGGACCGTGCATCATCATCTCGAGCAATACGGTGAAAACTATTCCAAGGTCGTCAATGCAGTGCGGGTCGACCTGGCCACACGGTATATCGAGAATCGCGAGCGTCCGCTCTCCGAAGTGGCGACACTGCTGGGCTTCTCGTCCCTGAGTGCCTTCTCGCGCTGGTTTAACGGGCACTTTGGCTGCAGCGTCTCTCAGTGGCGAGCGCGGCAGGAGCGATGAAGCCGGCCGCGCTGGAGCGCCACTGCCCCTGGTGTCCAGCATGAAATCGCCATGCTTCTTGCGTCACTGGGACCGTATGTGCTCCTACTGTGCCGGGATTGTGATTAACGGCAGCCTCTCGTTGCCGCCAGTTTCGACCAGCGTGAAGAAAAACATGACCGCCGTGAGGGCGCGTTTTGTTTGCAAGTCGCCGTGGTTGACCCAAAACCAATAGTCGCGGTAGTGCACGGCGGCAAATGTGTCCGGCGGCCTGTCCTTGCCGCTGTGAATCCGAACCCTATCCTCCCGGCTCTCCGTGGACGCGTGCTCGAACGCGGGCAGCGCGCTGTGTTCCTTCAAGTGCGCTTCCGGTACGTCCAAGTAACTCGAAAAGGCAATCATGACTTGTAGCATCGAGCGGCTGTTCACTGACAGTTCGTTGGCCGCTCCACGCGCCGGGGAATAGGTGAGCGTGAGCCTTTGCGCGTCGGCCGGGAGCTTGAGCAACCGCCGGATTTCAGCCGTCTTTTCCACGATGTCAGGCGGCAGGTCGTCACGCCGGAAGAACAGCACAGCGGTCGAGCCTTTGGTCTTGTCCTCCTCCACCCGCATCCCGACCGCACCTGCGGCCTGCACTTCGCGCAACAACGCGAGCGCGCGCCGGAACTCAGGATCCGCCTCCCTCAGTGCGCCGCCAGCTATCGAGCGATTACGCACGCCATTGAGCGACTCGACGGTCAGACTCAGGATGAAGTCCGCCGCATAACCTCCCTGGAGCATGAAGAAAATGTTCTTTGGGTCAATTGGCGTGATGAGTCCACGCAAGAACTTCTCCCCCGTCGCCGGCGTGTAGGTGATGGTGGGCCGGTCAGTGTAGATGCCCTGTACCCCCGACGAGAAGAAGTTGCCCTGAACCGCCCGCTCCGACGAAAGCGTGCCGCCGACGGTCACGCCGGTTTGCAGCGAGTAGCCGCTAACGACGGACGCGACTTCCACAAAGACCGGCAAATCCATGTAGCGCAGCTTGACAATGTTCAAGAGCATTTGCTGCTTCCACGAATCGGCGACCGCCGTGCTGTAATCGAAACGATCCATGGGAATGGTTTTGGGGCCGAGAGACCCGCAACCGGTGAACAGCGCCACCGCCCCAATGCACAACCCTAGCCTCATTGCAGCAAGAGTCAGGGAGCCAGGCGGCGCTGCGGCCGGAGGATCTTCTTTGGATGCGGCTTTCATGGCGGCTTGCGTTCTGATCTCTACTCCTCCTCAATAAGAGCCTCGACCCGTCCTGTGCGTACCGCCCTCACCAAGGCCGCGTGGTCATGCTCCGTCTGATCCGCGTAGGCAAGAGCGAACGCGCCCATTGCCTGGTCAAACGTGTCGCCCTTGCCCAGATAGCCACTAATGGTCGTGGCATCCCCGGACTTGGCGTGGGCACGAGCAAGCGTCCAGCCGCAGACCTCGGCATAGCGGTTGAACTGCACGGGGGCCATGCCTTCGACGGGAAAAGACATCTTCATGTCGCGCAACTGGCGCAAAAAATAGTCATTGCCTTGTCGCCCCCGCGCCCATCCCAGAAAGATGTCGCTGGAGGACTGCATCAGCCGTTGCCCCATGACGACGCGCTGCCCCTGTAGGTCATAGCGGCTCTTGCCCGCGTAGGGCTCAAGAACAGACCGGCAGGCTTCCTTGATCTGGAGGAGCAGGGGATGCCCTTCTTCGTCGGAAAACAGTCCCATGAAGCAGCGCGTTCCCACACTGCCAATACCCACCACTTTCAGGGCGAAGTCTTCCAGGCGGTAGCGATCCAGCAGGACGCGCCGCTCGTCGGAAAGCGTCTGCCGGTAGTCGATCAGCCCCTCACGAAACCCTTCCTCGATGTCAGCGTCAGTGACGTGATAGACAAGGGGTGGTTGGTCGACAAGGCGGAGTCGCCCACCCGCTTCCTCGGCAATCTTTGGAAAGAGGTGTTCGACGACACGCTGGCGGGCTTTCGCAGCCATTTGCTCCCGGAACTTCTTCGCCTTTTCATCGGGCGCCATCGCAATGATGGTTTCCGCGTCCAGGCGCGCGTACCAGACCTCCAGAGGGTCCATCCGGGAATACTCCCGCAGACGCTCCCGATACGCACGCACGCACTCCAGGGCGGCTTTCCGGGCATCCGCATCTGACAACTTGTTGTCGCGTGCTGCGACCGCAAAACTGGCTGCCAGCCGTTTGAGATCCCATTCCCAGGGGGCGGGCAGGGTTTCGTCAAAGTCGTTCAGATCGAAGACCAGATTGCGCTCCGGCGTCGCAAACAAACCAAAATTCAGCAGGTGGCAGTCCCCGCAGGCTTGCACCCGAATTCCAGTGCTTGGGGTCGTGGCGAGATCGTGCGCCATGAGTGCGGCGGAGCCGCGCAGGAACGTGAAAGGGCTACGGAGCATGCGGCCGTAGCGGATTGGTACCAGTTCCGGCAGTCGGTCCTGACTCGATGCTTCGAGAATCTCTATGGGGTCCCGGCCATGGGCTGGCGGTGTCCAGTCCGCGTGACTGACGCGCGAAACACTATCGCGCAAAGCCTTACCGGCGGCGAGACGCTCTGCGCGTGCGCGAAATACCGGGGCGTTCTCCTCCACCTCGGCGATTGCCGTCTTGGCTTTTCCCCGCGACTTCTTTGCGTTCACCTTGACTCCCCCTTCTCTTCAAGAGCCTACGTTACTGGCGCACCTTCTCGATGGCTTTGTCCCGCTCTGCCTTGCCGTCCACGATGAGCCGGTAGGCAGCGTAGTATTTGTAGATGTTCCGCACGTACGTGGTCGTCCCGATGCCGATCTTCTCGGCGACCACGATCTCCACATTGTTGAGCCACTGGTCAGGGTCCAGCCCGCGCTGCACGGCCTCCTTGCGCATCTTGGCGATATCAGCGGGGCCGGCGTTGTAGCTGGCGAAGGCAAACCGCGCGCGGTTGTGTAAAGCGTGCGGCTGTAGGGTACGAGCACACGGATTGAGCGCCGCTCAAGCATGCCGTCGAAGTCGCCGCGCCAGGGCGCGTGATTCAGGCTGAACTGGCGTGCGGGTGGGGGAGCGGCCGGAGCGGAGGCGCCTGTCGGCGATTGCGGTTCAGCGCCCTGGACACCCTGTAAGGCAAAGGCCAGCATGAACAGGAGTCCAGCAAGGATATGGACCAGCCGGGACGCGTTCATGACGAAGAACTCCGTGCGCATGGTGGCAACGCCCAGCCACACGGTGAGCGCCGCCAGCCTTCCGTGAAGGCCGTTGCGCGCCCGTCAGCCCTTCCGCGCCTGACCATCGATACCTTGAGTCTAGAACATGACAACCACCGGTCTTGCGCCAGTTGTTGGATCACGGGGGATTAGCCGCTAACAGCCGTCAAGGCGTCCGGTCCTTTGCATGGCGCGATCTGAAAGTTGATGCACAGAAGCGCCTTGGATTCAGAGGTTCGCGACGCCGTGGGGGCGCTATCATAGCGCCCGCCGCGCATCCACCGCGCCGGGCTCCCACACTGCGCGCTGCCGAACCAAGGCTCAATCGGTCTCGGCAGGCGAGCGAAAAGCATTACGTACGGCGCTTATCCGGCATCGGGAAGCCGCGTACCGTCGCCGTCATATCAATGGTTTGGGGCCGCGTGCTTATAACCTTGCGATTTATTAACTCCACGCCTGACTGGCTCCTATAGTTAAACGTCGAGGCAAATCAATCCCATGGCCTAGAATTCGGTGCGACCTCAATGAGATTGCTTCTCGTCTCGGTGTGCCAGGGCCATCGTACGGACATGACGCGCTCGCCGCCCTTAAACGCATTGCCACAAGCGAAGGCCGGTGGAGCTTGAGCTCGGTCATTCAAGGGAGAACAAAATGAGGATGACGATACTTCCCACCCTGGCCACGCTTGCCTTGCTCACGCAGCCGGTAATCGCACCGGCGCAGGAAACCACGGGCCAGTCGATGACTGCGCCCGGTAAGGCCGCTTTTTCCCAGACCGTGAAAGAGACGACAACCGTAGTGGGCATCGACCCGGCAACGAGGACCATTACATTGAAGGGACCGAAAGGGGTATCCAATCTCGTGGCGGGCGAAGAAGTACGAAACTTCGACCAGCTCAAGGTAGGCGACAAGGTCGTCGCCGAATACAAGCAGGCGCTGTCGCTGGATCTCAAGAAAGGTGGTGGTGGCATTGCCGGACAAACCGAGCGCGAGTCGGGGGAGCGGGCTCCGCTTGGCGCGAAGCCGGGCGGGAGCGCGGCCCGCGAGGTGACAATCGTTGCGAACGTCGTCGCAGTGGACACGAAAAAGCAACTCGTTACGCTGCGCGGACCAAAAGGTAATACGGTCGACCTGAACGTTCGGGATCCAGACCAGTTGAAAAACATCAAGAAGGGGGACCAAGTTCAGGCGATCTATACCGAAGCGGTGGCCGTCTCGGTCGAGCCCGCGTCGAAGAAATGAGCCTGCGGAACGAAAGGTCGACGGGGCTGGCGGTTGGACGCGATTTCTTGCCACCGCGGCCAGGAACCTGCGCAACCGGGCTTTGCGGTATCGCAGGGTCCAGCCCGCTTACGGGACCATTGCAGCGCAGAGTCCCGAGGAGAACGCGATGTTGATGAAACTGAAACTGCGCGCGGCGATGGCCGTGGGATGCGTGACGCTGGCGATGGTATCGGGCACTCTCCGCGCGGAAGAAATCCCCCTGATCACCGGGAAGCAGTGGACCGAGTCATCGGAACAGACGAAAAAGGCCTACCTCATCGGCATCGCCAATCTCGCCCAGGTTGATATCGCCTTTCATGCAGGCAAACCGCCAACCGATTCGCAAAGCGTCATTCCGCGTCTTGCGAGGGGGCTGAAGGGCCAGACGCTCGACACGGTGCGCGAAGGACTCGACCGCTGGTACGCCGCGCATTCGGATCGGCTGCAGCGGCCGGTCATCGAAACGATATGGTTCGAAATGGTCGTGCCCGGACTGCAGAGCAACAAGTAGGGGACACACATGAAAGGACTCGAAGGGATTGGCATGGCGCTCGTCCTCGCCGGCGTTGTCGGCTGCACGAACATGACGCCGCAACAACAAGGGACGGTGACCGGCGCGGGCGTGGGTGCACTAGCCGGTGCAGGCATTGCCGCCATCGCGGGAGGAAGCGGGTGGACTGGCGCCGCAGTAGGTGCCGTCGCGGGAGGCGTGGCCGGCAACATCAAGGGAGGAAAGCAGCAGTGAGTCGTGTCCGGCCCCTCGCAGCCTGGCGGGGGCGACCGCGCCGGAGCGCGCCCTCGGAGACTAGTTGATGCAGTCCCCGCGGCCAAACTCCCCCCGTCAGTCAATCCATTGCACATCAAAGGCATGGTAGCCCCAGGGCGGCATGTCCAGGGAAAGACCACGGGCGCGCAGGTCATCGCCCGGCCGATCATAGGCAGCCGGGCTAAGCCAGTCCTGGAGTCGTACGGTCCCCTCCCCCAGTTCCCTGAAGGGAGTTCGCATGAAGCATTGGCTTTGCTGCGGCGAGTAGTTCACGGCCACGAACATGCACTCGTGCGAAGCCCATACGAAATCGAGCATCAGGCGCGGCCCGCGCTGTCGCGCGCGAGTGTGCAGGCGCGCCAGCGCTTCGTCGCCTCCGAGGTCGCGGCGCACGGTGTAACGCGTGATCGCAAAGCCGGAGCCAGCGATATCCTCCTCCCGCAGGTCAGGCAGCGTTTGCACGAACTCGCGCCGCCACGCCGCGTTGCTGCGCGAGATGCGCTGCGCGGCTGGCCCCGTCTGCCAAACGCTCAGCAACCAGAGCCAGTCGAAACCCATCTCCACCAGACGGTCCAGTTCGGTGTCGGCGATATCATCCAGCGTGGCCGCATGGCCGAGCGATAGCGACACTCGCTCAACCAGACCCGGGTGTTGAGCTGGTAAAGCGCTGGATAGCGAGGTGTCAGCACAGCCGTCAACCCCCTGTTTCGAACCCAGGATATAGCGTCATCCCGCCATCGATGAAAAGCGTCGTGCCGACAATGTAGTCGGTGAAGTCCGAAGCTAACCAGACTGCGGCATGGCCAATCTCCTCGATCTCGCCGATACGCTTGTAGGGCACGAGCTTCATCAGTTCGGCATAGGCCTCGGGCGTAGACCATGCCGCCGTGTTGATCGGCGTCCGAATTGCGCCCGGCGCTATGGAATTGACGCGGATGCGCTTCTCGGCGACCTCTTGTGCCAGGCTCTTCATCAGCAGCATCAACCCACCCTTGGAGGCTGCGTAATTGACGTGGCCAGCCCACGGAATCACCTCGTGTACTGAACTCGTGAAGATGATCTTGCCGGCCGCCACTGAAATGCCCGGGCGCACGCCGCGCCGGAGGAACTCGCGCACGGCCTCACGCGCACACAGGAACGCGCCGCGCAGGTTGACACTGATCACCGCGTCCCATTGCGCCACGCTCATCTCGTGGAACGGCGCGTTGCGCTCCATGCCGGCATTGCTGACGAGGATGTCGACGGTACCGAACTCCTGCACCGCCGCGGCGAACATGGCTTGCACTTGCGCCTCATCCGCTACGTCGGCCAGTGCGATGATCGCGTGCTGCCCGCCGCCGCGAATCTCTTCGGCAACCGCCTCGGCATCTGCGGGGTTAGCCACGTAGTTGACTACCACGTTGGCGCCAGCTCTGCCGAGCGCGACCGCGATGGCGCGACCGATGCCGGAATTGGCGCCGGTCACCAGCGCGGTCTGGCCTTTTAGCAAGTCGAGGGGCTTCAGCGCCGGGATCGTCGGATGGGGCAGGTTTCTGCTGGCGTAGTAACTTTCCATGGTGTACTCCTTCGTTCCGTTGCCCGGCAGGCGCGGCATCGCGCGGGCTCTGCAGGTTTCGTCGCTCGCGGCCGGGATGGCCTCGGTCGCCTCGGTCGCCTCGATGGCCTGGGCGGCCTAGGTGGCCTAGATAGCTTCCTCGGGATTGACAGGATTGCCGGAGATGGCAGACTCCGGGGGCGTGTGCGGGGCGCGTAAGGCCGCCACCTCCGCGCCCGGCATGAGCAGCATGTCCTTCGACAGCACGGAATTCGCCTGGATAATACGCGCGACGCAGCCTGTCCAGCCGGTCTGGTGGCTCGCGCCGATCCCGGCACCGGTGTCGCCGTGGAAATATTCATAAAACAGCACCAGGTCGCGCCAGTGCGGGTCGTCGCGGAACTTGCTCGCCGCGCCATACACCGGTCGGCGGCCGTCGCGATCGCGCAGGAAGATCCGGCTCAGGCGTTCGCCCAATTCCTTGGCCACGTCGAGCAACGTCATCATCTGCCCCGAGCCGGTTGGGCACTCAACCTTGAAGTCCTCGCCGAAATAGGCGTACAGGCGTATCAGCGCGGTGTAAAGCAGGAAGTTGATCGGCATCCACACCGGCCCGCGCCAGTTGGAATTGCCGCCGAACATGCCGGTGTCGGAATCGCCCGGCACATAGGCCACCCGATGCTCCTGACCCGCGTGGTGAAAGACATAGGGGTGTTCGAGGTGGAAGCGCGACAGCGCGCGAATGCCATGCGGGCCGAAGAACTCGTCCTCGTCCAGCATGCGCGCCAGGATGCGGCGCAGCTTCTGCTCGCCAACGATCGCCAGCATGCGGCGATTGGCTACGCCGGGCTTTGGAGGCAAATGCATGTTGGCGGCAAGCTCGGGGTGGCGACTCAGAAACAGTCCCGCACGCTCACGGAACTTCGGCAGCTTTACGAGGATGTCTTCTTCGAACACGGCCACTGCGGCCAGTGGCAGCAGCCCGACGATGGAGCGCACCTTGAGTCGCGTGGCGCTGCCGTCCGGGAAACGCAATACATCGTAGAAGAAGCCATCCTCCTCATCCCACATTTCGTCGTTCCGCTCACCGACGCGGTCCAGCGCGCCGGCAATGAACACCGTGTGCTGGAAGAATTTCTCGACGAACTCCTCGTAGAGCGGCTTCTGCAACGCGAGCTCGACCGCGATGCGCAGCATTTGCTCGCTGAAGAACACCATCCACGCCGTCCCGTCGGCCTGATCCAGGTACCCGCCAGTGGGCAGTGGCGATGAGCGGTCGAACACGCCGATATTGTCGAGCCCGAGAAAGCCGCCCTCGAAGACATTGGCACCGGCGCGGTCCTTGCGATTGACCCACCAGGTGAAATTGACCAGCAGTTTGGCGAAGGCGTACTTGAGGAACTCGACATCGCCGCTGCCACCGCTGCGCTCCTTGTCGAATAAGTAGAGCTGCATCGTCGCCCAGGCATGCACGGGCGGGTTGACATCGCCGAAGTTCCACTCGTAAGCAGGGAGCTGGCCGTTCGGGTGCAGGTAGTCGTTGCGCAGCATCAGGTCGAGCTGTTGCTTGGCGAAGTCGGGATCGACCATGCCCAGCGGAATCATGTGGAACGCCAGGTCCCACGCGGCGTACCAGGGATACTCCCATTTGTCCGGCATCGAGATGATGTCGTCGTTGAACATATGCGCCCATTCGCTGTTGCGCACTCGCTTGCGTTCCAGTTGCGGCAAGCGGGCACCCGCGCCGTGCTCGTCGAGCCAGAGGCCAAGGTCATAGTAAAAGTATTGCTTCGTCCACAGCATGCCGGCCAGCGCCTGGCGCATGACGCTCACACGGTCCGCGTCATCGCGAATCGCGAGCGGTGTGATCGACGCGTAGAAGGCATCGGCCTCCTCCAGCCTGGCGGCGAACACCGCGTCGAAGCCATGGAAGGGCGCGGACGCCGCCCCCGGCGCCTGGGTCGTCAACCGCAACCGCAAGACTTGTGACTCACCACCGCCGATGTTGAGCTGATAGTGGGGCGCCGCCTTGGTTCCCTGCTGCGCGGGATTCACCGCCGCGGCATCGCCGTGCACGATGAAGTTGTGGATGCCGTCCTTCACGTGGGCGACGCATTGCCCGTGCCGAACAGCCGGGTGTTGTTGGTCTCATTCTCGGTGAAGAGCAGCGGCACGTCGGCGTCGCAGTAGAGGTAATACTCGCCCAGCGATTCCTGAAACAACGGGTCGCTGTGACGCGCGCGGACCGCCGCCTGCCCGGAGGCAGCGACGCGCTCGAGGATCGGCTTCGAACCGCCCCACGGCTGCGACCACGTGTTGCGGAACCACAGGGTCGGCAACAGGTGCAGTGGTGCCGCGTCCGGGCCGCGGTTGAAGACGCTGATTCGCACCAGCACGTCTTCAGGCGCCGCCTTAGCGTATTCGACAAAGACGTCAAAATACCGGTTGTCGTCAAACACGCCGGTGAAACTCAAGGGAACCACAAAGACTCTCTGGCCCCGGCTTCTGCCTTTCTGACCTACGGCCGTTCGCCCTGCGGCAGCCTGGCCATGTTGTGCTTGATCATATCCATCACCGCTGCGGTCATCACCGAGGTCGAGACGCCGAACATCAGGATCCCATTGACCGCTTCGCTGGTGGGCCGCCCCCCGGGCCCGATGCGCGAACTGCCGGAACTGGCGGAAAAGGAAGGTGCGATTCCGCTGATCGAGACCGGGGGAAAGCCGGGGGCAGCCCTATAGAGTGCGGATAAAAACTTACTGATCCGATATCCGAGGGACGCCAACGAGGTTTGGCTTCCTCCAATTCCGAATCGCATCGAATTCTCCTTGCGGTAGCGCCAACCATTTGGTGTATGCATTAGCAGACACACCGGATTTCCGACTATTCTAATTCGCGGTCGCAACCGATTTCCAGGTTCGCACGCTCGCTCGTGACAACGAGGCATGCATGGGCCGATCCGGAGGATCCACGACACGAATGCAGATGCCTGCATTGCTGATACTTGCGTTGTTGCTCCTGCTGGGCGGCTGCGCCAGCCGGCCTGTCAATCCTCCGATCACCCACGCTGACCCCAATGCCGGCTATCGGCTTTTTACGCGCCCACAGTACGCGGCGGACAACGAGAACCTGATAATTCTGGCCTTCTCGGGCGGCGGAACACGCGCTGCCGCATTCTCGTACGGCGTCCTTGAATTCCTGCGCAACACCGAAGTCGTCGGACCGACAGGCAAGAGGTCTCGCCTGCTCGACCATGTCGGCGTCATCACCGGCGTGTCGGGCTGTCTGGGAGGCGTCGTTTTCCCGACTCTTCCGTGAGCGCATCGGTTCTTCTCCCGGGCAATATCGAAGCCGCTTTCAGTTCGGCAAGTCGGGGACTGATGTTGACGAGCAATGAAACCTCCCGGTGCTTTCCCCAGCGGAAGGGCCAGTAAGTTTGCGAGTGCGACTTCGACGTAGTTGGTGAGGCTGGCGCTGCGTAATAGACAGGACATCACGTTTTCCCTGACCCTCCCAAGATGTAAATTCAATCTCCCGGATCGTCAAAAGCAAATTCACGTATGGACCATACTTCGAGTGGGCCGAGAAATTCGTGGTGATGGGCGTGCCTCCCGCTGTGCCCGGCGTGCTCGAGCCGAAAGGTGCTTGAATTTCTCGGTATCGCAGTGAACGCATCTGTACGCACCGGGCACGCGCCGTCATATCCGGAAGGCGCTGTAAATTGGCGCCACGAAGGAAGAAATCGCGGCCGCAAGCGGCGGCCTGAACGCATTCGGGACCACTTCGACGCAACTCCCTACCGCGAGTCCTCCTCCATGAATCTCTCACTGACGCTGTCCGGCTGGCGCGAGCCCGCCCGCACGAACTTCCACGGCATCCTGGTGTCGGTGGTGGTGGCGGTGGCCGCCATCTCCCTGGCCGGGCACTACCACGTGTCGCCGATGCTCTTTGCCTTGCTGCTCGGCATGGCCCTGAACTTCCTGTCGACCGAGGGCCGGTGCGTTCCGGGCATCCAGTTCTCCGCAACCACGCTGCTGCGCATCGGCGTGGCGCTTCTCGGCGTGCGCATCACGGTGTCGCAGATCACGGCCTTGGGTGCGATGCCGATCGCGATGGTCGTGCTGTCGGTGGCGCTGACCATCGGATTCGGCATCGTGCTGGCCAGGATGCTCGGCTATCGAAACCGGTTCGGCGTCCTGACGGGCGGCGCCGTGGGGATCTGCGGTGCCTCGGCGGCGATGGCGATCGCCGCGGTGATGCCCGCCCATCCAGAAGACAACGTGAAGGAGCGCGCCACCATCTTCACCGTCATTGGCGTCAGCACGCTCTCCACGGCCGCGATGGTGCTCTACCCAATGATCGTCTCGGCGCTTGGCTTTGGCAGCGAGCATGCCGGCGTCTTTCTGGGTGGCACGATCCACGACGTGGCGCAGGTGGTCGGCGCGGGCTACGGAATGTCCAAGGAGACCGGCGACATCGCGACGATCGTGAAGCTGCTGCGCGTCGCGATGCTGCTGCCGGTGATCCTGGTCATCACGCTGTCGTACCGCAAGCACCATGTTGCCGGGCCGGCCGGCACGAAGAAGCCGCCGATGCTGCCCTGGTTCGTGGTGGCCTTCGCGCTGATGGTCGCCATCAACAGCGCCGGCCTGATTCCAGCCGCACTGCAGCACGCGCTGCAGACGCTGTCGACCTGGCTGCTGGTGGTCTCGATGGCCGCGATCGGCATGAAGTCGCACCTGAAGGATATCGCGACCGTGGGATTCAAGCCGGTCGTACTGATGGTCAGCGAGACCGCGTTCCTCGCGATCCTGGTTGCCGCGGTCCTCTTAGTGGCTCGCTGAGCTGACCGTCACAGGGAAACTGACGGTGTACGCCAACCTTAACCGAACGACGCCATGACCACCGCCACCACGACGATCGACGAAGCTCCCACGCCGGCTACGCCCATCAAGGCGCCCATATGCTGCTGTTGCTGGGGATCATGGCTGTGCTCATGCCCTTGTGGAGCGACATGCTGATTCCCCTGCTACCAGCCCTGCAGCGGGATCTGCGTGCGTCCGCATCGGAAGCGCAGCAGGTGGTGTCCCTGTTCTTATTGGCCAGCGCCTTCATGGCCCTTTGGCACGGCGTGCTGGCCGATGCGTTGGGTCGCCGGGTGGTGCTGCTCGGCTCGCTTGGCGTGCTCACTCTGACTTCCCTCGCGTGCTTGCTGGTTACCCGCATGGAACATTTGTGGGTGCTGCGCATGGTGCAAGGATTGGCGGCGGGCTCGGGGATGATCCTGGGGCGCGCCATCATCCGCGACCTGTACAGCGGCGAAGTCGCACAAAAAATGATCGCCCGCACCAGCTTGATCCAGGCCGCAGGCCCTATCGTCCTGCCGGTATTGGCGGGCTGGCTCACCGTACTCTGGGGCTGGCGCGCGGTGTTCGGTTTTCTCGGTGTAGTCGGCGGGCTGATGCTGATCGTGTATGCGCGCTTGCCAGAGTCGCTGCCGCCAGAGCGCCGTCAGCCCTTGAATGCCCGCAACATCCTGCACGGCTACCGCTCCGTGATCGGCTCGGCGCAGTTTGTGCGCATGTCGCTTGTCCATGGGCTGAACTGGGTTGCCCTGTTCATCTATGTGGCAGGGGCTGCCCGCGGACTGGCGTCGTTGGCATGGTAGGCGGACGGCGATTTCCCTAAGAAAAGCCCTTGCTCCGGCCCAGGCTGCTCATGCTACTCGCTCATAGTTGACGGACAAAGCGGAACGGGCCTGCATGAACAAACTGCTCACGTCGTTCTCCCTTCCTGCCGAGGTCATCGATCGGCTGCGCGCCGTCTCCCGCGCGGGCGTTCACGCGCTATATTTCAAAGCATTTTCGAGGGCCCGGTTCGGCCCAGGTGAAAAGACGACCAACGCACCGCCTTGAATGACCGCTGACGGACGCTCACCGGACCTTCCGTAGGCAAAGCCAGGATCCCCGCTCGTCGGCCATAGCGGCCGTTCACCTCGCCAAACCGAACGTCGGAGAAGGGCCGGTAGCCGCCCCTGAACAGCCGCCGGCAACTCCCAAGCGCGCGGACTCGCGAAAATGCGGTCGTATTGGCGTTGAAGGATATGTCACCAAAGTCATTCATTGATGCAGGGCCACCGATACGGCAATGGCTGTATCAACTTTTAAACGGGGTGCCATTGATCAGGTCGCAGACGTCCGGAATGCAGAATCCGTGTACGTGGCGGTGCCCGATGTCGGCCAGTCCAGTGCCGATCGCGGTATGTGGCTTCTTCCTGGCGACTTCGGCCAGGGCTTCCTGGAATGCCGCTTTGAATCCGAGTCTCGGATACGCTTGAACAACGTCATCGACGAAGGAAGGCGTCACCTCGTCATAACTCAATCCGAGCACATCAACATGGGCGCCCATGAAGACCAGGGCAATCTCTGGCGCCATAAGCTCGGCGATGCCACTGCTGGAATGCAGCGCGATCGCTTCCCAGACCAGATCGGTTTTGGATGCCGGGTAGCCATGTCCTCGCAAGAATTTGCTGGCAGCATTGGCGCCATCGACTTCGAAACGCTGATCGGCAACGAACTCATGGGTCAAGCCAAGATCGTGAAGGACGGATGCAAGGTAAACGACCTCCCGGTCGTACTTCAATTGCCGCCTTTGCCCAAGGAACTCGGCGAACCACCAGGTCCGGTGGACGTGGTTCAGCATCGCTTTCGAGTGCACGCTCTCGACAAGTGATGCGGCCTTTCGAGACAGTTCCGAATCGGGCGCGATGAAGCCACCGATAGTGACAGGGATGCTCACTTCGTTCTCCTGAACGGCGGTTCGAAGCCAATGCCAGACGTACCGCTCGTATTAAATGTAGAGTTGCCACTGCGTTTCATGGACCTACGTCCCCCGCCCGCCCATACGATCATCCGACTGTGTGGGCAGCGGGTTCCTGCCGAAACTACGCCTGGAACACTTGACGATTGTCCTGTACAAACGCAGCCACAGTCTGCGGCGCCTGGCCCGTGATTTCTTCGATAACGCCATCCGTACCGGAGAAGATTCCGTTCTGATAGTCGATGGCGGTTTCAAGGAAATGCTGGATCACGAACTCAGGCAGGTTGTACTTCTGCAGATGTTCGCGATATTGCTCAAGGGTCGAGGGCACATAGGTGATCTCGCGTCCCAGCACCTTGCTGATCTCGCTCGCGACCTCCTGCTGATTCAGCTCGACGGGGCCGAAGAGGGAGTAAGTCTTGCCAATATGGCCTGCGGGTTCCGCGAGAATACTGGCGATCAGGCGCGCCTGGTCCTCGGCCGCAATCGGCGCATGACGCCCTTCCCCGTAGGGCAACGTGATCTTGCCTTCCTGCACCAGGGGATCGAGCACCCACGGAAATGTCAGCCACTCGGAGAAGTAGGTCGGGCGAATATGGACGGTCGGAACATCGGACCAGTCGAGAACGCGCTCGGCAATCCAGTGGTCGCGCGCGGCATGGCTCTTGGAATCTTCTCGTGCCGAGATTTGCGACATCTCGACCACGACCTCAACGCCGGCACGCCGTGCGGCATCAGCGAAGTATGAGGTGGCCTGGATGTAGCCGGGACGCACCGGATAGCACAGGTACGCACCGTCCACGCCGTCCATGGCGCGAATCACGTCGTCGTGCTCAAGGAGATCACCGACGAAAATCTCTGCCCCCTCTTCGCGCAGGGCTGCGCTGCGCTCATCCTCCTGGTGTACGAAGGCGCGAACCGCGTGCCCTGCCTTCAGCAGGAATCGGATGGTGTGGACGCCGGTCTTACCCGTGGCGCCAGTGATGAGGTATTTACGCTGTTCCATGAATTGCTCCAATCTGTGAATGTGTCCGACAGGTTTACATCGCCCCGAGGTGCTGCTTCACATCCTCCAGAATCGCCGTTGAAGCGTCGGAATCTTCAACGACTCTTGACATCGTGACGGCCCCAATCATGGCCGCCAAAGCGAACACGGCAGACGACCTGGCTTCCTGCGACGGCTTGTCCGCCATATGTTTCGCCAGTACGTCAACCAGATCGTCAAAACCTTGCGCGGCTGCCGCGCGCGTTTGTTTATCGGCCCTGGCGAGTTCGCTTCCCATTGCCGCCAGAGGGCATCCGCCTGTCCGTGTGTCGCGGTGGGCCTGAGACACGTAGGCTTCGACCATGGCGGCAAAACCGCTGGCAGCCCGACTGTCGCGAGCGACCGTTGTCAGCCCCTCGATCACTTCCGTCATCGCCTGAGAACACGCTTCTGCAATCAACTGGTCCTTCGAGGCGAAATGCCGATAGAAGCCGCCCTGCGTAAGGTTCAACGGAGACATCACATCGTTCAGCCCCGTCGCCTGGATGCCGTTCAGCCGGAATTCCCGCGCGGCGACCTCGACAATGCGTCGATGGGTTTCCGCCGTCTCGACCTTCGTCTTTCTCATCTCGCCGCTCCTGTTGTGTGTGGTCGCTAACCATCTTAAATAGATGGTGGTCACCATCCAAATGGAAGTCAAGAAGAGAAGATCCTGCGAAGCAAAGTGCGGATTACCTGACCTGAAATCGAGGGCCGTGGCTCCTAGGCAAAGGCCTTGAGACCGTTGATCACGGCAGGTCGCATCGAGACGGCCTCAAACCAACGCGTAAGGGCAGGATGACTTGCCCACTGAAGATCCTCGCGAAAAGCACTGGCGATAGTGAATGCCGAAATGTCAGCAAGAGTAAATTCGTCGCCGGCCATGAATGGTGTCGACTCCAAAAATCGTTCCGACTCGGCAAGCGCCGCCATTGCCATGCCATTGAGGTGCGTGGATTGGGCCCTCGCGCCCATTTGCTCGAGCCGGAATGCACCATGGCTTACCGCGATGACGTCGGTCAGGAAATAGAAGAACCGCTCGTAGACCCTGGCTCGCGCGACTGGATCCGCGGGCAGAAGTCCGTTTCCGGAACGCTCCGCCGCAAAAAACATGATCGCGTTGGATTGCGTTAGGACGAAGGTGCCTTCGCGCCGATGCTCAACGAGCACCGGAACCTTGCCGAACGCATTCAGAGCCCGATGTTGGGAGCCCAGTTGCTCGCCCGCTGCCAAGTCGATACGTTTGACCGTATACGGGACGCCCGCCTCCTCAAGCGCAATCGCGGCCCGGATGCAGTTGCCAGTCAAGGCGCCATACAGCTCGATCGGATTTTGCATGCGCCCTCTCCAACCAGGTGTCTCGCACTTGGTTAGTGTAGCGCTTCGCTTGAAAAAGACTGCAAGTGAGGCTGGCTGTATGAATCGCTCGCAAAAGTCTGACTACCGCAAGAGCATTCGAACGCCGGGGGCCGGTCGTAGACCGTGTCTAGAGCGACTGCTTCCGGAAAACGAAGAGACGCCTACGAAGAGACAGCGTGCTCCTATGCGGATCATCTGCCAGCCGACATTCCGCCGCCCTGTTTCGGCAGTTCTCACACGCGCTTGCGTGCGGATGAAGGCACTGGCTGGCGCAATTGCGCAAATCCCGCCGGCTCCCACTCCCGGGCGGCCAGGAGCATGGCGATGCCACGCCGCTGTGCCAGAGGGGCCGACGCGGACTCGTCATGCAATTGCGCAAGACGCGCCCGAACCCTCTGCAACTCCAGCCGGAGTTGTTCCAGCGCCGGGCCGGTCAGCATGGCATGCGCGAATTCCATGGTCTCGCCCGCCCCGTCAAAACGACTGTCGAGGAAATCCTCCAGCCCATCCTGCCGGAGAAAGGCGCGAATAGGGCCATCGGGCAGCCAGTCGAAATCGCGCATGACGCGCGGCCGAATACGGTCGTTTGGCAGGAGGGCAATCAGGCCCATGCGATCAAGCATTAGCAACCGCTTCACGCATTCAGCGCGGGTGATCCTGTAAGTGGCGATGATTTCTTCCACGAACCAGTGATTTAAAGCACAGACGGCGACCAACAGCAATTTTCGGTCTGACACCAGTTGCGCTTCCTGTTCCCGGGTAAGCACCCGCAACGCCGGCGGTACCACAGCCGCCTCCTGAGTGAGCTCGGCCAGCGTAAAACCGAGCATTGCACTGATCTGCACCAATCGGTCCACGTTCAGCCGCTCGCTGGCGAACATCCGCTTGACGCTTGCCTCGGAAAGCGCCAGTGCTTCAGCGACGTCGCGATACGTCAGCCCCTGTGCCCTGAGCTGATGCTTGATCGTGGCAATGAGGTGTTTGACCTCGTTCATAGGTCCCCAAACGAAAGAATGAGCTCCACACCATATGGTATCGATTTTCGATACTAAATAGCCATGAAAGTGCTACGTTGACAACAGATGCTCTCGTTTTGTGATACCGCGTGGCATGCTGACGCGCATCAGCAGTGCGTCGCCAGGAAGCCAGTCATGAAAACCGACACCAACGCACGAGAATTTGCCGCGAGATTGCAAGTTGGAGATGTTGTATTCATCCGCGTTCATGCCCGCCCCTTTCGGGAAGTTGCCGCCGCTACCGCCTCATGGACGAACCACGTCGGCATCGTGGTCGGGAACTCGCGAACTGAGACCTTGATAGCGGAGAGCACGTTCCCGTTCAGCCGCACCACCACTTTCAATCGGTTTGCAGGCCGTTCCGAGCATGGGCGCATTGCCTTCGGCCGGCCCCGGGCACCGCTGACACCGTCACGGCAGATCCGACTGTCGGAAGCCGCCCGCCGACGGACAGGCATCTGGTATGACTCGGGCTTCAATCTTCAGTCCGGCCGCCAGTTCTGTTCTCGCTTTGTACGAGAAGTCCTGTCGGAAGCAGCCAACGTCAGCGTCGGTGAGGTGGAAAGTTTCAAGGCGCTGCTGGCTCAGGCGACGCCCTCGCCCACCCCCGGCCGTTGAGCGAGCCGCACGACGCGCGGTGGAGCCACTGCTTTGCCCCCAAAACGGTCGAAATGCCAGTAAATGCTAGGCAAGCAACAGCAAGGCATCAGCGAGCGAGAGCACCGTTGTGCGCGAATCGAACGCCGTTGAAAAAAGATGATCGTGCACGACCTGATCTGGGTCGTAGCAGCAATCCTTGACCGTGAATAAACGGAAGTCCGCATCGCTCGCGTACGCGACCGAGGACAGCACCACACCGGTCGACGCAATGCCCACCATGAGCAGGGTATCGATACCCTGCGCGGAAAGCCGCACCTGCAGGTCGGTACCAAAGAATACGCTAGCACGATGCGCGATAATGAGCGGTTCAGTGGCCTGCTGGCCGAGTTCCGGCGAGATCTGGTCGTCGACGAAAAGACCAAGTTGCTTGATACCCTGCCCGTTCCTGTTCAACGGACTGACTTCCGGATAGCCTGGACGGAAGTGGATCTTGGCGAAATAGACGCTGACGCCCCTGGCCCGCGCAGCGTCACACAGCTTGCGCGTATTGGAGAGCAAAGTGGGCGCCACCGATGGAAATAACGCCAGGATGTCGGTCTGATAGTGCATGACCACCAGAGCAGTTTGCGCAGGAACAATTGCCGGAATCTGCATGGTCACACTGCGCGCATCAGCGGCGCTTTCCGTGCCCTTTCGATGGCCTGCTGAATCGACGGGTCCACGTTCAACGGGTGGCGACATAAGGCTACGCGATAAAGAATGATGATTGACTCTACCACGACCAATCGGTTGACCGTTCTGGGTCGGAATAGGACGACCGATGCTCGGGCTGCGCGAGGCCATCACCATCGCAGTTGCCCGAGCGATTGCCAGGCAACTGCGGGACTCCAGCACGTCAGGATTGTGCTGCCCGAAAGGAAGGACGCGTTAAGCCTTGCGGGCGAGGAGCAGGAATACCGGTCTGCGTGGCGGCGAATTGCGCAGCGCGGGCGCTGTACGGCGCTGTGGCCTGCCGAGCAATGCCCTTCATATGTGGCCGCCGGCCCCTGCCGGCGGGATTTTCTCTGCCAAAGTTCAGTACGGACGGCAGTGAAGGGGCTGGGTTACCCGCGTCAGGACGCTGGTCGAACTGCCCCGAGTGCAAGATCCTTCAATGGACGTCGAATGAGTACGCTCGGCGTCAAACGCTCACGTCAGGGAGCAGTTCAGCTTTCGAAATAGTCTGTCGGAAATGATGTTTCCAAAGGCTGATCCCGAGCCGGCCTGATCTATCGAGCGACGAGCCGACTGTAAGATCAGTAATCAACGTGGGATGCAACCCTGCGTCAAACAGCGAGAATCCAGCAGCGAGCACGCATGTCTCTGTCTGGACGCCACAGACCAGTACGCGATCCGGGTTCATTCGCTTCAGGTATTCGACTGTTTCGGCCGACGGCCCATACCCGTGCTCGATGAAAATCTTATCTGCCTCCACCAGACACTTGTCCTCAACGGCGGGACACCAGCCTAGCTGACCCCGAAAGGGAGTCCTGGCCTCATCATGCAACTCGATAGTTGCCACTGACGGAATGTGTTGTGCCAAATCTCTGACGCCTTCGACCAGCCATACTGGCGGAGAGAACGTGGATTGCATGTCCACGATAAGAAGCACCTGACGCATGTTTTCCCACCTTATTTCGCCGAACAACGCAGATCGGAAGCATAGCAGGGGCCGACTTCCTGTTCCCAAGCCGGCTGCATTCATCCCCGCATCTCTCAACCAGGCAGTACTCCCGAATCGTACATAGCTGGGTTGCATCCATCGGCCTCGACGATATAGCATACGGCACGCACCCAATGCGACGCACCAAGGTTTCGTTGATCATCGGCCGTGCGGAGCGTGCCTCCGCCAGAGCGCCGCGGCCGAGCAGCAAGAACGCGGCCTCACCCACGCCGCGTGCCGCGGGACTATCGCGCCGCAGTCGATTCGCGCTCGAACTCACGGATCACCGGGTTGCCAAGGATGGCATCCCTTCCCGCTTCGATCAGGCGATCGACGTCCCTCTCGGGCAGACGAAGTCTGGTCGGCAGATCGTTCAGACTTGCAGCACGCTCCTTGTCGAGGGCCTCAAACGAGATCCGCGTGACGGAGAATTCGACTTCGTCGCACCGCCAGCCTGGGAGGCGTGCAGCGATTTCCTGCTGCCGAGAATGCGGCATCCCACACCGATAGGCCACGAGGTCGTCGCGCCATTGCTGCATCATGGGAACGAAGGCGTCATAGCTCATTCGAACGTTGGTCGCCATTGCCGCGTCGATGGCCGCGCTTGCGACTTCGATTCCGGATGGGCCAGCCTGGCTTTGGTTCCAATCGCCGCGTGGGCCCTGACCGGCGTCAACAACGATGAAAAGTAGCCGCCGCACCTTGATCGCGTCATTCTCGCTCATGGGACCGTAAGCCGTGCCCAGCAGCAGGCGCGATTGCAGAATGGTGGCCAAGCCGTAGTTGTCGGTCACCCCGCCGTCGACCAGCTTGATGTACTTTCCCTTCGAAATATCCCGGTGACCGCGAACGGCGTTTGCCAACGCGCCAAGCAGCAGCGATCGCCCAGGCGCCTGGGCGTGGTCAAGGTTCGGCAGCGGTGCACTACAAGCCTCGGGATGCTTTTGAAGGACGATCGGTGCGAAGAAGAGCGGGACCGCCATGGATGCGGCGACGGCCTCGGAAACGGGAAAGCTCGCAAGATCACTGCATAGTGCATCGAATGCCAGCTGGCTGAACGGGAACGCGACCCGGTAGTAGACGTTTGTGGCGTTGATCCAAACGATTGGCTTGCCGCGGCGGAACATGTCGGCGTACGTCGCGCCCTTGAACACGTCTTCGTCGAGCCATGTCTGGAGATCTTCCCGATCGTTGAGGCCCCCCGCGAAGAGGCGCGCAAGGTTGACCGGATTCAGGAGACTGAAGCGAAGTCCCGCCTCTCCGTCCGTCAAGAGCACTGATCGAAAGGTCGCCAGGCTGGCCTTGCCGTGCAGACCGTAGTACGCAGCGGTGATGGAGCCTCCGGACACGCTGCTAATGAATGCGACGTCGTCGAGCAGGGATGCGCCCGCCGGACCTCTCATGGCGTCGAGCCCCTGCAGCGCGCCGAAGGCGAAGGCTGCGGCTCGCGTGCCACCGCCAGAGAACGACATGGCGACGGTTGTCTGGCCGGCGACGTCGGTGGGTTCGCGCATGGCCGCGGATGCGCTGCCAGCCGCGGCCTGAGGCAGATTGCGCGGAGCATTGTGAGGAAGCGACCCGCAGGCACTGAGTCCCGCAAGTAAAAGCAGCATCAGAGTGCGGTAGGCCCTGCCGCAGGCGTGTCGCTCTCTCCCTGCCCCCTCCATTCGCCAAGGCAGGCTGCTCTTGCGGCGAAGAGTGTGGTCATGTCGAAACTTCCACATTGGACTAGGTCAGGAACGTGCTCGGCGTGGTGGCGGCCCGCAGGAAGGGAAGGTCGAATTTCGTTGCCGCCAGGATCCGGTGTGTCCGGTTCCCTCGGAATATTACGGCATCTCCAAGGGGGTCGCACGACCCGCAGATGGCGCCTGAGCAGCTTCGGGAAAAAGTTTGAGGGCGGACGAAGATCAATCTGGTACTGAATGCTAACTTGACCGACCTTGATTGGTTGGCTTGGTGCCACGCCGCTAGCGGTCATTTTTCAATCTCCTCCAAGTTATCGGAGCCGCCACAGGCGGGATGGGTGTATTCGAGTTGAATGTGCCTCCCGGCCCAAGGAAGAGTGCGTCCATGTGCTGGAAGGCATACTTCGGTACTCGGTCGATGGGGTAGTCCGAGACCTATCGCCAGGACAATGGATGTTCACCCCACGCAGATCTGTCCATCACTTCAGCAACCGCACAGTGACATGGCCCGCGCACTGATCGTCCTTACGCCCGACATTGGGGCTCAGTATTCCCGCGATGTCGGAGCCATTGTCAATGCAGGCGGGCCGCCCGACCGCGCGAAGCTTATCGCTGTCATGTCCGAGTATGGGCTGGTGCCAGCGCCTGTACCCGGACGTTGAATGTCTGCTTTCGGAATACCCACCTGACCGCTTCGGTTCGGAAAGAGACGACGAGTAGCAGCCGCGGTTCCTTCCGTGCCAGCCGCCAGCTCGGCGCCCTGCCATCAGATGACCGGCCGGACCGCCATCCACCCCTCCTCCTGGCTCGCCGCCGCCACCTGCTTGGCGATCGAATCGCCCAGGCGCGTGGCGTCCGCGTAGATGGTGTCGTGCTTGACTTCGGACACGCCGTGCACACCCGTGCCGGCCGCAGCGGCCATTGCCACGTGACCGGCCACGGCGCCAACCCCGGCGGTTTCGGCAACGCCCGGCATATGACCGCTGTCGGCGTCGGCGACAACGCTCTGCAGCGGCACCGGCGCACCGTTGGCCGGCTTGTACGAGATGCGTACTTGTGCCCCGACCTCGCTATTGCCGGTACCCAGGCCGATCAGCAAACGACGGCGGCTGGTGCCTTCATCAATCTTGCGGATGTCGCCCTCAACGATCAGGGCATTGGTATTTGCCGGTGCCGGTGCGTCCGAGCGGACCGCGTTCAGGCCTTGCGCCCGCAGCGTGCGTACGATCTCGTTGGCCACCTGCTCGCGCGCCTCGGTGGCGGCCTGCGATTGCGCGCCGGCGGCCGAGCCGCCAGTGGCCATCGTCTTCACCTTCTGCATCAGGCCCCCGTCAAGCTGCACCTGCCCGGCATCGGCGTTGAAGGCATGCACGTAGATGACGTCGGCCTGCACGGTCTGCATCAGGCCCATCTGGTTGATGCCGGTGACGCCGGCACTGGCGCAGCCGGCCGCCAGCATCGCGCCGGTCGCGAGGGCGGCCATGGCCAGGCGCTTGGTCTTGGTGGCAATGGCTTGGAAAGCGTTCTGCATCTTGAATCCTTCATTGGCACCCGTGTGCCGTCGGTGGTCTGAAGATCTTTCACCGACAATCCCTGGATCCACAACAGGATCACAAACCATCGGAGAGCATGTCATCGCGTCGGGCTTCAGTGCGGCTGTCGTTGCGGCGCGGTGACCAGAGTATGGAAAACGCCGGCGCCGTACGCCAGGCGGGAAATATTTCGTCCGATGTCACGGCTTTCTGCGCGCGTAGTCATCCGGCGGCCTCGCCGTGCATTCCGAACATCGGAGGGGTCACCGCGACAGCACCATCTGCCCCATGAAGGCCTCGATTTGCGGCATCGTCACATAGCCATTTCGCTGGGCGTCGATCTGGTCAAAATGCTTCGCGACCATCGGCATGCCGGCGGCCGCCTGCTCGCGCGTCAGCTTGCCGTCGTGCGTAGTGTTTGCATCGGAAAAGCGGCCCTGCAATTGCTGCATCGCACGCTCCACCCGCGGGCTGACGGCAGCGGGCATTTCGACACTTTGCGCGAACGCACCAGCGGACGCCACGCACATGGTGAGCACTGCAATCATCTTCTTCATGATGTTTCTCCGTTTAGCCGCCCTGTGCCGGCGGGGTTGCGAAATCAGTTCAGCGACAGATCCAGATGAGGTGCATGGGTGCTCACACGGCGCCCGTGCAATTGTCCGGCGATATCACCGCATCACGTAGACGGGGCGAGATGCGACGTAGACGGTACGCGGCAGCGGCGTGGCCCTCACGACCACCGTCGGCAGCGGCGCTGGCGCGACGACCACCTTCGGCGCGGGCATGACGACCACCTTGGGCACGGTAGTGACCACGACCTTCGGCGGGCGGACATACACGGTAGCCGGCGCGACCACCACGGTCGAGGCAAAGGCCTGGCTGCTCGCCAGCAGGATCAACGTACCGGCGGCTGCGCCAAGGAAGCGGGGGAATCGGGAGAAGCGCGAGATCATCACAGGTCCTTCAGTTTCGGTTTCAGCCGGCCGGTGCAGCGCGGCAACGGACCGAACTATAGGTCGGTGGCTTGCGAATTTCGCGGTGGAAAACATGTCGCGGTGTTACACGACGGCGCGCTGACTTGCCGGCCAGGAAGATGTCCGAATGCGACGGCATCGACGGCAATTCATCGCCCGGCGAGGCTCCGCGAGTCATGACATGCAGCGACATATTTCCCACATGGCGCCGGCCGCGATCGACCACTACATTTGCCTCACCGACGCAGCAACGCGGGCTCCGCAAAGCCAGGCGTCCCCTCTCCCCACACAGGACGATCATGCACAACCTCCACAAGATCACACTCTTCGCCACGGTCTTCGTCGTGGCGGTTTCAATGGTCGAGGCCTTCTGCCTGGCACGCAAGGCACGCCAGCAAGGCAAAGCCTACCCCTGGCACGAAATGGGACTGTCGCTGATCGACATGGTCGGGCGCAAGCTGATGGCGCTGCTGCCGCTGTCGCTGGCCGCGCCGATCTTCGCGTTCGCCTGGCAACACCGCATCTTCACGGTCGAGATCAACAGCGTGCTGGCCGTGCTGCTGCTCTTCATCGGGCAAGAGTTCTGCTACTACTGGTACCACCGCGCCTCGCACCGCATCCGCTTTTTCTGGGCCACGCACGCGGTGCACCACTCGCCTAATGAACTGACGCTGGGCACCGCCTACCGCCTGGGCTGGACCGGCAAGATCACCGGCACCGCCATCTTCTTCGCGCCGCTAGTCTGGCTGGGTGTTCGTCCCGAGGTCGTGCTGGCCACGCTGAGCCTGAACCTGCTGTACCAGTTCTGGCTGCACACCACCTGGATCCCCAAGCTGGGCTGGCTGGAATACGTGTTCAACACCCCGTCGGCGCACCGCGTGCACCATGCCTCGAACATCGACTACCTGGACGCCAACTTCGGCGGCGTGCTGATCCTCTTCGACCGCCTGTTCGGCACCTATGTGGAAGAGCGTGAAGACGAACCGTGCCGATTCGGCCTGGTCCACCCGACCACCACACACAACCCGTTCGTCAACCAGTTCGAACACTGGGTCAGCCTGGGCAAGGACATGATCAAGTCAGGCAGCCTGCTGAACGCGGTCGGCTACCTGGTGATGCCCCCGGGCTGGGCACCGGACGGCAAGGGCCAAACGACGGAAGCCCTGCGCCAGCAGCAGGCAGCGGAGCATGCGGTAGCGGTGAGCACGAGATAACAGGAAGGAGAGCGGCGGGGAAGCGGGCAGCGTGAGCTGCCCGTTCTTCATTTTTGCCGACTCGCGGCAGCAGAAGGTTGGGTGGACCGCGCTGAGCAGCGAGGCTGAACGGCACATGGCGATTCGGGTAGCGTGGCGAGCGCCCCCTGAAATGTCCAGGTCTTGGAAGCATGGCCGCTTCCCGGCCAGAAGCGGACCGCTGCCAGTATGGCAGCTCCAGTACATCGGAGCCGCCTGGCGATCATTGATATTGGTGAAAGGCTGGAGGGCACCAGACATGCGTGCCGTGCCCGGTGGGGAGCGCTATGCAATCACTCCGGCTGAATGCCAGCGTCCTTGATGACCTTCGTCCACCTGTTAACTTCTTCGTCGAAGAACTTCTTATGCCCTGCCGGTGAGAGCCGGTCGTCGGCGACAACCGTGATGCCCAATGCCTCTTCACGTTTGATTAGCGCCGGATCCTTCAACGCTGCGCGGAGGGCCTTGTTGATTTTCTCGAGTACGGCTGGCGGCGTGCCCCGTGGCGCATACAATCCACGCCATACGGTGAAGTTGAATCCCGACAGGCCCACTTCGTCAAGCGTCGGAATGCCCGCCAAAGCCGGCACCATCGAGCGTTGGGCGCTCGTCACCCCATACGCCTTGACCTTCTTGGCTTCGATCTGCGGCGTACTGTTCGTGGCCTGCTCGCACATCAGATCGACTTGCCCACCCATGATGTCGGACATCGCGGGCGCCGTTCCCTTGTACGGCACGAAGGTCATGTTACTTTTCAGCGTGCTCTGCAGGAGCAGGCTGCAGAGGTGTGACGCCGAGCCCACGCCTGCATTTGCCAGGTTCAGCTTTCCGCCATTCGCGGTAATGAACTTCCGAAGATCGGTCAAATTGTTCGGCGGTAGGTCGGTCTTGCCGATCAGTGTCGACGGCGCCTCGTTAATCAGCCCCAGGAACTCCAGGTCCGAGGTCTTGTAGCCGAGCTTCTTGTACAGCGCGGGCGCCGTCGCCAGGCCGATATGGTGTACCAGCAGCGTATAGCCATCAGGGTTCGCACGCGCGACACGTGCCGTGCCAATCGTACCGCCGGCACCAGCAGTATTCTCCACTACGACCGTCGTGCCGAGCGTTTTGCGCAGCGATTCGGCGACGTCTCGCGCGATCTTGTCGCTCGGGCCTCCGGCCACGAACGGGACAACCAAGGTGACAGGTTTCTCCGGATAATCGGCATGAGCGTAGCCCGATATGACGAAGAGACCGCTAGCAATGCATAGGGTTGCGGCGCGGGCTGCCGCTTGGTTGATCCACATGGTTGTCTCCGTTTGTGTATTTGGGATGCTGACGGCTTAAGCCGACAGTTGCTGCATCACGCTGTAGAGGTCCGACTTGCCTTCGAAGCCAATACCGGGCAGGTCCGGCATCGTGAGGTAGCCTTTCTCGACCTTGGCGCCATCGGGGAATCCACCGAACGGCTGGAACAGGTCGGGATAGCTCTCATTGCCGCCCAGTCCCAGACCTGCGGCGATGTTCAGCGACATCTGGTGCCCGCCGTGTGGGATACATCGGCTGGCCGACCAGCCGTGCTGCTTGAGCATGTCGAGCGTGTGCAGGTATTCGACCAGTCCATAGCTAAGCGCGCAGTCGAACTGCAGATAGTCGCGGTCGGGACGCATGCCACCGTAGCGGATCAGATTGCGGGCATCCTGCATCGAAAAAAGGTCTTCGCCGGTGGCCATCGGCTTGTCGTAGTAGTTGCGCAGCGTGGCCTGCAGCTCGAAGTCGAGCGGATCGCCAGGCTCCTCGTACCAGAACAGGTCGTATTGCGACAGTGCCTTGGCATACTCGATGGCTGTGTCGAGGTCGAAGCGGCCGTTGGCGTCGACAGCCAGCTTCTGGCCATCCTGCAGCACGCTGAGAATCGAGTCGATACGGCGCAGGTCCTCATCAAGCGAGGCGCCGCCGATCTTCTTCTTGACCACCGTGTAACCGCGGTCGATGTAGCTGCGCATCTCGTCCTTGAGCTTGCCGTGATCCTGGCCGGGATAGTAGTAACCGCCGGCGGCATAGACAAACACCTTACGGTCCGGCTCCCCGTTTCCATAGCGGTCGGCCAGCAACTGGAACAGGGGCTTGCCCTCAATCTTGGCAACGGCGTCCCAGACCGCCATGTCGATGGTTCCGATGGCCACTGAGCGCTCGCCATGGCCGCCCGGCTTTTCGTTCTTGAACATAGTGTCCCAGATCTTGTGCGGATCCAGGTTGTTACCGGTGGCGTCGACCAGCGACTCGGGGTCGGCCTCCAGAATGCGCGGGATGAAACGCTCGCGCATCAGCGTTCCCTGGCCATACCGGCCGTTCGAGTTGAAGCCGTATCCGACCACGGGCTTGTCGTCGCGGATCACGTCGGTGATTACCGCGACCAGGCTCAAGGTCATCTTGCTAAAGTCGATGTATGCATTCCGGATGGGCGAGCTGATCGGGAAGGTCTTTTCGCGGATTTCAACGATTTTCACAATACGTCTCCTGGTTCACATTACGCAGATGCGCGGGGCGTGGGAATCCGTAGCTTAGGCGCGGAACGATGCACTAGAATTGAACCGAATTCATTTCATTATTCGCCAAAAGTGAAGACTGAGATTGCCTCCGAATTGGAGTTCTTTGTCCTGATTGCCCGGCATGGCAGCCTCGCTGCCGCTGCGCGCGAACTGGACCTGACGCCGCCGGCAGCGACAAAGCGGCTTGCCTTGATGGAAAGCAGGCTCGGTGTCCGTCTGGTCAACCGCACCACACGGAGCATCAGCCTGACGAACGAAGGCGAGACATACTTGGGCTATGCCCAAAAAATCCTAGCGGACCTGCGCGAGATGGAGAGCGTTGTAGCGAGCAGCGGCGCAGAACCCCGCGGATTGCTGCGCGTCAATGCGACACTCGGATTCGGACGCACCACCATTGCGCCTCTCGTTTCAGAGTTTGCGAAGCGCTATACGCAAGTCGAGGTACAGCTTGAGGTCACGGATCGCCCTGTCGACCTCGTGGACAGTGGCGTCGACCTGGCGATCAGATTCGGGACACTGCCGGACAAGCGGCTTAGTGCAAGGCGAATCATGTCGAACCGTCGCTTCCTCTGCGCGTCCCCGGTCTACCTGGAGAAATTCGGCTCGCCTAAGTCACTGCCAGATCTCTCCAACCATCGATGCATCATTCACAGACAGAACGACGAAGCCCACGTCATCTGGCGCTTCGAGCATGATGGTCGTCACGAAAGCGTGAAGGTCGCAGGGGCGCTATCCAGTAACGATGGGGATATTGTTCTTGGCTGGGCCCTTGACGGGCACGGCATCCTGATCCGTTCCGAGTGGGACTTGGCAAAGTATCTGGAGAGCGGCCGCTTGCGAGTCGTCTTACCGCAGTTCAAGCTGCCATCGGCTGACCTCTTTGTCTACTACTCGCAGCGCCGTAATCAGACAGCGCGCGCGCGCGCTTTCATTGACTTCTTGGTAAACAAATTTCAGAAATCGCTTGAAGAGAAGGGATAGCGGGCGGTAGCGAACGGCCGTTTCGAGTTTGACGACCGGCCCGCAGCGACATGTCAGGTGCTACCATCCAACGGCTTACATTCAGCGTCATCTTCGATCCGCAGCAGAGACCTTGCTCAGATGCCCTGGCTTGTGCCAAGGTATTCCAGCGCCAGACGTCTTTGCAGTGCGCGGGCTTCGCGCAAGGCGTTGAGCAACTCGCGCCGCTCAGCGCCGCCCAGTTCATTTGGATCCACATGATTGTGCATGATCGAGCCCTGTTCGTAATGGGACTGCTGATTTTTCAGGCGCAACATCTGGATGAAATAGAACGCGCCTATCCAAGCTTGCACATCGGTCGGACGAAGACGCCCCGCGTCAGCGGCCAGTCTGAGGCGATCCGCCGTGTTGCTGGTGCGGGCGCCACAGGCCAAGCCATAGATGCGGGCCGCGTCGACGAATAGCGTTGCGGCATCCCGTTTGAGATCGATGGTGCCAGCAAACATCCCGCCTTTCTCGACCACAAAGTCGTGCAGCACACCGAGCGGCGGCTTACGCCGCAATGCATTTTCGGTCATCTGGAACAGAAAGCGGGGACTGTCCGCCCCAATCTCCGCTAACCAGTCCGCCAGCGCCGCTGCCAGGTCGTGAGCACCGAAAAGCGCGCGCAGGTCAAAGAAGATGGTTGCGTTGAGCAGCGCCTGCGGATCACCATCAATGATCCAGCTAGCGAAGCGCTCCCGCCATTCATGCAAGTCAAGACACCATTGCGGATTGCTCGCCATGATCTTCCCCGTGCACAACGGAAATCCGCACGCGTCGAGCGCTTCGTTGATACGCAGTGCCAGCGGTAACAGCCTCTCGCGCAGTCCTTCAGCACCGTCGCGGCCAGCCATGATGATGCCATTGTCCTGATCGGTCGACAGCGTCTGTTCCTCGCGGCCTTCGCTGCCGAGCGCTATCCAGCACCAGCGTGCAGCAGGCATCCGCGCGTCTGCGCAAGTCAGTTCGATCATGCGGCGCGTCAGCGCATCATTCAGCCTGGAGATCAGGCGGGTGCACGCTTCCGCGGGTACTTCGCCAACCAGGCGATGTATAAGCGCTCGAATCTCAGCGGCTGCCCGCTGCAAGCCCGCCTCGTCCGTCGCGCTGACGAAGCCCAGACGAATACGGTCAATATCTTGCGCGAATACGCTTCCGTCGAGGCTGCGTGGATCGGGAGCAGCATCAGGATTGATCGTGGAATGGCTATCCATGGGCGCTACGTCCCTCAGTATTTGATACGCGCGTAGGCCGTCTGTTGCTCGGCATCGCGGGCCTCCTTGAGGGTAAAGATTCCCTTTTCCGCCAGGAGGGGGAGCATCCTGAGAAAGACCTCGCCAGTGACGATGGCGTCGCCCAGGGCAGTATGGCGTCCGATTACCGCAACGCCAAGGCGCTCGGCGAGCGCCTCCAGTGTATGGTCGGATTTATGGGGGTGAATCACCTGTGATAGCAGTAGCGTGTCCAGGATCGGCTGCGTGAAGGCCGTTCCGGTTCTTGCTTCCAGCAATTGCAGGAATTTCATGTCGAAGGCGGCGTTGTGCGCGACGAGCACGGTGTCAGCGGCGAAGCGGTGAAACTGCGGCAGCACGGCTTCGATCGGTGGCTGGCCATCGAGCATGGTGCGCGTGATGCCATGAATCGCAATCGAGTCCGCGCTCAGTGGAGCCCGCGGCTGGATCAGCTGGTCGAAGTTCTCCTGCTGCAGCAAGCGGCCATTGACGATGCGCAACGCGCCAACAGAGATGATCTCGTCGCCGCCGGCGGGGTCAAGTCCGGTGGTCTCGGTATCAAACACCGTGTAACTAAGTTGCGAAAGCGGACGGTGGTCGATCTCGGCGCTTTGGCCCGCCTGGTGGAACAGGTCGAAATCGTAGAATTCCGGCCGGCCGTCCTGTGTGAGCGGGATGCTCAACGCCGGCCGCGGCTCGGAAACCGGCAACATCAAGCGGTAGCGCGCCACACCCGGAGGCGCGTCTACACAATATATTGCCTCGCCTCCGTGACGGGCAATCAGCGCATTCAGCGTAAATACCTGGCCACTCGCGCCGATTTGCAAAGGCGCATTCGCCCATGCTGCCAGGTTGTCAGCGGCCAACGGCGCGTTGCGCCAGGTAAGGTCAAGCTGAGCCAGCCGGTCGGTCCGAGACAGGGCGAACTGCACCTCGGTAACGCCGGCTTCGTTGCCAAGCTGCCGTGACAGATAGACGAGCGACTGCGCCAGTGCATAGCTGTCCACCCTGAGCCAGACTGTTGCGTCGATCAAGGGGCTGGCGGTGGCGCTGAGCGTCGCACTGCCGACGCGCCGCAGCAGCAGCGCGATCAGATCGGCCCCGCGGATCTCTTCCAGTTCCTGGCGGTTGTCCATACTGTCACCATGCCGATCCGCGGCGCGGTCGAAGTGCATCTTCAGGTGCTTCGTTTCGCTGTGGATGATCCCGGTCAGCCGGGCCCGTTCCACGCAGTCCGTTTCCGGGGATGACTGCATGGCTTGCACCGCCGTATGGATCTTTTCCAGTCCGACGCGAACGTCCTGGGTAAGCGACAGCAGCAAGGCGTCGCGGCGGCTTGCTGCTTCGACATTGCGCGTGATGTCTTCCAGTGTCAGCACGAAGCCGTTCAGGACATGCCCACCGTCAAACACAGGGGACATGTGGGCGCGCACGATCCGCCCTCCTGCGAGCGTGGTGACGAAGCCGGATACCGGTCGCGTCATGCCATCTCCATGCTGCCCGAGCTGATACTGGATTTGTTCGAGCGCATGCAGGATTAGCCCGCGTTCCAACACACCGAACACTGAGCGGCCCAGACCAATTGCGGCGCCGCCAGGCGGGAAGACACCATCATCTCGGCTCTCTAGCAAATGCCTGGCACTGGCGTTGTAGAGGAGAATACGCCCGTCGATATTGCAGACCAGCACACTCAGGGTAAGCTCAGCCATGAGCGCGGCGAGCCGATTCCTCTCTTGCGCCAGCGCGCGGTTTGCCACCTCAATCTTTTCCTGCACCTCTTCGTGCAGCGATTGATGAGCCGCTGCCAGCAGGTTGAGCTTTTCGGCGAGAATGCGCACGTCGCGACCGCCCTGTGCCGTTATGCGATGGCCGGGGTTGGCCGCAAGCAGCACTGCGTCTTCGGCCAGGCGGGCAACGGGCGTCACATAGGCGTCAAACAGCTTTCTGAGACCAAAGGCCAACGCGAATAGCAGCAGCACCGCGAGCGCACCGCCTATCGCGAGGCGTTGCCACAGCATCTCGCCCAACCATGCGCGCTGCACCTTGGTCATGTCGAGCGCAAGAAAGGCAAAGATCCCGCAGACGATGAGCAGTTGCACTACGAAGAGCAGCAGCAATGCCAGGCCAAAATGGTGTCTGGCGATCGCCTCTCGAATCATTCGAAGTCTCACTAACATCCCATGCGCAAAGCGCGCCACTTCTCCACCAATCACTGGGGGAAAAGCGGCTGGTGATACAAGCACGAACGCCCTGGCGCGAGACCATTGCTCACATGCAGGTCGCGTCCCTTTGCCGGACGCATGGCCCTTCAGTGGCCGGAAGCGCCCGCAGCGCCGATACCGGTTTCCGACCTTACCTTCTGCGCCGGATAGCCCGCCCGGTCGCTAAGGGCGCGCGCGCTCCGGTCGAGTATCGAAAACAGCCAGATACCGGCGAAGCCGGCCGTCATCGAGAACAAAGCGGGCGAGGTATAGGGAAAGATCGCATCCTTGTAGCCAAATACATCCACCCAAACCGACTTGGACACGATGGTCAGGCCGACAGCAACAATCAGGCCGATAAAGCCGCCAATGGTTGCCCCACGTGTGGTGCAATCTTTCCACAGCACAGCCATGAACAGCACGGGGAAGGTAGCCGATGCCGCAACGGCGAACGCAAGCGACACCATGAAGGCGATGTTCTGCTTCTCGAACGCAATCCCCAGGATCACCGCCACGATGCCCAGCGCAACTGTCGTAAGACGCGAGACCCCCAGTTCTTTCTCGCTGCTAGCATTGCCCTTCTTGAAAACGGTCGCATAAAGGTCATGTGAGACAGCGGTGGCGCCGGACAGGGTTAGTCCCGCGACCACCGCAAGAATCGTTGCGAAGGCAACGGCGGAGATGAAGCCGAGGAAGACATTGCCGCCAACGGCGCTTGCAAGATGGATGGCAGCCATGTTGTTACCGCCCAGCAACCCGCCCAGTGCATCCTTGTACACCGGATTGGTGCTGACCAGGACGATGGCGCCAAAGCCGATGATGAATGTCAGGACGTAGAAGTAGGCGATCCACGTCGTCGCCCAGAACACCGACTTGCGTGCTTCCTTGGCACTCGGCACGGTGAAGAACCGCATCAGGATATGCGGCAAGCCCGCTGTGCCAAACATCAAAGCCATGCCGAACGATATGGCAGAGATCGGGTCTTTGATAAACGTGCCCGGGCCCATGATGGCGTCCTTCTTGGCATGGACATCGACCGCTTTGGCAAACAGCGCTTCAGGATTGAAATGAAACTGCGCCAGCACCATGAAGGCCATGAACGATGCGCCGGCGAGCAGGAGGCATGCCTTGATGATCTGGACCCACGTGGTCGCGGTCATGCCCCCAAACAGCACATAAATCATCATCAGCGTGCCGACGATCACTACGGCGAGCCAGTATTCCAGGCCAAACAGCAGCTTGATCAGTTGGCCGGCGCCGACCATCTGGGCGATGAGGTAGAACGCCACTACCACAAGCGTGCCTGAAGCCGCGAACACCCGGATGGGCGTCTGCTTGAAGCGATACGCTGCAACATCGGCGAAGGTGAAGCGACCGAGGTTGCGCAGGCGCTCCGCCATCAGGAAGGTGATGACAGGCCAGCCGACCAGGAAGCCAATCGAATAGATCAGGCCGTCGTAGCCATTGGAGTAGACCGCAGCCGAGATGCCAAGAAAGGAGGCCGCGGACATGTAGTCGCCAGCAATCGCCAGACCGTTCTGGAAGCCGGTGATGCCGCCACCGGCCGTATAAAAATCCGCTGCGGACTTTGTCTTGCTGGCCGCCCATTTGGTGATGAACAGAGTGAACACGACAAAGACAGCGAACATCGCAATCGCAGTCCAGTTGGTCGGTTGCCTCTGCAATTCACCGAGATCCCCCCCTGCTGCGAGGACGGCAGCGGCGGCAGAAAACAGCGTCAGTGCGCATAGGATGTGGTGGTGTCTTTTCATTACAGCACCTCTTTGCGAATCTGCGCCGTCCGATCATCGAACTCGCGGTTTGCGCGCCAGACATAAATGCCCGTGATGGCCACGGTAAAAACGATCACGAAGAGACCAATCGGGATGCCCCACGTCATCACGCCATCGCCAATCCTGGCGGAAAGCAGGGACTTTCCGAATGCAACCAGCAGGATATAGCCGTAGTACACAACCATCATCATGCCGGCCAGCACCCATCCGTACGTGGAACGTGTCGAGACCAGCCGCTGATAATTGGGATTCGCGATTATCCGTTGTGCGAGATCTTCTTCCATGTTGTATCTCCGGTCTTTTTGTAAAGAGAATGCGCAGAGGTTGTGCAATACGCCAGCAATGCCGCGGTCAGACCGGCTTGGCGAACTGCGAAGCCTCCGTCACCAGCCTAGGGTAGGCATCCATGCCGTCGATGGTTGCATGGCTGACCGGAGGAATCTCAAGTGCCGCGGCGTCGGCATCTCCGGGTTCGATGGTAGACATGGTGTCCTCGCATGAAAATCGGCCGCGCTCGTCGCTAGAGGAAAGGCCGGGGTCGGCCTGAATTGCCTTTTACGTCTCGCCGTGGGGTACCGTGGAAGTCATCTCGGCGCACCTGGTGTGGCATGTTCGACGCGTACGGCGGAATAGCGTGGATCTTCTGGGGGCTGGCTGTGTCCTCCCCTAAGGAAGTGTAGACAGGATTTCCCGTCGCGACTTGACACATCAAGCTAAAGGGAAGCCACCCAAGCGAATCGAAGTTCGACGCACGCTCGGCCCGGAACTTGCCAGCACCGAATGCCGCGCAGGCAGCTTTGCGAAGGTCTGCGCTTGGCTGACCGTAGATCTTGCGCGGATTACCCGATAACGGACACTCGCCGAAGCTAGGCATCTGTCTTGAGGGGCAGTTTCGGCCGTGCTCAAGCTGCGCATCCCGAAAGCCGAATACGCACAACCGGGCCGGTATAGGAACCGTATAGGCACCGATGCGATATTGACCCAATCTGCCGGCCGTCGGAAGACCATCATCACCACTCGCCCAGCATTGCGCGGTAAGACCTTCGGCGCAGAAGACGGGGCCAGGCAATTTGCGGCACAGGCCGGAAAGCTGCGCAATCTTACGTCATCAGCCCAGAACACCGTCAAACCCATCTAAAGTGCGATTTGAACCCTGGGAAATTCTTTCGGGCTTTGCGGAGACACGGCCAGAGCCGGGCCCCAGACAGGAGCGGCGACGGTTAGAGCAACCGACCTCAGCGCGCCCTGTCCAACTTGATGCCGACCGCGCGGCAACGCGAGCCATCTGGCGTCCTAGCGGGGCGCGGCCGGTATTCTTGGGCTGAAGGAACATGGATCGATTCTCGCAGGCGTTGCTTGACTATCACGAACGCAGCAAGCACCGTGTTAATAGCTATGCCCCTGGCCCCCGAGGACTCGACTGGGCAACCCAGCCAGACCCGTTCCGGGTGTTTCACGGCACACCGCGGATTGCTCTGCCGCTGGCCGGGGACACCCTGGCCGCACGCTACAACGCGCTGCGCTCCGGCACTCTTCCGCCCGCGCAGAGATTCAGCCTTCGTACCCTGGCAATCCTGTTCGAACTCTCCCTCGGCCTGTCAGCGTGGAAATCCTATGGCGCTCAGCGGTGGGCACTGCGCTGCAACCCTTCGAGTGGGAATCTGCATCCGACCGAGGGCTATCTTCTGTGTCCAGCGCTGCCTGGCTTGTCCGGCGGGATCTACCATTACCTGAGCCGCGACCACGTGCTTGAGCATCGCGCTGCAGTGGATGATCCGCGATGGACCGAGGCGTTTTCGGACCGTGGTATCTTGGTCGGCATCAGCTCGATCCACTGGCGCGAGGCTTGGAAATACGGAATGCGCGCCTGGCGCTACTGCCAGCATGACTGCGGGCATGCTATCGCCGCAGTAAGTTACGCGGCAGCGGCTCTCGGCTGGCAGACGCGGCTGGTGGAGGCGGCTGCGGACGATGCGTTGGCCGCATTGCTTGGATTGGATCGCAGCGAGGATTTCGGAGCAGCCGAACCAGAGGTGCCGGATGTTCTGCTTTGGATCGGCAATCCTGAAGCACAGCCTGACCTGGAGCGCCTATGGCCTGCTTTGGATAAGGCACACTGGTACGGATGCGCGAATCAGCTAAGCGCGGGACATGAGAGGTGGCCGGATATCGATTCGATCCATCGCGCCACGCACAAGTCTCGTACTTGCGAACCGACCTCGCTAAGTCCGGAGCCGACCCTGTGGTCTGCCACGCCCGCCCTCGATCTGAGCTTTGCTCGGATCGCTCGGCAGCGCCGCAGCGCTACGAGTTTCGATGGTACAACGCGCATCACCACCTCGGCTTTTTTTACCATGCTGGCGTGCCTGTTGGTACGTCGCGACACGCCACCGTGGAATGCGCTGGTGTCTCCTGTCGCGGTGCATCCGGCGCTATTGGTGCACCGCGTGGACGATCTGGAGCCGGGCCTGTATGTGCTGGTGAGGAATCCCGGGGCGCTTCCGAGCCTCAAGCAGGCTATGCGCCCGGAATGGCTGTGGCAACGGACTGGACCGGACCTTCTGCCACTCTATTTTCTGCTGCCTTACGATTTGCGCGCGGTGGCAAAGTTGATCTGCTGTCACCAAGATATTGCCGCCGATTCCTGCTTTGCGCTGGGGATGCTCGCGAACTTTGAAATCGCCCTGAAGCAACCATGGCGTTATCGCCATCTTTTCTGGGAATGCGGCATGCTCGGCCAAGCGCTCTATCTTGAAGCCGAAGCTACCGGAGTGCGCGCCACGGGGATTGGCTGCTTTTTCGATGATGAAATGCACGCCATGCTCGGAATCCAGGACCACGCTTGGCAAAGCCTGTATCACTTTACCGTCGGCGGCGCCATGGTTGATCAGCGCCTGTCGGTATTGGAACCGGATCAGGAGTAATGCACCCGGGACGGATTTTCTATAACGGGGTCTGCCGGCTGACCGGCTGCACACTTCGGTCCCTTCCCGGCCAGAATGCGCCGTTTGCCCCTCATCGCTCCAAGCTCCGCCACAGCGGACCGCCGCGGACCGTCATCAGTTTGAGCGCATCTGGCCGATCTGCGACGCAGCGAGTGCGCCGCTGATCATCGGCCAAACGGCGTCCAGCATCTCGGTAAAGCTGACGATCTTTACCGGGATGCCACCCAGATTTTTGCGAATTCAATGGGCGAGGAAATCAACCACCATCCGGTTGAACGCCTCGGCATGCTCCCACTGCGCCCAGTGGCCGCAACGGTTGAAGACGTGCATCTGCGCATCCGGAATACCGGCGAGCAGCCGCAGGCCCACGTCCATCGGCACGAAGCGGTCGTCCCGCCCCCAGATGACAAGCGTGGGCACGACGATCTCGCCCAGGCGCGGGCTGTAGTCGGTGAACTGCCGGGAATTCGCCGCCAGGCTCTTGACGAAGTTTTCCAGGTGGTCGCGCCGCGCCAGCATATTGTCGAGGCGAGCCTGCATCAGTTCCTCCGTGAGGGCGCTCGCGTCGTAGACGAAGACGCTCATCATGCGCTTGAGGTTCTCGATGGTCGGATCGCGATAGAGGCCGTTGAGCAGCTTGATGCCTTCTGTCGGCATCGGCACGAACTGGCTCGGACCGCCGGTGCCCCCACCCATCAGCACGAGCTTGCCGATGCGCTGCGGATTGGCCAGTGCAAAGGCCACGGCGCTATGGCCGCCCATCGAGTTGCCGATGACATTCACCCGCTCAATCGCCAGTGCGTCCAGCACGGCCTTGAGCACCCTGCCATTGAGCTCGGAGCGGGAACCGGTGCAGATCACGGGATCGCTCTTGCTCCAGCCCGGGCAGTCCACCAGCAGCACGCGGTGGCCTGCCGCCACCAGCGGCTCGACATTGCGGCTGAAGTTAGCCCAACCGCTTGCACCTGGCCCCGAACCATGCAGCATGACGACGGTCTCGGTCCCAGAGCCGGCATCGTTGTAGTGAATCCGGAAAGTGGTCTCTCCGTCCTGCACCGAGACGAACCGGCTCGTCGAGGCTTCGGTGATGGCTTGTCTTGTCGCGTTCATGATGATGTTCCTTCCTGTCCCTGCCGCGCTTCGGACGCGCGCTTGCTGAGGAGATCCAGCGCGACATCGACGATCATGTCTTCCTGGCCGCCAACCATGCGGCGCCGGCCCAGTTCGACAAGGATATCGACCGTCTTCAGGCCGTATTTCTTCGCCGCCACTTCAGAGTGGCGCAGGAAGCTCGAATAGACGCCGGCATAGCCAAGCGCCAGCGTTTCGCGGTCCACGCGTACCGGACGGTCCTGGAGCGGACGCACGATGTCGTCAGCCGCATCCATCAGCGCGTACAGGTCGGTGCCATGGTTCCAGCCAAGGCGTTCGGCGGCGGCGATGAACACCTCCAGCGGCGCATTGCCCGCTCCCGCCCCCATGCCGGCCAGCGACGCGTCGATGCGGTCGCAGCCTTCCTCGACAGCCACGATCGAGTTGGCGACGCCGAGCGACAGGTTGTGGTGCGCATGCATGCCGGTCTGCGTGTCCGCGTGCAGCACGTCCTTGAGCGCTCGGAAGCGCGCGCGCACATCGTTCATCGTCAGCGCGCCGCCCGAGTCGACGACGTAGATGCAGGTCGCGCCGTAGCTTTCCATCTTCTTCGCCTCGACGGCGAGATTTTCCGGCGTGGTCATGTGGCTCATCATCAGGAAGCCGACCGTATCCATGCCGAGTTCGCGCGCGTACTCGATATGCTGCTTCGAGATGTCGGCCTCGGTACAGTGCGTGGCGACGCGCACCACGCGCGCGCCGGCATCGTGGGCCGCCTTCAGGTCGTGCGTGGTGCCGATACCGGGCAGCAGCAGCGTGGCAATCTTCGCGTGCTCCACCACTTCGGCGACGGCGGCGATCCATTCGAGGTCGCTGTGCGCGCCAAAGCCGTAATTGAAGCTCGACCCTTGCAGGCCGTCTCCATGCGCAACTTCAATGCTGTCGACCTTCGCGCGGTCCAGCGCGCGTGCGATGTCCTGGACGTTCCGGATCGAGTACTGGTGGCGGACCGCATGGCTGCCGTCGCGCAGCGTCACGTCGGAGATAAAGAGTTTCTTGCTCGGGGTACTCATGCGCGTGCTCCTACGGTGGTCTCTTCGGCGCTCAGCAGCGATTGCGCCATCCGCTCGGCGGTGGCCAGGGCGGCGGAAGTCATGATATCGAGGTTGCCTGCGTAGGCAGGCAGGTAATGGGCAGCGCCTTCCACTTCGATGAAGGCCGATGTCTTCATGCCGCTGAAGCGTCCCAGGCCAGCAATGTTCAGCGGTGCGCTGGCCGGGATCTCGTCGAACTGCACGGTCTGCTTGAGGCGGTAGCCGGGCACATAGGCACGGACCGCGCACACCATCTCTTCGATCGACGCCTCGATCCTGTCGCGGTCGGCAAGTTCCGACAGCGTGTACACGGTGTCGCGCATCATCAGCGGGGGCTCGGCGGGATTCAGCACGATGATGGCCTTGCCCCTGGCGGCGCCGCCAACGATTTCGATCGCCTTCGAGGTGGTCTCGGTGAACTCATCGATGTTCGCGCGCGTGCCCGGACCGGCGGACTTGCTGCTGATCGATGCGACGATTTCCGCGTAGTGGACCTTCGCCACGCGCGACACCGCGGCCACGATGGGAATGGTGGCCTGGCCGCCGCAGGTGACCATGTTGACGTTGGACGCGTCCAAGTGCGCATCGAGGTTGACCACCGGCACGCAGTACGGGCCGATCGCGGCGGGCGTCAGGTCGATCATGCGCAGGCCCGGCTTGCGCTGCCGCAGCAGCGCGTCGTTCTTCACGTGCGCACTGGCGGAGGTGGCATCGAACACAAAGTCGATGTCATCGAAGACCGGCAGGCGGGTAAGCCCTTCGGCGCCTTCATGCGTAGTGGCCACGCCCAGCCGTGCGGCCCGGGCAAGTCCGTCGGAGGCCGGATCGATGCCGACCATTGCCGCAATCTCCAGATGCCTGGCGTTGCGCAGGATTTTGATCATCAGGTCGGTGCCGATATTGCCCGAGCCGATGATCGCTGCCTTGAGTTTCCTGGAAGTCATGTCGTTCTCACTTTCATTCTGCGGCAAACGCCGCACGGACGCTGCCAATACCGCTGATACGCGCTTCGTAGCACTGGCCGGCCTCAACCGGCACCATCGGCCCGAGCGCGCCGGTCAACACCAGGTCGCCGGCGCGCAGGGGCTCGCCCAGCGATGCCAGCGTACGGGCCAGCCACACCGCGGCGTTCAGCGGATGACCGAGGCAGTCGGCGCCCTTGCCGGCCGAGACGCGCTGCTCGCCCCGGAACATCTCCATCTGCACGCCCTTCAGGTCCAGGCCGGCCAGCGGCACCGGCACCGCGCCCAGCACCACGAGGCCGCTGGAAGCGTTATCAGCCACGGTGTCGACAAAGGAGATGTTCCAGTTCTCGATACGGCTGCCGACTACTTCGATGGCCGGCAGCACGTAGTCGACCGCATTGATCAGGTCCACCACCGTGGCATCGCGGGCGGTGATGTCACGCTTGAGCACCAGCGCCACTTCGGCCTCGACCTTGGGCTGCAGCGTGCGCGCAGCGGGGATGGGGTCGTCGTCGCCGTACACCATGTCGGCGAACAGCGTGCCAAAGTCAGGCTGGTCCACGCCAAGCTGGCGCTGGACCGCGAGCGAGGTCAGCCCGATCTTGCGGCCGACCACGCGGCGGCCCTGCGCGCGCCAAGCCTCGACGTTGGCGCTCTGCACGGCATAAGCCGTGGCGACGTCGCCGGCGGCGATGTCCCCGCGCAGCGGCGCAACGGGCGTGCGGCTCTGCTCGGCGCGGCGCAGGCGTTCGGCGAGCGCGAGCACGGATTGAGGGGTGGTCATGTCATTGTCCTTGTCAGTCAGGTAGGGCCTCAGGCGGCCGGCTGTGCGTGCATGACAGCAAAGCCGGCAATCCATTCGGGAATGGCCCGGTAGTAGTCGCGTTCGGCCCGGTAAGGCCCGTTGGCCGCCAGCGCGGCAAAGGCGGCGATCCAGGTCCGGATCTCGTGGCCTGACTTGCCGCCGTCGCGCGTGATGGCGTGGTTGGTCATGCCATCCACGGCCGTGAGGTCCCCGCTCGCCAGCGTGTCGAGGAAAGCGCGGTCCCATTCGGGGTTGAGTGCACGCAGGTGGCTGTTGCCGGCGGCAAACGCCTGCGCGACGGCAAGGGTGCGGGCCTGCCGCGCGGCACGCGACTCCGGGCTGGGATTGCGCCCGGCAATCAACCGCTCGACGTTTTCCGGCGTGGCGGTGGCAATCTCCGGCACCGGTGGCTCATGCGAAATGCCGCCCGAACCCACGACCAGCACGCGCTTGCCGAGACGGCCGGCAAAGCGGCCGATGGCATCGCCCAGCAACCGGGCGCGCCGGCAGCTCGCCATCGGCGGGGCCACCGAGTTGATGAAGACCGGAACCACCGGATAACGGTCGAGGCTGCCGGTCAGTATTTCCAGCGCCTGCGCGCAGCCATGGTCGACCTGCATGCGGTACGAGACCGCCACGTCCACGTCGGCATCCAGCGCCGCCTGTGCCAGTGCCAGCGCCGTACCGGACGGGACCGGCAGCGGGCCGGCCAGGCTCTTGAAGTCACCCACCGCGCAGGCAGCCATGCCGACACAGAACTGCGGCATGAGGTCGTAGAAGAAGCCGTTGTAATGGTCCGGCACGAAGGCAATCACCAGCTCGGGATCAAAGGCTTCGACGCGGGCACGGGCGGCAGCCTGCGCCCGCTCGACTTCGGCAAGGATCTCCGGAATCGGGTCGAAATAGCCGTGCAACGGCGTGTGCGAGAGGCATTCGAGGTGAATCGGCATGTTTATGCTCCTGCCTCGGCGTGACGCTGGTCCCCACGGAGATCGCGCCGGAGCACGACCGGCGCACCGCCATAGGTCTTCTTGTTGATCCAGGCAGACAACGCCGAATCCATATACGCAGCGTGTCCTGGAAACCAATCCGCCAATGCTTTTGCCAGCCGCCTGATGTCCTGCAGCCCGAGTTCGCCGAGCAGCAGTTTTGCGTTGACTTTCTGCACGGCGTCGATGACGCGCTCGTGTTCGTCGAGATGGCAATCGGCGGCCGGGAAATCCGTCTTCTCCATCCAGGCCTTCTCGACGGCGAAATGCGAATGCACATGCGCCTCGAGGTCCTGAAGGCACGCGGCCGCCGTGTCCGGCGAGCAGTTGGCCAGAGCGTTCACCACCTCAACGAACTCCTGGTGCGCCTCATCGATCGGCCCATGGCCCAGCAGCATGGCATCCGTCCACGCCAGCCCCAGGCACTCGTCCGCGTTGGGCAGCGTGCCGATATCCGCTGTGTCTTTCATTCCAAACTCTCCTGGCAAGGTCGCCAGCGGCACCGATATGCCGCTGCGTTGGATCGGTGGCATTGGTGCCACCGATCTGCACGCGAGTTGCCTCAGCCTTGACCTCTTTGCCTGTCGGCGCCAATCAGCACTGCCACCATGACGGCGGGCTGCTCGCTGCGGTTACGCCAGGCGTGCCGCGTGCCGTTCTGGATGACGATGTCGCCTGCCTTGAGGTGACGGGTTTCCCCGCCATCCACTTCCAGCCAGAGCTCACCCGAAACGATGATGTCGTAGTCGACCGACTGGGTCTTGTGCATGCCGGAGCCATCCGGCTCGAAGGCTTCGGCCAGCCCGGGCAGGTGGCGCGCATACTCCTCGCCGGCCGCCACGGGATCGAACTGCCCCGATGCCATCACGGTGTCCGGCGGAAACTGCACGACGATCAGCCGCGTTCCGTGCGGGTCCGGCGTGACGAACTTGACCGTCACGACCGGATCGGCGCCATCTTGCGGCAGCGACGGAACGGCCTGCGTGGCCCACGCCAGCGTGGTCTGGAAGCCGGGGACCGCGGCATAGTCGTGCGTGGTGGATACGGGGCCATCCGAGACAATCACGGAACGGCCGTCGCGCTCGCCGGTGACGATGCGTCTTACCATTGCTTGCTCCTTAATCCGCTGAAGATCGGTTGCCGGGTCACTGCACGACAACCACGTTGACGAACCCGCCGGCGCGTTTTTCGGCGGTGGCGAGGGCTTCGTTGACCTGATGCAGGCCAAACCGCTGATGCTCGAAGACGTTCAGGTCGAGCGTCCCTGCCGCCGCCATGGCGGCAAGCTCCTGGCCTTCGGCCACCGAGAACCAGAGCGATCCGACCAGGCTGACCTGCGCGCACATCAGCTGATGCAGGTTCACGGGTAACGGGTCCGACATCGCCCCGATTTCCACCATGCGGCCGCCGCGCCGCAATGCTGCAATGCAGTCCAGCGTGATCTGGTGCGAGGCGCCCGGACCGATCGCATCGACAAAGGCATCGGCGCCGATGCCGTCCGTCTCGGCGCGAACCCAGTCGGCAAGCGGCTGCGTGCCGTAGGAAAGGATGCGGATGCGCTGCGGATCCAGGGCACGAACGCGTTCCAGCAGGTCGAGATTGCGCGCCACGCACAGGATCCTGGTCGCACCCATGGCCCGCGCGATCTGCACGGCGCCGAGCCCGAGAGTGCCGGTAGCGCCGCTGATCAGCACCGTGCGCCCTGCCGCGATACCGGCCTTGCGCAGTCCGGAGTACGCCGTGCCGAGGTAGCCGAATCGCGCGGCCTGTTCGAAGGTGACCGCGTCGGGCAGCTTGACCAGGCCATCCGCCGGCGCGGTGGCGAATTCACTGAAGCCGCCGTACGGATACTGCTGGTACATGCGCTTCGACTCCGGGCCGAAGCCGAAATAGCCCTGGAAGGTATAGGCCGTGCAGTTGATCGGCTCGCCGGTCCGGCACGCATGGCAGGAGCCGCACGAGCGCCCCGGATTGAGATAGACGCGGTCCCCTGGGACCACGCCGGTTACCTGGCTTCCCACTTCTGCCACGATGCCGGCGGTGTCCAGGCCGTAGATCGCAGGCAGGTCGGGGACCGTCAGGTAGGCGCGTTCGCCGTAGTTGCTCATCACGTTGCGAAGGTTGGGCACGACGCCCGCCGCCTTCACGTCGATCAGCACATCGGTGGGGCGCAGCAAGATCGGACGCGGAATCGTGTCGAGCCGGAACCGGCCGCCCGGCTCATGGACACGCGCGGCCTGGATGGCGGGCTGGTGGGGGTCGCTCATTTGCTTCGTCTCCTGCAAGTTTGTCGATGTTTTTTCAGTTGAATATCCATTGATATTCAACTGATATGGTCAAAAAAATTTTTGCGTGTCAGAAGGAATGCAGCACGCCAATGTTGGCCGCCACCTGCGTGGCACCAGACGAAGGCCCGGGCGCCAGGCTGATCCAGGCCTGCCCCGCCCCCGACGCTTTCTGATAGACCAGATCGGCGTAGACGCTGGTGCGCTTCGAGAACGAATAAAGCAGGGTCAGCGTTCCCTGCATGGCGCTCTGCCGGTCCAGCGTGTCGTTGCCCCGCATGTACTGGTAGGCGGCGTTCAGGTGCCAGGCGGGGGAAAAAGCCCAGGTCACATCGCCCTCGTAAACCGCAACCCGTGCGCCGCTCGCCGTGTTTTCGGTATTCGTGTACATCAGCGCGGCCACCGCGGGCCCGATCGCGTAGGACGCGCCAAACCCGAAGTTCCTGATGCCATCGTTGCCGGCATTCAGTTGCGGATATTTGACGTACGTGTAGGCGCCATTCAGCCTCAGGTTGCCGACGTGGTAATTCACGCCGGCGCTCTGGCCACTGCTATTCCCGAACGAACCAGGTTGCCCGCCAAGACTGTATTGCGCGCCGAACGACAGTCCGCCGAAGGCCGGGCTCTGGTATTTGACGGAGTTCGGCATGGCAAGGCCCGCCACCCGGTCAAAGTCGAAGGAGCCGCCCGGCGTGTTGGGCACGCCCAGACCCGAGAACGGCCCCTGCCGAAGGCTGATGCAGCTGATGAACGGAAACGCCGAGCCCCAGTGATCGAGCGCCAGCGAATAGAACATGAAATCGATCTGATTCCCGAATGTGAGCGTCCCGAGCCTGTCGTCACCCATGCCGACATAGCTTTCGTGCCCGAACAGGTTCCCGATGGACTGGCCGTTCTTCATTGAAAACTGGCCCTGCAGCTTGAACACGGCGTGCAGGCCGCCGCCCAGGTCTTCCGTGCCCCGGAAGCCGAACAGGGTCGGCGCCTGGGTTCCCGGATCCGCAACCAGGTTGCTGCTCCCGCCCTGGTTGGACACATACATCACACCGGTATTGACGATGCCGTATGCCTGCACGCTGCCCTCTGCATGCGCCGCGCCCGCCAGGCCAACGCTGCAGGCGGCAATCGCCTTCAGTCTCCTCATTTGATGTCTCCCCGTTTCTTGATTGGTAAGCACGGGTCTGGCGCATCGACCGGGGTTAACCCTCGGTGAGCGCGATTCCCGGGCTTCGGTGCGTCCGACTCTACACAATCAATCGTTTATCGATCCATTGTTGCTGGAAGTTTGATTGAACTTCGATTGACAGTCAATCTACGATTTCGTAATCTTCGATCACCCCTGGCCCGACCGCCAGGGTTACAGCCCAAAGCCCCACACGAGGAGAACCTGAAGATGAGCGACAAGCCCGTCATCCGCCGGCGCAGCAGCGAGACAAAACACGAGATCAGCAACGCACGCGTCAACGACGCAAAGGTGCAGAGCCAGTACCAGCCCTACAAGGACGCGGCCTGGGGGTTCATCAATCACTGGTACCCGGCACTGTTCAGCAAGGAACTGCCGGAAGACGGTGTGGAAGGCATCCAGATCTGCGGCATTCCGATCGTGCTGCGCCGCGTGGACGGCAAGATCTTTGCCCTGAAGGACCAGTGCGTGCACCGCGGTGTCCGTCTCTCGGCCAAGCCGATGTGCCTCACCAAGGACACCATCAGCTGCTGGTACCACGGCTTTACCTTCGACCTCGAGAGCGGCAACCTGTCGACCATCGCAGGCAACCCCGATGACAAGCTGATCGGTACCACCGGCCTCACCACCTACCCGGTGCAGGAAGTCGCCGGCATGATCTTTGTCTTCGTGCGCGAGGACGACTACCCGGACGAAGACGTGCCCCCGCTGTCGCACGACCTGCCGTTCCGCTTCCCCGAGAACAGCGAGAAATTCCCGCACCCGCTGTGGCCGTCCGCGCCGAGCCTGCTCGATGAAAACGTTGTCGCCCACGGCATGCACCGTACCGGCTATGCCAACTGGCGCATTGCCTGCGAGAACGGCTTCGACAATGCGCACATCCTGGTCCACAAGGACAACGCCATCATCCACGCGAAGGACTGGGTGCTGCCGCTGGGCATCGTGCCGACCGCCGACGACTGCATTGCCGTGGTCGAAGACGACAACGGCCCCAAGGGGCTGGTGCAGTGGCTGTTCACCGAGAAGTGGAAGCCCATCCTCGAAAACGAGAAGGTCGGCCTCAAGGTGGAGAACCTGAACGCACGCCCGTATCGCACCTCCGTGGTCCTGCCGGGCGTCCTCATGGTGGAGAACTGGCCGGAAGAGCATGTCGTCCAGTACGAGTGGTATGTGCCGGTCACCGACGACACCTACGAGTACTGGGAAGTCCTGGTCAAGGTCTGCAACACGGAGCAAGAGCGCAAGGACTACAAGTACCGCTTCGACTACCTGTACAAACCCCTGTGCCTGCACGGCTTCAATGATTGCGACCTCTATGCGCGCGAAGCGATGCAGGACTTCTACGCGGATGGCACCGGTTGGGATAACGAGCAGCTGATGGCAACCGACATCTCCCCGATCACCTGGCGCAAGCTCGCATCGCGCTGGAACCGGGGCATTGCCAGGCCGGGCCGCGGTGTGGATGGCGCCGTCAAGGCGTCGGCCATGCGGCTGAAGAAGGCGTCGGAAGGCAAGCAGGCCACGGCGTACTTCGTCACGAAGATCGAAGAAGACGAGTAATCCACGCGGCAACCGAGGTATCTGAATGTCTACTATTAAGAACGTCGCACTGCGTTTCCGCGACGGAACGACCCGATCGGTTGCCGTGCCGCACGGCGAGAGCGTGCTTGACGCCGCTCTCGCCGCCGGCGTGCCGCTGATCCACCAGTGCCGCTCCGGCAGTTGTTCGAGCTGCACCGCGCGGCTGGCCGAAGGCCAGGCAGGCATGCGCGCCGGCGCCAGCTCGACCCTGCTGCGCAGCGAATATGAGGCGGGCGAGCGCCTGCTGTGCCTGACCCAGCCCGAAACCGACTGTACGTTCGACCTGAACTATGAGAGCGATGCCGGCGCCGGGCGTGCCGTCAAGCTCAACGCGTTTGTCGACAGCGTCGAAAAGCTGGCGCCCAATGTCGTGCGACTCACACTTGAGCTGGCCGAAGGCGAGTCCTTCGACTTCAAGCCGGGCCAGTTCATCCAGGTCCACGTCCCCGGCACCGACATAGTGCGCAGCTATTCGCCTGCCAGCACTGCCGCCGACCTGCCGAAGATCGAACTGCTGATCCGCCTGCTGCATGACGGCGTCATGTCCGGCTATCTGGAGAATCGCGCCGCGCGCGACGACGTGCTGGAGCTTGAGGGCCCATATGGCAGCTTCTTCTTGCGGGAGAAGGTGCGGGCACCCCACATCATGGTGGCGGGCGGGACGGGACTGGCGCCGATCCTTTCCATGATCGACACCATCCGCAACACGTCGGGCCGCAAGCCGCCCGTGATGCTCAGCTTTGGCTGCGCCACGCCAGATACGCTGTTCTGCCTGGATGACATCGGGCTGCGCGAGCAATGGCTGCCCAACCTGTCAACGCGGATCTCGGTGGACCGGGGCGCGACCGGTGACCTGCTGAGCGGCAATCCCGTCGATGCCATCCGTGAAGACGATGCCACGCACACCGACACCGTCGCCTATCTGTGCGGCCCCCCCGCCATGATCGAGGCCGCTACCCGCCGCCTCGCCCAGATCGGGGTCCGCCCGGAAAACATCTACGCCGAGCAGTTCGCACCTTCGAACTGATTGCGGATCACCACTGGAATTACGGGAGACAGCCATCGTGGAGCCCACCATTGCCCTTCCCTTTTCGCCCGAACAGCAAGGCTGGTACGAAAAGGCCTGCGCCAGGATCGACGCCCGGCGCCTGCAGCAACTTCTGTCCGACCTGACGGACATCCATAGCCCGACGGGCGCCGTGCGCGACGTCAACCAGTTCATGGCGGGCTATATGTCCAAGGTGGGGCTGACCGCGTCATACCGCCCAATGAACGCCCGCACCGGCAACGCCGTGGGCGAAAAGCGCGGCAGCGGCGGCGGCGCCGCGCTGATGCTATACGCGCCGATCGACACGCACCTGGAAGGCGATGCCACTGACCGTCCATGGACCGGCAACACCGACCATGTCGACCTGCAGCCTGCCGCGCGAGTGATAGGAGACTGGGTCTATGGCCTGGGCTCGTCCAATCCCAAGGCGATGGTGGCCACGCTCACCGAAGTCGCCACCGCCTTGATCGAGGCCGACGTCCCGCTGGTCGGCGACCTCATCCTGGCGACGGCCGACGGCGGCATGCCCGTCAATGTGGCCGAGCGCGATAACGCCGGCATGTCGGGCGGTGTCGTGCATCTGCTGTCGCGCGGTGTCGCGCCGGACTTCGCCATGATCATGAAGCCGTGGAATTGGGTCTACCACGAAGAGCCGGGGATGGGCTGGTTCAAAGTGAGCGTAAACGGGACGATGGGCTACGCCGGCGTGCCGCGCGGCACGCCGGGCTTCCGCAGCTCGGTGGTGCCGGCCGCGCAGGTCATCCTGGAACTGGAGCAGTGGCTGGTCGAATATGCCGAGCGCAATACCTCCGGCGTGGTCAAGCCGCACGGCTGGATCGGCGGCGTGCGCGCCGGCTGGCCGGAGCGGCCGGCGTTTCCTTCGGCGGTCACCGAGATCTTCTTCGACGTGCGCATCAATCCGCGCACCAGCCCCGCCGAGGTCAAAGCCCAGTTCGCACAGTTTGTCGCGGAGCTGCGCGCGCGGCATCCGGCGCTGGATCTGGACTGGGAGATGTATGGCTCCGTGCCCGGTGGCACCACCGCGCCGTCCAACTGGATCATCCAGTCGGCCAGGCGCGGCTGGGAGCATGTCGAGGCGCGCCCGCACGGCGTTCCCGATTTGCTTGGCGGACAGACCGACGGTGCGGCGTTGCGTCGCTTCGGCATTCCGACCGCACGCATCGGCTGGCCATGGCCGGCGCAAGGGTCGCCCGAAAGCGTGGCCGAGGGCCTGGGAGGCATGGGTGCCACCTACATCCCGGACTTGCTGCCTTGCGCGAACAAGATCCTGTACGCCGCGATCGATACGCTGACGCGCAATCGCGCGGAACTCGGCCTGCGCTGAGGATACCCGACAACATTTCCCGACCAATTGCTTATGCCGAACGAAGATATCCACTACTGGGAAGCCGCGGAACTTGCGCGCAAGATCCGCGCGCGCGAGATCTCGCCTGTAGCCGTCACCGAAGCAATCCTCGACCGAATCTCCGACCTCGATCCGGCCCTGCACAGCTACGCCCTGGTCCTGCCTGAACAGGCGCTGGAACAGGCTCGCGAAGCCGAACGTGCGCTGATGCACGGCGCTCCGCTGGGCCCGCTGCACGGCGTGCCGGTGGCAGTCAAGGACCTCTGCTGGCTGGCAGGTTCCCCGACCGCCGCTGGTACCACGATCCACAAGGACTTTATCCCGACGGAAGATGCCACCGTCGTGCGCAAACTGCGCGATGCCGGCGCCATCGTGCTGGGCAAGCTGCAGCTGACCGAAGGCGCCTTCGCCACCCATCATCCAAGCGTGCCGCAGCCGGTCAATCCCTGGCACCCGAACCACTGGGCCGGCGCCTCTTCCAGCGGCTCCGGTGTCGCCACCGCCGCTGGGCTTTGCTACGCGTCGATCGGCACGGATACCGGCGGCTCGATCCGCTTCCCGGCGGCGGCCAACGGACTGACCGGCATCAAGCCGACGTGGGGCCGAGTCAGCCGCCACGGCGTATTCGAGCTCGGTGCAAGCCTGGACCATGTGGGTCCGATTGCCCGCAGTGCCGCCGATACCGCGCTGATGCTGGGGGTGATTGCCGGCCACGATCCACGCGATCCGACTTCTCTGCCGCCATCGCGCCTGGAATTGCCCGCCGAGGGGCGCGACCTGCGCGGCCTTCGCATCGGTGTCGATGCGCAATGGAATCGCAATGGCACGGATGACGTCATCAACCATGCCATTGACCGGGCCATCGACATACTGAAGGCGCTTGACGCGCAGATCCGGGACGTTCGCTTTCCCGCCGTGCACACCGTGGTCGACGAATGGGAAATCAACTGCGGCGTCGAAGTCGCCGTGGCGCATGCGGACACGTTCCCGCGCCTGTCGGCGGAGTATGGGCCGGCGCTTTCCAGGCTTATCGAGATTGGCCGCAATACCAGCGGCATGCGCTATCAGCAAGCACTGCTGAACCGTGCCGCCTTCCGTGGCAAGGTCAACAAGCTGATGCAGGACATTGACCTCCTGATCGTGCCGGTGCAGCCATTCGCCGCCCCCACGCATGAACAGCTGGGCGCGCTCGCGCAAGACCCGGAGCTGAACAGCCGCCTTATCCAGTTCACGGCGCCGTTCAATTCCACCGGACATCCCGCGATCACGCTGCCGTGTGGATTCACCGCGGCCGGCATGCCGATCGCATTTCAGCTGGTGGCGCGCCATGGCGAGGAAGCGCTGCTGTGCCGTGCCGGCATGGCATTCCAGCAGGCCACCGACTGGCACCGCCACCATCCGGAAGTCACGGTCTCGCGCTGAGGCCGTGTGACGAGACCAGGCCGGCAACGCCCGGCCCTGGTTTCACTCCTGCTCGTCTTCCCGCAACGGTGTGATCGTCGCTGAATCCCGCGCAGCTTCCTCGTAGATGCCTGTCAGCAGCGACAGGAAGCGCGACGCCTTTTCAAATTTCTCCGACACCTCGCTGATTTCCTCCAGCCGCTTTACCAGGATCTCGGCCCTGACCTTGTAATACTCGTCGGTCAGCTTGACTCCCAGCTCGCTGACGTTGTACGCGAAGGTCTTGCTGTTCTTTTCTCGCTGCTTCTCGATCAGACCGGCCGCCTCCAGCTTGCGCAAGCTGTACTGGATATTGGGGATATCGTCGCGGTTCATCAGGCGCGCAATGGTGGCACTATTCTTCGGCCGGTCCTGCATCCTGATGACGTGGAGAATGACGTGCTCCTCGTACTTGATATCCACGTCGGCGGCAATCGTCACCATCCCGGTGGACAGCACGAAGCGGGAAAACGACTCATGGAACCGGATCAACGCCCACTCGAATTCTGTGGCCCTCTGCTCCAGGTCAGTTTTTGCGAGATGCCACCCGCGTTGAAATTTCGGTTCCATGAATTGACTTGCCCAACATTGATTTCAGAGCCAACTTGCCAATAGGCCTGGTGAGACGGCAGAAATGCGAGCCTCGATTATCCCACAACGCTGTGTAGCTGCATCTGGCCATCGTCAACGACAGCGATCACTCGTGCTGCCGGGAACCCAAGCCGCTATAGAGCCAGCGCAGAAGCGCTGTCGCGCCATGGCGCCTGGACACGCCGGCTCGATTTCCATGTGCCGTCGCATAGGGCGCTGCTGCAGGCGGCGTCGCGAGTTTGGCGGCTGTTAAGACACGATCAAGCTAAAGATGGCCTTGTCCTGCAACGCGCTCGAGCACTATCAGTGGAGAGCTCTGCCGCCAAGATTGGGGGTGAACGCAGATCGCCAGAATACCCATACTTTCCCCCCAAATCATACGCATGGCTTTGCAGAAGCATCACCCTACCCGTCCGGCATGGCCGACCTGAAATCGAACGTCGCAGGCACCACCGCCGCTAGCGAGATTAACGATCCTCCACAGCTGCCGGGCGTCTACGTGCGCGCGCCCGACTGGGAGGGCCAGGCCGCAGTCCTGGCCAGTGCCTCGGCCCACTGACCGCTCCATATCGCCGGCTCGCACATGGTTGACCAGCAAGTCGACTTGCATGTTGTGCGATGCACTTTCGGTCACAGGCCGTTGAGTACGACAAAGCGCCTGCCTGCGTAGCGAGGAAGATGCGCGGCACCAGGCAATACAGGAGCGGCATCGGGTCGAATGGGCGAGGCCAGTAGTAAGGAGTGCCGGCGCACGCATGCAAATTTCGCGGATCAGGTCATTGCCGTCCCGTCCGGGCAAGCCGATATCGCTGACGCGGTCGGCGAGTACTTGACCGCGTTGGACAGCAGGTTCCACAGGACTGCTGGAAGCGAGCCGGGTCGATCCATGCGGATGGCACCAGGTCGGGCGCAAGCTCGCGAGGCCACCGGACCCGCGCAGCATGGCGGTTGGCAGGGGACGTTTCCCTTGCTCGATGGCATTCGACGGCAGCCAGCCCGCGGCGGCCTTCGTCGGTCATGACATGGCGGCCCAGCACATGGGTCCAGACCGAGATCACGTTGAGCGGGTTGCGCAGCTCGTGCGACAGGATGGCGATGAACTCGTCCTTCATCCGGTTCAGTCGCTCGACGCTGGCTCGTGCCGCCTGCTCGCGTTCGCTCAGTTGCTCCTGCTGGCGTTCGAACCGTATCCGGTCGGTGGCGTTCGAGACCACGGCCACCCTGCCCCCGGATGGTATGGCGGCGGAAATGCTCCAGTCCAGGTGGTCAGATGTACTTTAGCGCACACTTCAACTGCCGCGGACCTCGAAATACCTGCTACACACATATACTTGCTTAACAGTTATTTCAACTTTACTCTTTATTGTGGTAAGTAGTTTATACCTGTATAGCAAGTACTTTGCCTTTACGAGAAATGCAGGTAAAATAGATTTACGCGCATAGCAGGTATCCAACATGAAGCAAGTGCTCTCAACGCCATCTCAGCTAGGCGAAATATTGCGGTCCGCTCGCCGAGCCAAACGGCTCACGCAAGGCCAAGCCGCCACCAGGCTGGGACTAAGCCAAAGCCGGCTGTCTGCCTTGGAGATTGAGCCCAAAGCCATCTCCGCGGAACAGTTACTGGCCTTGGTCAGCCTTTATGGTTTAGAGCTCATTCTCCAGTCGAAGAACCACGCCCCGACATCGCAAGAAACGGAGTGGTAATCAATGGGAAGAAAGTCACACACTCGGGCGTTGTCAGTCTGGGCCAATGGCCAACGTGTTGGCACCTGGCGCATCCCGCCGCATAGCCCTATGGAGCTCCAGTATGACAAAGACTGGATGGCCTCTGCCGCAGGACGCCCCTTGTCCCTTTCACTGCCGTTCGGCATCGACACCTCTCCTTTGAAGGGCAACCGGGTCCGCAACTACTTCGACAACCTTCTCCCGGATAACGACAACATCCGCCGGCGGCTCGCGACCAGATATCAGACCGCTTCCACCGACCCCTTCGACCTGTTGGAAGCAATAGGACGAGACTGCGTTGGCGCGGTCCAGCTTCTCAAGGAAGACGACGCCCCCCAGAACGTCGACCGTATTGAAGGCACCCCGCTGTCTGACGCCGACATTGAGAAGCTCCTCGAGAACACGGTTACCACAACGGGGCCTGGAACAATAATGGAAGATGAAGATTTCCGCATCTCCATTGCAGGCGCCCAAGAAAAGACCGCCCTGCTCCATCACGAAGGGAAATGGCTGCTTCCGCATGGGGCAACGCCGACCACACATATCTTGAAGCTACCGCTCGGGTTGGTTGGCAACCGGAAAGCTGACTTGTCGACCTCGGTAGAGAACGAATGGCTTTGCATGCAGCTCTTCAAGGAGTTCGGACTTCCGGTGGCCGACTGTGAGATATTGACCTTCGGCAAGCAGAAGGTGCTCGTCGTCACGCGATTCGACCGACAACTTCATCACAGCGGCAAATGGATAATGCGTTTGCCGCAAGAGGATTTCTGCCAGGTCCTCGGCGTGCCTCCCCATCTGAAGTACGAAGCAGAAGGCGGACCAGGGATGGTCGACATTGCGGCAGTCCTACGGCAGTCACAAACTCCAGAGCATGACCTGAAAACATTCTTGGCAGCGCAAGTCGTTTTCTGGATGCTGGCTGCTACAGACGGGCACGCCAAGAACTTCAGCATCCATATGTTGTCAGGGGGACGTTACAACCTCACACCACTTTATGACATTCTGTCCGCTTGGCCGATTATCGGGGATGGGCCCAACCACGTCTCGTACCACAAGGCTAAGCTCGCCATGGCAGTTGCAGGCAAGAACCGCCACTATCTGTTGAAGGATATTCGGCGCCGCCATTTCAATGCCATGGCACCTAAGTGCTATGCAGGCGCAACTGCGGAACCCATCATGGAGGAGTTGATTGCCAAGGTCCCAGCGGCCGTTTCGAACGTGGCCAATCGACTGCCACCAAATTTCCCTGCCCGTGTCTCGGACAGCATCTTGGAAGGCCTTCAGGCGTCCGCCAAGAAACTCGGTGACGTGAACGCAGGTTAGCGCTGCAAAACCGCCGGCGGTGGCCGGCAGCTTCGAATCATCAGAGAGTCAACCGCTGGTACGCGCACGTCCGCGACGGCGGGATGCGAGTTGCATGGTCTTTCTCCTGGTAAAAGTTTGCAGTTGAAACCGCACACCGGGATTCCTAGATTCAGTTTCGTGTGGCCCGTCGCACCTCAGAGCAATCCTGTTCATGGCCGTCGGCCCAGCGACTGCTAGCAGCCCTGCCGTTTGCGCCACGCCTCATAGAGATCGGGGCCCTCGTCGCGCGCCGGCACGTAGGCCAACTTCATCTCCCGCAGTTCGAGCGGCCGCGCCAGTTCGACATAGCCGCGTTCCGCGGACAGGTCGTAGGGCGCGCCGTCTTCGTTGGAATAGGCGTAGTAGATCGCCCCGACGCCGGCCAGGTACATCGCGCTCAGGCACATTGGGCACGGGTAGCCGCTGGCGTAGACCGTGCAGCCGGTCAGGTCGGGCTTGCCCAGTGCCCTGCTGGCGGCGCGCACCGCCTGCATTTCGGCGTGCGCGCTGGGATCGCAGGTGGCTTCCACCTCGTTGACCGCGCGCGCCAGCACCTGTCCATCCTTGACCACCACGGCGCCGAAAGGCCAGGTATTGCGCTCGCGCACGTTTTCCATGGCGAGGCGGATGGAATCGATCAGATAGGCTTCCGTGGTCGACACGCTTTGTCTCCGGTGAAGGACCTGGCCCGGGGCAGGCCGATGGGTTGGCGGGCCAGCAGACTATAGGCCAGCGTGCGCGCGCGGCGTGCTGCGAGTTGTTATACGGCGTATTTGGTCCAGCCCCTGCAATTGGCTTTGGTACTGCTGGCTATTCGTGGAGTCAGTTCCTTTCCCCCCTTCCAGCACTGACTCCTTAAAGGAATTCACTCAATGCTCGCCAGCCGCGCGCCCGCCGCGAGGAAGACACCGGCGGGCGTCTGCCAGGTCACGCGGCCGTCGCGATGGGCATGTACTTGAATTTCCATCTTCATTGCCTCCATCACGGCGATCAGTTCGCCTTCCTTGACCTCGTCGCCCTCCGCGACCTTCCAGGCCTGCACGGTGCCGGCGATAGGAGACGGCAGCTCGGCGGCGTCGGTGGCGGTTGCCTGCGCCGGCGCTGCGGCGCTGTCGGATGCGGGCGCGTCAGCCAGGCCCCGCAGCAGTTGCGCCGGCAGGCCGAGCACCACGCGGCGGCCATCGATCTCGATGGCGGTACGCAGCAGGCTGCTGTCGTGCTGCGGCTCGGCGCGGGTAGCCGCGGCCAGGGGCTCGGCGAAGTCAGTCTCGATCCATCGCGTGTGAACCTTGAAGCCATTCGCGCCAAGGAAATCGGCGTGGTCGATCACGGCGCGGTGGAACGGCAGTACCGAGGCCACGCCTTCGATGCGGAATTCGCGCAGCGCGCGGCGCGCACGCGCCAGCGCCTGTTCACGTGTGGCGCCGGTCACGATGAGCTTGGCCATCAGCGAGTCGAACGTGCCTGGCACCACCGAGCCCGCCTGCACGCCCGAATCGACGCGCACGCCGGGCCCCGATGGGGCATCGAAGCGCTGCACCGGGCCGGGGGTTGGCAGGAAGCCGCGCCCCACGTCCTCTGCATTGATGCGGAACTCGATCGAATGGCCCAGCGGCGCGGGTGTTTCGGTGATCGACAGCGGCAGGCCGTCGGCCACGCGCAGTTGCTCGACCACTAGGTCGACCCTGGTAGTCTGCTCGGTCACGGGGTGCTCGACCTGCAGGCGGGTATTGACCTCCAGGAACGAAATCGCGCCGCTGGCGCTGAGCAGGAATTCGACGGTGCCGGCGCTGATGTAGCCGGCTGCGGCGCAGATATCGCGGGCGGCGGCGTGGATGCTCGCGCGCTGCGCGTCGGTCAGGAACGGCGCCGGGGCTTCTTCCACCAGCTTCTGGTTGCGGCGCTGCAGCGAGCAGTCGCGCGTGCCCAGCACCACCACATTGCCATGCTGGTCGGCCAGTACCTGCGCTTCGATATGGCGTGGCTTGTCAAGGAACTGCTCGACGAAGCACTCGCCGCGGCCAAAGGCGGTGACCGCTTCGCGCACGGCGGACGCGTACAACTCCTCGACTTCATCCATGCGCCAGGCGATCTTCATGCCGCGGCCGCCGCCGCCGAAGGCCGCCTTGATGATGATCGGCAGGCCGTGCCGCTCGGCAAAGGCCAGCACCTCGTTGGCGTCGGCCACCGGATCGGGCGTGCCGGCCACCAGCGGGGCGCCGACCTGCAAGGCGATCTTGCGCGCTTCCACCTTATCGCCAAGCCGGGCGATCGTCTCCGGTGACGGCCCGATCCAGGTCAGGCCAGCATCGATCACCGCCCGGGCAAAGGCTTCGCTTTCCGACAGGAATCCATAGCCGGGATGCACGGCGTCGGCCCCGCTGCGGCGAGCGATATCGAGCAGCTTGGGGATGTTCAGGTAGGTGTCCGCCGGACGGTCACCGTCGAGGCCGTAGGCTTCATCGGCCAGGCGCGCGTGCATCGCGTCGATATCGGCATTGGCGTACACGGCCACCGACGCCACGCCATAGTCGGCGCAAGCGCGGATGATGCGAACGGCGATCTCGCCACGGTTTGCAATCAGGACTTTCTTCATGGCAAATCTCTGTTGGTGCGTGTGCGCGCTCAGGCGGCAGACGGGTTCAGTTCTTGAAAGGCGCCGATCGGATTGAAGCGCAGCCAGGCGCCTACCGGAATCTGGCCGGCACGATCCAGATGATGGGGTGCCACGGCGCCGATCACGGGATAGCCGCCGGTCAGCGGGTGGTCGGCCAGGAAAAGGACGGGTTGGCCGCTGGGCGGCACCTGCAGCGCGCCGAGGGCTGTGCCCTCGCTTGGCAGCTCGCCGGTGATGGCGCGCTCCAGCGGTACCTCCCCGGCCAGGCGCAGACCCACGCGGTTGGATTGCGGGGTGACCTGCCAGCGCTGCGCGGCAAGGCGCGCCACGGACTCGGCTGTGAACCAGTCGGTGCGGGGGCCGAGCACCACGTCCAGCACGACCTCCTGCTCCACCGTGGGCAGGTCTGCGGCAGGCTGCTCCGGGGCGCCCACGACGGCGCCGGCCGGCGCGGGTCGCAGCTCGAGCACATCGCCCACGGCCAACGGCGCGGGGCCGACCTTGGCCAGCGTGTCGGTGGCGCAGCTGCCCAGCACCGGCGCGACAGCAAACCCGCCGCGCGCCGCCACATAGCAGCGGGCCCCGGCGCGCGGCTGACCGATGCTCAGCGTGTCGCCATCGGCGAGCGCCACAGCCTGGTGGTTCGGGACGCTCCATTGCCGGCCATCGGCCGCGCGCACCGTGAGCGGTGCATCGGCGCCGGTGACCGCCAGCACGGTTTCGCCCATGCTCCGCAGCTGCAAGCCGCCACCGATGGTCTCGAGCGCCGCGGCATCGCTGCGGTTGCCCACCAGGCGGTTGGCGGTCTTGAGCGACGCCTGGTCCATCGCGCCGGAAGCCGAGACGCCCTGCCCCGCCTGGCCGTGCCGGCCCAAGTCCTGGAATGCAGTCTGCAAGCCGGTGCCGCTCACTTTCAGCGCCGCGGCAGCGGGCGCCTTAGCTGCCGGCAACGGCTGGCGCGCCGGCGCGTCAGCGGCGATGCCGCCGTCCGCATCCACCACGCCATCGCGCGTGGCGATATCGACAAAACGCACGCGATAGCCGGGCTGCAGCAGCGCAGGCTGTTCGCGATCCAAATCCCACATGGCTATGGGTGTCACGCCGATGATCTGCCACCCGCCGGGGCTGGCCTGCGGATACACGCCGCTGAAGGTGCCCGCCAGCCCTACGGCGCCGGCGGGAATGCGCGTACGCGGCGTACTGCGGCGCGGAACGTCGAAGCTGGGATGGCCGCCGCTCAGGTAGGAAAAACCGGGAGCGAAGCCGGTGAAAGCAACGGTGTATTCGCTGCCGGTGTGGCGGCGCACGACTTCATCGGGCGTGATCCCAAGCAGCTGCGCCACCTCGGCCAGATCCTCGCCGTCATAGCGCACCGGGATCTCGACCAGGATGCTGCTGCGCTCGACGCGCTGCGACAGGTCGCGCGCGGCAATGGCCCGCACCAGCGCGGCCGCGCTGGTGGCCGACGCGCGGAAGTGCACGAGAATCGTGCGCGCGGCGGGCACCAGTTCCGCAACGCCATGAAGAGGATCGCGCTGCAGCGAGGTCAACAAGGCCAGCGTCTGGTCCAGGTCGGCCAGCTCCACCAGCAGTGCATTCGAGGTAACGGGCAGGAAACGCAAAACGAGCTCCGCAAACGACCCGGCGGTCTTAGACGTGGTACGTGCTGTCAGGCACGTCGGTAATGAACATGTGGCCCGGTGCATGGGTCACGGCAAACGGCACGCCGGACGCCATCACGGCAGCCTGGGGCGTGACGCCGCAGGCCCAGAACAAGGGGATTTCGCCCGGCTCAATGCGCACGGCGTCGCCGAAGTCGGGCTTTGCTATGTCGGCAATGCCTAGCGCCGCCGGGTTGCCGACATGGACCGGCGAGCCGTGCACCGACGGGAAGCGTCCGGTAATGGAAACCGCATCGGCAACCCGATGCGCAGGGATTGGCCGCATGGACACGACCAATTCGCCGTGCAGCCGGCCGGCGGGGCGGCACTGGCGATTGGTGCGGTACATCGGAACGTTGGAGCCGTCGGCGATATGCCGCACCTCGATGCCGGCCTCTTGCAGTGGCGTCTCGAAAGTGAAGCTGCAGCCGATCAGGAAGGTGACCAGGTCCGGATGCTCAACCCACAGGGAAGTGGCATCGGCCACCTCTTCCACCAGCTTGCCGTCGCGCCACACGCGATACAGCGGAATGTCGGTGCGGATGTCCGCCCCTTCCGCCAGCACGGTCCGGTGCGCGCCCGCCTCGATCACGTCGAGCACGGGACAGGCCTTCGGGTTACGCTGCGCATACAGCAGGAAGTCCCAGGCCCAGTCACGCGGCAACGCAATCATGTTGGCTTGCGTCATCCCCGGTGCAATGCCGGCGGTCGGCTGTACGGTGCCGGCGCGATAGCTTTCACGCGCCTCACGCGCGGCGTTCAGGGCGGCGATGCGGGCGCGTTGCAGTGCGGAATCTTGCATGAGTGGTTCTCCAATGCCTTGAATCAGGCGAACGCGCAAATTTTCACGCCATCGAGCTCTAGTGCCTCGCGCACGGCGCGCGCCATTTCCAGCGCGCCTTCACTGTCGCCATGTACGCAGATCGATTGCGCATCCACGCGGGCCACGCTGCCGTCGATGGCCCGTACCGTGCCTTCACGCACCAGGCGCAGCATGCGTTGCGCCACTTCCAAGGCATCGTGCAGGACCGCGCCTTTTTCCCGCCGAGGCACCAGCGTGCCCTGCGGCGTGTAGGCGCGATCGGCAAACGCCTCGGCAATGACGCGCAAGCCGGCCTCCCGCGCCCAACCCACCAGCGGCGAGCCCGCCAGCGCGACCAGCGTGAGCTCGGGATCGACTTTGAGGATGGCGGTGATCACGTCGCGCGCCTGCCGTTCATCGCTGGCGATGGTGTTGTACAGAGCGCCGTGCGGCTTGACATAGCGCACGGTGGCACCGACCGTCGCGGCCATTCCAGTCAGGGCGCTGATCTGGTAGATCACATCGGCAACCAGGTCTGCACTGGCCACGTCCATGTTGCGGCGGCCGAAACCTTGCAGGTCGGGGTAGGAAACGTGGGCGCCCACCGTAGCGCCACGGATCCTGGCAGCCTTGAGCGTCTGCAGGATGCCGGCCGGATCCCCGGCGTGGAAGCCACAGGCCACGTTGGCGCTACTGACGATATCCAGCATGGCTGCATCGTTGCCCATGCTCCATGCGCCGAAGCTCTCGCCGAGATCGCTGTTGAGGTCGATTTGCATGGTGTCAGGCTACCGTCCGCGAAGTTGCTGCGTCAGCCGGTCCTTCCGTGCCAGCCTCGCGTTCGCCGAGTAGTTCGCGTCCCTGTGTTTCCGGCAACAGCAGGCACGCGATAATGACCAACCCATAGGCGCCCGCGGCGAGATAGCCGATGGCCACGCCCAGCGACATCGATGCGCTCATATGCCCGATCATGGCCGGGAACACCGAGCCGACCGCGCGCCCGAAGTTGTAGGAAAAGCCTTGTCCGGAGCCACGGATATGGCTCGGATACAGCTCCGTCAGGTAAGCTCCCATGCCCGAAAAGATGCCAGACAGGAAGAAGCCCAAGGGGAAGCCAAGCAGCAGCATCGCCGCGTCGGTGATCGGCAGCTGCGTATAGCAGATCACGAGGATGGCTGCGCTCACTGCGAACAGCATGAAGCAACGCCGGCGCCCCAGGCGGTCGGACAGCCAGGCGCTGGTCAGATAGCCGGCGAAGGAGCCTGCGATCAGCACCATCAGGTAGCCGCTGGTATTGAGCACGGACAGGTTGCGCTCCATCTTGAGATAGGTCGGCAGCCAGGTCGTCACCGAATAGTAGGCACCTTGCATGCCGGTCGCCAGCAGGCTGGCCAGCACCGTGGTGCGCAGCACGCCGGGCTTGAAGATCAGCATGAAGTTATTGCTTTGCCCGGTGCGGGCCAGCTTGGCCTTGGTTTCCTGATACACCTCGGGTTCGGAGATATTGCGGCGGATGTAGAGGATAAAGAGCGCCGGCAGCACGCCGATCCAGAACAGCACGCGCCATGCGTATTGCTGCTCGAACGCGGCATAGACCGCCCAGAAGGCAATCGCCGACAGGCCCCAGCCGACTGCCCAGCTGCTTTGCACCAGGCCAACCGCCTTGCCGCGGTGGCGGGCACGGATCATCTCGGCGATCAGCACCGAACCGACCGACCATTCGCCGCCGAACCCCAGCCCTTGCAGCATGCGGGTCACGAACAGTTGCTCGGGAGACTGGGTGAATCCGCTCAGGAAGGTAAAGAAACTGAACCAGAGCACGGTCAGCTGCAGGATCCGCACGCGGCCATATTTGTCGGCCAGGATGCCGGCCAGCCAGCCGCCGACGGCCGAGCTGATGAGCGCGCCCGTCGCGATATAGCCGGCCTCGGCCTTGGTCATGCCCCACACCAGGATGAAGGTGGGGATCATGAAGGTGTAGATCATGTAGTCGAATGCATCGACCCCGTAGCCGACGAAGGCGGCAAAGAGCGTCTTGCGCTCTCCCTGCGTTGTTTCTTTAAGCCACATGGTTGCGCTCACTTTGGATAGGACAAAGCTTGGAAAAGGCTCGTCGCGCGGTCTTCGCGACGATGTTCCGGTAGCGAGCGAGAACGCTATCCAGCGCCGCTGCTTCCCAGCGCTGTTTAGCAAAATACATACCATGTTGATCTATCGGCACGTATTACTCAACCACCTTGCTGTATTGTTGAACAATATTAGGGCTTGATCGATCGTGGTATACACCTAAACCACCGGGGGAAGGTGTCACTGGCACCAATCTTGTGCATATTGTTGAACAAAGTGCGCTAACATCCCGGCACGGGGGGCATACCGGTACCAGCCAGCCCCATTCAAGCCAACATGACAACAAGTACTGACGTAAGAAATTTGGCCGAGCGGGTCACGGAACAGATTCGCCAGCGGATCGTGCGTGGCGACTTCGCGCCCGGGCAGCGCTTGTCGGAAGCCGCGCTAAGCGAAAGCCTGCAGATCTCGCGCAATACCTTGCGGGAGACCTTTCGCGTGCTGACCAAGGAAGGCCTGCTGAAGCATGAACCGAATCGCGGAGTGTCGGTGGCCATTCCCAGCATCGCGGCCATCATCGACATCTACCGGGTGCGCCGTCTGATCGAGTGCCAGGCCATCGCCCAGGCCTACCCCAGCCATCCGGCCAAAAAGCACATGCGCGAAGCTGTGGAAATGGGACTGCGCTGCCGCGACAGCGGCGACTGGCAAGGTGCGGGGACTGCCAATATGGAGTTCCACATGGCCATCGTGGAACTGGCGGACAGCGAGCGGCTGAACGTGATGTTCTCCCACCTCCTGGCTGAATTGCGCCTGGCTTTCGGCTTGCTGCAGGATCCGGAATTCCTGCATGGCCCTTATGTCGAGATGAACCAGCACATCCAGCAGCTGTTCGAGTCGGGCAAGCTCGCGGAGTGTGCCGCAGCCCTTAACGAATACCTGGTGCAGTCAGAGCGAATCGTGCTGTCAGTCTGCGCCCGGCACCCCCTTTTCAAGGGGCGTTGAGTGCTGGTGCCCGGCGACCAGTAGATCGGCCTTTACCTCCTATGGAACGCATCCTCAAGGCTCTCGTCCACCAGCTGGTGAGGTCTGAAAGATTTTCTGGGTGATGACATGGGTGCTTATCGAGTATTCGTCGCCGCGCACGAATAGCCAAGCCACATCTAGATACTCAGCCGGGTTGTTCGTTGTCTGTCGACTTCTGGAGCAAGTGCCCGTACGCGTCAATTTCCTTCTGCGTTCGGGCCTCGCTCGCCGCGATCTTCTCTGGCGTGACTTCGCCGTCGATAAACTCAACCGACACCCGGTTCACGCGTGGATCCTTCTCGACGATCCCTTGCAAAATTTTGTCGAACAGTTTTTCACCGGCTCGCAGGCCCAGAGGCCGCGGCACCAGCACCTTGACCAGCAGGATTTCGTCGTCGCCAGTACTTTCAGCTACACCAGCGAGTGCGGATCTCAGATAGCCCTTCAGTTTGAGGACGCTGAGGTCGCCGGGTACCCCTACATGTGAAACCCGAATCGATTTCTGGGCCATGCCGTCTGTCTTGCGCTTGTTGTCGAAGGCCTGAATATACCGCATGGCTGGCACGGCGAAGTTCGACGATGCTCTCCTGCGATGCGGACACCGTGCCACCACTCGCTAGCAAGAGGGAGAGAACTCGTCAAGGACCATGTTCATTCCATCGCATGGCAGGATTTGCACTTAGCCGGACATACTGACGGTCCCCCACGCCCATTCGAGAATCGGTTCAAACCGAGACGGCAGAAGCTGCCGAGCTTCGGCAAAAGTAACCCAGCGATATTCATGGTGCTCGGGGCGACCGAGTTCTGCGCTGATCGGCAAACTCACGTCTCCGCTTGGCGAAAAGGCAAGATAGAAGCGGGCAATCTTGCCGTGGCCATAGGGTCCGGTTTCCAGATAGCCTTCACCCCAACGAAGCTCGAGCACAGACAACCCAATTTCAGTGGGACGGCGTAGCCTTCGGTTCGGCTGTTGTCCGGCAGGATTCAAAGTGAAGTGCAGTTCAAATGGCGCCTCAACAGGATCGCTGACAGGCAGAACCTGGCCGGCAGGCGACGGCGAGATCGATGCAGCCGGCCAGTTCTTCTGGGAGGACATGGTGGACCAAGTTCCGCTTCCTAGCCAAGGCATTCTCAAGACTTCTTCGACCGTTCGACGCCAGTTCCGGAGGTCAGGATTCTGGATCCACCCGTACGCGGATGCCCGCCGTCGTGCGTCAGGTGGGATCGTGACCAGTCCTGACGATTAGTCAGCTCGGCGCCACCGACCTGACTCGTGACGCACGCTGACCCGTTCCTCATTCAGCCGGACTTGCTCCTCATTCACCTTCGGCGAGGTCGAAAGGTCAATGTCGAAGGCGACGTTGAGCGTCTGCATGACATGGACATCCTCAATGGGAAGCTCCCAGGTCAGGAATAGCTGCGTGCAATCCTGGTCGGGCGGGAAGTCGGCCACATCAAAACCGCTGCTGCCGCGTTGAATGACCCCATGAGGCTGGCAGGTATCGAATATCAGAACCGAACCACGGGTCAGGGGGATTCGAAGACCCAACGACGGAAAGTGTACGTCCTGCCCCTTATCCTCACTCAGGAAGAGATTGCAGAAGGCCGCACCGCCGTACTGCTCTCCGTCATGGTGATACCTCGCGCCGCGGCAAGCCATGAGAGCGACCTCACTGGAGGCAAGTACTCCGGGCAGTCCAAGCGTGCTTGCCCAATCAGACACTGCCTGCACGCAGTGCGAGTAGTCCGGCCAGCGCGCTCGTGCTCGTGCCAGAGGCAACACCTCAACATCCCCGGGTTCCAAGGTCATGCGGGACGATATCTCCCTAGCCCAATCCGCGAGCAGACGCGCCGGCGGCTCTGGCACGTCGACCGTGCCAGACAGCACGATGTCACTTACGCGCCGACTGCGGATAGCGTCGCCGCTCCAGAAATAGGAGGTCAGGAGGCTTTGGGGCTGGGGTTGCAGGGGAGGGTAGCTCATTTGTAGCAGTGTAATGCGGCAGCCTTGGTCGCCTTGCCATCGCGCCAGCGAACGGCTCTTCCCGACCCAATGCCGTCCTTCGCGTCTGCCCGAATTGCCGGGCTCGCGAAAGGCTCTGCTTGCAGGAACTGGCGCATCACCGGATCGGATTCGAGGCTGATGGCGCTCCGATAGGCCCGGGCGCGCCCATGCGGCCCGCGGAGAGAAGCAGCGCCCCCGCCTCGTCAGCGGCGTCACAGTGCACCGGTCCTGCATTAGTCGCGCCGCTTGTAGGTGTTGGGTAGCACTACACAGGTTCGTGGCACTGCCGGATGCCTTCCAACACTCCACGCCGCGTTGCGTTTCGCCACGCCGCGGCCATACCGACCGTCCCGCCCGGAAACCCGGCGTTTGCGCGGCCACCTCGACAATCCTCTGGCTATTCTCCGCAACCGGCACGCTCCATGCGTCTGTTCAATCGAGCACTGCAACATGCTCGATTGAAACCACACTCGTTAAGTCACAGCTAGGAGAAGCCATGAGCACAATGACGATCAAGGACTTGCTGCCGCTCGACATCGAGCAGCAAGGCAAGCCAACCACGACGATTCGTTCACTCTCGAGCGAGGAGTTGCGCCGGATATCGGGCGGGCGATCCGCGGTGGGGATGTTGAACGGAGACGAAAACAACCTTGTCACCTTCGATATAGACAAATGGAATTTTGACCAATTCGCGCGTGGGGCATTGTAGGCGCTAAAGCCGAGAGAACCGCCCCCGCGCTGTCGCTCGCATTCAGCCCGGGGGTGGTTGAAGTGCCAATGGCAACGCATTATCTCTTTGATTGCCGGGTCGGGCGCCCGAGCGCGTCCATCAGCCTGTGCGGGCCTCCTTCTACGTTCCCGTCGACGCACCGAGACCCGCGAAGTGCAACACCCATTGACTTTGCCCATCGACATCGATCAGAGCCGCCGCTTCGTCGTCGTAAAACCCGCCCACCGGGCAAGCCGCCAAGCCGCGGGCAACCGCGCCGAGCAACCAGCGCTCGCCCAGCATGCCCGCCTCGAGAAAGGCATGGCGATAACCACGCGCACCTTCCGCCAGCATGTGCGCGCGATCGGCGGATAGCACCAGCACCACGGCGGCGTTGCCGATCACTTCCTGCGACAACGCGGCCGCCTGAGCAGCAGCGGCGTAATCGCTGTCGCGCACGCGTACCAGCGCGTGCTGAGGCAGGTAGCGATACACGCCCGGCCGGAGCCCTGCGACACGATTGACGACCAGATTGATGTGGACGGCGCCCGATAGCTGGGGCGGCAGCGCCATGTCGGTCAGCATCGATGACAGCGTCGCGAGCGGCACCGGCTCGTCGAGGAAGCGCCGCTGGCTGCGCCGCTGGACTATCGTGTCGGTCACGCCTGCGGCGGCGGGCTCAGGCGCCGGTAGCGCGATGTGCCCGGCGCCCACCTCGTCGGGCAATAGCTGCAGCGACGTGGCCCGGTGCACCATGCCTGTCACGCCGATTGTCAGGCCGGAGGGTACCGGCGGCGCTGCGAAGCGCGCGCGCGAAGCTTCGCCGGTGGACGCCACGCCGCTGGCTGCGGGTCGCAGATCCATGACAGCGAGCACGCCTTCCTCGAGGCCATCGACACCGATGGCCTTGGCGGCCAGCATCTCGTCAAAGCGCGCGACGAGCGTCGCCCGCATTCCCGCCTGATGCCCCGCGAGCCGCAGATTCTCGAGCAAGTGGCCAGCGTCCGCAACCGCATAGCGGTAGGCCCGGTCGCGGTACTTGTAGCCGGTGCGGCGGAACACCGCAGTCAGCACCACGGCCGCGTCGGCGCCGTCTGCCTGAGGCGCGCCGAGCGCGGCCGGTGCAGCGCCCAGCGCGTCGAGCCGATTGTGCTCCGGGTCGTAGTGATAAAGCCCGGCCGGCAAGCCCTCGACCTTGTGCGCCACGACATAGAGCTCGCTGGGAAACAGGGCGCCGGAAGATGGCGAGGCGCGCAGTGCCAGGCCACCGCGCCGCGCCGTGATGCCGGCCGACAGGTACAGCATCTCGCCCAACTCGGCAACGCTCAGGCGCTGCGTGCGCGGCGAGGGGGCGCGCAGTGCGTCGCTCAGGCCGCGCTCGTGGGTCCTGTCCCGCGCGAGGGCGATGTGCGGCACGTCGGGGTAGCGCTTGAAAGCGGGCGGCGGCGCACCCCATTCGACCCCTGGCGCGCGCTGGAACACGCGGCTGCGCGACTCGGACGAGAATTCGTGATAACGGACCACCGCATCGATCGGGCCAAATCCGGCTTCGGCGGCGTTGGTCCAGCGGACAGCGACTTCGCTGGCGCCGTGACGCGTGCCGAGGAAGAACGCCATGCCGAGAGCGGCGAGGACGGTCAGCGCCTTGCCGACCGCGACCGGGCCGTGCCTGCCGCCGCGGGTGGACTGCTGCGCGGGCTGGGACGGTGCACGCCGCAGCCCGCGCAACACGGCCGGCAGGTTGAAAACCAGATGCACGGAGACAAGCAGCAGCGTGCAGTAGCCAAACAGGTAGTGCCAGTCGAACACCGGCAACTGCTGATTGGCTACCCAGAACACACCGAGACTTGCCGTCGTCACCAGGTAGGCGATCAACAGCAGGCTGGTTTGCACATTGAGCGCCTGACGCGACGGTGTCCGTCCGCGCCACGTCGACACGGTGACATACAGTGCGTACATCGAAAGCGGCAACAGAACCCAAAGGATCTTTGGCACCATGTCCTGACACGCCTTGCTGAAATGTGGGAACGCGACGGAGCCTAAACTCTATCCTTGTCCGCCTGGCCAGGCTACAGGTTGTCATCCCTTGCAGCGCAGCTTGCAGCACCCGGCGCGCTCTGCGCCAACGTGGCTGACTTAGGAAGTGTCTGCCTTAGCGATGGGATGCGCGACAGGTGTCGCCCCCGCTACGACGGCGGTGCCCCACCGGCTGCTCCGCCTGCCTTTCCAGCCATTCGCGCCATACGGCGAGCAGCACTGCGAGGATCACCACTGGCCCGGCGAACAAGCCTATCAGGCCAAACGCGGCGAGTCCGCCCAAAACGCCGAACATCAACCGGCATCCGGCTCGACCAGTTGCGCGAGGTGGCCGCTCGCGCATCGTCGCGCAAGGCGACCGCCGCCTGCCAGTCTGTTGCGGCAGGGTTCAGCGGCGGATGGCGAACACGTCGGCGGGCGTCGCCCGCGCCGCCTGCCGCATGGCGCGGATGTTGGCAAGCAGGTTGGCCTGGGTGAGCACGACGCCCTTCGGGTCGCCGGTGCTGCCGCAGGTGTACTGGTGACTCAATTGCACGGCGTACCTGGGAGAGGCGTCCCATAACTGGTTATCCCATAACAGGTATCGCTCCGGTTGACGGCAATTCCTTCCGAGTTCGGTTCTCGGTCGAGGGGGAATTTTCCGACCTTAGTGCAGCAATAACGAAACTCAGTCGAAAGTGCTGGGGCATTCGTCATCGCTGGGGACGCCATGGCGGGTTGCTCAGGTGTCGGGACGATTTTCGTCCTTGGGGGAGCCTTGGCGGGTTGCTCAGGTGCCGGGACATTCTTCATCGCTGGGGGAGCCTTGGCGGGCTGCCCGGGTGCCGGGACATTCCTCGTCGCTGGTGGAACCCTAGCGGGTTGCTCAGAAGAGACGCACTGGCCTTGCTCGCAAATTCGCTCCCCTTTGCACTGCATGTCATATTGGCATCCAATTGCACTGGCGTGCGGCGCAACCCCTACCGCCATTGATATGGCGAGAAGCAAGCCTAGCGCTTTCATACCTAGCTTCGCCCCCTTTCTCTATATAGATCGCCAGTCCGTGCGTATTGCCTCCACCGGCCAAGCCCTATTGGCGGGCTTCACGCCCCCCGAGCCCAGCGGTCTTGCGCTGGCCTGGCCGGTGGGCTCGGGAGGCTCATGTAGGAGTAATGGCGGCCTACGCCGTCTCGACGTCCCGCTCGCGGGCGGTGCCGGCGACGGTGCAAGCCTGGTCAATGGGCCGAGGGACCGGCTTCGCCGCGGCTTCAGCCGGCTCGGCCTGCTCCAAGGATGTGGCCGTCACCGGGCTGGTTGGTTTTGGAGACGGACGCAGCCAAGCCATCAACGCCGCCCGACGCCCATCGAGACGAGAGCGAAGCGACAAGGTTGTCGAGCTAGGCCGCTGCTGGGCCGCATTCTCACGAGGATGATCCAGATAATGAATCCGGAAGCACATGGGATACCTCCTTTCGGAAGACGGAGACGTCCCCACGAGCATCGCTCATTCCGGCGGAGACGAACACTTCTAGTATGGAATGTGCACGCGCTGAGCGCCACCCGAGCTGACCGTTTCACTACCGGGGCACCCGGAGCAGCCATGCCACAGAGCGCGGTACTACGTGGATATTGGCTGCTCCTGCCTGCTGGCCACCGCCCTCGCGCGGTCCCGCGGAATGGCGTGAGCCCACTTTTACAAGACGAACGCCCCAAGCTAATCCGCTGTCGAAGCTATCCGATCCGGAAAAACTCCACGCTCTGCCCCGCATGGACCGCCCGCCGCAGCCACGCCGGCATCTCACCCTGCCCGTGCGGCGGCGATCACGGGCGTCCCGCCATTGCGACAAGCCGAGCAAGTCCAGCGTAGTCCGCCAGGCGCGCAGTCCGTCTAAGACGCAGTCCGCCTAAGATCTTGGTTCCATCGTCAATGCGCTCCTGACCGCGCTACGGTGGCTAGAACATACGGTGCTCAGTGACAGGATGACCGCCAGGGCTCACCGACCCTTCGGCGCCTTGTTACCGTCCTTTTGCATTTTGACCGCTAATTCTCCCAAGGTCCGAACGGCGCTGGTAAAACGCTCATCAATCTCCTGGCAACAGGACAATCGGAGATAGTGACGATAGCGTGGGCCCTTGGCGTAAACTTGGCCTGGCATCATTACTATGCCCTTTTCCAAAGCCGCGTGGAACAGTTTCAAGCTGTCCACCTGAGGTGGCAGCTCAACCCAAAGAACGAACCCTCCTGCCGGCTGAGTCGCGCGCGTGCCCCCAGGGAAAAATTGTGCGACTAATCCGCGTACCGTGGCGACCTGAGCGAAGTACAACCGTCTCAAACTGCTGAGGTGACGTTCATAACCTCCGCTTTTGAGAAACTGCCCAACGGTCTCGCTCAGCAGCATGGATTCGGACGCACTGGAGGCAAACTTAAGCCGTTGTACGGCCTGACTGAAGCGCCCGCCCGCGATCCAGCCCAAGCGGTAGTCGGGAGCCAATGTTTTTGAGAATCCTCCGCAGGCCAGCACCCATCCTCCGTGATCGAAGGCTTTTACGGTGGGCGCCAAGGGCTCAAGAAACTGAAGCTCTGCGTACACCATATCCTCAATCAATGGGGTCTTGTATTGATTGAGCAGCTTGGCAAGCCGCTGCTTCGCGTCGACTGGCATTGAGCATCCGAGCGGATTGTGGACGCTCGGCATGGCAACCAGGGCTGCAACTCGCTTCTCGGCAAGGACGCTCTCCACGGAGTCAACATCCAAGCCGTGCTGCGGATGCGTCGGAATCTCGATGGCCTTGAGCCCGAGTGCGGATAAGAGGGGGTAAAGATTGAAGTAGGAGGGGGCCTCGATTCCGACGAAGTCGCCCGGACGAGTCACCGCTCGAAGCGCCAGATGAAGTGCTTCCATGGCGCCATGCGTGAGCACGATGCAATCGGCCGTAAGGTCCATCCCCAATCTCTGGCTGCGCCTGGCAATCTGGTCGCGCAAGAGCTCCGAACCCGGTGGCATTGCGTAAGAGGCGACAACGTTGCCTTGGCGGCGCAGAACCGAACTGGTCATTCGGGCCAAGCGTTCGCCGGGGTAGAACTTTTTCCCGCGAGGAGCGGCGAATGCCAGATCGATATAGCCTGGCCGCTGCTGCGCCTCCAGAACTGCAGTCATTAAATCTTCCTGAGCTGCCCCCACCACGTCCTTAGCAATGCGCCGGAAAGCGAACTCTGGTTCTGCCAGCTCACTGCACACATAGAAGCCGGATTGAGGGCGAGCCACGATCAGGCCCCGATCTTCCAGCAGCCGATAGGCGGCGGTGACGGTGTTGAGACTGAGTTTGCGCTGTGTCGCGCATTCACGAAGGGAAGGCAGGTTGGACCCTGCGGGAAGACGTCCTGACGAGATAGCCGCGGTCAAATCATCAGCCAAGATCTGATACAGGCTACCTGCCGATGGGGTCGTTCGCACAGGGTTTCCTCTCGATGTCAACTGTAACCATAAATTTTGGATTGTACTGTCTCTGTACCCATGACTGGTCCACTCCTATTATCCCTGCAGCTGGTGCCAAGCAGTCGCGTGAAGGCCTGCCGGGCGGTTCCACCGGCCGTCCCCTCGCCAGTCAACCGCGATGCAGCGCGTCGCGAATACACCCTCAGGAAGCAGATAGATGTCCGGCGTCCCATTCAAGCAAGTTGATGTTTTCACCAACGTTCCCTATCGCGGAAACCCAGTAGCCGTGATCCTTGACGCAGAAGGACTCACAGGCGAGGAGATGCAGCGCATTGCGAACTGGACCAATCTCTCCGAAACGACCTTCGTGCTACCGCCTACGCAGCCGGGCGCGGACTACCGCGTGCGCATCTTTACGCCTCAATCGGAATTGCCGTTCGCGGGGCACCCCACCCTTGGAACGGCGCACGCACTCCTGGAGGCGGGGCGGATTGCTCCGCAAAACGGCAAGCTCAAGCAGGAGTGCGATGCCGGACTGATCGAGCTGACCGTCACTCCGTCGGCCGACTCAAGCCCGGTGATTGCTTTCAACCTGCCAACACCCAGCTTCGTTCCCCTGACCAATGCACAGATTGACGAGCTGGCGGCCATTCTTGGTGCCCCGGTGCAGCGTGAGCACACGCCGAAGCTCATCAATGTCGGCCCCGTCTGGACGATCGTCCAGATGGACAGTGCAGAGGCCGTCCTGGCGCTTCGCCCCGACTTTGTGCGTATGGCGGAGTTTGACAAACACAACAAGTCCATCGGCATCGTGGTGTATGGCGCCTATGAGAAGGGTGCACCTGCGGCAATCGAGGTGCGTGCCTTCGCGCCCAGCCTCGGCGTGAATGAAGACCCTGTCTGCGGCAGCGGAAACGGCTCGGTGGCAGCGTTCATTCGCGAGGCTGGTCAGGTCCAGACCTTCGGTTCCAGCTATGTCAGCACGCAAGGTTCGGTCGTTGGGCGCGCAGGAAAAATCTTTGTGGCCATTAACGGCGACGACGTCATTCGCGTTGGAGGTCAATCGGTCACATGTGTCGACGGAACCATCGCTGTGTGATCAGGCCGCTGGCCGTTCCCCTATTCTGCTGAAAAGCTAACTTGAAGAAACTCCATCATGACCGCGCAACAGTTCGTTCGTATTTCCGCGGCGCTGGCCCTGGCGTTTGGTGCGTCCACCTCCATCGCGCAGAACGTCTACCTGAACAGCGGAAAGGTTCTGAAGGGGGAATTCCCATTCTCTGAGGCCGTGAAGGTGGGCGGGACGCTGTACCTCTCCGGCCAGATCGGCCTGATTCCCGGGACAACGGACGTCGCTCCCGGCGGCATCAAAGCCGAGGCCAAGCAGACCATGGAGAACGTGAAGACCAGCCTGGAAGCCAACGGGTATGCACTCGGCGACATCGTGAAGTGCACGGCAATGCTCACGGATATGAGCGAGTGGTCGACATTCAACGAGGTGTACCGGACCTATTTCACTCCCGGGAAGTATCCCGCGCGCAGCGTCTTCGGCGCATCGGGGCTGGCTTTCAATGCGCGCGTGGAACTCGAGTGCATCGCAGCTAAGTGAGGCGGCTCGTTCCTCGAGAGAGGGCCGGTGCCGGCAACAGCTTGACCATTGCTGCCGACGCCCTGGTGGCCAGCGGAACTGTTTGTGTACGGCGCCGGACCCTGAACCGATTCGCTCCCTTAAGGCTAGGGGGGCGCACCACTAACGAACTGCTTCATCCATGACATCCGCGCGTTCTTCCCGACTGCTGATCGTCCAGGTCGGTACCCCACCCAAAGAAATTCGTGAGCCTCTGGGCGACTTGCCAGCATGGTTTTGCCGTGCATTGGAGCGACCGATTGATGAGGTAGAGGTGGTACGCGTTTTCGATGGCGACGTGCTTCCAGAACCGAATCCCGGCAGCGCCGCAATCATCACGGGATCATGGGCGATGGTAACGGACCGACTCCCGTGGAGCGAGACGACAGCGGAATGGATCCGGGATGCGGTAGCAGTCGGGATGTTGATTTTTGGCGTTTGCTATGGGCATCAACTGATGGCACATGCGCTGGGTGGTCGCGTGGATTTTCATCCGGATGGACGCGAAATGGGGTGCCATCGCATTCACAAGACATCCGCGGCGGGAAATGATCCCTTGCTCAGTAAATGGCCGGAATCCTTCACTGCTCACCTTACTCACGAGCAAACCATCATCGAACTGCCTCGCGGTGCGGAGGCGTTGGCCTTTTCGGCACATGACCCTCACCAGATCGTCAGGTACGGTCCGAACGCTCTATCGACCCAATTTCATCCGGAGTTCACCCCTACGATTGCCGCAGCGTGCATCCGGCGTAGGGCAGATATCTTACAGCGCGAAGGAAGGGATCCTGATGCGATGCTGAGTTCTTTGGAGGAAACATATGAGGCGACCACCCTGCTCAAAGCCTTCGTCGGCCAGACGGTAGCCACTCCGGCCATTTTCCCCATTCACCCATAAGACCACTCGACAAATATGCGCACTCTCGGACTAATTGGCGGCATGAGCTTTGAGGGCTCGGCCGTGTACTACCGAAAGATCAACGAAGCCGTGCGGGAGCGTCTCGGCGCGCTGCATTCGGCTGAACTCCTTCTGCATTCTGTCGATTTTCAGACCATTGTCGACATGCAGAAGACAAGCCGATGGGACGAGGCCGGCATGCGCCTCGCGGCCGTTGCACGCGGCCTGCAAGGTGCGGGTGCCGATTGTGTGCTGATTTGCGCCGTCACCATGCATCTGGTCGCCGAAGCGGTGGAGCAGGAGATCGACATTCCCTTTATTCACATTGTCGACGAGACAGCGCGCAAGCTGAAGGCGTACGGATGCCGCCGCCCTCTGCTTCTGGCAACCCGCTACACGATGGAGAGTGGTTTCTATCGTGCGCGAATGCTAACGCATGACATCGATGTCGTTGTTCCCGACACTGAAGGGCGGACGATTACCCACGACATAATCTTTAACGAACTCTGCGCGGGCAAGGTGTTAGACGATTCTCGCGAGGCTCTCATCTCCCTGATAAACAAGGCGAAGCTTGAGGGGGCAGACGCCGTCATCTTCGGCTGCACGGAGATCTGCATGATCCTCGAGACCGATAAGCTGCCGTTGCCAGGCTTCGATTCCACCGCTATTCATGTGGAAGCGGCGGTGGACTTTGCTCTGGGTGGCATTGCCGCTGGCATGGGAGTCTGACACCGCCATTCCGCGCGGATACCGCGCCTTCACCAAATGCGGGCCAAAGGCCGTCTCAGACCTCCGCATTAGAACCGGAAATGGCGAGACTGCCGTGACACGAAGCGCGAATTCGCTGGACTGCGCCTCACCGGTTGCTCGCCGGCTCTGCCCGACCCTTCTGAGCCATTCGACCGGGCAGCGCCGAAGGGCCGAATTGGCCGATGAAGAGCTTTTGGGGGAGGAGCATGTGGGTGGCAGCGCCAAAGTTCTCATGTTGCGAATTTCCTCAGAGAGTGCCTTATTGTCATCAATAAGGCAGATAGTTCCTCACGGAGTGAGCCCCACTCGACAGTAAGCGACCCGGGATGATCCGGGGCATTGAAGAGAAGATAGCAGACGTTCTTATTGTTGACACTCGTAACATCGACTATAACAATGTTGGTTGATGGCTTCCGAAGAGGCGATCCGTGGCGGCGAGTGTGAGGCACGCAGCGTGACGGGCAGAGTTAGCTAACTGGACTGATGCTTCAACGCAACGAAGTCCGTCCACTGAGAGGCTATGGATGCCTTGAGCCGGTGGGTTCAAGCGCAGAACGCTTCCACCAACAGAGGTCTTGTAATGAGCAACAGAAACTGGACGACGATCAAGCTCACAGAGGTCGATCCGCACATAAGTGTGCTGGCTATGAATCGGCCCGAGCAACGAAACGCAATCTCCGTGGAAATGGCAGATGAGCTCGAAGCCTGTCTGGCCAGCCTGAAGGACAAGCAGGATCTCAGGGTGCTCATTGTCACGGGTGAAGGCGCGGCTTTCGGGGCTGGCGCGGACCTGAAGGAAAGAGCCACCCTCGCGCCGGAGCAGACGCAGAAGGCGCGCGGCGCGGTGTTGCGATTCATCGAGATGATCGAGTCGTTTCGCGCACCCGTGATCGCCATGATCAATGGCCCCACTATCGCCGGTGCTTTCGAAATTGCGCTGGCCTGCGACATCCGGGTTGCCTCGGACCGAGCGGTTTTTTCGTTGCCCGAAGTTAGCAAGGTCGGTGCGTTCCCAGACGCGGGTGGCCCGGTACGACTTCCCAAGCTGGTAGGCCGTGGCCGCGCGAACTTGATTGTTCTGACGGGTCGCAAGTTCTCCGCCGAAGAGGCCTTTGCATTTGGCTTTGCAGAGGTCGTCGTGCCACACGCTTGCCTGCTGGATGAAACGTTGGCTCTCGCGCGTCAGATCGCTGGCAACAGCCCGGAGGGCGTCAGTGCGGCCAAGCAGCTCATCCTCAAGAGTTGCGATCTGGACCTGCAAGCGGGCATGGAGCTCTCACGCGCCCTGCGCGATCCGATGGATGGCACCGCGGCGGCCGCGGAGGGAATCCAGGCGTGGGTAGATAAGAGGAATCCCGATTTTGCCGGGCTATAGAGTGGGGCTGGCAACACCTAGTCGACTTCGAGCACCTGCTCGACGACTTCGTGACCGAGTTGCGCGGTCAATCGGCCGTAGTACAAGCGCTAACTGTGTCGCATCTTCTAGCATAAATATGCTAGCCAAGCGACCGACAAGGCAGGGAGCGCCTGATATGACGTTTACGAATCAAGTGACGGTTACGAAGCCTCAGGAGGTAACGGATATGTCTGCCACAAGGATTGAGATGTGCGACCACGATGGCGACGGAGTATTGACCATTCGAGATGACGGCGCCGCATTTTCAGGGGTCGCGCTTGAGCTTTCGAATCTTTTCGGTGAAGACGTGGTCGCGGATCTTGACAAGCACCAGTTGCTCAAATGGTGCGAGATGGTCGCGGCCCACCTCCGCAACCAAGGCGTTACGCCGAGCGCGTGCGGTCCGGAGGGCTACGTCAACAAGACTAGTCAAAGCCGGACGAAAGAGCAGCCTGGCGTCGAGGAGCTTTTGCAGTCGGCGGCATCTTGACTCTGACGAACGCGAGACGCTCTGCTGGTAACAGAGCATCTTTTCGCTGGCGCATCGCTTAACCCAGCGATTCCCATCTATCTCTGGGTGACCTTACCCGGCTGCGCTCTTCACGAGGGCAACACGAGAAGAAGGTGTACCCGGACGGTCGAACTGAGCGGCCTGCTGGACGTATGCACGCCGCTAGGCGTCGCTGAAAACACGGTGTCAGCCCAAACGTCCGGGCGGCTGAATCCCGGCCGTTGCCTGCGGGCACCGGGGCTGCCCAGTCTCGGCTAGGTTGAGTCGTGCGCCGGCGCCGCGTTGGATGGAAGACCGAATCGGGCGACAAAACGTCATCCGATCCGAAAGGAACGATGGCCGTAGCCGGCCAACTTCGGTCACTGGCAGTACACTGATTGGACGACCGAGTTGGCCGGTGCGACCTTCGTTCTTTCCCGCAGGTCCGCGATGCACCTATTTTGTGTCGCCACCCAATGGCAGGGTCGAACACTAATACTCAGATCGCTCTTCGTGGGCACCTAGACAGTCTCTAGGTTCTTGCATTTGCGTGGGCACCGCGCACCCCACGCACTCCCCCCAAGCTTGCTGCCCCCAAGGCGCGCATGCTCCTGTCCACCAATCTTCGCAATATCGCGTTAAGCCTCCGGAAGCGGATTAGCCAGGGTCACCCGCGGATCGCTGGCTCCGCTTATACAGACCTAAAATAACCGGAAAAACGTGAAAAAGTGCCTCTTCACAGTCGCCGCGATGTCTGCCTTCGTCGCGGTCTGCTCCAGCATTGGTAACGCTGGTGCCACTCCTCCAACGATCGCCTCGATCACGCCACGCACACCGACCATCAGGAAGGAGCCGTTTTCTTCAGGTCCCACCGCGATCGTGCCCAGATCCACCTACTCCAGAACCGACCCGCGCCTCGAATTCTTCAATGCTCTCAACTCCCTGCGCGTCGCAATGGGTGTAGGCGCGTTGCGGCAAGACGCCGCCCTGGACGCTGCGGCGGAAAACCACCTGGAGTATATGAAGTTCAATGCGGTGATGAGCCACACGGAGGTCCCTGGGAATCCTGGTTTCACAAGCGCCGATCCGTACCAGCAGGTGCTTGCTGTCGGCGGCTCGCACAAGCAATGGGTTGGGCAGAATGCTTATAGAGGCGAGATTGCCCGCTGCCTTGGTTCGATGGTGAACTCGGTTTACCACCTGCAAGGGATTACCAGCAACCAGGAAACCATCGGCCTGGCCATGCATGACAACTACTGCGTGGCGAACTTTGGTGTGATGACCGCAGCCGGAGCCGGCGGCTATGGCCTCGCCCAATGGGGCGGCCAACAACTGCCTCCCGGCACTGGCGCCCACTACCCAGCCGACAATGCCAACGTCCACGGCTTGTTCATTCCTGGTGACGAGATCCCGAATCCAGCGCCCGATCTGGCCAGAGCCGGTCCCCCGATCATGTTCCGCGTCAATGTTGAAAAGCCATTTGACGTGCTGACGGTCTCGAACTTCATCCTGACGGGACCTGGCGGCAACTCCGTGCCCGCTCGCATCCTGGTGCCTGCTGAATCCAAGGCCGGTTCGGTTGCTTCTGCTATCGAGGACGCGAGCTTGTATCGAGGCGTGGTATTTCTGCTCCCCACGCAGCCCATCGCTGCAGGCACATACACAGCGACTTTCGCCGGTGCACGAAATGGTGTGGCGATCAACAAGTCCTGGAGCTTTACGGCGTACTGATCAGCATCTTCCGCGTCTAGGGTGGCCGCGAATGCATCAAACGTTGCCCCCTGTCTTCTTGAGGATCTTGTGAACTGCCCCCGGATTTTCCTACCGGGTACGGCCGGCCTCCCGTCGATCGCGGTCGTCGCCTGCCGGCCAGTAGCGGCCTTTGACCGCGACGAAGCGAAGGGCCGTTCTAAATCCACTTTTTGCCATTCGACCAAGTGGCGTTTCATGACACCCCTAGGTTCTCGACGGCCTCGAAGTTGATTCAAGGAAATGAACATCGGGCAAGCGCTACCCACGATCTCCCACATCAAGCTGTTCGTGCGGCCATTGACCGAATGCGCGGACGGCATTGCCGGCACCTTGTCGACATCCCGGCGGTGGCCCGCTACCTGGCGCCAGGATGTCCCCAGCCCCACGCGAGATCGGAGCCAGATAGGTCCGACAGCGCAGCACGGGTAGTTGGCAGGATCTGAGGGTCAGGCACGCGACGGAAAAAAGCGCGGATCCACTGCATCCCTAGCCGACCGCGGCCGTCGCGGCAGTCCTCACGCTTTGCATTCCTCACGCTTTGCATTCCTTACGCCTTGCATGACGGCGGCCATGGGTGGGGCGCCGCACAGCGCCTGCCACGACCCAGGTGCACAGCGCCGGGTGGAAGCCATTCAACTGCCCGATCTGCGCGACCAGCCCGAAAAGCCGGTGGATGCGGGCGCATCCCGATCCGACCAAGGTCCCTCTGGCGGTCAAGGCCCGCAGCCCGCCACGCAACGAGGCGGCCGCCGGGATGTTGCCCCAGCATATGCCGCGGCATCCGCATCTCGTGGTGCCACCACGAGTTGAAGCCATACACCTAGACGACGTCTTCTTGTCCACGGAGACGAAAGCCTGAGCAAGCTCTCGTCACGATTACCCGGACCGCTACCTCGCCGATCCTCCGGGAATCACGATGCCCACACATTAACACAACACGTGTTGTCTTAAAGAGCATTGCGGGTTATTGTTCATGCATCGCGCCGGCCAGCGTCCATCACGAAGAATGAAGGAGACCGATCATGCTCACCACCCAATCCCAACGAGAAGCGTTTCGCAATGACGGCGCCGTACTTGTAGAAAACTGTCTTGACCCGGCGCAGCTCGCTCAGTGCTACGAGGCGTTCAAGTGGAACGTCGCCAATCCGGGTCCGTATCACTTCCGCTCGCTGGACGGCACGAGCCTGCAGACCCATATCGACAACGCCAATCCGGTCGTCAAGGACAAGCTTGACGATCTGGTCTCGACGCTACCGTTCGGAAAGATATTCCAGCAGTTATGGGGATCGGCGCATGTCTGGTATTTCGCCGAGGAGGTGTTCGCCAAGGAAGGTGGCCAAAGCGGCCGCGGACCGTGGCATCAGGACACCGCCAACCTACCCTGGGCCGGCAAGCACTGGGGCAACGCCTGGATCACCTTCCAGCCCATTCCAAAGAGGAATTCGCTGGAGATCATTCGCGGCTCGCATCTCGGCATCCAGTACGACGGGGCCAGCTTCGCGAATGCCGATGACCCGACCGATCCGCTCTACGGCGACGGCACGCTGCCCCGCCTTCCGCATATCGACAAGGAACTCGCCGAAGATCCGAACGCCTGGGACGTGCTCTCCTGGGGCGTGACGCCCGGCGACGTCGTATTCCTGCATCCGCGTTCGCTGCACGGAGGAGCCGCCGTCGACGCCGACTGTCCGACCCGCCATACCCTGGTACTTCGATTCTTCGGTGACGACGCCACGTTCCGCGCCCTGCCGCTGTCGAACCCGCGCTATGCCCGTAACGGGCCCCTATTCAGCGAAGAAATGGCCAAGCTCAATGAAGGCGAGCCGTTCCGCTCGCCTGTCTTCCGCCAGATCGCCTGATATCGCCTTGCACGGAGAAGCAGCCATGAAACGACAAATGATCAATCCCGGCCTTGCACAGGCAAGGCACTACGACCAGCTTCATTTCTCGTCGGCGACCCGTGTCGGCGACATGATCTGGGTGTCCGGCCAGGTGGGGTTCGATCTGGCGACGGCCACGGTGGGACAGGGAATGGAAGCGCAGGCCCGACAGGCGTTTGAAAACCTGAAGACGGTCCTCGAAGCCGCGGGAGCCAGCATGGCCGATATCGTGGAGATCATGACTTTCCACACCGACTTGCGCGGCGACATCCATGAGTTTGTGAAGGTCAAGGATGAATACCTACCCGACCGCTATCCCTCGTGGACAGGCGTGGGCGTAAGCCAGCTGGCCCGCCCCGAGTTCCTCGTCGAGATACGCGCCATTGCGGTCGCCGGCTGCGGCGCCGGCTGACTGCCGGATGCCGCGGCCCCGTTTGCACACCAGGGTCGCGGCACACGATCCCAAATGAAAAAAGAACAGCGACAAAGCTGATGGAGACACCAACATGAATCGTCCCAATACGGTTGTCAGGCCGGATAAGCCATCCAGCATCCTGGCGAGGCTTGACCGCCTGCCGGTGATGGCTTCCCACTACGTCTGGGCCGCGCTGCTCGCGGCCAACCTGATGCTGGAGTATTACGACAACGCCATCTTTGCCTACGTCAGTCCGACGATCAAAGCCCATACCAATCTGAGCACGGAGCAGATCGGCCTCATCAGCAGCGCGTTCTTCATCGGGATGATTGTCGGCGCGCTGGTGGGAGGAAGGCTGTCTGACAGGTGGGGACGACGCTCGGTTCTGGTATGGACCACCGTCCTGTACTCGCTGGGCGCGTTAGCGACGGCGTTCGCGCCTACCTACGAGACCATACTGGCCTCCCGCGTCGTCACGGGTGTCGGCGTGCAGGCCGCCACATCGGTGCTGCTTGTCTATATCGCCGAGATGTTTCCCGGCAAGGCGCGTGGCCGTTTCGTCTCCATCGTGACGATCGGGTTCGTGGTCTCCGGCATCGGGGCTGCGGCGCTGGCGATGTTCTATCTCCCGCACAGCAGTACCGGTGCCTGGCGCAACCTGTTCCTGGCTGGCAGCATCGGCCTGCTGATTGCGCCCCTGGCACGCTTGGTCCTGCCCGAATCGGTGCGCTGGTGTGTGTCGCGCGGGCGGTCCGACCGCGCCGAACGCATCGTCAGCGAACTGGAAGCACGCGCACTGCGCCGCGGTCCGCTCGACGAACCCGGAATTGCCTCAGCTCAACAGAACGCCGCAGCACCAACACTGCGCGACCTCATCAACAACAAGGCCGTTCTTCGAACCATAGCCATTCTCACGCTCGGCTATTTCGGCGCCACCCTGGCCTACTACCTGTTCGGGCAGTGGGGCGTCTACTCGCTCGTGTACAGCCTCAAGTACTCCGAGGACGATGCGTATTTCATCCTGTTCCTGTGGAACGTGATCTATGGCGTCACGCCGTTCGTAGCCATGCTGTTTCTCGACCGGTATGAACGCAAATCCACCATCCTTGTTGTGTCCGTGCTCAGTGCACTGCCGTTGGTCGTGCTCGGCATCTCGGCCACCAGCTGGGTGGTGATCGGTGCGGGGGGCCTCGCCTCCATCATCACCGGGCTCGTCGTCAACGCGTACTACACCTACATCCCGGAGACGATTCCGACGCAGCTGCGCGCCCTGGGCAGTGGCATCGTGATGTCTGGCGGCCGGTTCGGCGGAGCGGCCGCCGGCGTCCTGGGCGCCGCGCTGTTCTCCGCAAGCGGCATGGCGGGTGTAATGCTCGCCGCGGCAGCCTGCTACATCGTGTTCTCCATCCCCGTCGCCCTGTTCGGCCCGCGCACGACCAACCGCTCGCTGGAAGCCGTTACCGACGAAGGGCCCGGCGCCGCAAACGGCGTGCGTCAATCCACGGACACGCCCATGGCCGCCTGACACGGCATGTCAGCAAATTGCCGGGTGGTTGTGTCCCGGCAGCATGGATCTCCAGACCAAGGAGCACGGCAACGTGACTGAAGACTTCAAGACATACCGAACACTGGGCGGCTGGATAGAAAAGCCGGCCGATCTGCAGCCACCGCTCGAGGGCCACACCAACGCCGATGTGGTCATCGTCGGCGCGGGCTTTGCCGGCCTCTGCGCGGCGCTGGAGCTTGCGCGGCACCGCGTGAAGGTGGTCGTCCTTGAACGCGAATTCTGCGGCTATGGAGCGAGCAGCCGCAATGCGGGCTATCTCGCCGGCGGGCAGGGACTCAAGTACGACCGCTTCCTCAAGCGCGCAGGCCATGAGAAAGCAAGGCAGATCGTCCGCTTCTACGAGGACGGCGTCAGCTTCGCCGAAGGCAAGTTCGCCGAGCACGGGATAGACTGCGACTACAACCAATCGGGACTGATCCGTGCCGGCATCGACCCCTCACAGGAAGCCAGGGTGCGCGACGATATGCGCATCAGCGCCGAACTCGGATGCCCATCGGAGTATCTGGACCAGGCCGAGATGCGCGCACGCGGCATCCCGCCAGCGTTCCTGTTCGGCAGCTACGTGTCGAACGGCGGCACGCTCGATCCCGGCAAGTACGTCCTGGGGCTGCGGCGCGCAGCCCTGCAGGCGGGCGTGACGATCCACGAGAACACGCCGTTGCTGTCCTACACCGAAGGACCGACCGTCAAGGTGCGGACGCCGCGCGGCAGCGTCAGCGCGCCGGTCATGATCCTGGCCACCAACGCCTACACGCCGCAACTCGGCCCGCTCGCGGACAAGGTGGTGCCATTGCGGCTGTCGGCCATGGAAACCGAACCGCTTTCCCCCGTCCAGCTGGCCGCGCTTGGGTGGCATCGTCGCGAAGGCATCACGACCATGCACTGGGTCATGGAGAGCCATCGCCTGACGGCGCGCAACACGCTGGTCGTGACGACCAAGCGCCTGCGCTACCCGTTCGGCTCGCAGACTCCGGACGTGCCAGAGCATGCCCAATATCGGGCGCTGCGGATGGCCCTTCACGACCGCTTTCCACCCCTGAAGGGCATCGCCATCCGGCGCTGCTGGAGCGGCTACATCAGCTATGCCGACGATGGCCTGCCGGTGATCGGCACCACCGGAGCGGATCGGAACATCTACTACGCGGCGGGATGTTCCGGCCACGGCGTCGGCACACAGGGCATGGTCGGACACATGCTGGCCGGGAAGATCTGCGGTATCGAAAACCCGCTGCTTGCGATGCTGATGCAACACATCCCCCCATTGACGCTGCCCGAGCCGCTGCGCTGGTTTGCTCTCAACGGCGCCCTGAAGGTCGCAAGCAGGCTCGATGAACGCTCGAACCGCAAGGCACGCGCCGCATGAAGGAGCGCCGGCGGCTGCTACGCGATTGCATGACAGCAGGGCCTTGCGAAACCCCTGCATCCCCCGAAACTCACTACGGATGTACTCATGACAGATCTGTACGATGTTGCCGTGATTGGCGCTGGCTTTGCAGGCGTTACTGCTGCACGGGACCTCAGCATGGCAGGCCATTCAGTGGTACTGCTCGAAGCGCGTGACCGGATTGGCGGCCGGACCTGGTGGGGAAAGGCCCTTGGCCTGCACCTCGATCTGGGCGGCACCTACGTGCACTGGACCCAGGCGCATGTGTGGCGCGAACTCAAGCGCTATGGCATCGGGCTGGCGACGCCAATGCCGGTGACGAGAGCCTACTGGTACGCCGACGGCGCGGTGCACACCGGGACGTGGGAGCAACTCCACAAACTGACCGCACCGCTGGTCGCCCGCTTCTTTGCCGATGCCCGGATGCACTTTCCCCAGGTGGATGACCTGGCAGCAGCCGATGTCAGCGCGATCGACAGGCAAACCATCGGCGACCGGCTTGACGCGCTTGAACTCTCCGCGCACGACCGTGACCTGCTGGTCAACGCGATGTCCATCCTGGTTTGCTCTGAACACGAGCAGGGACTCGCGCAACTGCTGTTCTGGTGCGCGATCTGCTTTGGCAGCTGGAGCGCGTTCAAGGAAGTCGCCGGCCACTGGCCGATCGAGGGCGGCACCGGTCGCCTGATCGACGCCATGAGCGCCGAGTCGACAGCTGAGTTGCGCCTCTCGACGCCGGTGGCCGCTGTCGATGACAACGGGCATGAGGTCATCGTGACCACCCGCGATGGACAGCGTATCCGGGCCCGGCGCGCCGTGGTGGCATTGCCGCTGAACATGCTGAGCGAGTTTTCCGTCACGCCTGCGCTGCCGCAACCCGTGCGCGCCATGATCGAGCAAAAGAACCCGATCATGCCCAGCAAGATCTGGGTACGGGTCAGGGGCGAGATCGAGCCCTTCGTGATCTATGCGCCGGCGGGCAAGCATCCCATCAATACCGCCCATGCCGAATGCCGCGACGATGGCGATACGCTGGTGGTGTGCTTCTGCGCCGATCCCTCAACGCTGGACGGCAATGACCGCGAGGCAGTACAGCAGGCGCTGCGGGACTTCATTCCGGACATCGAAGTAGTGGACACCGTCTGCCAGGATTGGGCGAACGACCCGTTTTCCAAAGGCGGATGGATGCATCACCGCCCCGGCAATCTGACGCAGGCAGCTCCCTTGATGCGACAGCCCCACGGCCGCATCCATTTCGCAGGAGCGGACATAGCGCCGATCGGGGTTGGCGGCATCGACGGTGCCATCGAGACCGGCACTAGGGCTGCCGCTGACGTCGCCCGCGCCCTGGATGGCGCCCATCATCCCTGATCCGGTGCTACGTGCGCGCCGCCCGTCCGCCAGGCTTCTGCTCCCCTGGCACGGGCGCAACCAGCACCGCCAGGGCATCGATCAGCGCCCGCATTCGCTTTGGCGTGAATCGCTTGGGCTCGATGGGGTACATCATCATCCACCCGTCGCCCATGGCAACGAGCTGGTCGGTGAGGATGTCCGCCGAAATATCGTTGCGGACCGTCCCCCGTTCCTGAGCGTCCTTGACAATGGCGGCGAGCAAGCGGCGATAACGCGCGTAGCGCCTGGCGATGACTTCCGCAAACGCTGGCTCGTGTCGCCCCTGCGCCAGCAACTCCGATGTCGCCGGCCAGAACCTCGTGCTGCGGTCCGTCAGCCTTATCCAGCTTTCGAACGGCGCGAGGATGTCACCCCTTTCCCGGGCCGACTCCAGCATCGCGTCGAAACGGTCGAATGCGCTTTCCATCAGCGCCACCACCAGCTCTTCCTTGTTCGCGAAGTAATACGTCACCGCGCCAGTGGTGTAGCCCGCATGCTTGGCAACCTTGCGCAGCGATGCGTTGGCATATCCCTCCTGTGCAATCACCATTGATGCCGCGCGCAGCAGCTCCTTGCGCTTCGCTTCGCGGTCGCCGACCGGACGACCCCGGGTTGAGACCTGCTCGATATCGTCGTCGCTGTCCATGTTCTGTTCTGTCTCTTGAGGATTTCGATAACTGGATGCCGACTGGTTAGCCGCCAGAAGCCTGATTTTACAGAATCGACGTTATGTTCTGATTCTAGCCTCTCCAGCGTTCTCGCCTCCAGCATCTCCCAGATGCGGCGCATTCCATCCGGATCGCGAAGCCTGTGTCCGCACACGCCAGCATATGGCAACGCCTGTGCCCCTCTCCTTGCCGGGACCACGCAGGGAATACCCGCCCTTTCTATTTAACATCACGCTCGTTATGCTAATTCACGATTCGCGCGAATCGCCGGGCAGGACTTCAGGAAGAGTGCGCGGCCGATGTTCTTGCATGCGGCCGCCAGGCAACTGACAAACATGGAGATTGTTGATGGATGCATTCAGGCGTAATGCGTTGAGCAAGGATGGTGCCGTCGTCATGGAACAGCGCCGTGAGGAGAAACACCGAGTGCCGCGCAATGTGGCACGCAACTGGGGCACCACGCCTGTTATCGCACTGGCAGCACTTGGTGCCTTCGCAGGCGCGGCACATGCTCAGTCCTCCATCACGTTGTACGGTACGCTGGACACCAACCTTGAAATCGATACCAACTTCAAGAGCGCGGGCGGCGGCTCGGCCAATCGATACGCGCTGAACGGCGAAGGCCTGTCTGGTTCGCGTTGGGGTCTGCGCGGCGTGGAGGATCTCGGCGGCGGCGTGAACGGCGTCTTTGTGCTGGAAAGCGGCGTCGGCGGCGACGATGGCACCATGCAGCAAGGCGGCCGCCTGTTTGGCCGGCAGGCATTCATCGGCCTGCAGAGCGCCACCTACGGCAAGATCACCTTCGGGCGCCAATACACCTCGATGCTCGAGGCACTGGCCAACTTCTCGCCGGCGGCCATGTCGAGCCTGTATGAACCCGTCATCGCCCAGATCGGACCGGTGTACCGCGAAGACAACACCGTCAAGTATTCCGGGACCTTCGGTCCGGTCAGCGTCGGGGCCCACTGGAGTTTTGGCACCGGCGGAAGCAGCGGCACCGTGGACCTCAGCCGCCTTGGCGGATCGGGAGAGGTTCCGGGCCAGTTTCGCCGCGATACCGGCTATGGTGCCCGGGCGTCCTATACGGCAGGGCCGTTCAGCGCTACCGTGACCTATGATCAGGTGAACCCGAGCATCATCGGCAATAGCGGCTTCGCCGGTACCGGCACATTCAAGAAGGCCGCCGCAGCAGCCAGCTACGCCGTCGGGCCCGCGATCTTCATGAGTGGATACCGCTGGGGCATGTCGACTGCGCCGGGGCAGACACTGACGCGCGACAATCTGTACTGGGCTGGCGTCTACTACGAGATGACGCCTGCCCTGAGCCTGACGCTGGACTACTACTACCAGACCTTCCGGTCCTCGACCTTGCCGGCGCTGAGGCCTGCGGGCAATCCAAGGCAGCTGATGTTCATCGCCGACTACCACCTCTCCAAGCGTACGGACCTGTATCTGACCACCGCCTATGCGAAGAATGCTGGCCTGTGCCTGGACACCGCATCCATTGCGTTCAACAACGGCTATCAACCGGGTGCTGGCAAGACCAGCATGTTCGGCGCCGCACTAGGTATCCGCCACAACTTCTGAGCGCGACGGATATCCTCAAACCGTTGCCGATGCCAACCCGATGCGATGCTGCTTCAGCGATCTGCATCGGGACATGGCGCGAGGGCCACCGCCGAAATGGCCTCCAAGGTATGTCACCTCATCCGATAGACGCCATCTTCACTCACCTCAACCCGCCCGTCAGCCAGCAGCTCCGCCAGATGCTGAGAAATCGTACGGGTCTCGGCGTTGACCACCCACAAGCCTTCATAGCCCGGCGGATACAGCAGCCGCAGGTCGACCAGCTGCGCCAGTGTCTTTGGCGATTCGCGCAGCATGGCCATCAGGCGCTGTTCGCGCTCGTCCAGCTTGGCTACATAGGCAGCGAGATCACGCAGGAAGTGCTCGCGATCGGTGTAGACGCCCCGGTGATGGGACGTAACCCAAACCTTGGCCGGAATCTCGGGCAGCCGTGCCAGGCTGCGACGGAAGTCCGCCAGGCTGGACCCCGCGTCGCCATAGTAAGGCCCAAATCCAGTCAGGTCGATGTCGCCCGTGAAAGCCACTCCCTCCGGTTCAACAAGAAGAACGGTGTGGCCCGCGGTGTGCCCTGGAAGGTGGAAAGCGCGAATGCCGGCCTGCCCCAGACCCCAGCACGCGCCGTCGACGTAGCCTTGCGCATCAGGCCGCGGCGCATAAAAGAAATCGCGCTGGAACTTGAGCAGCGTCTCCGATGCATACTCCGCATTGCCGAAAGCGGCGACCATGCCGTCCCAGCTCCTTGCCGCTGGCAAATCCCGTTCGTGCACATATACCGATGCATACGGAAGACGATGCAAACCGGCCATATGGTCCTCATGCACATGGCCCATCACCACCAGCTCGGTCGCGTCAAATTCGGGGCCGATGTAGTTCGCGACAAGCGGCGTGTCGAACGCCGCGCGAGTCTCCGAGCCTCGTATCAATACCTGATTTCCGTCGGGATACTTTCCGCTTTTCTCGCCGAAGAAGACCGAAACGCGCCCGAAATCCACGCGCTGGATGTTTCCCTGCATGTCGGAATTGCTAAAAGCTGTGCTCATGTCGATCATCCTCCCTGGCAGTCCGTTGCGATCGTCCCGCAGCCGAGGCGTTCCAGGAGCGGTCAGGCGCTACGCAACTCTGTTTTCAGTCCATTTATAATAACATCTGTCATAAAAATAGAGTGCCTGCAAACACAGACCGTGTGATATTTTGGGATGGCCGTTTTAGAGCGTCAACCGACTTCCTCGCCCTGCAGGCTGCGCATCGTCAGGGCTAGTTGCAGTTCTTCGGTGACTATGGCGCGCTCGCCGACGCGGCTGCCTTCGCCCAGTGGCTTGCACCACCTCCTCCCGGTCTTCGTCGGGATCAGTCCGTTGCTTTGAGCATATCTTCGACCACCTTCTTGGCGTCGCCGAACACCATCATGGTCTTGTCCATGTAGAACAGTTCGTTGTCCAGCCCGGCATAGCCGGCGGCCATCGAGCGCTTGTTGACGATGATGGTCTTGGCCTTGTACGCCTCCAGGATCGGCATGCCGGCGATCGGCGACTTGGGGTCGTTCTTGGCCGCCGGGTTGACCACGTCATTGGCGCCCAGCACCAGCACCACGTCGGCCTGGCCGAACTCGCTGTTGATGTCTTCCATCTCGAAGACCTGGTCGTACGGCACCTCGGCCTCGGCCAGCAGCACGTTCATGTGACCCGGCATGCGGCCGGCCACCGGGTGGATCGCGTACTTGACGGTCACGCCCTTCTCGGCCAGCTTTTCGGTCAGTTCCTTCAGGGCATGTTGCGCGCGCGCCACCGCCAGGCCGTAGCCGGGGACGATGATCACGGTCTCGGCGTTGCCCATCAGGAAGGCGGCGTCGTCGGCCGAGCCGGACTTCACGTTGCGCTGCGCCTGCGCGCCGGCGGCCGCGCCAGCCGACGCATCGCCGCCGAAGCCGCCCAGGATCACGTTGAAGAACGAGCGGTTCATCGCCTTGCACATGATGTACGAGAGGATGGCACCGCTTGACCCCACCAGCGAGCCGGCGATGATCAGCATCGGGTTGTTCAGCGAGAAGCCGATGCCCGCTGCTGCCCAGCCCGAATATGAGTTCAGCATCGACACCACCACCGGCATGTCGGCGCCGCCGATCGGGATGATGATCAGCACGCCCAGCACGAAGGCGAGCGCCAGCATGACCAGGAACGGCATCCACGCCTGCGTCAGGAAGAATGCAATGCCGAAGCCCACCATCGCCACCGCCAGCAGCAGGTTCAGCCAGTGCTGGCCGGCAAACACCACCGGCGCGCCCTGGAACAGCCGGAACTTGTAGCGCCCGGCCAGCTTGCCGAAGGCGATCACCGAGCCCGAGAAAGTGATGGCGCCGACGAAGCAGCCAATGAAGAGCTCGATGCGGTTGCCCAGCGGAATGTCGTGCGAACCGGCAGCCGTGATGCCGAAGGCAGCGGGCTCCGCCACTGCCGCCACCGAGATAAACACCGCGGCCAGGCCGATCAGCGAGTGCATCGCCGCCACCAGTTCCGGCATCTTGGTCATCTGCACCTTCTTCGCCACATAGGCACCGATACCGCCGCCCACCACCAGCGCGGCCAGGATCAGCGCCAGGCCGGTGCCAGGTGCAGACGGGTCCGCCCCGCCGGAGAACAACCCACTCTTCAGCTTGAAGATCAGCGCCACCGTGGTAAGCGCCGCGACCACCATCCCGGCCATGCCGAAGACATTGCCGCGCCGCGCCGTGGTCGGGTGTGACAGCCCCTTGAGCGCCTGGATAAAGCACACAGACGCGCCCAGGTAGGACAGCGTCACCATATTCATCGACAGGCCATTCATTGCGCTACCTCCGCCAGTTTTCCGCCGGGCTGCCCCTTGGCTTCGGGCTGCGCCTTGGGTGCCTTCTTCCTGAACATCTCCAGCATGCGCTGCGTGACCAGGAAGCCGCCGAACACATTGACCGCTGCCAGCGCCACCGCCAGCGTGCCCATTGCGCGGCCAACGTAGCCCTCGGTCAGGCCGGCGGCCAGCATGGCGCCGACGATGATGATGGCCGAGATTGCGTTGGTCACCGCCATCAGCGGCGTGTGCAGCGCGGGCGTGACCGTCCAGACCACGTGGTAGCCCACGTAGATCGCCAGTACAAAGATGATCAGGTTGATCACCGTGTGGCTAACCATTTCCATCGATATCTCCTTGATTGCCGGATCAGCTGGCCAGCGCCAGTGCTTCGCGCCGTGTCATCAGGCAGGCCGCGACGATGTCGTCGTCGGTGTTGATCACGAGCTTGCCGTCCTTGTCGATCAGCAGCTTGAGAAAGTCGAGCACGTTGCGCGCGTACAGCGCCGAGGCGTCCGCCGCGACCATGCCGGCCAGGTTGGTGTGTCCGATCAGCACGACGCCGTGGCGCTCGACCACTTCGTCGGCCACCGTCAGCGGGCAGTTGCCGCCCTGTGCCGCGGCCAGGTCCACCACCACCGAGCCGGGTTTCATCTGCGCCACAGTGGCTTCCTGCAGCAGCACCGGCGCCTTGCGGCCCGGGATCAGCGCGGTGGTGATGACGATATCGGCCTGGATCGCGCGCTGGTGGACCAGTTCGGCCTGGCGCTTCATCCAGTCGGGCGGCATCGGGCGGGCATAGCCGCCCACGCCCTGTGCGATCTCGCGCTCTTCGTCGGTGAGGAAGGGCACGTCGAGGAACTTGCCGCCGAGCGATTCGATCTGCTCCTTGACCGCGGGGCGCACGTCGGAGGCCTCGATCACCGCGCCCAGGCGCTTGGCCGTGGCGATGGCCTGCAGGCCCGCCACGCCCGCGCCCAGGATCAGCACGCGCGCCGCCTTGACGGTGCCGGCGGCGGTCATCAGCATCGGCATGAAGCGCTGGTAGTGGTGCGCCGCCACCAGCACGGCCTTGTAGCCGGCGATATTGGCCTGCGACGACAGCACGTCCATGCTCTGCGCGCGCGTGGTGCGCGGCGCGGCTTCGAGGGCAAAGGCGGTGATGTTCGCGGCGGACATGCGCGCGTTGTTCTCGGCATCGAAGGGATTGAGCATGCCGACCAGCACGGCGCCCGGTTTCATCTGCGCCAGTTCGGCGGCGTCCGGTGCGCGCACCTTGAGCACCAGCTGGGCGCCCAGAGCTTCGGCGGCGGTGCCGATGGTGGCGCCGACCGCCTCATACGCGCTGTCGGGCTGGCTGGCGCTTACGCCGGCGCCGGCCTGCACGACCACCTTGTGGCCCTGCGCGACGTACTTCTTGACTGTCTCCGGGGTGGCGGCGACGCGAGTCTCGCCTCGCAGTGTTTCCAGCGGAATACCAATTTGCATATCGATAGATCCCCTTGCACCGGAAGCCCGCCAGATGGCCGAACTCCAGGTCGTTTCATTAGCAGGACAAAACACCAATCAGTTAATGATGACTCCGCGGCGCCCGACGTCAGGCGAGCGTCAGGCCGCCGTCGACGAGAAGGGTCTCGCCAACCATATAGGAGGCCAGGGGAGAGGCCAGGAAGATGGCTGCCCCGGCTATCTCGTGCGGCAAGCCCATGCGGCCGATGGGCACGCGCGACAGCGTTGCATCGAGCCGAGCCGGCGACGCCGTGGTCACCTTGGTCAGTTTTGTGTCCACCAGGCCAGGGGCGATGCCGTTGACGCGAATACCTTCGGCTGCCCACGCTTCACCCAGCGTACGGGTCAAGCCCACCACGCCGGACTTGGATGCGGCGTAAGCCGGGTTTCCCCGCACGGACCGGAAGCCCGCGATCGAGCTCAGCGTAATCAGCGAACCCCGGCTCTCATGGAGCATCGGCCGGAACTTGACCGCGCAGGCCATCACGCTGGACAGATTGACGTGCAGCACCTGGTCAAAGGTGACCATCTCGAACTCGGCACGCTTGTACTGGATCGTACCTTGCGCCAGCACCAGCACGTCCAGGCGTTCGAAGGCGGGCCGCACGGCGTTGACGGCCGCCTGGTCGGAAACATCCAATTGCGCGTAGTGCAGGCCAGAAAGATCTGAACCTTCGTCGAAGCGATAGTCGGACGCCCGGGCACGCGTGCCCCAGGCGTGAACCTCTGCACCGAGTTGCCGGAATGCCTGCGCGATGCCATTGCCTATGCCGCTGGAGCCCCCCACAACCAACACGGTCTTGCCGGTGAAATCGAGGGACTCGGCAAACCGGGGCTGAGCGAGGGGAGAGTTGGAATTCGTCATGATTGGGCGATGTAGAGAAATGGTGTCAGTACCGGAGTCAACGCAGGACGTCCCAGGCGCAGTAGCGTTCCCCGCTTCTGGCATAGAACAGGAATTCGTGATCGCGCTGGTCCGGTTGACCCGACGAAGCCGCGGCTGCGGCCCCATGGATGCTGGTCATCGCGCCTGCTTCTGCAGGTATTTCCAGGCCATCGCGGCCATGGGTCGGGCGAGCTTTCCCGTTTCGAGCGCCTGCGCCGATGACGCCGTGCCATCCACCACCCGCTTCATGATCCCCTGCAGGATGCCTGCGGTTCGGAACATGCTGAACGCGAGATAGAAGTTCCAGTTCCCGCCGATCCTGCGCCCGGTGCGCTGCTCATACGCGCGGCGGTAAAGCGCTTCGTCCGGGATACCCAGGTTGGCCCGGTCGACACCTCCCATGCCTCGCAGCGGGCCCGGTGAAATGTGCCAGCTCATGCAGTGATAACTGAAATCGGCCATCGGATGACCCAGCGTCGACAGCTCCCAGTCGAGCAGCGAGAGTACGCGGGGCTCGGTCGGATGGAACATGAGGTTGTCGAGCCGGTAGTCCCCGTGCACGATGCAGACCTGCTCCTCCGCTTCCTCCGGGATTCGGTCGGGCAGCGATGCAATCAGCGCATCCATCGCCGGGATCGATTCGGTTTCGGACAGCCTGTACTGCCTGCTCCATCGTTCGATCTGGCGAAAGAAATAATTGCCGGGCTTACCGTAGTCCGCAAGGCCGATGGCCTTGTAGTCCACGCGATGCAACGCCGCGATCACGCGATTCATCTCGTCGTAGATCGCCGTACGTTCGCTGTTGCTCATGCCAGGCAGCGCGGGATCCCATAGCACGCGGCCATTGACGAATTCCATGATGTAGAAGGCACGACCGATGACGGCTTCGTCCTCGCACAGGGCATACATCCTGGCCACAGGCACTTCGGTGTCGGCAAGCGCCGCCGTCACACGAAACTCGCGCTCGATCGCATGCGCCGACGGCAGCAGCTTTGCCTTCGGCGCGGGCTTGGCGCGCATCACGTAAGCCTGGCGCGGCGTGACGAGCTTGTACGTTGGATTGGACTGGCCGCCGCTGAACCGCTCAACGGTCAGCGGGCCGGCAAAGCCTTCCACATGGCGCGCCATCCAGGCTTCGAGTCCGCCCAGGTCAAAACCCAGTGTCTCCTGTGCCGGCCGCGTGCCGGCGAACGCTGAAGAAGCATTGCTCATCCGGTCGCCCCGTTCATCGAAGCGCCGGCACGGGAGCCAGCGACCCCGCATCCTTTTCCGCGCGATCCAGCGCGCAGTACGCGTAGTACAGCTCCACACACATGAACGACCAAGTCAGGCAAGCGAGCGAAAAGAAGATCAGGTGTTGCTCGTCGTCGCCGGGGATCGTATGGAAATCATAGATGCAGGCAATGGCTTGCGCGGTCAGCAGGACCATGAACACGCCAAATGCGTGCCAGCCTTCCCCGGCGCTGAGCAGCTTCCAGGCAAACCAGGCCAGGTATACCGAAAATACCGACCACATCACCACATAGAAATACGGCCTCGGCTGCGCCAGCGCGTCGATCGACAACAGCACGATCGTCCCTGCGATCGCTCCCGCGAAGAACACGACATCCATCAGGATGGACGGCTTGTAGCGATGCGTAACGGACATCAGCCCGGCCAAGGCAACCACCGGGATGCCGAAGCCCCGGGAGAACGCATCGCAAAAGTACGAGATGCCATACGAAAACTGCACGCCGCCCAAGGCGAAAAGCAGGAAATTCGACGCGGAGAAAGTCACGATCAGCCATTCGAAGCCGAGCAGGTAGTTGCGCTGCCTGAGGAACTTCAGGCCGTGGATCAATGACGTCATCACGAGGACGAACATCGCAAAACAGAGAAGATAGAGATTGCGGTCCATCACGACTCCCAAGGCTCGATTTGCAGGATTGGATTGTTCACGGCTTTCGCGGCGCCAGACTGGCGAGGTAGGTGGCCATCGCCTTGCGGTCCTCCGGCGACGCCGCCGCGGCCACGCTTTTCATCATCCCGGTCGGTTCACCGCGCGTGCCGGTGGCAAACGCATCAAACTGCGCCAGCAGATACTCGTAGCTCTGGCCCGCGAGGCGCGGGAACTGGTCGTGCCCCATCAGCTGGCTGCCGTGGCACGCGGCGCAGTTTCCCGAGGCCACCAGCCGCTTGCCCTTCTCCAGCAATCCCGCATCGGGCGTGAAGTAACGGTTGGCGCCGGCCGGCTGCCTGGCGAAGTGGCCGGCAAGATCGTTGATCTCTGCCTCACTCATCGTCTTGGCCAACGGGCCCATGATCGGATTGGACCGCTCCCCGCTGGCGAACTTGTGAAGCTGGGCCGCCACGTACGGTGCCGGCTGGCCCGCGAGGCTCGGATAGCCCTGGTGCAGCGAATTGCCCTTGGCACCGTGGCAGCCGATGCAGGCGTCGGTCACGCGTGGCCACGGGCTGCCGTCGGCGTTATAAGCGGCAGCCGACGCCGTGATATAGCGGTCGAGGCGATAGATCCCCAGGAGGTCGTGGCCGAACCAGGCGAGCAGCCCGGCGGCAGCGATAGCGGGAACGCCCAGCCATATGCGTTTCTTCATTTCCGTCTCCTAGGCGCGACGCAAGGCATTGAGAACCTGGAGGGCGGCCTGATGGCCAGAGCGCACGGCGCCATCCATGTAGCCGGCCCAGATCTCGGCCGTCTCGGTGCCCGACCAGATAAGCCTGCCGCAGGGCGGCCGCAATGCCTCGCCGTGGGTGCTCCAGAAGCCCGGCGGAATCGCGGAGACACAGGTGATCGTCCAGGGATCGGCACGGCCCCAGTCGTGATCGTGGTATGACACCGGCGCCAAGGCTTCGCTGCCGAAGGCCTGCGCATAGATCTCTGACAGGAACCTCTGCGCCGCCTTGTGATCCGAGGGAACCGACGCATTCGAGATGAAGGCATTGATAACGCCGAGCTCGCCCCCCGGCGGCGAGTTGTCGAAGGCCCACAGAATCGGCCCGTCGACCTGGAAGATGTGTCCGTTCAGTCCCTTGTCGCGCCAGAACGGACGGGAATAGACCATCGCCGTCTTCCGCGCCGGCGAATGGGCGGGCCAAGCGCGCTGCAGCGCTGCACGCTTCTGCGGCAGCGGCGGATCGAACTGCAACTGCTGGCACAAGGGTGGACTCAGGGCCATGATGACCTGGCGCGCGCGCACTTCGCCCTGGTCCGTGTGCAGCGTGACGACCTCGCGGTCCCAGTTCGAGATCCGCCGGACGGGACTCGACAGGCGCACCCTCTTCCCCAATGCCTGCGCCATCCTGACGCAGAGGATCTGCGAACCACCGGCAAATCGCGTTTCCTGGGCGCTGTGCTTGATGCTGTCCAGCTGCATATAGTCGCAGGCGGCCGAGTTGATCATTGACAGGAAATGGAGCATCCCCATTTTTGCCGGCATCACGCCGCCGGAAAGCGCGATGCTCGCATTCCACCCGGTTCGGTCCTCGGGCTTGATGTTCTGCTTCGCCAGCCAGTCGCCGACCGACAGTTTGTCCAGTTCCACGACCTTCGGTGATTTCCACGGCGCGCCCGACGGCACGTCGCGCGAAAGCACGCTGAGCCTGCCACCGATCGCCTCGTCGCTGCCGAATGTGCCCTTCAGGTCGACCTCCAGACGACCGTCACCGCCGAGGATGACCGTGTTCCCCTTGTAGTAGCTGGGAAACGTGCCCACATCGAGTTCGCGCGCCAGATCGGCCACCGCCGTCTGGCCGGGGCCGATCCACTGTCCCCCGACTTCGGACACCTGTCCCGAACCCACATCGTAGTTAAGCGTCCGCCCGCCCACGCGATTGCGCGCTTCCAGCACGACAAAGGACTCGCAGCCTGCCTGGCGCAGGTCCCTCGCGGCGGTCAGGCCCGCCAGGCCCGCGCCGATGATGGCGACGTCGAGGACGTCTTCGGGCGTGCCGGCCTTGGCCGCCTTGGCCGGCCCCGGGCTCAAGCCGATGGTTCCTGCCGCCGTGGAGGCGCCGGCCATTTTCAGCAATTGCCTTCGCTGCGTGTTGATTGAAGTGTCCGAGGACGAAATCTTGCCCATAGTGCTTCGCTGTTTCCTGTCATCTCATTGCGGGTCGAGCGCAAACCTGCGAACGCTCTTCCCGCTTCTCATGCTTCTGTGCCGGACAGCCCAGACGAGCCCACGCAGCGCCTGTTGATCGACTTGTTGGACTGCGGCTGTACACTGCTCCAGCACCTCCTGCTCCGGGAACAGCATGAGTTCGGCCGCGCTCCCCAATACGAGCGCGATCTCGAATGGCGAGCCTGTCGCGAGCGCGTGCCGCAGAAGGCTCGACAAGCGGCGCTCAATAGCGGCACCGTCCGCGGCGTCCATTCGAATCCTTGCGACCGATGCCCGGATGAAGTGGAGCAGCTCACTGGAGCCAGGCTGATGCCCGAAGGCGGTCGTGGTCGAGCAGGAGCTTGACGTCATCGCGGCTTTCCCATGCAAATGGCTGATTGGTCTGGCGCGCTCCAGCCGCCTGCAGCGACGGCCGGTATCCCGCGCTTGACCAGGCGCCTACTCCCGCGCCCACCCATTCTGGTAGAGGCGCCCGGCCAGCACGCCCAACCGCGACGTGAGCACGTAGTTCTCGCCGTCCTCGATCAGCGCCGAGCGCGCGTCGCGGAACAACTTCTCGATCGGGAACTCGCGCGTCGTGCCGTTGCCGCCGAAGAGCTGAAATGCCTCGTGCGTGATCTTCATGGCCTCCTCGGTTACGCTGACCTTGGCCTGCGCGGTCGCATACGGGTGGCTCTGCGGAGACAGTCGCGCGAACGCCAGGCTGCGCCGAGCGATGGCCCGTGCCATCTCGAGCCGGCGCAGCATCTCGCCCACGCGCAACTGGGTCATCTGGTGTTCCAGCAGCAGCGCCCCGCCCTGCTTGCGCTCATGGCAATAGGCAAGCGCAAGTTCGAACGCGGCGCGGGCCGCACCGACAAAGACCTGGCACATGTGAGTACCTGCGAACGACCATGTAGAAGCCAGGTTTCCGAGGTACTCATCCTTCAGCGCGATGGCGAAGCGCCTGGGCACCCTGACGTTATCAAAATAGATCTCGCCCTGGGGCAACGCACGCTGGCCGATCTTGTCCAGCGGTTTGCCGCGCGAAATGCCAGGCAGGTCGAGCGGCAGGATCAGGCCGATGCCGTTGGTGAACGCGCCGTGCTCATCCGTCCCGTGGAACCCGTCGCCATAGTCCGCCGCCATGTAGGCGAGCGCCACCTGTGCCACCGACCCGTTCGACACCCATGCCGAGCTCTGCCCGTTGATGACGATCTCGTCGGCACCGACCCTGGCGGTCACGTTGCCAACCGGCTGCTTTCCGCCTGCGCTCAGCTCTTCGCGGTAGAGGATCGCGGCATCGGAGCCACGGTCAGGCTGCGTATTCATCCAGCAACCGATCTTTCCAGTGCACATCTCGATCAGTTCCTGATTGCCGAGCGACTGCGCCATCGTCAGCGGCATGGTCGCAGCGCCGAGCGAAACGGCCAGACCCGAATCCCCCCAGCCCAGCTCTTCGCCGATCAGGGACTCGATGCGCACCGCGACCTCCGGCGGGAACTGCGCGATGAGTTGCGGATCGAGCCCGAGCTTCGCGCTCTCCATCATCGCCGTCCAGTACGGAGAACCCGCAGCGATGACGTCCTCGGGCGCCATGCGGTCAAGCTCCCTGCCGATCGGCCGCAGCACATCGCGCGCAAAGCGATGAACCGTCTGCTGAATCGCGTTTTCCTCTTCGCTCAGCGGCGTCTCGAATCCGGTCAGGCCAACTACCGGCAACGCCGCGGTCTTGTGCAATCGAATCATTCTGAGTCTCCTCCTGTCATGGAAGCATGCGTGGCGGCTTGCCGCAGATACGGCACGCCCATCGCTCATCGTGTTAGAACACGATACCAAACATAGGTCATGTTGACAAACATACAAGCAAAAAAAAAGACAGGGTATTCCCTGTCTCCTGGCGTTGGCACGCAGTAGCGTTGCTTTGTCGCCGCTAGCCGGCCATTTCGGTTGACCGCTCCTTGAATATGATCTGCTCGACAGCGGTCCGGTATGCCGCATCGAGCCCGCGCGAGTCACGCTTGCGACGCCCCGCGCCGACCTGCAGCGCCAGTCCGTCGGCCAGCGCAATCAGCAACGAGGCAGCGTGCAGGCTGTCTGCCGTTTTCAGTTCCGGATTGATCGCCCGCACCAGTTCCGCAATGCCGCGCGTCAGCGTGTCATACCACTCCTCAAACATCCGCGCGCACTCGGGATCGGTCGATGCCAGCGAAACGAAGTGCCACCACAGCGCCGAGTCCTTGACATTCCTCGCGTCGCTGAGCGCCTTATCCAGCAGTGCGTTGAGCGACTCGCGCGGCGTGACGCGGCTGTCCAGCGCGCGCTTCAGGTCTTCGAGATAGGCGTCGATGATCGGCGCCATGATCGCCCGCAGGACGGCCTGCCGGGTGGGAAAGTAGTACTGGAGATTGCTGATGCTAATCCCGGCGCCGAGGGCGACGGCACGCAGCGAGAATTCCAGGCTGCCGCCCTCGAGCAACAGCTTTCTGGCAACGCGAACGATGGCATTGCGCGTGCGCAAGCCCTGGGCTCGCAAGCTGTCGGGGTCGGCTCCTGTGGCGGCTGCGCTCGATGCACGCCGCTTCCTGGGGGTGCGCTGCTCCATGGGCACTGTCATCCTGTCTGCCTTGATTCAGGGCTTTTCAGCCCTTTGTAAGGAATCGCGCCAGCGGTAGGCTGGGCGGGCATCATTATATCTGACGCCCGTCGACGCGCGTGGCGCCCGGGTCGCTTCGGCGGGGGCTTACCTCCTTTGTCCTGATTGCGACGGCAATGATCGGCGAGGCCTACGACCGCGCTGCGTAGCGTGCCTTGCGGTTCACCCGATCGTCCATCATGTTGGCCACGCCCAGCGCGGAATTGACGGCGCACCATTGCAGCGGTTCGGGCAGCGTCGACGGCGTCCTGTGGTGCAACGCCGAGAGTAGCGGATGCTCCGCGCCACGTATCCGTTCGGCCAGCAGCAGTCCCATCAACGACTGGGTACCTACGCCATGCCCGGAACACCCGGCGGTATAAAGGATGTTGCGGTCAGCACCCGCCGCGCCGACCACGGGCAGCGCATCGTAGGCAAGGCTGATGTACCCGCTCCAGCATGACCGGATGGCGACCCCTCCCAGCATGGGAAACCGCTCATGCAGCGCCCTGGCCAGGGCACGGTAGGACGCTTCGTCCGGCACGTTCGGTGTCTGCGCACCATAGATGTAGCGCAACCGCTTCGTCGTCAGAACAAGCGTATTGCGCGCCGTCAGCCGATGGCTTTCCATGGTCCAGTGCGACGTCACGATGCCTTCGCGCCGTGGCCAGCCAAGCGACGCCAGTTGCGCCGAGGACAATGGCTCAGTCTCGATTGCCGACACCCGCAGCGGCATTACCTTGTTCCGCAGCAAGCCAAGTTGCGGCGTATAGGCGTTGGTTGCAAGCACCAGGAACGGCGCGCTCGCGCTGCCCTTCGCGGTCCGCACCCGGACGGTGGGACCTTCGTCCCAGGACAGCACCGGCGTGTTCTCATAGAGCTTCACGCCCGCGCGCAGCGCCGCGCGCCGCAGCCCCAGAACATACTTGCCGGGATCGAGCGTACCGCCACGAGGGACATGACATCCGAACAGGAACGCCGGCGGGATGCCCCGTGCCCGCATCGCGGCGTAGTCCAGAAACTCCCCGGGAGAGCCAAGTTGCACGCCGGTACGCATGCTCTTGCGCAGCTTCCTTTCCTGGGACGGATGGACGCCCGCGCGGATGATGCCCGAGGCGTTGTAGTCGCAGTCGATCGCGTACTCTGCAAGCTTGCGCTCCACGTAGTCGACGCCTTCATCGTAGAAGCGCACGATTTCCCTGGCCTGCTGGTGTCCCACGCGCTTGAGAAACAGGTCGTACTCCAACCCCTGCCCACCCGCAAGATAGCCCGCGTTGCGCCCGCTCGCGCCGAACCCGGCGAACTCGCGTTCGAGGACGATCACCTTTGCCCCGCGCGCGGCAAGCTCCAGCGCGGTGGACAGTCCGGCAAAGCCGCCCCCGGCAACGACCACATCCGCGCTGACGTCACCGTCGAGTTGCGGCTGCAGGTCATCTGGCCGCTCCACCCAGCCTCCAAGTGGCCGATACGCCTGTCCGCCTTGCCAGTTGAACCCGTCCATATCTGCCTCCCTCACTCCTTGCTCAAAATATGGATTGCAAGCGCAGCCTCTTCGACGCCCTGCAAGCCGCCACCGTTCTCCTGAATCGCGTGACGCGCGCCGCCTACCTGCCGCGCCCCCGCTTCTCCACGCAGTTGGGTGACCAGTTCGTAGAGCTGGCCGATACCTGTCGCACCCAGTGGATGGCCCTTGGATTCAAGGCCGCCAGACGTGTTGATCGGAATGCGCCCGCCGAGTGTAAATTCCCCGCGCTCCGCAGCCGGCCCGCCCTCCCCCAGCGGCACCAGCCCAAGGTTTTCGGCCTGGATGATCTCGCCCATCGCCGAGGCATCGTGTACCTCGGCCACGTCCATATCCTCCGGGCCCAGGCCGGCCTGCTCATAAGCCTGAAGCGCGGCGAGGCGGCCGATGTTCTTCTCCGGCTCATCGATGCGCCGATGCGAAAAGCTGCGGATCACGCTCGCCGCGATCCGGATGCAACGGCTGCGATCGGCGCCGATGCGCCGCAGACCCTCTTCCGTGCAGAGGATTGCCGCCGCCGCACCGTCCGAGACCGGCGCGCACATCGGCAGCGTGATGGGATAGGTGATCGGCGGCGCGGCGAGCACCTCTTCGACCGTAAAAGCCTGGCGGAACTGCGAATGCGGGTTGTGCACCGAATGCCCGTGATTCTTCGCCGATATAGCCGCAATCTGGCGCTGTGTCGTGCCGTAGGTCTTCATGTGATACCGGCACAGGGCGGCATAGATCTTCATGAAGCGGCTATAGGGCCGGTCGGATTCCGATCCCGGCGGCGGCTCGATGCCTTCCCCCAGCTTCGCCAGCGTCGCGAAGTTTTCCTCGACGCGGGATACGTCCCATCCCGCGTCGAACAAGGCGAACGACCTCGACTTGTCAGCGACGTTCATCTTCTCCGCGCCAAGTGCCAGCGCGACGTCGCAGCTGCCTGCCCTGAGGTGCTGTACTGCAAGGTGCACCGCCGTGCTGCCGGACGCGCAGGCATTTTCGACGTTGAACACCGGAATGCCTTCGATACCGATCTTGCTGAATACGACCTGGCCAGGGATCGACAACTGCCCCTGAAGCTGGCCATTGGTGATGCCGGCGTAGAAGGCCGCACCGATGGCGTCAGCACTACAGCCGGCGTCCTGCAAGGCGCCGCGTAGCGCGGCACCGGCGAGTCCCTCGATGCTCATGTCGAAATGCCGGCCGAAGATGGTCATTGCGATGCCGGCGATGTAAATGTTGCTCATGTCTTCTTTCCTGGGTGCCTCGTTCAGATCTTGCGTTGCTGTCCTTGCCAGTACTGTTCTCTCAGATCCTTCTTCAACACCTTCCCGACCGGGCTTCGCGGCAGTGCGGCGACGAATTCCACGCTCTTCGGCGCCTTGACCGAGCCGAGCTTCTGCTTGCAAAGGGCAACGAGCTCGTCGGCGCTTACCTCGTAGCCCGCATTGAGTTCCACCACGGCTTTCACGGCCTCGCCCCACTTCTCGTCCGGCACGCCGATCACCGCGCAGTCCTGCACAGCCGGATGGGACCAGATCACCTGCTCGATTTCACTCGGATAGACGTTGAAGCCGCCGCTGATGATCATGTCCTTCTTGCGGTCGGTGATATGGAGGTAGCCCTCCGCATCGAGGTGTCCGATGTCGCCGGTATGCAGCCAGCCGTCGACGATCGCCTCCGCAGTCTTGTCGGGCGCCTTGTAGTAGCCCTTCATGACGAGGTCGCCGCGCACGCAGATCTCGCCGGTCTCGCCTTGCGGCAGAACCTCGCCATGCTCGCCCATGATCTCCACACGGATAAGCGGGTTGGGACGGCCGACCGAGGATAGCCGTTCGTCGGACGCCAGTTCGCCGCCGACAAAATGCTCGGCCGGCGTCAGGTAGGAGATCGACGCCGGGGCCTCGGTTTGACCGTAGCCGCCGGCCATGATCGGGCCAAACACCTCGATAGAGCGCTTGAGCTTCTCTACCGACATGGGCGCAGCACCATAAAGGAAGTACTTGAGCGATGAGAAATCCTGTTTCCCGATCCCGGGAATGTCCAGCAGCCGGTAGATCACCGTCGGCGGCAGGAAGAGCTCCGTGACCCGGTGCTTCGCAATCGCACCGATCAACGCTGCCGGGTCCGGCTTCGGCAGCACGACCACCGTACCGCCGCGCGCAGTGCAGGGCAGCGACAGCATCCCGGCGGTATGCGTCATCGGCGCGGCGGCGAGATTCACCGGGCGTTCGTCCCCCTGGTAGGGGAACGCCATCATGAACTGCGCGAAGTAGGCCTGGTAAGCGCGGTGCGCGTTCATCACGCCCTTGGGTGCTCCGGTCGTCCCGCCCGTTGCCGAAAGGGTCACGACATCGTCCATGTCGTAATCGATGAGCGGCGCGCTCGAGGCCTGGCCCTCGCTCCACGTAGACAGCGACGGCGCCCACGGTAGCGCGGCATCGATACACACCCAGAGCCTGACCTTCGGCAGTCGGGGACGCAGCGTCTCGATTACCGATGCGAACGCTTCCTGGAAGAACAGCACTTCGCAGTCGAATGCGTCAAGAATGAACTGGTTCTCCTCCGGCGCGTTGCGCCCGTTGACGGGGATGTACGCCATCCCCGCTCGCCATAGCCCCAGCGCACAACTCCAGGCAGTCACGTCGTTATCTGCCCAGACCGCTCCCTTGGTTTCCCTGCCGAAGCCTTCCGCCAGCAACCCGTTGGCGATGCGGCAGGAAAGCTCGCCAATCTCCCGGAACGAGTAGCTGCGCTCGCCCTGGATATAGGCAATGCCGCGGGGATTGATGCGCAACCCGCGGTCAAAATAATCAATGATTGCCATTTCAAGTAGTCCTCAGAATCTGTGACGGTTCGGCCGGGTTGCGGTGCGAGCCGTCCGTGTACGGGTCAAAGCGGCCGGTGCATTTTTTCCCGCCCCGGCCTGAAGAGCAGGCCGGGGGCGGCACGGCAATTACAGATGCGAAACCGTCGCACGAGCCAGCCCGCGCTGCTCGAGGAAGCCGAGCAGGTAGCGGTGCCCGAAGGCCTTCGAGCCGGATGCGAAGCCGACCTTTGCGGTGTCGCCGTCGAGTAGTTTGATGACGCCTGCCGTCTGGATAGCCCCGGTGGCGATGTATGGCGTGGTCCCATGCACGGTCGCCCGCACCGAAGCGACCTGGCCGCGGCCGATGGCGAAATCGACGGTGCGCTGCAGCGTAGTGCGTTCCCTTGGCGGCATGGCCGGCGTGGTCGAATCAACGATCTGCTTCAGCACCGCGTCCTGCTGCTCGCGGGGCAGGTGCTTGTACTCTGCTTCCCACTTCTTGCCCAGCGCATGCACTGTCTGCATCGCGTTGTTGTCGTAAAAACCGACACTGGAGATGCAGCTGCGTACGCGCGGATCGTGTTCGAAGTAGACCGGCAGCGACGTACCGCCCCACGGCAGACAGAACACCGGTTGCATGAAGGCAGGATCGACCACGTTGAACGACGCATCCGCCGCATATGGCACCAGCTTCTTCTCCCACAGGTAGCAAGCCTCGTGGCGATAGCCTTCAAAGATCGTCGCGGTCGAGCCCACGCTCACGCCGGCACCGCCGCTACGCGGGCCGCGCGCCAACGTCGCGGTTTCCAGCGCATCGACGCCGGGTGTCTCCAGCGCCAGCTCCGCGGCAATCTCGGCGAACGTGTACATGTAGGCATTGGACGGCGACAGCAGCAGCCCGGCCTGCCGGTACAGGTCGCCGAATTGATCGCGCGCCCGGCGGATGTGCGGCTGCTCGCCCGTGGTGTCGAGGTAATGGCATCCCGCCTTGAGCGCCGCTTCGACGCCAACGAGCCCGACCGTGGAGAATGGCCCGACGGTGTTGCATACCACCCTCGCGCCGCGGAATGCATTCACCAGGGCATCGACGTCATGTTCCGCCTCGATGAGTTCATAGTTTGCCGATTCCAGGCGCACGACACGCTGTGCCATCATTTCCTTCGCCCGGCCTGCGTTGCGCGCCACGGCCGTAAAAGGGATGCCCTGGTCGATCAGCCAGTCCATGATCAACATGCCGGTGTAGCCGCTTGCGCCATAGACGACGACGGGGTGCTTTGCCATGGTTTGTCTCCTTGAGAGTTGTGTCTGACAAGTGATTGGGTTGGAAGGAATGCCGCCCTCTGAAGGGACGACTGGACAATATTTTTGGGTGCCTATTGCCTGTCCGGGCCGTCGTCCTGCAACGGACCCGCCATTGACATCAGCAGCGGCCGCGAACCGTTCGCTAGCACTGCAGTCAGGGACTCCTGCCCTGCGCGCTGCGTAACCGAGAACGTCTTGCCGCCGTCCTTGCTGTCGAGTACGGTCCCGGCCATGCCGACGACGACGATGCGGCCGTCAGCAAGCTCCGCGATCCCGGTCAGCGATTGGGTGGTATGCGAGTCCATGCGCTGCCATGTCTTACCGTCGTCGCTGCTGCGGTACAGGTGTCCTCGCATGCCGCAGACCAGAAGAGAGCCGTCGGGAAGTGAACGCCCGTACCACAGCGAGCCGTTGTCGCCAGTGGTCGACGCCTGCCACGACTTGCCCCTGTCGGCGGAGCGGAAGATGGTGCCGCCTTCGCCAGCGATGAAGAGCGATCCGCGGCCGGATCCGAACATGTGCAGCAGGTGACGGTCCGCGTTTTCGCCCGCCTCCACCTTGATCTCGGACCAGGTCCGGCCGGCATCGCGGGTTTCGATAGCCCAGCCGTACAGCCCTACGGCGATGCCATGCTCCGGACTGTCGAAGTAGAGCGAAAGGATCGGCTGCTCTGCGCCCCGCTCGGCACGCAAGAGCATCCACGTCTCGCCGCCATCCTGTGTGCCAAGCACAACGCCATCGTGCCCCGCCGCATAGCCGCGCCGCGCATCGATGAACTGAACGGAAGTCAGCAGCGAGCGGACCGGCACCATCCTTGCCTGCCGGAACTTGATGCCGTCATCAGAAAGGAGGATGACGCCGTGGTCGCCGACGGCGACCACGCGGTTGCCGGCACGCGCAGACGCCAGCAGCGGTGCGGCGACCGCATTGGACACCTGCCGGGCCGGCTCCAGGGTCGGCCACGGGGCTGCGGCAGCGGTCTCCACCGCCCGCGACGGGCACACCATGCCCAAGGCGATCGCGACAACAGGTAAAAATCGGTGCAGGTTCATGGGAGATTGACGCCTACTTGCGTCTCAGTGCTTCAGGATTTCCGGCATGCGCACTGGGCCGCGCCGGGGAAAGAACTTCTCCAGCACCGCCGCGAACGCGGGCAGGAGGGTGATGGCCATCACCATGTTGACGAGGAACATGAAGGTCAGCAGAGCTCCCATGTCGGCCTGGAATTTAAGGCTCGAGAACATCCAGGTCGCCACACCGACCGAGAGCGTAATGGCCGTGAATACGGTCGCCAGCCCTGTCTCCTTCAGCGCGACCGCAAGCGCGTCGGTAAACGCAAGCCCGTTTGCCAGTTGTACCTGCAGGCGGTTGTAGATGTAGAAGGCGTAGTCCACGCCGATGCCGACCGCGAGCACCATCACCGGCAGCGTCGCCACGGTCAGGCCGATCTCGAGCTCCTTCATGAACCAGTAGCCAATCCACGTGGCCACGGTCAGCGGCAGGCAGCACGCAATCATCGCCCGCCAGTCCCGATACACAAGGAAGACCAGAACGAGGATGGCGGCGTAGACGTACAGCATCATTGGCAGCTCGCTGGCCTCCAGCACTTCATTCGTGGCTGCCTGGACGCCAGCATTGCCGCTTGCCAGCCTGACCGTGACGCCATCAAGCCGGTTGGACTCGCGGAACTGCTTGACCGCCGCCACCACGGTCTTGATCGTCGTGGCGCGGTGATCGGGCAGATAAAGGTTGATGCCTTGTACTCGGCAGTCGCTCGACGAAAGCCCGGCGATGCGGTTGTTCACGCCCTGGAACTGCGAGCCGAGCCCGCGGGGGTCCCGCGTCACGGTGGCCATCTTCGGACTGCCTTCGTTCATGCCGGCGTTGTAGAGTTTGAGCTGGGCGGCCAGCGAATCGGTGGACACCACGCCGGGTACGCTGCCCATGCGCCAGGCGAAGTCGTCGACGAACAGGAACTCGTCGGCGCGGGAGCAAACCTCGCCATGGCGATCGGGCGTGGCCTCGAACACCACGGTGAGCCAGTCCAGGCCGACGTCGAAGCGGCTGACGATCGCGGCGACGTCCAGGTTGTAGCGGGAATCGGCGCGCAGTTCCGGCGCCCCGGCCTGGAGACTGCCCACGTGCCTGTCCTGGCTCTGCCAGAACGCAAGGCCAAAAACCACTGCGCCGGCGACGGTCACGATCAGTGCGTTCCGCGGCTGGGCGATCCGGGCCACCGCCCCCAGCCATCCGCTATGACTCTCACGCCGCGCCAGCGCCCGTTTCGCGAACTCAGGCGTGAACCGGAAGTACGACGCCGCCACCGGCAACATCATCAGGTTGGTGACGATCTTGTAGCCCACGCCGATGGCCGCGGTGATCGCCAGTTCTCGGATCATCGGGATCGGAATGAGAATAAGCGTGACGAAGCTCACCAGCGCGGTGATCAGCGCCAGCGATCCGGGAATCAGCAGGCCGGTGAAGCTGCGCCGGGCGGCAATTGCGGAGTCGGTACCCTGGGCGACCTCGCGGACGATAAAGTTGATCTGCTGGATGCCGTGTGAGACACCGATCGCGAACACCAGGAACGGCACCAGGATGGCGAGCGGGTCAAGCCCATAGCCCAGCAGGTGCAGCGTGCCGAACTGCCAGACCAGGGACACGAGCGAGCAGCCGAGCGGCAGCAGGGTCAGGCGCACCGACCGGCAGTACCAGTAGACCGCCAGCCCGGTGAGCAGGAAGGCGATGCCGAAGAAGCGCGTCACGTCCGCTCCGCGGTCGGCAATGTCGCCGATCTGCTTGGCGAAGCCGATGATCTCAATCTCGACCTGGTCGTTCTCGAACGGGCGCCGGATCTTTTCCTCGAGCAGCCGGTTGAACTGGATATAGTCGAGCTTCTTGCCCGTGCGGGGATCGACGTCGGCCAGTTCGGCGGTGATCAGGGCGCTGGACTGGTCGCGTGCGACCAGTGTCCCGACATGGCCGCCGGCCATGGTGCGCTGACGCATCTTGCCGATGACATCGGCGGAGAGCTTTTCCGGCACGATATCCCCGCCTGCCACCGCCTCTGCCCGGAAGCCGTCCTCGGTGATCTCGGTGAAGAAGACATTCGGTGTCCACAGCGACGTCACGCTGGTGCGATCTACGCCCGGAAGATAGGTGACGGCCTCGGTCACCTTGAGGACCTGCGTAAGCGCCGCCGCATTCCAGACATCGCCCTTGCGGGCATGCACGGCAATGGTCAGCCGGTTGGCACCGAAGAGCTTGTCGCGGAACTGCTCGAAGGTCTTGATGTACTCGTGGCCTTGCGGCAGCTGCTTCTCGAAGCCGGCTTCGAGGTGCAGCTTCGCGCCGAGCACGCCCATCAAGGCGGTGAATCCTGCCAGTGCGAGCAGGAAAGGAAGGCGGTGCCCGAACAGGGCCGCTTCCAGACGGGTTATCAGGCGTGAAAGCATCAGAAGGAGGTGGTCATGCTGAGGGAGACAAAATCGCGGTCGCGCAGCAGGTTGCTGCCGCTACCGCCCCAGTTGTGCGTGTAGTCGAGGCGCATCTTTGTCTCCGGCTTCGTCTTGAAGTCGAGGGTCGCGCCGATCACCGCGGCGCCCGCGCCGCGGATGAAGCCGGGCAGCGCCGTGGCCGAATAGCCTCCGATGCCTTGCATGACGGCGATGTCCGGTGACAGCGACGCCCGCGTGCCGAAGATGTTGGGATAGGTCACCGAGGCTGCCAGCACCATCCCCGCCGACAACTTGGTGGGCAGCGTGTAGTCGGCGGTGACCGCATACGGAATCCCGGCGTTGAGCCTGAGCTTCGGGTAATACGCCAGCGCACCTTCCGCGGTGATCGTGCCTTCGGACGCGCCCAACGCGCGCAGCAACCAGCCGAACGAGCCCGAAGGCGACATGATGTGGATGCCGGTCAGGTGGAGCTGATAGTGCTGCGTGTCGATCGCCCCGCGGCAACTGCTTCCGACCGGCTTGACCGCAAAATCGGCCAGGGCGTTGCAGTAGTAGGGGTTGGCCGGATCGATGACCGTGGTCGGATCGATGGCGACGCTGTCCCGCGGACGGTATGACAACTCGGTGCCGATCGCCCATTCGCCAACCTGGAAGTTGTACGAGAGGCCGAACAGGTCGCGGTTCTTGCCGTAGTCGAGGGACGCCTGCCAGCCGAACGGATTGCTCGTCGTGTTGACCACCTGGTAGCTCACGAACGGCACCTTCTCGCTGTAGTGGTAGTAATAGAGGCCGAGTTCGTTGCCGCTGTCGGGGAACTTGTAGCGCAGCGCCATCCCCCCTTGCCCGTTGTTGCTCGGATTGTTGTCCGGGCCGCGCGGGATGAAGGTGCCGGTTCCGACCAGGGGCCCGACCGGATTGGTATTGGGGTTCGCCAACTCCCCGGTGCTCAGGCGGCGGTTGTAGGGCATCCCGGTCGCGGGATTGATGCCGACGATCCGGGTCCCCGTGTCGCCGATCGTGCCGTTGGGAAGCGGGGCCAGCCCCGACGCAGCCAGCGCGCCATTGACGGCTGAAGTCGGGATATAGAAGCCCCGTCCGCCCTTGCCGAGGAAGTCGCTGGTCGAAAAGAAGGTCCCGGGCGCGTCGAACTTGAAGCTGTTCCACTTCCACTGGTAGAAGGCCTCCAGGCCGAGGTCCTTGCCGAGTGAAGTGCTCGCAGAGACCATGGGCGCGGGGATGAACAGATTTTTAAGCGGCGTTCCCGGCTGGTGCGCGGACGGCAGGTAGATCGCGTTGATCGCGTTGATACCGCCCGGGATGTAGAGGTTTTCACCCCAGTTCAGCACCTGGTTGCCGACCCGGACACGGGCCTGCTGGTCGCCGACGTCGAATTCCTTGGTGATGTAGGCGTCGAGCAGACGCGGGTCGCTGGTGGCGAAGTTTCGCGCATCCGAGTCGAGATCGGTTCGTCTGGTGTGGGCGGTCGCAAAGTCATAGTTGACGACGCCGCGCACCAGCCCGCTCCACCCGTTGGTGCCCTTGACATAGAGGTCGCTGGTCCACTGCGCATTGGCCGAAACCGGCTGCCAGCGCTTGTAGTTCAGGTTGCCGTCGTCCTGGTTCAGGCGCAGCGTATCGAGGTTCGACGAGAAGACAGACGGGTTGCTTTTCTGCAGCGGCGTAGGCGCGTCGCCGACACAGCCGCCGTTGTCGTTGCCGACAAAGCTGCAGTTCGTTTTCGACGTTCTCATCGCTGCACCAAACGAGACCGTCGAGTCGAAGGCTACCGCCCAGCCGTTGTCGAGCGTCCACTGTGCAGCGTAAGCCGAGCCGGCATCCGCCATCGCCAGCAGGCCTACGATTACCGAGCGGGCCAGCTTCCGTTCCATCCGCATCCCCGCGGCGGCTTGCGCCGCCGCTGCTGCAACATCACGCAGTTTCATGCCTGTCTCCCCGTGGTTCTCTTTTTTGGCTTATCGTGTGGTGAACCGGCGCAGGCCGTCCGGCTCGAAGGTCTTCTCCTTCAGGCGCCCTTCCCTGGCGGCGAGCCAGTCAGGCTCCTTGTGGCCGGCGACGACGCGGTCGAGCACGGCGCGGCGGGTCTGGTGGTCATAGCTGGTATTGGCCGCCCAGACGCAGGCCGGCACTTCCCAGGCCATGTAGGGACCCATCTCGGTGGTGCGCCAGACCTTGCCCTGCGCGTCGTACATGTCCTCCACCAGGATCGTCCACGTGTCCTCGTCGATGTAGAACACGCGCTTGGGGAAGGTATGCCGCATGCCTTGCTTGAGCGTGGCCTCGACCACCCACATCCGGTGCAGCTCATAGCGCGTCAGGTCGCGGCTGAGGAACTTCGGCTTGACGACTTCATCGACCTTGTTCGCCGAAGAGTTGACCCGGTACGTGTTGTAGGGCACGTACATCTCCTTCTTGCCGGCCAGCTTCCAGTCGTAGCGGTCTAGTGGGCCGTTGAACTGCATGTACTGGTCGACGGTCAGCAGGTTCTCGGTGTTGAGCTGCGGGGCGTCGTACTGGTATGTCGGCGCGCGGCGCACGCGGCGCTGGCTCGCGAAGTACAGCCAGACGTCGTTGGCCTCGGAGAACTTGTACTGCGTCAGGGTGGCATCCCCCGCGATCGAGGGCGGGCTGGTAAACGTGTTGAGGTACAGGCTCTCGATGCCGCGGGCGTCGTCGACGCCCTTGTTCGACGGCGACCACATCGGCGACATCTGCCATTCCTGCTGGCCAAGCGGCTCCCCAATGCTGTCGGTGCCCTTCGGCGGGATGTAGCCCGCATAGCTCATCTGGAATCCCTCTCCTTTCCAGTGCAGCTTGTGGTTCCACATGGCTTCGGCGCCGTTCTGCGGAATCGGGAACGGCACGGCGGCGCCGATCGCCTCGGCAAGGTCCTGGCCGTTGGCGCCAAGCTTCGCCGTCGTTGCGTTCTTCTTCGTCCGCTCGTAGAAGAAGTCGGGGAAACCGCAAGAACGGTGGGTCGGATAGACGTCCATCCGATAGCCCGGGATCGTCTTCACCATTTCGATCTGTCCGGGGGCAAGCTTGTCCTTGTATTTGTCGACATTGGACGCGTCGATCGAAAGTACGCGCTTGTCATTCGCGTACGGGTCGGGGCGCGCCGTGCCGGGCTTCCAGCCACCCGGTGCCTTCATGTCCCCGCCGGTCCACTCCGGAATCGACCCGTCCTTGTTACCGGCCCGTTCGGCACCCACCGGAGTGAGGTCCTTGCCGAGCCGGCCCGCGTCCTGCTCGGAGGCCGCGGCATAGGCCGCTCCGCCGAACGCAAGGGTCACGCTGAGGAACAACGTCTTGTATCTCATCTGAGTCTCCTGTCTGGCATGGCAACGAAGTGCCTCGCTTCGTGTGTTTTTTCGGTAGAACACGTTACCAAACTTAGGTAACAATGACAAAGAACAAAAGAAAAAAAGAGCTAGGGTATTCCCTGCGCGTTTGGCTGCGATGCTCGCAAACGCACCCGGTGCCGTGCGCAGCGGCGAACCAATGGCACGAGGCACGGCTCGCGGCTACTGGGGTGGCACCGGAAGCCGCAAGCCAACGCTGTCAGTCAGACCGCCGTAGTGATCCGGCGATGCTCCATGCCGCCCGAGGCTGTGCTGGAGATACACAGGTCCTCAAGGCTGCACGGCCGGGCACAGGTGTTGACCGTCCCGGCAGTGCAGACCCGCCTGCCCAGTTCTGGAAATCGTGATCCACGGACTTCGACTGCGCTCGAGGCGCGCGCAGGACAACCAGGCTCAGGCGCCGCCGCTGCCAGCTACCGCCACCGCCTGAATCTCGATGCACAAGTCGGGAAGCGCCAGCTCTGTCACCCCCACCGCAGTCCAGGACGGATAACGGCTCGGCAGGTATTCGTCCTTGACCTTCGTGAAGGCCTCGATTTCCTGCCGCAGGTTGGTGTGATAGGTCGTCAGCTCGACAACATCCTCCAGGCTTGCGCCTGCCGCTTCGAGGACCGCTTTCAGGGATGCAAAGGCCAGCCGAGCCTGTGCCTCCATGCCCTCGCCGGGCTTCATCGCTGCGTCTAGCCCAACCTGGCCCGACACCCAGATGGTGTCGCCCACGCGGGTCGCGGGGGCGAAATGGTAGGCGTCGTAGAGCGGCTGGGTGCCGGGCGGAATGACCGGCTGCCGTTTCATCGTCGTGGTTGTCATGATGTCGGTATCGTTTATCAGATGAGTTGGCGGAAGCATGGCGCACGGAAGGGATCACCTGCCTTCAGCGATGCCAGCTCCTCGACGTACAGCACACCCGCCGGCGTGAAGCCCGAATCGCTGTGGTCCGGCAACGGACTGAAAACCGCGTCATCGCCGAAGAAGCGCAAGACCAGCGTATGGCGGTCCGGGAAATCGGCGTCGACAGCGCCCCCGCCGTGCAGCGAACCCGGGTGCAGCAGCAGAACATCACCGGGCTGCGTAGCCCAGGAGAGGATGTCGTACGCATTGGGATCGGTGCGGCGTTCGGCCTCGATGTCAGGCAGCCGCGGCCAGACCCCACCGCCGTGCAACGGCTCGGTCGGGTCGTCGGGGTTCTGAAAGGTGCTGCCGTCGTGGCGCGTACCCAGGTACGAGCCCCTGACGATCTCCAGCGCATTGCGCTTGGGGACCGCCTCGAAGCTGATCCACGCGTTGGCGAAGTGCTTCCCCCCCCAGGGCAGGTAGGAGGTGTCCTGGTGCCAGGGCGAGCGCCCGGCCCGGCCTCCCTGCTTGAGGAACAACTCTTCCGCAAAGTACCAGACATGTTTAGAGCCCCAGAGATCGGCGAACAGCTGGCCGAACGGGAGCGAGGCGACCAGCTCATCCAGCCGCCCCTTTGCGAATGGATTGGCGTTATCGACGTGCGACCGTTGCACGGAGCCGTCAAACAGGCTATGAGCGTTGGGCCCCGGGTTCTCGATGCCCCAGTCAAAGACCTGCCTGCACATGGCTAACTGTTCCGCGTTGAGACAGCCTTCGATGAGGACGGCACCGTCCTCATCGAAGGCCCTGCGCTTGGATTCATCCATGGATGCTCTCCTGATTCTTCATTAAGCCCGGCGCCCGGTCACGTGCGCGTCCGCTCGCCTCATTTGTAGAACAACCTACCAACGTTAGGTCATGATGACAAAGATAAGTCAGAAGTAAAAGGGCGGGTATTCCCTATCCCATATGGACTCTCCTCACCTACGCAGGAATCGCCCCGGGCTCGCCATTCATAATTTTGACTTGTTTTTGTTGTTGACCTATATTTGCCGCGAGCATGCCAATCATTTGACTTTTGTCCTAACAATGCACGCGAAGACACGTAAAGATGCGCTGGAAGTCGATGCCGCACCGGCAGACATCGTGAACCGCGACACAGTCGCACTGACCCGACGCCTCCTCCTCGGCGCGGCTGCGGCGGCTAGCGCTGCAACGCTGCTGGCAGGCACACCACGCACAGCGAGTGCAGCGCCGCGGGTGAAGGGCGCCGGCGCCGCATCTGCGGGGCGCGACGTGCTCGATGTCGTGATCATCGGTGCCGGACTGGCGGGCCTGACCGCCGCACGCGACCTGAAACGCGGCGGATGTGACACGTTCGTCGTCCTGGAGGCACGTAGCCGTGTCGGCGGCCGCACCTACAACCATGACCTTGGCAACAGCGTGGTCTCGGAAGCCGGCGGGCAGTGGATCGGGCCCGGCCAGACCGCCATTGCTGACCTGGCGCGCGAGCTCGGCGTCGACACCTTCGAAACCTATTACCAGGGCAAGACCGTGTTCCTGGCCGGCGACGTCCGCGTGGCGCAGGATCTCAAGGGCGGCGTCGGCGCCCAGGGAAAGGTCGCCGCCAAACTCAGCGAGCTGGCGCGCCGCGTACCCAGCGGCGCACCCTGGAAAGCGGCAAACGCGGCGGAACTAGACAAGCTGTCGCTCGGCGACTGGCTGGCACGGCAAGACTTGAGCAACGAGGAACAGTTCTCCTTCAGCCTGGCCGCAACCCTGTCGCTCGGCGCGCAACCGGCGCAACTGGGACTGTTGCACTACCTGTCGGTGATCAACAGCGCTAACAGCGACTACGACACGCTTGAGAGGATCAAGGGCGGCGCCCAGGAGACGCGCTTCGTCGGCGGCGCGCAGATCCTCAGCATCCGGATGGCACGCGAACTTGACCACAAGGTGCGGCTGTCCTGCCCGGTACGCAAGATCGTTGGCTGGGATCGCGACATTGTCGAATTGCACACCGACCAGGGCGTGGTACGGGCGCGCCACGTGATCGCCGCACTGAATCCGGCGCTATGCCAGCAGGTCGTTTTCGACCCGCCGCTGCCCGCCGGACGCGCGCAATTGCATCGGCTCTGGCCGGCGCACGCGCCCATGCGCAAGACAGCGCATGTCTATGCACGGCCCTTCTGGCGCGACAGGGGATTCAACGGGCAGGTTGTGCCGCTGGACGGCCCGCTGATCTGGTCGGTCGACAACTCGCCGCCAGACGGCTCAGTCGGCGTGATCAGCGCATTCGTCAAGCCTGGCTTCCTGCCCGCCGAGCCCAAGGCTGCCGCACGCATCCTCTCGGCCATCTATGCCCAGGCGTTCGGGGACAAGGCGTTGAAGCCGATGCAGTACCACGACCTCGACTGGGGCAAGGTCGACAACTGGTCGATGAGTTGCATCAACCCGATGCCGGCGGGCTTCTGGACGAAGCTGGGCCAGTACCTGCATCCGCCGACAGGGCGGCTGATCTGGTCTGGCACAGAGACGGCCGACATCTGGGCTGGCGCCATGGATGGTGCCGTGCGTTCCGGCCACCGCGCCGCCCTGCAGGTGCTGGGCGCCCTGGCATACCCGGTTCGGGAGGCATGAATGAAATACAAGCGCCCTGTTCTCGTGGCGGCTGCGGCCGTGGTGGCGGTGGCCGCCTTCATCGTTCCCGACCTCGTGGGCTATCACCGGTTCGGGACGGCACTGGATAACCAGGCCGTAGCCAGCCAGACCGATGGTGGACGCTGGCCGCAATTCCCGGAGACCTGCTTCGCCTGCCATGGCCCGCGCGGTCAGTCCCACAATGCCGAGTACCCTGCCCTGGCCGGCCAGCCGGCGGCTTTTATCGAGGCGCAGTTGCGCGCCTTCGCCAGCGGGCAGCGCGACAGCCCGACCATGGGGCCGCTCGCCAGGAACCTGACGGATGAGCAGATCGGGTTGCTGGCAGCCTATTACACAAAGCAGGCGCCCACAGGTAGCCCGGATGTCACGGCCAGCGCCGCGCTCGAGGCGCGCGGCAAGGCTGTGGTCCAGGCGCGCAGTTGCCAGGCCTGCCATGCCGAAGGGTTGACCGGAAAGGACCTGGCTCCACGCCTCGCCGGCCAGGGCGAGAGCTACCTTGGGCAACAGCTTGCCGCGTTCAAGAGCGGCAAACGCCATGACGCGTCCGGCGCCATGGACAGCATTGCCGCCGCCTTGTCGAACGAAGACATCCCGGCAGTGGCCCGCTACCTGGCCAGGATGTCGCCTGACCGCCGGGAGATCGGCGCCCGATAGGGCCCGACGGGGCAGCAAGGGTAGTCGGCAAGATGCGCGGGTCAGACAGGAGACGGGGAATGCGCCCATACACACCGTCCTGGCTGCCAGCCGGCTTGGCGGCTGTCCTCATGCTTTGCATGGCGGCAGCCATGGGCGTGGCGCCGCGCAGCGCCTACCATGACCCTGGTGCGCCACGCCGGCTGGAAGCCCTGCAACTGCCCGACGTGCGCGACCAGCTCGAAAAGCTGGCGGATGCCGGTGCAACTTACATCCACGAGGAGCCCATGCGACGCGGCGACACGATCGCCACGTTGCTCAGACGGCTCGGCGTGGAAGATCCCGACGCACAGCAGTTCATTTCCAGGGATCCGGCGGCGCGCACCCTTTTCAACCTCCAGCCGGACCAGGTCGTCCAGGCCGAGGTCGACCAGGACAAGCTGCTGGTCTCGCTGCGCGCCCTCGTTGCCGGCAATGCCACCGCCTCGCGCGAACTGCTGATCCGGCGGGCTGGCGACTTCCAGAAGCCCGCCTTCAAGGCGAACTTGCAGGCGGTCAGGAACGAACTGCGTTACGAGATGCGTTCCGGCACCATCACGGCGAGTGGGTTCTTCAAGACGATGGACGCCGCGAATGTGCCCGACGAGATCGTCCGGCAGATGATCTCGATCTTCTCGGGCGTGGTGGATTTCCAGCACGACATCGTCCAGGGCGATCGCTTTCACATTGTCTATGAGGCGGGCTTCCGTGACGGTGCGCTGGTGCGCAACGGTCGCGTCGTGGCCGTCGAACTCGTCAACCGCGCCCAGCTCTACCAGGCCCTGTGGTATGACGGCGCAGATGGCGGAAATTCCGGTGCCTACTACACCTTCGACGGACGGGGCATGGCGCGCCCGTTTCTCCGCTCGCCGGTCGAGTTCTCGCGCTTGTCGTCGGGCTTCGGCTGGCGCAACCACCCGGTGCACCACCAATGGATCCAGCACAAGGGTGTCGACTTTGCCGCCCCGACAGGAACCCGGGTCTTCGCAACAGCGGACGGGACGGTTGACTTTGTCGGCCAGCAGACGGGCTACGGCAATATCGTCATCCTCAAGCATCCTGACGGCTACTCGACATACTATGCGCACCTGTCGGGCTTCGCTGGCATCCAGCCTGGCCAGCGCATCACGCAGGGGCAACTGATCGCGTACGTCGGCCAGACCGGCTGGGCGACCGGACCGCATCTGCACTACGAGCTTCGCTTCAACGACGTGCCGCAGAACCCGCTGAGCGTCATGCTGATGGAACCCGTCACGCTGTCCGGACGCGCACGCCAGGGCTTCCTGAGCCAGGCCAGCGACATGTTGAGCCGTATCCATGTTCTGCGCGGCATTGAAGTGGCATCCAGCCTCGGCTGAGCCGCCCCAAGTGGCGCACTGTCGACTCGCGAGTTGACCAGGATCCTCCCCGCGCATGCCGGTTTGCACCGGCAGTGGCTGCGAGTATGCTTTCCTTCATGACGCGGATTCCGGCCGGCCTGCCATCGCCTCTTGCGCGCAGGCGCCAGACCGCCGACTGCGGGGGCAGATCATGCGCAGGCAGCCTCATGACGGATCGGGAAAGGATCGTCCTTCCGCCCTCGACTTCAGGGAGGGCGAGCCGCACTTCAGGCTGCTTGCCGACGGCATCCCTCACATGGTCATGACCGCCGATGCGGATGGCCGGATCGATTACTGCAACCGACGGTGGACGAGCTATACCGGCCTCAGTCTTGAGCAAACCCGCTCCGGCGCCTGGAAATCGGCCGTCCACCCCGAGGACTTCGCGCGCAATATCGGCCACTGGGCAGACGCAGTGGCGAGAGGCTGCGAGTACGAAATCGAATATCGCCTGAAACGGGCATCCGATGGCGCCTACCGATGGCACCTTGAACGCGGGTCACCATTGAAGGATGCTGACGGCAAGATCGTAAAGTGGCTTGCATCCGGCACCGACATCGAAGCGCTGAAGCAGGCCCAGGCCTCTGCTGAAAGCGCCAACCATGCGAAGTCGGAGTTCCTGTCGAGCATGAGCCACGAGTTGCGTAATCCGCTGAATGCCATCCTCGGCTTCGCGCAGCTGATGGCCTCCGAGTCTCCGCCTCCGACCGCGTCGCAGCAGGCCAGCATCGACCAGATCCTGAAAGCGGGCTGGCATTTGCTGGAGCTCATCAACGAAGTCCTTGATCTGGCCAGGATAGAAGCCGGTCACGCGTCGCTGTCCCCCGAGCCGGTATCGGTCATCGACACCCTGCGCGAGTGCCACGCAATGCTTGAGCAGCAGGCACTGAAACGCACGGTCCGCATGCGGTTTCCCGCAGGCGAACTACCCTGCTTCGTCCGTGCCGACCGAACCCGCCTGAAGCAGATCCTCCTCAACCTGCTTTCCAATGCCATCAAGTACAACCGGGACCAGGGCTCGGTCGATGTGCAGGTGACGACGACGGAGCATCGCGTATGCGTCAGCGTGCGCGACACCGGCGCAGGGTTGACACCGGAACGGCTGGCCCAGCTATTCCAACCGTTCAATCGGTTGGGGCATGAGGCAGGCCCCGTGGAAGGCACCGGCATTGGTCTCGTGGTGGCCAAGCGGCTGGCCGAGTTGATGGGTGGAACCATCGACGTCGAAAGCACGCCTGGCGTGGGCAGCATGTTCCGGGTCGAACTGCCTGCTGCCGCGCCTCCCGCGATGGCTGGCGAGAGCGCGGAGGCCGCCTCACCTGTCCGGTCGTCAATCGAAGCTTCATCCACGATGCACACCCTGCTGTATGTGGAAGACAACCCCGCCAACCTCAAGCTCCTGGAGCAACTCCTCGCCCGCCGGGCAGACGTGCATTTGTTGTCCGCGGCTACCGGGATTCTCGGAGTCGAGCTCGCGCGCACTTCCCTGCCCGAAGTGATCGTGATGGATATCCATCTGCCGGACATCAACGGCATCGAAGCACTGGGGCGCCTGCGCGAAGACCCCAAGACGATGCATATTCCGGTCATCGCCCTCAGTGCCAATGCCATGCCACGCGACATCGAGCGGGGCATGAAGGCAGGATTCTTCCGGTACCTGACCAAGCCCATCAGGATCCATGAATTCATGGATGCACTGAACGCCGCACTGGAACAGCCGCGAGGATTCATTGCCCAGGGCTAGCACCGAGTCCCGCGAACTGGCTTGCCATGATCCACCCATCGGACATCCTGGCTGCAAGAATCCTGGTCGTTGACGATCTGGAGGCCAATGTCCTGCTGCTCGAAAGGATGCTGCATGCGGCCGGATATACCAGCGTCGAATCAACCACCGATCCGCGCATGGTTTCCGAGCTTCACGGCAGGAACCACTATGACCTGATCGTGCTGGATCTCCAGATGCCTGGCATGGACGGGTTCGAGGTCATGGAGAACCTCAAGGTCGTCCAGCCGGCCAGCTACCTTCCGGTGATCGTTGTCACCGCCCAACCCGATCACAAACTGCGCGCACTGCAGGCCGGCGCGAAGGACTTTGTCAGCAAGCCATTCGATCTCGGCGAGGTACTGATGCGGGTGCGGAACATGCTGGAGGTGCGCCTGCTGCACAGTGAGTCCTTGCAGTACGGCAACGCGCTCGAGCGCAAGGTATGTGAGCTGGAAGCAAGCAGGGAAACCATCGTTCGCCAGAGCGATGAACTCAGGCACCTCTACGAGAAGCTTGTTCGCGAGCAACAGGTCACCGAACGGCTGCTCCTCAACGTACTGCCGTCTCCTATCGCCGAACGCTTGAAGCTGCGGTCCGATCTGATCGCCGCCGGCCCACCGGAAATCATCGCCGACAGGTTCGAAGAAGTCTCGGTGCTGTTTGCCGACCTCGTTCAGTTCACCCGCTTCTCGCCTGCCCTGAGCCCAGAACGACTGGTGGCCATACTCAACGAGATCTTCGCCGACTTTGACGATATCGCCGATAAACGTGGGCTAGAGAAAATCAAAACGATCGGCGACGCATATATGGCAGCCGCCGGCCTGCCCTCCCCCGCTGCAGACCACGCAGCCCGGGCCGCCCATATGGCACTGGACATGATGGAACTACTGAACCGGTTCAACGAGCGAAGCGGGTACGACTTACAGTTGCGGGTTGGCATCCACAGCGGCGCGGTCGTTGCCGGTGTGATCGGTCGACGAAAATTCATCTATGACTTGTGGGGCGAAACGGTCAATATTGCTAGCCGGATGGAGTCCCACGGTGTGGCCGGCCGCGTTCAGATAACGGAAGCCACTCAGCAACGGCTTGGGAAGCCATTCCTGCTGGAAGCGCGCGGAACCATAAACGCGAAGGGCATCGGCGAGCTACGTACATGGCTAGTGGCTGGACGAACCACAGACGCCTCCCGGTAATCGCATGCTGGCTGCGACGCCACATGGTTCCACGAGCGGCTTCAGTCCGGCTTAACCCGAGCGTGTGCCGATTCCATACTCACATTCAATTCGTCGCGTTGACGGACTCCGTCCGCCATTACTCCTTCCTGGTGAACCATCGCCAGGACCATCACCTTGAATTCGGTGCTTTACTTCCGCTGGCGCGGCCGCTCAGCTTTCAACAACATATGCATGGTCTCCACGATCCTCCTTCGCAGCGACGATGCTTGATCGCTTCAGCCGACTCAAGGTGGAAGAACTAGTCGCTTACTTGCGTACTGCTGAAACGAAACATCGTTTGGGATGGCCGTTATAGAGCGTCTACCGGCCTTAATTGCGGTGTAGGCCGGGTGGCCGAGATGGGTCGGGAAGCGACGGCCAACTCGCAACTTTGGTGCTCCTGTGAAATCAGGAACGCGCCGCTTGCCAACGTGCTAACGCCGTGCGCAGCAGAGAAGCGGACACGGCCAACAGCACGAGGTCCTTCAGCAGGAACTGACCGATCGGCGCGGAGATCGCCGGGAACCCACCAGCAGTCGGCTCGGCCACGCCGGGGGTGGTGAGAAAGAACGTCAGCGTGATGGCGTACGTCGCGCATGACATGGCTGCACCAAGTACTGACGCCCCACGATGGAATGCACCGACGGCCAGCGTCGCCGCGGTGGACAGTTCCAGCACGCCAATGACACCGCTGGCTCCACGAACACCGAATGCGTCGATGAGCCAACCCATGAAGGGGCTATTCTCAATGAACGGCGCAATACCCTGCGCTTCGTAGGCGGTGAATTTCATCCCACCGAACCAGAGAAAGACAATGACCAGGGACCAGCGCAGCAACGCTTCGTGGTTGTGGATGGCTTCGTTGGTCCGCGTTGTGGCAACGGAGGTGATGGGTTGCATGTTTACTCCTCAACAGATTTGGTGTGTGGCGGAGGAGCACGCCCTGGTGGCGCAGACCTCCTTTCCTGTCATTGCGACGATGCGCGTGCGCGCATTCCGGCGCGGCCGGTTCCAGCTCTGCCAGAACCGGCGATTTCGGAAAATTCCTCGTTCCAGAGACGTATCAGGCGCGTCCCTTACCGATATGAAGTCGCCCCATGGACTTCGGGACTATCCCCACGCGGGAAGGTGCGTTTGAGCGGCGTTCAGTCGCGGAACAGGTGCGTGGCATGCGTTACGGCCCCGCCCGCCCGAATTGCCGCCGCCACAAGTGCGGCTTCCGCAAGTTGCTCATCGGTGGCGCCGGCATCGTGGGCGGCCTTGGTATGCAGGGCGATGCAATATGGGCACTGCGTGGTCAGCGCGACGGCCACCGCAATAATCTGCTTCTGCTGCACCGAAAGCGCGCCGTCAGCGAAAGCTGCATGGTCGAAGGCAAGGAAGCGTTTCATCGCTTCAGGAGCGTTTTCGTCCAGCTTCTTCAAACGGGCAAGATCTTTCATATCGAACATGGGAACCTCCATCAAGACTGGGATTGGAGTAGGTATGATAGGAATGGCAAGGTTCCAGGTGGTCTTAGTTTGGTTTCAATTCGTCCAATGATGGCATCCTCCCCTGCTGCACATCGTGTGCTCGAACATTTCCTTGCCACACTCGACATTGGTGTCACGCACATCACACGGTGCGACATCCGCGATGGCTGGAGCGTGCGTTTCGAAGCGTGTGAAACGGCCAGCCTCCACTACTGCCTGGACGGTCGCGGGACGCTCGACGCAGGCGATGGCCACCGCATCGCGTTACAGCCGCACAGTTTCGTCTTGATGCCGCCGGGCGTTTCCTACCGGCTGGAGTGCGAGCTCGAGTCGCCAACCGTTTCGGTGGATCGGGCAAGGCTTGGCTCATGGTCCGCGCGCGAAACGGCGCCGACAGTGAAGGTGGGCGAGGCAGCAGTGGGGGTTGAGATGGCATGTGGGGAGTTGCGTTTCGCGACGAGTACCGCCGATCCCTTCAGGATGCTGCGGCGTCCAATCGTGACCCGATTCGACGGGCCTGCGGGGCTGAAGGACCAGTTCGTCATGCTGTTGGCGGAAACCGCACAGCCCGGATTGGGCTCGAGGGTTTTGATCGAGGCATTGCTCAAGCAATGCTTGATCATGCTGCTGCGGCGCCAGGTGGAGGACAAAGACGCGGAGCTGTCGTGGACAGCGGCCGTTGCCGATCCCCGCCTGCTTCTCGCATTGGAGAAGCTCTTTGAACATCCCGAAGCGCCGCTGTCGGTGCAGCGATTGGCCGATCTGGCCGGTATGAGCCGTTCAGCGTTCGCTTCGCACTTCGAACGAGCGTTCGGCCAGACGCCGATGGCCATGCTGCGCGCGGTTCGGCTGCACAAGGCCGCGGAGCTGCTGGCGACCACAACCCTGCAAATTTCCCAGGTGGCGCACGCCGTTGGTTTCTCCAGCCGCAGCAATTTCTCACAGGCGTTCCACAAACAGCATGGTGTGGACCCAAGCGGATTTCGGCAGCGGATGACATCTCGTCAGCGTGTGGGTGGCGACTGATTTCGACTGCTGATTCAACCGGTCGATGCAGCAGTGCCCCCAATCCAGTCCCGCCAGAAACCACTCACGGCCTTGCCTTTGGAAAGGTTCAGCGTCACCCGTTCCGTCTCAAAGTTAATGGGCCATCGATCCCGTACGAATCAATTGCCAGGCATCGGTGCCGGTAAATGCGATAGTCAGCTACCTCAACGCTTCCATCCAGGACCTCGGTACGCTTGACGGCACGTACTCCATGGCAAAGGCGATAAATGCGGGTGTCAAAGTAGTAGGAGTAGCTCAGACGAATCGCGGTCAGCTGCATGGATTCTTGTGGACCTCGAGTGGAGGCATGCTGGATCTGAGAACCCTGGGCGGTAAGAACTCCGAAGCCGCATCTGCGCGCGGAACGATTTGGTGGGGTGAGGCGCCCTGCACGGTTAATTGATGCCGATGATTGGCTCGATGCGTAAAGCTCAAAATCATTCCGGCCACTGTGCTACCGGTAGATGGCGGAGCCATTTGGCGCAAAGATGGCCAGCTGCTGGATCGATTTCACGGTGGCTCGCCTGTGGAGAGGCAGACGGTGCTCGTATCGGACACCGTCTGGGATGCGATCATGGCTAAGCCGTGGCGACGGGAGTCGGTATCAGGCCAGCGCACCGTCGGTGTAGACGTCACGGTTGCCGGTGCTCGCGGTCAGGCCATCGCGATTGCTGATGCGGGCACCGTCAGCGTAGACGTCACGGTTACCGATGCTCGCTGTCAGGCCATCGCGATTGCTGATGCGGGCGCCGTCGGTGTAGACGTCACGGTTGCTGATACTTGCGGTCAGGCCGTCGCGATTGCTAACGCGGGCGCCGTCCGTGTAGACGTCACGGCTGGTGATGCGAGCGCCATCCGTAAAGGAGCTGCGCTGATCGTTGACTCGATAGGTGTAGCTGTACGCTTCACCGGCCTCTTGCGGGGTAGCCTGGGCAACGCCTGCTACGAAAGCGGCGGCAATAGCAGCGGCGGTCAGGATGGTCTTGGCGTTCATGATGTTTTCCTTGCGTTGGGGCCGGGCGATGCTGGTTTGGGTAGCTGATCGAGGGCCAATGTCTGTGCTGCGTAGTAAGCAATCTTCTCCTCGCCCTCACATCTAACTATCTTTTAGTAGATAGATGCGAAGAATCAAAAAAAGACCGCCTCCGGTACTGACAAAGTGCTTGGTATTGCGTGGACCGCTTTGCGTGGCTGCCGTTGGTGTGGTGCTGCGTCGCTGTCCATGGCCCGAATACTATCTACTACTAGATAGATAAGCAAGGATGAATCTGTTCATTCGACGGAAAAGATTTTTATCAGCCCAATTGAGGCGCGCTATATCAAGGGTAAGTAACTGATTTTATTACATAATATTCGACACAAGTCGCGCCGGGACATTGCTCATCCGGCCACAGAATCGCTGCGCAAATATCGATCATAGAGCACACTGATAGCTAGCACTACGCTGGCTAGTCGGCCCCATCGGGCTTGCGGGTCTGTCAGCAAGAGACACTTAAGGCGTCGATGACCGGCCCGCCGAAGCCAAAACATCTCGAGCGCCAGCGAGGCATCGAAAGATGGGGGTCGCCTGCCGCCGCCAGTTGTTCAGAGCGTACTTCTTCCAGCGGATCGCCGACGGTACGCTCTTGGCCAGCCGGGAGCGAAAAGCTGTGCACGATTTTCTTCGATCGCGTCAGGCCAGCGGAAAATCGCAGCCGGCGCGACGGGCGGAATTCATTTCGTCCTGACGGCACCCCGGCGCCCGGCTTCGGCAGCGCATCAACTTCCAGGCAAAGGCCTCTGCACATCCTCGAGCGCGGGCTGCGGCATCACCTTCGATGTCCCCTGCCCCTTAAGTCTCCCTTAAGTCTTGCCTCATAGAGTGACGGCGTACCAACAACCGGGATAGAGACGCCATGACTCCGCAGGATACGCAAGCACTCGAAGTCTTCCTGACTCAGTTGACCCAGGCCCGCGCCGGCGCGAAGGACCCGCAGGCGGAGGCACTCATCGCCCAGGCGGTCGCGATACAGCCGGACGCCGCCTATTTGCTGGTCCAGCGGGCCATGCTGCTCGATCATGCCTTGTCGACGGCAAAGGCGCAGATCGCTGCCTTGCAGGGCCAGTTGCAGGCCGCGCAGGCCAGCGGCTCCCGCAGCTTCATCGATCAGCAGAATGCGTGGGGTGCCAGTGCGAATCCCGCTGCCGCGACGCCCGTGCCAGCGCCCGCTCAGGCCGTGTCACCTGCGCTGCAGACGCCCCCGGCGCAGTCGCCCCGGCCGGGCTTCCTGAGCGGCGGGTTCGGCAGCACGCTGGGCAGCATCGCAACGACGGCTGCCGGCGTGGCTGGCGGTGCCTTCCTGTTCCAGGGTATCGAGAACCTGTTCGGCCACAGCAGCAAGAACGCGATCCTGGAGCAGTCCGGCATGAACACGCCAGGAACGGAAACGAACGTCGTCAACAACTACTACGGGAACGATGACCAGGCATCGGTCGCTGCGAGCTATTGGGGATCGGATAGCGGCAATCTCGATGCAGGCCTGAGCGACGACGGTTTCTTAGACGACGATTCGACCGTGATCTAGCTTCATCGCGCAGCGCGTGGCAACAGGTGTCATGATGGCGGAGTGTGCGGGACCCCCGCGCGCGCCCTGGATCGGGAAATTGCGGAGCCCGCCCCGGCTTGAAGACTTTAGCAACGAGGAGACATGGGTGCATGGGCATGACGGGTACTGTATAGGCGCAAAGTATGGCCGTCATTCATTCGCATGTTATGCGCACTCCGACTCACGCGTCCTCGTGCTCTCGATTCGACATCTGCGAGAGTTGGGGTACGCACCGGACAACGAGTGCCCCCCAAGGGGGCGGCGGACGACGAAATCTTCCGCAGGAAAGCGCTGATCCGGCAGCATGCGTGCCTGGGCTCCCTTGCGAGCCAGCCGGAGGGGATAGCGCCGCCTCCGACCCTTCTCCCCCTGATGCCTCCCCCAAGAGTTACCGCAGCAGCAGGAGGGATTCAGTGCAACTTTTACACGAGCCGGGCGTGCCCGAACTTCGGCGTTCCCGTGCCCGAGACGACGACCATGGGTGTGGCGGATATCTTCAGAGACGTTCCGCAAGCCACGCGAAGCGCTACCCCCCAATCTGATACGGGCGATAGTTGCCGAGGCAGGTGCGAATTCCACCTGAGTCCGCGAGCGCAGCGGCCAACAGTTCCCGACTAAGCAGTCTGCCGCCGACGGCTGGCCACCTTTCTCGTTCCCGCGCGCACAGGATTATCTTCCACGGGCGCATCCTCGCCTCTTGCGTGCAAGGCGTGGCCGCAGTCCACACCGAGCGTTAGGCGTAGCGCCCGGCACAAAAATAATTTACATTGCGCTTTAGTCAGCATTTCAGCCCGGTTCCAGATGGCTTCTGCTGAATATTGTTATAGCTCAAGCACTTAGCGCTGCCTCCATGGCTCAGGATCCCAGTACGCACGCCGTCACCAAACTCACCCGCACCGAATTTGCCGTGGTCCGTGCCTATGCGCAGGGCATGCGGCCGGTGGACATCGCCAACCGCTACTTGCTGGACCCGGATGAGGACGAGCACCTGAGCGAACCCCAGGCGATCCAGCGCATCCTGGCCTTGCGCGACCGGCTGGTGCAGTTCGCCCTGCAGCATGGCCAGCCCGAGATCGCCGGCATGTTCGAAGCGCTGCGCGCGCGCTCAGAGGTTGGCATGTCCCGGCGGGTAGACGCCGTGTCGGCGCTCGAGCGGCTTGGGCAAGGCTACCCGCAGCCCCAGCACGAGGTGTCGCTCTGGTTCAAGCCGAGCCTGGCACGCCGGCTGGTGGCGGCCAATATCCGGCGGATTGAGGACCTGACGTCCTTGGCGAACCGGCGCGGCAGCAGCTGGTGGCGCACGGTACCACGCATCGGCGCGCAGTCGGCCGAGGTCATCACGCACTGGCTGGTGCGCCAGCGCCCGGCCATGGGCGCCGCGGCGGTCAAAGCCTATGTGCTGCCGCCTGCCGCCCACGCCCGCCGCGACGCGCTGGTGCCCTTGGCCTTGGCCCCCGGTATGCCGTATCCCGTACCACTCGAGCATATGCTGGCGCCGGCCCCGAGTACCGCGGCAGGGCCAGCGCTTGCCGCCGATCTGGCGTTCGTACGCGCCTGGCTGCAGGACCGGGCGCCGCATACCCGCAACAGCTATCGGCGCGAGGCCGAGCGGCTGCTGTTGTGGAATGCAGCGCGCAAGAAGGGGCTGCAGGCGTTGGAGGCCTGCGATCTTGAAGCTTATGCGGAATTTTTAGCGGACCCTCAGCCGGCGGCGTTCTGGTGCGGCCCGAGCGGGGCGCGCGACAGGATGCACTGGCGGCCATTCGAAGGGCCGCTGGGAGCCAGTTCGGTGGCGGCCGCCTTACGAGTGGTTCGGGCGCTGCTACGCGCAATGGTCAAGGCCGGGCATCTGGCGAGCGCCCCGCTCATCCCAAGGCAAGCCGCCGCCGCTGCGCCCACGGCGCTGCGCGCGCCGTCCGTCCAACCCGACGTGGAGGCCTTCCTGGTCTGGTTGGGGGAGGCGCGGCAGGGTCCGAGACATCGTGCTGCGCTTGCTGCAATACAGCTCATGCGCAGCGCCAGCTTGCCACTGAGCGAGCTGGCGGCGCTGCGCTGCGCCAGCCTGCATGCGGGTCCCGACGACACCTTACTGCGACGGCCGGGTTCGCGGCAGCAACTGGTGGCCCTTGACGCTGCCGCCCGACAGGCCTTGCAGGCGCATTGGGCCGATCGCGGCTGGCCAAGCATGATGCCGCCGGCACAAGCAGCGCTGTTGGCCCCGACGGTACAGCCTGCCACCAAGCGCGGGCGCAACAAGCGGCTTGCGGGCGTGGCGGCAGGCTACTCGGCCACCGGCCTGGATCAATTGATGCGTAGTCTGTGGCGGCACTTCTGTGTGCAGCGCGGGGAGCTATCGGAAGGGTTCACGCCCGGCCAGCTTCGCACCCGCGCCAGCCGGGCCTGAGCTACTAGCGCCTGGAGGCCAACGTCAGCCGAGTTTCGCGCTGCGCGAAGCTCCAGAGCCAACAGCCTTTTCCCCACCGCGATTTCAAGCGATGCAAGCAGGTCGCAGAAGCCTTCCTGCCCACAATCCTGGCATTGCGAGAGTGCGCGTAGTACGGGGCCGGCCTCGCCATTTTACTTACCATTATCTGAATAATGGTAATTGAATGTCGGCGCTGGCTATAATGCGTCGCATTGGGCTGGAGAACCGCCTCGGGTCTGGCCCGGCGACGCGCCAACCCGGCCGCCCACCGCCGCCTTGGCCCGCCATGACGATTGACCAGAGCCCTGCCCGTACTGCCGATGAATACCTCAGCCCTTCCGCCGAACGCACTGGCTAGCCCGGTGCTGCCAGCAGGGCTCTCCGACCCCCAACTGGTGCTCGCCTGGCTCGACACCAAGTCCGCCGCGGGTCTCGGTCTGCGCACCAGCACGCGCAGCCAGTACGAACTCGAGGCGCACCGACTGCTCTGGTACGCGCACGAGCTCGGCCGGCCGCTGCGCACCTGGCAGGTCGCGCATGCCAGCAGCTACCTTGCCTTCCTGCGCGACCCGCCCGCGCACGCAGTCGGCGACGGCCGAGCGCGCCGCGCCAGCCCTGGCTGGCGGCCGCTGCGCGGCCCGCTCTCCGAGGCGTCGCGGCGCCAGAGCGCAGTCATTGTGGGCATCCTGTTCGACTGGCTGGTACGGGTCGGCGCGCTGCGGGTCAATCCGTTCGCCATGGTTCCGCGTGCGCGTGCGCGTGCCGTTACCGGCCCGGGCTCACAGCGGCGCTTCCTCGAACTGGAACAGGTCGTCGCGGTATTCGAAGCGATCGAGGCTCGCCCGGCGCCGACGTTGTGGGCGCAACTGCACAAGGCGCGCGACCGCCTGTTGCTTGCGCTGCTGGTCCAGACCGGTTTGCGCGCCTCCGAGGTTGCCGCGCTGACGTGGGCGGACTTCGAACTCCAGCCTGGCCGGTCACGCACGTTCTGGACTGTGCGTATCCGGCAGGCGAAGGGTGGCGACGATCCGCTGGTGCCGTGCGACAACGCGATGGACGAACTGGCGCGTTTCCGACGCCTGGTGGGTCTGCCCCCCGCGCCGAGCGCCACTGACACCATCGCGGTCATCCCGGCGATCGGGGGCGGACGTCAGCGCGCCGCGCCGGTAGCCGACCCGCTCGAGCTACAAGCAATGCTGGGCCGGCCGCTCCGTACGCGCCAAGGCATCTATGTGATCGTGCGCGCGGCCTTTGCCGAGGCGGCCGATCGCCTAGAGCGAGAGCACCAAGGCGAGCAGGCGGCCAGGCTGCACGCAGCGTCGACGCACTGGCTGCGGCATACCCATGCCACGCAGCTGCTACGCGCTGGCGTGCCGGTGACCGACGTGCAGCGCGCCTTGCGACATCGCGACATCAACACTACGCGGCGGTACACCCACGAGACGCTGGAAGACGTAGCACGCGCGTTGGCCGGCAAGATTCCGGGCGCCGCGTAGGGGGCTTCGTCGAAAGACACTCTCGTATCCGGCCCGATGGCCAAGCATTCCCCGCAGTGGGGCCAGACCACGCTGCGCAGCATACTCGCACGCGCTTGCGGGATCCTTCGGTGCATTCAGTCGAATGGGCCGTGATTTGATGACGTAGACAAGCGCCGTCCCCTCTGGGCATTGGCGACTCTTCCACTAAGCGCTGAAGCAAAAATTGTGGCGGTATGCAGTGCTGCGCCGGGATTCTTCTCTCTTCCCCAGCTTGGCTGCACCCGGCATCTGTGTAGCCTGCTGGCCCGCACGCGCTCAGACATACCCTTTGGGAGCCAGGCCGTCGCCCGCGAAACAGTACCGCGTCTGAGAGCAGAAGCGGGGCGATACGCAACGGCATGCGGCGTGAGTGCAGCGGCTGTTTGGCTACGCGTCTCTGCAAGCTTTGCCGCTGTTCGCACCGAGCGGGCACGACGCCAGCAATTCGCCGCGCTCTATCGCAAGCGAACTTCGCACTCATGGCCGGGCGGTGACCCAGCCTCCCTCGACTGAACGGGTCGGCATGCCGGCGGATAATGCCGCTCCCCAAATCCTTTGCCTACCCGTCGTGACCTCCCGGGATTTTGAGGTACTGAGACGGGTCCGAACTTGGGAAGGTCTGCGAGTAGCAGTTGGCAGCGTCCCAACTTGGAAAAGTCAGCGAGCTTCACATGTGGCGCCGTCCCACCCACCTTGGGAGCATCCGTGAGCAGCGCTAGGACTGTCCCAACTTGGGAAACTCGACGAGCTACGGCTAAGCACCGTCCCAACTTGGGAAAGTCTGCGGCCTGCAAGTGGCGCCGTCCTTGGGAACGTCGATGAGCCGCGCCTGGACCGTCCCAACTTGCAAACCTCGATGAGTTGCGGTACCACCGTCCCAACTTGGGAAGGTCCGCGAGCCTGCACGCGGCACCGTCCTACCGTGGGAAGGTCTGCGATTGGCACTGAAGCGTCCCAACTTGGGAAAGTCGGCCTGCATGTGGCGCCGTCCTACCGTGGGAAGGTCTCGATTGGCACTGAAGCGTCCCAACTTGGGAAAGTCGGCCTGCATGTGGTGCCGTCCTTGGGAACGTCGGCGATCTGCGCCTGAACCGTCCCAATTTGGGAAACTCGCGGAGCTGCGGCTAGCACCGTCCCAACTTGGGAAGGTCCGCGAGCCTGCACGTCGCACCGTCCTACCGTGGGAAGGTCTGCGATTGGCAGTCAAGCGTCCCAACTTGGGAAAGTCGCGGAGCTGCGGCTAGCACCGTCCCAACTTGGGAAGGTCCGCGAGCCTGCACGTCGCACCGTCCTACCGTGGGAAGGTCTGCGATTGGCAGTCAAGCGTCCCAACTTGGGAAAGTCGGCCTGCATGTGGCGCCGCCCTTGGGAACGTCGGCGATCTGCGCCCGGACCGTCCCAATTTGGGAAACTCGCGGAGCTGCGGCTAGCACCGTCCCAACTTGGGAAGGTCTTCGAACCGCACCTGGCACCGCCCTACTTGGGGAGCTCTACGTCGGCACTGAAGCGTGCCAACTTGGGAAAGTCAGCCTGCAGCATGTAGCGCTGTCCGTGGGAACGTCGACGAGCCGCGCCTGGACCGTCCCAACTTGGGAAACTCGATGAGCTACGGCTACCACCGTCCCAACTTGGGAAGGTCTTCGAGCCGCACCTCACCGTCCTACCGGGGGAAGGTCTGCGATTGGCACTGAAGCGTCCCAACTTGGGAAAGTCTACGGCCTGCATGTGGCGCCGTCTTGGGAACGTCGGCGAGCCGCGCCCGGACCGTCCCAACTTGGGAGGCTCGACCCGCCGCTAGCTCCGTCCATACTTGGGAAAGTCTGCTCGCGGCGATGTCAGCGTCGAGTAGACAAAAAAAAAGCCCGCTCGAGGCGGGCTATGTACTCTTCTAGGAAAGCTTATTTGGGCTGGTGGTGGAACGTCTCGCTAATTAGCTCCCGAATCTGCGTCTCCAGGGCTGCGGTTAGCACCCCAGCTTTAACTTTCACCGTGAAGCCGTTGACATCCTTCGTAATGGAGCCTGCTTGTTCCTTGCCCGAGAAGAATTTATCAATGCTTCGCTCACTCGCGGCGCTTGGCGCCGAGGCGCGCCGGGTCGCAAGTGCCTTGATAGCGCCAGCGGCCTTCCCTTGCTCCATCTTTCCCGATGCAACAAGTGGCCAGATCTCTTTAGCGGCATCATTCCCCGCCTCGCCATACTTTCGGATTGATGTGACGATTGCTTCCGCCGCACTCCCACCCAGCAGACGCGGCTGAAGGTCGAGGTCCTGCAACACGAAATCTGGCAATTGCCCGAAGCTCAAGAACCGGTAGAGGCCGCTTTTTGACAGGCCAAGCGCCTCGGCGAGCCGCACACGCGACGGAAATTCCTTCTCCGTCTGCCGGATAGACAGGGCGATTTCGTAGTCCGACAGGTCATCGCGGCTGATGTTTTCCACCATCGCGAGCACCGCCATGTCGGCGTCAGAACACTCCACGACAACCGCCTTGATCGCATCGAGCCCCAGCATTTTGTGAGCGCGCCACCGGCGCTCACCCGCCACGATTTGGTAGCCGCCTTCAGCGCGGCGTACCACGATGGGCTGCATCAGCCCGACTTCACGAATCGACTCCGCCAGCTCCGAGAGCTTGGATTCGTTGAAAACGCGCCGCGGCTGCCACGGATTCGGCCCGATATCCGCAACAGCGAGCTGCGAAGCGACGCCGGCCGCCTCCAACTCCTGGACACGGATCTGCGCGACGGCCAATGCGCCAGCCAGGCCCGGTGCCGTCTGCGTCCGGTCGTTACGCTTGACCTCGTCCTGCTGAATAGCCGAGGTCTTCCGGATGCTGGCCGTCTTCGCCAACAGCTGTTCCCGCATATTGCTCATTGCGCGTTCCTCCACTTTTCCGCATAGATTTCATCCAGCCATCGGCAGTATTCGACAATCGGCTGGCGCACTCGCTGCAGCGACTTGGCTGCGCTATGCGTGCTGCTCACGTCAAAAACCGTTGAGAACGCCAGAGCCCCGGTGCTCATCACAGAACTCGAGGGCACTTCAATCGAATGCAGCCAGCTCTCGTAAGCGCTCTGCGCCCAGGCTCGTACGATGGGGGCCGACGAAGTGCGCCCGTAGTCAACCTTCGAGAGCAGCAACGAGACGAAGTCGTATTTCTTGTCCGCCTCGTACTTGATGAAGCTCTTGGAGACGTCTGAAAACAGGCGCCAGAACGACAGCGAGCTGATGAAGTCCAGATTCTCAGGGACCATCGGCATGACCATCGCGTCTGCAGCCAGCAAGGCATTCAGGTTGAGGTACGAAAGCGACGGCGACGTATCCATGAGGATGTAGTCGTAGTCCTTGCGCAATGGCTCCAGCCCCTCCCGCAGTACGGTCCAGAAACGAAAGCCCGGCTTGATCTTCTGCATAGCGGGCAGATGGAACTCTGCCCCAATCAACTCGGTGTGCGCTGGAATAATGTCAAGGCCATCCCAGTAGGTCGACTGAACGCGTGCCTGCAGCCCACCTTCGATCTGCTGATCATAGATATACGGCAGGATGGTGTCTTCCGGCGTGACGTCCTTTTCGGCATACAAGCCACAGAGCTCCGAAAGTGAGGCTTGAGGGTCGAGGTCGACCACCAGAACTTTTCGGCCGCGCAATGTCAGCCCCTGGGCAAGACACATTGTCGTGGTGGTCTTGGCCGACCCACCCTTGAGCTGGGCGGTAATGACGATTTTTCCTTCCGGCTGTCTCGTTCCCGTGACAAGCGGCGTCTGATAAATGTCCGAGACCTTCTGAACCCAGATGCGAGCCTCTGCCAGCGTGAAGGTCCTGGTACGCCCAGTACCGGCCGCAGTGCCAGGGGGCAGCTCGCCATCGCCCTTGGTCGCCAGATACTGAACCTGGGAGTGTGAGATGTTGCACATCTCCGCAATCTCCCCTGTTTTGAAAATCGGTGCGGTCTTTCTTGGCCGCGGTGCGAGGATCGTCTCGCGAAGTTCGTCCGTAAAAATGGTGACCTTTTCCGCGAACTGGGATATCTGCTCAAGCGGTACAGTTCGGTCGACTGCAGGAAGTTGGCTCGTTTTCACCATTCTGAGGTTTTTCCGGAAAATTCGAGAAAGCTCAGAATACAGGAAATACTTGAGCCATGGCTCATAAACCGCTGTTTTTTAAGCAAAGACTCCTCAAAAACAACAGATTTGCCTAAATTTTAGGCACTTCTTGTAAGCCCCTGGGGTCACAAGGGGCACCTCACTCTGCAGTGTTTGTTTCAGCCCTTGGAAGCCGCCACCGAAAAGCGGCACAAATGACCTCACCTTCAACGGCCCGCATCCTTGAACCCCATCAGCAAGGTGAGGTCGTTTGTGCAATTCAGCGGATCTCCACAGCTGTACTTGCAAGCAACGCGGCACAATCAACCTCACCTTCATTTGTCCCGTGGGGCCCAGGGCAGTGCGGAAGGGAGTAGGTTCCATGTTTCTGCACAATCAACCTCACCTTTGCCTTGTCGGACGACAGAGCCTCAGCAGGGGAAGCCAGTCAAGGTGAGGTTCATTGTGCTGCTTAACGCCGTGGCTTCCGCGTTGCACAAACAACCTCACCTTCGTGACACGTTGCATGCGTTATCCAAGACGGCCAGTCGGGGAGGGCGGCCCAAGGGTGGCCCACAAGGGCGAGTTCGCCAATACAGCACAATAAACCTCACCAAGACCCATGCACTCGCTCTCGCGCGATGGTGAGGTTCATTGTGCAACTGGACGTATGGTCGGACGGGGCAGCACAATGAACCTCACCTTAATCCTGCACAAATAACCTCACCATGATGCTGGGCGCCAGTGGATATGGCGCTGTGCACACTCCGCGCGTGGCATTGCCTGCGGTCGTAAGGGTGATTTTGTTCGCCGCATGAGCACTTGCTCCGCTTTCTGCCCTGAGCGGAGCCTATAGGAAAGCCAGGAATTCTCCGAGGATGCAGGCTCAGTACCGCAAATCTGGTGCTCCGCGGTGAGCGGCTCGTATGCGCGGATAGGTTTCATGACTGCGGGCCCGGTGTTGGTTAGGTTTTTTTTGAAGTAAACAAGCCAACCTACAAACAAGGAGCGCCGAAATCCTTTTTCATCAAGGACTTAACCTTCAAAAGGTGAAGTTCATTGTGTCAGAGGTGAGGTTTGCTGTGCTGCAATAGTGCGGTTTACTGTGTGGGCAAGGTGAGATCTGCCCCGCAACAAGGTGAGGTTCGTTGTGCTCGAGCCACGAAGGTGAGATGGATTGTGCGTGACCTGTGGAGAAGTCTTAGCTACCCAAGCTAGACAAAGGCTAGAAGGAAACGGCTGCTGATGTAGGTGAGGTTGTTTGTGCGTGTGGTGAGGTTCGTTGTGCGCGTCGACCGGTAGGGCCGGCGCACGTCGTCAATGGTGAGGTTCATTGTGTTGACAGAACCTCACCATCACATGCTAGAGTGCCCGAGCACCAAAACGAGCACCAAAACGAGCGGGAAGACGAGT